>CADEFT010000004.1:0-33175 GCA_902826685.1 uncultured Acidobacteriota bacterium
ACTCGCTGATTCTGCGCCTCTTGCCCGTCGTTCCAAAGTAGCCACACCCAATTGAAATGGTCTACCGATGGAAAATCCGTTTACTTCCTCGCCAACCGCCTTGGTTTCCGCGACCTGTGGCGTCTGGACTTAACTGCGAAGAACGCCCCGGCAGGCGATCCGAAACTGGTACACGCGTTTCGCCGGTACCAAAATTATCCCATCGGCGCGGGAAGAATCGCTGTGGCGAAGGACCGCGTAGCCGTCTTGGTCTCCGGCGCGAGATTAAATCTCATGCGAATGACCGTTCCCTACCAGGCTAACTCACGCTAATCGAGTTTTTGGCCGTTAACCTCCTGCGTTTAACCTTGTTTGGCCCTTCCACCCTGCGGTAATTTGAGCCTTCCGTCACCCGGAAATTAAGTTTGAACTCCATTGAACGGACTGTTCGAGGCCGTCAGCGGAAGGTTCTTACCTATGCTACTCAGGCGACCACAAAACAGTTGCAACTACACCAGAAAGGACATCATGCTCAAGTTCCATACGCAACAAATGCTCGCACTCACGTGCGTCACGCTTATAGCGGCCCAGCTCCCTCTGTCGGCCCAGGACCGCGGCTGGGAAAACGTCCTCAACCTCCGCAGCGGGACCAAAGTCGATGTACAACTCGACGGCGAGAAGCTGTCAGGGAAAGTGGACAAGGCCGATCCGGAGACTCTTTGGCTCAACACGAGAGGCAGCAGCGTGGCGACACTTTCCCGGCCCAAGGTCAAGTCCATACGCAACCGAGGCCCGCTTTTGATACCCGGCGCCGTTCTCCTTTTGGGCGGCGTGACGCTCGTAAGCTCCAACAGCTTCATAACTTCGGTTCGTGATGTCAACGCGCTCTCTCGCGGCAGTCTTCCGAAACAAAGGAGTATGACACTCGACATCGGCGGCCTTGCGGTGGCCGGAGCCGGAGCGCTTCTGATCGCCATAGGACGCGGCAAGAAAGTTTACCAACGGTCAAACCGATAAAAAACGCATTTCGTCAGAGAAGGAACATATGCACACGTTCACTTTCATGCGGGCGGCCGCGAAAGCCGTCCGTCAAGCCTTTCCCTACTGTAACGCGGTTCTTGTCGCCGCCAGCATCTGTTGGGGACAAGCATCTCCATCCACCACTCAGACGGAGGTTGCAGGTTTTGCGGGGGCAATCAATCTGCGCGTGGACGGCGAGGGAATAACCAAGCCGATATTCGGTGGCCGCGCGGGAGTCTCCACCGATCGGCTTGTCGTGTTTGGAGAGTTAGGCTATACGCGGTTGGTAAACTTCGCACTGAGCGGCACCGCGTCCGACAGCTTGAAATCCAGCCTCTATGACATGGCCGGAGGCGTGAACATCAATTTGCGATCAGGCCGCTCCAGAGCGGTCCCCTACGTGGTGGGAGTAGCCGGCGTTGCGATCGTCACCATTAGTGGCACTACGACGGTTGGTCGAAATGTGGTTAGCGTAAGTGCCAACGAGAGCAATTTCAGCGCCGGTGGCGGGGCTGGCTTACGCTTCTTCGCCGGGAAGAACTGGGGCATTCAGCCAGAATTTCGATTCGCAAGATATTTCGCCTCTGATGGAGGGATAAGCACCTTTCGGGTTACGGCTGGTGTCTTCTACAGGTTTGGAAAGTAGACGTTACTGGCGGATGGCGCGCAACTTCGCATACGCCGCCAAAACCGGATGCGCCACAACCTCGCCATCCGCCGATTTCAGCCGCTTCTCCGCCGCCACCCACCACACCAGCGGCTGAGTGTCAAACAAATCCGGGCTGTCGAGCGCATCGAACCATTTCTGCTTCGCGGGCTCCGCCGCGGGAACGACCGACTCGGGCTGCATTTCATCCGCCCGTAGAAGGGGCAATTCGACGGGCGATAGATATCCAGCCACGCGCAGCCGGTCGTTGTAGTACCAGGCGAACGAACTGGCGGCCGTGCGGCTCGATTCCAGCGTATCGGCGCAACGGCGGCCGGTGAGGTGATGTGCGAGATACCCGGCCAAGGTTCGCAGCACCGGCGCGGGGTCGCCGCCCGCGCGCGCGGTTTCGATGGCCAGCGTCTCCAGATCCCGCGGCGCGGTGCGAAGGGTGGCGGTGAACGCCCGGTCATCGCCACCGAGCCGCGCCACGTCGTCCAGAAGCGCAGCAGCCGCCGGCGTGTTCGCCAGCTTCAGCGCCATCATCGCTTTCACGGCCGGCCCGATCTCCACCGGGGAAACAATGCCGCGAAGACGAGTCTGCTTCAACTGCGCGGCGGTTTCCCAATAGGGCGACGAATCCCACACCATGCGATCGGCGCAACTGTGCGGACCGGCCGGTGGGGCGGGCAAGCGTGCGAAATACTCGGCACCGAGCCTGGCATCGAGACCGTACATCTGCCGCACGGCGCGCGCCTGCAGCGACAGCCGGTCGAGGCCTTTCGAAAAAGCCTCTTCGAGCAAACGCTCGGCCGGTCCGGCGGTTGGAATCGCTCGGCGGGGAAGCGGCTCACGGGCCCGCTCAGCCAGCACGAAGGCGTCCTCCAGCAAGGCGCGTACCTTGACGCGATGACGGGAGCCCAGGCGATTGGCCGCCTCCAGCAAAAGATCGGCGGAGAACTCGGGCGGCAAAGCGCGCGCGAGGCCGATGATCTCTTCGAGCTCGGCCGGCACACGCGGCGCTTCCTCGGCGCGGCAGACCGCCAACAGGAAAGCCGCGAGCTTAAAAATTGACGATGCTCGCAAAGGATGCCGGCTCCAGACTGGCGCCGCCCACCAGCGCTCCGTCGATTTCCGGCTGCGCCATCAGGCCCTTCACATTGTCCGGTTTCACGCTGCCTCCATAGAGGATCCGCACCTGCTGCGCGGCCGCGGCACCGAACTTTGCAGTCACCAGCGAGCGAATGGCGCGATGCGCATCGGCCGCCATCTCGGGCGTCGCCGTCTTGCCTGTGCCGATCGCCCACACCGGTTCATAGGCGATGGTGACCTTCGCGAATTGGGCTGGACTCAATGGCGCGAGCCCACCTTCAAACTGCGTTTGCAGCACGGCTTCCGTTTTGCCGGATTCGCGCTCTTCCACACGCTCGCCAACGCACACGATGGGATGCAGAACATTCTCCAGCGCGGCCTGCGTGCGTTTCAGCACCGTCTCATCGGTCTCATGGAAATACTGGCGGCGCTCGCTATGGCCGACGATCACGCATTTGCAGCCGACGTTCACCAGCATGGGCCCGGAAATCTCGCCGGTGAAGGCGCCTTCCTTCGCCCAGTAAAGATTCTGGGCGCCAATCTCGACGCGGCTGGCACCGGCGGCCGCCACCGCGGCGGGCAGGTTGACGAACGGGGCGCAGATGGCGATATCGCAGTGCGTGCTGGCGGCTACCAAAGGCAGAAATTTCTCGAAGTAAGCGGCGGTCTCGGCCGCATTTTTGTACATCTTCCAGTTGCCGGCCATGAAGGGTTTACGCATGGAGCCATTAGTTTAGCTCAGGCCGGTGGCGGCACAGCGCCGATCTGAATCATGACGGAGAGGAAATCGGCGCAGGACCAGCGTTCCACGCATTTGCCGTCGCGCATGCGCAGGATCGTGATGCCGTGCGATTCAATCGGTCTGCCTGACGGTGGGACGCCGGCGAAGACGCCCTGGTGCGTCGCGGTCAGGGAGAACCGCACCACGACTTTGTCCCCGTCTTCCAGCATTTCGTGAACGATCACACGCGCATCGGGAAACGACGTCCAGAACCCTTCGTAGAACGCCACGATCCCTTCCTTGCCGGGCCCCACGCCGGCATAGCCATGCAATTGGGCGTCGCCGCCATACAGGTCCAGGTAGTAGGAGTGGCGCGCGGGATCGGCGAAAGCGGCCACGCGGTCGGCAATGATTTCCTTATTGGTCATGCCTCATGCTACGCAACGGACGCCGCGTGTGGATTTGCGTAAAATCGGATGGTGCCAATTCTGCTGTACCTGTTCGCCACCACTCTATCCGCCGCCGGTGTTCGCGTGGAATTCGATCCGCGCAGCGTCTCGATCGGCCCGTTTCCGGCCGATTATCTGACTACTTCCGACGGCGCTCAACGAACGTTTCGCCGCGTGGATCTGCCGCTTGGCGATTGCACGGGCCGCTCAAGCGACTGCGGAGAGTTGCGCCTGATCAATCAACTTGACGGCTTCAGCCCGACGGCGCGCGCCACGGTGAAATTTTCCGGGGCCATCAATCCCGACACTTTAAAGGCCGGCGTATTTTACGTCTGGCTCGACCAGCTTCAGAACGGCCGGGCGCCACTGAAGCCCGAAGGCCGGCTGACGCCGATGAACCAACTGATCTACGATCCATCGAGCAACACGGCGTACGGCAAACCCGACGAGGTGCTGGAAGGCGCGCGGCGGTACGCGTTGATCGTCACCGACGCCGTGCGCGATCGTGCGGGCGACCCGGTGGAGATCGATCCCGGGTTCCGTCTGTGCCTCGATGGCCGCGTGGGCGCGTCCTATTGCGCCGATGTCGTCGCGGCCCTGGCCAAGGCGCAGCCTCTCGTCAATCCGCGGCGGATCGTGGCGGCAAGCGTATTCACCACGCTCAGCACGACGGCCTGGTATGAGCAGGCGTCGGCTATCGTCGATCGCGTGTACCCGGATTTCCGCCCGCAGCGCGAACCGTTGAATCTCGCCGGGCTGCGATCGGTAACATTACACCAGCAGGTGGCCACCGGCGGCGGCAACCGCTTCGAAGATTCGACCCTGGCCGTTCCGGCCGCGCTGCTGCAGCAGTTCGGAGTGGGGCGTGTAGCATTCGGGTCATTCCGGTCGCCGCGCTTTCTGGGGGCGAGCCGCATCATTCCCGCCCTGCCCACGGCGGGCGAACTGCCCATGCCCGCCGACACCGAGCAGATCTTTTTTCACGTGTGGCTGCCCGCGCGGCCCGCTCCGCCCGGAGGCTATCCGGTGATCCTCGCCGGGCATGGCATCAACGACGACCGGTTTGGAATGCCGACCGTTCTGGCCTCGGCGGCAAGCGCGGGATTCGCCGTGGTGGCGATGTCGGCGGTGGGACACGGCTATGGCCCCGAATCGACCATCCGGCTGCAACTGGCCGATTCGACGATCGAGATCCCCGCGCCGGGCCGCGGTTTCGATCTCACCGGCGACGGCCGCATCGACGCCTTCGAAGGTTGTATCTTCTCCATTCCCGGTGCGCCGCTCGGCGGACGCGATTGCATCCGCCAGACCGTGGTCGACTACATGCAGATGGTTCATACCATTCGCGACGGCGTGGATCTGGATGGCGACGGCACTCCGGATCTGAACCCGCTGGCCATCACCTGGTATGGCCAATCGCTCGGTAGTTTCTACGGCACCATCGCCACCGCGATGAGCCCCGGCATTTCGGCCGGCGTGATGAACACGGGCGGAGGTTATCTGCTCGAGGCGGCGCGATTGAGCCCCCGTTTCCGGCCGTTGTTTCTGGTGGGCCCGCTGGCGGCGCGCGAACCGAGGCTGCTCAACACCGCCACCGGCCTGGAGGAAGATATCCCGCTGCGCGACGAGCCCGTGCGAATTCGAACGTTGCCCGGCGCGGCGGCGATTCAGGACATGCTGGAACGTACGGAATGGCTCGAAAGCCTGGGCGCGCCCGCGGCCGTGGCGGCTCAATTGAAGCAAACGCCGCAGCCAGGCTCACGGCCCAAGCGCACACTTTTCCAGATCGCGCTGGGGGACAGAACCGTTCCGAATCCCGCCAACTCCACGCTGATTCGCGCGGCGGGAGCGCGGGAACAGACTTCCGTCTACCGGTTCGATAAGGCCCGGGCCGTCGCCGTGGACCTGCTGCCCGATCCTCACACGTTCTTGGTGCCCATCGGACCCACTTCCCAGGCCTTGATTTCACTGGCGGCGCTGCAGCAGGGATTTCAATTCCTGGCCAGCGGCGCCGAACAGGTACCGGACGTGAACGCACTGGTACGCGCCTCGTTCGGGGTGGATTTGTTCGAGGTACCGGCCGAACTTCCAGAGAGGCTAAATTTTATACCATAAGGCCCTTGACTCCGAAATGCGGAGAGAATAGATTGATTTCAACTCGGAGCCCGGCATATCTCGAGATTTGAGGTGCTGAATGGCGTTGAACTCCGGTGTTCTCTTCCTTCTGCTCTCCGCTTTTTCCCTTTCGGCGCAGGATCGCGGCACCATCACGGGCGTGATCACGGACGCGGCGGGTGCCGCCGTGCCCGGCGCCGCTATCAAGGTCGCCAATCCGGCTACGGGCCTGCTGCAATCCACCACCAGCGGACCCGACGGCACCTACACCGCGCCCTACTTGCCTGTAGGAACTTACACCGTAACCGCGGAAAAGCCGGGCTTCCGCACGGCGCAGGCGGTGAACATACCGGTACAGGTCAACAGCACCGCGCGCATCGATCTAAGTCTTGAAGTAGGCCAGTTGGTGGAGATGGTGGAGGTCAACGCCGCCGCTCCGCTCGTCCAGACCGAACGCACCGATCTGGGCAAGGTGTTCGGCGCGCAGACGATTCAGGACCTGCCGCTCACGCTATCCGGCGGCCTGCGCAACAACCTCAGCTTCGTTCTGCTGACGCCCGGCGTCACGGTGACGCCCGGCCAGGATTTGAGTCTGCGCATCGGCGGCGGGCTCTCTTCCGAGCAAAGCATGCTGCTTGACGGAGCGGAGGCCGCCAGCGAACGCCGCAACGATCCAAGCTTCCAATCGGTGAGTACCGACGCCATCGCCGAGTTCAAGGTGATCACCAATTCCTATTCGGCCGAATACGGGCGCACCGGCAACGGCATCATCAACTTCACCACCAAGTCCGGCACCAATCAATTGCACGGCTCGCTGTTTGAATTCTTCCGCAACGACAAGCTGAACGCGCGCGGCTTCTATCCGCCCAGGCGATCGGTGGTACGGCAGAACAACTTCGGCGGCACGGCGGGTGGCCCTGTCTATGTCCCAAAGGTCTACGACGGGCGTAACAAGGCGTTTTTCTTCTTCTCGTACGAGAACGCGATTTTCCGTCAGGGCAACCCGGGCGGACTGGTCTCTGTGCCCACCGAGGCGATGCGCGCGGGCGACTTCAGCGTCTGGCGCGACGGCGCGGGCGCCGTCATCCCGGTTTACGATCCCACTTCCACTCGCGTGGATGGCAGCCGTATCGTACGCGATCCGTTTCCAGGAAATCTCATTCCCAGGGCGCGTATCGTGCCCGCCGCCACGACGCTGAACAAATACCTGCCGGCAACGGAGCTGCCAGGCATTTTCAACAACATCAACGTGGTCGGCAATCCGGGCAGCGATCAGAACGTGTGGTCCATCAAGGGCGACTATGCTTTCAGCGATAAGAGCCGCATCAACGGTCTGTTCAGCCGGCAGTTCTTCGGGCGTCCCGATGCGATCGGGCCCATCCCCGGCCCTCTGGGCGAAAACTTCAACAGCCAGGGCATCAACAAGTTCTATCGCGTCAATCACGACTACGTGATCACACCGACTTTGCTCAATCACTTCACGTTCGGAATGAACAAGCGCGACGTGATCGAGTACTTCAGCGAGCGCTACTACGACATTCCCGAAGCCGACCGCAAGATCATCGAGCTTGGCGGCGCCACCGCCACCAGCCAAACCGGCAACCGCCGGCCACCGTCGCTTTACACGCTCGGCGACGGCTATGTGCGGCTCGGGTTCTGGATCGACACGCTTTCGCCCAGCAAGACCTGGACGATCAATGAGCAGGTGGCGTGGATCAAGGGCAGCCACAATCTGAAATTCGGCTTCAATTTCATCCGCCAGGATTACCGCCGCATCGATTGCAACACGTGCATGGGCGAGGCCAACTTCAGCCGCGGCACCACGGGATTGCCGGGCGCGCCGGGGCAGACCGGTGCGTCCTACGCCGCGTTTCTACTCGGCATGGCCGACAACGGCCGCTACAATTTCAGCGGCGATTTCAACTACGGGCAGCCTTACTACGCCTGGTATCTGCAGGACGATTACAAGGTGACGCGCAAGCTGACGCTGAATATCGGCCTGCGCTATGAGTTGCCTTTTCCCAAGGCCGAACGGGACGGCAAGCAGTCGAACCTGTGCCGTCACTGCTCGAACCCGGCCGCGGGCGGCATTCTGGGAGCGCTTGAATTCGCCGGCAACGGCGTGGGACGGACTGGCCGGGCGCGCTTCACCGACGTGCGGATGAACGCCTTCAGCCCGCGCCTTGGGCTGGCCTATCAGATCGCGCCGAAGACCGTCGTACGCGCGGGCGGCGCGCTTTACTACCTGCCGATGCGCGAGGGCGCCAATGCCGATCGCGGAACCGACGGCTTCGGAGGCTTCTTCAATCTGGCCTCGCCCGATGGCGGCGTGTCGCCGGGGTTCCTCTACGGCGATGGATTTCCGGCCAGCCCGCGAAAGCCTCCCATCATCGATCCGGGGCTGAATCTGTTCGGCACCGTCGGCTATATGCCGCGCTATGCGGGCCGGGCCCCTTACTTATACGATTGGAACTTCACCGTCGAGCAGGGCCTGGGGCAATCGACCGTGGTGCGCGCCAGCTATCAGGCGACGATGGGCGTGAAACTGCTCGCCGGCCGCGAGCTGATCAATCAGGTGGACCCGAGCAATCTCAGGCTGCGCGACCTGCTGTTTGTGCCCATCAGCTCCGACGCCGCACGACAGGCGAACATCGCGTCCCCGTGGGCGGGCTTTCCCGGCAATCGCAGTGTGAACCAGGCGCTGCGGCCGCTGCCGCAATACACCGGCATCTCGCAATCGGTGGATGGCGATACGTCCGGCCACAGTACCTATCACGCGCTGACGATGAGCGCGGAACGCCGCTACAGCAACGGACTGTTCTTCCTGACGTCCTACACGTTCTCGAAACTGATCTCGAATACGCAGGGTGGCAATCCGGGATTGGGCGGCTTCCTCGGCGCGGGCGACGTCGGCACGCAGAACGGCTACGACCGGCGCGCCGACAAGGCCATCAGCAATCAGGATGTGCCGCATCACCTGGTGGTTTCCTACTCGTATGAACTGCCGGTGGGACGCGGCAAAAAGTACCTCAACGGCACCGGGCGCGCGGCGAACCTCGCGCTTGGCGGCTGGAAGCTTTCCGGCGTGCAAAACTACCAGTCCGGCTATCCAATGCGCGTGGTGTCGAACCAGAATACCGGGCTGTTTTCAGGCACGGTGCGGGCGAACCTGGTGGGCGGCCAGCCGCTGAAGAATCCGGCTTACCAGGGCGATCCAAACGCCGCGCCTTACATCAATCCGGCGGCGTTCACGCGCCCCGACAACTTCACGTTCGGCAACAGCGGCGCCAATCTGCCGGGCCTGCGCAACCCGGCCCTGCTGAGCGAGGATTTCACCTTCGGCAAGGATTTCTTCTTCGGCGAAGCGCGCCGCGTGGAGTTCAAGAGCTCCTTCTTCAATGCCTTCAACCGCACGCTGTTCGGAGGCGTTTCCGGCACATCTCCGGGGATCTTAAACCTGGTGGAAAACCCATCGTTCGGCCGGATTCTGCAGCAATCGAACCGGCCGCGCGAAGTGCAGTTCAGCCTCCGGCTGGTATTCTGATACGCGCATGTGGATTGCGCTGACGCTGGCGGCGGGAGCGCTCTTCGGCCAACCGGGCGATGTGGCGGAGCATGCTTCCGCCGCGGCTTCGGCGATGAAGATGGGCGACTTCGCATCCGCCGAAGTGCATAATCGCGCCATCGTCAAGCTGGCGCCGGACCTGGCCGAAGCCTACGTCAATCTGGGCCTCAGTTGTTTTTCGCAACGCAAGTACGCCGATGCCGTGGCGGCCTTTGAAGCCGGTCTGCGCCGCAAGCCCGGATTGTGGAACGGCTGGCTGTTTCTGGGCATCGCCGAATGGAACCGCAACCGCCCCGCGCAGGCGATTCCGGCGCTCGAAAAATACACGGCCGCGCGGGCGGACGACCCGCAAGGGCATTACTATCTGGGCCTGACGTTGTTGAGTCTCGACCGCTTTCGCGAAGCCGAATCCGCTCTCGCCAAAGCCGCCGCACTCGATCCGCACAATGTCGACGCGCTCTATCATCTGGCGCAGAGTTACCTCGGCCAGGCGCGCACGGGCGGCTCCCGCGCGGCCATGCAGGCGGCCTACGAAAACGCGGTGTCGAGAATCGAAGCCGCCGACGCTTCCTCGTTCCGGTTGGGCCAGCTGCGCGCCGGCTACTATCAGGCGCTGGGCGAAACGGCCAGGGCGCGTGCGGAACTGGAGGCTCTTTCCGCACGTGGCCTCAAAGTACGCGGACTCCGCTATACGCTCGGCTGTCTCTATATCGAATCGCGCGAGTATGAGAAGGCCGCGGCGGAATTGGAAGGCGAGTTGAAGCTCGATGCCGCCTGGCCGCGCACGCACCTGCAGCTTGGCCACGCGTATGTGGAGTTGGGCCGCGTGGAGGAGGCGCTACGCGCGCTCAATGCCGCACGAGAGTTGGAGCCCGCCAGCGGTATGGTGTGGTTCGAACTCGGCCGCGCCCACGCCGCCCGCCAGGAAACCGCGACGGCCATCGAGGCTTTCCGCAAGGCGATCGCCTTGGGCGACCGCCGGTCCAATGTCTACTACCGCCTTGCGGTGGAACTGCGGCGCGCGGGCCGGACCGCGGAGGCGCAGACGGCGATGGCGGAAAGCGAGCGGCTCCGGCAGGCACCCGGCCAGACCGTCGAAAGCGCCGTTCAGGCGCTCAATCAAGGGCGCTATCGGGAGGCGGCGCAATCTTTCGAGCAGGCATGGCGCGACTCCACGCGCTGCGATGTGCCGTTCTATCTCGGCCTGGCGCGCCAGCGATTGAAGGACGATACGGGAGCGATCGTCGCCTTCCGCGCGGCCGCCGAATGCGCTCCGGGTCTGATCGAGGCGCGGCTGGCTTTGGCCGAAACATACGCGGCGCGCGGCGACGACAACGGCGCGCTCGCTTCCTACGAAGAGATATTACGCAGGGCTCCCGATCACCCCGCGGCATCGCGAGCCGCCGCCAAGCTCTATCTAAAGCATGAGCTGAATGAGAAGGCCGTCGCGGTTCTCGAGAAACTGGTGGCCCGTGAGCCCGGCGACGTCGAGGGGCTGGCCGGCCTTGGCGCCGCTTATGCGGCTACATCCACGCCCGGAAAAGCGGAAGAACAGTTCCGCGCCGCTCTCAAGCTCAATCCTTCGTTTCCGTCGGCGCTGGTGGGACTGGGCAACCTGCTGGTGAAACGCGGGAATGCCGCCGAGGCGATTCCGTTGCTGGAGCACGCCGTGCGGTTGGCTCCGTCCAGCTTCGAAGCCCGGTACGTCCTCGCCGCCGCCTACGAGCAATCGGGCCGTAAAGCCGATGCTCTCACCCAACTCGAGGCAACCGGCGCCGGCGATCCCGATGCGCTCTATCGCCTGGCCCGGCTCTACGGTGAGCTGAATCGCCCCGGCGACCGCCGGAAAGCTCTGGCTCGATTTTCGGAACAGAAGGCAAAGGAGGCGCAAAGCAACGAGGCGCAACAGGGCTCGGCGCGGCTGGTGGAGGAAGCCAAGACGCTGGTGGAGCGAAATGATTTGGAAGGCGCGGCCAAACTGCTGGAGCGGGCGCTCGAACTCGTTCCGCGCCAGGCGGAAAACCTGTTCCGGCTGGCTGGCCTCTATTACGATTTGAAGCAGGCAGCCCGAGCCGTGCCGTTCATCGATCGGGCTATCGCACTCGGGCCGGGCGAATGGTCCTATCATTTACTGGCCGGGCTGTTGCAGCAGGCGGTGGGGAACCAGGACGCCGCGCGCGCCGCGTTCGATATCGCCAGGCGATTGAATCGTGAAGCGCCGGTGCCGGCGGTTTCAAATTAAGATACGTACAGGCGGTAACTACCGGCGCTACCGGCAGCGCCTCTTGTGCCATGAGACTTCGCATCCGCTTACTCGCATTCGCCCTACTGGCGACACTGGCCCCGTTTGCCCGAGCAGCCGGCGTAGACGGTCAATGGACCGCCGACGTGCCCGGCCGTGGCGGGGAAACGCAAGCCTCCACGTTTACCTTCAACAGCGATGGCGGCAAACTCACCGGCACCGTCGCTAACCAGATGGGAGAGCGCCCGATCGAGGAAGGCAAGATCGAAGGCGACGATCTTTCGTTCGTGCAGAACCTGGAGTTCAACGGCAATAAGGTCAGGATTCTCTACAAGGGCAAAGTCTCCGGCAATGAGATCAAGTTCACCCGCCAACGCGACGGCGGGCAGGGCCGCGTGGCGGAGTTCGTCGCCAAGAGAAAATGAAGCAACTGCTCTGGGCGGCGATCGCCGCACAATGCCTGGCCCAGGATGTACGCCAAGTAGAGGTGTTTCAGGCGGGCCAGGATGGATACCATACCTATCGCATTCCCGCGCTGATCGCGACAAAGAGAGGAACGCTGCTCGCGTTCTGTGAAGGACGCCGCAACGGGCGGGGCGACTCGGGCGATATCGACCTGGTGCTCAAGCGCAGCGCCGACGGCGGCAAGACGTGGTCGGCGCAGCAGGTGGTGGCCGATTTCGGCACCGATACCATCGGCAACCCGGCTCCCGTGGTCGATCGCAAAACCGGCACCATCTGGCTGCTGCTGACGCGCAACGTGGGCAGCGATCATTTGAAGGAGATCATCGCCGGTCAATCGGCCGGCACACGCACCGTCTGGGTCACGCACAGCAAAGACGACGGTGTGCATTGGGCGCCGCCGGTGGAAATTACGCGTGACGTGAAGCGGCCGGATTGGACGTGGTACGCCACCGGCCCGGGCAACGGCATCCAGACGCGTTCGGGCCGCCTGGTGATTGCCTGCGATCATTACGTGGCCGGATCGCTCGCGCGCCACTCCCACGCAATCTACAGCGACGATCATGGCGCTTCCTGGAAATTGGGCGGCGTGGCGGAAGACAAGACCAACGAAAGCGCGGTGGCGGAGTTGAGCGACGGACGCCTGACGCTCAACATGCGCAGCCTGCATGAACGCAACCGGCGCGCGGTGGCGCACAGCTCCGACGGCGGCCTGACCTGGTCGGCGGTGACGCTCGACGAAGGTTTGATCGAGCCGGTTTGCCAGGCGAGCCTCATCTCGGCGGGCGGCAAACGATTGCTGTTTTCCAATCCCGCCAGCACCAAACGCGAGAACATGACCATCCGCGCGAGCCGCGACGATGGCGCCACCTGGGCCGCCTCGCGCGTGATTCATCCGGGGCCCGCCGCCTATTCCTCGCTCGCCATGATCGGCCGCCGCATGGTGGGCCTGCTCTATGAACGCGGCGAAGCGCAGGCTTACGAGAAGATCACCTTCGCCTGGCTGCCGTTGTTCTGACCGATGCTACGCTCGAAACTGGCGTGTCCAATCCTTATGTATCCCTGCTTCGAACGGCGTGGCGCTACGCGCGTCACGAACGCAGGCAATACGTGTTGGTCTACGCGATGTTCGGGGCCGCCAACCTCGTGGCGGCGGCGCATCCCATCCTGTTCGGCTGGTTTGTCGGGCGCGTGCAGCGGCAGGGTGACATTCTGCGCGATGCGCTGACTTACTCGGTCTGCTACTTCGTATTGAAGCTGGCCGAGTGGTGCTTTCATGGTCCGGCGCGTATTCTCGAACGCCAGCTCGCTTTCAACCTCAGCCGCAACTTCCTTGAGGAGCGCTACCATCAGGCTCTGCACCTGCCGGTGAAATGGCATCAGGACCACCACAGCGGCTCGACGATCAACCGCATCCGCAAGGCCTACGAAGCGCTCCGCAATTTCTTCGACGGCGGCTTCATGTACATCCACGCGGTGTCCAAGTTCGTGTTCTCGTTCGCGGCGATGCTTTGGTTTTCGCCCCTTTTCGGAGGCATCGGCGTGCTGCTGGGACTGCTCACCATTGCCGTGATCTTTAAGTTCGACAAGCCGTTCATCGAGACGCAAAACGAAGTGAACGAGCGCGAGCACGTCATCTCGGCGACCCTGTTCGACAGCTTGTCGAACATCATGACGGTGATCACCCTGCGCCTGGAGCGCAGCATGGAATCGGGCCTGCTGGCGAAGGTGGACGATCTGCTACGGCCCTTCCGCAAGAACGCGCTGATCAACGAATGGAAATGGTTCGCCGCCGATATGCTGATCGTACTCACTTACTGCGTCATCGCGTTCGGCTATGTGTATCAGAACTGGACGCCGGGGCAGGTCTTTCAGGCGGCCGGCCTGGTGACGCTGCTCGGGTACGTGAATCAGTTCACTAGCGTGTTTCACGATGTGGCGTGGCAGTACACGCAGATCGTGCAATATAACACCGATGTCCAGACGGCGGCGAGCATCGAAGCCGCATACGCCGAAGGACATCGGCCTGAAGCGCCGGCCGCGCTGCCCGAATCGTGGCGCCGCATTGAGATCAAGGGCCTCTCGTTTGCGCACAACGAAAACAACCGGCTGTGCGGCATCAACCTCACGCTGCGCCGCGGCACGCGGATCGCGGTGATCGGCGAAAGCGGCAGCGGCAAGAGCACGCTGCTGGCGATTTTGCGCGGGCTTTATCAACCCGGCCCCGGCGTGACGATGACGGTGGACGGGCAGCCGATGGAGTTCGCCTCTCTCAACGAAAGCACCACGCTGTTCCCCCAGGAACCGGAGATATTCGAAAACACCATCGCTTACAACGTGACGCTTGGCCTGCCCTTTCCGGTGGAAGACATCCAGGCAGTCTGCACGGCGGCGCATTTCAGCACGGTGCTCGAAAATCTGCCGAAGGGCCTCGATTCGAACATCCAGGAAAAAGGCGTCAATCTTTCGGGCGGCCAGAAGCAGCGGCTGGCGCTGGCGCGCGGCATTCTCGCGGCGCGGGAAAGCGCGGTGGTGCTGCTCGACGAGCCCACCAGCAGCGTCGACGCGAAATCCGAAGCGTTGATCTATGAGCGGATGTTCCGCGAGTTTCAGGATAAGGTGGTGATCTCTTCCGTCCACCGGCTGCACCTGCTGCGGCAGTTCGATTACGTCTACGTGCTGAGCCAGGGGCATATCGCCGGCGAAGGCACGTTCGAATATCTGCGCCAAAGCATGCCCATGTTCCAGGAACTCTG
Organism: uncultured Acidobacteriota bacterium; assembly: GCA_902826685.1. Classification (GTDB taxonomy): domain Bacteria; phylum Acidobacteriota; class Terriglobia; order Bryobacterales; family Bryobacteraceae; genus CADEFT01. The sequence continues at coordinate 15,048 of CADEFT010000004.1, forward strand.
GCGGCACCAGGAAGAGCGGCCCGCCGATACCGCCGCATCGTAATAGACTCGGGTAATGAAACTGATTCTCGCTTTGCTCAGCATGGCGGGCCTCGTCTTTGCCCAAAACACCAACCTGGTGGGACGCGTAACGGATCAGACGGGCGCCGTGGTTCCGGGCGCGCAGGTCACCGCCTCGCAGGAGGCCACGCAGGTTTCGCGCGCGACCGCGACCAATGAAGAGGGCTATTTCGCGCTGCCGGCGCTGACGGTTGGCTCCTACTCCATCACGGTCCAGAAGCAGGGGTTTAATTCCGAAAGGCGCAGCGGGCTTGTGTTGCAGGTGGGCCAGACGGTACGCGCCGACTTCGAGTTGCGCACGGGCGACGTGGCCACCAGCATCGACGTGCAGGCGCAGTTGCCGGTGGTGCAATCGGAAACTTCGTCGGTGGGCGCGGTGGTGGATTCGAAACAGATTCTGGGCGTCCCGTTGAACGGACGGAGTCTGTTCTCGCTGCTGGCGCTCGCCCCTGGCGTGCAGGGTTCGAGCACCAACACATCCATCGGCGGCGGGCCGCGCAACCAGTTCAACAACTTCACCGTCGATGGCACGACGAACAACGACGTCATCTCGGGAAGACTGGAGGGCGCATTCCCCTCGCTCGATACGGTGGGTGAGTTTGAGGTAATCAATGGCAACGGCAGCGCGGAGTATGGACGTGGCGGTGCCCAGATCAAGGTGGTAACCAAAAGTGGAACGAATCAGTTTCACGGGTCGCTGTACGAGTACAACCGCAACCGCGAATTCGCGGCGCGCAATTTTTTCGCGGCCACGAATCCGCCGTTCAATCGGAATGAATTCGGCGGCTCGGTCGGTGGACCCGTGCTGGTTCCAAAACTCTACAACGGCCGCAACCGCACGTTTTTCTTCTTCAGCTATGAAGGACTGCGGGAACGATCGCCGCGCGTGAACACGATGACGGTGCCCACGGCGGCGCAGCGCGGCGGCGATTTTTCCGCCCTCGCGACGCCCATTCGCGATGCGCTGGCCGGCGGCACTCCTTTCCCCGGCAACGTGATTCCCGCCAACCGGCTTTCCGATGCGGCCAAGGCGCTCATCGACTACTATCCATTGCCCAACCGCACTGGGGGATTCAACTTCCAGACCGCCCTTTCGAACAAGCCCACGCTCAACAACTGGTCGCTGCGCGTCGATCACGCCCTGACCGATCGCGATCGCATCTATGGCCGCTACTTCTCGTTCACCAACGGCCCCTATTTTTCGGCGGGTCCGGCCACCGAACGCTTTGGCAACGGCCTGTTCGGCTTCCTCGACCGCAACGCCAATTTCACTTACCTGCGCAACGTGAAGCCGACGGTGACCAACGAATTCAAGTTTGGCTACGTGTTTAACGACAATTTCCGCAATACCGCCAATCCGGACCTCGACCTGTCGGCGCTCATCCCCGGCTTGCCGCCAATCTCAAGCGGCGCGGGCGGCGTCCCTTCGCTCGACATTCTGGGCTATACGCAGATCACCGAGAACACGGGTACCTTTTCCGGCGGCTTCTTCCGCCAGTGGAGCCATCAGTACATCGACAACCTGACGTGGGTGAAGGGCAAGCACATCATCAAGGGCGGCTTCGACATGAACTTCGCCAAGAGCTACGACGGACTGGCGATTCGCCCCTATCCGCGCGGCTTCTTCACTTTCCGCGGCAATTTCACCGGCAATGCGCTGGCCGATTTCCTGATGGGCTGGCCGCTGACGGCGCAGCGCTCGTCGGCTTTCAACGGTTCGACGCAGCCGGGGGCGAGCGTGCTCGGCTATTACGTGCAGGACGATTTCAAAGTGAGCCCGCGGCTGACGCTGAACTTCGGCGTGCGCTATGAGATCGTGACGCGATGGGAAGATCGCGACGGCCAGTATGCCAACTTCGATCTGAAGACCAATCGCATCGTGGTGCCGGATCGCGACGGCGGCATCTCACGGCTGGCGATTCCGCGGCTGTTGACCGTATTTCCCGTGGTCACGCACAAAGAAGCCGGCTTCCCCAGCAAGCTGATCAACGGGGATCACAACAACATTGCGCCCCGTTTTGGTTTCGCCTACCGTCTCACCGGCAAGACCGTGTTGCGCGGCGGCTACGGCATCTATTTCGGATCGCTGTTCGGTGCGCAGGTATTGGCGGCGGATAAGAACCCGCCGTTCGTGCTGACCGAGACTACCGAGTCGCAATCGAACACGACGCCCACCCTGAACTTCGCGCAGGCCTTTCCCGGCGCGGGCAGCATCCCGGCCAACCCGGCGTTCACGGCCTTCGACCCGGACATGAAGAACGGTTACTCCCAGCAGTGGAACCTGACGGTGGAGCGCGAACTGCCGGGCTCGGTCGGCCTGCGGCTCACGTATCTGGGCAACCGCTATCTGCAGACGTGGCGCGGGTACGACGTGAACCAGCCGCGATCGTTCCGTGCGGGCCCGGTTCAGCCGCAGCGTCCCATTCAGCCCTGGTCTTCCATCACCTACTACGATTCCGGCGGAAGCTGGACGTCGAACTCCCTGCAGGTCGGCGTAATCAAGCGCTATTCGCACGGGCTGTTGTTTCAGGGCGAGTATCAGTTTGTACGTTCCATCGGCGATGAGCTTTACGGCGGACCGCAGGATATTCGCAATTTCCGCGCCGATCGCGCCGACTTGAGCGGCCTGGCGCGCCACGTGCTGCGCGTGAACTACCTCTACGATCTGCCCTTCGGAAAGGGCAAGCCGTATCTGAACGTGGGCGGTCCGGTGAACTACCTGCTCGGCGGATGGCAGATCGCGGGCATCACCAGCATCGTGGGTGGCACGCCATATTCGGTGACCTTCAATTCGACGATACTGGGCTCGCCCAGCGGACGCGCGGACCTGGTGGGCGATGCAAAGCTGAGCGATCCGGTCATCACGCGCTGGTTCAACCCGGCCGCCTTCGCCGTACCGGCTGCGTTTACCTTCGGCAACTCGGGCCGCAACATCCTGCTTGGGCCGGGCTCGGTTACCTTCGATTTTTCGCTGTACAAGAACTTCACGTTCGCCGAAAAGATCAACCTGCAGTTTCGCAGCGAGTTCTTCAACGTCTTCAACAAAGCGAATTTTGGTAATCCGGCGAGTAACATCTCCGTGCCGGCGACGGTAGGCGTAATCTCATCGGCGGCCGCGGCGCGAGTCGTTCAATTCGGCCTGCGCCTCACGTTCTAGACGGGGCGGACGCCATCGAAATTGGCGCGCGCCACACGCATCACATTGCCGCCCAGAATCTGGCGGATGTCGCTATCGGAATAACCGCGTTGCACCATGGCCACGGTAAAAACGGGCCAATTGGTCCAGGCCATCGTCATTCTCTGTTCGCGCGTGCCGGTGTCGCCGGAGCCCGGCGGCCACAGCGCCTCCCAGCGGTTGCGCGCCCGCGGACGCTGGCCCAGCTTCCGGTATTCGTCCCCGGCGTTGCGCGACACATAGGCGACGTCGGTGCCGATGGCCACATGACCGGCGCCGAATTTCTTCACGGCGTAGTCGATGTGATTCAACATCGCCGCGATATCGCCCGTGCCGCCCAGGAAGTTTGGAATCGAGCAGATGCCGATCAGTCCGCCGGTGTCGCAGATGGAGCGGATCACTTCATCGGGTTTCGACCGCATATGGTGGTGCAGCGCGGCACACGTGGTATGACTGGCCACCATGGGTTTGCTCGATGCCTTCGCCGCTTCCAGACTCGTGCGCCAGCCCGAATGCGCCACGTCGGCGATGACACCCAACCGGTTCATCTCGGCAATGGCGGCGCGGCCGAAATCCGACAGGCCGGCGTTGCCCGGCTCGCCGCAGCCATCGCCAATCATGTTGCGGCGGTTGTAGGTGAGGTGCATCATGCGAATGCCCAGTTGGAAGAAGATCCGGATATAGCCCAGCTCCTCCTCCACCGAGTCCCAGTTCTGCGGAATCGGAACGCCGTTGCCGGACATGTAAAGGCAATGGTGGCCTGCCTTGCGCGCGGCTTCGATACCGGCCGGTTCCACGGCTTGCGAAACCTGACCGCGCAGGAACTGCGTGGCATAGGTGAACCGCGCCAGGCGCTTGATGAGACGCATCGGCGCGGAACCTTCTTCGCCCGCGTTCTGCAGGATGCAGGTTACGCCCGAAGAGCGCCATGCGGCGATCATTTCTTCCCGCTCGGCGGCGCTGGCGACATAGCGCGTCATCATCGTCTCTTCGATCAGATCGGTCACTTCACCGGCGGAGGCGCCGGCTTCTATTTCGCGGCGGATCAGGCCGCCATCGATAGCGGCGCGCGGCATGAATCCGTAAGATTCGACGACCAGGGAATCCTTGTGCAGTTCGATGCCACGCTCGATTTGAGCCGGCGTGGGTTTCAACACCGCCAGCGCCGCCTCGCGCGCCGATTGGATAACCTGGTTCGGGCTGGCCAGTTGCGCCGCCGCCTGCGAGGCAAACGGAGCGCCGAGCGTGGAGGTGAGAAACTGACGCCGGATCATGAGAGCGAGTGTAGCCGAAACCGCGTAGTATCCTAAAGAAAGTCTCCGCCCGCAGCCGCCACGCGACCGGGGCGGCCACTCGCGAACATCCATTAACGAGGTCCTCTTTGAGCCGCATTTCGAACGCCTTCAGCAGTTTCTTCGGCATCCTTTTTGGCGGCGAGCTTCCCTCCAGCGTCGCGGCCGCCTATGGCTACGTCAAGGCAAAGGATGTGAAGCCCGCTCCACCGCCGCCTCCACCCGCGCCGGTGGCCAGGCCGGCCGACGGCGCGCTGCAACTGCTGGGCATTCTGCAGCGCGATGCACGGCTGATCGACTTTCTGATGGAGGATATCGCCGCGTATTCCGACGATCAGGTGGGCGCGGCGGTGCGCCCGCTGCATGAACATTCGCGCGCCGCGTTGGCCAAGTACGTCAGGTTTGGGCCCGTGATCGACGGTGTGGAAGGCACGGTGGCCAAGGCCTCGGCCGCCGGCGGCGCGCAGGGCGTGAAATTCGTCGGCAATGTGCCCGCGGGTCCGCCGCCCAAGGAAGGCACGCTGCGGCATCGCGGCTGGAAAGCGCAGTCGATCGAATTGCCGCAGGTGGGCGGCAAGCAGGATTTGACCATCGTCGCGCCCGCCGAAATCGAGATCGAATAGATGGCCGGGAATCTCGTCATTGGAATCGATCTCGGCACCACCAACTGTGCCGTAGCCTGGGCCGATACATCCCATGCGGCCGACGCTTTGTCGCAGCCGCCGGTGGAGCTTTTTCCCGTCCCGCAATTGACCGATCCCGGCGAAGTGCGCGACGAATCGCTGCTGCCCTCCGCGCTCTATCTGCCCGATTCGAAGGATTTTCCGGAAGGTTCCACCAATCTGCCGTGGGGTGGTGAGCCGTCTGTGGTGGGGACGCTCGCTCTGAAGCGTGGCGTGGAGCGGCCCGGCCGCCTGGTGACCTCCGCCAAATCGTGGCTGTCGCATGGCGGCGTCGACCGCTCGGCGGCGCTGCTGCCGCTGCAGGCGCCCGAAGGCACGCCAAAAATTTCGCCGGTGGAGGCGTCACGGCGGTTCCTCGATCACATTCGCAAAGCGTGGAATTCGAAGCATTCCGAACGGCCGTTCGAACAGCAGCAGGTGCTGGTGACGGTGCCCGCGTCGTTCGACGCGGTGGCGCGCGAGTTGACCCAGCGCGCGGCCGAAGAGGCGGGCTACAACAACGTCACGCTGCTTGAAGAGCCGCAGGCGGCGTTCTACGCCTGGCTGGAAGCGAACCCGAAATGGCGCGATCAGGTGAAGCCGGGCGACCTCATCCTGGTTATGGATATCGGCGGCGGCACCACCGACTTCACTCTCATCGCCGTCACCGAGCGCGAAGGGGAACTGAACCTGGAGCGCGTGGCCGTGGGCGATCACATCCTGCTGGGCGGCGACAATATCGACCTCGCCCTGGCGCGCGGCGTCGAGCAGCAACTGGCGGCGAAGAACACGAAACTCGACGCCATGCAGTTCCACGCGCTGTGGCAGCAAAGCCGCATGGCGAAAGAGAAACTGCTCGAGGAAGACAGCAAGGCATCGGACGCGGCGGTAACGATTCTCGGCCGCGGCACCGGACTGGTGGGCGGCACGATCAAGGCCAAGCTGAGCCGCGCGGATCTGGAATCGACTCTGCTGGACGGATTCCTGCCGGTGGTTTCGAGCCAGGACATGCCGATGCGGGCGCGCCGCGCGGGCTTGCAGGAAATCGGATTGCCCTATGCCGCCGACGCCGCCATCACGCGGCAATTGGCTCGCTTTCTGCGGCAGCAGGCATCGACGGCCGAACATGGCGCGGTGAAGCGTACCGCCAGCGGACTCGCCGCCCCCACGCACGTGCTGTTCAACGGCGGCGTGCTGCGGGCCAAGCTCATCCGCAACCGGCTGATGGAAGTGTTGAACAACTGGCTGCGCGATGAAGGCGTGGCGCCCGCCGAGGTGCTGCGCGGCGAAAATCTCATGCACGCGGTGGCGCGCGGCGCCGCTTATTACGGCATGGCGCGGCGCGGACGCGGCGTGCGTATCCGCGGCGGCGTGCCCCGCACTTACTACATCGGCATCGAAACGGCGATGCCCGCCATTCCCGGCATGCGCCCCCCCATGAAGGCGCTGACCGTGGTGCCGTTCGGCATGGAGGAAGGCACCGCGCACGAGTACCCGGAACGCGAATTCGGGCTGGTGGTGGGCGAGCCCGCCGATTTCCGGTTCCTGTGTTCGCCTTCGCGCAAGAACGACCAGGCGGGCGCCATGCTGGATGCCTGGGGCGCCGACGAACTCGAGGAACTGGCGCCTATCGAGGTGACGTTATCGGGCGGCGACGGGCAGATCGTGCGCGTCTCCCTCGAATCGAAAGTCACCGAGACCGGCGTGTTGGAGCTTTGGTGCGTCGCCAAGGACGGGCGCCGATGGAAGCTCGAATTCAATGTCCGGGAACGCGTCTAACTTGGTTCGAGCCCGCTCAAACGGCCCGTGGCGCTGGCGAACGATTCCGTCTCAATCCCCATCCGCTGCATCATGCTCACAAACAAATTGCATAGCGGAGCGTTGCTGTCGCGCCGGAACGCCAGATGCTGCCCATGCCGGAACCCGCCGCCCGCCAGCAGAACCGGCAGGTTCGTGTTGTCGTGGATGTTGGCGTCGCCCATGCTGCTGCCATAGAACACCATCGTCCGGTCCAGCAGCCGCTCGCCGTTTTCCTTCCGCGCCGCCAGGTTCGATATCGTCTGGTTGAGCAACTGCATCTGCCGGCGGTCCGCCTCTTCGAGCTGCCGGACCTTGGTTTCCGATTGCCCGTGATGCGATAACCCGTGATAGCTCTCGGTCGTGCTTGCCTTCTCGCTCAGCTTGAACACGGGAGTGACGAACGCATCCGCCATTAGCGTCACAATGCGGGTGGAATCCGATTCCAGCGCCAGTTGCGCCATCGCAATCATCAGTTCAAATTTTTCAAAGAACAGTTTCTTGTCCTGAAGATCCGGCGGCGGCGGCTGCGACGCGGCGGGCTTCGGCTTCAACTCCCAAGCCCGCGCCGATTGCAGCCTTTCCTCCACCTCGCGCACCGACGTCATGTACTGATCGAGCCGCGCTTTGTCGCCCGAACCCAGCTCGCGGCGGAAGCGCATCGTCTCACCGGTGAGCGTATCCAGAATGCTGCCCCTGGTTTCGAGCCGGTGAAGCTGCCGCGCCACGGCCTCTTCGCCGCCCTGCACGAACAGGCGCTCGTAAAGCTGCGGCGCGCTGTCTTCGGCCGGCAGCAGGACTCCGTCGCGGGTCCAGGAAAGGCTGCGATTGCCTTTGTCGATGTTGACGCCAAGGTTGAGCGAAGGGAACCGTGTCACCGGCCCCAGCTTCTCGGCCGCGAATTGATCGAGCGAGATCGAGTTGCGGAATCCGCTCTTGAAGGCGCCGCGGGCCGCCGTCAACAGGCAATTATCGGCGCTATGCCCGCCGCTGACGCCGGGATGCGAAAGTCCGCTGAAGACGGTGAAATCCGCGCGATGGGCGGATAGCGCCGCCAGATACGGGGACATCTCATAGTCGCGCCCCGCGGCGGCCGGAAAGAAATGCCGCGGCAGCACGCCGAGGTTGTTGCTCAGGATCAGCATGCGGTGAGGCGGCGCCGTTGTCTTGGCGAACACCGGCGTCATGCACTCAAGCAGTGGCAGGGCCAGCGTAACGCCGGAACCGCGCAGGAAAGTCCGTCGTGGCATCGGAGCCCGGGCAATGTGCGGCGCTTTCATGAATCAGGATCCTCCCCGAAAGATTCGGCTCTGAACCAGCGCGTGGATGAGGTCGCGTGTGCGATACCCGTTGCGCTCGCAAGCATCCAGCATCTTCTCGATCTCGCCGCGATCGGAGAAACGCACCGGCGTTCCGGTGGCATACACGGTAAACTGGCGCAGCAGATTGCGCGCCAGTTGGCGCGGATTGGCGGCAATAATAGCCTTCAATTCCCGCACGTTTCGAAACTTGCGGCCATCGGCAAGCTGGCCGGCGGCGTCCACCGCGCCGGCGATCGTGTAGGCGAAATCGTGGCCGGTGTGGTCGATCCCGGTGACCCGCTCGCCTTCGGCCGTCCCGCGATAGTGCGTGCGCCAGCGTCCCAGCACGTCGAAATTTTCCAGCGCCAGACCCACCGGATCGAACCTGGCGTGGCAGGCGGCGCAGGTACTCGATTTGGTGTGCAGCGCCAACAGGTCGCGAATCGACTTGGCGCCGCGAATGTCCGGCTCCACGGCGGGCACCCCAGGCGGCGGCGGTGGCGGCGGATCGCCCAGAATGCGGTCCATGATCCAGGCGCCGCGCAGCACCGGCGAAGTGGATGTTCCGTTGGCGGTGACTTTCAGAATCGCACCTTGCGTCAGCAGGCCGCCGCGCGCGCTGCCCGCGGGCAAGGTCACCCGGCGAATGGTCGCGCCTTCCACCGGTTCCATATCGTAATGCTTCGCCAGCCGTTCATTCAGGTAAACAAAATCGGATTCGATCAGCGCCCGCACCGGCAGGTTCTCGCGCACCATCGCGGTGAAGTAGGCCGTTGTTTCGCGTTCGAGCGAGTCCACCAGATATTCATCGAGCTGATACTCCGGATAGAGCCGCTCGTCCGGATCTTCGCGCCGCAGGTGGCGCAGGTTCAGCCAGTATCCAGTGAAGTTCTTCACGAACCGCTCGAAGCCCGCGCCGTCGATGAGGCGGTCCGTCTCGGCCGCCAGCGTCCGGCTGCCGCTCAGCGGCGCGTCGGGCCTCGTGTTGGTGAGAAAGTGCGAGAGCCGGTCGGCCAGCGCGAAGTTCGTCCCCGGCTCGCGCAGGTACAAAAAAAGATCGGAGCAGAGGATGGCCTGATAGCCGGCGAGCATCGCCTCCGCGAACGGCTCGCCGCGATCGAGCCGCGTGTGAACCAGACGCTCAAACTTCGCGGCGGCTTCCTCTGAGACCGCACCGCGCGCCGCCGCGCTAAGGAATCGCCTTAAGAGCCGGCCTGCTTCGTGCTTCGGATTGGCCGGCGCCGGCGCGATGCCCAGATCGCCGAACAGCGCACGATGACTCTCGGGCGGCCAAGCGGCGGGCGCCAGCGGACCCTCGAATTCGATCCACTGGAAAGCGACACCGGGCTGCCCTTCGGGCGGCATGGGAGGGTAGCGGTACGATCCGGTCTTGCCCTCGGCGTCCACCTGCGGCACCGGCAAGCCCAGCAGGCCGTACTCCACGGTCTGGCCGGCCGCCAGCGGCACGGTCGCTTCGTAAACATGCGATCCGGGTGCGATCTCAAAAATGCCACCCACCGATTTCACGTCTTCGGCGATGTCGTGATTGGTGGGCCGGCGCGTGCGCAGCGTCATCGGAACGGGCCGCCTGGCATCGCTCACGCGGAAGCCCGGATGCTGCAGCACCGCCCGCGCCGCGAAGCGGATCCGGTAGTCGCCTGAATGCTTGGCCGCGAACCCGCGCGGAAACGCGCCATAAGGCCAGCCGGGCGAGCGGAACAAACCCATCTCAAGCTTGGGGTCGCTTTCGAGCTCCGGGGCCATCGGCGTCCCGCGCTCGCTCGCCACGTTCACACCGTTGTTGTCCTTGATGAAAAACATCGAATGCAGCGTGCCCGTGCTGCGCAAACCGGGAAACAGATTTCGCCCGAAGGTGCGGAACTTCGTCACCGGCGGCGGCGCGGTGGATGCCGCCATCGCCTGCCGCAGCGCCGATTCCGCCGCATCCAGGTAGGCCGTCAACTGCACTCGCGACATGTCCAACGTTTCGGAAACTTTATTGAAGTGATACGCTTCGCGATCTTCCGGCAGCATGTCGCGGATGTCGAGCCTCGGCAGGTGCAGAACGTCGCGCAGGTTCTGTTCGTATTCGTCCCGGTTCAGCCGCCGCATCGGGCCGCGCCCGTGCGCGCGCACATCGGCGAGATCGGCCGCCTCCAGCCGCCCGGCCAATTGCGCGGTTAACGCCGTCCGTTCGGCCTCGTCGAACGGGATGTCTTTCGGCGGCATTTCGCGATTCTCCACGCGGTCGTGAATCCGGATCCAGCGCTCGCGCACCGCCCGGTCGCTCAAGTCGAAAGGGAGCGTGGAGAAATCGAGACCGGCCTTGGCCGCCGCGCCCGTGTGGCACCCGGCGCACCTCTTGCCGATGAGCGCCGTGACTTCGGCCGGAGCCTCCGCCGCAAACGCCACGGCCGGCCCGATCCAGAACAGCAGGGCTCTCATAACTAAATCTTAATCCTTCTCGGCCGTCTCCAATCCCATTTGCGACAGCCGGTACCGCAGCGCGTTCCGCGTCAATCCCAGCAGCCGCGCGGCCTGGCTCTTGTTGCCGTTGGCCCGCTTCAACGCCTCGCGAATGATGGTCTGCTCGTAGTTGTCGAGCGACATGCCCTCGGGCAGAAACGCATCGGCCACTGCAGCGGTGCGCTTCGCTGGAGCCAGGTCGAGTTTCACATCTCCGGACTCGAGCGTCTTGCCGTTGCACATCACCAGGCTGCGCTCGATCACGTTTTCGAGCTCCCGTACATTGCCCGGCCACTGATACTCCATCAGCTTCTCGATGGCGCCTTCGGAAATCGATTCGCACGGGCTGCCAAGCTCGGCCGCCAGCCGCCCGATGAAATGCTGCGCCAGCGACGGGATATCTTCCTTGCGCTCGCGCAGCGATGGAATATTGATGGGCACCACATTCAGCCGGTAATAAAGGTCTTCGCGAAACGTCCCCCGCTCGAGCGCCGCGCGCAGATCCACGTTGGTGGCCGCGATCACGCGCACATCGGTCTTCAGCGTCTTGTTCGAACCCAGGCGCTCAAACTCACGCTCCTGCAGCACGCGCAGCAGCTTGACCTGAATCTGGTTGGGCACGTCGCCGATTTCATCCAGAAACACGGTGCCCGTGTCGGCCTGTTCGAACTTGCCGGGCTTGGAAGTATTGGCGCCGGTGAAGGCGCCTTTCTCGTAGCCGAACAGTTCGCTCTCCATCAGGTTTTCCGGAATCGCCGTGCAATTGATCTTGACGAACGGACGGTCGCGGCGCGGCGAATGATAGTGAATCGCACGCGCGATCAGATCCTTACCGGTTCCCGACTCCCCGCATAGCAGCACCGTCGCGCGCGTTGGCGCCACGCGCGTCACGGTCGAGAAAATCTCCTGCATCGGCTTCGACGCCCCAACGATGCTTTCAAACTGGTACCGCCGCCCCAGTTGCTCCTTCAGCTCGCGATTTTCCACGCGCAGCGCCGATACCTCCAGCGCCTTGTCCACCACCTTCATCAGATGGTCCAGCGAGAACGGCTTCAGCAGGAAATCCACCGCGCCCGACTTCATCGCCTCCACCGCGGTTTCCACCGTGCCGAAAGCCGTCATCACCACCACGGGCAAATCGGCGTTCTGGCGGTGGATGAGGCTCAGCAGCTCCTGGCCGTTCATGCCCGGCAGCTTGAGATCGGTCAGCACGAGATCCACGCGATCGGTGTAACGCATGGCCTCTTCCGCCGTGCCCGCCTGGTCCACTTCGTGACCGGCGGAGGCCAATTGCAACTGGATCACGCGGCGCAGCTTCTCTTCGTCTTCAACAACCAGGATTCGTTTTTTCATCTAGGGCGATTCAGAAGGCGGCTCGGCGGGCAGCAGCACGCGAAACACGCTGCCCACGCCCTTCTCGCTTTCTACCGTGATTCTACCGCCATGCTCGTCAACCACCTTGGCGCAGATGGCCAGGCCCAGGCCCACGCCTTCGCGCTTGGTGGTGAAGAACGGATTGAAGATGTTCTCACGATGCGAAGGATCGATGCCGGAGCCGCGGTCGATCACCGAAATTTCCACCAGCCCGTCGATGGCGCGGGTCTTGAGCGTGACCGTGGAATCGGGCGGCGAAGCCTGCGCGGCATTCAACAACAAGTTGTAGACGACGCGCTCCATCAGTTCCGCGTCGAAAGAGAACGGCACCACATCGGGCGAATAGTTGGTGTAAAACGTCACCGGCAGCGGAGGATTGTGGCGGCGCACCTCAGCCACCGCCCGGTCGAGCGAATCGGTGAGGCTTTGCACGTGCCGCTGCAGCTTGAGCGGACGCGCGAAATCGAGAAACCGCGTGATCAGCGAGTTGACGCGGTCCACCTCGGTGCTGATGAAGCCCGCCAGTTCACCGGCCACCGCATTGCCTTCGGGAAGCTGCCGCCCCAGCATCTCGGCCGAAGCTTTCACCGTGCCCAGGGGATTGCGCAGCTCATGCGCCAGACCCGCGCTCATCTGTCCCAGCGCGGCCAGGCGCTCGGAACGGCGCATGGCGTCTTCGGCTTCCCTCAGGTGGCGATTGGCGTCGGCTAACTGCTCCGCCGTTTCCCGGTTCTCAAGCGCCGCGACGCGATTCTCCTCGGCAAGCTGATACGTGAGAAACCCGACCACTGGAAAGAAAATCGTGCGCAGAGCCAATTCGCGATAGCCTTCCGCGTCGATGACGTAACGCTCGGTGAGGAAATAAGGATGGGCGAAAAGCGCATAGCTCAAGCAGGCGAGCGCCGTGACCAGCAGCGTGCCTCCAACGCCCAGCGAAACCGCGGCCGAGATCACCGGCAGCAACTGGATCAGGTAATAGCTGCTGCGGATGCCCCCCGAATAGCCGATGATCAGAAACCCCAGCCCCAGCTTCAATACGATCGCCACCAGGTTGCCGCGGCGCGTATTGAAGAACTCCAGGCGCGGCTCGGAAAGCTGCACCACCGCCAGCACCCCAAGGAAGATCAGCTTCAACGGATGCCGGTCGGGACTGGCCAGCGCCAGCGCCGGAAACAGCAGCAGCCAAACTACGTCGGGCGTGCGGATCAGGCGGCCCTTGGAATCCGGCATGTCGTTTCTTGATTGTGTCAAAATAGGGGCTTACTTTCCGGTCGTAGCATGAATTTTCCAGAAACCACACAACCGAGCGATGCCTTGCAAATTCCGGACCGCGAAGACGCTCCGGAACCCTCGGCCTTTGGCGCGATCCTCACCGAGTTCGAACAGGAACACAAAGCGGCCGCGTCGGAATCCCTGCAAGGCACCGTCATTTCCGTCACCGCCGAAAACGTCGTCGTCGATATCGGCCGCAAGATGGAAGGCGTTCTGCCCGTCGCCAAATTCACCGACAAGCAGGGCAAGGTTACCGTGAAGGCTGGCGATGTCATGAGCGTCGTGGTTCGCGGCCGCAACGAGGAAGGCTACTACGAGCTTTCCACGCTACACGTGAAACGTCCCACCGACTGGACCGGTTTCGAAAAGGCGTTCGCCGATAAGGAAGTGATCGGCGGCACGGTGACCGAAGTGGTGAAAGGCGGCCTGCGCGTCGACATCGGCGTGTCCGCGTTCTGCCCCGCCTCCCGCTCGGGCGCCCGCGATCCCATCGAAATGGAAAAGCTGGTGGGCGCCGAAATCCGCTGCCGCATCACCAAGCTCGACACCGCCGATGAGGACGTGGTGGTGGACCGCCGCGGCGTGCTCGAAGAGGAAGCCGTCCTTGCCAAGGAGAAGGCCTTCGCCGGCCTGGTGGAAGGCGCCATCATTCACGGCACCGTCCGCACCATCATGGATTTCGGCGCCTTCGTCGATCTGGGCGGCGTCGACGGCCTGCTGCATATCTCCGATATCTCATGGAATCGCGTCGCCAAGGTGACCGACATGCTGTCGCTCGGCGATTCGGTGGAAGTCAAGGTTCTCAAGATCGACCCCGCCGCCAAGCGCATTTCGCTTGGCATGAAGCAGCTCACGCCCGATCCCTGGACGCTCGCCACCCAGAACCTGAAAGCCGGCGACCGCATCAAGGGCAAGGTGGTCCGCATCGCCGATTTCGGCGCCTTCGTCGAGGTGGCGCCCGGCGTCGATGGGCTGATTCCGCTCTCGTCGCTCGCCTGGGGCAAGCGCGTTCGCAAGGCGTCCGAAGTGGTCAAGGTCGGCGATGCCGTGGAAGTGGTGGTGGCCGAAGTGAAACCCGCCGACAAGCGGATTTCCCTCAGCTTAAAAGAAGCCCTCGGCGACCCGTGGGAAGACGTCGAAGCCAAGTTCCCGGTAGGCAAGGTGGCCGAGGAAGTGGCCGTCACCAACATGGCCAAATTCGGCGCGTTCGTCGATATGGGCGAAGGCATCGAAGGCATGATCCACATCGCCGATATCACCAGCGAAAAGCGCCTGGAACATCCCAAGGAAATGCTCGCCGTGGGGCAGAAGGTGCGCGCCCTGATCCTCGAAGTGGATAAGGAACGCCGCCGCATCCGCCTGGGCATGAAGCAGCTCGAGCCTACGGTGGTGGATAAGTTCATCGAAGAGCACAAGGTGGGTGAAACGCTCAGCGGGCGCGTCATTTCGGCCACCGCCGAGATGGCGAAGGTGGAAGTGTCGGAAGGCATCGCCGCCACCTGCCGCCTGCCCAAGGACGAGCCCAAGCAGGCAGCCGCCCCCGAACCCGCGCGATCCGACGTATCGTCGCTTTCGGCCATGCTTTCGGCCCGCTGGAAGCAGGGCGGCGCCACCGAAACCGCCGCCGGCACGCCCAAGCTCCGCACCGGCGAGGTCCGCTCGTTCCGCATCACGCTGCTCGACGCGGCGGCCAAGCGCATCGAAGTCGAGATGGCCTGAGGCATGTCCTCGACCCGCCGGTGGTCGATCGTGATCCTGCTCAGCCTGGGCATGGTCATCGCCTACATCGACCGGTCGAACCTTTCGGTGGCCCTCGCCTCCGACGAGGTGA
This sequence comes from uncultured Acidobacteriota bacterium, assembly GCA_902826685.1. Lineage (GTDB taxonomy): Bacteria > Acidobacteriota > Terriglobia > Bryobacterales > Bryobacteraceae > CADEFT01. The sequence goes on from CADEFT010000004.1 coordinate 30,278, forward strand.
AGCGCTTCTTCGGCCTCAGCGACAATGACCGCGGCCTGCTGAATTCGGCCTTCTTCTGGTCTTACGCATTCCTGCAGATTCCGGCCGGCTTCCTGGTGGACCGCTTCGGCGTCAAGACGCCTTACGCCATCGCGTTCCTGTTCTGGAGCCTGCTGTCCGCCTCCACGTCGCTGATTTCCACCGTCGGCCAACTGATCGCCTTGCGCTTCCTGCTGGGCTTCGGCGAAGCGCTGGTCACCCCGGCCAGCATGCGCTGGATCCGCTTCAACGTGCCCGAGCACCAGCGCGGTCTCGCCGTGGGCATCTACATGGCGGGCACCAAGTACGGACCGGCCATCGGGTCGTGGGCCGCGGCGCTGCTGATCGTCAATTACGGATGGCGCCCGATGTTCGCCATCCTCGGCCTCGGCTGCCTGATCTGGCTCATCCCGTGGATGCTGCTGGTCAAAAACGACGACCGCGAGATCGAAGCCGCGCAGTTGAAAGCGTCGAAGACCACGCCCATTCCCTTTGCCCGCATGTTCTCCACGCCGCTGATGTGGGGCGTGCTGCTTGGCACCTTCTGCTACAACTACTTCGTCTTTTTCTGCATGACGTGGCTGCCCGCGTATTTCAAGGAAAGCCGCGGGCTGTCGCTTGAATCCTCGGGCGTCTATACGGCGTTCAGTTTCGGCGGCATGGCGACGGTGGCGATCGTCGCGGGCTTCGTGGCCGATAGCATGATTCGAAACGGCTGGAACGCGGTCAAGGTGCGCAAGGGATTCACCATCGCCGGGCTGCTGGCGGCTTCCACGGAAGTCTTCGGCGCCTTTGCCCAATCGAACGAAGTGGCGCTGACCATGGCCATCGTATCGCTGAGCGGCCTCGGACTGGCGACGGCGAACTACTGGGCGCTGACGCAGACGCTGATGCCCGGCGCCGCCATCGGCCGCATCGCCGGCGCGCAGAACTTCGCGTCGAATCTTTCGGGCATCGTGGCGCCGATTCTCACCGGCTGGCTGAAGCAATCGACCGGCAGCTACAACGCGCCCATTTATCTGGTGAGCGCGCTGCTGATCATCGGCGTGGCGGCGTATGTGTTTCTGGTGCGGCCGGAGTATGCGCCAAAGGCGTAAGCCCGCAGGTTTCTGTCTCTTTGGTGTCGCGCTGCTCCAGTTCGCATATGGCGAATCCTTCGAATCCGCACCCGGCGCTATCGCAATCCCACGTCTGCGCTTCTACAACGGCCGACCCGTATCGGAATAGAGTGCCCGCCGTGAAGTTGCGGCAAAGCTGTTCGGCCTTGGACTGCGCGTGCTTTAGCGCCGCCGCACGGGACTCCCGCGCTTCGAACAAAGGGAGCTGGCGTTTGACGGGCAGCCATGTGCCGGATTGCGTAACGCGCCGCGCCGAGAGCAGACTGGCCGCTTCCTGGCGATGGGCTCCGTTCGGAAAGCCTTCGATGTGAGCGCGAAGTGCCGCGCAATTGCCGGGCTCGCGCGCCTGCCAGGCGATTCGCTCCGCTTTTGTCGCGCGCCCACCGAGGCCGAGTGCGCCGCAGGAATCGGAGACGCCCGTCGAAACACCGCACACCGCGCTCTGCACGTGGAAAAGATCGAGCCCGAATATAAGGCACGCCGTCACCGCGCTTCCGTAACTGAGCCGCCGCCTCAGCCGCATGGCGGGCCCTTTGGGTGGCGGGGCGGGCCTGCCTTCTGTCTTGGCCTGGATCGCCGCTTTCAGGTCTTCGAAAAACGCATCCTTGGGGTTGCCCTTCCAGTGGCTGAGGTCGATCGCCTGCAGTTCCCCGAAACCCAGTGGCGGTTTCACCTTGTCGAGCAGCACTGATATCAGCACGTTACGATCTTGCGCGCGGCTGGCCTCGTCGCAAACAAAGTCCCCCGGTGTGCTATGCCGCGTCCAGGTGACGATCACACACTTGGCTTCGTCCAGTTCTTTCTGGATTCCGGCACGCCAGTTATCACCGGCGAGCAAGTGACGATCCCACCAGACGGAAAGGGATGCTTCCTGGAGCGCGGTTACCAGGGGGTGGATGCGCTGCCGGTCCTCGCTTTTGTAGGAAACGAAAACGTCGCTCATTGATTGAGCCGTTTGCGTAGATCTTCGACCATCCACGCATCCCGTGGCTGCAGCGTGCCGCGCTCTTGCATGGTCAATGCGATCTTTAGAGCTCGTTCGATGTAGCTCTTGTCTTTCGTGACCTCATTCATCTTCACGTAACTGACGATCAGGTCGCGCTGCCACTCCGTGTTGGCCGGATCGCGTGCCGCCAGCCCCTCGCCGATCGCCAGCCCCTTGCGATACGCCGCCAGCGCTCCCGGCCCATCGCCCTGCGCCACCAGCACGTCGCCGATCTTGAATTGACTCACCGCCAGGTCGCGCTGCCAATGGGTGTTGGCCGGATCTCGCGCGACCTTCCTTTCTTCAATCATCAGCGCTTTGCGATACGCCCCCAGCGCACCCGCCCAGTTCCCCTGTGCCATCAGTACGTCGCCGGTCTTAATCTGGCTGGTCGCCAAGTCACTTTGCCACTGGATGTTATCCGGGTCGTGGGCGGCTAGCCGGTCGGCGACCGCCAGCCCATTACGAAACGCCTCCCGCGCACCAGACTCGTCCCCCTGGGCCACCAGTACGTTGCCGATTTTCACGTGGCTGATCGACAGGCCGCGCTGCCAATCAGTGTTTGTAGGCTCACGGCCGGCCAGCCTTTCTAGGATCGCCAGTCCCTTGCGAAATGCCACCAGTGCATCCAACTCGTCGCCCTGCGCCAACAGCACGTTCCCAGTTTTTTCGTGGATGGCCGCCAGATCGCGCTGCCACTTAGCGTTAGCTGGATCGCGTGCGGCCAGAAACTCCACGATTCCCAATACAATACGATACGCCGCCAGTGCTCCTGAT
>CADEFT010000004.1:33275-200468 GCA_902826685.1 uncultured Acidobacteriota bacterium
CTATCTCCTTGCACCGCCAGCACGTCCCCGATTCTAGACTGGATGGCCGACAGATTGTGCTGCCATTCGGCGTTAGCTGGATCGCGTGCGACCAGAAATTCCGTGCTTGCCAGCACAATACGATACGCCGCCAGTGCTCCTGATCTATCTCCTTGCACCGCCAGCACGTCCCCGATTCTAGACTGGATGGCCGACAGATCGCGCTGCCATTCGGCGTTAGTTGGATCGCGTGCGACCATCGCCAAGCCCCTACGGAAGGCCGTCAGTGCGCCCGGCCCATCACCTTGCGCCAGCAGCATGTCCCCGATTTTCCGGTGGTTGACCGACAGATCGCTCTGCCATTGGGCGTTAGCTGGATCACGTGCGGTAAGTCTTTCCATGCTTGTCAGCGCGGTGCGATACGCCGCTAGTGCCCCTAGTCTATCCCCTTGCGCTGCCAGCACGTCCCCGATATTGTTCTGAACGACACATAGGTCGCGCTGCCACCGGGTGTTGGCCGGATCACGTGCAGCCAACCCTTCGCTGATCGCCAGCCCACTGCGGTACATTACCAGCGCGACTAGCCTGTCGCTTTCCGCTACCAAAGAGCCGATCTCGACCTTGCTGGCCGATAAGTCGCGTTGCCACTCGGTGTTGGCCGGATCGCGTGCAGCCAGACCTTCTGCGATAGCCAACCCCTTGTGATACGCCGCCAGTGCCCCCGGCTTATCCCCTTGCACCGCCAGCATTTTCCCGATCTTCTTCTGAAGGACCGACAGGTTGCGCTGCCACCGGGTGTTCGCGGAATCGCGTGCGGCTAGCACTTCGACCATCGCCAGCCCCTTTCGATATACTGATAGCGCTCCCGGCCCATCGCCCTGCGCCACCAGCACGTCGCCAAGTGCGCCCAACGCGACAGTTTGATCGCGGTCATCTACTGCCGTCTCCGCCGCGCGCCTGGCGGCCTGCATGGCCTTCGACAGCACCCCCGCATCCTGGTAAAGCCGCCCCAACTCCACCCAATCCGAATGCACCCCCGCATCCAGCGTCGTAACCTCCTCAAACCGCGCAATCACCGCCGCCGTCGTCACCTTCCCTTTCACCCGCGCATCCAGCGCCAGCGTGGCAATCCGCCGGCCCTCCGCCGCACTCTCAATATCCGCCCGCCTCTGCCGCGCCGCATCCCGCGCCTTCCGCAAATCGTCGAGAATCAGCAGCGCTCCCGGCTCATCCCCCGCATTGAACCGGGCCAAAGCCGCCGCGCCTTCTTCCGTCGCCGCGATATCCCGCACCGCCGCCCGAAACACCGCGATCTCCTGCGCATAGGCGCGGTCCCGCTCAGCCAGCGCCGCCACGTAGGACTCTTCCTTTTCCGTAAGTTGAGCCCGGAGGTTCCCAGCCGCCGCTTCCCCCGACCGCACCTCGACCCGCAAGCGCTCAATCTCGGCCCGCAGCGCCCGCATCTTCGCATCGGCCGCCCGTTCCGCCGCCGCCTGCGTCGCCGACGCGGCATAGAGAGCCGCCGCAACCTCCGCGCGCGCGTCGATCCGGGCGGGTTGAAAGGCCGCACCCCACAGCGCGAACCACACCAGCACACACGCCGCCATAAATAAGTAAGCGAGAAATACCGGCCGAAGGCGTCACTTGCCCCGCAGCACCCGCCCCGCCTTCGCCCCCGTCCACTTCCCCCCATCCACCGCCACCACGCCATTCACCACCACATACGGCATCCCTTCCGGAAACGCCAGCGGCTTGGTAAACGACGCCAGATCCCGCACCTTCTCCGGATCGAACACCACCAGATCCGCCGCCAGCCCGACGGCGATGCGGCCGCGATCGAACAGGCGCAGCCGGTTGGCCGCCAGCGATGACATCTTCCGTACCGCCGCCTCCACCGAAATCACCTTCTCCTCGCGTACGTACTTCGCGAGCACGCGGGGGAACGAACCGAAGGCGCGCGGATGGGCGCCGGTGGCCGTCTCGATATTCGACGGGGCGGCGTCGGTGCAGAAGCTCACCCATTCCGTCCGCAGCGCCAGGTGCTTCTGTTCCTCGTTCATGCTCTTCGGATTCACGTTGGCGCCTTTGATCACCAGGTCGAAAAAAGCGTCCCATTCGTCCTTGCCCCAGACACGCGCGATCCCGGCGACCGACTTCCCCTCCAGCGCCTTATCCTCTTTCCCCGGAAGCTGCGCCACCAGCACGTTGTCCCAATTGCGGCCCACGTGGCGATACCAGTTCTCCCAATCGGAAGTGCTTTCCACCTCCGCGCGCAGCTTCTTGCGCACGGCGGGATCCTTCAATGTTTCGAGGAACACGCGCGCACCCTTGGCATAGTGATGCGGAGGGAGAAACGAACCCAAGCCGATGCCGTTGCGGATGTAGGGATAGATGTCGGCGGTCACGTCGAGGCCGCGCCGCCGCGCGTCGTTAATCAGATCGACGGCCTTCTGCATCAACGGCCAGTTTTCTTCGCCCGCGGCCTTCAGATGATAGATATGCACAGGCACGCCGGCACGCTCGCCGATGGTGATGGACTCGCGGATCGCCTCCAGCACCTGCGCGCTCTCATTGCGCATGTGAGTCGAATAGAAGCCGCCGTATTTGGCGGTGACGCGCGCCAGTTCCACCAGTTCATCCGTCTTGGCGTAGGTGCCTGGCGGATAGATGAGCGCCGTCGAAAGCCCCACCGCGCCATCGCGCATCGCCTGGTCCACCAGTTGCTTCATGCGCTCAAGCTCGGCGGGCGTAGGCGCGCGGTCCTCTTCCCCAATCACCAGCCGCCGCACCTGCGCCGCGCCCACGTTGTGGACCACGTTGACGCCGATGCCCTTGGTCTCAAGCAGCCGGTGATACTCGCCGTATGTGCTCCAACGGTAGCCCGCCGCTTTCACCTCGCCAGGCAGCGTATCGGCATTCTGCGGCGCGGCCGACCCGCCTTCGCCCGCGATGATCGTGGTGATCCCCTGGCGCAGCTTGCTTTCCGCGCTGCGCGGTTCGAGCAGCAGCGGGATGCTGTTGGTCCCCATCATGTCGATGAAGCCGGGCGCGATCATCTCGTCCTTCAGCTCGATGACGCGCTTCGCCGCCGCCTGGCGCAGGTTTCCGATGGCGGCGATGCGCCCGCCGCGAACGCCGATATCGGCGCGATACCACGCGTTGCCCGATCCATCCACGATGCGTCCGCCGCGCAGAATCAGGTCATAGCCCTGCTGCGCGAACGCCGTAAATACACTGAGAGCCCAGCAAAGAAGCAGCCGCATGAGACCGCCATTGTCGCACTTCGCCGCGCGAAACCGGTATCCTGGTGCTCATGACAAAACTGATTCTGACGTTCGCGCTGGCTTCGCTCTCAGTGTTCGCGGCTCCCAAAACGGCCGATGCCGTGAAGGCCGCGGAAAAGGTCTGGGCCGAGGCCACGGTGAAGGGCGACGCGGCGGCGCTTGGCAAAGTGCTGGCCGACGATCTGACCTACACCCACTCCACCGGCGACGTGGACACCAAGGCGATGTTCATCGGCAACCTGACCGGCGTCCGCAAGTATCACAAGATCGATTTCGAGTCCATTGAAACGCGGCTCTACGGCAACACGGCGGTGTCCATCTGCACGGCGCAGATCGCCACCAGCATGGGCGGCGGAGCGGTCGCGCCCGCGCACCTCAAGATGTTGCACGTTTGGGTGATGCAGGGCGGCAACTGGCGGCTGGTGGCGCACCAATCGCTGCGCCTCCCAAAGTAGCTACACGCCTGTAAACAGCCGCCGTGCGTAGTTGATCTGCCCCAGGTGGTAGTTCAGATGGCCGGTCAGGTGGATCAGAAACTGATGGGCCGGCATGGGCTTGCCCAACACCTGCATGGGATACTCGGCTTCCAGCGTGGCCGTGGGAAGTGCCGCCACCACGTCCGGAATCTGGGCCGCCAGTTCGGCCACGCGCGCACTCAGTTCGGCGGCGGGAACGCCGGTGCTTGAAAACTCCAGGTCGCGCTGGCGCGTGTAGGCGATGCCGCCCAGCACTCTTCCCACGAAGTCCCGCAGGTTGCCTTCCAGGTGCAGCGCCAGGTTGCCGGCCGAATTGGCGATGCCCGGGGCGGTCTTCCAAAGCGTGGCATCGTCGGGAAACGCGTCGATTTCCTTGCGCAGCCGCCCAAGGTCGCGGCGCAGCAGTTCAGCCAGTCCGGTGGCGATATTCATTTGTCCCATAATAGAGGAGAGATGGGAACTTCGATGCGATTGGCGGCGGTAATTCTATGGGCGAGCCTGGCGGCGAACGCCCAGCCCACCTACTCCCGCGAGGTTTCGCGGATCCTCCAGCAGAAATGCGCTCAATGCCATCGGCCCAATGACATCGCTCCGTTCGCCCTTACCAGCTACGAAGAGGCGCGCATCTACGCCGAGGACATCAACCGCGTGGTCACCGAACGCATCATGCCGCCGTGGAAGCCGGTGGCAGGGCATGGGGAGTTCGAAGGCAACTTCGGCCTGACCGAGGAGGAACGCCGGACGCTTCAGGACTGGGTGATGGCCGGCGCGCCCGAGGGCGACGCGGCCGATCTGCCGGAAGCCCCGGCCGCCACCGGCGAGTGGCGTCTTGGTGAGCCCGGCCTGATCCTGCAGCCGCAGGCGGCCTTCACGCCGCAGCGCGGACGCGACGTCTACCGCTGTTTCGTGGTAACGAATCCCTTCGAGGAAACGCGCTACGTGACGGCCATGGATGTGCTGCCCGGCGAGCGGAAAGTCGTGCATCACGTGATTCTCTACATCGATGAGCGCGGCCAGTCGCCCGCCCTCGATGCCAAGGAAGACGGCGAGGGCTACACCTGTTTCGGCGGCCCCGGCTTCAACGTCACCATCAACAGCGCGGTTGGTGGATGGGCGCCCGGTTCCGCGGCACGCCACCTGGAAGAAGGATTGGCCGTGCAGGTACCGAAAGGCGCGCGCCTGGTGATGCAGGTGCATTATTCCGCCAAAGTCCTCGCCGAGGACATGACCCGTGTCGGTCTCTACTTCCGCGAAGAAAAGCCCAGAAAGCTCGTGCGGTTTGTCCCGGTATTGAACACCTCGTTCCGGATTCCCCCCGGCGAGGCTCGCTACGAGGTGAAGGGAGACATGTCTCTGCCACTCTCCACCAAGGTGATCCAGGTCTTTCCTCACATGCACCTGCTGGGCAAGGAAATCAAACTGGAGCTGATTTCGCCCTTGGGCCGCAGCACCACGCCGATGATCTACATCGACAAGTGGGATTTCAACTGGCAGGGCTTCTACAACTACAAGTCCGAGATTCCGTGGCCGGCCTTCAACACGATGCGGGTCACTTGCGTCTTCGATAATTCCGCGGGAAATCCGAACAATCCCAGCAACCCGTTGAAAGAAGTTCGCTGGGGCGAGGAAACGCAGGATGAGATGTGTCTCGCGTTCCTCGGCGTTACCGTCGACAATGAGGATTTGATCGGACGCTTCCTGCCGGGATTCTAACGGCTTGCCGCCCTACAGTGCCTCCGTCAAGCGGCGCCGTACTCCTTCAGCTTGTTGTAGAGCGTCTTCTGATTGATGCCTAGAATCTCCGCCGCGCGCGTGCGATTGTGCTTCGTGTAGGCCATCGTCAGGTCGATGACCTCGCGCTCCACCTGATCGAGCGTCATGCCGACGGTGAACACCGCCTGCGGCGTGGGCCCCAGCGTTCGCTTGACCGGCTCGGCCGTCTGGCCGGTCAGATTCCGTGGAAGATGTTCGGGCCCGATGTCGCCTTCGCCGCAAAGCACCACAGCCCGCTCCAGCACGTTGCGCAACTCGCGGACGTTGCCCGGCCAATCGTAGCGGACCAGTGTTTGCATCACGGCCGGGTCGAGCGCCGCCACGCGCGTGCCGTGCTTCTGATTCAGCTCCTCGAGAATCGCGCCCGCGAGCGTAGGAATGTCGTCGCGCCGTTCGCGTAGCGGCGGCAAGGCCACGGTCAACACGCTCAGCCGGTAATAGAGATCCTCGCGAAACTTGCCTTCGGCCGCCATTTGTTTCAGGTCGCGGTTGGTCGCCGCCAGCAGGCGCACATCCACCGCGATCTCGCGCGGCGCACCCAGCCGGCGTACCTTGCGATCCTCCAGCACCCGCAGAAGCTTCGCCTGCAGCGCCAGCGGCATGTCGCCGATTTCATCCAGCAGCAGCGTGCCGCCATGCGCGAGTTCGAAACAGCCCTGGCGGGCGGTGAGGGCTCCGGTGAAGGCGCCTTTCTCATGCCCGAACAATTCGCTTTCGATCAACGTTTCCGGCAGCGCCGCGCAATTCATGGCGATGAACGGGCCGGCCGCGCGCGGGCTCAATTCGTGCACCAGGCGGGAGACCACTTCCTTACCGGTACCGCTCTCGCCGGTGAGCAGGATGTTGGCATTCGATGGAGCCGCCTGTTTGACCAGAAAGAAGACTTCCTGCATCGCCTGGCTCTTGCCCACCAGACGGCCCAAGACGCCGCTGTTGCTCAACTGCCGTTCCAGCCGCTCCTTGTCGGCCGAAAGGCGATGATGGCCCACCGCGCGCTCGAGCAGGACGCGGAAGCCGCGCGGCCGGATCGGCTTTTCCACGAACCAGAACGCCCCATGCTCATGCACGGTGGTGAGCGCCGTTTCCATGTTGCCGAAAGCGGTGAGCACGATCACCGGCGGTGCGCCGGGCATTTCGTTGAGGCGGCGCAACAGCTCCATGCCGTCCATTTCGGGCATCATCACATCGGTAACGATCGCGTCGGGCTCAAAGCCCGGCAGCTTTTCGAGCGCCTCCACGCCGTTGGACGCCGTGTCTACTTCAAAGCCCCATTTCTCCACCATTTTGGAGACGGCGGAACGCTGGTTTGCTTCATCGTCGACGATGAGGACGCGGCGGGCTTCTGGCGTCATGCCTTACATTTCACCACGGCGGAACGCGAGCGCCCGCGCGATAACGATGTGTCCGGCGGCGGCGAAGAAGACGCAGGCGGCCGGCAGCCACACGAAGGGAAAATGCGTGACGAACGTGTTCACCCGGGCCGGTTCGGTGCCAAAGGCGCGGAACATCGGCGTCGAGGCGAGAGCGACAGTGACGATGGTAGTCAACGTCGCAATGCCGAACGCGTTCCATGCCTTGGCCAGCGTGAGCGAGGCGCGTCCGGTGGCGGCCAGCGCGGAGACGATCAGCGCGGTGGCGCCCGTCACGATATCGAAATTCCAGCCCGAATACGACATCTGAACCGGCATCACGCCTTCCTCCGCCGCGCGATGCATGAACAGCTCAAGCGGCAGGCGAAAGCCCTGCACACCGATCAGCATCCACAGAGGAACGTTGCGTGCGAGCAGAGTACCCACTTTCGAAAGCCCCAGAGCCGCGCTGCCACCGCCTATGGCGAGCATCAGGAAAACCAATGGTGGCGGAGTCAGATCGAATCGCGCCAGCAGTCCTTGCCGCGCCAGCCGCGCCGTGAGCAGCAACCAGGCCGCGGCGATCAGCGCGGCGCGCAGCGTGTACGGCCGCGCGGCGTAATAGATGCCCGCCACCAGCGCCACCGCCACGAACAAACCCATCCCTCCGATGCCATAAGCCACCGGCGCGGATGCGTTCATTCGCCGCCTTCAAACTCGATGGCGGCCACCTCGAACTTATTGGCTTCGAGGCCGTCGCGGAGCTCCACCTCGCAGCCCGACGCGCGGACGGCGCCCGCCACGTCGGCGAGAATCGGCTTGATATCGGTGCCCGGGCCGCAGGCAAGCTTCAACGTCTTCACACCGCGCCCAACCGAAACGCCCCCTTCGCTCTTGGCTTTGTTGATGGCGGCGAAGGCGGCCACCGCGCTTTCAAATAACGCGTCGTCGACGGCACCCTGCGGAAATTCCGCCGCCGTTGGCCAGGGCGCCTTGTGGATGCTGCGATGGCCAGTCTCCACGGCGAATTCCCACGACCACACCTCTTCGGCAATATAGGGCACGAAAGGCGCCAGCAGCCGCAAGATCACGTTCAGCGCCAGCCGCAGCGTGGCGATGGCGGAGCCGCGGCCCACCGGGTCCACTTCCGACCGCGACCTGGCCTTCACCAGTTCCAGGTAGTTGTCGGTCAACCCGCGCCAGAAAAATTTCTCGACCGCATCGAGCGCCAGCGCATGCTCGTATTTCTCGAAATAATCCGAGGCGCGATTCACCGTGTCGAGCAACTGCTTAAGGAACGCCAGGTCCAGCGGATGCACCGGCGCGTGCTTTTCGCCGGTCTGCTGCAACACGAACTTCCCGGCGTTGAACAGCTTGGTCACCAGCCGCTTGCCCACCTTAAGGATGTTGGTATCGAAGGCCGTATCGGTGCCCAGCCGCGCGTTCGCCGACCAGTACCGCACCGCGTCGGAGCCATACTCCTCCAGCAAATGCATAGGCGTTACCACGTTGCCCTTGGACTTCGACATCTTCTTGCGGTCCGGATCGAGCACCCAGCCGCTGATGGCTACGTGCTTCCACGGAATGTCGTTCGAATGCAGGTGCGCTTTCACGATGGTGTAAAAGGCCCAGGTGCGAATGATCTCGTGGCTTTGGGGGCGCACGTCGTTGGGGAACAGATTGCCGTGGCGCGCTGAGTCGGTGATCCAGCCCGAGCAGATCTGCGGCGAAAGCGAACTGGTGAACCAGGTGTCGAAGACGTCCGATTCGGCCAGAAATCCGCCCGGCTTGCCACGCTGCGCCTCGGTGAATCCGGGCGGTGTGGCATCGAGCGGATCCACCGGCAGCGACGCCGCATCGGCCACAATCGGACGATCGAAATCCGGCTGCCCATCGCCATCGAGCGGGTACCACAGCGGGAACGGCACGCCGAAATAGCGCTGGCGGCTGATGCACCAGTCGAACTGCAAATTCTCGGTCCAGTTGCGAAAGCGCAGGCGCATGAAGTCGGGGTGCCACTGGATCTGGTCGCCGCGCTCGACCAGCGGTTCCTTCTTGTCGAGCAGGCGCACGAACCATTGCCGCGTGGAAATGAACTCAAGCGGCTGGTCGCCTTTTTCGAAGAACTTCACCGGATGCTCAATGGGCTTCGGCGCATCGGTTAAGGCATCGCCAAGCAGCGTCTCCACCATCAGCCGGCGTGCCTGTTTGAGATTCCGTCCGCCGATTTGCGCGTAGGCTTGATTGGCAACTTCGGCGTTGCTCGATTCCCAGCCTGGCTCGCCGAAAACGATGGGGCGCAGCCGCCCATCGCGGCCGACAATCTGCCGCGTGGCCAGCTTCTGTTCGCGCCACCAGATCACGTCGGTCGCATCGCCGAAGGTACAGACCATCAGGATGCCGGTGCCTTTTTCGGGATCGGCCAGCTTTGACGGAAAGATGGGCACTGGCACGTGGAACACCGGCGTCACCGCGTTGCGGCCGAAGTAGGGCTTGTAGCGCGGGTCGTCGGGATGGGCGGTCACGCCGACGCAGGCCGCCAGCAGTTCCGGCCGCGTCGTGGCGATGGTGAACGTACCTCCGCCTTCCACCTCGAAGCGAATATTGTGGAACGCCCCTGCCACCGTGCGGTCTTCCACTTCCGCCTGCGCTACGGCCGTCTGAAAATCGACGTCCCACATCGCGGGCGCGTCGACGGCGTAGATGTGGCCCTTCTGGTGCAGGTCGAGAAAGGAAAGCTGCGCCATGCGGCGGCAGCGGTCGTCGATGGTGGAATACTCCTGGTTCCAGTCCACCGAAAGGCCGATGCGCCGCCAGAGCGCCTTGAAAATTTTCTCGTCTTCCACGGTCAGGCGCAGGCAAAGCTCGATGAAGTTCTGCCGCGAAATGGAGACGGGATTCTTCTCGTTCTTTACCGTTTCCGGATCGAAATTGGCGATGTAGGGCTGCGTGGGGTCGCAGCGGACATTGAAATAGTTCTGAACGCGGCGCTCGGTGGGCAGCCCGTTGTCGTCCCAACCCATGGGATAAAAAATGTTTCGCCCGCGCATGCGCTGATACCGCGCCATCACGTCGGTGTGCGTGTAGCTGAACACATGGCCCACATGCAAGGAGCCCGAAACGGTGGGCGGCGGCGTATCGACCACGAACGTCTCCTGGCGCGGCCGGGCGGCGTCGTAGCGGTGGACGCCCCATTCCTCCCAACGTGCGTCCCACGCCGTCTCGGCCTGTTTCGAATCGAAATGCTTCGGTAGCTGCGAAATATCCATTAGTATTGGCGAAGATTTCAGGCTAGCAGACTTACCGGATGGCTATAGTAACGGTCAGGCGATGTCGCTGCGTTTGAAAATCCTGCTGCTTACGGTGCCCGCCGTGCTGTGCCTGGTGGCGGGCTTTGCGGCGCTTCTTCTGCGCAACCTCATCGAATCGAATCTGCGCAGTTCGCGCGCCCTCGCCGAAATCGCGTTGCAACAGACCAAGGAAGCGCTGCTGACGCGTCTCGATGAAGCCGCCCGGCAGGGCGCCGCGGGCCGCGAGAAATGGACCGACGCGATTGCCAGCGACCCGCGTCTGGCCCAGTTCCTGGTGGGCGGCGTGGCCAACGCGCCCTCGCTGGTCGAGATTTCCATCGCCTCAAGCGACGGCGCGATTCTGCTTTCCTCCACCCAGTCGGCGCAGCGAAACCTGCGGCCGCAGCCGCCGCTCGACCAGTTGCTCGCGCTCGATACCTGGGGCCGCCTGAACCGGCTGATGGCGCGCAGCCAGGATTACGAGCTGCGCATTCCCATCGGCCTGCTGGACGATCCGGTGCCGCTTTTTCAGATTCAGGTGCTGGTTTCCACCACGCTGGTGAAGGAACAGATCATGGGTGGATTGCGCTCCATCGGCTTCGCCGCCGCGGTGGCGCTCGGTGTCCTGCTGCTTGGGGTCTCTTTGCTTGCCGGATTGGTGGGCCGCAACCTGCGCCAGATCGAACGGAGCATCGAACTCATCCGGCAGGGCGAGCCGGCCGAATCCGGACCCCAGGCCGCCTCGACGCCGGAATTCGCCGCCGTGCAATCGAAGCTCAACCTGCTGGGCGCGGAGGTGAGAGACACCGCCCGCACCGCCGCCGACTTCCGCACGCGCGTGAGCGAAGTCCTGGAGCGGCTGGAGGAAGGCATCCTATTATTCGACGCCGAAGGACGGCTGGTGCTTTCGGGCGGTGCCGCCGAGCGCATGCTGGGCCGCGCGCTCAGCGGCTTTGAAGCGAAGGGAACGCCGCTCGAATCGCTGCTCAAGGAAGCGTTCCGCACCCGCGCCGGTGTGCCCGAACGGCTTACCGAATGGCCGCGGGCCGAAGGGCCGGTGTCGCTGCACGCCGCCGCCGATTTTCTCTCCGAATCGCGCTGCCTGGTGCGGCTGCGCGATGCCGAGGGCAGGCGGCACCTGGAATCGCAGCTTGAACTGCTGGCGCGGCTCGATGGCATCAACCGGCTGACTGGCGGCGTGGCGCACGAGATCAAGAATCCGCTCAACTCCATTGCCGCGCACCTGGCCCTGCTGAGCGCCGCCACTCCGGACGATGAGGACGCCATCCGCGTCATCGGAGAAGAGGTGGACCGGCTCGACCGCGTCGTGCGCACGTTCCTCGATTTCACACGCCCGGTGGAACTGGCCCGGGCGCGCGTCGATCTGGGCGCGCTGGCGGGCGAAGTGGCGCGTTTGGTCCAGCCCGACGCCGCGCGCAAAGGGATCGCCGTCGAAACGCGCTTCGATCCGCCCGGTCCCTGGATCTGGGGCGATGAGGACATCCTGCGCCAGGCGTTGATGAATCTCGCCGTCAACGCCATCGAAGCCATGCCCGATGGCGGCACGCTTTCGGTCGATCTCGCGCCGCGCGGGGGTTCGGTGGAGCTGGCCGTCGGCGATACGGGCACGGGCATTCCGCGCGAAAAGCTCGGCAGGATTTTCCAGTTGTATTTCACCACCAAGAAAGGCGGATCGGGAGTGGGACTGGCCATGGTTTACCGCGCCGTGCAACTTCACGGCGGTACGATTACAGTGGACAGCGAGCCCGGGAAGGGGACGCGCTTCCTGCTGATGTTTCCCGCATTGGCCGAATCATGAGAATTCGCCGCGCCATTCCGACGCTCGTTTTGACGGCCCTGCTGATTTCGCCGGCCGGATGCCGGTTCTTCGGCGGTAAGCCCAAGCCGGCTCCCCTGCCACCCGCTCCCGTGCCCACCGCTCCGCCGCCGGCACCGGAACCGGAGCCTCCTGAGCTTCCCGCTCCCGTTCCTTCGACGCCAAAGCCAAAGCCCGTGCCGCCGGCGCCCGTACCCACGCCAGCACCGGCGCCGAAGCCTCCGGCGTTCGGTGAAATCCTCACGCCGCAGCGGCAGGCCGAAGCCAATCGAGCCTATGAGGCGAGCGCGAAGGGGGCGCGCCAATCGCTCGAGCGCATCGGTGGACGCGCTCTCACGCGCGAGCAGTTGGATACCGTCACCCGTATCCGCTCCTTCCTCAAACAGGCCGAGGAGGCGCGCGCCAAGGATCCCGGTACCGCCGCGCAATTGGCCCGGCGCGCGGAGATTCTGGCCAACGATCTGGTGCTGAACCTGCCCTAAGCCCAATGGTGTGCACTTAACGAAAAAGCAGCCGGATCAGATCATTTGATCGCCGGAAGGCACTTCCACGGGATAGCGGCAACCTTCAACTTGGATCCGTAAACCCTACGGCGTTTATCGTTCTCTATCCCACGAACCCCATGAAATTATGCATTTAGAACAGGGTAATGGGGCGTGTCGGGATCAATTGGCCATCAATCGGCCGATTGCGATCCGGCCCGGTCGGCACTCAGATACGCCCGCAGGTTCCAGTGTGAGTCGCACAAGTGTGCCCTCCCTACACCGCGAAGCTATCGTGCAGGACCGGACCGTCCGGAAGTCGCTTGGAGGGCGATCCGGAACGCGTTGACGATGTCACGCTCAAGTGGGCTGGTCGCCGATGAGAACTCGGCATCGAAACGCCCCGATTGAAGCAGCACCCTCGCTTCGGCGACGAACTTGGCACTGATATCCGGTGCTTCTGCCTGTTCCAATCTCGCCAAATCCTTGAGATATTCTTTAGTGATAGCGGTTGGAGAGTAGTTAGGCGGAAATCGAGGTCCGATCGCAAAGGTCCGGCGGTAGTTGTAGTCGGATCGAATCAATGTGTCGATCTCTTGTGATACCGCTGCGGGTGGCTCCTCGGCGAACGACGGAACGTAGAATCCGCCTTGCACGAAAACGCCGACAATGCCTGGCAAACGGCGGCTGGTGAGCTCGAAACCGGCGACGCTACCCCCTGGCGACACGCCGGCGTCGGGCTTGAGCGCTTTCCGAGAATCCGTCGCTAAGAACTGCAAAGAGCGCAGATGTGGATCGGCTTTTCGAAACTTCTCAGAAATAGAGATCCCCCCCGCGCGTACGACCGGAAACTGATACATCCAACCGGGCGGCGTTTGCACTGACATCGTATCGGCCTGATCGACCCCTTCGATCAGCCACTTCCAGGCTGTCTCCCGGGCTTCAGTGGCGTTGGAAAAAATATAGTGGTATCGGATCTCGCCGGTGTTGACGTTGCGGGCAACCTTAGTGCTGATGGATGGCAAAACATGGCGGCTCAATTTTATGTCGACACGTACGGTTGACGATTCGAAGGGATTCGCTCCTGCGGGTTTCCCTCCGGGCCCGTAGAAAACGACAGCATCGCCGGTTGTTGGGTCTAGAAAAACGTAGCGGCCTTCGGCTCCGTGCGGTGCCTTTCCCCTCTCCAGAACCGGGACAGGAGGTTGCGCCTCCTGTCCGTGTGCGAGGAACATCAACCCAAAGCTAAGTCCGAGAATTGGGTGCCAGCATGATATGCGCATATTCATCTCAACGCCAGGCGTAGCGCTCGATCGAACTCCATCTCCCGCGCGGTTTGAGGTTTGTTCGCTAACTGTGCTACGGCGGCTGCGGCATCCGGGGCAACCAGCGCCGTCAGCATGTCCCGAACGAAAGGTGAATTCTTGTCCAGTTGTCGCAGTTTGGCGAGCCTCTCGGCGCCAGCAAGATAATCCGCCGCAATCTCCGCATTGGTCGCGCCCGTAGCGAAGCGCGGCCCGAACACGAATGTCATGTTGCCGCTGAGGGATGTTCTCTGCAATTTGATCAGGTCGGCGCGGGCGGCTGCCGGTAGGTCCGCTGGCAGTGCGACTTCTGGAGTCTCACCCCGCACGATGGCGCGAACCAACCCGGGCCTCCTCTTGTCGGAGACGGTAAATTCGCCCTTACCGCCGGGCATCACAGGCCCGGTTAGCGCCTGGAGGGACACCGGTTTGCCAACGGCCGGATCATTCACCACAAGGCGCGACACCGGTTGTGTGGCGCTGACGGCATTGGAGACCGAATATGTGTAAACATGATCGGCACCCACGCGATTGACGGCCGATTGTACGTCCGGCTTGACGCCGCTACCAAGTGGCACAGACAAACGGCGTACAGCAATACCTGCAGCGTCTCGATAGAAGACCACCGCATTTGCGTTGGCATAGTCAAGATAGACACCCGTGTCGGGCATTCCGGCCGGAATGTTACCATCCGGTCGTAAAAATGGAACGGGACTCAGAATCGGCACTTGCGCAATGGCTGTTGCAACTGCGAACGCTGCGCCTGCGAGTACGTGTAATACGTTTGTCATTTGCTTCCCCCTGTGCCTTCAGTAGATGTCCAAAAAGTTGATGTGAATATGCTGATTCGAAGTGCCGGGACTGTGGATCTGCACCGTCCCGCTGTAGTTGGCCGCAATAGAAGTGAAGGTCTCCAGATCCCGCACTGAGTTGCCCTCACCGTTATAGCGGACGTCAACATTCAAGCCCATACGATGAGTTTGGTGATTGTTCTCTGCCCATCCTCCAGCGATATCGAACACGCCGCCGTAGACCAGAGAGATATCGTTTATCTCAATACTGTGACCATTGGGTGAGGCGGCATAGTCGTTGGCAATCGCAGGAAGGGCGGCGATCACATAAGGCGTCCCAAAATGGTTACTGGCGTGGGATGCGGTGGCTCCGATCAACTGATAGTTGGAGCCGGTGCCAAGGCTCTGAAGGTAGAATTGATTGGCCTGAGCATATGTACTATAGAGATCCCAATCGGAGCAGAGCGGGCCGCATAAGCGAATCAGTTCGGCTTGGCCAGGCGTTTCGGTGGCAATGGACACTGGAACTCCCTGATAGTTGCTGTAACACGCGCTCTGTTGCGTTACGGTGGCTTGCGGCCCCGACGCGTGGTTGTGCCCCCCCGGTAAAAGTGTATACGCCGTGATAGATGCTTGGACAGCAGCTCTGAAGCAGTTGGCCGGATGAGTTAAAGCATCCGACGTAATACGTTCCTGAATTGGGCGCGATGGTATTCTTCGGGTTTAGCTCGATATAACCCTGAGCGTGAGCGGGTACAGAGCTGACCAACGCCAAGAAGAATAAACAAGCGGGCATGATCTCGTTGTGTCGCATGACTAACAGTCTCCTACTGAGCACTTCTTTTGAGCCGGCCCGTATGCCAGCTTCCAACGGGATTTGCAACCGCCATGCCAAACCGCGAGTTGGAGATTCGACCGTCTATTGTCAGTCGGTTGCGCTCTCAGCCGGAAATTAGCGGCAGCGAGAGCGAACACAAAATGCTCTCTGAATCAAGCGAGCCGGGTAAAAAGCACTCGTTCAGGAAGGAACTTTCTTCTTAACCAGTTGGCACACTTGCAATCAGCGCAATCAGGTGCTGTGCCCCGATTCGGACGCGAAGCGATTCATGACGTCGATTCCCGACATACCACATCGATTCCCGACATTTGACCGATGAAGGTGAGGCTGGACGTGGACGGCGCTAACGTGAACTCTCATATGGCGGGCCTCCAATCACCTTGTCGAGCACCAATGAGTCGGCTCGATTGGACGATCAGCTACAACGACGACGGGGGCATAAGGCGCGATAAGTCGCGATCTCGCCCTTGAACTGGGACCGTGCTGGCGACCGTACTGGCGGCGAAGCCCTGGCAAGCGTCGGTGCCGTACGAACCAGAGCGCCGTACCAGTCTTCCGGGCACTATGGCGTTACTCGTTCCCTATTTCTGCCCCCTCCCGTAAGCTGATGAGCGCAGGTCAGTTATGCCGCGCCTTGGAGGTTCCGACCCAAAGCCGCGCGTCTGCGCATTCGCCTCAACAGAAGTCGAGAGTGTGCCGGAGGCAGGATGAGCGCGGGGAGTCACAACCGGGGCGGGATGAACCGAAATTTCCGGATGCTGATCTTCGCGCTGTAGCCGTACCGTGAACTCAAATGAAAGCGCATGATAGCTTCATCGAACTTCGGAATTGCCGAAGCGGAGGGCACTCTAAAACTCAGGACTTCCGGTACTGGCGGCCTTTGGTCACCACGGTGCCACCTGAGTGTAGAGGTCACAGGTTGCATCCCGAGCGTCTGAAGGGGCTGACCCGGCAGCCGCGTGTTCCTCAGGACGAGTTCTATCGCAACGGTGTTGGGCCTGCGATCGCCGTTTAAAATGTGAATCTCGATGATGCCGCAGCAGGAAACGTCGATCTCCCTACCGAAGTTCTGCCGCGCTTCCATTGTGATGGGTGTAAGGTCGGTACTTCGGAACTCGGTCGAAGCGGGATCGCCACGAGATTCCAAAGCGTCGGCCGGCAGGGTCTCTTCGACAGTTCGGAAGAACCAGTAGGCACCATAAAACGGAACCGACTGCGTATCGGTACGCCGTTCCGCCGGTTTCCCGCCGAGTACTCGGCGCGTCGGTGGTGGAGGAACCAAGATAACGTGTTCCAGGATCTCCGGCCTCAGGATCATTCCTGGAAACGAGTCACCTGCGACTACAGCGTTTCCGTAGCGTGCGGGTTTGGGCGGCGCCAAGGGCTGATTGCCGAAGAGAGCTTGAAGAAGTGGGTAAGGCCGGGAGTCTGCCGTGGGTTCTCCGACGCGATCATCACGTCCATGGTCTTCACCGTGGGGACCCGTGGCGGCGTTCCCAAAGAAAGCGACCCATACTCGCTGTATAACGCTTCGAGGCTCCGACGACCGCGTGACGCCTAGCGGGCTCTTTGCCAAGCTCTTTGCCCCCAGCCTCTCATCCGCATCCAATGCCGGTTGCCCTGCGGCGGGTTTCACGATCAGATATGGCGCGAAGCTTACCCAAACGAAGATGGCAGCCAGCCCAACCCCGACACACGACCTCCACGCAATGGACCGATTACATAGATATCGAGGCACCTCAGCTCTGCGCCGCGCTACGAAAAGCACAGCAACTGCGGCGAGCACAGAAGTCAATCGTGGGAAGCCACCCACAGCCGATGCTGCCGCCACATGAAGGAGCAGAGCCGCGGCCACCATCGGGACCTCGGTCCGCAGCGGAGTGCCTTCGCTCGTAGCACTGCACTCCGTGCGCAAGGGACTTTCTTCGGCCTCCCCGTGCCAACTGACAATTGCGGCGACGGACTTGGTTGCAAGAATGACTGAAGCCACTACTGCCCAGAATGACTCCCGAGCGAGGAAACAAGCGACTGGAGCTCCCCAAGCAACGAGGTCACAGAACCGCCCCAGGAAATGGCCCACGCTTCGTGCGCCGACGTGAAGACCAACAATCCGATTCGCGACCAAGAGCGTTGCCGTGGCGATCACGAGGGTCATCGTCACATACACCAGGGAGACAACGAGAGCCGTGGCGCTCGTTACTGCTCGAGTTCTGGGCGGCACAGGACAAAGCAGTAATGCCGAGACCACCGCCGAGCACACTCCAAGCGTAACCGGTAGCCATTCTAGGACCTCGGATTGAATGGGACGGCCATAATCTGCCAGGGGACAGTCGAGCAACTCGTCCGTCTCCGCAGAGTCAGGCGCGGTGCGTGGCACTGGCTGGCACCGGCTCAGGCGCCCTTCGGTGGAAGCGGCGGTGGCGGCGGCTGCGGAGGAGGCGTGGGAGGACCGGGAGCCGGGCCGTTGATGTCCAATTGAGCGGGATTCGTTGGCTGTTCTCTCAGGCGCTCCTTCTTCGCCGCTAGCGCCTTCCCGACCCATGCGTCCGCGCTTGCGATGAGCGAAGTCGCTTCTGCGGGATGGTCCACAAGCCCCGCCTTCAGGCGCAACAGGAGATTCAGGTACGCCATTGCATCGGCATAATTCGGGTCAAGCGCGACCGCCGCCATCTCCATGTTGATCCCCCGTTCAACAGTCTTGAAATGGCGGTCCCGCATTTGCTGACGGACGATCGGATTGGCGATAGCGTAGTCCTCCACCCGTCCTCCCGCCGCCAGCTTGGCCTGTTGGAAGTCAGGAAAGACAATCGCCCAGTCGAGTACGCCAGCTGAGTAATAAGCCGTCTTGTCATTAGAATCCGACTGGATCAACTTTTCGGCCCATTCACGCGCCTCGCGCAGTTGTTTGGTTTCCATGCCAATCGCGATCATGCCTTGCATGGCTGGTTTGCTTCGCGGATCATGCGCTAGGGCGTCAAGGTACTGCTGCCGGGCGGATTCGAGCGCCGCAGTGTCACGACGCTGTCCTTGGTAGTAATCGTTCAGCAATGCATGCGCCAGGTACAACTTGGGAGTCGCGACAGCCGGCTCCAGCCGCACGGCCGCTTCGAAGTGCGTAATCGCCTTCTTGAAGTCGAACTGATTGGACGCGGCGATGCCAAGCTTCAACTCCGCCTGTGCCCCGCTTTGCGCACGCGCCGAAACCGCAAGACCTGACGCGATCAGGACGCAAATCGCCAGCGTCGAGAGGCCGGCGGCAAACAGTAGACGCGCACGTTTTGCGTTTGATTCGACTCGCGACGTCAGGCGATGGATCCGCTCTTCCAGAATGTCTCCGTCAAAGACCCCGAGCGAGTACCCAGGCTCGCGGAGCCCACTCATCTTCTGCGCAATCTTTACGATTGACCGTGCGTACACTTGGGGTTCGATCAGCTTCCCCGTCACCAGTTCGTCGCACGCGATCTCCCGGCTGCGATTGATGCCTTTGCGGATCAGCCATGCGGCCGGATGAAATGAGACGGGCACATGGAGCAGTTCACTGAGCAGACTGAGCGTGAAATCCCTGCGCGCAACATGCGCCAACTCATGCCCGATTGCCGTCGTCAAGACATCTTCTGAAGTCGAGTCGCGTAATACCTCGGGCAGAATCACCGCAGGCCTCCGCATTCCGACTGTGACAGGGCTGGAAACGTCAGAGGACCAAAGCAGGTCCACATCTTGCAGCGCGAACGCATCGAGGCATCGTCGCCACACGTTCTCAACGATGCGCGGCGCTTCGGCACTGTTCGCCGATCGCCTAATAGCGATGGTATGGCGCCAAGCGCGGCCGACGCCGAACAAGCGGACAATCAAGAACAACATGTACGCGACCCAGCAGATGCGTGCCACGTTGAGCGAGAACGGAACGACCCGCTGCTGAGCACCGCTAACCGGCTCGATGGGGGGACTTAGAACCTGCGCGGTTGACGCATCTGCCGCAGGAACAGAAACGGTCCACTCGACTGTACCGATTTGAGAACGATGCGGCACGCTGGCCAGCGGCAGCAATACCGACGCTGCCAGTGCCGTGACCCACACAACATGCGCGAGCGCCGCCGGGCCCTTCCGCAACATGCGGCTCGCGATCCAGGCTGCGGATGCAATGGTTGGGACCTGCCATAGAGCGTTAAGCAAGAATGTGAGTAGTTGGTTGTCAGTCATGCCCGACTCCTTTCGTCTTCGGTTCCGATTTCGATGCCAGTTCTTGAATGTGCTGAAGTTTTTCTTTTGTCAGATGGCGCGTCTCCAGCAGGCTCAAAACGAGCCGGTCTGCCGATCCATCGAAAAACCTGTCCAGCATGTCGCTGATTGCTTGGCCAATCGCGTGTTTGCGGCTCAGCACGGGCTGATAGTAGTAGGCTCGATCCTTCAGGCGCCGGCTCACTTTGCCTTTCCGGTGCAGAATGTTGAGCATCGTCTGCACCGTGGTGTAGGCAAGCTCGCGACCGTCCATTCCGGAAAGTACCGTCTGCACGTTCGCGGGTCCCGTCCGCCACAGGACGGTCATGATCTCCAATTCGAGCGGCGTGAGCCCCGCCTCGGGATCTTTTCGCTTTCGCACTCGGACCTCCTAACTATTTAGGAGTATGCGCCTCTCTGAAGCGCCTGTCAACTAAAACTTTAGGAGTCCTCGGACGAAATGCTACTTCGCGCTCCGAGCGTATCCCAGTGGGCGCTGCCGGGCAATACCTGGCTGTGGACGGGCTGGTTGCCGGATGCGCCATGAACGTGAGCCCTGCCGTCGCGTTTCCCACGACCGACGGACCAAGGTAGCGGAGGCGTCGTCGGTCGCGCCGAGCGGCTGAAACGGCGTAGCGGAGCAAAAGAACGAAAAGTCGCGATCTCGCCCTTGAACTGGGACCCTGCCGGTTAGCGTCCTGGCGGCGACGGGTCGGGGGGCCTGCGGCCCACCAAGTGAAACTGGAACGTCGCTGGTTCGTCTGGGAAAGGCAACTCCAAGCTTTCACGCAGCGCCAAGACCAGCGCCTTAAGCTGCTTGTCGTGGCCGTCCTGTGACCGGGCCGTATTTGAGACCTTGATTTCGTCGTGGAACTCCATCAAGGCTTGAACTACTCGCTGAGGTGCAACGAGCACGATAGTGTTTACCGCTCGATTGAAGCGCTCGTTGGCATCAGTTTGGTCCACGCCATCGGAAGCGAGGTCCGAAATCGCGCCCATCAGTAGCCCGTAGTGTTCCAGCTTTCGTTGTTGGAGCTTGTCCCGCCGCTCAGCCCTCTTCGTTAGAAAGAACGTCAACGACGCGCCCAGAACGCTGAGGCATGCGGTGGCAATCGCAACTTCAAGGGCTGGATTCATACCTCAAAGGTAAGCTGGACACTCCATCCGCGCAATATCATCGCCAGGCCGTGCGGCGGCGCCCAGCCTGGAGCGCTCTGGACAACTCGCGTGTAGTCGCGCAGCGTTTACCAATCGTCTTGCGTTGGACAGCCTGTCACCTGCCCGGAAAAAGTCCACTGCTGAGACTTGCCGGCGATCGCGCGGAAGTGCCCGGCGCTCAAAGACTGAGGAATGGTGCAGGCGTGCGTGCCGCACTGGCTCCGCTCGGACTCTCTACTGGTGCGGAAGAAGCAGGCTAAACGGAGACACCAATTCGGACCTTGCGCGGCCTCAATTCCTTCAGTGAAGAGCATCGGCCCTAAGCCTTCGCGGGGACCCGGCGTCCAAACACGATGGGCCGTTCGGCGCGCATGGCGAGATCGAGCACGGGCCGCAGACAGCAATGGGCATCCTCATCCGACTTGCCGAGTACGTAGTCGACAATGCCGCGATGGGCGCGCGCGTCGCCCGCCATGTCGTAGGCCGCTTTGCGATAGCGGTCCGCCACCAGCGCTTCAAAGACGAACACCGGCGCCGAGATCTGCATCAACAGTTCCTTGAGCAGCGGCTGCCCGCAGATTTCCCAGATGGCGGCGTGGAATTCGTAGTCGCGGGCGACATAGGCGCCCTGATCGCCGCGGGCGGCCGTCGCTTCGAGCTCGCGCAGTTGTTTGCGTATCGAGGCCCGTTCGGCGGGCGTGGCCCGTTCCCGCGCGCCCTGCAGCGCCAGCGGTTCAAGCAGCGAGCGCAGTTGGATCCGCTCGTCGAATTCGCGCTCCGACAGCGTGGTGACGAAGAAGCCGCGATTGGGATAGCTGCGCACCAGGTATTCGCGCTCCAGTTGCACCAGAGCCTCGCGCACCGGGCCGCGGCTGACGCCGAAGCGGGTGGCCAGTTCGATCTCGCCCAGCGGCGAGCCCGGGCTGTATTCGCCCGCCATGATGGCCTCACGGATGCCCTTGGCGACGACTCCCCGCAGGTTGCGCGCGCGGCGCGGCACGGCGTTCGGCGTTTTCCCCACTACCTTGCATGATCGGTTGATCGTTGACACATTGTCAACAATCCTCATATACTGTCCCAAGCCGCCCCTGTCGCCGCTCTCCGTCCGAAGCTTTACTCAAAGGAGGCTTTCATGCGCCGGCTCTTCCGATACGCTTTGCTGGTTTTCGTTCCTTCTCTTGCCTTTGCGCAGGGAAATACCGCCCAATTAACCGGTGCCGTCACCGACGCCACCGGCGCCAGCGTACCGGGCGCCAAGGTGGAAGTGGAACAGGAAGGCACGGGCGCGCGGCGCGCGGGCCTGACCAATAGCCTCGGCTTCTATGCCATCCCGCAGCTTCCTCCGGCCGCATACCGCGTGGTGGTGCGGCAGCAGGGATTCCGTTCCGTCACGCGTACCGGCATCAGGCTGGCCGTGGGCGAAGTAGCGCGTGTGGATATCGTGCTCGAGGTGGGGCAGGTGAGCGAATCGGTGGAGGTGAGCGCCGACGCGACGCACGTCGATACGCAGACGTCGGCGCTGGGCGCGGTGGTGGATGAGCGGCGCATCCGCGAACTGCCGCTCAACGGCCGCGATGCGACGCAGTTGATCGGACTGCTGCCGGGTATTGTCGGCACCACGGATACGTCGGGGCTGCGGCAGGGCGGCTCCGGACGCGGCATCGTGCAGCCGGGTTATGCCTCCAATGGCGCGCGCTCCAACATGATCAGCTATAACCTCGACGGGGCGGGCCACAACGATACGTACACCAACGTGAGCCTGGCCATGCCCAATCCGGACGCGCTGCAGGAATTCAGCGTGCAAACCAACAACTTCAGCGCGGAGTTCGGCCGCAGCGCGGGCGCGGTGGTGAACGCGGTAACCAAATCCGGCACCAACGCCCTGCACGGCAGCTTGTTCCAATTTCTGCGCAACAATGCCGTGAACGCGCGCAACTTCTTCGCTTCGACCGACGATGGCCTGAAGCGCAATCAGTTCGGCGGAGCGCTGGGCGGTCCGGTATACCTGCCGAAGATCTACAACGGCCGCAACCGGACGTTCTTCTTCGCCTCCCATCAGGAGACGCGCCAGCGCCAGCGCCCGGCGGGGTTGAGCACCGTGGTGCCGACCATGGCTCAGCGCAATGGCGACTTTTCGGCCCGCGCGGCGGCGGTTCTCGATCCCGAAACAAGGCAGCCCTTCGCCGGCAATCGGATTCCCGTCTCGCGGCTGAATCCGGTGACGCGCAACATGTTCGAGCGCATTCTGCCGCTGCCCACCGAAGCCGCGACGGGCTTGTTGTGGTACTCGGTGCCCACCAATACCGACGAGCGTCAGACCGTGGTCAAGGTGGATCATCAGTTGTCCAGCAGCGACACGCTCACGGTGCGTTACTTCTACAATTATTTCCGCAGCCTGCCGGTGGATACGCCGCTGGTCTTCGCCACCCGCCCCGACCGTTATACGCCGAGCCACAATTTCTCGGTTGGGCATACGCATCTGTTCGGCCCCGCGCTGCTGAATCAACTGCAGTTTTCGATGAACCGCCGCGAGGACATCGGCACTCCGGTGTGGAAGACGAGCATGGCCGACATGGGCATGCGCAACGTGTACACGCTGCCCGACTTTCCCACCTTTGTGTTGAATGTGGCCGGAGCGTTCTCCGTCGAGACCACGGAGAATATCGTCACGGCGCCGAAGAACTACGCCATCTCCGACGTTCTGCGCTGGACGCGCGGCCGTCATCAGATAAGCCTCGGCTTCGAGTACCGCTACCAGCAGTTGTTCAAGAGTTATCGCTGGCTGCTCGATCCGACGTTCCGGTTCGATGGCGATTTCAGCGGCTACGGCGTGGCCGATTTTTTCCTGGGCAAGCCTTCCCGGCTCACGCAGAACGCCTTTGCGCAGACCGGTGAGATGCGCATGCCCTCCTACGGCGCGTTCTTCAACGATTCCATTCGCCTGACGCCGCGCCTGACGTTGAACGCGGGCATCCGCTTTGAGCCGTACGTTCCGTATGTGGACGATGGCGACCGGGTCAGCGTGTTCCGCGCGGGAGCCCGCAGCAGCGTATACACCAACGCGCCCACGGGCCTGTTGTTTGTCGGCGATCCGAACGTGACGCGCGCGGGCACGCAGTCCGATCTCAACAACCTGGCGCCCCGTTTCGGCTTCGCCTGGACTCCGTTCGGCGGCACGCGCACGAGCGTCCGCGGCGGGTATGGATTGTTCTACGACGCCTCGCCGATGTCCGCCATCGCCAACGTATTTCAAACCGTGGCGCCGTTTGGAACCAGCATCGTCCTGCAGCCGCCGCCGGGCACTTTCGACGATCCCTATCAGGGCGCCAATCCGTTTCCCATGCCGTTCCCGCCCGCCAAGGACGTGGTGTTCCCGGCCTCTATCACCGCGGCCACATATCCGGACAAGTTCCGCACCGCCTACATGCAGGATTGGCACCTGACCGTGGAGCACGAACTGGTGCGCAACTGGACGGTGCGCGCGGCCTATGCCGGGTCGAAGGGAACGGCTCTGCTACAGGGGTACGACATGAATCCGGCCACGTTCATTCCCGGACAGTCGACGCGCACCAACGTCGGCAGCCGGCGTCCCTACGCGCCCGCCTTCCAGCGCATCACGATGGTGGGCAGCGGATCGAACTCCAGCTTCAACTCGCTGCAACTGACAGCCGACAAGCGCTTCTCGCGCGGCTTCACGCTGCTGGCGAACTATACCTTCGGCAAGTCGATCGACTATGGTTCGGGCGCCGGAACGCTGTGGCCCAACTACACCAACCCTTACAACTTCGCCATGGATCGCGGTCTCTCCGATTTCCACCGCCGCCATCGCTTCGTCGTGTCGGGCCTGTGGCAGTTGCCGCGCGTTTCGGGCGCGGCGGCGCTGAAGGCGGTCGCCGATGGGTGGAATATCAGCGGCGTGCTGAGCGCGCAAACCGGGCAGCCTTTCTCGGTGAACGCAGGGCAGGACAACTCACTCACCGGAGTGGGAGCGGACCGGGCGGACCTGGTGGGCGACCCCGGCCGCGCCGCGCGCCAGACTCCCGATCGCGATCCCGTGCTTGAATGGTTCAACACCCGCGCCTTCGCCCATTCGGCGCCCGGTCTGTTCGGCAGCGGCGGACGCAACATCCTTTTCGGAGACTCCTTCTCCTCGGTGGATCTTTCCCTCAGCAAGGATTTCCGCTTCTATCGCGAGAATGCCATCCAGTTCCGCGCCGAAGCCTTCAACCTGCTCAATCACGCGAATTTCAACCTCCCGGCGAATTCGCTGACCTCGGGCACCTATGGGCGCATCACCAGCGCCCAAGACCCGCGCATTCTGCAATTCGCGCTGAAGCTGCGATTCTGAGGATCCATGCCGATTCTTTCCGCTCTTGTCTGGATGGCCGCGGCCCAGACCGCGCCCGTGATGGATGGCAAACTCGACGACGCGATCTGGAAGCGCGTCGCTCCCCAGCGCCTGGAGCCCACGCAGGCCGGTGTTCCGCGTGAGTTGGGCGGAGAAGTGCGCGTGGTGGTCCACGGGCACCATCTGTTGATTGCCGCGCGCCTGCCGGAACCCACCGGCCGTGTGTTCGCGCGCGTGGCCGGGCGTCATGCCGATTGGGAAGACGAAGACATTCTGCAGATCACCGCCGGTCCTAATATCGGATATACAGACCGGTATATCCGTATAAACCCGTTCGGCGCCTTCACCACCGAGCGCGAAGGGCAGGAGGTGTACGCCAACGCCGATCGCTACCGCATCGCCACGTCGATTCTCGAGAACGAATGGATCGTGGAGGCGGCCATTCCGCTGAACGAAGTCAGCGCCCCGGGTCCGGAAGCGGTGCCCTGGAGCGCGCAGCGTTTTCGCGCCCAGCGGCCGGGCTCGCCTCACATGCGATGGCGGTATCCGCTGAAGGATGTTTCCACCAAGGCGATGGTGGATCGCGACACGCCGTGGGAAGCGCCGGCGCCCGAGCTTCGCGCCGCGCCTTTAGGCAACCAGGAGCCGCCGCTCGAAGCCGGCCGCGCGGCGATTCCGCCGCTCGAAGCCGGGTGGACCAGCGCGGCCTGGGAGAGCGTGCCCGCGTGGCGGCTGCCTCGCAATACGCCGGGGACTCCGGCGGCGCGCCATGCAACGGAAGTGAAGGCCGTGCACGACGGCAAGACGCTGGCCATCCTGGCGCGCTGTGAAGAGCCCGGCGAAGTCATATCCACGGTCAACGAACATGACGGCCGCGTGGATCGCGACGACAGTTTCCTTGTCTACTTCGGCGTATCCGGATCGTCGTATGCGCTGGTGGCCGCGAACGCCTACGGCTACCTGCTGGACATGGCCGGCAAAACCGGCGGGCCGCGAATTTCCCGCCCGCGCACGGATTGGGAAAGCGATGCCAAGGTGCTGGTGGAACGCCAGGCCGGTCATTGGACGGCCCGGCTGGACGTTCCGCTGGCGAAGGTGCTGAACGTATTGGGCGAGAATGAAACGCTCACCGATCTGCGCGTGATGTTTGCGCGGGTGCGTCCCGGCCGCGCCGGCGAGATCGGCGAATTTAGCGCGCTGCCGGCGTTTCCAGGCCAGACGGCGAATGGATCCATCCGCTACCGGCGGCTGCATCTTTCGTCTGCGGCTCCGCGCGACGTGGCGAAAGTGAGCGCGATGGCCGCAGCCCCGCCGCTCGAAACGCGTGTGTGGAACGAACCCGAGCGCCGCCGCCGCAACGCCGCGAATATGGTGCAGCTTCAACTGCGCGCACGAGTGAATCGCGCGCTCGAAGCCGAGGCCAAGACCTGGGCGGCGGTGAGTTCCAGGCAGCAGTGGGAGCAGTTCCGCACGCAGCGCATCGACGCGCTGAAGCGATTCATCGGTGAGTTCCCGGCGCGCGTGCCACTGGAAACCACCGTGGGCAAGGAATATCGCGGCGATGGCTACCGCCGGCTGGACCTGGTGTTTCGCAGCCGTCCCGATCTTTGGGTGGCGGCCAACCTGTATCTGCCGCTCGAACCCAAGGGCCGTGTGCCGGCGGTGATCGTGATACCCAGTCATCATCGCCCGCGCATGCAATCCGAGCTTCAGGACATGGGCATCCTGTGGGCGCGCCAGGGCAGCGTGGTCCTGGTCGCCGACAATCTGGGCCATGGCGAGCGCATCCAGACCTATCCATGGAATCGCGAAGGCTATCACGCCCGGTACAACATGGGCCTGCAGCTTTACGCGGCGGGCGAGAGCCTCATCAAGTGGATGGCCTGGGACACCATGCGCGCCGTCGATCTGCTCACCGAACGCACGGACGTCGACCCGGCGAAGATCGTTCTGCTGGGCGCGGTGGCGGGCGGCGGAGATCCGGCGGCGGTGACGGCGGCGCTCGAGCCCCGCATCGCGGCGGTGGCACCATTCAACTTCGGGGAGGCGTCGCCTGAAAACGCCGGACGCGCGAACATCCCGTCGACGCTGGCCGATCCGGGCTGGGGCAGTTGGGAGTCCACGCGCAACTTGCCGCGCAGCATCGCCGATCAATTCTTCCCCTGGCTGATCTGCGCTTCGGTCGCGCCCAGGCGCCTGATCTCCGCCTATGAAATGGGCTGGGAAGTAGAGAAGCAGCCGGTGTGGCATCGCTATCGCAAGGTGTTCGGATTCTATGGCGCGCAGGACAACCTGGATGAAGCGCATGGATTTGGCGGCTTTCCGGGGCCCGGGGAATGCGCCAACATCGGCCCTTCGCAGCGCAAGACGCTGTATCCGGAACTGGAGCGCTGGTTCGGCATGACGCCGCCCGCCCAGGAACCAAACGACCGGCGTCCGGAAGCCGAGCTCTATGCCTACTCGCCGCAACTGGCGGGCAAAGCCGTGAGCAAGCCGGTACACGTGCTGGCGGGCGAGATCGCGAAAAAGCGTCTGGCGGCGGCGCGTGCTTCGCTTGCCGCGTTGGATGCCGCGGGCAAAGTGGCCTGGCTCCGCCGCGAATGGGCGCGCCGGTTGGGCGACGTGGAACCGAACCGCAACCCCAGCGCGGCCGCCGGCGCCACCCCGCAGGCGATGACCGTCGAAGTGGAGCCCGGCATCGCCGTGCCGATGCTGCTGCTGGCGCCTTCCACCGCGGGGCGGCATCCGGTGGTCGTCGCCATATCGCATGCGGGGAAGGAAGGTTTGTGGCGCGAACGGCACGCCGCGATTCAGGCGCTGGTGAGCAAGGGCATCGCCGTGTGCCTGCCCGATCTGCGCGGGATCGGCGAGACGGCGGCCGATTACCGCCGCGGTCCCTCGACCACCGAAGTGTCGCAAGGTGGAACGGAGCTGATGCTCGGCAATAGCCTGCTGGCTTCGCGCTTGAAGGATCTGCGCACCGTGCTCGCCTATCTGCGCACGCGCTCCGACATCGACGGCGGCCGCATCGCTCTCTGGGGCGATTCTGAAGCGCGGGTGAATCCGGCCCGGCTCGCCCTCGAGGAAAGTCCGGGGTGGCAGATCGGCCCGGACGTGCAATACGAAGCCGATCCCGTTGGCGGCATGCTCGCCATGCTGGCGGCACTCTTTGAAGAGGGCATTCGCGGGGTGGCCACCCGGCGCTCACTGGCCAGCGTCGAATCCATCTTCGAAGATCCGTTCGTCTATCTGCCTGCCTACGTCATCGTGCCCGGCATGCTGGAGGCGGGCGACCTCGGCGATATCGCCGACAGCCTGCCATCGACTCCGATGCTGCACGAAGAGCCCGTCAACGCCCGCAACCGCGCCGTAGGGCCCGACAGCGGCCGCCTGGTGAGTTGGCTCACCGAAAGGCTTCGCTAAATAAAAAGAGAGCCGGGACGAATCCCGGCCCTCCGTAGCTAGCCAACCTTCGAGAAGCGGTTACTTCCGCAGGCTTGCGATCGTGACCTTGGGCACCGCGAGGTATCCGGTCACGCTATCCTTCGAGACCTTGTTGACCACGATCTCGTAAGGAATCTTCGAGGCGGCGGTGTAGAACTGCACCGGCTCATTCACGCCTTTCTCTTTCTTCTCCACTTTGCGGTCGTCGGCCAGCACATCCACCGTGAAGCGGTTGCGCTTGACGTCGGCTTTCTTCAACGTCAACTGGATGTCGCCCACCCGCTGCGCCTTGCCGTTCCGCGCCAGGTTGAACTCGATGTAGTCGCGCTCCCCGAGCCGCCGCAGCGCCGCCAGTTCGGTCCCGTTGGTCGCAATCCGGTCGCTCATCACGCCCATGTCGCCATTGACGCGCTTCAGCTCGGCGATCGCTTTTTCGATCTCGCTCCGGGTACTGGCCACTTCCGTCTTTACGCCGCCCACTTCGCCGCGAATGCCGGTGAGGCTCTCCTCCACCTGATTCGACTTCTGCTCCGCCTCCGACTTGTAAGTACCCAGTTGTTCGGTCAGTTCGCGATTCTTCGTGCCAAGCGAAGTCAGCACTTCCTGCGTCTGTTTCTGGGCGTTGGAGTGCGCGCGCGCGGCCACCGCCACCTGCGTCTGAGCCTCGCGGCGCGCCTTTGCCACTTCCTCATTCATGCGGGCGATGGATTCACTCGCTTCCGTCTTCGCACTCGAGACCGAAGCCGTCATCTTGCCGTGCAGTTCTTCCATCCGCACCTGCGTGCCCGAAAGCTGGCGGCGCACTTTCTCCACCTGCGTGCTCTGGTAATACCAGCCGCCAAACGCACCGGCGAGCGCTCCGCCGAGCAGAATCTTCGTAAAGACGTTGTTCATGGCCACTTAGAAAGCAATTCTGCCGCCAACGCGTAACTCATTTGTTTCCTGTAGGCCTTGGAAGAGAGCCTGTGAAGTTCAGCAATTTTGCCCGATTGGCCCCAAGCCGGGCGGTGAGGCAAATATGCCGGATCGGCCAGCGGCGAATGACCGGATGGGCATTTTCACACTGGCCTGGCGCGCCTATACTCGTGCTGGCCTTTTCAAACCTGATCGCTCGAAAGGATAGCCATGGCATTAACACCTGACGATCTCGGGTTAACGGCGGAACAGAAAAACCTGCTCCGCGAAAAACTGGAAAGTTCCGAACTGGATGTGCTCCCGGCGACCGTCGCCGCGGCTGCCGCCGCCAAGACGAAAGAGGAAGTCGTCTCTCAAGACGTTTCCGAAGTCGTTAGTCCCAAAATCAAAACGAAAACGAATCCCAAAGGGAAAGTGCTTTGATGACTTTGCTCCAGCGGGCCTGAACCTGCGGCGCTGGAGTGCACCCCGAACCCAAACTATGAGCCGCGGCTCCCCGGCGGCTCCCGTGAGGAGTGGTGTGTATGAGTGACATGGTGATGCTCGATTCCCCAACGCCAGATGCAGTCCATGCCGGAGGTCCAGGAAAATCGATCTGCCTGGTGTCGGCGCTAACTGTTACCGATTTTCTTGACGCCGAAACCACGGCTCGCGCGCGAATCGACACCGGCGCCCAAGTCGGTATCTTTACCCTCGCGGCGATACTGCGGCGGGAAGGTTTCCGGACGCAAGTCCTCAATCTGGACGATCTGTTTCTCGAGTATCTGAGGGCGGAACCGGGAAGGTCGCGGGAAGGAGACGGAAATCGAGGCCCGTCGTTCCGCGATTATCTGACCGGATTTCTCAGAGAGTCCGACTGCGATGTGTTCGGCTTCAGTTCGATCTGCAGCTCCTATCCGCTTACGCTTCGGCTGGCGAACCTCGTCCGCGAACTTCATCCGGAAGCGAAAGTATTGCTTGGCGGGCCGCAGGCGTCGGTGGTGGATGTGGCCACCTTGAAGGAGTTCCCCAGCGTCGACTTCGTGCTGAGGGGCGAGGCCGACATTACCCTGCCGCGCCTGCTCACGATCCTCGAAAGAGCGGATGCGGCCCAGCTGCATCGGTTGAACGGCCTGACATTCCGCCGGCCGGATGGAGGGGTGATCCGCAATCCGAACGCCGAGGTCGTTCGCGAGCTGGACTCATTGCCTCTACCGGCGTTCGACTTGGATTTAGGGATCCAGAAGCGGGGCGGCGTGCATATCGAAATCGGCCGTGGATGCCCGTTCGCCTGCACTTTCTGCTCCACCAACGATTTCTTCCGGCGGCAGTTCCGCCTGAAGTCCACCGCCACCATGCTGCGCGAGATGGAGGAGATCGCAAATCGCTACGGAATCCATTACTTCAGCTTCATCCATGACATGTACACGGTGGATCGCAAGCGCGTGGTGGAGTTCTGCGAAGCTTTGCTCGCCAGCGGTGCCAGCTACACCTGGGGCTGCAGTGCGCGCACCGATTGCGTCGACGACGAGTTGATCGCGCTGATGGCCGAAGCCGGCTGCCGCGGCATGTTCTTCGGCATCGAAACCGGATCGCAGCGGATGCAGGAGGTCATCAACAAGAAGCTGGATCTCGAAGACGCCTGGCAGCGGATTCGCACCGCCGACAGGCACGGAATCGATACGGCCGTCGCTCTCATCACCGGCTTTCCCGAAGAGACCCGGGACGACTTGCGAGACACGATCCACTTTTTCGTCAACAGCCTGCGATTCGATCACGCCGAGCCTCAGTTGTCGTTGCTCGCGCCTCTGGCCGGTACGCCCATCTTCGACCGTCACCAGAACGAACTCATGCTCGACTACATCTTCTCCGACATGTCCCACCAGGGCTGGTGGCAGGATGAGGAGGACATCGAACTGATCAAGGCCCATCCGCGGATCTTTCCCAATTTCTATGCCATTCCAACCTCCGGCGTGAGCCGGACTTACTTCCGCGAAGTACGCGATTTCGCCACCTACGTCTGCGAATGGTTCCGCTGGCTTCCGGTGGGCCTTTTGCGGGATTCAGGCGATCTGCTGAGAGTATTCGACCGGTGGAAGCAATGGCTGAGCGAACGCCAGGCCGCCAACCCGGTTCCTACCGGAAGGACGCCTTACTACTGCCACCGGCAGTTCCGCAGGGACTTTCTCGATTTCGTTGAATCGTGCTACATCGTGGAGATGGCCAAAGCGCCGGTCGCCATCGCCACGCTGGTCCGCATGGAAGGGTTCTCGGTCGCCGAAGCCGCCGCCGGCGCGCCCGTCCCGATCGCCGGCAACGCATTCGATGAAACGGCGATTCCGCACATCGCGGGCGGACATTTTCTGTCCGATCTGCCGATCGCCTACGACGACATCGTGGAATGTTTGCGGAATCGGGGCAGCCTGGGCGATCTGCCTCTCCGGAAATCGACCGTTGCGTTCCGCCTGACGCCCGGGTCCAAGATCTCCGTCTGGCAACTGCAACCGATGACCGCAACGCTGCTGCGCTCATGCGACGGGGAAAAGTCCATGCAGCAGATCGCCAGCGAGTTCCAACCCGATGCGGAAGAGATCGGCGGGATTCCGGCCCAGAAGGCAGGTATGTTCGGCCTGATGCTGCTGCACGGCCAGGGCTTCATTACCCCATCGCACGAGCGGCGCAAGCCGGCATCGCCAGTGGACGAAGGCTTTGCCGCTCAGCATGTGATTCCGCCATCGGGCGCCGGCACTCAACAACCCTGGCCTCCAGCGGCCTTACGCCAATAAAAAAGGAGCCGGGACGAATCCCGGCTCCGAAGTCGAGCACGCCACTCCAATCCAGTTAGTTCCGGGCCATGGTGACTTTGGGAACCGCCAGGTAACCGGTCACCTTATCCTTCGAGACTTCGTTCACTACGATCTCGTAGGGGATCTTCGCCGCGGCGGTGTAGAACTGCACGGGCTCGTTGACGCCCTTGTCCTTCTTCTCCACGCGGCGGTCGTCGGCCAGCACGTCCACCGTGAACTTGTTCCGCTTCTTGTCGGCCTTCTTGAGGCTCAACTGAATGTCGCCCACGCGCTGGGCGCTACCCTTGGCGAGGGTGAACTCGAAGTAATCGCGTTCGCCCAGGCGGCGCAGAGCCGTAAGCTCGGTCGCGTTGGTGGCGATGCGGTCGCTCATCACGCCCATGTCGCCGTTGACTCGACGCAACTCGGCGATCGTCTTTTCCAGTTCGCCCTTGGTGGTGGCCACTTCGGTACGCACGTCGCCCACCTCGGTCTTGATGCCGGTGAGGCTCTCATCCACCTTGCTCGACTTTTCGGCCGACTCCGACTTGTAGGTGTCCAGTTGCTGGGCCAGTTCGTTGTTCTTGGTGGAGAGGACGATCAACGCCTCTTCGGTCTCCTTGCGCGCCTTGGCCTGCGTGCGGTTGGCGATCGCCACTTGCGTTTGCGCATCGCGCCGCGCCTTGGCCACTTCGGCGTTCATCTTGGCGATCGATTCGTTGGCTTCCGCCTTCGCCATCGACACCGAAGCGTCCACCTGGCCGTGCAACTGTTCCATCTTGACCTGCGTGCCGGTCAGTTCGTGGCGCACCTTGTCCACTTGCGTGCTCTGGTGATACCAGCCACCGAAAGCGCCGGCGAGGGCACCGCCGAGCAGGACCTTCGTGAAAACTCCGGACGAGGCCGGCTTGGTCGCGGGCGTCGCTACGGTGTCGTTCGAGTTAAATTCGTGGTTCATGACTTCTCCTTGCTCTCTTTTCTCACCGACGCTGTTTGCGTCACGCCAGATAGGAAAGCAATGGGAGTGCCAAATCGTAAATCCTCTGTTTTCAGTGTGATCAACTGCGAATCGTGCCACATTCGGCAATTTTGCCCGAACGGGCCGGCCGGGCTCACTCCGGCAAAGTTGCCGGAAGCGGGTTTTGAGCGAAGGCCAGATCTTCCACCGGCCGTCCTTCAATCAAATGTTGCTGAATGATGCGCTCCATCGCTTCCGGAGTAACCGAGTGATACCAGACACCTTCCGGATACACAACCGCCACCGGCCCGTGCTCGCAGACGCGCAGGCAATTGGCCTTGGTGCGAAAAACGCAATGCGGCTCTTCCATTAGGTTCAGCTCCACCAGCCGCTTCTTCAAATAATCCCAACTGGCAAGGCTCTCCTCCTTGGAGCAGCATTGCGGCTTGGACTGATCGGCGCATAAGAATATGTGGCGCTGGATGCGGCCTATCTTTAGATTGCGCGCGACCAATTGAATATGATTTGTTTCTTCCTGAGTCATACTGGTACCGAATGACGGCCGCCGAATTCGATGGATTGGTGGAGCGGGCGATGGAGCGCATCCCTGGCCGCTTCCGCAAGCGGCTCCATAACGTGGCCTTCGTGGTGGAGAAGGAACCACCCCGCCCAGGACTGCTGGGACTGTATCAGGGCCGCCCCCTTCCAAAACGCAGCGTTTCCGAACCTTTCGCCTTACCGGACGTGATCACCATCTATCAGGGCCCCCATGAGCGCATGGCAATCGATGAAGATCATCTGCGCAAACTGGTGGAAGAGACAGTATGGCACGAAGTGGCGCATTACTTTGGCCTGGATGAGGCGGAAGTGCGCCGGGCGGAGCGGCGGCGCGCCCGGCTGAAATATTGAATCCGGACTCGCGAAAGAATGGAAATCATAGTAATCTGAAATACGTCATTCTGGGTGTTCGCTTTTATGAACCGCCTAAATTCACGCCGCCATCGCGCCGATAAGACAGTCAGGAACGGTCGCGTGAACGCAGTTACCCCATCAGAGCCGGAATCTAAAATAGATTCACCCCTGCCAGGCACACCCTTTTCGCTGGCGGCCGCTTACCGGCCGGAGCAAAACCCCTGGAACTACAGCCATACGCCCACCATCCTTGTGGTGGACGCCGCCGACGTCAACCGTAAGCTGTTGAAGGGAATGCTCAAGACCGAGCCCTACCGGATCCTCGAAGCCACCCGCGCCGCCGAGGCTATCGCCTGCCTGCAGAACGAGGAAATCGATCTGGTCATCGTCGACCTCATGCTGCCGGGTATGAGCGGGGCGGACCTGTGCCGCTGGCTCAAGGCCAACCGCCAGACGCACCTGATCCCGGTGGTCATTCTTACCAACCTGCACGGCGTGGAGAACGAAATCGAGGGGATCTCCGCCGGCGCCAACGATTTCCTGCTGAAACCGCTCTCGCCCGCCATCGTCCGGTCTCGCGTCTACTCCCTGCTGCGCCACAAAGCGGCAATCGATTCTCTCGAAGAGGCGGAAACCATCCTTTTCGCCCTCGCCCAGGCCGTCGAGCAGCGCGACAAGTGCACGGGCGATCATTGCCAGAGGCTTTCCACTTACAGCGTCGCGCTCGGCATGGCGCTTGGCCTCAATCGTGCCGACCTGATGGCCCTTTGCCGCGGCGGCTACCTGCACGACATCGGGAAAGTGGCCGTGCCCGATTCCATCCTGTTCAAGCCCGGCAGGCTTACCGAAGAGGAATGGGCGGTGATGCATAAGCACACCACCAAGGGCGAAGAGATCTGCAGTCCCATGAAGAGCCTTTCGGCGGTGCTGCCCATCATTCGCAGCCATCATGAGCGCTGGGACGGCGGCGGCTACCCGGACCGGCTTTCCGGCGAGTCGATTCCGTTGTTGGCGCGTGTGCTGCAGGTGGCCGATATTTACGACGCTCTCACCACCGAGCGGCCC
Source organism: uncultured Acidobacteriota bacterium (assembly GCA_902826685.1). GTDB lineage: Bacteria > Acidobacteriota > Terriglobia > Bryobacterales > Bryobacteraceae > CADEFT01. The sequence continues at coordinate 68,462 of CADEFT010000004.1, forward strand.
TACAAAGCCGCCATGCCGCATGAGGAAGCCATCGCGATTCTGAAGGCCGAAGCCGAGCGCGGCTGGCGCGACGCCAACCTGGTTTCGCTGTTCGAGAAGATGTGCCTGGAAGCGAGCGCCACCCGAAGCCCGGAACTGGCGCCGCCGCCCGATTGGCCCAACGCCTCGCCCATGCAGATCTCGCTCCACAACATGAGCCAGGTGCTGCTCAGCCCGCAGGCCTGACCGGCGCTATTTCAGTTCGAGCGATTCCCGGTTCACCCACGTCCCGTTCAGCATTACCCGATCCACTTTGCGCAGGTTCCCGATGTCGCGCACCGGGTCCGCGCTCAGCAGCACCAGATCGGCGGCCTTGCCGGCCGCGATCGACCCGATCTCCTGCTCCCTGCCAAGGCCCAGCGCGCCGTTGTAGGTGGCGGCTGTAATCGCCTCGAGCGGCGTCAGCCCGGCCTCCACCAGCAACTCGCATTCCCGTAGCGTCATCAAACCGGGCAGATCCATTTGCGAACCGCCGTCGCTGCCGACCGCGATGGGCACGCCGCCATCGGCCATGCGTTTGGTGTTGCGCATGGCGATATCGAACTCCTTGCGCCCGGCGGGCGAGGGTTTGGCCGCCGCCACCGACTTGCGCATGGCGTCGAGAGTCGCCGCGTCCACCAGGCGGGCGACGGCCGGGTCGGAGAGCCGCTCCGGCTTTTCGCTGAAATACCAGGCCAGTTCCTGCCGGATCAGGGTGGGAGTGAAGACGGTCCGCCGGTCGCGCAGGGCGGAAACAAAATCCTCCGGCAATGTTTCGGTGTCGCGCACCATGTGCAGGAAGCCCGAGCCGCCGAATTCGAAAAAATGGATGGTGTCGTCGAGCGTGGCGATGTGCGCCGAAACCGGGATCTTCGCCTTGCCGGCTTCCTCGAGAATGGCTTCGATCACCCCCCGGCTCACTTTCGGCGCCCTGCCGCCCAGGTCGTCGATCCAGATTTTGATGGCGTCCACCTGCTGGGAGGCGAGTTCGCGCACCTGGCGCCGGGCGTCGGACGCATCCTTGGGCTGGCGCGCGATGGCGCCGATCTCCTGCGCCGGATGGCCGCCCGGAGCCGTGAAGCCGCGGCCGGCCGTGAACAGCCGCGCCGTCCTGGGGGCCGCGGTCCGCTGTTCGTTGCGGATGGCGAGTCCTTCGTCGCGCTCGGTGCCGATGCTGCGCACGGCGGTAACGCCGAAGTAGAGATAGGAGTTCAGATTCTTCAGCACGCGGTCGCGTGTGTAATCGGCGGCGCGGAATCCGGGCCCGCCCGTCGACCCCAGGTGGACGTGCAAATCGAGCAGACCCGGGATCAGGAATTTGCCGGATGCGTCCACCCGCGCCGCATCGGCGGGAACCGGTATGGACGCTTTTGAACCGGCCGCCGTGATTCTTCCCTCCCGGATCAGCACCACCGCGTCCGGCACGGGTGCCGCGCCGGTGCCGTCGATCAATGTCGCCCCGGTAATGGCGATCGCACCGCTTGCCGGCGGGGTCGCGGATGGAAACCGGCAGCCTGCCAACAGCAGCGCCGCCAGCGGCCAGACGCGCCTCATGCCAGCTTCCCCGGATAGCGCTTCTTCATCCAGGCGACGAACTCCACCGGGGCGGGCATGGTGGATAGACGCGACTGGCGCACCAGGCTCCAGTCGTCGAACAGGTGCGATTGCTTGATCTCGTGCAGCGTGGTGGGCGGATCCAGCCGGCAACCGTACTCCAGATCCACCACCGCCGATTTGGGGTTCTTGGCATCGTCGCGCGGCTCGGAAAGCACACACGCCAGGCCCACGATCGCCGACTCGCCGCCCGAATGATAAATGAAAATCCGGTCGCCGGGCTTCATTTGGCGGATGTTGCGCACCGCCTGCGGATTGGTGACACCATCCCAGGTGGTCTTGCCTTCCCGCTCGAGCCGTTCGATGCTGTACGTACCGGGCTCGGTCTTAGCCAAGTGATAACTTGCTGACATTTCCGGGTATGCTTCCCCCCTTCTGTTCCCGGAGCTCCCCACAACGGGAACCCGTGTGAGTCAGTATAATGTAAGGGAGCGGGAAACCTGTGTCCGCAGGCGCGGACGGCTTCCAATTCTTTGCGAGGAACCATTGCCCGAATGACTCAACCAATCCGCAACCTCATGGTGCTGTTGCTGTGCCTGGCTCCGCTGACGTTCGCGCAGCGCGAAAAGAAGGCGACTCCGGAGGTGAACGACCCGAAGGCGCCGCAGGAAACCCTGCAGGGCGCGGGTGCGCCGGTCGATCCGAAAACCTACCGCATCGGTCCGGAAGACATTCTGGGCGTGCGTGTGTGGCGCGAGCAGGATCTCTCGGGACAGGTGATGGTACGGCCCGACGGCATGATTTCGATGCCGCTGGTGGGCGAATTGCGCGCCGCCGGGCAAACGCCGGATGAGCTGGGCAAGGCCATCACCGAAGCGCTGCTCAAGCAGATGAACCGGGCCGAGGTCTTCGTCTCGGTACTGCAAGTCAACAGCAAGAAGTTTTACATGACGGGTCAAGTGAACCGCCCCGGCCAGTACCCCCTCATTACCCAAACCTCGGTACTGCAGGCGATTAGCGCCTCGGGGGGATTGCAGGAATTCGCCAATGGCAAGAAAATCGTAATTGTCCGTGGCGACCAGCGGCTGAAATTCAACTATAAGGAAGTGGTGGCCGGCAAGAACCTGAAGCAGAACATCCTGCTTGAGAACGGCGATCACATCATTGTCCCTTAAAACAAAAATAGACCGAACCTTGACCGTGGAGTTGTGGAGGGAGAACCGTGCCGACAGAAACACTGCAAACGGCATTAAGCGTGAGCCGGCGTGCGCCGGACATGGAAGATTACATCGATATCATCCGGCGTCATAAGGCGTGGATCTTTGGACCTGTTTTCGCCGGCCTGGTGCTTTCTGTCGTGACGGCGTTCCTGTGGGACGACACCTATATTTCGACCGCCGTTGTGCGCGTCGTACCCCCGCAGGTGCCCGAAGCCTTCGTGCCGCAGAACATCAACATGGAGATGTCGCAGCGCATCAACTCGATGGCGCAGCAGATTCTCAGCCGGTCCACTCTGACCAACATCATCAACACCTATGGGCTCTATCCGCGCGACCGCGCCCGGCTGCCCATGGAAGACGTGGTGGAGGACATGCGCCGCTCCGATGTGCGGATATCGAATGTCGTGAACTTCGCCACCGCCGCCGAAGGCCGCAAGTCGATTCCGGCGTTCCAGATTTCGTTCGCCTATAAGAACCGCAACCTGGCGCAGAAGGTGTGCCAGGATCTGGTGGGCCGCTTCATCACCGAGAATACGCGCGATCGTTCGAACGCCTCCAACTTCACCACCACGTTTCTCAAGGATCAGCTCGAGCAGGAGCGCAAATTGCTCGAAGGCGTGGAGGATCGCCTCGCCAAGTTCCGCGTGGAAAACACGGGCCGCCTGCCCGACCAGGTGCAGCAGAACTTGCAACAACTGCAGGCTCTCGAACAGCGCGCTTCGAACCTCAATGGAATCGTCAGCCGTCTGAATCAGGAAAAGCTGCTCACCGAGTCCGAGTTGCGCATCAACAAAGACCGGCTGACCCAATTGAGCTCGCCCAACGAAATCCAGTCGCTCATCGCGCAGATGCCGCAGATGCAGGCTAAGAACGATCGCCTGGCGGCCGTTGAGTCCGAGATCATGCGGCAGGAGGCGGCCATCTCCGCGCTCAAGGAGAACTACCGCGATACGCATCCCGACGTGCAGCGCGCCCAGGCCATTCTCAATTCGCTCAAGCGCAACCGCGACGCTCTTTCCAAGGAAGAGTCGGCCAAAAAGCCGGACCCGGCCGTAGCCTCGGCGCCCGCCAGGCCGGTCGTCAATCCGCTGGTGGTGGAGAAGCAGCGCGAGCTCGAAGCCAATATCAAACGCCTGCAAAGCAGCCTCGAAGCCAAAGATCTCGAGATGGAAGACGCCAAGCGGCAGTTGGGCGTCGTGCAGGCCCAGATTGGTGGAGCGCAGGGCCGCCTGAACGCTACGCCGCTCAGCGAAAAGCAGTACATGGATCTGCTCCGCGAACGCGATCTGGTTCGCGCCCGAGTGGAAGATCTCAACAAAAAGCAGTCGCTCTCGAAAGTGGCCTCCGATCTCGAAGGCCGGCAGCAGGGGGAGAACCTCGAGCTGCTCGACCCCGCTTCGCTTCCGATGAAGCCAGCCGAGCCGAACCGTCCCATGATGATCGGCATCGGAACCGGCCTCGGCTTCCTGCTGGGCCTGTTCCTGGCGGGCGCGCGGGAGTTGAAGGACACTTCGCTCAAGAATCTCAAGGACGTTCGCGCCTACACGCAGTTGAATATTCTCGGCAGCATCCCGCTGCTTGAAAACGATCTGGTCGTGCGGCGCCGCCGCCGTCTCTCCTGGCTGGCATGGTCCACCGCTTCGATTGTCGGTGCGATCGTCATGTCGGCGTCTGTGTACTACTACTACTTCGTGGCTCACGTCTAAACGCCCCACGTAACCGGTAAAAGCAGGAACCTCGGAGGAAAGAGAAACAACATGAGCCGTGTACACGATGCACTGAGACGGGCCGAACAAGCCGGCGTTTTTAACCCTGCCGCGCCCGCGATGCCGGGCATGAGCCTGGGCATGGGGATGGGATCGCGCGGAGCCGCCGGCGGCGCCGCCATCGATCCCGGAATGCGCAGCCTGCTCGAACAGGTGGAGGAGATTCCCTTCAATCCGTCGCCCGACGCGCACCTGATCGACGCCTCCCGTCCGCACGAAGCGCCGATGGAGGAGTTCCGCACCCTGCGCACCCGCTTGAATCACCTGCAGGGGCTGCAGCCGATCCATTCAATCGTGGTCACCAGCCCGTCGCCCGCCGAAGGCAAATCCTTCGCCGCGGTGAACCTGGCGCTGGCCGAAGCCAACCTCACCAACAACTTCACCTTACTCGCCGACTTCGACTTCCGCCGCCCCATCGTTCACAACATGTTCCAGGTGGACCGCAGCCCCGGCATTACCGACTTCCTGCAGGGCAAAGCCCAGTTGCATGAAGTCATCAAGCGTGTGGCCGGCACCAACCTGTTCATCATGCCCGCGGGCGAGGCGGTCATCAACCCGCTCGAACTGCTGAACCTGCCTGAGGTGAAGCAGATGCTCGACAGTCTGCCGCAGGTCTTCAACTGGGTCATTCTCGATTCGCCGCCGCTGCTTTTTGCCGCCGACGCAAATCTGCTCTCCACGCTGTGCCACGGCACGGTGCTGGTGGTGCGTATCGGAACCACTACGATCGACTCGGTGACCCGCGCCATGCAGTCGCTGTGTGAGAACAACGTGCTTGGCATCGTCGTTAACGGCGCGCGCCGCGGCGAGCTCTATTCCAAGTACACGTACTATCACAGCTACTACTATTCCAAACCGGAACCTGAGGCTAAGGAAGCCGCCGAGTAACGGCTTCCCGTCCCAAGTTTGAGATAATTGCGTTCGAATGCAACGCAGGACGTTCGTCACATCCTCTCTCCTTGGAACCGCCGCGGCGTGGGCCGGGGCGAACGATCGCATCCGCTCGGCCGTCATTGGCACCGGCGGACGCGGGCTCGATCACGTGAGCAATCTGCTCCGCGCGTCCAACTGCGAGATCACCGCCGTTTGTGATCCCGACGCCAACCGCATGGCCAAGGCGGCCTCTATCGTTCTCGAAAAGACAGGCAAGCGGCCGCGCGAAGTGGCCGACCTGCGCGTGCTGCTTGAGGACAAGTCGATTGACGCGGTCTCCATCGCCTCCTGCAACCATTGGCACGCGGCTGGCACCATCTGGGCCTGTCAGGCGGGTAAGCATGTCTTCGTCGAAAAGCCGCTCTGCCACAATTTCGAGGAAGGCCGCCGCATGGTGGAGGCGGCCCGCAAATACAACCGCATCGTGCAAGGTGGCACGCAGCGGCGATCGAGCGGCGGGTTCCGCAAGGCCGTCGAGCTGCTGCACTCCGGCATCATCGGCGACATCTATCTTTCCAAGTGGACGCTGATCGGCGACCGCAAGTCGATCGGCCATAAGCCGCCGTCACCCCCTCCGGCCGAACTCAACTGGGATCTGTGGCTCGGTCCGGCGCCCGCGCAGCCGCATCACGCCAACCTGGTTCACTACAACTGGCACTGGTTCTGGGATTTCGGCGGCGGCGAGATCTGCAACAACGGCGTCCACTCTTACGACATTTCGCGCTGGGCGATGCGCAAGGAACTGCCGGCGCGGACTTCCTCCTCCGGCGGGCGCTTCGTGTGGAAGGATCAGGGCCAGACGCCGAACACGCAGGTGGCGTCGTGGGAATTCGAGGACGGCTCGCAGATCGTGGGCGAAGTGCGCAATCTCTACACGCCGAACGACGAGCGCGCCTGGTATTTCTACGGGTCGAAGGGAGCGATGAAGATCGTGGATGGCGGCCGTGGCGGTCCGGACAATCTCAAAGGGGCTTACGAAGTCTATCTGAACGGGAGCCGGAAGCCGGAGCCGGACATGGGACGGCTTGACGACATCGACCACCACTCGAATTTCCTCGAAGCCATCCGCGCCGGCAAGCGCGAGATGCTGGTGGACGAGGTGGAAGAACTGCATCTTTCCACCGCGCCCTGCCTGTTCGCCAACATCGCCTACCGGCTGGGGCGTGAGATTCGCTTCGACGCCAAGAAGCAGAACTTCGATGGGGACGCCGAAGCGAATCGTTTGCTCACGCGACAGGCACGGAAAGGCTTTGCCTGATCGAAAGGGCGAAGGGCCGGCGCTGGGCGGCTTCCACCAAGCCGGCGGATCACTCGGGTACGTTCGTCAGCCGTTTTGCGTGGTTCCTCAAAGCGAACAGAGACCGGTCCACCAGCGCCGGTCTCCGTTGTTCGCGGTTCGCCTAACTAAAAGCTCACGCGCAGCACCAGCTGCAGCAGACGGCTGTTCGATTCAAACGCCATATCGGGGCGCATGAAGGCCGGATTGGCCAGCGTCGGAGCCGTTGAGGAACCGGCGCTGCCGGGAATCAGCATGGTGATGTCCGAGCCATTGACGCGCGGGCGGGCGGCCACGGCGTTGGTGTAGCCCGGCGTGTACTGGGCGTGATTGAAGGCGTTGTAAGCTTCGCCGCGGAATTCGAGCGCGCGCACTTCACCGAGCCGGAAGCGTTTGGCCAAGGCCAGGTCGAAGTTGTTGATCCCTGGAAGCTGCAGCGTGTTCCGTCCGGCGTTGGCATATGTGCCCTGACCGGCCGTGATGTAGCGGGCATTGGGGTTCTCCGCCACCCAGCCCACGATACGGCCGCGGTCGGCGGCATTGCCCGGATTGCAGGCGCCCGCGCCCTTACACAGCGCGCGCACGCCCGAGCCCACGTTCGCCGATCCGTTCGGATTCACGATCGTGCGGTCGGCCGCGTTGTCGCCGTTCAGATTCGTATCGACGCCCGACAGCGCGGTCGCCCAACCGCCGGTTTCGGCGATGTAGGCGCCCGAGAAAATCCACGTGCCTAGCGCATTGCGAACCAGCCAGTTGCCCTTGGCCAGCCGTGGCGATTCATAGAGCCACGACATCGTCAGGCGATGACGCCGGTCGAGAGCCGAGTTGCCCCGCTCGGTGCGCAGATTGTTGAAATCCTGCGGCCGGCGCGGATTGATCAGCGTCGAGGCCACCACGGTGGTGCCGTCGTCGATGTTGTGCGACCAGGTGTAGCCGGTGCCCAGTTGCAGTCCCTTGCTGAAGCGCCGCGTCAACTGCCAGCTCATGCCGTGATAGGTCGAATTACCCTGCGGCTTGAACGAAACGATCGATCCGCCAAAGCCCTGCGCGGCGAGTGTGTTCGAGTTGTGGGCCAGCACGTCGGCGAGCGTGGTGGTGAGTCCGTCCACCTGCGCCTGCGAAGGAGCCGCGAGGAACGTCGGCAGCTTCGAGGTTTCGGCCGAAGTCACCAGCGCCTGGCGGTTGATCTGCATCTGCATCGGCAGATGCACGCCGCGCGTGCCGAGGTAGCGGGCTTCCACGATGTAGTCGTTGTGCAGCGTGTGCTGGATGCCCACGTTCCATTGCAGCGAGTACGGGCGCACCTGATCGGGGATATAGGCGGCGGTGCGTGCACGCGCGGCGGCCGGATCGGTGATCGGCGCGAACACGTTCCGTACGCCGCCGTTGGCCAGGAAGCTCTGCTGGTTGGCCTGTGCCACGTGGCCTTCCACCGTCGTCGAAAACTGCGGAGGCAGCGAGAGTACGCCCATGTTCTGATAGATCTGGTCGTAGGCCATGCCGAAGCCCGCGCGCACGGCGGTCTTGCCGGAGCGGCCTGGCGACCAGGCGAGGCCCACCCGCGGCGCGAAGTCGCGATGGCCGGCCTTCGGTTCACGGAAATCGAGGCCCGGTACGCTCGATACCGCGTTCAACTGCTGGAGCTTCGCACCCGCCGGCACGCCGACGTATTCATAACGCAGCCCGAGGTTGATCGTGAGGTTCGGACGCACCCGGAAATCGTCGTTGATGTAGCCATAGTGAGACAGCAGGTTGCCGGCAAACGGCAGCGCGCCCACGCTGCGGACGGCGAATTCCGGCGTGACGTCCATCAGGTAGCGTTCGAGCGTGTTGTAGCGGTAGTCGCCGCGCGCCCGTTGCACGAAGAAGTTCGAACGGTTGATCTTGCGTCCGTCATAGCCGAACTTGAGCGAATGGCGGCCCTTCATCCACGAGGCGTTGTTCATCACCTGGTAGCTGTTGGACCGGTCCGTCTGCGGATACACCCAGAAGGCGCCCAGGCTCAGGCCGAGGTCGTTGAACTGCAGGGTGGGGAAGGAATCGAGACCGGGAAAGTTCAGCCCGTCCACCGAGTAGTCCGATTCATAGCGCGTATAGGCGAGCCGCAGCTCATTGGTGAAGTTCGAAGTGAAGGTGTGGAAATGGCTCAGCGACGCCAGGTGCGACCGCAGCTTGGTGGGGGTGAAGAAAGCGGGCAGGCTGGCGTTGGCGTCGATGCTGCGGGAATTGCGCTGCAGGTAGCGCGCGCGGATCTGATCGCGCTCGGAAACGTTGTAATCGCCGCTCGCCACCCAGTTGTGCACGTTGGTATAGCTGCGGCCGGAAGGCTGCAGATTGCCCACCGGAATGCGAGTGTTGTTCACCAGCGTGAAGCGGCCCGAATCGGCCGCCGCGGCCGGTACGAACTGCTTGAACACGCTCAGGTTCTGGCGGCTCACGCCAGGCATCGACTCGATCAGACGGTACCCTTCGGCCGTGGGTACGGCCACCGCGCCCGGCGTGCTCGCCAGCAGGCCGGTCGGATTGTACTCGTAGTTGAGGAAGTAGAACAGCTTGTCCTTCTTGATGGGGCCGCCGAAGTTCCCACCCATGCGGTTCTGGTCGTAGCGCGGCTTCTCGCCGCGAATGCCGGCGCGCTTGAACGATTCGTCGATGGCCCGCAAGTGCCGGTTCTGGAAATATTCATAGATCGTGCCATGGGCCTGGTTGACGCCGCTTTTGACGATCGTATTGAACTGGCCGCCGGTGGAATGGCCGAACTCGGCCGAGAACTGATTCTGCAACAGCGAAAACTCCGCCACCGCTTCGTTGGTGACCGCAATCACCGGACCCGTCACCGCCCGGTCGTTGTTGTCGATGCCGTCCACCATGAAGTTGTTATTGCTCGGACGCTGGCCGCCAACGGAAGGACCCACGCCGAAGCCGATGCCGCCGGCCGAGGAAACGCCGGCCGAGTACAGGCTGAGATTCAGAATGCCGAGCCCGCCCGCGGTACCGGTCAGCGGCAACTGCACCGCCTGCCGCGTTCCATAGCTGGAGCCGATCTGAGCGGTCGTCGTATCGAGCAGCGCCGGCGCGTCGGTCACGGTCACCGCCGTGCTGGCCGCGGCCACTTCCAGCGTCACGTTCGCCGTCGCCGTCCGGTTCAACTGCACCGAGACGCCCCTTAGCGCGCTCGATTGAAATCCGGCCGCCGTCACGTTCAACATGTAGCGGCCCACCGGCAGGTTGCCGAAACGGTATTGCCCGGCGGCATCGGAGGTGGCCGACTGCGTCACGTTGGTGCTTTCATTCACCACTTCCACGCGCGCCCCCACTACCGCTCCACGCGATCCGTCGAGAACCATGCCTACGAGGTTTCCATCCGTCGCCTGACCGAAAAGACCGATCGCGCCTAGCAGGGCCAGCGAACCCACTCCCAGCGCTCGCATCATTCTGTTCATTCGTGTTACCCCAAGAACCTTTCCCACGCAAATGTCCCAGGATGACCGCTACCGGAGAGCGGACTTTCCTTCACTGGACATATCGGAGGGAACGGGTTCGTTCAAACATAGGAATGAACCCTTAGAACTCTTAGGGCGCGGCCCCGCCGGAGTGTCTACCGGCCCCGTCCGCCCGATGGCGCCGACACGGCCGGTGCGGAGGCGGCGGCGGGAGCCGAGGCCCGCCCGGAGTCCACGCTGGCCGCCGATACCGATCCCGATCCGCGCGAGGGCGAGTATCCCGTGTTTCCACCACCACCCATGCCAGACCATTCCGGCCGGCCGCCTCCATACGATGGTTGTTCATAACGCGGCGCATAGTATTGCCACACCGCCGACGGGCTGTAGTAGCCCCATCCGAACGCGCTGCGGGCGTAGCCTGAATAGGGCAGGAAGGTCATCAGACCCATGCCCGGGAAGAACGTCCACATGCTCGAATTCATGCGATACCCGCTCGAGCGCAGCGCCGTCGCGGCCGATACGTTGGCCTGCGCCAGCAGATCGGCCCGCCCGCGGCTCCAGGCATAAAGAGGCTCCGTCTGCCGGCTCTTGCCGTCGAACTTCGCCGCCGCCAGTTCCGGAGTCAGAATCGCCTGGCGCCCGCCCTTGAGCTCAACCGACCGGCCGCCCATCGACACCGTGGCCCGGCCGTCGTAAACCGATACCCGCCGCGCACTGGCGTCGAACTGGTAAAGGCCGGGCTTGGTCATCACCGTTTCCGACTCGCCGATGCGCACGCCCACCCGCGTGAACTTGCTCATCTCCACGACTTCCACCAGAGCCGAACCGGAGGCGATCTCCAGCCGCGTATCGGTCAGCGCCGTTTGCAGCATGCGCATCGAACTCTCCGCGCCAAGCCGCAGAAATACGCCCGGCGTCAGCAGAACTTCGGCCAGACCCACGCGCGTGGTCAGCGTTTGCCCTTGCTCCACCATGGGAAACTTGCCGGTTTCCATTGTGAGCGGCGCACCTTCGCGCTCCACCTGGCCCCGGATATGGTGAACCATTCCCGACTGCACGGAAATCGCCTGCTGTGCAAACGACGCAGGCACGGCCAATAGCGAAACCAGCACGGTAGCGGTTCTCATCGTGATCTCCTTTTGCCAACAGTTACACGCTCCTGGACGGATTGCAAGCCTCGCCCACGTCCGGCGGCGCTCCTCAGACCCTGCCGCACCGGCATCAGGGTCCGATCGCCCAGCGCCCGCTCCACCGGAATCGCCGCCTGCGTGGAATAGGCGTCCGGACCGGAAACATCCACATAAAGGTCGCCGGGATCGAGGCCGGTTGGGACCTGGAAGGTCACCTGGTACAGGCCTACCACTCCAGGCGCCAGGCCGGCGAACGAAACCTCCGCCCGGACGCCATCGACGAAGACCGCCGTGGACGCTACCGCGCCACTGGCCGGAGCCGACGGGCCAGGGGCCGCGTCCGGCACGGCCGGCGACACTGTGCCCAGTCCGGTCACACGCATCGTGATGGTCTCTCCCAGCCGGGCGGGATTGTCTTTGGTGACCGGCGAACCGTCGCCGTGGATGGCATCGGCCAGGCCGCTGCCGCCCGCCGGTACCGTGAACACCCCGGGCGCACTCACGTTCACAAACGCCGTCACCACGTTCGATTCGCCGGTTTCGTTCACCACCTGAATGCGCGCGATCTCCTCCGCCGTCCCAAACGGCACGATAGCCGTGATTTTCTCCGGGCTCACCGACTGGATGGGCGCCAACCTGCCGTTGATCCGAACCTGCACGCCACCGAGCGTATTGGGAAACGTGGAATCCGAAGCCTCCGCCGCGGCCAGATTGCGCCCCGTAAACTGGATCAATTCGCCCGGCGCGATGCCTTGCGTGAACGGCGCGAAGCTGGCCGCGTTCACCACGCTGGCCGGATTGAGGAAAACGCCGTCGCTCGCCAAATCGGGCAGCCGCACCGCCACACTGATTCCCGGGGAATAGCGCAAACCGTAACCGATACGAATCGCGCCGCCCGCGCCAACCGCGTGGCGTATGCCCAGATAATCGTCATACTGCCCTCTCGCGTCGAGCTCATAAGAATCGCTATAGGTGAAATCGTAGGGACTGGCGTTGGAGCGGAATTGCGTCAACAGGCGCTGGTGGCCGTGAACCGAACCGGCGCTTGAGCGGCTGGCGCCGTAATAGGAATTCACCGCGGCTTCGCCGCTGGCGAGATTCCGGGTGTTCACATCGGTGCCCGCGGTGAAGTAGAGTCCATCCATCGTCGAAGCCGCAGCCTCCCCATCCAGGGCACGCACACCCACCAGGAAGCTCCAGCCATCGGAGGAGCCGCCAAACAGCAAGTTCCCGTCGGGCGAGAGGAAGAACGTGCGCCTTCCCGCCAGCAGGTTCTGGTTGGATAGCGTGCCGCCGAAATTGAGCGTCCCCGTATCGCCGCTAAACGAATAGGAAGCGCCCGCGACATTCTGATTGACCCCCGCGCCGCCGCCAATAAACCCGGTGGCGGCAATCGTGGCGAGCCCGCCCTGGCCGTTGGCGTTCAATTGAAAGAATGCATCGCGCACCTGATTGACGCTCAGGCTGGGGAAATTCAGCTCCGCGACCCAGTAACGCCCATTGAGAGCCGACGCGCCCGCCGGAGCCGCCACGAACAAATCGGTCAACGGCTCCTCGGTGCTGCTCCCAACGAAGATGCCTTGCGCCACGCCGCCGTAGACCCGGCCGCCGCTTGAAGCCGGATTGGTTAAGAATCCGTAACCGCTCGCCGAGATGGCATAGAACCCGTCCAGCGAAAGACTCTGCTCCCTGGGAGAGATGGAATCCACGACGGTCGCCGATAACCGGTACTGCCCGCTTCCGTTGAACTCAATCGACCCGGTAATCGCTACCGAACGGGCCAGATCGCCGGTCGAGTCCTTCACGTTCCACACCACCTGGCGGAAGTTGTACCGCCCCTGCAGCAGGCTGTTGCCGGAGGTATCCCAATCCTGCGCGGACAGGGCCCCGGCAAGCATCAGGGCGGCGGTGAAGGCGTTTCTCATCGCTCGGTTGGACGGGCGGCGCGGCGCCGGGGTTTCGGTTCGTACTCAATATCAGCTTGTCACACATTCCGGCGGCCCCGAATGTGCCACTCTATCCGTTGTTGTCCTACCCGATGAAAAAGCTGGTTGCAATCACGTCTCTGTGGTGTTGCGGAATCTTCGCGGCGGAGCCATCGATTCGACGTTTGGACGGGTCTCGAATCCCGGTGCAAGAGGCGGAGGACTTCGCGCGCCGGACTCTGGCGGAGGCGCACGTCACCGGCGCTCAGATCGCCGTGATCGATCGTGGAAAATTGGTCTGGAGCGCGGCATTCGGACTGCGACGCCGCGAGCCGCGGTTGCCGATGGACCAACAGACCACCACCTGGGCGGCTTCGATTACCAAAGGCGTGTTCGCCAGCTATGTGATGCAGTTAGTGGAGCGGCGCGTGCTATCGCTCGATACTCCGGTGGCTCAATTGCTGCAGCGCCCCCTGACCGCCTACGACCCCTACAAAGAGACCGCGACCGCGATCGTGCACGATCCCAATTGGCTCAAGGTCACGCCGCGTCATTTGCTCTCTCACACCTCCGGACTCTATAACTTCGTCTTTCTCGAGCCGGACAAGAAACTCCGGTTGCATTTCGTTCCCGGCACGCAATACGGATATTCCGGCGAGGGGATGAACCTCCTGCAATTTGCCATCGAGCAGAAGATGGGCAAGGGGCTGGACGGGTTGATGCAGGACGCCTTTTTCACGCCGCTCGCAATGACCAGAACCGGTCTCATCTACCGCACCGGGTTTGCCGGCAATGTGGCCGACCGGTATGGCGAGAGCGAGGCGTTCCTTTCGCGGACTACGCGGTTTCCCGCTCGTGCCGCCGGGTCCATGACGACAAGCGCCGAGGATCTGGCGCGCTTTCTGATCGCCCTCATGGGCGGCCGTATCCTGAAGCCGGCGGCGAAGAAGGCCATGCTGAGTCCCGTCATTTCCATCAAGACCCTGCACCAGTTCGAGGCCCGGGCGGATGCGGCCGAAGGAACGGAAGGTCCGGCGGCCGGGCTGGCCTACGGAATAGGGTGGGGTTTGCTGACCCGGACGAAATTCGGACCGGCGTTCTTCAAGGAAGGCCACGGGGACGGCGCGCAGAATTACGCGATCTGCTTTGAGAAGCGCCGGGCTTGCATGATCATCCTGACCAACAGCGATAATGGCGAACTTACGTTCCGGCCGCTGATGGAGAAGATCTTCGGCAACACCGTGACGCCCTGGGAATGGGAATGCTACACGCCGTCGTGCATCGGGGCGCGCCGGAAATCGCAGTGATTCGGATCGGATAAGCTGGTACGTTGATTCGCTCCCCGCTGGTGATCGTGCGCGGGGCACGCCAGGTGGTTACCGTGCGCGGAGCCAACCGTCCCCGCCGCGGGCCGGAAATGAATGACGTGGGCATCGTGCAGGCCGGGGCCGTGCTGATGGCCAACGGCGTCGTTTTGAGCATCGGCACCGGGCACCGCATCGAAAACCTCGCGCAGGCGCGCCGGGCCCAGGAAATCGACGCTTCCGGCTGCGTGATTATCCCCGGGCTTGTCGATTCGGCCGCCTACCTGCCGGTGGTGACGGCGCACTCGGCCCAACGGCTTCTGGCGCACGGCACGACGGCCGTCAAACCGCAGCAGGCCGGATCGCGCCGCTCGCTGCGCCACCTGACGGGCGCGGGCCTCGATGTCGGCGCCGGTGGCGAAGAAGAAGCGCCCCCGATCCTCGCTCCCAGTCTGCCCGCGGCCGACGGCGAGCCGCTTCGTTGGCGCCAAGCCATCGACTCCGGCGCCGCGATCGCCCTTGCCACCGGACACGCCGAAGCGGGCGCACCCCCCGGCAGCATGACCGGCGCCATGGCGCTCGCCTGCCTTTCCTATGGACTCACTCCGGCAGAAGCGCTCTGCGCCGCGACACTCAACGCCGGACATGCCATCGGCCTCGGCGCCACGCTCGGGTCGCTTGAAGTGGACAAGCAGGCGGACATGGTCATCCTCGACGTGCCGGATTACCGCGAGATACCCTATCAGTTTGGCGTCAACCTGGTGCGCACCGTTCTGAAGCGCGGCCACCTGGTCTATCGCCGGGGGGAAATCCGTTGGCCGAAGCTCTGATTGAATGCGTCCCCAATTTCTCCGAAGGCCGCGATCCGGCGAAGGTTCAGGCGATCGTCGACGCCATCGCCTCCACACCGGACGTTCATCTGCTGGCTCAGGAAAGCGACGCCGATCATAACCGCAGCGTGGTGACGTTCGTTGGCCCTCCGTCCGCCGCCGTCGAAGGCGCCTTTCGCGGCGTGGCGAAAGCGGTGGAACTCATCGATCTCACGCAACAATCCGGTGAACATCCGCGCATCGGCGCGGCGGATGTGGTCCCGCTGGTGCCGCTCTCCGGCATAACGCTGGCCGAATGCGCGGCGCTGGCGCAACAGTTGGGGGAGCGCATCTGGAACAACCTCCGCGTTCCTGTCTATTTTTATGAAGCGGCGGCACGGCGCGAAGACCGCCGGCGTCTGGAGAATATCCGCAAGGGCCAGTTCGAAGGATTGCGCGAAGAAGTGCGCTCGAACCTGGACCGCCGGCCCGATCTGGGCGGCCCAGCGCTGCACCCCACGGCAGGAGCTACGGTCGTTGGAGCCCGCAAAATCCTCATCGCTTACAACATCAACCTGCACACGCCCGATGTGGATGTGGCGCGGACCATCGCCCGGCGCATCCGCCAATCCTCGGGCGGGATGCCGCATGTGAAAGCCGTCGGCCTGCTACTCGCTTCGCGCAACCAGGCGCAGGTGTCGATGAATCTTACCGACTACGAACAGACGCCGGTGCACGCGGTCTATGAAGCCGTATGCCGCGAGGCCGCCGCACTCGGAGTCGAAGTGGCGGGCAGCGAGATCATCGGGCTATGGCCGCGCGCCGTGTTCGAAGCGGCGGCGGCGCACTTCCTCAAAATGGAGAACTACCGCGCTGGAGGGCTGCTCGAAGACCGTCTTCCGCCCAGGCAACTTTGATATCCTGCTGGCATGCCGAATCGCCGCCGATTTCTGAAGGCCGTCTCCGCCGCGCCCGCCGCCGGCGCGCTCACCGCCACCTCCGCTCCCGCCGCCCCCGTCAAGCGCGATTTCTTCAAGGAACTGGGCATCAAGCCGTTCATCAACGCCGCCGGTACCTATACGACATTGACCGCCTCGCTGATGCCGCCCGAAGTGGTGGCCGCCTACGAGTATGCCTCCAAGCAATTCGTCCACCTGATTCCGCTGCATGACGCCGTCGGCGCGCGCATCGCGCAATTGATTGGATGCGAAGCGGCCATGGTCACTTCCGGCGCCGCCGGAGCCCTGGTGGTGGGCACCGCCGCCTGCATCACCGGAAAGGATCACAGCAAGATCGTGCGTGTGCCCGATGTCGCCGGCATGAAGAACGAAGTGCTGGTGCAGAAAGCCCATCGCTACGGTTACGATCACGCCGTGCGCGCCACCGGCGTCAAGCTGATCGAAGTGGAAACGCGCGAAGAACTGGAACGTGCCGTCAATGAGCGCACGGCCATGATGTTGTTCTTCAACGACGCCGATCCGCGCGGCCAGATCAAGATGGCCGAATTCATCGAACTCGGCAAGAAGCACAAGGTGCCCACCTTCAATGACGCCGCCGCCGACGTGCCGCCTCTTGAAAATCTTTCCAAATACCTCAAGGCGGGCTTCGACCTGGTGACGTTTTCCGGCGGCAAGAACATTCGCGGGCCGCAAAGCGCGGGCCTGCTTCTCGGCCGCAAGGATCTGGTGGAAGCCGCGCGCCTCAACAGCTCGCCCTACAGCGATACGGTCGGCCGCGGGCTGAAGGTCAACAAGGAAGAACTGCTTGGCATGATGGTGGCGGTGGAGCGGTTCATCAAACTCGACCATGACGCGGAAATGAAAGAAGCCGAGCGGCGCGTGAAGTATATCGCCGACTCGCTGCGTTCCTGCCCCAGCGTGAAGACGGACGTCAAGGTGCCGCCCATCGCCAACCACGTGCCGCATCTGCACATTCGCTGGGACTACTCGAAGATTCAGCCGCGCGACGTCGTCAAGCAACTGCTTGAAGGCGAACCGTCGATCGAAGTCGTGCCCGGTTCACGCGAGGAACTGGTAGTCAACCCGTGGATGACGCAGCCGGGCGAATCGGAAATCGTGGCGCGCCGCATCCGCGAGATCCTCAAAAAAGCCGGCGCGTGAGCCGGTTCGTTCTCCTTCTATTGGCGGCCGTCGCGCTGCCCGCCGCCGCGCAGGATGCCAGGCGCCGGCAGACGCTAGACGAGCTTCTGCGCGTGCTGCGTCCGAGCCGGACTCCAGCCGACGGCCGCATCAACGCAAGCGATAAAACCTGGGAAGAATGGATTCGCCGCAGCGGAGAACTGCCGCCCGATTTCGACCGCATGCCGTCGAATCCGTGGCTGCCCGATCCGCTGATGACCGAACGCGGTCCCGTGCGCACGCCGGCCGAGTGGGAAAAGCATCGCCCCGAGCTGCGCCGCCAGATCGAGCACTGGATGTTCGGCCGGTTCCCGCCGAAGCCGGATAACCTGCGCGCCGTCGAAACCTCGCGGCGCCGCGAAGGCCCCACCACCGTCCGCGAGGTGAGGCTGGAGTTCGGTCCCGGCCGTCGAGCCACGCTGCGCATCGAACTGGTGATTCCCGATGGCCCGGGTCCCAAGCCCGTCTTCCTCACCAACCACGCCCGCAACCGGCCCTGGATTTACACGGCGGTGCGGCGCGGCTACATCGCCTGCGTCTATCACGCCACCGATCCGCGCTACGGCAACGGCGACGATTCCGACGCCTGGATCGAGGTCTACCCCCAGTACGATTTCTCCGTGCTCGCGCGCTGGGCGTGGGCCGCTTCGCGCGCCGTCGATTACCTGGTCACGCTGCCCGAAGTGGACGCCTCAAAGATCGGGCTGACCGGCCACTCCCGCAACGGCAAGCAAGCGCTGCTCGCCGCCGCGTTCGACGATCGCATTGCCGCCGTCATTCCGTCCAGCGGCAACAGCGGCGAAGTCGATCCGTGGCGCTTCACCACCGAACCCTTCGCCAACGAAAGCATCGAACTGCTGGCCGGTGTGCAGTCGCACTGGTTCCATCCGAGGATGCGGTTCTTCGCCGGGAGGGAACACAAGCTTCCGGT
Organism: uncultured Acidobacteriota bacterium; assembly: GCA_902826685.1. Classification (GTDB taxonomy): domain Bacteria; phylum Acidobacteriota; class Terriglobia; order Bryobacterales; family Bryobacteraceae; genus CADEFT01. Next base: position 86,909 of record CADEFT010000004.1, read on the forward strand.
CGATCAGAACACCTTGCTCGCCTTGGTCGCTCCGCGCGGCTTGATGCTCTACTCCGGTTACGCCGAATCGGCTGGTAATCCGGTGGGGTTCGAGCAGGCTTATCGCGACGCGCTGCGCGTCTACCGGCTGCACGGCCGCGAACGGAACGTATGGCTGCACCTGCGCGACGGCGAGCATGAGACCACCGCCTCCGACGTGGAGAATTTCATCGACTTCTTCGATGCCATCTTCGGCCGCCGTGCGCGCCCCAAGACCGAGACCTGGATCCACGGCTACACGTTCGAAGATTGGCGGCGGCTTTCGGGCGAACGCATCGACCCGGCGGCTTTCCCGGCGCGTGGCACGGCTCTGCAGGGCGGCCGCGCGGCCTGGCGCAAGCAGATCGAATGGGCGCTCGGCACCGAGCCCGCGGGCACGCCGGCCTGGCCCGCGCAGCGCCTCCCGCTGGAAGCGGGGACGGCCGAAGGCTGGCTCGCCGGCTTGTTCGCGCGTCCGGCGGCCGACGCCGCCACTCGCGCCCGCGTCGCCAAGGAGGGCATGGAATGGATGCCCATTCCCTTCGGCGACGGTTTGCAAGGCAATCTCTTCCTGCCCGCCGATCGCAAGTCCGGTAAGCTGCCGGTGATCGTTTACCTGCATCCTTACAGCTATCAAAACGGCTGGTCCGTCTCCCAGCCCTGGACTTCCACCGGCACCGACTACCGCCTGGATCAGCGCCCCTCGTTCCCCAGCCTCACCCGGCGCGGCTTCGCGGTGCTGGCCTTCGATCAGATCGGCTTCGGCTCCCGCGTTCGCGATGCACGGCTGTTCTATGAACGCTATCCGCAATGGTCGCTGATGGGCCGCATGGTGGCCGATACGCGCGCGGCCCTCGATTCCCTCGCCCTGCACGAACGCATCGACGCCGGGCGCATTTTCCTGCTCGGCTATTCGCTCGGTGGCAAGGTTGCGCTGCTCGAAGCGGCGCTCGATGAGCGTGTACGCGGCATTGCCGTGGTGGCCGGATTCGATCCGCTGCGGCTCGATACGCCCGATCGCGGCGTGGAAGGCATTCGCCACTATTCCCACCTGCACGGGCTGATGCCGAGGCTCGGGTTCTTCACCGGACGCGAGGCGCGGCTGCCGTTCGATTTCGACGCCGCGCTGGCGCTGATGGCGCCCCGGCGCGTGCTGATCGTCGCGCCCACGCTCGATCGCTATGCGCGTTCCGAGGATGTGAAAGCGGAAGTGGAAGCCGTCCGCGCGGCGGCGCCAGGCAGCGCGATCGATCTCGAATCGCCCGAAGCCATCAACAAGTTCGATCGCGCCCTGCAGGAGAAAGTGTTCGACTGGTTCACTCGGTTTTAGTGATGTGCCGGACGCTCTCGGCGATCGCATCGGGCTCATACACCCGCTTCCAGTCCGGCTGAAAGATCACCGGCTTGGCGCGCGCGATGGCCTTCAATGCGCCATCGGAAAACACGGCGCCTTCCTTTTCCTGAAACACGATCGCCAGTTCCACGCGCATGTGGCCGAGGATGAAATCCCGGGCCGCGTCGCGCGGCACGCCGCGCCGCACCGCTTCATCGGTTGCCTCGGCCAGAATCGTCAGGCACGTGCCCAACACGGTTTCGCTCAGCACGGGTTCGAGAATCGCCATCTGTTCGGTGTTGCAGCGATGCGATTTCATCACCGGTTTATAGATCGTGCGCGCGATCCGCTCACCGGCGGCATAATGCTCTTCCGGACCCTGCGTCAAACAGCAGACGATGTGCTGCTTGGCATGCTCCCCGCCGAAGAAATCGCGCTGCGCCAGCGGCTCCACTTCGTCGCTGAAAATGGGCGGATGGCAGGGATGCGTGATGAAGTAAGTCAGATCGTCGCGCTTGGGCAGCAGGCCCGCATAAGCCGCGGCCACGTCGAGCATCACCACCATGGTGCCCGGCTTGAACTTCTGGTGGATCTGCTCAAGCACCGATCCGATGCGATTGTCGGGCAGCGCGAGCACGACCGCTTCGGCTCCTTCCAAGGCGGCATCGAGCCCAACGGCGGCGATGCCGCGCTCGCGTAGCGCCGCTTGCCCGCGCTCGCTGATTTCCACGTGGCGAACGTCATAGGAACTGCCAATCAGGTTCGCCGTAAGCCGCAGGCCCATCTTGCCTCCGGCGCCAAGTAGTGCGATGGTTTTCATGATCCGGATACCTCAGAGAAAAATGCCGGGCCGCCGCATTGGCCGCCCTTGAAGACGATTTCGATGCCGTCACGCGCGGGCTGGTTCGACCAGGCGCGGCACAACGGAGCTCCCGGCGCGAGCGGGCAAATGTAGGTAAGCGCCTGAATGCCCAACTGGCGTCCGGCATGGCTCGACGTATCGCCGCCGGCGACGATCGCGCGCCGCACGGGCACGCTGTCAAGCACGGCCGTCAGCACGCGGCCCGATTCGTGCGCCAGCGCGTTGCGGGCTCCTTCGAGCGCCACACGATCCTCCGGCCCGGCCGCGCTATAGAGCACCACACTCGCCCCCCGGCCGAGCGCCTCCCGAGCCTCACCGATGGCGCGCTCCACGCCTTCGCCCCGCGCCAGCCCCGCCGCATCCAGCTTGATCCGCGCGAAGCCATTCTTTCCCGCGTGCTCGATCTGTTGTGCCGTCACCGGTGAGCAGCTTCCCGAAAGAACCACGAGTTGATCCACTTTCGCCGGCGCCGGCGATGGAACCGCCGGGCGGCCCCAGTGAGCCATCAGGGAATATTCGACGCCCGATGAGCCCACCACAAAAGGCGTCTTCGATTCCCACACCAGGCGTCCGGCGCGGGCAAGCGTCGGCTCATCGCAGGTATCGAAGACCACGGCCCCGGCGCCGGACTTCGCCGCCAGCGCGGCGTCGGGATCGAGCACGTCCATCAGCTCAATGCGCCCGTTCATCTGGGCGCCCAGATGCAGCCGCAAATCCGCCTCGTGCATCGGCGTTACCGGATGCCGGCTCATCGTGGGATGACGGTCGATGCGGTACGTCCGGCCATCCACGGCGGCAAAGAGATTGCCGAAAACGACATAGCGCTTGAGCGACGGCGCGCCCACGATCACCGGTACCCACGGCGCGGCGAACACACGGCGGCCGATTTCGAGCGCCCGCCCGATGGAGCCCACCCGCGGCGAACTATCGAACGTGGAACAGACCTTGTAATGGCACAGCGCGGCTCCGGTGGAGCGCAGCCAGGTGAACGCCGGCGGCAGGTGCGCGTCCATCCATTCCGGACTCTCGCTGCGGCTGCTGCCGGCCAGTCCGAACGCGCGGTATCCGGCGAACCTGGCGAAGAATGCCTCATCGGGTTGTTCCAAAAACAGCACCGCTTCGAAGCCGCGCGATGCCACCGCCTCCAGCACGTCCGTGGACCCGGTGAAATCGTCGCCATACCAGGCGAGAATCCGCTCCGGAAGAGGCTCCCTCATTTCGCGAACAGCTCCACCGCCTGCCGTATCTCGATGTGGGCGCGCGCGGCCTCCTCGAGCGTGAGCCCCGCCAGCGCCGATTCCCATGCCAGGCGGATGCTGCGCACTCCCGCGCCGATACCGCCCGGATGAGCGGCGATGCCGCCCCCGCAGGCGTGAATCAGGTCGGTGGAGCCCAGGCGCTTGTAAGTATCGAACGCCTGCCCCGCCCATTGGCCCGACGAGAAAACCGGCATGATCTCGCAGCCGCGTCCCAGCCCGGCGAACATCGGCGTGAGGCACTCGCGCGCGGAGGCGATCACCGAATCGTCGCCCTCGCAGAACTTGTTGCGCAGCCCGTTCACGTGCATGTGGTCGACGCCCGCCAGGCGCCAGAACTTCTGCCACGCGACGTAGCTCATGCCAAGCGCCGGGCAGCGGTCGAACATGCCCCATCCGTTGCGATGCGCGTGGATCGGCAGCCGCGCGTGCCTGCGCAGCTCGATGACGCCCGCCAGACCCACGCTGTTCAAACTCACCATCACGCACGTGCCGCCCGCCGCCTCCACCACGTCGTGCCGGCGGCGCATCTGTTCCACGTCGCCGGTAAGGTTGAAGGCGAACATCGCTTTCTTGCCGGTGCGATCGGCATGCCGGTTGAGCACGCGCATCACCGCGCCTACTCGATCCTCGAACGGGCAGTGCGGACCGTCGGCCTGCAGCTCGTCGTCTTTGATGAAATCGATGCCGCCCGCGGCAAGCTGATCCACCATGGCGGCCGTCTCTTCCGCGCTCATGCCGACGCTGGGCTTGATGATGGTGCCGATCAGCGGCAGCCGTTCCACACCCGCCAGCTTACGTGTGCCGGCGACGGCGAACCGAGGGCCGGCATAAGCGTCGCGAAACGCATCGGGCAGCGTGACATCCAGCAGCTTCAGCCCGGAAAATTGCTGCAGCTCGAAAAGATTGCCGGCCACGGTGGCCATTAGATTCGGCAGCGACGGACCCATGTTGGCGATCGGCCACGACAGCGTGACTTCCGCGCGCGTGTAGCCGGTTGAGTTTTTCGGCTGGCGCGCCCCCGGCAGGGAAGGCGTTTCCACCGCGCCGAGCTCCGCGATGCGTTCCACCCGAGCCGCGCTGCGCTCGCGCAATTCCGCCGTCTCCCCCGGCACTCTGACAAACGTGCCTGAGGATTGCTCACCGGCCATGGTTTCCGCCGCCTGTTCCAGCGGGAAGGCCGTTTCGATCCAATAACGCGCGATGATTCTGCTCAATGGCTCTCCGCAATCAGCGGACGCGTTGCATCGATCCGATGAAACAGCGCCGCCGCAATAATCAGCATAGCCGCGATGATCAGCAGCGGCAGGTTGTAGTCGCCCGACGCGGCCACCACATAGCCGAACACGATCGTGCAAAGAAAGCCGCCGAACTGGCCGGACATGTTCATGGCGCCGCTGATCGACCCGGCGTGCCGCCCGCCGATATCGAGGCAAATGGCCCACGCCGATGGCAGCATAAGATCCATGATGCCGAAGCCGGCGGTGAGCAGTGCGACCGTGGCCGTCTTCGAAGCGGTGTAGGCGGTGGCGAGCAGCAGCAGCGCCGCCACGCTCAGGCAGACCGAGCCGATAATGGTACGTCCGCGCCGGTGCCCCAGGCGGCGGCAGGCGAAATCGCTTAGGTATCCGCCGATCACGTTGGCGATCGCGCCCATCGCAAACGGCAGCGACGCGAAGATCGCCATCTCGCTTTCGCTGAAGCCGCGGCCCTTGACCAGATAAGTCGGCAGCCAGGAGAAATAGAACCATGAGCCCCAGGCGTAAGTGCCGTACATCGAGATCAGGATCCAGACCTGCGGCTTGCGCCACAGCTCGGCCCAGGGCGCGTTGCCATGAGCCGCCGCCTCTCCCGCCGGCTTGGGATCGCGATAGGCGAACCACCAGATCGCGCACCACAGCACGCCCGCCGCGCCGAAAATCCAGAACGACGCGCGCCATCCCAGCGCGGCTTGAATCGGCACTACCAGCAGCGGCGATAGCGCGCCACCGGCGCGGCTGGCGCCCCAGATATAGCCCTGTGCCGCCGCGCGTTCCTTGCGATCGAACCAGCGGCCAATCACGCCCGCCATGTTGGGATACGCTCCGGCCTCGCCCGCGCCGAACAGGAATCGCGTCGCCGCCAGAGTCCAGAAGCCGGTGGCGAACGGCGTCAGCATCGTGAAAGCCGACCACCACAGCACGACCCGCGTCAGCACCTTGCGCTGGCCGATGCGGTCGCCCAACGCGCCCGTGGGAATCTCAAACAACCCGTAAGAAAGGATGAAGGCGCCCAGCACCCAGCCCCACCGTTCCGGCGGGATGCCGAGTTCATCCTGGATGCGCGGGCCCGCCACCGAAATGCAAAGGCGATCGAGAAACGTGATCACCGACAACGCCACGAGCATGCCCAGGACGGCGTAGCGGGAGGACATGAGACTACAGGGCTTCCACGACGGCGCGCGCATGCTCCATCGCAAGCGTCGGGCTTGACAGAATGGGAATCTTCTTCTCTTCGGCCGGTAACTGATCGATCACGCGTGCCATAGAGGCTTGCGCGAGCACGACCACATCCACCTGCGCCGCCAGTTCGCGCAATCCTTCGGCGACCATGCGGTCGTGCGTGGCCGTGTCCCCCGCGATGACGGCTTCGAAGGCGCCCTCGCAGAGCTTGGAAACGAGATCCTGCGCACCGGTATCGCGCAGCAACTGCACGGTGGGCTCAAGCGTAGTGCGCAACGTGGCCAGCACGCCGACGCGACGGCCCGCGGCCACCGCCTTGCGCGCCATCGGCTCGTCGATCCGCATGACCGGCATATCGAATAGCGGCATCGCCAGCGACGTCGCCGGCCCGATCGAAGAACAGGTGACCAGCACCGCATCGGCGCCCGCCTGTCCGGCCGCTTCAATATGATGGACCACGCGGCGGATGGTGGCTTTTTCCAGATGGCCGGTGCGAATCGTGTTCTTGATCAGGCTCTCATCCACCATGTGGAACACGCGGATGCTGGGACCCAGCAGCTTCGCGGCCAGGTCGTTGAAAGCGGGCACCAGCACCGGGCTGGTGTGCAACAGGGCAAGGGTTTTGCTCACGGGTGTTTCGGCCAACCCGAGGATTGTAGCACTGCGAATTTTCCGGGCTACACGCCGCCGGAGACCGCCGATGACGCGCCCATCGAGTTGGTCAGAATCACCGAGGCGGAGCCGATCGCGGTCGTGCTTCCGTTCAGTACGAACGGTAACCGGAGAGAGAACCGGCTGCCATTGGCTCTTCCGCCGGTTGTATCGAACCAGATGGATTGCGCATTGGCGAGCGTCACGTCGAATCGCGTCGTGCCGTCCAAAGTCGCGCCCGTGCCGCTGATAAAAGTCACGCCGAAGTTCGTCAACTCCCTGGTGGACGAATAGCCCTGCACCTCGAGCGTGAAACCCGACGAGGTCAGATCGAGAATCCTCACGCTGCCCGGCGTGATCACAGGCGCGGAGCGGGCCACGGTCAAGGTGGCGGCGGGTCTCGGGTTCGGTAACACCGAGACTCCATTCGCCGTCAAGGCCGTCAGAGCAACCGTGATGGTACCCGCCACCGTTCCCCGGCTGAACTGGCCCGCATTGGGAATGACGGCCGCGGTCGCGCCGGATGGGATCGTGAAATTGAGAGAAGTGGTTCCATTTGGAAATCGCACCTCCTGAAAGGCGAAGTTCGCGGGCAGGTTCGGTACCGCCGGAGCGAAGCTCAATGACAGCGTCCCGTTGATGGCGGTGGCGGAGGCCGTGCCCAATGAGAGCGCGGTCGTGGCCTGATTGTCTCCGCCCGTAACGCTCAGGTTGACAACCGGCGGCGGGATCGCGATGGTAAACGCCACGGCGCCCGAAGCCACGCCGTTCTGAACCACGGCGATCTGCGCCGATCCCGGCATCGCCAGCAGGTTGGCTGGAATCGTTGCGTTGAGGCGCGTGGCGCTGACCCACTGCACATTGCTCAGGTTCGTATTCTGCCCGTTGAACGTCCAGCGCACGGTCGCGGCCTGCGTGAAGTTCGACCCGTTGACGGCAATGGTGGTGGCGGGACTGAGCATCGGAACCATGTTCGGCGCGACGCTTGAGATCACCGCCCCCGCGCCCGGGCCGATGACGAAGTCGCGCGGTGCCGAGGGCGTACCCGTCGGATTCGCGACCACGATCTGAGCCGTGCCCGGATTGACCAACTGTGCGGCCGGAATCGTGACCACGATCTGAGTGGTGCCGTTGATCTGCGGGTTGGCCAGAACCGTGGTCTGGTTGTTGAAAGTCCAGCGCACGCTGGCGCCGGGCGCAAAGGCGGTTCCCGTGATCGACAAACTGGTGTTGCCGGAGCCGGCCGCCACCGTCGACGGCGCCAGATTGGTGATGGTCAAGGGAACGACCTGCCCGTTCGATACCGTGAACAACAGGCGTCCCGCCACGCCGCTGTTGCCGAACTGCTGATAGCGCAGACCGCGCTGCATGTTCGAGTCCAGGAAGGCGCCGCTGACGTGGGAACCCGGGTACTCGAACGACCGGTTGTTGGCGCCGGTCAAGCCATTGGAGTAGCCCACCGACGGCGGCTGGCACTGCAATCCACAGAGGCCGTTATTGTTGCTGTTGTTCGCCTCGCCGGCTTCCCACTGGATCTGGTTGTAGTTGAACTCAAAATCGAAATCGTTGACCGCCCGGTCGCCGCGATTGATCAGCACGATCTGAAACGTGTTCCGTTTGTCCGCCTTCACGTCATAGTAGCCAACCGCGTTCCAAGTCACCGCAAAGGCCTGCCGCCCGTTGACCGTTCCACGGCCCCAAGAGATCTGCCCCGAAAGGGTGCTTCGCGTATCGATGTCGGCGTAGAAGGCGGCGATGATCTTCTGCGCGTTATTGACGAGGTTCTCTGGCACGTACCCGGTTTGACCCTGCTCGAACGTGATGTAGCCGTTCGTTCCAACGTAAACGTTGGTGAGCGTCGTACCGAAGAAATTGATCGGAAATCCAATCGCAATGGGTCCGGTAAAGATGTCGTCCTCCCGCACCTGCGTCCCCACCACGGTGAACCCCGTTCGGACCGCCGGCTGCGCGAAGGCATCGTACGCCGTCGCCAATACCAGAGCGAACACGAAAAACAAGACGCGTCTGTTGATCTTCATGGCTGCCTCACTCATCGTTCCTGGCCGAAAAAACGGCCGACGCGGATTGCCCTCGCAAGACGATCCACCACGCCGGGCCACCGCCGCCCGAATTGACCAGATAGCTATCGCCGTTCCGAAGCCGGCTCAGTTCCTGGACTTCGCAGGGCACCTCGCTCCACCGCACCACATCGTCCACCGTGTCGAACGTCATCACCGCACGCCCGCCGGGAACAATGCCCACAACGGTGCGGCCGTCGAGTGCCGGGGCCATCACTAGCGAGGCGCCGTCGAAGGAACTGGCGAAAGTCCGCGTCGATCGCGCCGTTACATCGAGCATCGTAAAGGTCCGCCGTATGCCGTCGGCGATCAACAACCCTGTCGAGCCGGGCAAAAACGTCAATCCCGCCACCCGGTTTGCGCGGAACAGAAGAGAGGGGCTGCTTTCACCACAGCCGTACCCATGGATGGATCCTCCCGCTTCCGCCACCGCGACGCAGGTTCCCGCGTCGTTTACAGCCAAAGCCTGTAAGTCGAGGGCCGTCTCAAACTCGAATACGACGCGTCCTCGCGCGGATACGATCTGCAGTTGGCCCCGCCGCCCGCAGTAGACCGCCGCGAAGCCGCCGTTCGGACTAAACGCAATCGCATCGATGCAAGCGGCCGATCCCGCTACCGGTCTGAGACGCGGCTCATCGAGCCCGGTCACCGACAATCCTTCCTCGCGCGCGTTCCTGGCGATGGCCCACGCCTGGCCCGGCGCCAGAAACATCCGCCCGGCACCTTCCGGCAGCAGCGACGGCTTCACATCGGAGGCGGCAGGCACGCCAAAGATGCCGTGCACTTGGGTCCCGTCCGGGCTCGAAAAGTGGCCAATCAACGGCGCCGAAACCGAACCCTCGGTCCGGGGAGCCTGCGCGATAAGAGACAGGGAAAAGACAAGGTTGAGAATCATGACGAGATACCTCAACGAGGCGGACCAAAGGTTACGCCTCCGGCTCCGAGGCTGATGGTTCCCCGGGGGCCCGAGGGTACCGCCGGCCCGGAGCCGGAGTCGCCGCCGGCGCGTGTGACGGCCACACCGGCGCCCACGGCCGCCGCCGCGACGCCTACGATGATGCCCGCCACCGCCGCCGCCGAAATGCCCGCAGCCGCCGCCACGGCGGCCGTGGTCACCGGTACCGCGGCGCTGATGGCTCCTCCCGGCACCGAAGCGGTAGCGTTGATGGTGAAGGATGTGCCGGAGGCCGCGGTGAAAGATCCGCTCGAAGCCAGCCCCGCCGCGTTCGTTGTCACCAACGACGTGGATGTTCCCGCCGTGAAAGTGGCCGGGGTGCCAACTTGCTGGATCGAGAACAGCACGGCCACGCCCGCCACCGGTTTGTCGTTCTCGTCTGTAACCTTGACTACGGCCTGAGAACTAACCCGCCCTTTCTGCCCGCGCCGGAACTTCGAAGCGTCCTCCACCACGGTCAGCTTGTACTTACTCGGGACCTTCGGCTCTTCTTGAGCGAAACCTGAAGTAAGTAGCAGACCTGTCAGTGAAGTAGCCAGACAGCGGCGCACGCCGCCGGGAAGCCAGTGGATGGCTCTCATGCGTCCCTCCGTTCGGTTCAGAATTTTCGTTTCATGGGTAAGAGCGGATTCGGCAACGAAAACACGACACAATTCTCATTGAGGCCCGCCCGGCCGCCCTGCCGCCTCTGCGCCAGTACACCGCCACGTGGTGTAATGGCACTCATGTCTACGCTGCGGTTTCGTATAGCTGCATTGATTTTGTCTGCCACCTCCTTGTCCTTGGCGCAGACTGGTACAGGGAACATTCAAGGAACGGTTCGAGACGGCTCCGGAGCGGTGGTGCCCAAGGCGAAAATTGCCGCCGTGCACACTGCCACTGCCCGCGAGTACTCCACCGAAACCAACGAAGTCGGGTTTTACCTTTTCCCCGCGATGCAGGGGGGCGCGTACCAGGTGTCGGCGGAATTCGCCGGCATGGAAACGTGGAAGGGAACCTTAACGCTGGCCGCCGGGCAATCGGCGGTAATCGACGTGGCGATGCGGCCGGGCTCCACCACCACCTCGGTCACGGTGGCGGGCGACGTCACTCCGCTCATCACCACCAACAGCCCCACGCTCGCCACCGTGCTCGAGCGTCAACGGATCGAGCAGTTGCCGATCAACGGGCGCTTCATCACCACGCTCTTAAATATGACCACGCCAGGCGTGGAGCCGGGCTCCGTGCCTCGTGTATGGGGACTGCGCTACGCCACCGAACTGCTGCAGGATGGCGCGGTGCTCGAGAATCGAGAATGGCAATCCATTCCCGCGCGGCCGCCGGGACTCGACACCATCGCCGAAGTGCGCTCGGAAACCAACAACTCCTCGGCCAAGCTCAACCGGCCGGGCACGTTCATGATGACCACCAAGTCCGGCACCAACGAGATCCACGGCGCTGCTTTCGAAACGCTGCGCAACAGCGGATTCGGCGTCGCCCGCGCCCGTCAGGATTTCTATCTGAAGCCGCCGCCGCTTGCGCGCAACGAATTCGGCGTCTCTCTCGGCGCGCCCGTCTTCATCCCCAAGCTTTACAACGGCCGTAACCGCACGTTCTTCTTCTTCGCCTACGAAGGCTATCAACTCCGGCAGTCTTCCACGCGCAGCGTCGCGGTACCCACTCCGGCATTCCGTGAAGGCGACTTCAGCGGCCTGGTCGATGCCCAGGGCCGCGCCTTCACCATCTACGATCCGCTTTCCACCAACGCGCAGTGGGACCGCATGCCTTTCATCGGCAATCGCATTCCCGGCGCGCGTCAAACGCCTTTGGCCAAGTACCTCTATAGCGTGACGCCGCTGCCCACGTTCTCCGACAATCCGCTGGTCACCGCCAATTGGTTCGGTACCGGATTCGACGTCACCCGCCAGCACACCGAGACCGTTCGCATCGATCACAAGGTGAACGACTCGAATCACCTGTTCTTCCGCTATTCGCACAGTCCGGCGTCGGGCTCGCGCACCAGCAGCCCTTACGGCCAGTCGCCCACCACGCTCGACCGAAGGGCCAACGCCTTCATCGACAGCCAGGTGAACGACAGCGGCATCGCCAACTGGACGCACACCTTCTCGCCCACCTTCTTCAGCGAAACGCTGGTGACGGTGGCGCGCGATTACCGCGGCCAGCTTCCCTATACAGGCACCGAAGAGATTTCCTCCACGCTTGGGCTGCCCAATCCGTTCAACGGCGTCGGGTTCCCGCGCATTCCCTGGTCCATGTCCACTAACACGGCCGTGGGAATGAACTACGACTCCAGCATCAATCCCACCATCAACTACGGCAAGATCTACAACTTCGATCAGAACTTTACCAAGGTTCAGGGCCGGCATGAGCTGCAGTTTGGCGGGCGCGTCCGCTATGAACAACTGGAAACGCTGAACGACCAGCAGATCGGCCAGGGCCAGTTGGACTACAGCAACGCCGGCAACACGGGCACCTACGATCCCACTTCGGGCGCGGCCTACTCGGCCCGTCCCTTCACCGGCCACGTGGCCGCCAATTTTTTCCTTGGCATCGGTACCTACTCGGCGCAGTTCAACCGCACCTGGTACCGTCCGCGCGTGCATGAGCGGGCGCTCTATTTCCAGGACAATTTCAAAGTCAATTCGCGGCTCACGCTCAACCTGGGATTGCGCTGGGAATACAACAGCCCCATCAATGAGCGCGATCACACCATCTTCGGGTTCGATGAGAGGAACAAGGCCGTCATCCTCTCCCGCGATATTCCGGACCTGGCCCAGCGCGGCGTCGTGCTGCCCTCCATCGTCGATGCCTATACCAGGCTCGGTATGAAGTTCACCACGCCCGAAGCGGTCGGCCTGCCCGATTCGCTCACTTATTCAAACCGCTGGGATTTCGGCCCGCGCGCCGGCTTCGCTTACCGGCTCGGCTCGGGAAACCGCACCACCGTGATTCGCGGCGGCTACTCGATCTTCGCCTACCCTGAATCGCTGCGCCTGTTCGCCGGTAATACGCAAAACACGATTCCAGGCCGCGGCAACATCAGTTCGAACCCCAATGCCGCCGAGCAAAGTCCGGATGGCTTGCCGAACTACCTGCTGCGTTCCGTCCCCACGGTCTTTGCCGGCGTCAACAGCGCCAACGCTCTCGATATCAACCGCGTTACCGGCATCACCCGCGGCGGCGGAGCCGCTTACTATCTCGATCCGCGCCAGCCTACCGCGCGCGCTCATCAGTGGAACCTGCTGGTTGAGCGCGAAATGTTCGCCAATACCGTGGTGAAGTTCGGCTACGTCGGCACCCACGGCACACGCATGTCGCAGTGGTACACCTATAACGACGCGTCGCCGGCTTACGTCTGGTTCGCCACCCAGCGTGTTCCTTTCCCCACCGGCGAATTCGCCAACGTCGCCCGCCGGCCCTACGATCAGGAGTTGTACGGCACCATCCAGCGCTATCAGAAGACCGGCTGGTCGAATTTCAACGGGCTGCAGTTGGAGTTCGAACATCGCTACTCGAAGGGCTACGCCTTCCAGGTGTTCTATGTCATGAGCAACGCGATGCGCGTGGCAGGCGATGGATGGCGCGACGACATTCTGCGCCCGGCCAACTACTACATGCCCGGCGCAGTGCCCGATGACGATAAGGCCCGCAATCGCCTGTTGTTCTACCGCCGCGACTCGGGCATTCCGAAGCACCGTGTGAACTGGAACTTCCTGGTCGATGTCCCCGTCGGCAAAGGTAAGAAATTCGCGGGCAATGCCGGCCGCGCGCTCGATACGGTTGTAGGCGGCTGGCAGCTGGCCGGCAACGGCACGCTTACCAGCCGTTACTTCCAGGTGCCCACCAACCTGTGGGGTACCCAGGGCAACCTCGAAGTCTATGGCAAAAAGTACCCCGTTCAGGATTGCCGCAGCGGCGTTTGCTACGACGGCTGGCTACATTGGAACGGCTACATTCCCGCCAACCGCATCAATAGCGTCGACCCGCGCACCGGCCTGCCCAACGGCGTGATGGGAGTGCCCGATAGTTACAAGCCCTTCCAGGTTCCCGTCATCCCCACGCCGGCCAATGGCGGCACCGCGGCCGATCCGAACTTCCCGTTCTATGAAACCAACAACGTCGTCGTGCGGCTCAACAACGGCAGCGACCAGCGTATTGGCTTAGACACCGGTCTGCATCCGTTGCAGAATCAGTTCCTCAACGGCCCCCTGTTGTGGAGCATGCAAGCCTCGTTGTTCAAAACGGTCCCGCTCACCGAGCGTCTGGCGCTTCGTCTCAACGTGGACTTCCTCAACAACGTTTTCAACATGCCCGGTACGACCTTGCCCGGTAGCGACGGTGTCATCACCAATCGCCAATCCGCCAATTCGCCGCGCGTGCTGCAGTTGACAGTCCGCCTCACGTGGTAACGGGCATCCTGCTGGCGGCGGCGCTCCTGCAATCGCCCGCGCGGCGGGCGCTGCCGCTGGTGGATGCCGGCATCGAGTTATCGCACCAGGGCCGCTTCGCCGAGGCTGGACAGAAGTTCGTCGAGGCCTTGTCGATCGATCCCAACCTCGCCGAAGCGCATTACCTGCTTGGCCTCGTGCGCCAGCAGGAAGGGCGCACGGACCGCGCCATGCAGTCGTTCCGCGCCGTATTGAAAATCGAGCCCGGGCATGCCGCCGGGCAGGCACGCGTTTGTGAACTCGAAGCCGGCGCCGCCATCGGACGCGAGACCGGCTACCCGGCGGCAATCGCGGCCTGCCGCCGCGCCGTGCAACTCGATCCCAAGGATCCCGAACCCCATTTCCACCTCGGCCGCACGCTCGCCAAGAGCGGCGATCGCCTCAGCGCCATCCGCGAACTCAACACCGCCTTGCGCCTCGATCCCAAATCGCCGGGCGTGAAGTTCGAGCTCGCCATGGCTTACGTCGATTCGCAGGAGCCGGGCCGCGCGCTGCCTTTGCTTCAGGAAGTTGTGGAAGCCCAGCCGGCCAACGGCAACGCCAGGTTCCAACTGGCGTCGATTCTGGTCAGGCAGGGCGATTGCGCGGCGGCGCCGCCGCTGCTCGAAGCTTCCCCCGAAAGCAGCCAGAAATACTTCCTGCTCGGCGGTTGCTACAAGAAGTTGAACCGGCCCGAAGAAGCCGCCGCCGCTTACGCCAGTCTCGAAAAGCTTCGCGCGGGAACGGGCGCTCGCATGCAAGCCAAGTTCCGGTCGGCCGCCGCGCAGCGGCTCGACGAAGCCGGAAAAGTTGACGAAGCCATCGCCGAATACCGGGCCGCGCTCGACCTGCATCCCGATCCCGCCATGGCCGTCGATCTGGCCGTGCTCTTTCTCAAAAAAGGGGAGCCCGCCGAGGTTCTGAAGCTTCTCGCTTCGAACGAAACTCCGCTGGCTCGCTATCAGACCGCGTTGGCCCATGCCAGGCTTGGCGATCACGAAGCGGCGCTGAGCGAATTGCAGGCGGCTCTGCGCGCCAAGCCGGACTTCGTGGAAGCACGGTATCAGCTTGGTGTCACGCTGCTCGCCGCCGGCCGCGCCGCCGAGGCCGCGGAGGCGCTGGCCGAAGCGACGCGCCTTCGGCCGGACGAATCCGCCATTCGCCTCGCCTGGGCCGCCGCTCTCGAAAAGACCGGACAACCCGCTCGCGCCGCAAATGAGCGAAAATTAGCGGCGCAGTACGCGAAATCGGAAACTCGTTAAGATCGACGGAAAGGAGGAGCGATGAAAGTTAAATCGAAAGTCAAAGCCGGTAACATCATCTGGAGCGATTGAAAGGAGAACCCATGAAAGTCAAATCGAAAGTCAAAGCCGGCAACGTCATTTGGGGCGATTGACCGGGACCTCAGTCAGCAGGATGCGCGCCTTGCGCACGGCTTCTTCGGATTCCAGGCGCTTGGCGTGCAACTTGCGATACGCGGCAAAGTGCGGTTCCGCTTCCGCCTTGCGGCCCGTGCGCCGGTAGAGCAGCGCGAGCCGGTAGTGTGCCAATTCGTGGCCGGCGTCAAGCCGCAGCAGTTCTTTCAATTCGCGCTCGGCCGCGGAATCCTTGCCCAGGTCCAGATAGACGCGCGCCAGCTCGAAGCGCGCTCGCCGGTGGCCGGGATCCTGCTCGATCGCTTTGCGCAAAAGCATCTCCGCGCGGCCACGATCGGCGAACGATTGATGGTATGGCGATGCCGCCAGCGGTTCGATCAGCGAAGGCGCCAGCGCCGCATCCGCTTGTGCCACCAGCGCCAGTCCCTCGAACGCCCGCGTGTCCCCGGCGGCCAGAAACTCCCGCCTGGCGCTGTCATACCGTCCCAATCCGAACTGAGCCGCGCCCATCGCCAACCGCAGATCGGCGTTCTTAGGGTAGAGCCGCACACCCTCCGCCAGCATCTGCGCCGCCGCCGCCGTGGCACCATGCGCCATCAGGTGAACCGCCGCGTCCAATACATGGACGGCCGAAGGATCGGCTCGCACGGCGCTGGCAAACAGCCGGGCGGCCTCCACCGGTTGTCCCGCCGCTTCAAGCGCCAGCGCGCGATCATGCTCCGCCGACCCGGTGGGCCCGGCCGCGGGCAAGTTCAGAATCGCAAAAGGCGGCAGGGTATCCCGCGCCGCCGGTCCGGCCGAGGCATGCGCGCCCGCATCCACCGCCGCCTCAAACTTGCCTTCCACAAACTCCGGCTTATCGAACAGAGAAGGTTCGCGGACGGTTTGCAGCATCGCGAGCAGCAGCGGCATCATGGCGCGGGGCAGGCCTCGTCTTCCACAAAGGATAGCGTCCGGTTCACCGGCAGATCGCGGCACTCCTGCACTTTTCCGAGCGGCCAGCGGATCGCGATCCGCTCGATCTTAGCAGCAGCCGCCAGTCCAAAGTACAGCGCGGGTTCGTTCTGCGAGAAGTAGCTGCCGCCTCCGATCAATTCCGCCGTCTGCTTCCGCCCCGCCGATTCGAGCGTCACTCGCGTCCCGATCGCCGACCGGTTCGACCGCCTGCCGGTAAACCGCAGCCGTGTCCAATTGGCCCGCCGCCCCGTGTTTCGCAGCACCGTCAGCGGTTCATTCATGTTGACGACGACCACTTCCGGGCGGCCGTCGCCGTCGAGATCGCCGGTGGCCAGACCGCGCGAGGCTTTCGGCGCCGCCAGCGCCGCGCCCGCTTGCCGCGTCACGTCGATCAACCGGCCCTTGCCATCGTTGCGGTAAAGCAGCGTAGGCTGCCGGTAGGTATCGCCGAGTTTGGCCCGGTCCACTTCGGGATAGAAATGGCCATTGGCCATCAAAAGATCCGGGTGCGTATCCTCATCGAAGTCGAGAAACGCCACGCCCCAGCCGAGCAGCAGGTTGGCGCCGAGCCCGGCCGCCTCCGCCGCGTCGTGAAAAAACTCGCCGTCCTCGTTGAGATAGAGCGAAGGCAGCTCGCCCGAAAAATTCGTCTTGGCGATATCCAGAAACCCGTTGGAGTCGAAATCGCCGACGGCCACGCCCATGCCCGCCTGCGTGCGTCCGTTGCTGTCGAGGGCGACGCCCGCTTCCACGGCGCGCTCCTCGAATGTCCCGTTCTTGCGGTTTTGATAGAGCAGGCTCGGCGTCTGATCGCAGGCCACGTAAAGATCGGGCCACCCGTCGTTGTTGAAATCCGCCGCGGCCACGCCCAATCCGTACCGCCCTCCCGGCGCCAGGATCCCGGCCTTCGCCGAAACATCCTCGAAGCGCCCGCCGCCCACGTTGCGATAGAGCGCATTCCGCGCCATGGGCAGGCCCTTGGGGCCGCACATGATTCGCAGATCCTTCCAGATGCATTCGGGCCGCGAACCGGGCTTCGGAGCCGTCTTCAGATCGAAGCCAACGTAGTTGGCGACGAACAAATCGAGCTGTCCGTCGCGATCGTAGTCGGTAAAGGCGCAGCCCGAGCCCCACCGCACTCCATCCACCGGCAATCCCGCCCGCGCCGTGTCCTCGGTGAATTGGCCGCGCTCGTTGCGGAACAGTTTATTGGCGCCGTAGAAGGTGATCAGCAGGTCCGGGTAGCCGTTGTTGTCGTAGTCGCCCACGCAAACCGCCTGTGCCCACCCGGAAGCGGCAAGACCCGCCTGCTGCGCGGTCTGGCGAAACCGGCCATTCCCCTCGTTGCGATAAAGCAATACCGAAGGGATCGACCCGGGCGCGGCCGGCAGGCGCGATCCCTGTAGCACCAGTAAATCGTTGCGCCCGTCGTTGTCGTAATCGAAGATAGCCGCTCCGGTGCCGGTGGACTCCAGAATGTACTGCTTGTTCTCCGCCTCGCCGTATATCACCGTCGCTCGCAAGCCCCATTCCTTGCTCACATCCTCGAAAAAAAAGGACGGCGCGAAGCCAAAGGTCAAAATAGCCATTGACGCCGGGAGCGCGAAAATAATATACTCCGACCAATCGAGTGCCGCCCGGTATCGAAACCGGCGGTGCGCCGTACGCTCCTCGGGTTGGGGCAGGGGGTTCAAATTGAGAACACGTCTTCTCTTCATTCTATGGCTGTCAGCTCTCCTCGGGAGCAATCTGATGGCCCAACGCGACTTGGGTACGATTACCGGCACCGTTACCGATCCTACCGGCGCCGTGGTCGCGGGCGCCAGAATCGTAATTATCGAACAAGCCACCGGAGTGAGGTCCGAAGCCGAGACCGATCAATCCGGAACCTACATCCGGCCGCTGCTGAAGCCCGGTAACTATACCATCGAAGTCGAGGCCACCGGATTCAAGAAGGGCATCCAGCGCGATGTTCCGCTCACTGGCGGCGACCGCGTGGGCGTCAACCTGCAGTTGACGGTGGGCGACGTTTCGCAAGCCGTCGAAATTACCGCCGCCGCTCCGTTGCTGCAGACCGAAAATACCACCCTTGGCAATACGATGCAGGCGCGGGCGGTGAGCGAACTGCCGCTCGGCGGCCAGCGTAAGTTCACCTTCCTGGCGCCGCTTGCCCCTGGCGTTGTGCCCGCCGAACAGGGCGCGCGCGACGCGGCCGGCGGCGGCTTTTCCGCCAATGGCGTGCGGTCGAACGGCCAGAACAACTTCCTGCTGAACGGCGTCGACAATAACGTCAACGTCATCGACTTCATCAATCAGACCGCCTACGTCATCGGACCCTCGGTCGAGGCGATCGGCGAAATGCGCGTGGTCACCAACGGCTACTCCGCTGAGTACGGACGCGGAGCCGGCGGCGTGGTCAACGTGACCATCAAGTCCGGCACCAACCAGATTCACGGCGCGCTGTTTGAATTCCTGCAGAACGACAAGTTCAACGCCAACACCTGGGAGCGCAATCGCGCCGGAGTCCGCAGGCCTTACGTGCGGCAGAACCAGTACGGCGCCGCCATCGGCGGTCCGCTCATCAAGAACCGTACGTTCTGGTTCGCCGATTGGCAGGGGACGCGGGTGCGGTCGCTGGCGGGCGTGGTGCCCGGACTCGGCGGCGTTACCAATCCCATCACCATTCCCAAGGCAGCCTTCCGCAACGGCGATTTCTCCAGCCTGTTGAGCGGTTCCACGGTCGGAACCGACGCCATGGGCCGGCCCATTCCACAGGGCGCCATTTATGACATCAATACGCAGCGGCTGGTGAACGGCAGCGTCGTCCGCGACCAGTTCCCCGGCAACATCATCCCGGCTTCGCGCTTCGACGCGGCTGCCAAAAGGCTGATCGATCTCTATCCCAATCCCAACCAGAACATCGCCGACCGGCTCCCTTCTCAAAACTACCTGCCTACCGCTCCCGCCGCGCAGAACAACGATCAGTTCGACGTTCGCATCGACCACCGGCTGAGCGACAAGGATTCGCTGTTTGGCAGCCTGAGCTGGTCCAACGAAGACAAAACCATCTCGCCGCCGCTGCCCGGCGGCCTCGACGGTTCGGGCTTCAACGGCGCGCAGGAACAGAACCTCGGCCGCAACGCGATGCTCTCCTGGACACGCGTCTGGACGCCCAACCTGCTGACCGAAACCCGCGCCGCCTTCAGCCGCCTGGTGACGGAACGAACCCAAGCCAACGCTACTCGCGACCTGTTCCAGGAGTTCGGCATCCGCGGCCTGAACCCCACCAGTTCCTACACCAACAACGGCGGACTGCCGCAGATCGATCCCGGCGGCTACTCCGCCATCGGCGGTTCCAACTGGCTGCCCACCAAGGAATACAACAACGTCTGGGACTTCATTCAGAACGTCTCCATCAACAAGGGCAAGCACGCCACCAAGTTCGGCTATGAATACCGGCCCATCAAGTTCCCGTTCTTCCAGGTGCCGGCGGCTCGCGGCAACTTCGCCTTCCCGCAGGTTCGCACCGCCATTCCGGAATCGCCCGGGCAGACCGGCGACGGCATCGCGTCTTTCCTGCTGGGCCTGCCTGGCAATTCCCGCCTGACCACTACGAACTTCATCTCTTCGGAGAAAGTGGCTCACGCCTTCTACGTGCAGGACGACTGGAAGGTCACAAGCAAAATGACCCTCAACATCGGCGTGCGGTATGAGCTGTTCTCGCCCATCAGCGAGCGCTTCGCCCGCCAGTCGAATTACGTGCCGGAGATTGCCACCCTGGTCATCCCGAAAGGCAAACAGCAGGACGCGCCGCTTCCGAGCAACTTCGCCCAGGCCTTCCCCGATATCAAAGTGGAGCGCGGCGTGGCCGACAAATACCTCATCCCGTGGGATAAGACCAACATCGGACCGCGCATCGGCGTGGCGTATCAATTAGGCACCAAGTCGGTCGTGCGCGCGTCGTTCGGCATGTTCTACGGCGGCGAAGAGAATCAGGGTGGCTCGCCCAATCGCGGCGAAGGCGTGCCGTTCAACCAGATCATGGATCTGAACCTGAACAGCAACTTCGACCAGGCCCATCCTTATCTCGGCCGCTTCTCCGACGGCTGGCCGTTGAATACCTTCAACCTTCCCGCCAACATCAGCTTCCGCGGAGTGGAGCGCAACTTCCGCAATCCGCTGGTGCACAAGTGGAACTTCACGGTGCAGCAGGATCTCGGCGGCAACTCCGCTCTCGAAGTCAGCTATATCGGTTCGGCCGGACGCCGCCAGTTGATCAACTGGGATCCGAACATCCCGGTCAACAGCCCGAACCCCTCCGCCGATGTGAATTCGCGCCGCGCCTATCCCTTCCTGCGCGGCGGCCTCTCGCTGACCTCCACCTTCGGCACCTCCGATTACCATGGACTGGCGGCGAAGTTCGAACGCCGCTACGCCAATGGACTCCAGTTCACCTCGTCCTACACCTGGGGCCACGCCTTCGCCAACACGAATACAACCCTGTCGGGTTCGGGCGGCTTCGGGATTTACGACATCAGTTGCGGTTTCCGCTGTGAAAATTCGACCGCGGCGTGGGACATCCGGCACCGCTCGGCTACCAACTTCGTCTACGACCTGCCCTTTGGCCGCGGCCGGAAATTCGGCGCCAATTGGGGCAAGGCGGCCGATATGATCGTCGGAGGCTGGCAGGCCAACGGCATCCTGGTGTTCTCGACGGGACAGCCGTTCACCTTCCGTTCCCAGAATTGCGTGGCTGCCTTCAACTCCTGCCGCCCGGACGCGGTTTCCGGCAAGCAGTCGATGCAGGCGCCGGCCGGCGGCCGCACACCCGACCAATGGTTCGACATCACCGCCTTCCAGAATCCGGCTGTCGGCACCGGCGGCAACATCGGGCCGCAGACCGGAGTCGGCCCGGGCATTCGCAATCTCGATTTCTCGCTCTTCAAGGACATCCGCCTGACCGAGCGCTACAAGATTCAGTTCCGCAGCGAGTGGCTGAATCTTTCCAATACGCCGCGCTTCGCCGCCAGCGGCATCCAGTTGACGCAGGGCAGCAGCAGTTTCGGACGGTTGACGGCAACGCTGCCGGGTTCCGCCCGTAACGTGCAGTTCGCGCTGCGCTTCATGTTCTAATCGCCCGCCGATGTTACAGACGGCGCCTTTCCTGTGGCTTGCTCTTTGGGCACAGGAGGGCGCCGTTTCCTTTTCCGATCCCGCTCGCGAAGCGGCGCGCCTGAGGCAGGCCATCGAGCGCCAGCCCGAGGTGGAAGCGAATTACACCGGCCTCGGCAACCTGCTGCTGCGGACGCAAAACTTTCCTCAGGCGGCGGCGGTTCTTGAAGCGGCCCGCGCCCGGTTCCCGTCGAGCGCGCAGGCGGCCTTGTCCCTGGGTGTGGCCTATTACGGACAACGCAAGTTCCCCGAAGCCGTGGCAGCGTTCATTGAGACCGCTAAGCTCGATGGGGACATCGAACAGCCCATCGCGTTTCTCAGCCGGTTGAGCGAGCATTGGGCCGATCGCAAGGACGAGATCACCGCACTGTTCCGCGCTTTCGTCGCGCGCCAGCCCTCGAGCGCCACCGGCCAGTTCGCCTTGGGTAAGGCGACCGCCGGCTCGGCTGCGCTCTCCCGTGCCATTGCCCTCAATCCGCGCCATGGGGAAGCCTATTTCGAACTCGGCGGCGTCCAGGAAGCCGCCCGCCAATACACCGCCGCCATCGCCAGCTTTCAGAAGGCGGCTCAATTGAACCCCGCCAATCCGGCGCCGCATTACCGGCTGGCCCGCCTTTACGCCCGCTTGGGCGATAAAGTGGGAGCGGAACGGGAACGCGGCCTGCACGAGAAATTGCTGGCCGCGGAGAAAGCCGAAGTCGATCGCCGGCAGGCCGCCACCCGTCACCTGTCCTTTGAAGGAGAGAAGAAATGACACGCCGAGCGTTCCTGGCCTCCGCCGCGATGGCGCACGGTGCCGAAACACGGCCCAAGCTGCTGCTGCCCACCGATATGCCGGACCGGTTCGGCCTGCGCACCATGTGGTACAACCCGGTGCCGCCCGTGGATCCTGTCAAGTGGCGGCTTGAGATCAAGGGCCTCGTCGAGAAGCCCGCCGCCTTCACGCTGAATCAACTGCGCGCGCTGCCGCACTCCACGCAAAGCTCGCGCCTCAAGTGCGTTCAATGCTGGAGCGCGCGGGCCTCCTGGGGCGGCTTCCGCTTCGCTTCGCTCCTCGACCTCACCCGGCCGCGCAGGACCGCCAAGGCCGTCCGCATCGATTGCGCCGACAAGTGGTACGAGTACATGTCGCTCGACGAGATGGCCCAGCCGCACGTTCTGCTGGCGCTCGATTTGGCGGGCCAGCCGCTGCCCGATGCACACGGCGCGCCGCTCCGTCTTCTCGATCCTTCCAAATACGGTTACAAGTCGGCGAAGCTGATCACCTCCATTACCTTCGTGACCGAAGGAAAAGGCTCCATGGCCTGCGACATCGGCCCCTACTATTCCCCCAGTGGCGAGATTCTGGCGGGCTACGACACGCCGCTCGATCTCGATCCCAAGGCCGCGCAGCCGGGCTGGAAGCTCGATCCGAAATCGAGACGTAAAATCAAAGGGGGCGAGATCACCGAGTACTGAATGCTCTCCAAGCGCGATTTCTTCAAGGCCGCGGGATTAACGGTCGCCAGCCGCGTGGCGGCCGAAGCCTTCCAGCCGAAAGACGGCGAGCGCAAGGTGATCGTAGTGACTTTCGGCGGCGGCGTGCGCTACGCCGAGACGTTCTCACCCGAAGGTCTGGCCAATATCCCGCGCCTGGCGGCTCTCAAACCGCGGGGCCATTTCTATCGCGATTGCCGCAACCTCGGCGTGCTCTCCCACTTCAACTCGACCGCGTCCATCGTCACTGGAAACTGGCAGCGCGTCGACGATTTCGGCTTCGAGGCGCCCGCCTCGCCCACCGTATTCGAAGCGTTCCGTGAGCAGCGCGCCGCCTCCGCCATGGACGCCTGGGCCATTTGCACCAACAAGAGTTTCTCTTCCATTGGCAGCGCGGGCACACCCGGCGCCAACGTCGTGCTGCCCAAGCAATTGTTGATCGAAGCCGTCAAGGACGTGGTGCGCCGCGCCGAAGGCATGGGCGTCGCCGATCGCGACAACGTGCAGCGCCGGCTGGAATCGATCCTGCAGGAAGGCTATGAAGGCGTCGGCTGGACCATCTTCAAAGCCGGCCGCAAGCTCGATCGCCATGTGCAGCGGACGCTGACGCACGCGCTCATGGAATACATCAACGGACCCGAAGCGCCCACATCGGGAGACGAATTGACGTTCTTCATCGCCCGTGAAGTCATGCGCGAGTTTTCGCCGCGTCTGCTGCTGGTGAATTTCTGGGATATGGACGTCGCGCACTGGGGCTCCTATTCGCTCTACCTGCAGGCGATCACGCGGACCGACCGGCTGGTGGGCATGCTGTGGGATGAGATCGAGCAGAACCCGCGCTACAAGGGACGTACCACCGTGCTGGTATTGCCCGAACTCGGCCGCGACGGCGACCAGAACGCCGCCAATGGATTTCTCAACCACCGTTCGGGCGACGCCTCGTGCCGCAACATGTGGCTGCTGGCGCTTGGCGCCGGTGCCGCCGCCGGGGAAACCGAACGTCCCGTGGCGCACGTGGATGTGGCCGCCACCGCGGCCGGCCTGCTCGGCGTGAAGTGGACTTCCCAGGGAAAGGCGCTGAAGGAGATCGCCTGAGCCATGATCTCCGCCGCGCTTCAGGCACTGATCGACAAGGGCTTGTTTGAGCGCATTCCCGCCACCTTTTCCACTTTCTTCTTCGAGCAGATAAAGGACTGGGGCACGCTCTTTCCGGCCGAACATCGTTACTTTGAGCGTCTCTTCACGCTGCTTGACCGGCTGCCGCAGGCCGAGTTCGATGAGCTGTTCACCGGCCTGCGCGCGTCGGAACTGAAGATGGGCGTGAACGAGAAGAACTGGCCGCGGCGCAGCTTCACTCTCGATCAGGTGGATTTCCTCAACCGCAACGCCCACTACGCCGAGTGGCGCGCCGGGGTTGCGAAGATCTTTTCGCGCCTCGATCCGGTGCTCGATGCCGATACGGCGCGGCGCGGACGGCCCCGGTTCGCCGCCGTAATTTCGCCGGCCGAACTGCCCGTCGGCCCGGACCGGTTGTGGAAACGCCTGAAGGGCAGGCGCGTGAGCCTGGCCGCTCCGTTCGATACGGCGGAGCATGTGATGCCCCTGCTGGCGCTCGGCGAAGCGGCGCCCTACGACCGGTGGATCGTGCAGGCGTCCGATTCCTGGAAAGCGCCGGCGGGCGTGGTGTCGCTCAACTACGAGGCGCTCGAAGCCTATCGCAAGCGCCTGATGGACGGTGTGCAGAACGTCGTCGAGAAGGAGCAGATTCGCGGCCCGCGCGAGCTCGGCGTGCGCCTGCGGAAGATGAAAATCCTGCCCGGCGAGGGCGCCGCCGCGTCCGATGCGGTGCTGGCCGAATTCACCCGTGCCGTGCTGCTGGCGGGCAACGGCACGTTGCTGCTCAACAACACGTTCGTGGAATGGGCCGCCGTGCAGGCGGTGCGACGCGCCCGTCCTTCGATGCTGGTGGCGGGCTTCGGTGTCCGCAACAAGGTGAAGCCATTCTCGTCGCTGTTGATTTTCGCCGATCAGGAAAAAACGAATCCGATTCCAGCCCAGGTGGATACTCTCGGCACCTATGTCGATCTCGAAGTCTTCTATCCCTACATCTGGCAGGAATTCGAGAAGTACGCCGAGTACCGGCGCAACACCGTGTTTCTGTTCGCCGCCGAAGGCATGGACGAAGCCATGTTGATCGCGCCCGCCGATTTCACGCTGCCTGAAAGGGCCGCCGGCGCTCAGCTCACGGGCGCCCTCCGCGAGTGGATGCGGCTGTGACGCGGCGCGGCCTTCTGTTGGGCGCGCTGGCTCCGCCGCCCGGGAAATGGTTCCACGACATAACAGCGCACGTCTTCGGAGCCCTGCCCGCGTTTCGCGATCAACTGGCAAAAGGCATTCCCTACTGGCGCGCGCGTCTCGACGCCATGTGCGGCACCGACGTTTACGGCAGCCAGGGCATCGCCGTGGGCGACATCGACAACGACGGCCGCGATGAAATCTATGTCTGCCAATCGGGCGGACTGCCGAACCGGCTCTTCCGCATCGGCGCCGGCGGCGCGGCGATCGACATCACCGCCGAGGCTGGCGTGGGCATCCTCGACGATACGTCGTCGGCCTTGTTCTTCGACACGCAAAATCGCGGCCTGCAGGATCTGATCGTCCTGCGATCGGGCGGCCCGCTGCTGTTCCGCAACCATGGCGACGGCACATTCGCGCTCGACCCGGATGCCTTTCAGTTCGCCCGCCCGCCGCAAGGTTCGTTCACCGGCATGGCCGCCGCGGACTACGACCTCGACGGGTTCACCGATCTCTATCTCTGCAGCTACATCTACTATCAGAGCGAAGATCAGTATCGCTACCCTACGCCGTATCACGACGCGCGCAACGGCCCGCCGAATTTTCTATTCCGCAACCAGGGCGGCCGGTTCGTCGACGCGACCCGCGAAAGCGGCATGGACGAGAACAACAATCGCTACAGCTTCGCCGCCGCGTGGTGCGACGCCGATGGCGACGGCCGCCCCGAACTCTACGTCGCCAACGATTTCGGACGCAACAACTACTATCGCTGGGAGGGCGGGCGGTTCCGCGACGCGGCGGCGGATGCCGGAGTGGAAGACATCGGCCCCGGCATGAGCGCCGCCTGGTTCGACTACGGCGGCGACGGGCGCTTCGACCTGTATGTTTCCAACATGTACACCGAACCGGGCGCGCGCCTGGTGAAGGAGAGGAAGCTCGAGCCGGCCGAAGCGTATCGCCGCCACGCCAAGGGCAACTCGCTGTATCGCAACCTCGGTACCGGCCGGTTCGAAGAAACCACGCAGGCCGAAATGGGCCGCTGGGCGTGGAGCGCGGATGGCTACGATTTCGATCTCGACGGCCGCCCGGAACTCTATGTCGCCGCCGGCATGATCACCGGCGACCGTCCGGCCGATCTGCATGAATTCTTCTGGGACAAAGTGGTCACGCAGAAAGGCCGCGCCTACGAGGAAGGGTGGAACGCCATCAACCAGCGTATCCGCGAGGGCGACTCCTGGTGCGGCCATGATGCCAATGTTTTTTACGCGCTTGATCGCGGACGCTACACCGATCGCTCCGCGGAAAGCGGCCTGGCGTTCGCCGATGACTCCCGCGCCTTTGCCTTCGCCGATTTCGATGGCGATGGCGTCATGGACGTGATCCTCAAAAGCCGGCTGGCGCCGCAGGTCCGCGCCCTGCGCAATGAACGCGGGGCGGGGAAGCCTGTCGTCGGGTTGCATCTCCGCGGCACCAGGTCGAATCGCGACGCTATCGGAGCCGTGGTGAAAATCGGCGCCCGCGTGCAGCAGGTGAGCGCCGGGTCGGGCTACCTGTCGCAGCACACCAAGCGTCTCTACTTCCCGGCGGCGGCCGAGGGCGAGATCCGCTGGCCTTCGGGCTTGCGGCAAAGGTTGACGGGATTGACCGCGGGCCACATGCACGAGGTGGAAGAAGGCAAAGGCGTCGTGAGACGAACCCCCTTTCGCAAGCGCGTGCCGATGCGCGAGGGCGCGGTCGGGATCGACAATGCGCCCAAGGCTGTCTCAGTCAGGCTGCTCGACCCGCTGCCGTTTCCCGCTGCCGTTCGGGGAGACCGGGAGCGTGCCGTGCTCGGCCGCTACCTGCGCGATTGGCGCGTGGCGTTTCCGGCGAATGCTGTGTTTGAGACCAATGAGCGCGGCGAACTGACCGGCGTCGCGGTGGCGGGCTCACCGGTTGGCGCGGCGCTTCCGTTTGACGGCGACTACATTACGCGCCCGCGGCGAAGCCTGTTGAAACTGGGAGCCGCGTTTTACCTGGAGCGCCTGCCCGACGCCGCGCTCATCTATTGGGACGATGCGTTGGAGCGCCAGTCAAACGCCGAAGCCGCCAACGGACTGGGACTCATGTTCGCCCGCCAAAGCCGTCCCCGCGAAGCGCGGGAGTGGTTCGAGAAGGCCATCGCCATCGATCCAAAGCACGCCGGCGCCCGCAACAACCTGGGAGTGCTCTATGGGGAAAGCCGCGACTGGGAACAGGCCGTCCGTACGTTTGAAGCCGGCATCGCCGCGCTGGGTGCCGACGAAACGCTGTATCTGAATCTGGCGCGCATCCATATCCAGAAGGGCGATCGCGTCAAGGCGCGGGAGACGATGGAGCGATTGTTGCGAGCCAAGCCGGATAGTGGGGTGGCACGGCGGGCCTTGGGGGAGTTGAAATGAACCGCAATCGTCACCAGATAAAATCCTTCGCCCCATCCCGCCGGTGATGGCCGTCGAGCACATGCACCACCCGCACTTTACTCAGCTTCTGAGGCGATAGCTGCCCGATCGGGATGTAGACGATCTTGCGGCCCAGATGGGCGGCGATCGAACGGAAGATCGACCGCGGCGGCTTGGCGGCGACGTACACCACGTAGGGCTGCGTGGAATAGTCGAGGGCGGCGAGCAGGAGCCGCTCGGGCTTATTCTCGGCATAGTTGTAGTCGGGGTCGCGCCAGACGTCGTACATGCGGCGCGGCGGCAAAGTCATCAGCAGCCCGCCGTATTCGGCGCGCCCGATGCCGGGGCCCACCATTTGATCGAAGGGCTGGGTGGAATAGAACGCCATATCGGATTCGTTCTGGTTCTCGCCAAGCCAGGTGGTGAGGAACGTATAGCGGCCGCCCGGGTCGTCGTCGAAGATGACGACCACGGCGCTGACGTCGCCCGCCAGGCGCTGCTGCTGCTTCACATAGATCTGGCCGCGATGCCAGTTGCGGATGGTTTCCCGCATGTCGATGCCATCGAGCACGGAGGTGGTGAAGGGCTCCACGCGGGCCCGCTCGGCGGTGAGAATCGAGCGCGCCTTGTGCTTGAGGAATTCGGCGTAGCCTTCGATCAACAGGTCCTCGGGCGGGTAGGAGCAGATCGAATCGCCTTCCAGCGCTTCGGCCCATTCCCCGGGCCGTTTCTCCTTCTTGTGAGCCTTCAGGCTTTTGGGGCGCGAAGGCTGTTTGGGGCGCGGCAGGCGGCGCCGGATGCGCAGTTTGCGCGATTCGAGAAAAACTTCGGAGGCCGAAAGCGGCACGGTTTCGAGTTCGCAGCGATCGCGCTGCGGCGGGTAGCGATTGGCGGTCTGCCAGACTTCCCACGCATAGTTGTCGTCGACGATGGAGCGGGCGGCTACCGTGAGATCGTAGAGACCGCACACCAGTTCGCCATTCACGCGGGCGAGATTGCGGGAATAACGGGCGATGGCGCGCCGCTGCCAGTGACTCATCGTTTCCCCGGCGATGATGCGGTAGGCTTGCTCTGCTTCCTTGAGCAGATCGAGCTGCACCTTGGGACGATCGATGAGGCGGTCGCTTGCGGGGTAGGTCTCGCGATAGGCGTTATAACGGTGCTGCAGAAACGGCGTTTCGCCGGTGATTTCGGCCAGGCAATCGGGATGCGGATTGAGCAGGCGCAGTTCAAGCCCTTCGGGCGGCTCCTCGGGTTCCGATTGCGGACGCTCCATGGCGTCGAGCACGGCGTCGAGCACGGGGAGGGAAACCACCACCAGCGTCTGTTCGAGTGGATTGGTTCCCTGCAGCCGCCAGGCGATGCCGGAGGCGAGCAGATCCAGGGCTTCGATGCGTTGGGGAGGAAAGAGACGGCAGGCTTCGAGATAACCCGCAAGGCCGGTACGGCGGATGGCGTAGGAATCGGGGTAGCGGTTGACGTGGGTTTGGCGCGGGTCGGTGGAATCGGGCTCGATGAGAACCACTTCGGCGCCGATTTCGCGGGCCGTGCGAATGGCTTCGATGAAGGGGTCGGCCGGTTCGACGGGGAAATAGATGGATTCGTCTTCGCCGAGATCGGTGAGGATGACGGAGATCTCGGGCATCCGCGCCATCGCCTTTTCGAGTAGCGGCCCGTAGAAGGAGGGCAACTGGACGGCGACGGCGGCGGGGCGCAGATCGAGCAGCGCGCGGCGCACTTCGATGGCGAATTCGACACGGCCGGGGACGACGGGGAAATAGCGCAGGTGTCCGCGCTTCAGATTCAGGGGATCGAGAGCGGCGTCCATCCACCTCCATCATAAGGCTGGCGCTTATATAATGGTCTCGCCATGTTCTCCGGATGTTCGCGCTACGCCCTCGTCACGGCGTTAGCGGCGGCTTTCGCCTTTGCGCAAGCGCCGCTGGACGGCCAGCCCGTGAAAGTCGAGCTTTACGAATCGGTGCCCGCGGGGCAGGAGTTCTCCCCCGATGCCGCGCATCGCACCGAAACCTACACCGAGCCGGTGTTCGCTTTCGTCGACACTCCCATTAAATTCGCGCCGAATGCGGTACCGGAAGACCGCTCGACGCCGTTCGTGTTGAAGGCGTCGTTCCGGCGCAGCTTTGCGGCCGGCGCCTACCGCTTCCGGCTGCGGTCGCGCGGCGCGGCGGCGCTCTATCTGGACGGCAAGGAAGTCGCTCGGAACAAGGCGCAGAAGCCGAATACGACGGGCGACGATCCAGTGCCGCCGGAAGTGGTGCGCGACGGAACTCCGCTACGGCCGGCCGCCTACCCGCATCAGGACGCGCTGGTTCCGGTAACGCTTGACGCGGCCGAACATGAGTTCACGCTGGTGGCGGTGGTCGGTGGCAAGGGACTCTATCCAAGCCCGGGCGAACTGGCGGTGAGTTACTCGGTGAACGGCGGGCTCGACCGGCTGTTGGGTGGCGATGCCCCCTACTTGAGCGATGCCGCCTGGGAGGCGCTGGTGGCGGCGTCCGAACAACGGCATGGCGCGGCGAACGTGGCGCGGCGGCGCGAGGCGAGTCAGGGAGTGGTCGCGCAATGGAAGCAGCGGCATGAGCGCGTGCGCGCGTTCTTGAAAGGCAAGCCGTTCCAGGCGGTGCATTCGAACATCGACGGATTCTTGAATGCGAAGCTGGCGGAAGCGGGTGTGAAGCCTACGGCGGCGGTGAGCGATCTCGAATTTCTGCGGCGTGTCACGCTCGATGTGACGGGCGTGATTCCTACCTCCGGACAGATCGCGGCGTATCTGGCGGCGCCTGCCGGAGAGCGGCGCGCCAAGGCCATCGAGGGATTGTTGAACGATCCGGCCTGGGCCGATCACTGGGTCAGCTATTGGCAGGATGTATTGGCGGAGAACCCCGGTATCCTGAAGCCCGATCTCAACAACACCGGTCCGTTCCGCCATTGGATTCACCAGTCGTTTTCCGACAACGTGGCCTTCGACCGGTTCGCGGCGGAACTGATCGAGATGCAGGGCAGCTCTTACCTGGGGGCTCCGGCGGCGTTTTCGCAGGCGACGCTGAACGACGCGCCGATGGCGGCGAAGGCCGATATCGTGGCGCAGGCGTTTCTGGGCCAGAGGATGCAGTGCGCGCGGTGCCATGACGCCCCGTTCCATCCGTTCAAGCAGAAGGATCTGTTTGGGCTGGCGGCGATGCTCGAAGGCAAGGCTCTGAAGCTGCCGGCGACCAGCACGGTGCCGCTGAGAGAAGGCGCGCGCAAGCCGATGGTGAACATCGCGCTGAAGCCGGGGGAAGAGATTGCGCCGGAATGGCCGTTCGTGAAGCTGGCGACGCATGCCGATTCGGCCGGGATGCCGCTCGATAACGCGCTTCCGACGCGGCGGCAGGTGGCGGCATTCGTGATCTCGCCGGAAAACGAACGCTTCGCCCAGGTGGTGGTGAACCGCGTGTGGAAGCGGTATATGGGCGTGGGCATCTTCGAGCCGGTGGACGACTGGTCGCGCGGGAAAGCTTCGCATCCGGAACTGCTCAACTGGCTGGCGCGTGAGTTCACGATGTCCGGGTATGACATGAAGCACCTGGCGCGGACGATTCTCTCTTCCGATGCCTATCAGCGGCGGCCGGTGCCCGATGCCGCCGCGATGAACGCCGTGGAAGACCGGTTGTTTGCCGGACCGGCGCGCCGCAACATGACGGCGGAGCAACTGGTGGACTCGCTGCACCTGGCTTCGGGCAAGCTGTTTGCCTGCGAGGAAATGAATTTGAACCCGGCGGGCGACCGGCCTCCGAAGCAGTTTTTGAACATGGGCATTCCGAAACGCTCGTGGCAGATGACGGCGCTTTCCAACGAGCGCGACCGTCCGGCGCTGGCGCTGCCGATTGCGCAGTCGATCGTGGACGTGCTGACGACTTACGGCTGGCGGCAATCGCGCCAGAATCCGGCCACGGTGCGCGACGACGCCCCCTCGCCGATGCAGACCTTGATTCTGGCCAACGGAGTGCTGGGAACCCGCATCACGCGGCTTTCCGACGACAGTGCCTTCACGGAACTGGCGTTGCGGAACGAACCCATCGAGAAGCTGATCGAATCGACGTACGAGCGGGTGCTGTCGCGGCCTCCTCTGGGCGATGAGATGCGCACCTTCCGGGAGTTGCTGGCTCCTCACTATGCCGCGCGTGTGGTGGCGGGCGCCGGCCTGGTAAAGAACGGCCGCAAGACCGACAATCGCGTTTCCTGGTCGAATCACTTGAGCGCCGAAGCGACGCTGATCCGCATGGAGGAAGAGCGGCGCCTGCGGCTTGGCGATGAGCCGACCAAGCGGTTGACGGCGGAGTTTCGCGAACGCTATGAGGACGCGCTGTGGGCGTTGTTGAACTCACCGGAATTCGTGGTGGTGCCGTGAGGAATCTAACCCGGCGCGACGTTCTGAAGGCGGGCGCGGCGGC
This sequence comes from uncultured Acidobacteriota bacterium, assembly GCA_902826685.1. Classification (GTDB taxonomy): domain Bacteria; phylum Acidobacteriota; class Terriglobia; order Bryobacterales; family Bryobacteraceae; genus CADEFT01. The sequence goes on from CADEFT010000004.1 coordinate 119,083, forward strand.
GGCCGCGATGCCGCTGGCGGCGAGCTTCCCCAAGGGCCAGGCCGACGCCTGCATCTTCCTGTGGCTGGGCGGAGGCGCGGCGCACACCGATACCTTCGACCAGAAGGTGAAGGGCGATCTGAAGAAAAAGCCAGGCTCGGCTTACGAGGGCATCGATACGGCCATTTCGGGCGTTCGTGTCTGCGAACATTTGAAGCGCACGGCAGCGGTGCTCGACCGGTGCGCCGTGGTACGTTCCATCACCCATTCGATCAAGGCCGAACATGCGGCGGCGGCGAACCTGGTGCATACGGGACGGCTGCCGAGCGGCACGATTCAATACCCGTCGATCGGGTCGATCGTTTCGCATCAACTGGCGGCGAAGTCGGATGAGATTCCGGCGTATGTGGTGATGGGGTATCCCAACATCACGCGCGATCCGGGGTTTCTTGGCGCTAAGCACGGCTACGTCTATCTCACCCAGATCGAGACGGGACCCAATGGGCTGATCCGGCCTCCCGATGTCGATTTGAACCGGCAGGACCGGCGGGAGACGTTACTCGCCCGCACGCGGGACGGCTTTGCGCAGCGCCACGCCGAGGATAAGACGATTCAGAACCAGGCGTCGATCAGCCGCCAGGGCTTCAAGCTGGCCGGGCCGCGCTTCATTAACGTGTTCGACCTGAAGCGTGAGAACGCCGGGCTGCGGGAAGCCTACGGAGGCGAGTTCGGGCAGCGGTGTTTATTGGCTCGGCGCCTGGTGCAATCGGGCGTGCGGTTTGTGGAAGTCTCGTTCAATCTGAACTTTCTGAACGGCACCGGCTGGGATACGCACAACGAAGGCCAGCTCAAACAGCATCTGCTGATTCAGGATCTGGATCAGGCGTTCGCCACGCTGCTGGGGGATCTGGAAAAGAACAGGATGCTCGAGACGACGCTGGTGGTGGTGGCGACCGAGTTCGGCCGGCCGCCGGAGTTCGATAGCGGCGGCGGACGCGGGCATCAGTCGGAAGCCTACAGCATGGTGCTGGCGGGCGGCGGATTGCGCACGGGCCGCGCGATTGGAACCACCGACGACATCGGGGAAAAGGTGGTGGAGCGTCCGGTCAGCATTCCGGATTTCCACGCCACTATCCATTGCGCGCTGGGAATCGATCCGTCGAAGAATCTGTACGCCGGAGACCGGCCGGTGCCGATTACCGACCACGGCCAGCCTATCCAGGAGTTGTTCGCTTAGTCGCGGCGTCCGCCGCCGGCCAGGCGCAGCAGGATGTTCAGCGCCGCGACGAAGATGTTGAACACGCCGGCGAACAGTGCTAGCGCGCCGGGAATCGGGCTATCGGCGTCGGGGGTCGTGAGCACGCCGCTGGTGGAGGAAACCAGTGCGAAGACGCCCATGGCGCCCACGGCCAGGCTGATGGCGAATCCCAGCCAGCCGAGTTGCAGCCAGCCGTTGAGCAGCATCGCGCCCAGAACGGCGAAGAACATGCCGGTCATCAAGGCGCGCGGCGCCGAGAACGTGCGGCCGGAGACCATCACGAATCCGGTTACGCCGATAAAGACGGAGGCCGTAATACCAAGCGCCGACACAATCAGCCACGGCGACATCCGGCTGGCGATGAACAGTAGCGGCGAAATCGCCAGGCCCGAGAGGAAGCCGTCAAAAACCAGGGCGCTGACGCCGAGCACCGGGTTATGGCGCGCGGCCATGGCGATGCGCGGAACCACGTTCAGCAGCACCAGCGCGACAATCCAGCCGACGAAATTGCTGAACAAACCGACGATGGTTTCCGACGTCGCGCCGATATAGCCGCCGGCCATGGCGCTGAACATCGCCAAACCAAAGAACAGGTAGGTCTGTTTGATGACGCTCGACTGCCGGACCGTCAGCGGAGTGGTGGCGGTCAGCTTATCCCAGGCAGATAGATTCGGGTTGTTCACGGAGTTATGGGCCTCCGCCCGATTATAGCGCTGGCGGCGAGAGAGGGAGCGCGTAGGTTTGACACCTTGCCCATATCGGCCCGCGAGGGGCGGCTTTCATGTTGGTGTAGCGGGGACATGGACTAGCTGTCCCGCTTGGATCGTCTCCACGGCCTCCAATAAGTCCCGCTGTAGCGCCTGGTAGTGCACCAGCCGATTCTTCGCCACATGGGCGACAATGATCCCCATTTGGAGCTTCGGGATGTTCTGTTGAAACTCGATGTTCCCATCAATGGTTATCAGCACGTCAAACTGCTGCTGAGCGAGCGCCAGGAGTGGGCCATCTTCCAACGTGTCCCACCCTTCGTCATGCACGGTGGTGCATTCATGACCGGTGAAGATGGCCTTGACGCGAGGATCTACGCACTCGTCAATGAGGACGCGCATTCCAGAAGTTGGCTACTGGCGAAGTCGAGGACCGTCAGCACCTGCTGGCGATTGACGGCAGGATAGAGCTTGAGGAAATCATCGATGGTTTCGCCGCCTTCCACCAAGTCGATGAGGCTCTGCACGGGTACGCGGGTACCGCGAAAGCACGGAGCACCACTCATGCGCTGAGGGCTCACCCAGAGCGCTTCTTCGAGCCGGTACTTTTGTTCGGCGGTCACAATTCCAGAGTACGGCGCAGCGGTAACTAGCGCAACCCGGGCAGGCGGTGGCGGACGCCATCTGCACCGTCAAGATCCGGCAGGCTGATTCTATAGTGGCGGAGAGAGAGGGATTCGAACCCTCGATACAGTTTCCCGTATACACGCTTTCCAAGCGTGCGCCTTCAACCACTCGGCCATCTCTCCGGTCTTTTTCAGACTAACATATCAACCATATGCGAATACCGATTGGCGGGCTGTTGGCGGCGTCGCTGGCCGCGGCGGCGCCCTGTGTGACGGGGACGCGGGAGTGCCAGGAAAAGATCGCGCTCGGGCCGGAGGGCCGGTACTCGATCGTGTACCGCTCGCACCCGGTCGAGACGCCGAATGCGGAGATCGAACGGGCGATGATTGTCGTGCATGGGGCCGGGCGCAATGCCGACAACTACTTCGCTTCGGCGATGGCAGGGGCGTTTCTGGCGGGCGAGACGGCAAAGGCGATGGTGATCGCTCCGCGTCTGGCTGCGAACTCGGGGGAGTGCCGCGACGCCCTGGACGCGGGCGAGATTTCGTGGACCTGCGGGTCGAAGAACGACTGGCGGGGCGGCGGCGAGGCGGTGGGGCTTTCAAGTGTCACCACGTTCGACTTCATCGACACGTTGATTGCGAAGCTCGCGCGGCGCGAGGTGTTTCCGAATCTCAGGCACATTGTGATCACGGGCCACTCGGCGGGCGGGCAGTTTGTGCATCGCTATGCCGCGGCGGGGCGCGCGGAACCGGGCGCCGGGGTGGCGGTTCACTACATCGTCGCCAATCCGTCCACTTATCTTTATCTCGACGATCAAAGGCTCGCCGCGGGCACCTGTTCGGAAAAGAACGGCTGCACGGGCCGGTTCCTGCCCTATGGCGAGGGGCGTAATTGCACCACGTTCAACCGCTGGCGCAACGGGCTGGAGGAACGCGGCGGGTATGCGGCGCGGGTGAGCGACGCCGATTTGAAGGCGCAACTGGTGTCGCGCGACGTAACCTACCTGCTGGGTGAGTTGGACACGCTGCCCAAGTACGGCTTCGACAACACCTGTCCGGCGATGGCGCAGGGGCCGGACCGGCTGGCGCGCGGCATCACCTACTGGAACTACATCAACAAGGAACATGGCGCGCGTCACAAGCTGGTGGTGATATCCGCTTGCGGCCACAACGGCCGGTGCATGTACACGGCGGACGCCGCGCTGCCGCTGCTGTTTCCGAAGTAGGCGTTACTTCGGCTGCATGCGCAGCGCGCCGTCGAGCCGGATCACTTCGCCGTTGAGCATCGGATTTTCGACGATGGCCTTTACAAGTTGGGCATATTCGGCGGGCGAGCCGAGGCGCGAAGGAAATGGAACCTGCGCCCCCAGCGCCGCGCGTACTTCCTCGCTGAGGCCGGCCATCATGGGCGTATCGAAGGTGCCTGGCGCGATGCACATAACGCGGATGCCGTTGCGGGCGAGGTCGCGCGCCAGCGGCAGGGTCATGGCCGCGATGGCGCCTTTCGACGCCGAATAGGCCGCCTGGCCGATTTGCCCTTCGAAGGCGGCGATGGAGGAAGTGTTGACGATGACGCCGCGCTCGCCATCGGCGTTGGGTTCGTTTCCACTCATGGCGGCGGCGGCCAGGCGAATGGCGTTGAAGGTTCCGATGAGATTGACCTGGACGACGCGGGCGAAGCGATCGAGCGCCATGGGGCCGTCTTTGCCGAGCACACGGGCCGGATCGAGAATGCCGGCGCAATTGACCAGGATCCGCAGGGGGCCGCAGCGGGCGACGGCGGCCTGCATCTGGGCGGTGTCGGTGATATCGACGGGTTCCGTGCCGGCGCGGTCGGCGATGTGGGCGGTGCCGCCGTTTTCGACGATCATGCGGGCGGTGGCGGCGCCGAGGCCAGAGGCTCCGCCGGTGATGAGGGCGACGCTGCCTTGGATCTTCATAAGGCGCTCGCGAAGCGGGGACGGATCGAGAACGCCCGTGCGGCCTGCACCGTGACGGCGCCGGGGCCGGAGCCGCGTGACGCTACCTTCGATCCTCGTAGGACGCTCGCGAAGCGGGGACGGATGGAGAACGCCCGTGCTGCCTGCACCGTGACGGCGCCGAGGCCGGAGGCGCGTGACGCTGCCTTCGATCCTCGTAGGACGCTCTCGAAGCGGGGCCGGATCGAGAATGCACGTGCAACCTCTACCGTAGCGGCACCGAGGCCGGAGGAGCAGCGAATGGTGATGAGTGCGACGCTGCCTTCCACCTTCATAAGATGCCGTATTTGGCGAAAGCCGCCTTGGCGGGCATGCCGGCTTCGATCTCCTGGCGCACCGTCTTTTCGCCCCGCGCCTTGGCGATGGCGGCCATGAAAACGTCGATCTCGGCTTCGTAGGGAACGACGCACACGCCGTCGCAATCGGCGAAAAGAATGTCGCCGGTGTTGATGGAAACGCCGCCGATCTGGACGGGAATGCGGTAATCGACGACGCGTCCGCGCGGGCCCTGATCCTGGGCATAGGAGCCAAAGCAGAACACCGGGAATCGCAGCTCGAGAATGCCCTTGAGGTCGCGCGTGTAACCGTTGAGGATCGCACCGGCGGCGCCGCACTTTTGCGCGCGGGTGGACATCAGCTCTCCCCACAGCGCGTAGTCCGGTGATCCGCCGGTGCAGAGATAGATCTCGTTGGGCTCGAGCGAATCGAGCGCATCCATCATGAGGCCGAAGGCGGGCACGCGCGAATCGGGTTCGTGACTGGCGCTGCGATCCACCGAAAGCACGGGCATGGCGCGGCCGATGGCCACCATGTCGCGCGTCAACGGCTGGATGTTGGGCGGCAGGAACTGGCGGCGCAGGCCGAGCCCGTCCATCGAATCGCCGACGACGGCGACGAACAATTCGCGCCGGGCGAGAGCGAACAACTCGTCGTCGTTCTTCCAGAGCCGGGTGGATTTCTTTTTGGCCATTACCGTAGTTCGTCGTAGAGGGAAGCGGCGCTGCGCCAGTTGCCCTGAGCCGATTTCCAGAAAGCCAGATCGTCGAGCTTGAGCGCCTTGGCCGCATCGTCGCGCGATTTGCCCTGGCGCTTGAGTTCGCTCATGCGCATCCGCACCGAACCCCAGGCGGCGTTCCATTCCCGCAGGTCGTTCTTGGCGACCACCGCGCCATGGCCCGGCACGACGCGATCGAAGTCAAGCTGCAGCGCCTGGTCGATGGTGTTCGACCAATCGACACCGGAGCCGCCGTTGCCGTAATCGACAAAGGGCGCGCCGGCGGTGTTGAACATGTCGCCGGTGTGGAGAATGCGATGTTTCGGAAACAGCACGAACGCATCGCCGTTGGTGTGTCCGCGGCCGAAGTAGTACATCCGCACCTCCTTGCCGCCCAGGCGCACGGTGGTGGTGTTGGAAAACGTAATGCGCGGCGGGCCGGGCTGCTTGCCCTTCACCATGTTGGTGTAGACGTTGTCGTGCGCGACGATTTCGGCGGCGTGGGCCAGCGTGCCGTTGCCGCCGGTGTGATCGCCGTGGTGATGGGTGTTGAGAATGTAGCGCACCGGGCGGCTGGTGATGGAGCGGACCCGCTCAAGGATTTCGGGCACGTTGCGGTCGAATTTATCGTCGACCAGCAGGACGCCGTCTTCGGTGGTGAGCACGGCGACGTTGCCTCCGCTCCCGACAATGATGTGGAGATCGTCGGCCAGCTTTTCGATGGTGAGCGGCTGCGGGGGCGGTTGTTGCGTCAGGGCGATCCAGAGGCCGCCGAGCGCGAACGCCGCGGCGGTGGTTCGGATGATGCGGGTCTGCATGGATACCTAGCTTAATGCACGGCCGGGGGGCGGCGCATGCGGTAACGATAGCCGCGCCAGTGGATGGTATGGGTGAGTCCGGAGGCGATGCAGGAATAGAGCCAGAGCCATGTGCCAACCGGAACCAGAGCCACGTGCAGCCAGCCGTAGCGGTCAAACCATCCGGCGTAGGCGGGCAGGCAAAGGCGGGCGATGCGGACGCGGCGCGCGGCTTTCCAAAGGCCGGGCGCCAGTTGCAGCGACAGGATGACGGGGCTGCCGGTCCAGATGGCGGCCGCCATGCCCGCGCAATAGACGATGTGCGCCGCAAGGGCGAGTTTCCACAGGCCGGGGGCGTAGAAGCGGGTAATGGTCATCTGGCGCGCGATCCATCCCAGGAATTCGCGTCCGCCGGTCTGATCGGTGGCGGCCACCATGGCGCCGGGGGCAAAGACGATTCGCTTGCCGGCCTCCTTGACCGCCTGCGCCAGGCGATAGTCGTCGCTGACGGTTCCCTTCCAATACTCGGCGATGCGCAGGCGCGTGAAGCTTTCGCGGCGCAGCGCCATGGCGCCACCCCAGGCGAAGTTGTTGGGGGCGGGGCCGAAGCCTCCGGCGATGACGGCGTTCCAAACGCTGCGCAGCAAAGACCACGGCCGCGCTGGGCCGGGGATGTGCCAGCGGTATCCGGTGGAGGCGCCGGCCATCGGTTCTTCGAGCGCGTGGACGAGGGCTTTCAACCATCGCGGCTGGACGCAGCCATCGGAATCGGCGAAGGCGAGGATCGCCGACTCGGGGCGCGCGGCGTTCACGGCGGCCAGCAGATTCTGGATCTTTTCGGCGGTTTCCGGATCGGGGGCGTTGGAGAAAACTACGCGGGCGCGGGCGGGAATGGCGGAGCGCGGCAGATCGGATTCCGAGCGGGCGGCGACGATCAGTTCATAGTCGGGGTAGTCGAGTCCGGCGAGCGCGCGCAGATTCTCGGCGATGCCGGCGTCGGCGCCCTTGACGGGCACGATCACGGTGGCGGGCGGACAGCGCATCGGATCCGGCGGCGGCAGGCGGGAAACGATGTAGGCAAGCCTGGCCCGCTCGCCACGGAGCGAGAGCAGACCAAGGGCAACCGGCAGCAGCAGAAGGAACCAAGGCACGCCGAACTTAGGCATTTTACGCTAAGTTGAAGGGAAATGACATTGCTGCGGTTGCTCATCCTGCTGGCGCCGGTGCTTACGCCGCGCGATGAGTTTCGCGAGCGGCGCGAGAAACTGAGGCAGGCGTATCCGAAGTCCGCCATTCTGCTGCAGGGCGCGGGCGATCGAGACAGGCCCGATCTGCGCAGCGGTTTCGTGCAGGAGCCGAACTTCTTCTATCTCACGGGCTGGAACCAGGCGGGCGCGGCGCTGTTGCTGCTGCCCGAAGGGACCGAGCCGCGCGAGATTCTCTTTCTGCCCGATCACGACGAGCGGCGCGAGCGTTACGAGGGCAGGCGGGCGGCGGCGCAGGACGATGGGCTCGATAAGCTGACGGGCTTTGCGGTGGTGCGAAGCGCGACCCGGATCGAGGAGGAATCGGCCAGGCATCCGGTGTTGAGGCTGAAGGACGTGGGCGCGGAGATCGCCAAGATGCGGCAGAAGAAATCGGCGCGGGAAGTGGGTTTGATCGAGCGCGCGGTGGAAGCGAGCGTCGAGGGACATCTGGCGGCGTGGCGGCGCGCGCAAAACGGGGTCCGGGAGTATCAGGTGGCGGCCGCGGCAACCGGAGTTTTTCTCGATCGCGGCTGCGAGCGCAACGCCTATCCGCCCATCGTGGGCGCCGGTCCGCGCGGCGTGATCTTGCACTACAATGCCAATGCGCAGCCGCTACGCGACGGAGAGCTGCTGCTGATGGATATGGGCGCCGAATGCGCTTACTACGCCGCGGACCTGACGCGCACGATTCCGGTGAAGGGGAGATTTTCCGCGCGGCAGAAGGAGCTATACCAGGCGGTGCTGGGCGCGCAGAAGGCGGCCATCGCGGCGGTGCGGCCCGGCGCCACACTGCCATCGCTGACGCGGGTGGCGCGCGAGTATTTTGAGAAGCGGGGGCTCGAGGTGCATTTCACGCATGCCATCGGGCATCACGTGGGCCTGGAAGTTCACGATCCGGGCCCGGCGGCCGAACTCGAGCCGGGCATGGTGATTACGATCGAACCGGGGCTGTATCTGGCCGAAGAAGGCATCGGCATTCGCATCGAAGACATGGTGCTGGTGACCGAAACCGGCGGGCGTGTGTTGTCGGCCGGGCTGCCCAAGGAAATCGGCGAGATCGAGAAGCGGTTGGCGAAATAGATGGCCCAATCGCGAATACAACAGTGGAGGTGGCTGGCGGCGCTGGCGGCGTGTTCGCTCGCGGCGGCGCTGGCGCTGGACTGGAGCGCGCCCGGCGGGCGCATCGACAACTATCACTACGACTGGCTGCTGCGGCTCAATCCGCCGCGCAACGGGCCGCAGGAAGCGGTGGTGCTCGAGATCGACGACCAGACGCTGATGGAGCACGGAGGCTCGCGCGGCTTTCGTCCGATGCTCGCCAAGGCGTTCCGCCGGCTGGCGGCGATCGGGCCGAAGGCGGTTGCGCTCGACATGATTCTCGCCGACCGTCTCGAAGGCGACGAGGAACTGGCGGCGGCGATGGCGGGGCTGCCGAACCTTGTTCTGGCGTCCGACCTGATGCCGCGATCTCTTTCCTGGCAGGATCCGAATCCGCTGTTCCGCAAGCAGGCACGGGTGGTGGGCCACGTCCACGCCGAACAGGATCGCTACGACGGCGTGATCCGGCAGGTGCAACTGGAAAAGGCGGCGGGGCGCGACCGGCGCTGGGCGCTTGCGCTCGAAGCGTTCCGCGTGGCGCGTCAGGCGGAGGCGATTCTCGAATCGCCCGAGGATATTCGCGTTGGCGATACGGTGATTGCCGCGGCCCGGAAAGAAGGATCGGGCCGCGCTCTGCTCATCCGGTTCCGGCGCCAGGAACTGCCGCGTATTTCGGTGAAGCGGCTGCTGGAGAATGCGGCCGAGGCAAAGATGCTGGCGGGCAAGGCGGTGTTTCTGGGTGTGACTTCGCAGTCCGAGGCGCGGGACAAATGGATTACTCCGTATTCGGGCGTGGTGCCGACGCCCGGCGTCGAGATCCATGCCCATATCTACGAAACGCTGGCCGGCGCCGACCGGCTGGAGCCGGCGTCGAATAGCTTCGTGGTGCTGGTGTGCGTTCTGCTGGCGGCGGCCGCGGCGGCGATCTTCCGATTCTTCGGCGGCTGGCCGACGTACGCGGCGGGCGTATTGCTGATTGTCGCCGCGCACGTCTGGCCGCATGTGGCGTTCCGCCAGGGGATCGTATTTCCGCTATTGGCGCCCGCGGCTTCGGCTTGGCTGGCGGTGATCAGTTGCGCCGGCTACCGCTATTTTCAGGTACGGCGGGAATTGCAGAAGGCGGAAGCCGACCGCAAGCGCTACCGCGACGCCATCCAGTTCGTCTCGCACGAGATGCGTTCTCCGCTCACGGCCATTCAGGGTTCCAGCGAGCTGATGACGCGCTACAAGCTCAGCGACGAAAAGCGCGCGCAGATTGCGTCCATGATCCATTCCGAATCGAAGCGCATGGGGCGCATGATCCAGGCGTTTCTCGACGTCGAGCGGCTTTCCGACGGCCAGATGGAATTGAAGAAAGATCCGTTTTCCATTCAGGACGTGGTCATTCTATGTCTGGAGCGGGCGCGTCCGCTGGCCGAGCGCAAGCGAATCGCCTTCGAGCCCGGCGAGATCGCCGCCGATGAAGTGCTGGGCGACCGGGAACTGATGGAATACGCCGTCTACAATTTGTTGAGTAATGCCGTGAAGTATTCGCCGCCTGAAACGCAGGTCAACGTGGAGGCGCGGCGCGAAGGCGGCGAACTGCGGGTTTCGGTGCGCGATCAGGGCATCGGCATCGGCAAGGAGGATCTGAACAAGATCGGCACGCGATTCTTCCGCACCAAGCGCGCCGAAGCGAGCGGCGAGATGGGTACCGGCATCGGGCTCTCCATCGTGAGCCAGATCGTGGAACGGCATGGCGGCCGGATGGAGGTGTCGAGCGCCCCGCAACAGGGCTCATGCTTTACGCTGGTAGTTCCGGCCCGCGTCACGGCGTCGCCGTAAGGAGCGATTTGGTGCGTTTGTTGGTGGTAGAAGACGACCCCGCGGTGCGGGAAACGTTGATCACGTTTCTCGAGTGCGAAGGGTATGAAGTGGAGGCGGTGAGCTCCACGCATGAAGCGCTGGAGCGGTTGACGCGCGGCGAATATCCGGTTGTGATCAGCGATCTGTATGTCGATCAGAAAACCGGGCTCGACGTTCTGACCGCGGCGCGGGCGCAGAATCCCGCCTGCGCGGTGATTCTGATGAGCGGACGCGGCACGATGGAAACGGTGATGGCGGCGACCAGGGGCGGCGCTTTCGACTATATCGCCAAGCCGTTCGAACTCGACACCATGCTTGAAGCGGTGAAGCGTGCCGAGGCCGCGGCGGCGGCGCCCGAAGAAGCCGGCGAAGGCGACGACGATATGCCGCAGACGGAGATGATCGGGTCGTCTCCGTTGATGGTGGATGTCTACAAGACCATCGCCAAAGTGGCCGATACCGAAGCCACGGTTTTGATTCAAGGCGAAACCGGGACCGGCAAGGAACTGGTGGCGCGCATGATCCACAACCAAAGCAAGCGCGCCGCTGAGCCGTTTGTGGCGGTGGATTGCGCGGCGATTTCGCCATCGCTGCTTGAAAGCGAGCTGTTCGGGGCGTTGAAAGGCAGCTATACGGGGGCCGATCGCGACCGTGTGGGCGCGCTCGAAGCGGCGCACGGTGGAACGGCGTTTCTCGACGAGATCGGCGATATCGACTCCAATTTTCAGATGAGGCTGCTACGGTTTCTGCAGGAGCGCGAGGTGCGTCCGGTGGGCGCGGCGCGGGCCAAGAAAGTGGACGTGCGCGTGGTCTCGGCCACCAATCGCGACCTGGGCAAGCTGGTGGAAGAGGGGAAATTCCGCAGCGATCTGTTCTTCCGTTTGAATGCGATTCCCATCCGGCTGCCGCCGCTGCGCGACCGGCGCGGCGACGTGGAACTGCTCGCCCGGGAATTCGTGAAGCGCTACAACGGCAAGTACGGCATGCGCGGCGAGCTTACGAAATCCGGCCTGCGCGCGCTGCAGGAGTACGCCTGGCCGGGCAACGTGCGCCAGTTGCAGCACATGATGGAGCGATTGACGATTCTGGCGCCGCAGTATCGCATCGACGAGGCGGCGGTGCTCGAAGCGGTGTCGTCGACCACCAATCGCGAGACACCCACGACCGAGACGCTGGCCGAGACGGAGATGGATCAGATCCGCAAGGTGCTGGCGGCGACCGGCGGCAACAAGAGCCGCGCGGCGAAGATTCTGGGCATTGAGCGGAAAACGCTCTACCGGAAGCTGGAGCGGATCGACGGCGGCTGAGATTCGATTGCGCCGTTACCAGCGCTCGATTCGCAGACCGGGCACACGGCGGAACTCGCCCACGTTGCGGGTGACCAGAATGCAGTCGTTGGCGCGGGCGATAGCGGCGATCAGGAGATCGTTGGCGCCGATGGGCGTGCCAGCGCGCTCCAGGTCCGCGCGGATCAGACCGTAGTGCGCGGCGGCCTTATCGTCGAACGGCAGGGAAGTAAAGGGAGCGAGAAGAGCTTCGAATCCTTCGAGGTTTTCCTGCACGCGGGTGCTATGGCGGGCTCCATACTGCAACTCCGCGCCGACGATGCTGCAGGTGACGATGGTCGAGGGCTTAAATTGCTTCAGGCGGTCCTGGATCTCGCGGTCGCCCCTGGCAAGAGCGATCCAGATATTGGTATCCAGCAACCTCAAATTCAGTCCAGTCCTTCCACGGGTTCAGGCACAGGGTCCGCGGGAACGGCAATTTTCTCTTGCAGGAAACCGCAGGTCCGGCCGAAGTACCCGGCTGGCCAGGCATCGGATGGGTTTGGCGCCAGCAAGCTGACGACGAACCGGGACAAGGGCATACCGGCTTTTGCGGCCCGATCGCGAAGAGTCCTGGCGACTTCATCGGGAACATAGACGTTCAGTTGGGCCATGTCCAAGTATATCACGTATACTCGCATATTTGAAGCAGGGCATTTCCGATGAGAGTCCGTGTGCCGTTTCGGCACATTCTCTGTAGACATGCGATGCACCTTTCGTTGGCGGCCTTTCCGGCTGGCGGATCCGGAACAGACTCGGGAGCGGCGCTTGAAGCGCGCCCTACGGGCGGCGCGTGAAGTGCCTTACTATCAGTCGCGATTGAGCCAATTGAATGACTGGCGGGATACGCCGTTGCTGCCGCTGGGCGACTTTCTGGGCAATCCGGTGGCATTCCATCATCACAGCCTGGTGCGGCGACAGCCGGTATTCCAGTCGCCGCTGGCGGATGCCGGGAAGGTGGCGGTGCTGGGGACGGGGTTCCTGGATACCGATCAGGTGCGGACGTTCCGTTTCGACTGGGAAGAGGAACTGGCCGCCTATCGTCCCGATACGATTGCGGGACCGCTGGACCGGGTCAGGAAGATCGCCATCGATATGTATGCGGGCCGTCTTACGCTGCCAGCGCTTGAACGGGCGGTCGTCGTATTCACCGGGCTTCGGGACGGGATGATGGGACCTGGCGATCGCGACCTGCTCTGGAAGGCGTTCCGGGTTCCGGTGTATGAGCAGCTTCAAGGCTTCAACCGCGAGGCGCTGGCTTCGGAATGCGACGCCCATGAAGGTTTGCACGTGGAGACTCCCAACGCCGTGTTCGAGCCGAACCAGGGGGAGCGTCTGCTGCTGACTGGCGTGGGCGGCACCGAGTATGCGTTTCTGCGGCTGGCCACGGGGTTGGCGGCGAAGATCGAAGGCGGCACCTGCGGCTGCGGCTGGACGGGGCCGCGCTTGATGGGACTACGCGCGGCGCGATAGAAGACGCGGCTCAGGCGGGATTTGACTGGACCATGGCTCGCCCCCTCGACCCGGCCGCGTAAGGACGGCGCATCGCGGGGTCGAGCGGCCGCAGCAGAAGCTCCGGATCCTCGCCGATGGCGGCACAGGCTTGAGCGACACCGGCAATGAGCGGAACGGTGCCGTTGTAGTTGGGGAAGACGCCATGCATCCGGTGCAGCCTGCCATAGTCGGCGCTGCGCCAGAACCCGGTGTCATCCTCAACATCCAGATCGCGCAGGAATCGCATTTTCATGCGCCGCAGCAGCAGCAGAATCAGAACGTGCGTACCCGGATGTTCGGTCTTCACCCAGGGCGTGGATTCCAGGTAATAGGTTTCGGACGCGGCGGGATTTGACAACAATTGACGTGGAATTTCCGTGTATTGCGCCAGTTCACCCTTGCGATTGAAGGTGACCGGGAAAGGGCCGGCGCCGGGGCCGGTCAGTTGCACGCCGCATACTTCCTCTTCGACAAGCGGCGGCTGGTGGACGGATGGGTCCTGGGAGATTACGATGCCCGTGACCGGATAGACGACCTCCTGGCAGGGCCACCCCCAACTGACGGCGCTGCGCCGCAGATCCTCGAGCAGCAGATCGCGCTGGTGCGGGTGGGCGAGGGATCCTCGATAAGCGATCACGATTGCCATAAATCCGTTTACAGCAATTAGTGGGAGGAGGGCGGGAAAGTTCTCAGGAAAAGTCTGGTGAAATGGGTGAATTGTTTTGCGGCCATCGAGTCCGTGCCGGCTTATCCAGCTTCCTCTTCCGGCATCCGAAGAATCGCGCCGACTGCATCGGAGAGCCGCTTCCAACTCCCGGTTCCCTCTTCGAGCCGCTTGCGCCCGAGACCGGTGAGGCGGTAGAACTTCGCCTCGCGTCCGCTTTCGGATTCCCCCCATTCCGCCGCGATGATGCCCTTGTTCTCCAGGCGGTGGAGAGCGGGATAAAGCGAGCCGCCTGGCACTTGAATCACGGAATTCGAGATCTGTTGAAGGCGTTGGGCGATCGCGTAGCCATGTACAGGACCGAGCGCGATGGCCTTGAGCAGCAGGATGTCGAGCGTTCCTTGCGGCAGGCCGGATTTTTGCGGAGCGGGCTTCTTCATGATTTTTCAGTTCTCCCGGAGCGCTTCAATGGCGTCGACTCTCGATGCACGGAGAGAAGGCAAACCGATCGCCAGCATGGACACGACTCCGATCAATGCGGCAACCAGCGCCAGTACCGCGGGCTCCAGCAAGCGAACACCGTAGAGGTGATGTTCGATAAGCGGCCTCATCAGGGCGGACAGCGCCAACCCGGTAAGGACGCCGGCGGCAATGAGCGCCAGTCCGTGGGCCAGGAACTGCCGGAAGATCTGCGCCGGACGGCTGCCGACGGCAAGCCGGATGCCGATCTCGCGGCGCCGCTGTGCCACTAGGAAGGCCAGCAAGCCGTACACTCCGATCGCCGTGAGCAGCACGGCCACACCCGCAAACACCACGACGATTGTGCGCGCGGTGCGCCGGGCGCTCAGTGTCATCTCGAGCCGCTCAGACATCGTACGCATTTCGAATAAGGCCGCGCCGGGCGCGACTCGCGCGAAGGCGGCGCGGAAAGAGTCGGCCGATGCCGCGCCGCCGCGCCAGACCATGCTCACTGCCCGGGTTGGGCTTTGCGCCCACGGACGATAGTAGATTCCATTCGGATTTCCCGTTCCGGCCAGATTCTCGAGCCGCACCGAACGAACCACTCCCACTACGGTAAGACGATCCTTCGGAACCACGTTTGGGAAGAACATCTGGCGGCCGACCGGGCTTTGACCGGGCCAAAAACGCCTGGCGAGGCGTTCGTCGACAATGATGACCAGCGGGGCCTCGGCGGTATCGCGCGCGTCGAACAGCCGCCCTTCGAGCGGCTGCATGTCGAGCGATTCGAGATAGCCGGGAGCCACCCGCATCGAGATCGGCGAAATGACCGACTCTCCTGGCTTCATCGTGTACCCCTCCGCGAAAATGACGCTGTCGTCGTAACCGGCCGATAGCGGAAGGTGGCTTCCGGCGCCCGCTCGTTCGACACCGGGCGCCGTTCGCAGCGTCTCAAGGACGCGGTCCATTGCGGCGCGCTGCTGCGGCGCTTGCGCGTAGGAGCCTGGCGGCAGGTAGGTCGAGGCGGTCCAAACGCCGTCGACGCGGTAACCGGGCTCGACGCGGAGTAGTTCATGAATGCTCGAAACCAGCACACCGGCGCCATTGAGAAGGGCAAACGCAAGCGCGGCCTGCACGACGACAAACACGCCGCGCAGCCGTCCATGCTGTGCCGTGTGCCCCCGGGATGCGGCGCGCATGCCGTTCACCAGTTCAACTTTGCGGGCCGGCCAAAGCGATACCAGGCCGATGAAGGTGCCCGCCAGCACCGCGCCCAGAAGGCCGCAGGCTAACACGGCGGGTGAGGCGGTGATGGCCGAAGCGCCGGGCAACAGATCGTGGTCGAAGCGCTGCGTGGCCCAGACTCCGAGCGCCGCTCCGATCGCCCCGCCGAACAGCGCCGGAATGATGCCGTCGGCGAGCGCGCGCCGCACTACGTCGGTCCGCGTGGCGCCGAGCGACAGTCGCGTAGCCAATTCCGGCAGCAGCGTGTGTGCGCGCGCCAAAGCCAGGCCCGCCAGGTTCGCCGCGCCCACCAACATAACGAGAACGGCCCCGGCCCATAGCAGAAGGAGACTGGACCCGGCCTTTCGCGTAATCCACGCCTGAAGCTTCTCCACCCGTGTGTAGAACCCAGCGTCGACGATGAATTTTTTGATGCCGGGTATATCCTCCAGCACCCGGATATTGATCGCGTTCACCTGCGCACGCGCCTGCTCCACCGTTGCACCGTCCCTCAGGCGCGCGATGTAGCGGTAGCGGTTCCCATGACGCCCGCGTTCTTGCCCGGTGAGTACCATGGGCACGAAAAAGCGCACCTCCGGATCGAGAAAGCGAAATCCCGCCGGCAATATTCCCGAAACGGTGTGGGGCACGCCATTGATCCGGATCGATTGGCCCAGCGGATCGCCCGCCGCGAAAGCCTCCCGCGCGAATCCGTGAGTGAGCACCGCGACGCCCGAATTTCCCGCGCTCATTTCGCCGGCGGTGAAAAGCCGTCCCCGCTCCGGCTGCACGCGCAACACCTCGAAAAGCCAAGCCGTAGCCATCATGCCGCGCATCTGCGTGACCGCGCCGCCCTGGTCCACGGGCTGATTGACGAATTGGTATAGCGCGTGAGACGCGATGGCCGGCATCGCGTCCCTGCGATCGAAGTAGTCGCCCGACGCGGTGGCGTCCTGGTCGGCTACGCCTGCCTTGGGATACAGGTTCGTCATGATCACCAGCCGGTCCGCCTGAGGAAACGGCAGTGGCCGGATCAGCAGCGAGTCCACCACGGCGTAGACCGCCGTATTCACGCCAACGCAGATGGCGACCGTGGCGATCATGGTGGCGCTGAGTACCGGGCTCCGCCGCATGGCGCGCAGCGAGAACCGGCAATCGGCGGACAACCGCTCCGCCCAGCGCCACCGGCGCACGTCGTCGCACTGCTCGCGGACCTGGTCCAACCCGCCGAACTCGAGCCGCACCTGGCGGCGGGCCTCCTCTTCCGGAACTCCGGACTTCCTCAAGGCGGCGACTCTTTCGTCTATGTGGAACTGCAGTTCCTTCGGCGTCTGGGAATTTCGAGCCATGTCGAGATGCCTTTTACTTCTACCTATTAACCTAGCGCAGGACAGGTAGAAGGGCAAGGCATGGTGGAACGGCATCGCCAAATTCAGAAATGTAGGATATACTCCATATATGGAGTCGTGGATCCGCCGCCCCAAACCCGCCGTTACGCCCGGGCCCGAGATCGTTCCCGCCGGCCAGCGGCGCGACCCGAAGATCCGGAAAGCGATGTCGGCGCCCGCCATGCGCACCTTCTTTCGCCTGGCCGAAGCCTGGAAGCTGACCAATGAGGAACAACGCGGGCTGCTTGGATGGCCGCCGGAATCGACGTTCTTCAAATACAAGGCGGGCCACGTGGGCACGCTGTCCTACGACCTGCTGATGCGCCTCTCGCTGCTACTGGGCATCTACAAGGGCCTGCATATTCTGTATCCGGAACCCGAACTGGCCGATGGGTGGGTGCGGCTGCCCAACAGCAATCCGCTATTCGGCGGGCATCCGGCGCTGGTGCTGATGATCGAAGGCGGCATGGATGGGTTGCAACAGGTGCGGCGGCTGCTCGATGGACGCCGGGGCGGCTGGAACTGATGGCGCCGGAGACCGGAGTCCGGCTGAAGAAGACGAGCCGGCTGATTCCCAGCCGCTATCCGTCGCGCGGCATTCTGGATGCGATCGCGGCGCCCGAAGATCTGGCACTGATGTTCGAACTCGAAGGCTGGTCGAACGACCGGATTTCGGCCGAGTTGGAGGTGCTGCACCGGGTGCCACGGGAGGAATGGGTGGCCGGGCGTCCGATGGCGAGCGTAGTGATGGCGGCCTACTGCCATCCCAAGCCCGGCGGTGGACGGTTCAACGGCTCCGGCCGCGGCGCCTGGTATGCGGCGCTTTCGCTTGAAACGGCGCATGCCGAGGTGATCTATCACCGCACCAGGGAACTGATGGAGATCGGGCTGCGGGAGACGCGGCTCGAGATGTGTCTGTATCACGCCGATTTCGAGGCGGCCTTTCACGACATCCGCGCGGAGGGGACGCCGGAAGCTTTGCACGACCCGGAAAGCTATCGCGCGTCGCAGGCGTTCGGACAGGAACTGCTGGAGGCGGGTTCGAACGGTATTCTCTATCGCAGCGTGCGGCACCGGGGCGGCGAATGCCTGGTGTGTTTCCGGCCGCGGCTGGTGCTGAACGTGCGTACCGGCGGCTATTTCGAGTATCGTTGGCGCGGCGGCCGGCGGCCGGATATCAGGAAACTGGCGTAGAGGCGGTGATGGCGCCGGCGGCGAGATGGCCGTAGTATCCATCCGGATCCACCTGCCGGGCGTTTTCAAATGCCAGCATCGCCTGATCCTGATTCTTCAAAGCCAGATGAGCCTGGCCGATGCGCCACCAGCCACCGGCGCGGGCCGGCTTCGATCGCACACGGCCCACCTGGCGCGTGGCATTTTCGAGCGTCGCCGAAGCCTCGGCGAAACGTTTGTTGCCCGCCAGAAGCCGCGCCCGGCTGGCCTGGACATAGACGAAATCGCGCGGATTCCGGCGGCGCAATCCGTGTTCTTCGCCCGTCACCTTCCAGGCGTGATCGAGCACGGCGCGAGCCGCATCGAGATTGCCGCAATCGAGTTCAAGGGCCGCGAGATCGCCATGCACGGGCACCATTCCGGGATCGATTTCGAGGGCGGTGCGGTACATGGTGGCGCCCTCGGGCTTGCGGCCGAGTGCCACCAGGGCCGAGCCAAGCGCCCATAGAGTGGCCGCTTCCTCCCGGCCTTCCGATTCCGCCAGACTGCGGCGCAGTTCGTGCTCGGCCTCCTGGGCGCGGCCCGCCATCAGCAGAACCGTGCCGAGCGTGGCGCGCAGACGGGACTCGGCCAGCTTCCAGCGCAGCAGGAACCGGCAGCGGCCCAGGGCTTCGTCGTAGCGTGCTTCTTCGAGCGAACGGCGGATCCAGAACATGGCGTTTGCTTTACCTATCGGAGGTAAGGCGCGATTGCTTTAGATCTCAGGTTATTCTTCGCGCAGCGCGGCCATGGGTTCGAGCGAGGCGGCGCGATGGGCGGGTGCGTAGCTGGCCAGCAGGGCGCTGATGGCGAGCAGCCCGGTGGCGGCGGCGATGGACATCGCGTCATGGGGCTGCAATCCATAGAGCAGGGACGCGGCGGCGCGGCCCGCCCACAGGGCGATGAGTGCGCCAACGACGACACCCGCGCCCAGCAGCCACGCGGTTTCCCGCAGCACCAACGCCACCACCTGGCCGCGCCCGGCGCCCAACGCGATCCGCAGGCCGATCTCGCTGCGCCGTCTGGCCACCATGTAGGAAACCACGCCATAGAGTCCGAGGACGGCGAGCAGCACCGCGAGCACGGCGAATCCTCCGGAAAGCACGGCCATCAGCCGGTCTCGCAACAGCGATTCCTCGATCTGGGCGGAAAACGAACGGAACTCCATGCTCATGACCGGATGCACTTCGGCCACGGCGGCCTTGATCCGCTGGACGATTCCGGAGGGCGAGCCAGCCAGGCGGACGACGTAAGTTGCACCGGGTCCGGGGTCCGTATTCTGCGCCGTGGGGAAAAAACCGATGGGCCGGAACTCTTCCCGGATCTCGTAGTACTTGGTGTTCTGCACTATGCCAACGATCTCGTATACCGGTTCCGGCTGGCCGGCGGGAGCCTCGCGGCGGAACGTCCGGCCTACGACGGCATCGGTGCCGAAATGCTTTCGGGCAAAGGTCTCATTGACGATGGCGACCTTGGGTGAAGAAGCGTCGTCGCGCTCGTTGAAATCGCGCCCGGCGAGCAGGCGGACCCCCAACGTTTGAAAGTACCCGGGACCGGCGAGATTGAACCATGCCTCCTTGCCACTGGCCGCGGCGGGTCCGTCCACGCCGATATCGTTGTTCCAGCCGGAGCCGCTGACAGGTGTGAAGTTGGTCTGACCGGTTGAAGTAACGCCGGGAATCATGGCCAGCTTCTCGCGCAACTGGCGCTGCACTTCGAGCCGGCGCTGCGGCGGATATTGTGCCTTGGCGAAGTCGACGCTCACCACCAGGACGCCTTCGGTGCGGAAGCCCGCGTCCGCCGTCACCAGATTGCGCAGGCTGCGAACAAACAGCAGCGCACCCACCAGCAACACCATGGAGAGCGCCACCTGCGTGGATACCAGAGCGCGCCGCAGTCCGAAGCGTTCGCGGCCGGAAGTAACGCCGCGCCCGCCCGAACGCATGGCCGAAGAGGGCGCAATCCGCGTCGCCCGCAGCGCCGGCAGCAGCCCGAACAGCAGGCAGGTGAAGGCGGCGAGTGCGGTGGTGAAGCCGATGACGCGCCAGTCGAGGGAGAGGTTGACGAACAGGGGATCGTTGCCGGTGGTGATGAACCGGACCAATCCCCGGCTGAGAAGGAAAGCGAGCCCGATGCCCAGGGCCGCGCCCCCGGCGGCCAGCAGCAGGCTTTCGGAAAGCAACTGTCCGATGAGGCGGCCTCGCGAAGCGCCGATGGCGAGCCGCACCGCGATCTCCCGTTCGCGTACACTCGCACGCGCCAAAAGCAGGTTGGCCAGATTGGCGCAGGCGATCAACAGCACGAGGCCGGCGGTTGCCATCAGCAGCCAGAGCGGGCGCTCATATTGGCGGCGCAGGCCGGAGATTCCGGTGCCCGCTTCGGTGACGGCCAGTTTGTTGGCGAGAAAGCGCTTGACGAGATCGGGCTTGTAGCTCGACGGCAGCACGGCCTGCATGATCGCCGGCGATACGGCTTCCAGTTGAGCGTTGGCCCGCTGAAGGGTCCAACCGGGCTTCAACCGGCCGAGCAGGGAAAGCCACCAGGAGTCCTTGACTGGGATGCGGCCCTTTTTGTCCTCCGACAGCAGGCGATCGGCACAAAGCGGAATCGCCACGTCGTAGCGGCGGCCGACTTCGACGCCGAAGAAGGCCGGAGGCGTGACGCCAATGACGGGCAGCTTGTACCCGCTAAGGCTGATGGAACGGCCAAGCACGCCACGGTCGCCGCCGAATTCCCGCTGCCAGAAGGCGTCGCTCAAGACGGCGCCGGGGGTCGCGCACGCCGCGGTGTCGTCCTCGGCGGTGAACACGCGTCCGAGGGCGGCGTTCACGCCCAGGGTGCGGAAGAAATCGCCACCGAGGTATAGCCCTTCGGCGTAACGGACTTCACCCGAATCGGCGAGATTAAAGCGGGCGGCGCTCCAGGCTCCAACCGAGGAGAATCCTTCCTGGCGCTCACGGATCTGCTCGTACAAAGCGTGCGTCAATCTGGCGCTGCGGGTCGAAAACCGGCCCGAACGCCTTGAGTTGGGCGCGAAGTCGATGGCCGCCAGCTCCTCAGGAGCCTGTACCGGCAGCATCTTCAGGCGGATGGTATCGATGAGCTGGAAGATGGCGGCGTTGGCGCCGATGCCGAGCGCCAGCGACAGCAGAGCGACCGAAGTGAAGCCGGGGCTCGCCTGGAGTTGGCGCAGGCCATAGCGAATGTCTCGGAGTGCCGAATCGAGCATGTATTGGAATACGGAGGAGACCGCCGCCGGTTAGCGCGAAATTTGCACGAACAGGCTGCCTTGGGTGATTCCCTGCGGGGCGATCCGCGCCAGGCGGCGCGCCAGTTCGGCCGGCGGAATCGCCCGCGCCAGGGCGGCGGAGAAAGCCTCGCCGGCGCGCCGCACCTGATCCGGCGTTTCATGGGCGAATTCCAGGCGGTAGTGGGCGATTCCCGCCTCAAGCCAGCGGTCGAGATGAGCGCTCGCTTCCTGTGCCTGGGCGCCGAAGACCGTGTTGCGGCAACCGACATCGGCCATCACGGGATGTTCGCGGCCGGCTTCATCGCGCAGCGCGACGCGGTGTTTCTCGCAAGGATGGCCGCAATCCTCATGGCTGGTGCCGTTGGAAAGAAAGCGGCAGAAGACACAGTGTTCGGTATGAAAGACCGGCAGGTGCTGATAGGCGATGGCTTCGATCGAGACCGGGCCGATGGCGCGGGCCAGGTCCGCCACCTGGTGGCCGTTCAGATCGTGCGTGGGTGTAATGCGGCCGAGGCCGAGTTCGAGAAAAGCCACCGCACCGATGGCGTTGGCCGCGTTGAGGCTGAAATCGCCGGTGAGCGGCGGATGCGGATGTTCGAGCAGCGACCGCAGCAGCCCGGCCGAGCGGACCAGCACCGGGCGGCCGAGCTTACGCAGAAAATGAACGATGCGTTCCTCGGCGGGCTTCAGCACACGCGGGCTGGCGACGCGCGATTCGAGGCCCGCTTCCTGAATGCGGTCGAGCGACGGCTTAAGCCCGTATAGTTCCAGGTAATCGAGCGTGATGCTGGCGGGGCGAAGCGCGATGGCGGCTTCGAGCTGTTCCGGCGTCCGCACCAGCAGATGCAGTTGCGGAGCGATTGGCGCTTCCGGTTCGGGCGACCGAGGCAGAAGGGCGGCCAGCGCGGCTTGCGGAAGCTCACCGGGTGCGGTGTGCCGGCCGGACTGCATTCGCTGGAGCCGCTCCACCGCGTCGCGCCGGAGCTGATTCAGCAGAGAAGCGGGCGCAAACGGGCGGCCTTCCGTATCCAGATGGAGGCCCGCCAGCTCATACGGCGTATTGCCCAGACGTCCGAGCTGGCTTTCGAGCAGCGCCCGGTCGAGCGCGCGATCGCGCGCGACGCCGAGGTTTTCCTCCGATTGAGTCTCGATACCCTCTCCAGTGGCAAGGGTCCACCGCGCGCGCAATGGGGCTCCTTCGCGGGCCGTCACGTCCACATGTACCGGCTGTTTGCGCACGGGGGCGGCCGGTGCGAGGTAGGGACGCGCGGCACGGGCGGTATTGGGATCGTAGGTGCGCCACACCAGATCGCCGGGGCGGATGCGCGCGAAGTTCACGGCGCCATTGGCGAAGCGCAATTCCGGTCCGGCTTCGAAAACGCGTCCGCCTTCCTCGGGCTCCTGCGGACTGCGCCAATCGGCGGCATCGAACACCACGCCGTCGCCCGGCTTCAAGGGGGAGATGGCCTGGTTGGGGGCAGGGTCCACAACAACGCCGGTCGAGGTGACGCGGGAGACTTTGCCCATCCACACGCCGCGATGGCGGGGTGCGCGTCCGCGGACTACCTTCTGATGATCGACGCCGGAAAGGAAATGCGGACCGAGGCCGCGCGAGTAGACCTGTTCGAGCGCGAGATCGCCGGCCGGAGTGAAGCCCTCGGGAAGCCCGGCCCAGGCATCGTCGACGGCCTGGCGATAGGCGCGCGTGGTGAGCGCCACGTATTCGGCGTCCTTGTACCGGCCTTCGATTTTGAGCGAAGCAATGCCGATGCGCACGATCTCCGGCACCTGGTGCAAGGCGAACAGATCGCCGGGCGAGAGCAGGTAACGCGCGTCGCCCAGCGGTTTGAGGCGTTCATCGACGATCAATTCGTAGGGCAGGCGGCAGGCTTGCGCGCATTGGCCGCGGTTGGCGCTGCGGCCGCCCCAGGCTTCCGAGGAAAAGCATTGGCCGGAGTAGGAAACGCAGAGCGCGCCGTGCACGAAAATCTCGAGTTCGCAATCGGTCTGGGCGCGGATGGCGCGGATGTTGTCGAGCGACAACTCGCGCGCCAGCACCACGCGGCTCACGCCAAACGCGCGAGCCATTTCGATGCCCTCGGCACTGGTGACGCTCATCTGCGTGCTGGCATGCACGGCCAGGTCCGGCGCCACGCGGCGGGCGAGTTTGACGGCGGCCAGATCCTGCACGATGACGGCATCGGCGCCGGCCTGGCCGATGGCGGCGAGCAGGCGCGCGGCGTCGCCTAGCTCCGAATCGAAGATCAGCGTGTTGAATGTGAGGTAGCCCTTCACGCCGCGGCGGTGCAGGGTGCGCATGACCTCCGGCAGTTCTTCCGGCAGAAAGCCCGCCTTGGCGCGGGCGGTGAATCGATCGAGCCCGAAATAGACCGCATCGGCGCCGGCCTCGATGGCGGCGTTCAACTGCGGCCAATGGCCCGCGGGCGCCATGATTTCGGGCTTGATCGCCATTTCCTCTTCAGGGTAACGCGGGCTGTGCTAGCCTGAAGCCTCCCGCGACGCGATGCCCGTCCAAGTCAGCGAATCCATCATTTTGAGAACGTTTCCGTTCGGCGAGGCGGATCTCATCGTGAGTTTTTTTACGCGCGATCACGGCAAAATGCGCGGCGCGGCGAAACGGGCGCGGCGGCCGAAAAGCCCGTTTGGCGCGGGTCTCGAACGGATGTGCCACACGCACGTCAGCTATTACCAGCGCGAGAACCGGGATCTTGGCTCGCTCGATTCCTGCGAGATCATCCGCTCTTCGTTTCTGCTGCGCGCGAGTTATGAAATCGGCATCGGGCTCGACTACATGACCGAGGTCAGCGAGGAACTGCTGCCTCCGCATGAGCCCAATGAAAAGTATTTCCGTTTGCTGCTGGCGCTGCTCGACTATCTGCATGAACACCGGCAGCCGGCGGCGCTCTGGCCCGCCATCCTCTATTTCCAGCTTTGGGCGGTGCGGCTGTGCGGGTTCCTTCCGGCGCTTCCGGTCTGCGAGGAATCGCTAAACATCGCCCGCGAGATGTTTTCAAAGCCGGTGCGGGAGTTGGAGCCGCGTGAATGGAACAAGGCCGCCGCGGCCGATCTGCGCCAGTTCCTGCATCGCGTGATCCTCGACCAGATCGAACGGCGCCTCATGACGATGCCGCTGCTCGAAGCCTTAGAATAGAGGTTTGTTCATTTTTGCCATCGCAGCGGCAGCCGTTCTGCTGGCGGCCGACAATAAGCCCGCGCCTACTCGGGTGGAGCCACCCCGGCGGGCGCCGCGGCCCAGTGCCTCGACCGCCGCCGCCAGGCGCAATGAAAACGTACACGTCAGCCGCATCGATACCGATCGCGACAAGGAAGCGGCGATCCGCATCGGCGGCGCCTATGTGATCGCCACGCCGGCGCCCGCCGAGCGCAACAACTACACGGCCGAGCATGGCAAGGCCGCGAGCGAACTGGTGGTGCTGCGGCCGTCGCCGGTAGCCGGCGGCTTCCACGGTGAGTTGTTTGAAGTTCACCAGAACAGCTTGTTCAACGCCCGCACGTTCTTTCAGGTAGGCGGGGTCAAGCCTTCGCGGCAGAATCAATACGGCGGGCGGTTTACGGCGCAGTTGCGTGGCCTGGGCGCGTTGACCGGATCGATCACCAATCGCAAGATTCGCGGCATGGTGAACGGAAACGTTCTGGTGCCGCTGGCCAATGAGCGGACGTCAACGGCCACCGATCCGGCCTTGCGCGCGCTGATCGGGCGCTATCTGAGCGCCTATCCGGCGGAACTGCCGAACCGTCCCGATTTCGATGAGCGGGCGTTGAACACGAACGCGCCGCAGATCATCGACGAACTGGATGGCGGCCTGCGGCTCGATCGGGACTTCGGATCGCGCTGGCGTTTGTATCTGTCGCACGGGCTCAATCGGCAGCGCGTACGGTCGTTTCAACTGGTGGCGGGGCAGAACCCCGACATGGACATTCACAACCACCGTGCGCGGGCGACGCTTTCCTATAACCCTTCGGCGGCGACGGACATTTCTTTTGGCGGCGGATTCACGCGCAACCGGTCCGCGCTGGTGCCGGAGCCAAATGCCGTCGGCGCACGGGTGCGCATGGGATATCAGATTGAAGAGTTGGGTCCCGACAGTCACTTTCCCATTCAACGGGCCACCAACACGTTCCGCTACGGCGCGCTGGCCAGCCATCGCACCGGGCGGCACAACTTCACCGCAGGCGGCGAGGTGGCGCGCTATCAGCTCAACGGCATTGAGACGTTCAATCAACGGCCCACCATCTATTTCACGAGCAACTTCGGATACACGGCGATCGAGAATTTGCGCGCGGGGCGGGCGACCACGTACGAAGTGGCGCTGGGCGAGATGGCGCGCGGATTTCGCAACTGGTCCGCCAGCGGGTATTTCGGCGATCAGTGGCGCGCCAGCAACACCCTGCAGATTTACTGGGGACTGCGGTACAGCCTGTTGACGGTGCCACGGGAAGTGGATCGTCTGGATACTCTGCCCTACCGCTGCGACTGCAACAATTTCAGTCCGCGCCTTTCGATCGCCTGGCAGCTTCCGAAAAGTTGGATGTTGCGCACCAGCTACACGGTATCGTTCGACCAGATTCCGCAGGTTACTTTCGGACAGGCACGGTATAACCCGCCGAACGTGATCTCGCTGCAGATTCAGAATCCCGACGTGCTAAACCCGCTGCGCGGCGTGAGCCTCGATCCGGCGGCGGCGCGCTATTCCCCGATCCTGTTCAGTCCCGATCTGGTGTCGCCCTACGCCCATCAATACAATCTTTCGCTCGAGCGCAAGCTCGGCTCCGGCATGCTGCGCGTTGGGTATTTGGGCAGCCGGAGTCTGAAGCTGATGAACGCTTTCGTCACCAATCGCGCCGACCCGGTGCCCGGCATTCCGCTCACCACGGCGACGGTGAACGAACGGCGCGCCGATCCGCGCTACGCCGACGTGCGCACGATTATGAGCGCGGGGATTGGGTATCTCGATGCGGCGCAGGCTTCCGTGGAACTGCCGCGGTGGCGGTCGATCGGCGGCGGCGTCAGTTACACGTTTGGCAAATCGCTCGACCAAGGCTCCGACTACACCTCGACGGCGGCCAATCGCGATCTGTCGAGAGCGCGTTCCCAATCGCAGTACAACATTCTCAACGACCGCAAGGGGTTGAGCAATTTCGATTCGCCGCACTCGCTGGTGCTCTATCACTATTGGGATCTGCCGCGCGTGCGCTCGACGCAGGCCTGGGCCAATTGGATTGCCGGCGGGTGGCAGTGGACGGGCAACGTGCTTTTGAAGTCCGGTACGCCGTCTACGCTGTATGTAGGCTCGGATGCGCCGGGATTCGGCAACGTGGATGGCGGATCGAGCGACCGGCCGAACATTCTCGATCCCTCGATTCTCGGCCGCACGGTTTCGCATCCCGACCTGGCGCCCATCCTTCTGAGCCGCGACAAATTCGATTTCATCCGGCCCGGGCAATTGGCCGGGAATCTGGGGCGGAATACGTTCCGCCGCGCGCGCATCGCCAACTGGAACGGAGCCATCGGCAAGCGCTGGCGTCTGCCCGGGGCGGCGGAGCGGTTCGTCTATTTTCGCGGCGAGGCGATCAATCTTTCCAATACGCCGCAGTTTGACGAGCCGAATCGCAATTTGAACGCCAGCGCGTTCGGAAAGATTACCAATACGCTCAACGACGGGCGGGTGTTTCAGTTCACCCTACGCTTTACGCTTTGAAATCTCTTTATCGTTGAGAGTGGCGCCGAAGCCGGGCCGGTTGGCTACGGTGAGCATTCCTCCGGGCGCGAGTTGCTCGGGAGGGTCGAGGATTTCCGCGCGCCACTCCACTTCGCCGAACGCGCATTCGAGGATGAGGAAGTTGGGTAGCGTGACGCATACGTGCGCCGCGGCCAGGTTGCCAACGGGGCTGGCCGGACCGTGCGGGGAAACGGCCAGTCCCGCGCCTTCGGCCATGGCGGCGATCTTTTTGAGCTCGAGCAGGCCGCCGCAGTACTTGATGTCGGGCATCAGAACGTCGGCGGCACCGCCCGAGGCATAGCGGTAAAACTCCTGCACGCCGAACAGATCCTCGCCGCCGGCGGTGCGCATCTTCGCCTGACGGTTGATGGCGGCCAGGCCGGGAATGCCCCGGACCACTTCTTCGAGCCAGAACAGGCGATGCTTCCCGAGCTCTTCGGCGAGCTTCAAGCCGCGTTCCACGGTGAAGTTGGAATGGGCGTCCACCAGCACATCGGGCGCGCGGCCGATCGCATCGCGCACGGCGCCGATGCAGGCGATTCCCTTGGCGATGTGCGCTTCCACCTTGGCCGGATCCTTGGGGAAGCCATCGAAGGAGGCCAGCTTGATGGCGGTAAAACCCTGCTGGACGGCGCGGGCGGCGAGGCCGGCGAAATCGGCGGGGGAACGGTCCGTGGTGGCGCGATTGATGTTGGCGTAGTTGCGCACCGAATCGAGGATCCGGCCGCCGAACAGATCGCAGGTAGGCACGCCGTAGACCTGGCCCGCAATATCCCAGAGCGCTTGCTCGATGCCGCCAAGAGCCGCCGCCACGGCGTGTTCGCCTGGTTTGACCAGCGGATGCGCGACGGTCCTGAGGTACTCGATCTCGGAGAAGGACCGGCCCTTGAGAGCCTCGGTGAATTGCTTCAGATGAGCGATGGTCTTCGGTTCGTCATAGCCATGCGACGCGTCGCCGATGCCGGTCACGCCCGCATCGGTTCGCAGGCGCACCAGCAGCCATCCACCGCGCTTGTTTACCGGGATCTGAAAAATCTCGATGTCGCGGATGCGCGCTTTCGGCGCGGCGGAAAGCGGTGCCGCAAGCAGCGGCAGCAGGCTTCTTCGAGTCACTTCGACGTCCAGTGTATAGTATGCGAGTGATTACCCGGCGAAGCTTTCTCGGTACGACGGCGGCCGCGGTATCGGCACAGACGCGGCGCCGTCCGAACTTCCTATTCATCCTGGCCGACGATCATGCCGGATATGTGCTGGGCGCCGACGGCAACCGCCAGGCGGTGACGCCGAATCTGGACCGGTTGGCGTCGGAAGGGACTCGCTTCTCGGCGCACTACTGCAATTCGCCGGTGTGTACGCCGTCGCGCCAGAGTTTGCTCACCGGGCAGATGCCGTCGATGGCGGGGGTGACGCGGCTGCCCACGCCGCTCAGCGCCGATAAGCCGACGCTCGCCAGGCAACTGCGCACGGCCGGCTATCGCACCGGGGTCATCGGCAAGATGCACTTCAATCGCGCCGCCGAACCGGGGCTGCATGGCTTCGACTACATGATGACGGAGCGCGAGCTGGCCGAGGATTGGAACAAAGTGGTCAAGCCGCGGCCGATTCCAGCCGATATCCGCACCAAGCCGCAATGGCGCCCTTTCCGCGACCCCGCGCGCATCTGGCTGAACGCCGATAAGTATCCTTATCCGCGCTACGACGCCGAGATGAAGGCCGCGCATCAGGTGCGGCTGGCCGGTAACTTTCTGGAGACGAATAAAGAAAATCCGTTCGCGCTGTGGCTGAGCTTCATGGAACCGCACTCGCCCTACGATTTTCCAGTCGAGGATCGCAATGCCATCGACCCGCGCAGCTTTACGCCGCCGAAGGTGGGTCCGGAAGACGCCTGGCAGATCCCGAAGATTTTCCGGCCGTTGTCGAACGAGGATAAGCAAGGGATCATCGCGTCGTGTTACACGTCGGTGCGGTACCTGGACCGCAACATCGGCCTGGTGCTTGAGAAGTTGAAATCGCTGGGGCTGGATGAAAACACACTGGTGGTGTACACGGCCGATCATGGCTACGACCTGGGCCAGCACGGACGGTTTGAAAAGCACTGCGGCTACGACCCAGCCCTGCGCGTGCCGCTGATTCTGAGAATGCCGGGCAAGATTCGCTCCGGTGTAGTGAGCGATTTCACCGAGCATATCGACCTGGCGCCGACCGTGCTCGATCTGCTCGATGCGGATGCGCTGCCGGTGCAGCATGGCCGTTCGCTGCGCCCTTACACGTCGGCGAGGCCGATGGACCCGCGCGACCACATCTTCAGCCAGTACCTCGAAAACGAGGAGGCGTTCGTGCGCACGAAACGGTGGAAATATATCTTCTGTTCGGGCAAGCGGGCGCGCGGGGATGGGTACGACATCGACAATCCCACGCCTGGCCGTTATGCGCGGCTGTACGACTTACGCAAGGATCCGGGCGAGTTCACCGACGTGGCCGCGAAGAATCCGAAAGTGGTGGCGCAGATGGAGAACCTGATTCTCGACCGCTTCCGCAAGACCCATCCCGAGGCTCAGAGTGAGCCTGGGAAGGGAGGCAAGGCGGAAGCGATCGAGTGGTACGTGCGGCCGCGCGACGTCTAGGGCAGCCCCGCACCGCCCCAGAACACTCCGCTAATAGTGCTGAGCGTTCCCGTTCCAGTCAGATTCTTGATAATCCGGAACGTGATCGGACCCTTGTACTGATACACCAGGTAGACGCCGTTGGTGTAGTTCGATAGCACGCGCGTGTCGAGCACGGCGTTGGTAGCCGCATCGCGCGCTTCCACGGTGATCGAACGGCCGAGGTTCTCAAAGTCGGCGAAGTAAAGCGCGACACGGTGCGGCTGGTTGTCATTGGTCCGCATGTCGAGTTCGGCCACCGGGGCGCCGTATAGATAAGACGCGATTCGTTCCGTGGAAGAGAACTGCCCGACGTTCTTGTAGAGAGCGCGCGGATCGGTGGAATACCAGTTCTGCACGATGTTGCCTACGTTGCGCGGGTTGAACGCCGCGTAAGACGCGTAGAGATACGAGTTCTGCGCGATGAGGTGGCCATCCTGCCCATAGACGCCCTTCCAGTTGCCCTTGGTGTTGAGGTCCTGGCCAAGGTAAGTCACGAACGTGCCCGGCGGGTTCACGTTGTTAACGGTCACGTTAATGATCGCCGTACCGGTGAGGCCCGCAGCGTCGCGCGCGCGTACCGTCAACGTGTGATTGCCGTTGCCCACGCTGGCCGAGTTCCAGGTGAACGAGTAAGGCGCGGTGGTGAGCAGCGATCCGATATTGATCGATCCGTCGAGGATATATTGCACATCCACGACGCCCACGTTGTCGCTGGCCGAAGCCTGTAGAGAGACATCGCCTGAAACCGTTGCGCCGGCGGCGGGCGAAAGGAAGCTGACCGGACCCGGCGGCACGGTGTCGATGAAATTATTCACCGTGACGTTTACCGAAGCCGAACCGGTAAGGCCCGCCGCGTCGCGCACCACCGCGGTGATGGTGTGCGATCCGTTGCCCACGGTGGCCGTATTCCAGGAACCGGTGTAAGGAGCCGTGGTCACTTCGGCGCCCAGGTTCACGTTGTCGATCTTGTACTGTACGCCTACGATCGTGCCGTTGTCGGTGGCGCTGACCTGAATCGGAATGGTGTTGAGCACCGTCGCTCCGTTGGCCGGGCTCAGAATCTGGATCCCCGGCGGCTGCGTATCGACGAAGTTGTTCACATTGACGTTGATGCTGGCCGTGTTCGCATTGCCCGCCGCATCCCGCGCGATCGCCGACAGGGTATGCATGCCGTTCGCGACTCCCGCCGTGTTCCAGGAATAGCTGAAGGCGGGTCCGGATCCGGTGAGGTTGGCGAGCGTGGTGGTGTTGTCGAGCTTCAACTCCACGCCGGCGACAGCCGTATTGTCGGTGGCGGTCATGTTGACACTGGTGGTGCCGGAAACGGTGGCGCCCGGCAGCGGGTTGGTGATCGAAACCGTGGGCAGTGTGGTATCCGGCGCACCGGGGAGTCCGCTGCCGCCCCAGAACAACGCGCTGATGGTTCCGTTCGGCAGCGTGGGCTGGCCCGTGGTGGGATCGAATGGCGGATAGTTGTTCTGAATCCTCAGGGTGACGCGGCCGCGGTAGTTGTAGACGAAATAGACGCCGCCGCTGTAGTTGTCGAGCAGGCGGCTGTCGAGCACCTGGCCGGTCACCGTATCGCGCATGCTCACCGTGATGGAGCGGTTGCGATAGTCGTAATCGCAGAAATAGAGCCCCAGGCGATGCGGCTGGTTGTCGGTGGTGCTGATGTCGATGTCGACGTAGTAGCGGCTGTAAAAGTGCGTCTTGATGCGCTCATTGGTGCCGTAAGAAGCGTTGGGCCGCAGCAGCGCTCGGGGGTCGGCCGAGACCACTTCGAACACCAGTTGATTGGCGGTGTTGCTGTAGAAGGTGCTGTAAGGGGCGACGCCGTAGGAATGCTGCACGATGTAGTGGCCGTCCTGGCCGTAAATGCCGCGCCAGTCGCCGCGGGTGCTGTCGTCGCGGCCGATGAAGTTGGCGAAGACTCCGTTGGTGTTGTTGACGGTGACGTTCACGGCGGCCGTGGCGGTGAGCCCCGCGCCGTCGCGGACCACGGCCGAAATCGTGTGTGAGCCGTCGGTGACGCCGGCGGTATTCCACTGGATGGTGTAGGGAGCGCTGGTGTCCTCGGCACCCAGGTTGACGTTGTCGATCTTGAATTGAACACCGGCGACGGCGACGTTGTCGGAGGCGTTGGCGTTGATGGAAATTGTGCCCGCCACCGCTCCCGCCGCGGGCGACGTGATGCTAACCGAAGGAGGCTGCGTATCGGGATTGTTGACGGTCACGCTCACCGCGGTCGAGGTGCGGAAGTTTCCAGCGGCGTCGCGCGCTACCGCCGTAAGAGAGTGTGCGCCGTTGGTGGCCAGCGCGGTATTCCAGTTGTAGTTGAACGCGGGCCCGGGACCCGGCAGCTCCGCGCCCAGGTTGACGTTATCGAGCTTGAGCTGAATGCCCACAACGCCGGCGTTGTCGGTGGCGATGCCGGAAATATTCACCACTCCGTTGAGCGTGCCGCCAGTGGGGGAGTTGATGGAAACATCGGGCAGCGTGGTGTCAGGCGGCGGATTGTTCACCGTCACCGTCACCAGGGCGGAAGTCCGGGTGAGGCCCGAAGTGTCGCGCGCCACGGCGGCGATGGTGTGGGTACCGTTGGACAGGCCCACGGTGTTCCAGTTGATGTTGTAGGGCGCACTGGTGTCTTCGGCGCCGAAGTTCGTATTGTCCACTTTGAACTGCACACCCGCCACGGCGACGTTGTCAGTCGCATTGGCGGTAAGAGCCACGGTGCCGAGTACCACCGCCTGATCCGCCGGAGCGGTGACATTGACATCGGGCGGAGTGGTATCCACCACCGGCACGCCCGTTCCGCCCCAGAAGATGGCGCTCAGCGGAGCGGTCGCCGTGCGGCCGAGGGTGGAGTTCAGATTGTTGCGGACGCGAAACTTCACCGTGCCGTTGTAGGTGTAGACCAGGTAGACGCCGCCGCTGATGTCGGGTAGCAGGCGCGTATCGAGCACCGCCGAGGTCGCGTTGTCGATCACATCCACCGAAATCGAGCGGCCCAGGTTCTGGTAATCGCAGAAGTAGAGCGCGACCCGATGAGGCAGGCCGTCGGTGGCGGGCAGCGTCCAGTCCATGCTGGTAACTGTGTGGGCGTAGGCGGCGACGCGCAGCGACGGATCGCCCAGGTAGCGCTGCAGCGCGCGCGGATCGCTGGAAGTATTGCTGAGCAGGAAAACGTCGGCGGCGTTGGTGGAGGGGTAGGAATAGGAAGGGTAGCCGTAGCTGTGATAGGCGATGTAGTTGCCGTCCTGGCCATAGACGCCGCGCCAGTTGCCCTTGGTCGTTGTGTCGATGCCCAGGAACGTGGCACCCGCGGCGCGTTCCGCCGTCTCGCTCTTGCGGCCAGGCATGAGGACGAGCAAGCGCCTCTCGGGATTGTCATCGTTGGAAAGCGCGATTTTGTTCCCGTTAAAGATACCTCTGGCCACCGGCGGCCCGTAGATCGCACGGGCGTCGTAAAGCTCGTACGCGGCGCCCGGTTTTAGCAGATCGGATGCGTTGATTTCGCTGCGGTTGGCGGCCATGTTCCAGCGCGCCACCACGTTGGCGCGTCCACGCTCATAGGGGCTCAGCTTGCCGGTGTCGGTGAAATGCGGTGCGCCGGCATCGTCGTACCACAGGCACCCGGTCGCTTCGGCGCCGGCTTCCAGAAGTGCGGGCCGCTCCGAGGAGGTGTGCATCACCAGGTGGATCAGCCGGTTCCCGGCGCCGGCCTGTTCCGGTGCCGCCGTCCTCGCCGTCTCGAAGACTTCAAAGCCCCAGTAGAGAGTGTAGGCGCCCGCCAGCCGAAGCCCGCCCATCAACGCCGCCCGTTCGCCTGGAAACTGCCGCAGCGTTACCGGTTCGCTCGCCGTACCGCGCAGACTGCTTTCGAAAACGCCGCTGTTGGAGTAGACGCCGCCGCGCAGCCAGATGGTATCGCCGGGCTGCACTTCCGCGCTCGACAGTGCATATTCCAGACTCCATGGCTCCTGGTTCGATCCGGCCGCGCCGGCCCGCCCATCGGGTGCGGCGAAGTAATCGGCGGCCTGAAGGCAAATCTGGGCACACAACAACGGCAGTGCGCGCAAAAGGCGCATAGTTCCTCCGATCAACTGGCGTGGACGTTAAGGTGTTCTACTGAGTAACGCGATCAGTATAAAGGCCGGATTCGGACGGTCTCAATAGACTTTGGGACGGTACGGACCGGGCTATGGGCGATAACCAAGGTACGAGCGCGTCCGTTGATTCCATGGGGGACTTTCGTAATGCGACAATGGTACCCGAGCAGTCTGTGCCACTTCGAACACGCATCCCCAAGTCGGCTTCCCTTGTTCGTTGGGCGTTCAGCCCGGCCGGCAAGGTGATTTTGGGCGCTTCGCTGGCGGTGATCCTGATCTCGGCCGTCACGCTGGTTTACTTCTACCTGAAGTATTCCCGGCTGATCGACGACAAACTGAAGGCAGGCGTCTATTCGAGCACTTCGATGGTGTTTGCCGCGCCGCAGGAACTGGGGACCGGAGAGCAGATCACGACCGATGAAGTCGTCAACATCTTGCGTCTTTGCGGCTACAGCGAATCGAAGGCGACGCGAATGGGCAGTTACGTGTTGCGCGACGATTCGCTTGAAATTTATCCCGGGCCGGACTCCTATTTTAAGCAGGAAGCGGCGGTCATCAAATTCAAGGGCGGCCGGATCGCGCAGATCGTCTCCCTGCGCGACAACACGGAACGCACCAAGTACACGCTGGAACCCGAACTGATCACGAACCTGTTCGACCGCAACCGTGAGAAGCGGCGCGTGGTCCATTTCGAGGATATCCCCAAGGTTCTGGTGAACGCCGTGGTGTCGGTGGAAGACAAGCGGTTCTTCCAGCATGCCGGGTTCGATCCGTTGCGCATCGCCAAGGCGGCTTATGTCGATATCCGCGAAGGCTATCGCGCGCAGGGGGCCTCCACGCTGAGCATGCAGACGGCGCGTATGTTCTGGCTCGACCAGGAGAAGCGCTGGAGCCGGAAAGCGGCCGAAACGCTGATTACCGTGCAACTGGAGTGGAAGCTCAGCAAGGAAAAGATTTTCGAGTATTACGCCAACCAGGTGGACCTGGGACGGCGCGGCAGCTTCGCCATCCGCGGCTTCGGCGAGGCGGCGCTGGTCTATTTCGGCAAAGACCTGGGTCAGCTATCGCTGCAGGAAGCGGCCGCGCTGGCAGGGTTCGTGCAGCGGCCCAACTACACCAATCCGTTCCGCTGGCCCGAGCGGGCGCAGGCGCGGCGCAACGTGGTGCTTTCGCTGATGCGGGACAACGGCTACATCAACGACAGGGAATATGCCGTGGCGGCGGCCAGTCCGATCGTGGTGAACAAAGGGAGCATGGAATCGACCGACGCGCCCTACTTCATCGACCTGGTCAACGACGACTTGCAGGATAACTTCCAGGATCACGATTTTCAGGCGCGCACCTACAGGATCTACACGACGATCGACATGAACCTGCAGCGGGCGGCGTCGGAGGCGATCGTCGCGGGCACCAAGGAACTCGACGAGCGGCTCAAGAAGTTGAAAGTGACGCAGGAAGCGCAGGTGGCGTTGATCGTTCTGGACGCCCATACCGCCGAAGTAAAGGCGTTGGTGGGCGGCCGGAATTACGGGCAAAGCCAGTTGAATCGCGCGTTGGCCAAACGCCAGCCGGGCTCTTCCTTCAAGCCGTTCGTATACGCCGCGGCGCTTTCCACCTCCTTAAGCGGCAATGGCGAGCCGATCACCGCGGTGACCTCCATCCTGGATGAGCCGACTACGTTCTGGTTCCAGGGCAAGCCGTATGAGCCCAACAACCACCACAAACAGTACTTCGGCACGGTGACGGTGCGGCAGGCGCTGGCCCGATCCATGAATATTCCGGCGGTGAAGCTGGCGGAAAAGGTCGGCTACGGCTCGGTGGCGCAATTGGCGCGCAAGGCGGGCCTGACCGTCGGTGCCACGCCATCGCTGGCGCTAGGTTCCTACGATGCCACTCCGCTCGATATCGCCGGCGCCTACACGATTTTCTCCAATCAGGGGGTGTTTGTGAAACCCTCCTGGGTCAAGAGCATCCGCGACGATTCCGGCGAAGTGATTCACGATTCCAAGCCCACGCCCAAGCCCGCGCTCGATCCGCGTATCGCTTATCTGGCGACCAACCTGATGGAGGAAGTGGTGCGCAGTGGAACCGGCGCCGGCATCCGGTCGCGCGGCTTTGCGCTGCCCGCCGCCGGCAAGACCGGAACGTCGCACGATGGCTGGTTTGCCGGATTCACCGACAAGCTGATCTGTGTGGTCTGGGTGGGATTCGACGATAACAAGGAACTGCCGCTCGACGGAGCGCTTTCGGCGCTTCCCATCTGGGCGGAGTTCATGAAGCGAGCCCACCGCTACCGCGAATATTCCGGTGCCCAGCCGTTCAGCGCGCCGGAAGGCATCGTGTCGGTGGAGATCGATCCGGAAACGGGAGAACTGGCCACCGCGGGCTGCCCGTCCACTCGCAGTGAGGTATTCGTCGCCGGGTCGCAGCCGCAGGAAACCTGCAGCGTTCATAAGACGGCGGCCACGCATGTCGCTTCCTGGGATATGCCGGCGGAAGCGCCAACGGCGGCGCTGCCTTCCCTGCCGCCTGTGCCTGGACATGCGCCGTCCACGGTTTCGGCCGCGCCTCCGGTGGGCGCGCCGCCGCAGCGAGCGTCGAAGAAGTCCGCCGATCGCGTGGAAACGGCCGCCAAGTCTGAAGAAGTCCCGGAAACCGGACAGCCGCGCAAACGCAAGGGCTTCTTCGGCCGCATCCGGGAAATGATCAAGTAGCAAGAATATGCCGTCGTTTCGCGTAGAAACCGCGCCGCGGTCCTATGATGCCGTGGTGGAGCGCGGCGTGATCGCCCGCGCCGCTCAGTTCCTGCCTCCGCGTGCGGGCAAAGCGTTTGTCGTGACCACAAGCGACGTTTGGAGGCTTCATGGGCCGCGATTGAGCGCCGCGCTCGACTCGCGCGCTTACGAAGTGCTGCTGTTTCCGGGTGGCGAAAGCCACAAGCGCATGGGCGAAGTGGAGACGATGGCGGAGCGCATGGTGGAACTGGGCGCCGACCGTTCGAGCCTGGTGATCGCCTTTGGTGGCGGCATCGTGAACGACCTGGGCGGTTTCCTGGCCGCCGTCTTCATGCGCGGCATTCCGGTGCTGCAGATTCCCACCACGCTGCTGGCGCAGGTGGACGCGGCGGTGGGCGGCAAGACCGGCGCCAACCTGGTTTCAGGCAAGAACCTGGTGGGTTCGTTTCACCAGCCGCTTGCGGTGCTGATCGATCCCGAAGTGCTGGCCACGCTGCCGGAGCGCGAATATCGCGCCGGGCTGTACGAGATCGTCAAGTGCGGCATTATCCGCTCCGAACGCCTGTTCGCCGTGCTGAGCACGCGGCAAAGCGGCGTCATGGGGCAGGCGCCGGAGATCGTGGACGACATCATCGCCGAATCGGTACGCATCAAGGCAGAGGTGGTTTCGGCGGATGAGAAGGAAGGCGATTTACGGCGCATCCTCAATTTCGGCCATACCATCGGCCATGCGCTCGAAGCGGAAACCGGGTACACGCGGTTCCTGCATGGCGAGGCGGTGGCGTTTGGCATGAACGCGGCCACGCATCTGGCGCGTCGCGTGGGGCTGTTGCCGGAACCGGAATGCGCACGGATTCTCGAATGCGTGCGGCTCTACGGTCCCATTCCTTCGCTGGCGGGTATCGAAGCGCCGAACCTGGTGGCGCGGCTGCGGTCGGATAAGAAGACCAT
Source organism: uncultured Acidobacteriota bacterium (assembly GCA_902826685.1). GTDB lineage: Bacteria > Acidobacteriota > Terriglobia > Bryobacterales > Bryobacteraceae > CADEFT01. Next base: position 156,837 of record CADEFT010000004.1, read on the forward strand.
TCAGGGCAAGGTGCATTTCGTATTGCCGGAGCGCGTGGGCGTGGTGCGGATTGAGTCCGGCATCGGCGAAGGGGACGTTCTGGCGGCGACACAGGCGGCTCTGGCATGAAGGCCGCTGGCACGACGCCCGCCGGAACGCACAGCGAGGAGCAGGCGGCGCGCTGGGTGCGCGAAATGTTCTCAGGCGTGGCCCGCCGCTACGACCTGTTGAACCACGTGCTTTCGGCCAATATCGACAAGCGCTGGCGGCGCCGCACGGTGGCGCTGGTGCGGCCTATTCTCGAGCGGGGCGATTCCCGGGTGCTCGATCTGTGCTGCGGCACCGGCGATCTGCTGATCGAAATGGAAGGAGCCGCCGGACGGGCGCTCACCGGCAGCGACTTCTGCCACCCCATGCTGACGGCGGCCGGCGCCAAGCTTGGCCGCAAACATTACCGGTCCAAATTGTTTGAAGGCGACGCGCTGCGGCTGCCGCTGGCCGATGCGTCGCTCGACCTGGTGACGGTGGCCTTCGGAGTGCGGAATTTTTCCAACTACAGGCGCGGGTTTGAGGAGATGCGGCGGGTATTGAAACCTGGCGGCACGGCGGCGATTCTCGAATTCTCACAGCCTCCCAATGCCGCGTTCGGATCGGTGTACGGCTGGTATTCGCGCAAGGTGCTGCCTCGTATCGGGGCGTGGATCTCGGGCTCGCCCGAAGCGTACACGTACCTGCCGGATTCGGTGCGCAAGTTTCCCGGGGCGGAAGATCTCGCGCAGGTTTTGCGGGAATGCGGGTTCCGGTCGGTGCGGTTCGAACGGATGACGTTCGGGATCGTGGCGCTGCATCTGGCGGAGGTCTAGACGAAGAGTCTAAGCTAGACTGAAGACATGGCGAGTCAGCCGCTGCCTAAGATGACGCTTCGGGAGTATCTCGATTTCGAGGAGCGCTCTCCCGTGCGGCATGAATACTTCGATGGCGAAGTGTTCGAGGTGGAAGCGGCCACTTTCCGGCACCAGCAGATCAGCACACAGTTGTGCGGATACCTTCGGCCACAACTGAACGCCAAGGGCTGTGAAATCCACACCTCCGGTACACGAGTGGCGACCGGCAAGCAGGGGCTGTACACCTACCCCGACCTGGTCGTTTTTTGCGGCAAGCCCCAAAGCTGGCCCGGCGATCCGGATACTTTGTCGAACCCGCGGATCCTGATCGAGATTCTTTCGAACAGCTCAAAGGACTACGACCGGGGAACCAAGTTCCAGTTATACAGGTCCCTGCCTTCGTTGACGGAGTACCTCAACGTCCATCAGGAGGCGCCGTACATCGAACATCACGTAAAGCAACCGGATGGTTCCTGGCTTATGCGCGATCTTGAAGGACGCGCCGCGACCCTTCGCCTCGAGTCCGTGGGTATCGAAGTTCCCTTCGCGGCGATCTACGAAGGAATCGAATTCGGAGCGGTATCCTGACCGTCCGTCGTACTACGGCAGGATCGTCAACGGCGAGGCGGCGGGAGCCTGGCGGCGCGGCATCTGCAGCCCCGGCATCGGCTTGGCCAGGAACAGCTTCTGGCACATCTTGGCCGTAATCCGCGCCCAGCGGTTGGCGGTCTTGCGCCGTGCGCTGTCGGTGGCGATGCCGGTCTTGGCGTACATCTGGCGGTAGAGCTTGGAAATGAACACGAACGCCAGACGCGACTTGAGACTCTTGACGCAATCGGCCCGCTTCCAGATCGCGGCCATGCTGTAGAAATCGTCCCACACCTTTTGCGTGCGGTCGCGAATCTCATCGGGGCTCATGGTCGGGTGCGGGATGTAGAGTTTCGGGCGCATGTGGCCGGGAATCAGCCAGTAGCGCGTCAATGGGGTGCCGTTGACCTTGGGCACGCCCTCGCCGAGGTTTTTCTCCCACTTCTGGAAGTCGACGGTGCCGGGAAACGGCGTCATGGTGACGAACTGGGCAAACGTCAGATTGGCCCGCTTGGCCAGGTCCGATGTCGCTTTAAAGGTTTCGGCGCGATCGGTGGAGAGGCCGAAAATGAACGACCCGAGCACGTGCACGCCGTGCTTTTTGAACGTGGTGAGACGCTCCACCAGGTTATCGCCGGCGAGGTTGAAATCCTTGTAGACCGCCTTCAAGCCTTCGGGGGTAACGGCCTCGACGCCCACCAGGGCACCCTTGATGCGGGCCTTGCGCATGGCTTCGAGGAAGGACAGATCTTCGGCGGCTTCCATGGTGATCTGCGTGAAGAAGATCATGTCGTGCGGCAGCTCGGCCAGCCGCTCCATCAATTCGAAGCGTTCGTCGCGCACGTTGCGCAACTCGGCCGCCTTCTCGAGATTTCCCTGCTTCTCGGCCAGTTCGATGTCTTTGAGCGGCACCGGATAGAAATTGTCGTCGGCCAGGGCGATGAAGCGATAGCCCATGCGGCGCAGTTGTACGATCTCGCTCATTACGGCGTCGCTCGTTCGCATGCGAGGCTTTTGCCCGTCGGTACGCCACACCGAACAGAACGAGCAATGCTTGGGGCATCCGCGAACCGTTTGCACCGAGGCCCACATGTAGCGGCCGGGCTTCATCAGATCCCAGCGCGCCTGCAGGAACTCGGCTCCGGCCACGCGGCCGCCTTCATAAACCGGCAGCGGCTTGCCGGCCTCGCAATCGGCGATCACCTGGCGCCACACCTGGTCTCCGTCGCCCTTGACGACGGCGTGCGCGCCTCCGAGTCTCTGCGGCTCATCCGGATAGAGGGTGGAATGGATGCCGCCGAAGACCACCCAGGCGCCCCGTTCCCTGGCCAGCCGGCCCACTTCCAGCCCGCGCAGTGCGTTGGCGGTGTGAATCCCGATTCCAACGACGTCGCCTGGCTGAACCCGGCTGACATCGATCGCCTCGAGCGTCTCATCCACGATCTCGGGATCGCCGTACTTGGCGGGCGTCGCGGCCGCCAGAACGTACAGCCAGCGTGGGGTAATGACCCCGATGCCGAATGACACGTCCGACGGATTTACGAGAAAAACACGCATTATCGTGTGCCCCTTCTTGGCCAGATCCGCGCCGCGCCGGATCCAAATTGGGTGAAGCCGAACCGCAACTTCCAGACGAATCTGTAATTATGACATATCCGGCCCGCGGATACGCCGGCGGACGTTTGCTGACTCGTCTGTCCCCGAATTCTCCAAGAGGTGAGATGCCCGGAGCGGCTGCCGGATTCTTTATCCGCGCTTCGTTCTTCCCAAACGGCGGCGCGCTCGGCCGCCGGATTCTTTCAGCGGTTGGACCAGGCACATTTGAAACAAATGTCCGCCCCTCTCCGGGAGTACACTAAAGACATGACGCGCCGAGACTTGCTTGCCCTCGCCGGTACCCTTCCCGGGTCCGCTCTGGCGGCGCCGGCCAAGTCCGCTCCGACCGCGCCGGTCTCACTGGCCAAGGTGCCTTCTTATGACGGCGACCTGGTGCCGGTCCTCGAAACGATGTTCGATCAGATCGGCGGCGCCGGCCGTCTGGTGCGGAACAAGACGGTCACCGTCAAAGTGAACCTGACCGGAAGTCCCGCGCTGCGTCTGAAAGGGAAAGCGCTCGGGCTCACCCATTACACGCATCCCAAGACCATCGGCGCGATGGCGCATGTGCTGCACAAGGCGGGTGCGCGGCGCATCCGGTTTGTCGAAAGCGCCTGGGCCACGGCCGATTCGCTCGAAGAATACATGATGGAATCGGGTTGGCGGGTACGCGAGTTGAAAGCCAGCGCGCCTGGCCTCGAGTTTCTGAACACCAACGGCATCGGCGCATCGAAGGGCTACGCGCGGTTCGCTGTGCCGGGCGGCGGGCTGATCTTCCCCGCCTACGACCTGAACCATCTCTATCGCGACACCGACGTTTTCATGTCGATGGCCAAGCTCAAGAATCACGAAACCTGCGGCGTCACGTTGTCGATGAAGAACATCTTCGGCATCACGCCCGCTTCGATCTACGGCGACGACGCCGGTGAGCAGGAGCCCAATGAGAAGCCCACCAAGGGCCGCGCCAACACCTGCCACTTCGGCAAACGCCAGCCCGCCCGGTCCGCGCCAGGGGAACTGGATTCCACCTCGAGCCGCGAACCTTACTACAGGATGCCGCGCATCACGGCGGAACTGGTCTCGGCGCGCCCCATCGATATCAGCTTCATCGACGGCATCGAAACGATGACCGGCGGCGAGGGTCCCTGGATTCGCGGGTCCCTTGAGCATGTCAAGCCGGGTGTGCTCGCGCTGGGCACCAATCCGGTGACCACGGATTCGGTGGCCACGGCAGTGATGGGCTATGACCCGCGCGCTCCCAAAGGCACGGCGCCATTCACCCGGTGCGACAACACGCTGCTGCTTGCCGAGCGGCTCGGCGTCGGCACCACCGATCTCAAGAACATTGAAGTGGCGGGAGCCCGCATCGCCGATGTGCGATTCCCGTTTCCCATTTAGGCCTCCGTGTCGGCGCTCCAGTTGATTCCCAGGCTCACGCTAACCGCGGTATTGGACATACTCGTGGTGGCGGCGCTCATCTACAACCTGCTGATGATCTTGCGGGGCAGGCGGGCGGCGGCCATTCTGACGGGCCTGCTGACTCTGTTCGGCGTTTACCTGGTGGCCTCCTGGACGCGACTGGAACTGCTGCGCACGATGCTCGCCACGATGGCGCCCTACACCGCCTTCGCCGTCATCGTGATGTTTCAATCGGAGATCCGGCGCATGCTGGCGCGCATCGGCTTCCGCAGTTGGGTGAGCTTTGGAGCGAAGCTCGAACGGCGCGAGACGCTCGAAGAACTGATGCTGGCCGTTCAGGACATGGCGCAGACGCGCACCGGCGCCCTGGTGGTGATCGAACGGGAGATCGGGTTGCGCACGTTCATCGAGAGCGGCGTGCCGCTGGACGCCAAGCTTTCGCAAGACCTGCTGTTGAGCATCTTCCTGCCGGGCGGCGCGCTGCACGACGGCGCGGTGATCGTGCAGGGGGACCGTGTGGCGGCGGCCGCCTGCTTCCTTCCGCTGACCATGAATCCGGTGTCGCGCAACCTGGGGACGCGCCATCGCGCCGGGATCGGCGTGACCGAGGAAACCGATTGCGTTTCGGTGATCGTTTCCGAAGAGACGGGGCGTATCTCGATCGCCTCGGGCGGCGAACTGGAGCCCAACGTTTCGGCCGAGCGGTTGCGCGAGCGGCTGGCCGTCGCACTCGGTTTGAGCGGAAGCGTGGAGCCGGTCCGTTCTCCGCGAAAGGATCGCCGGCTGGATCCGGCGCAGGAAGCCTGACATGCGCCTGATCCTTGAGAATCTGTGGCTGAAGATCGCTTCCCTGCTGATCGCGGTGTTGTGGTGGATGGCGACGGTGGGCGGGCCGGAAAGCACGACGGCGGTCTCGGCGCCGGTGCAACTGCGCAACCTGCCGCAGGACCTGGAACTCAGTTCCCCTCTGCCTGAGAACGCTTACATCGAGATGCGCGGGACAAGCCGGCGGCTGACCAGCCAGGAGATCGGAAACGCGCTGGTAGTGGTCGATCTGGGGACGGTGGATCGCGCCGGAGAACGGACGTTTTCCATTCTGGCGGGCAATGTCAATTTACCCCCGGGCGTGGAATTTCTGCGATCGGTGCCCTCGCAACTGAGGCTGAAGTTCGAATCGCGGTTGACCAAGGAGGTGCCGGTGCTGACGCGCTATGCCGCGCCGCCCAGCGGTTATCACATCGTAAATCAACTGGTATCGCCGGCCGCGGTCAAAATTGTCGGACCCGAAAGCCGGGTCGCCGCAATCGACCGCGTGCAGACCGATCCGATCGAATTGGCGGCGGATGAGGAAGAGCATACCTTCCATGTCCACGGCTTCGCCGGAGACGCCCAGGTAAGACTCGAGCAGCCTGGCCAGATCTTCAACGTTAAGGTCCGGCTGGAAAAAGACCGATAGAGAGTTGGAAGAGGGCAAGATATGGGCAGGCAGCTTTTCGGAACGGACGGCATTCGGGGCGTGGCGGGCGAGTTTCCTTTGGACCGGCGGACGGTGCATGCGGCCGGCATGGCGCTTGGGGAATGGGCGGTGGGCATTCACGGGGCCGATAGCGAAATCGTCATCGGCATGGACACGCGCGAATCCGGCGGCTGGATCGCCGCGCATGTGGCGGCCGGTGCCGTTCGCAGCGGAGCCCGCGTGCGGTTTGCCGGCCTCATCACGACCCCTGGTGTCGCCTATCTCACGCGCACTCGCGATTTCGTGGCGGGCGTGATGATTTCGGCCTCTCACAATCCCTACCGCGACAACGGCATCAAGGTCTTCGACCATTCCGGCTATAAGCTGCCCGACGGGCAGGAGCACGAAATCGAAAAGCGGATCTTCGCGCTGCTGGAAACCGATACGCAGCCCACGGCAGCCACGCTCGAAGTGGATGAAGCCCTCGACGAGGCCTACACCGATTTCCTGGCGTCGACGATGAACGTCCGTCTGGACGGCATGAAGCTGGTGCTCGATTGCGCCAACGGCGCGGCGGTACATCTGGCTCCGGAACTGTTCCGGCGGCTGGGCGCCGAGGTGATCGCCATGGGTTGCGCGCCCGATGGCCGCAACATCAACCTGAATTGCGGCGCGCTTCACGTCGAAGCGCTGCGCGAGCGCGTGCTGGCCGAGGGCGCCACCGCCGGAGTGGCCTTTGACGGCGACGCCGATCGCTGCATTCTGGTCTCGGGCGCCGGACGCATCGTGGACGGCGACGCGGTCCTGCTGCTGACGGCCGATGCGCTCAGCCGCAAAGGCCGCCTGGCGGATTCCAGAGGCGAATTGACCGTGGTGGCGACGGTGATGTCGAACTTCGGTCTCGAAGCCGCGCTGAAGGCCCGCGGCGTGCAACTGGTTCGCGCGGCGGTAGGCGATAAATACGTTCTCGAAGAAATGATCCGCCGCGGCGCGCACGTGGGTGGGGAGCAATCGGGCCACGTGATTTTCCCCGGCTACGCGACCACGGGCGACGGGATGCTGACCGCGCTGCGGGCGCTCGAAGTGGCGGTGGAGTCGGGCCAATCGCTCGACGCATTGACGGCGGATCTCAAGGTCTATCCTCAAATTCTGGTCAACGTGAAGATCAAACAGAAGAAGCCGCTCGAACAGATTCCGGCCGTGCAGGAAGAGATCGACGCCGCCATGTCCGATTTCCAGGGCGCCGGGCGCGTGGTGGTGCGCTTCTCCGGCACCGAACCGCTGGCGCGTGTGATGGTGGAAGGTCCCGACGACGACCGGGTGAAACACTTCGCCGCCAAGATCGCCAAGGCGGTGGAAGTGGAGTTAGGCCGTTAGCTTCAGGACCGGGTCACTTTGATCTTGCGCAGCGCCGCGGCGTCGAGCTTCGCCTCCCAATCGCGCAGCGACGGCGCTTCGACAATCTGCTTCACCATCTCGACAACCTCCGGGTTATGTTGAATCTCGACGTGCGTGAGGCCCTCCACGGCGGTGTGATGGATGTGGGCGTAGGTGCTCTCGATCCGTTCCGGATGCAGAATGGAAAGGTCCTTCTCCGAATGCCTGCCGGAGCCGGGATTCAATAGCGTGTTCGAGCGCGTCTCCACGATGCCGTCGTGCGGCCGTTCGAGGCCCACTTTCCAGAACGGCATGGTGGCGGAAAGTACCTCGCTGCTGAAGCTGATCGCGCCGAACGAAGACCGCCAGGCGTTGAACTCACGCCATGGGCCGAGATCGAAAAACTCCCGGCTATCGTGGAAGAACTCTCCCGGAATGGTGATGTATTCGATCGTATCGGCGTGCTGCGCCCCTTTTGCAAGCGGCTCGCGGAAGACGCGATTCACGCGGGTGAGATCGGCGAGGCCGGGTTTGCGGAAGAGGCCGTAGACGACGCCGGAAGCGCCCAGCATGAGCTGGGCCGCAAGCCCGAGTTGCGCCGTGCGCAGCGCGCCGAAATTCGGCGTGCCCAGCAGAAAGATTCGCTGGACGCAGGAAACGCCGCCGGTTAGGATGGCCAACCGCCCCACCAGGCCGCCCATGCTGTGGCAGATCAGCGTCACGCGGCACAGATTGTTCAGCCGGGCCAGGCCCAGCGCCAGGCGCATCCCGTTCTTTTGAAGCGAATCGTGAAAATCGTAATCATAGAGCGCGCAGGTCCGGATTCCTTCAAGCGCGTGGTACATCTCCGGAAACGCCGTGGCCGATCTGGAATAGATGCCGTGAACGAAGACGACAACCGGCAGCGGAGTTTCCGCCGTGGCGCCGAGGCGCGCCGCGATCCCGGGCATGTGATCGAGGGTCGGTGCGTCGCTCAGTTCCATTGGCCACTCCAGCCGAGCACGACGAACCAGGCGTCCACCGCCGCGCGATCGCCCGTCACGCCTTGCCGCGACAATTCCATGAGTCCGCCGCAGTTGGCGCGAATCAGAAGCCGGTCCCGGCCGAATGAGAACGCCGAAGGAACGGGGACCAGCAGGACTTCGCCATCCTCGCTGCCACTCCATTCGAAGGCAATCAGGATGGCCAATCCTCTGGCGCCATACTTTCGCCGCCAGGACTGCAGCATCATGGCCTCGGCGGGCACGGCGAAGTGAACGAACTCGTTGACATCGCCCGCGTGAGTGCGGCTCGATCCGGAGATGCCTACTTCGAGGGTGTAGGGCTCGGCGGTGGTCATCAGGCAGTCCTGCCCGGAGCCGAGGCGGGCTCCAATGGGAGTTTCTGTTCCGGTCGAGCGGACCCGTGCCAGCAGCCGGTCGAGAGCGGCTCGCGCCTCCGCCCCCGTCTGCCACGGCGGCAAGGCCCAGTCCAAACGAAAGATGTCTCCTCCCAGGTGGGCGCTTACGGCGAGCACACCATCGGGGTAAAGAATCTCGTCGAGATCGACCGTACCCTCAAGGTAGGACGACAGGTCCGCCAGCCCGAGTTCCCCCGCAGCTTCCACCTGCCCATCGGTGAGCGCGCCGCGCAGTGCAGCGGTCAAATAGCGGATCCGAGCGCGAAGCCGCGCATTCTCCTGAAGCGCCATCAGGGCGCGGTTGCCGGAGCAGGTTTCCGCGATCACTTCCCGCGCGTCCGCCCATCCGGGCTGGCGTACGATCTCTTCCGGACTCAATCCGGATTCGAACAGGATCCGCAGGTACATCAAGGCCGAACAAACCTCCAGATCCTGGCCGGCACGGTAAAGGGGCGACTCCGTGTAGTAGGCGTTGCGCATATAACGGAACCGGCGCTCGTCGTAGTCGGCGGCGCCGTTCCAGCGGTCGCGCACGCCCGACACCGAATCGCTCGAAAAACTCATGGTCGCGGCGGGAACGATGCTGCTCACCTTCAGCGAATCCCAATAGATGGCGTTGTCGGCGTGGGAGCGAATCTGCCATCGCAGGCACTCGCCGAAGGCACATGATTTTGCAGCGACCGGCGCAGCACCGGAGTCAGCTCCGGCGGGCCTGTGTGAATCAGATCGACGTCGCTGGCAAACGGCACCAGATCGAAGATATCCATGTGGTAGTCCGGGTCGTGCTCCCAATCGGGGCCCATGCGGATCAGGTTGCGGACCAATCCGCCGATGGCCATGAAATGCACACCGTGCTTGTCGCAGACGGTCTGCATCCGGCCGAGCCCTGGAATATCCGGCAGTGCTCTCAGATTGCCAATCTGTCTGAATCCGGTGCCGCCCATGGGTACAGTCTACTCGCGCCGGATGTAAACTGATGGTTCATGAGAGACCGCCAACGCTCGATTGCCTTTTTTCTGACCGCGATCACGCTCAGCGCCGCCGATCCGGTGGTGCCCTCCAACGGACCCAAACCCGTCGGTCCGTACACGCCTGGCGTGTCGACCAAGGATTTCCTCTATGTTTCGGGGCAGGGCGCTCGGCGGCCCGATGGCGCCGAAGGTGGAGGAACGCTCGAAGCGCGCTACGCCCAGTGCTTTGAGAACGTGAAGGCGATTATCGAAGCGGGCGGCCTTACGATGGAGCACATCGTCTACACCCAGGTGTATCTGGAAGACGTTTCCACCTACAAGGTCATGGACCAGGTATGGGCGAAATACTTCCCGAAGAATCCGCCGGCACGGGCGACGCTTGGGGTCACCCGCATGCCCACCGGCACGCCGATCGAGATCAGCGCCGTGGCCATCCGCGATCTATCGAAGAAGAAAGCCGTGGTTCCGAAGGGCTATCCGGCGAATATGGCCATCGCGCCGGGCGTGCTGGCCGGAGACCGAATGTTTCTTTCGGGCTTCCTCGGCCGCGATATCAACACGGGTACGATCCCGAGCGATCCGGCGGCGCAGGTGCAACTGGCGCTCGATCGGATGAAGCAGACGCTTGAGGCCGCCGGGCTCGGCTTCCAGCACATGGTGTTTATCAATCCTTACCTGTCGCCGGACATGCCGATGAACGTGATGAACAAGGTTTACGCGAAACATTTCGAGTTCGGCAATACGCCGGCGCGCGCCACCATTCAGGTGGCCAGCCTGCCAAACGGAGCCAATATCGAATTCACCGGCGTGGCGGTGCGCAACCTCAAGGATCGCCGCGCGGTGCGGCCGAAGAACATGGCTCCGAGCCCCACGGCGAGTCCGTGCGTGTTCGCCGGCGATACGCTTTACTGCTCGGCGAAATCGGGCTTCATCGCCGGCGTCAATGGCGGCATCTATGCGGAAACGGTGGAAAACCAGGTGCGGCAAACGATGCGCAACCTGCTCGACGGGCTGGAAGAAGCGGGCATGGATTTCAGCCACGTCGTCGCCACCAACGTTTACCTGGATCAACTGGATGAGTTCGCCAAGATGAACGGCGTCTACGCCAAGTATTTCACCGGCATCAAGCCGACGCGGACAACCGTGCAGCCGAAGGCCATTGTGGAGCGGAAGGCGAGCGATAGCGGGCACTGGCCGAAGCTAGAGGAGATCTCTCTGGTCGCGGTGAAATGAAACGCGTCCTGGCCGCCGCGCTGCTGATGGTTTCCTGCCGCGAGGCGGTCGTGGCTCCGCCGCCCAAACAGGCCGCCACGGCGGAACCGGAGGCTCGGCGCACTTCGGCTCCGGGCAAGTTCGATTTTTATGTGCTCGCGCTGTCGTGGTCGCCCGGATTCTGCGCCAGTCCGGCGGGGAGGAACGACGACCGGCAATGCGGACCGGGACGGACGTTCGCGTTCGTGCTGCACGGGCTCTGGCCGCAGTATGAGGAGCGCGGCTGGCCGCAAAACTGTTCCACCGAATCCCTGGACGCTTCGCTCATCGAGCCGATGATGAAGACGATGCCCAGTCCCAAACTGATCCGCCATGAATGGGCCAAGCATGGCACGTGCAGCGGGTTGACGTCGAGGGAATATTTCGAGGAGGCCGCGGAGGCTTTCGCGAAGATCCGCATACCGGACGCTTATCAGGGACCGAAGCGGCAGATCACGATCAAGCCCGCACAGATGAAGCGCGACTTCGCGGCGGCGAATCCTTCGATTCCCGAAGACGGCTTCTCGGTGGTTTGCAGCGGCAACGGGCGCTTCCTGCAGGAAGTGCGCGTCTGCCTGACGAAGGACCTCAAAGGGCGCCCTTGCAATCGCGAAGTGCAGCGGGGCGGCTGCCGCTCCGCGCAGGCTATCATGCAGCCGCTGCGGTAATCATTCGGGCAGCAGGTGAGCCAGCTCTTGGCGCGGTACTGCGGGCGCATGCCGAACAGTTTGCACCGGCAACGGGCGCCCTTGCAATCGCGAAGTGCTGCGGGGTGGCTGCCAGCCGGTGCCTAATCAATCGGGCAGCAGGGCGTTGAACAGCAGCTTGCACGTGAGCCAGCTCTGCGCGCGGTACTGCGGCCGCATACCGAACAGGAAGATACGTCCGGTGCCCGAAGACACTTCCACCAGCGCCGCCCGGTTGGTGAGATGCCTCTCTCCCAGCAGCCATCCGGAGGCCAGCACGTTGGCCGCGGGATAGCGGGCGATGGCGGTGACACCCTCGGCCGGCTCCCACGCTGGGCTTCCTTCGGACCAGATCGCAATGTCTCGTGGTAATCCGCGCGCCAGCCGGTGCCGCTCGTCGAGGGTGACGTTCAGCAGCGAGCCGGGCGAATAGAATTCGCGGCTCGAAAGGCCGTTGATGGAAGACTTCAGATTCAGGCCGAGGTGCGTGGTGGCGTAGGCCGTCGAGTCGTTCAGAAAGATGAGCGTGCCGCCTTTGGATGCAAACTGCTTGAGCGCGGCGGCGCCTTTCTCACCAAGCCCGCCGGTGTAGGCTTCGGGCATCGATCCGGGCCGGTAGCCCGAATGAATCGAGGCCGGGCTCTGATCGGGAAAAACAATGGCATCGTACTTTGTTTCCAGGCTTCCTTTGAGGATTTCGGCGTTGGTCAGCCGCGTGTAGGCGAAGCCGAAAAAGTCGAACATCCAGCGCGTCCAGCCCTCGTCCATGATCGGCTGCGGGCTTCGATAGAGCGCCAGGCGCGGCTTGCGGACGGGCTTTATTTCTCTCGATGCGGCGCGATTGAGATAGAAGTTCCCCGCCGCGTCGCGAGCCACCGGACGCCCGGTGTTCCAGGCTCGGTTCACTTCGCGCCAGGTGTTACTGTCCGATACCGGCAGTGCACCTTCGGGCCGTGTGCCGTTGAACTCGAAAGCGAACTCGCGCGTTTGCGTGAGCGGCACCTCGAAACGGTCCTTGGCGGTGTCCACAGCAACGCCCATCAGCAGCGGCAGCGTTTGCGCCGTAACGTCGTAGGGGCGTTTCGGCGGACCGCCCGGATAGAGGCGCAGGTCCGGATACTCCTGCTTTTCAAGCAGCGTCTTGGCGAACGCGCTGTAGGGCTGCTGCATGCGGATCACGAACGAGCCCGCCGGATAGGAGCGGCCGTCCGCCTCGAACGCGTTATCGGCGCGCTGCACCTCCACCATGCCGAAGGCGAGCGTCTCAAGCAGCCGGCGCGCGGCGCCCGGATCGAGTTGATCCTTTGGCAGGATGAAGGCGTAAGGCTGCACGCGTTCGCTGGCCCGCTTCAGAATCGCATGGGAATGGCGCAGCAGATCTTCGCGGCGGACCGCCGCCTGCCACAGGCACGATTCCCAGGCGACGGACTGGTAGTCGATGATGTCGCGAATCCGCCACTCGCCGCCGAGCCACGGCTCCAGGTAGTTCCAGGCGCGCTCGCGCGGATTGTAGCCGAGCGCATTAGCCGCGATCTGCTCGCGCGTAACGGTGATGGGACTGGCGAGGCGCGCGCTGGCCGACTCGCTCAGAATCCGCATGCCGCCGTGATAGGCCTGATAGTGCCGCGCCGGGGTCCAGAAATCGTACATCGCGTTCACGGCCACGCCCTTCTTGCCGGCGGCGGTGAGATCGGCGGCCATGCCCATGCCGATCATGTTGGCCAGTTGCGCCAGCGTGGCGTCGACATTGGGGTCGATGGGATCCATCCACGGCGGCACGAACATACGCGAGGCGTACGGACCCTGCTGATGCACGTCGTAAACGATCTGCGGATGCCAGGCGTTATGCAGGCGGGAGACGACGGCGCGCGTTTCCGGCTGCGAAAAAATGTACCAGTCGCGATTGTTGTCGTGGCCCGTGTAGGCGTGATAGAGATCCGGCGGCGTGGTCCCTTCATACGGCGTGCCAAGCGTCTTGCGATACCACCCGGTGACGATATCCACGCCATCGGGATTGAGCGAAGGCACCAGGATGAAGATCGCGTTTTCGGCGATCTGGCGGAACTTCGGGCGGTCTTCGGTGAGGAAGCGATACGCGAATTCGACGGCGGTGTGCGTGCTCGCCACTTCGGTGGCGTGAATGGAACAGGTGATCATCACCACCACTTTGCCTTCGGCGATGAGCTTTTCCGCGGCGTCGCCGCCGGTGCGGCGCGGATCGGCGAGATCCTTCTGGATCTGCTGATAGCGCCCGAGATCGCGGATGGTTTCCGGAGCGCCGAGGAAAGCGGCGATCAGCGGGCGGCCCTGCACGGAGCGGCCAATCTCCCGCACGGCGATACGGCCGCTCGATTTTTCCAGAGCCTGAAAGTAGGAGACGACCTTGCTCCAATCGAGCAGCTTGCGATCCTCGCCGATCACGTGGCCGAAGTGGCCTTGCGGATCGGGAACCTGCGCCCAGAGCGCGGTCGCGGCCGCCAGCGCGGCGATCAGGCGCATGAACGGTTCAACTCCGTCCACAGCGCTTTGTACCAGCGCAGGAAACGCTCGGGCTCCTTGCTTTCCTGGGCCTCGCACAGCGTGTAGCGGTTGTAGCGGGCGGCGCGCAGCAGGCTGAACAACTCGCGATAGGGATAGGGGCTCGCGAGCTCATTGATGTGGACGTTCTTGATGTAGGGCCGCAGCAGCTCGAAGTATTTCTTCACGCTGCCATCGACGACATCGGTCGGATTCGAGTTCCAGCAGGCGCCGACGGCTTCGTGTTTGGCGGCTTTGAGAATCGCCGCGGCGATGGGCGGATTCTGCGTCTCGCGCCCGTGCACTTCCATCCAGATCTCGACGCCCATACGTCCGGCGTAGTCGCCCACTTCGCGCAGCGACGCGCCAATCGTCTCGATGGTCTTTTCGGGGCCGAGTTCTTTCGGGATGCCGTTCGGCCGCACCTTGACCGCCCAGGCGTTGGTGTCGTGCGCCAGATCGATGAACTGTTTGCATTCTTCGACGTTCTTCCGGCGCACGGCGGGGTCGGGCGAATGAAACTCGCAGGTCGAGCCGTAGCTCAGCAGGCGCACCTTCGACTTGGCGAAGCGCTCGGCGATTTTGGCGCGGTCGGGCTTGGAGAGCGAAGGCTCCACGCCGTGCGCGTGGGTGGTGCGCAGTTCGACCGCCTCAAAGCCAAGTTCGGGAAGCTTCTCGAGAATGGTGTCGAGATTCCAGTCCTTGATGACGTTATATGTTACGGCGCCGAGCATCATAATCCCCAATTGTACTCGTGATAATGAGAACATGACACTCGCGATTTGGTTGGGGCTGGCTTTGCTCGATGGGGCCACCAACGATTGGCCACGCTTCCGTGGGCCGAACGGGTCCGGTCTTTCGGCGGCCCGGAACCTGCCGTCGGAGTTTGGCAAGAGCAACCTGGCGTGGAAGGTGGAGGTGCCCGGCGGGACGTCGTCTCCCATCGTGGTGGGCGGGCGCGCGTACCTGAGCGGGTTCGAGAAAGACGACCGCCTGGTGATGGCACTCGATTTGAAGACGGGCGGACTGCTTTGGAAGCGGGCTCTCGCCAAGGAACGTACCGAAGCGGCGAATCCATTGAACGGCCCCGCTACGCCCACGCCGGTGAGCGATGGAAAGGACGTGTACGTCTTTTTTCCCGAGATCGGCCTGGTGTCCTACGACCGGGCGGGCAAGCTGCGCTGGAAGACTTCCTTGGGTTCGTTTCACAGCGTGCAGGGGCTGGCCGCGTCGCCGGTGGTGGTGGATGGGATGGTGGTGCTGCTGATCGATCAGACGCGCGATTCCTATGCCGCCGCGTTTGACGCGAAGTCCGGGAAGCAGCGGTGGAAGGCAGAGCGGGGCGGCACGGTGCTGGGCGGCTATTCGACGCCGGTGGTCTACCGGCCCAGGCAGGGTCCGGCGCAGGTGATCGTGTTTGGAGCTACCGAAACCACCGGCTATCAGGCGGCGACGGGTGAGAAGCTGTGGTGGGCGAACGGGCTCGCACTGGGCCCGGCGTCGAGTCCTTCGGTGGTGGGCGGCACCTTGTTTGCGAGCGAACCTGCTGGTACCGATATGGAGACGCCGTACAGTGTGTTTCTCGGCATGGACAAGAATAAGGACGGCAAGATCGAGCGGTCCGAAATCGCGGGCGACGGGATGATGCGGCTGCTGATGGGCGTGGATGCGTCCAACGGCAACAACGACGGGGTTTTTGAAGAATTGGAGTGGCGCGCTTTCGAGGCTTCGGGCAAGGCGCGCGGCGGGCTGGTGGCGCTCGAACTGGGCGGACGTGGCGATATCACGAAGTCGGCCATCCGGTGGCGGGCGATGAAGTCCATCCCCTACCTGACGTCGAGTCTCATTTACGACGGCGTGGTCTATCTGATTCGCGACGGCGGCATTCTCGCTTCCTACGACGCTGGCACTGGCAAGGTGATCAAGGAGGCGCGCCTCGAAGGCGCGATCGACAAATACTACGCGCAGCCGGTGGCCGGCGATGGGAAGCTTTACCTGGTGAGCGAGAACGGCAAGCTGAGCACGGTCAAGGCGGGCGGGGAATGGGAGCGTCTTTCGGTGCATGATCTGGAGGAGCCGGCGTATGCGACACCGGCGCTGACCGATGGGCGCGTGATCGTGCGCACTCGCAAAGCGCTTTACTGCTTCGGACAATAGAGGGATGACTCCCTTGATTGAATACGCCGACGCGCCGGCTGAGGTGCGCGCGGTCTATGACGACATCATGGCCACGCGGAAAACCGATTACGTGAACAACCTTTGGAAGGCGCTGGCCCATCATCCGCCCACGCTGGCGCGAACCTGGGAACGCGTCAAGACGATGATGGGCGGCGCGGGAGCGCTGGATGCGGTGACTCGCGAGATGATCTATATCGCCGTCAGCGTGACCAACAACTGCGAATATTGCATCGCGACTCATTCGGCCGCGGCGCGCGCCAAGGGGATGACGGAGGAACAATTCGGGGAGCTGATGGCCATCATCGGGCTGGCGAATGAAACCAACCGGCTGGCCAACGGCTATCGCGTGGAAGTGGACGAACGCTACCGGTAGTGGTAGAGTGGGTCCACCGGAACGTCCTCGTCTTCACGCCGATCCGTCCAAATTCGCCTTAGAAAAAGGACCTCTATGGGCACCAGCCGCCTGCTTGCCGTTCTGCTTTCTTCCGCCGCCGTTTACCCTGCTTTTTCCCAAACCTCCGCCGGCGCCATGGTGGGCCTGGTGCGCGATCCGGCGGGCGCCGCCGTCCCCGGAGCCGCCATCACGGTCACCAACACGCAGACCAACATCGCGTTCCATATTCAGACCGACACCACCGGAAACTATTTCGTGCCCAGTCTGATTCCCGGCCTGTACTCGGCGGTGTGCGAGCAGGCGGGATTCAAGAAAGCCACCGTGGGGCCTGTCACCATCAGCGTGAATCAGACGGTGCGCATCGATTTCAACCTGCTGGTGGGCGAGACGGCGGAGTCCGTCACGGTGCAGGCCGACACCAGCCTGGTGCAGACCGACAATGCCACTATCGGCCAGGTGGTCACGTCGCGGCAGCTTGCCGAGCTTCCGCTAAACGGCCGCGACTTCCGCAGCCTGCTGCGCCTCAATCCGGGCGTGACCGAGCCGCAGGGCGGCATCAGCGTCACGGCCTCCATCCGGCGCCAGGGATTCAACGACGGCATCAAGAACGTCAGCATCAACGGGGCGCGGCCGTCGTCGGTAACGTACCTGATCGACGGTGTTTCGCTGAACGAGCCGCTGTTCCAGTTTCCGAGCCAGATTCCGCCCATCGAAGCGGTGGAGGAGTTCAAACTGCAGAACGCGCTTTACCCGGCCGAGTTCGGCATGGGCGTAGGCCAGGTGAGCATCGCCATGAAGTCCGGCACCAACCAGGTGCACGGGTCGCTCTACGACTTCCTGCGCAACGACAAGCTGCAGAAGTTCCACCCGCGGTTCCAGACCAAGACGCCGCTGAAGCAGAATCAGTTTGGCGGCGTGGTGGGCGGGCCGGTCTACATTCCGAAGATCTACGATGGCCGCAACCGCACGTTCTTCCTCTTCAGCTATCAGGGCGGCCGCCGCGTGGTGGGCAGCCTTGGCGTGGGCCAGGTGCCCACGGCGGCGGAGCGTACCGGCGACTTTTCGGCATGGCCAACGCAACTGTTCGATCCCTTGAGCGGATCCCTGACGCCGGGCCAGGCGCTGCCCATTTCGAAGACTCCATTTGCCGGCAACCGGATTCCCAACAGCCGCTTCGCCCCGCAAAGCGCCGCGCTCATCAAATATTGGCCCGATCCCACCAGGCCATGCGCGACGCCTTGTTCGAACTTCGAAGCGAGCACCAACACGCCGGTGCGCCTGGATCAGTACACCATCCGCGCCGACCACAATTTCTCGACCAAGGACCGGCTGTCGTGGCAGTACCTGTTTTCGAAGGATACGGCGCCCATTCCTTCCATCATTCCGCTATCGGGCGTGGTCACGGCGCAATCGAGCTGGATGACGTCGGCGCAGTGGACGCACGTGTTTTCGCCGCGGCTGATTAACGAGATGCGCGGCGCCTACAACCACTTCATCTTCGATCAGAGTTTTGAGACGCAGGGCAAAGGAACCGTGTACTGGAAAGACGCCGGGCTGCGGAATCTGAACGAAGCCTATGAAGCGCTGCCGGCGATGATTCCGGGGACGCAATACACCAGCATCGGCTACGCGGGCTCGGTGCCCTTCTTCTCGATCAGCAACACGCAGCATTACGTGGAGCATCTCACCTACACGGCGGGACGCCACACGATGAAGGCGGGCGTGGATTTCCGTCGTTCGGCGACGACGCGCATCGGCGGGTTCCAGGGCAACGGCATCGTCAACTTCAACGGCGCCTACACGGCGCGCAATCCCACGCTCGCCCAGGTGGCCGGCCGTCCCGATACCGGTAACGGCTTCGGCGATTACCTGATGGGCTATGCGAGCCTGGCGGCGGGCACTCCCTTCAATTCCGACGCGGGCTGGCTGCGCAATTCGGATCTGAACCTGTTCGTGCAGGACGACATCCGCGTGACCTCGCGGCTGACGGTGAACATCGGGCTGCGCTGGGAATATCGCGGGCCCTGGTATGAAAATTCGAAGGGCGGCAAAACGTTCGACGGCGCGTTCCCCGGCGGGCGCGCGCTCTATCGCGATGAAGCGTTCGTCAAGCTGGTGAACAACCCGGTGTTCGCTTCCTGCTGCACGTCGGACACGGTTTACAATCCGGACTACCGCAACTTCGCCCCGCGCCTGGGCATTGCATGGCGGCCTTTCGGAACCAATCGCGTAGTGGTGCGAACCGGATACGGCATCTATTACGACATCCTGCACCGGTTTTACGACACGCAGCCTTATTCGGTGAACGTGCCGTTCGTACTGCAGGCGTTGCCCTCGGTGAACGGACTCGAGACGCAGCCTCTGCTCGATTTGCGCAACCTTTTTCCGGCGCCGCTTTCGATCGCGCAGCGCGAGTTTGTGGCTCCCTATTGCCAGGGGCCGACGACGGAATCCACTGATCCGGCAACGGGCCGGATTCGCGTGACCAACCAGTGTTTCGGGCAAGGACTGCAATACGCCAGCCCCGGCAACCGGACGCCCTACACGCAGAACTGGGGGCTGAACCTGCAATTCGAACCGCGGCAGCGCATGCTGTTCGAGATCGGCTATCAGGGCAGTCACGGCCTGCGCGCGCAAAGCTTCTATCATGCCAACCAGGCGATTCTGCCGTCGGCGGCGGGCAATCCGAACAACGGGGTCCGCTTCCGGTCGCAATGCCCGGCGGGAACCTATCCCACCACCTGCTCGCCCATTCAGGATCGCGTGCCATACTCGAGTTTCACGCCGCAGCTTTCCACCTACATCAACGACAACAACGCCATCTATCACGCCATGACGATGAAGCTGGAACAGCGGTTCAATCACGGCCTGCAACTGCTGATGGCGTTCACCTGGAGCCGCACCATCGACGCGGTGTCGGAGATTCAGACGCAGGGCGGCACGCCTCGCACCTATCCGCAATACAACTACCGTCGCGATCTCGAACGCGGCGTCGCCAATTACGACCAGACGCGGCGGTTCGTTTCGAGCCTGCTCTATGACCTGCCGTTCGGCAAGGGCAAGCAGATGTTGAACCATGGTGGGCCGGCCGATTGGGTGCTCGGCGGATGGCAGGCGAATACGATTCTGACGCTGGCCGACGGGCTGCCGTTCACGGTGGGCTGCTACTGCGGCGACCGCGCGCAAATCGGTAACGATCGCGATGTGCACCGCATGAACGTGCTGGGCAATCCGATGCCGGACGGTTTTGAGCAGACGATTTTCCGCCAGTTCGACACGTCGGTATATCAGACGCCGGCGCTTGGGACGCTGGGGACGTCGGGACGCAATACGCTGCGGGCGCCGGGCCAGCGCGCCGTCGATTTTTCCATGTTCAAGAACTTCCGTTTCCGCGAACGGTATAACGTGCAGTTCCGCGCCGAGGCCTATAACCTGATGGCGAGCGACCACTACGTGGTGATCTATCCGCAGGCCAACGCGACGCAGACCAACTTCGGCTCGCTGGTGCCGGTGGGCGGGGACAAGGGGAATTTGTTCAACCCGCGGATTTACCAGATGGCGCTGCGGTTTATTTTCTGATCGCAAGCCGCGGTGACGATGGATGGCCTCAGAAATGCGGCCACCCGGTATAATGGCAGCCATGGAGCCGTTGCACATCAGCGAAGCCGATGCAGTACGTGACCTCGCCGCCATTCTGCAACGTGTGCAGGCCGGAGCCGAAGTCGTGATAGAACGCGACGCACAGCCACTTGCGGTGATTCGTGCGGCCGCTCCACCCCGGCGGACGATCTCTGCGTGTATCGCTCTGATGCCGGCCGAATCCACGGCGACCATCGATTCTGACTTCGCCAAGGATGTTGAAGCCGCTATCGCTGCGCATCGGGAACCGCTGGAGCCACCCGCTTGGGGTTGATGCTTGACTCCACGGCCGCCGTCGCCGCAGAACGCCAGGGCAAGAACGCCCGGCAGCTTCTCGAAGTGGTCGCGCGGGAAACTGGCGATGAGGGGATCGCCATTTCGGTAGTGACCATCCTTGAACTCGCTCACGGCATCACGCGCGCCGATACGGCTGAACGCCGGGAAAACCGGCAACGGTTCCTCGATGAGTTGCTTTCCGTCGTTCCGATCCAGCCCGTGACAATCCAGATCGCTCTTCGTGCGGGACAAATCGATGGCCAGAGCCAGGCGCGGGGCATCCGCATTCCGTTATCGGATCTGCTGATCGGAGTAAGTGCGCTGGAACTCGGCTATGGAGTGGGAACAGCCAACCTCCGGCACTTTCAATCAATCCCGGGCTTGAACGTTATTTCGATCTAACTGCGGCGGATTTCATCAAATCGTGGCCACGAACAGCGGCGTCGTGGTGGGTTGCGCGGAACCGGCTTCCGGTTCGAGCGTCACGGCTACCGCGGCGCCGGGCGCCACCTGGTTCTCAAACAAGTGGAGCGCGTTGCCATCGGCATCCGATTGGAACAGGCCGGCGGGCGACGCCTTGCCTCCCACGATGACCCACATTTCGTAAATCTGGCCGCGCGTGGCGGGCGGCAGGTTCGAAGCTACCAGCAGCACGCCTCTTCCCGGATGCACGAGAACCTTGCCTTTGGGCGGCTTGGGATCGCGGGGTCCGAAGGTGACGATGCGGGTTTCGGGCGCATTGAGGAATGCCAGCATGGCGCGAGCGCGGAGCAACTGGGCGTGCGAATCGGCGGCGTCGCTCGAGACGCGGCGCAGTTGATCGCGTACGGTGGCGAGTTCGCTCGACCGGTTGGAAAGCGAACTGCTCAGCCAGAACGCCGTGACCAACAGCGCGGCCGAGGCGGCCATCCAGGCCCACATCCATTGACTGTTGGCGCGTCCCGGCTCCACGCCGCCCGCTACCTGCAGGACACGATCGCGGAGACTGGCGGCCGGCTCCACTTCGGGAGCCATGGCCAGAAGAATGGCGTTGTTTTCGAGCGCCTGGCGCATGCGGGCGCGCGCCTCTTCCGAACCCGAGGCGAGTTCGGTTTCCACTTGAGACCGCTCCGGCTCCTCCAGCAATCCGAGTGCGTAAAGTTCGTAGAGATCCTTCATGCGGTGAGGACCTCCTCGAGCTCATTGCGCAGGGTCTTGAGCGCCGTACGTACCCAG
Source organism: uncultured Acidobacteriota bacterium (assembly GCA_902826685.1). GTDB lineage: Bacteria > Acidobacteriota > Terriglobia > Bryobacterales > Bryobacteraceae > CADEFT01. Next base: position 178,663 of record CADEFT010000004.1, read on the forward strand.
GTCTTCACCGTGCCGAGCGGCTGCTTCATCCGGTCCGCCATCTCGGTCTGCGAGAGGCCTTCCCAGTAGGCAAGCTCGATGACCTGGCGCTGGCTGGGCGTCAGCTTCGCGAAGGCCGTTTGCAGGAGCTTGGCGCGGTCGGAGTTCAAAATGTCTCGTTCCAGGTTGAGGAAGGCCGTGGGATGCTCGGCGGCGGGCTCGAATTCGGTGGCGCGTTTCGACATGCGGCCGTCCACCGAACGGATATAGTCGATGGCACGATTGCGCGCGATAGCCAGGATCCAGGGGCCAAGCGCGCCCTTTTCGGAATCGAAGAACTGGGTGCGGTTCCAGATGCGCAGGAAGGTTTCCTGGGTCAGATCTTCGGCCACCGTTCGATCGCGCACCACCTTGAAGATGACGGAGTAGACCAGGCGGCCGTAGCGGTCGTAAAGGTCGGCCATGGCCTTCGGTTCGCGCCGCCTGAGCCGGCTGATGAGGTCCACCTCGCTCAGAGCGTCGAAAACCGCGAACACGAAGGCGATGAGAAAGTTCAAGCGAACAGTTCCTTCATGAGCTTCCCGGCGACGATGGTGGGACGCTCCGCCCTGCCGTTGTGCATGTAGGTGGTCTTTTCGTGATCCAGGCCCAGCGCATAGAGGATGCTGGCATGGATGTCATGCACATGATAGGGGCTGTCGACGGCGCGCAGGCCGATTTCATCGGTGGTGCCGATGGCCTGGCCGGGCTTGACGCCGCCGCCCGCCATCCAGATGGTGAATCCCCAGGGATTGTGATCGCGGCCGTCGCCTTTCTCATTGAACGGCGTGCGCCCGAACTCACCGCCCCACACGACGAGGGTGTCCTCGAGCAGGCCGCGGGCTTTGAGATCGGTGAGCAGGCCGGCGACGGGACGGTCCGACACACGGCACCATTTGGAGTGGTTGGCTTCGATGTTGTTGTGTGCGTCCCAGCCGGAGCCGGAACCGCAATAAAGTTCCACGAAACGGACGCCGCGCTCGACCAGGCGGCGCGCCTGGAGGCAGTTGCGGCCGAACGATTCCAGATCGGGATCGTCCATGCCGTATAGCTTGCGGGTGGCTTCGCTTTCCGACGCCAGATCGACGGCTTCAGGACCGGCGGCCTGCATCTTGTAGGCAAGCTCAAAGGAGCGGATGCGCGCGTCGAGCTCGGAATCCTCGGCCTTGTCGGCGCCCCAGCGTTCGTTCAATTCCTTCAGATAGCCAAGCTTTGACGCCTGCTGCTGGTTGCTGACGCCGCGCGGATTTTTCAGATGCAGGATGGGCGTATCGCCGGTGCGGAACTGCGTGCCCTGGAAGGTGGCGGGCAGGAACCCGGAACTCCAGTTCTTGGGTCCGCCCACCACTTCGCGATCGTCGAGCAGAACGACGAAGGTGGGCAGATTGCGATTGGCGCTGCCGAGTCCGTAAGTCACCCACGCGCCCATCGAAGGACGGCCGGCGAGAATGGAGCCGGTGTTCATCTGGCACACCGAACCGACGTGATTCAAACCGTCGGCCTGGCAGGAGCGGATCACGGCCAGGTCGTCCACATGCCGCGCAATGTGCGGATACCAGTCCGAGACCCAAAGCCCACTTTGCCCGTGCTGCTTGAACGTGCGCTTGGTGCCCATCAGCGTATTGCCGGCGGTACCCATGGCCGTGATGGGACGGCCGAACGAAGCGGGCATCGGCTGGCCGTGCATCTTGTTAAGAGCGGGCTTGGGATCGAACAGGTCGAGGTGGCTGGGGCCGCCTTCCATGAACAGCCAGATCACCGATTTGGCACGCGGCTTCACGTGCGGCGTGCGGGCTTCGAGCGGATCGGTTTTGGCGGCCGCGGCTTCGCCCGAAAACATCGAGCCGAGGGCGAGGCCTGCCAATCCGCTGCCGGCGCGCTGAAAGAATTCGCGCCGCGTTCTGACCTGCCAATTGTGTCCGATGGGGTCTTGCATGGCGTTCCTCTTTTAGTTCAGATATACGAACTCATTCGAGTTCAGCAGCATGTGGCAGAAATCGACCAGCGTGGCCTTGCGGTCGCCGGTGATTTTGTCATGCCGTTCGAGGAACGCCTGCGCCGCCTGGGCCTCTTCGGGCTTCGGGGCGCGGGAATAGACGATCTTGTAAGCGCGGTCGATTTGCGAGGCGGCGCTCATGCCGGCCGGATCGTTGCCGACGCGGGCGGCCAGACTGCGGGCCCAATCGAGCACCAGCTCATTGTTCATGAGTTCCAGCGCCTGGCCGGGCGACGTGGTGGCGTTGCGCCGCGCGCAGCTTTCATGGGTATCCGGCATATCGAAGGCTTCAAACATCGGGTAGCGCGTGTTGCGCCTCACAAACACATATACGGAGCGCCGGTCGGCTTCGGATGCGTCCTCATCCTTTTTCCAGCCGCCGCGCGTGATCACGCCGGGGGGCAGCGGCGGGAAAACGCCGGGCCCGTGCATCTTGAGATTCAGCTTGCCGCTGACGGCGAGCATGGAGTCGCGTACCGATTCGCCTTCCAGACGGCGGCGGTTGAAGCGCCACAGCAGCTTGTTGTTGGAATCGAGTTCCGCCGACTGCTCATTGTGCGCCGAGGATAGCTGGTAGGTGCTCGACAGCAGAATCAGGCGATGCAGCTTCTTCACGCTCCAGCCGTTTTCGACGAACGACGTGGCCAGGTAATCGAGCAATTCGGGATGCGAGGGACGCTCCCCCATCAGGCCCAGGTCGCTGGGCGTGCCCGAAAGGCCGCGTCCGAAATGGTAGTGCCAGATGCGATTGACCATGACGCGCGCGGTGAGCGGATTGGCCGGGTCGGCGATCCAGTTGGCGAGCGCGGCGCGCCGGCCGCTCGACTCGACGCCAACGGGCTTGACGATCTTGGCGGGCGCGCCGCCATCGAGCAGCGTGAGAACGCCCGGCTCCACCTCTTCGGCATACGCATCGTAGGCGCCCGCGCGCAGCACGTGCGTCTTGGGCGGAGCGCTCGCGTTGTCGATCATGGTCTGGGCGACGGGCAGTTCCTTGGGCTTGATGTCATCGAACGTGGCGAGCTCGGCGGCGAGCCGTTTGTACTCGGCCAGTTCGGCGCCCTTCATTTTCTTGGCGGCCTCGTCAACCGTGAATTCCACCTGCGGCTTGGCCTTGTAGTACATGTGCCATTGAATGGGCGTGCGCTTGGAGGCTTCGGTGGTGATGGAATCCTGAATTTCAGCCGGGAACTTGTCAAAGCCTTCCTGCCACAGCTTCTTCATGGTGGGCTCGGCGGCGGTTTTCATGGCGGCGCGGATGGATGCCGTCTTGGCGTCCCAGGCGGCGTACTGCCGGTCGTAGGCTTTGCGGTCTTCCGGAGTTACTAGAGCCAGGTTATCTTCGATGCGCGTGTTGGCGAAGAACGATTGCAGGCGGTAGTAATCCTTCTGCAGAATGGGATCGAATTTGTGGTCGTGGCACTTGGCGCAGCCATAGGTAAGGCCAAGGAAGGTGGAGCCGACCACGTCGGTGATATCGAACAGCAGTTCCTGGCGGCGCTGCATGAGGTTGCGAGCGTTCGATTCATCGGGGAAGTGGCGGTTGAAGCCGGTGGCGACGACGGCCTGCGCATCGCCTGGGTAAAGCTCGTCGCCGGCCAGTTGTTCCTTGATGAACCGGTCATAGGGCTTGTCGTTATTGAACGCGTCGATAACGTAGTCGCGATAGCGCCAGATGTTGGGGCGCGTTTCGTCGCTCTTGAAACCTTCGGAATCGGAATAGCGCGCGAGGTCGAGCCAGTGGCGTGCCCAGCGCTCGCCGTAACGCGGCGAGTCGAGCAGACGATCCACTTGGCGCGCCCAGGCTTGCGGGGAATCGTCGGCGAGGAAGGCGTTTACTTCTTCGGGAGTGGGCGGCAGGCCGGTGAGGTCGAGCGAGACGCGGCGCAGCAGCGTGATGCGATCGGCGGGGGCGTTGGGCGTGATGCCCTTCTCTTCGAGCTTGGCCAGGATGAACGCGTCGATGTCGCCTTTCGCCCAGGCCTTGTTGGCGACGGCGGGAGCGGCGGGCTTTTGGACGGGCTGGAACGACCACCAGCGCTTTTGAAGATTGGTGAATTCCTTGGGCTTGGCGGCGTCCGCGGCGAGCAGGAAGAAAGCGGAGCCGGCGAAGGCAGCGACGGCGGCAAGGCGAGCGTGAAGGCGCATGAATACACTCCGGGCTGGAGTTCGGACGGCTTTATTTTATCAGATTTTCCGAAACGTTTTGACGCGGCTCCAAATGTGGCCCGCACCAGCGTTCACCGCTAAGGTTACCAGAGGGCACGGGCCTGATTGTTGTTTGGCTCCGGAACTTCACCCGGCGCCGGGATCGCGGCCCGGAATTGGAAACGCGCACCCGAAGTTTCCGTAAAAACCTCAGCTCCGGCCGATTTCCCCATCCCCTGCACTCCGGAACCCGATATTGTTGTTCCGGTTCGTTGGCTCGTTGTTGTTACGCACCGAGGCCCGGACGTTCTGTGGATTGTTGTTCCAACCCCCGCCCCGCGCACCGGCCGCGCTCCGCTGCGCCTAGTATAAGCGCTCTGAAGATCCGGTGCCGCAATCCCACTGTGTTGCCGAACGATGCATGCCCCAGCCACGCGGCGATCCGTGACCGTATGCCGGAAAAACTCATCTTGCCGCAGTGAAACTGCTTTCCCATCCAGGCAAACCGCCGCCGCGCGAGCACCACACTGCGCCTCGGTAACCGTGCGCGCTCGGGAAACAACCGCCACCCCAGAAAAGTCAACCCGTCCTCGCAACGGTAGACACGGCTCTTGCCCTCGTGGAACGAGAGCCGCAGTTGCGCCATCATCCTTGCCATCGCCCCGCGCATTTCGATCAGCGCGTCAAAGTCATCCCCGAAGACCACCAAATCGTCGACATACCGTAGGTACAGCGCCGGTCTCAACTCGCGTAATACGTACTGGTCCAGCACGTTTAAATACACATTCGAGAAGAACTGAGAAGTCTGATTCCCGATCGGAAGACCCCGCCGCCGTTCAAACGGCGTGAACAGGTTGTCCCCCGGATAGTACACGTTCCGCTCTTCCTGTTCGTTCGAGCCATCGACGATCTGGAACGCCAGCGCCAGGGTTTGCGGACACTTCACCGCCCGCGCCAGCAGATCCCTCAAGATTTCGTGATCGAGAGAGGGAAAATATTTGGCCACGTCGCATTTCAAAACATACTTGTACTTGCGGCAGGCGGCGCGCGCCAGCCGCAGCGCCTTGTGCTGCCCATAGCCCTTTCGCGACGCGAACGAGCAAGGCGAAAAGCGCCGCTCGAACACCGGCTCCAGGACGCCAGTGAGCGCGTGATGGACCACGCGGTCGCGAAACGGCGCCGCCGAGATCATACGCGGCTTGGGATCGCGAATCCAGAACGTCTGGTATTGGCCCGGCTGGTAGTCGCCAGCCATCAGTTCCCGCTGCAGCGCGCAGATGTTCGGCTCCAGATCGAAAAGAAATTGCGCCACGTCCGGCCGCGACTTCTTCCCGCGCGCCGCCAGCCGCGCCGACTCCATCAGGTGATCGAAACTCGTCAGTTGCGGCCACAGGTTGCCCACGCGCTTCATGGCCGTTCCCCTTGCGAGTGCTTGAACCATCCGCCCGCCATACGCCCGATTTCATCCAAGCCATTGGAGGCGTACTCGTATCCGCCTTCGGGCAGCAGGCGCAGATCTTTCGCCATCCGGATCAGATATCGCGCGCGGTTCACGTTGCGGATCGCGGCCGACAGCGGCGCGCTATTACGGGACTGGTAGGTGGCGTCCACTAAATTCATCAACAACTCCAATGATGTGGCGTTGAGACTCTGGCCGATGGAGAAACGGTACGATTTCGGGAACTTCTCGATGCGAGGATGAATCCAAAGGTTCCAGTCGTAAGCTTTCTGGACGATGACAGCGGTTTCTGACATGGTCCGACCAGGATAGAAAAAAATTTCTCCAAAGGGGGGCTTCGCTCGCCCCCCTTTGAAATCCCCCCCACGTCTTCCGGAGTAAAACGGAAAACAATAAACTCTTAACGGAATTCCCCTGCACTCCGGAACCCGAAATAGATGTTCCGGCCCGAGGGCTCGAGGTCGATACGCACCGAGGCCCGGACGACCAGTGGAACGACGTCCCAACCCCCGCCCCGCGCACCTCGGTACTTGCCGCTACCCGGTCCTTTCGGATCGCGCACCGAACCAGCCTCGTAAGGTCCATACCAATCGGCAACCCATTCCCAAACGTTGCCCAGTGTGTCGTAGAGTCCGAAAGCGTTCGGCTGCTTACCGCGCATCGGCTTTGTGGCGTTGCCGTTTTCCTGCAAGCGACCCCAATACTTCGAAGAGTCCGCGTCCCAAAGTTTCGCCGACTCGAGACGTTTGCGGCCGCTGTTATCGCCGAACCAGGCGATCTCATCCAATTCGCCATATCGCGCACCAGTCGTACCCGCTCTTGCCGCGTACTCCCATTCCGCTTCCGTCGGCAGACGCCCGTTTATCTTTCGGCAGTACTCCGCCGCCTCCTCCCAACTCACTTGTTCCACCGGAAGGTCGTCTCCCTTGAAATGGCTCGGCGAACTTCCCATCACCTTCCGCCATGCCGCTTGCGTCACTGGCGTTTCGCTCAGCCAGAATCCGCGCGTGATCTCCACTTCGTGAGCCGGCTTTTCGTTGGTGCGACACTCCGTGTCACCCGGCGACGCACCCATCATGAAACGACCCGGCGGAATCCATACGTACCCCAGCCCGTCCGCCTCATGCACGAACGGATCCCGACTCACCGCCGCTACCGCCGCGGCTTTTGTAGCCTGTTGTAGTCCCTGAATCGCCCGGATCAGCACTTCCGTGTCCCGGTGAAACGATCCGTGCCCTACATCGAGCGCATGCCGCCGCACCAACGGCCGCAGCGATTCCGGCAGTTCCTCGGCGGCCGGCATCCTCACTCCGTCCACCAGCACGGGAATGACGCGGACACGCCGTTTCAATGCGGCTTCGATTTCGAGCCGCACCCAGTCCTCGGCGCGCGCCAGCCGCTCCGGCCTCCAGTCCTTGCCGATCAGCGCAATGAGCGCGTCACATTGCGACACGCGTTCTTCGATCACGTCCACGAAGTCCACACCCGGCTCCATGTCCACGTCGAGGAACACGCTGCCGGTGCCGAACTGCGCGACGAGCCGGTCGTGCAGCCGCCCGGCCCAGGCCGCCTGCGGGTCTCGTCTGTAACTGATGAAGATGCTCGGCATGGTCGAACGATTGGGTACCTCGCATGATACCAACAGGATTATGATGGAGGTATGGCAGCTACGCTCGTTTCGGTCGACGAGTATCTTCGGACGTCTTATAAACCGGCGTGCGAGTATCGCGACGGTGTGCTGACGCAAAAATCATGGCCGGCCCGAAAGCATTCCCTGGTTCAGTCTCAAGTATTGAAACTGGTAGATAGCTTCGCGGGCTTCGTGGCGTGCCCCGAATTGACGATGCGCCTGCGCGCCGGTCGATACCTGGTGCCCGACGTGGCGGTGCTGTCGCGAGATCGCATTCAAGATCCCTACCCCACCGAGCCCGTCCATCTTTGCGTGGATATTCTTTCGCCGGACGAGCGGTTGAGCCAGGTCATCGCAAAGGCCGAGGAGTGTCACAATTGGGGCGTTCCGATGGTTTGGATCCTCAATCCCGAAGAGCAAACCGCTTTGGAGTTCAGCCCGAACCGTCTGCATGAAGTCCCGCTGGATGGTTCCCTGACTGCATCTCCGATCTCGATTCCCGTCCGCGAGATCTTCGCCGTTCTCGCGCTTTAATCCAGCTCCAAAAGATAGCCCTTCTTCCCAACATTGACGCCTCGCGTGGAGCCGATGACCGTCTCCGCTCCTTCCGCCTCGTGGATATGGCCGCAGAAAAACCATTCCGGCTGATGGGCGTCGATGAAGCGCTTCACCGATTCACTGCCGAAGTGGCGGCCTTCGGCAGCGCGATCGAGCGCGGTCTGCCTGGGCGGACAGTGGCAGATGAGCACCAGCGGCTTCAGCGAGGCGAAGGGTTCCAGCCGCTCGGCGATCTCGCCCTCGCTGTACTCGCCCGGCGTATCGAACGGCGTGGGATTGGAATACCCGAGTCCGGCGATGTGGTAGCGGCCGGCTTCGATCGACCGGCCGTGAAAATCGTGGAGGCCGAAGCGATCGCACAGGCCCGCAATGTCGCCTGCCGATTCATGATTGCCGGGTAGCACATAGACCCTGCCGGCCCGGCGCTTGAGAATCGCGCCGGCTTTGTCGAGTCCGCGCGCCCAACTGACCAGATCGCCGGCGGCGAAATAGAGATCCGCTTCGATGTCCATCAGCCGTTCGAGCGTCTTCAGGTCGCTGTGAATATCGGAAAAGATCAGCGCGCGCATGCCTTTCCGATTTTAGAATGGTGTTCATGCCCAAGACGATTCTCGCCATCGGCGCGCATTACGACGACTGTGTGTTCGGCATTCCCGGCATTCTGTTGCAAGCGGTGGCGAAGCATCACCGGGTGGTGCTGCTGACGCTGATTGGCGATTACCGCAACTGGGCGCCGATCGGCGCGCGGGCCGAAGAACTGCCGAAGGTCACTGCGCGGATGGCGCGCGAGCACGGCATGGAGATGCGCTTTCTCAACCTGCAATCGCACCTGTTCGACGTCACCAACGAGAACAAGAAGCTGGTGGCCGAAGTGGTGGCGGAGGTGCAGCCCGACACCGCCTTCATCCTGTGGGGGAACGACGTTCACGACGATCACGTGGCCGCCAGCCGGTTGAGCGAAATCGCGCTGCGCAACGCGGGCCAACTGCTGGGCAAGGGCATGGTGAAATCGCCGCGCGAGATTTACTACTACGACAACGGGCCGCGCCACACGATCGGGTTTGAGCCGGATACGTTCGTGGACGTTACGCCGGAATGGCGTAGATCCATCGATTGGCTGGGCAAGCTGATGGCTTATGTTCGCGATCAGCCCTATGACGCGGGTAAGCTCGACGGAGCGCAGCAGATGAAGGAGGCGCTGGGGCTCTATCGCGGCAAGACATGCGGAGTAGCCTATGCGGAGGCGGTGCGGTCGATGTACAAGGCTCCACGGGACATATTATGATCGCTCCCATGCTTTCCAGACGATCGCTGCTTGCATCGATGGCCGCTTCCGCCGCGTTTGGCGGTGAGGAACTCAAAGGGGGCATCAAGCTCACCATGCCCGGCGGCAATCTTTCCGACGAATCGCTGCGGTTCATCGCTCACCTGGGTGTGGAATGGGTGACCGCGGGCGGACCCGGCGCGCCCACCTACACGCCAGAGGGCCGCGTGGTGCGGGCGTCGGGCGACTATTCCGAGGCGCCGTGGAAGGAAGAGCAACTGCGCCGCCTCAAGGAACGCGTGGAAGGCTTCGGGTTGAAGGTGGGCAACCTGATGCTGCACGATTTTCGCGACGCGATCCTGGGGCGGCCTGGGGCCGACCGGGATATCGAGAAAGTCTGCGAGTCGATTCGCGTGGCCGGTAAGGTGGGCATCCCGATCGTGGAGTACAACTGGTATGCGCTGCGTGCCATGGGCGGCTACTACAAAGAGCCCGGCCGCGGCGGATCCCTGCTGGCGGCGCACGATTACGACCGCAGCCGCGAACTGCCGGTTCTGCCAGACATCGGCGAGCATTCGGCCGCGCAGCTTTGGGAGCGCTATGAACGGTTTCTGAAAGCGGTGGTGCCTGTGGCCGAGCGGGCGGGCGTGCGGCTGGCCGTGCATCCCAACGATCCGCCTCCGCCGCGGTATCGCGGAACGGAGCAGATTCTCGGCAGCGTGGACGGGCTGCGGCGCGTGTGTGAAATCGTGAAAAGCCCGGCCAACGGCATTACGTTCGATACGGGCGTGACGCGCGAGATGGGCTTCAACGTGATCGAGAATATCCGCTGGTTCGGCGGGCGCGACCAGATCAATCACGTTCACTTCCGCAACGTCGTGATGCGGGTGCCGCGCGAGAAATACACCGAGACGTTCATCGATGCCGGCGATAACGACATGCTGGCCTGCCTGCGGGCGCTGCATTCGACCGGCTATCCGCGCCTGCTGCATCCGGACCACGTGCCGCAACTGCCGGACGATCCGCTTTCACGGGGCGGCTGGGGCTACGCGGTGGGCCAGATCAAGGCGATGATGCGGCAGCTTTAGAAGATGAAATATCTGGCGTGGCTCGAAGAGACGATTGGCGCCAAGCTGCGCGCCGGCGGCATCGGCAAGCCGGTATTCGTGCGCGCCAACCTGCAGTTGGTTGCCGATCACGGGCAACTGATCGCGCTGGCTGCCTCGGCCGTGGAACTGGTGGCGAAGTGGATGGGCTGGACCGTGCGCGGCGTGTATGCGCAGGGCGGCCCGCGCCAGGGGTTTGTGAGTGTGCTGGTGGAATTCACGGCCGGCCAATCGGCGCTGGTGGCGGCGGAGTTGACGCAATCGGCCCCGCCTGAAGTGCAACTGCTGATCGTCGGCCAGCACGGCACGCTGCGGTTCGACGATTATCCGGAGCCGCTGCAGTTGGGCGGCGGTGCCCCGTCCGGCGGGGAATGGGCGGCGCGAATTGAAGCGTCGCTTCAATCGGGAGAGTGAAGCGATGCCTTACGGAGTGCTGATCGTTACCGGCGGCATGACGCACCAGGAGAACTACGCGCTGGGATTTCAGCAGGATTCGCGCTGTCGCGTGCTGGCGGTGACCGATGAGGCCGAAGTGGATGAGCGGCGCGCGAGGCTGAACCAGAAGCTGGCCGATCAGCTCAAGGTGCCGTATGTGCGCGATCTGGGGGAGGCGCTCGCGCGGCCGGACGCTCAGGTGGTTTCGATCTGCACGGAGCATCACCGCCAGGGCCGGGTTTCGATTCGCTGCGCCGAGGCGGGCAAGCATCTCTATGTCGATAAACCGCTGGCGGGGAACCTGGAGGAAGCGCGGCGGCTTGAGGAAATCGTGAAGCGCAGGCAGCTCAAGACGCAGATGTTCACGCAGGTGTGGACGGCGGCCTCGCAGCGGGCGCGGCGGCTGGTGGCGGGCGGGCGGTTGGGCGATCTGCGGGCGATTCATTGCGACCTGCTGTTTGCCAAGGGCTACGCCAAGGACTTGCCGCTCGCCCAGCGCCACGAGAATCCGCGGCCGGACCTGTTTCTGGTGCCGGACGCCAAGCGCGAGATGTTCAACATCGCCGTTTACTCGCTGGCGCTGGCGCGATGGCTTACCGGACGGCGCGCGTTTCAATCGGTGCGGGCGGTGACCGGGAACTATTTCCTTGAGGAAAACCGGCGCCGCGATTTCGAAGACTTTGGCGCAATGGCGGTGAACCTGGCGGGCGGCGTGGCGCTGACGGTTTCGGCGGGCCGCACGGGCTGGCGCAGCCATGGGGCTGGTGGACATATCCGCACCAAATTGTTTGGAACAAAAGGAAGCGCTTTTGTCGATGCCTATGCCGGGCGCGGCGAGATCTGCGCCGATGGGCAGCCGCAATGGCAGTCGCCGCCGGTGAATCCGGAGGATCCCATGGCGTTCTGGGCCAGTTCGGATCAGCGCAAGACGGGTGGGCCGGAATGGTTCACGGCCGCGGCGCCGCTGCCTTCCGATCAGTCGCGGTTCATCGATTCGCTCGAGAAAGGACGCGAGGCGGAGGTGACAATCGCCGACGGTGTGCGGGTTCTGGAGGTGTTGTTCGCCGCTTACCGCTCCGCGGCCGCAGGGCGGCTGGTGAAGCTCTAAGTGGCGCGCGTGGTGGTGGTGACTCGCGACGCGGAGCGGGCGCGCGAGTTGGAAGCGGCGGGGCACCAGGTGCGAACCGTGACGCTCGACCCCGGGACGCTAAGGGCTCTTTGGGCTGATCCTCCCGATGTGGTGGTGGTCGACCTTTCGAGGGCGCCGGCCACCGGCCGCGACGTCGCGCTGGCCATTCGCGGCCGCAAAGCCACCCGTCACGTTCCGTTTGTGTTCGCCGGTGGGGACGACATCGGTAAGCTTCGTGCGCTGCTGCCCCAGGAGACCTACTGCACATGGTCCGATGCCGCCGAAGCGGTGGGCAAGGCGAAGCCGTCGCAATCCACCGCCGCGCCGCCGGTGCTGGCGGGCTATGCCCATGCGCCTATCGAGAAGAAGCTCGGCGTCAAGAGTGGCGACCGGGTGGCGCTGATGGGAGAACCGGAAGGCTTCCGCGAGCGCCTGCCGCCGGATGTCGAGTGGCGCGACAGGCCGGACGGGAGGTGCGTCCTGGCAATCTGGTTCACGCGGTCGGCGGCGGAACTGGAAGGGGAACTGGAATGGATCGCGCGCGCGGGCGCCCCCAGGCTTTGGATCGCGTGGCCAAAGGGCGGCAAGTCCATCGGGTTGACACAACAGGCGGTGCGAAAGGCCGGCATGGGGGCGGGAATGGTGGATTACAAAATCTGCTCCATCGACGCCACGTGGTCCGCCCAATTGTTCACGTGGCGCTGAAACGGTTTCCGCGGTAGAGTCACAGGGTACCTGCCATGCCTCAACTCAAACTCACTCTCGGCAACGTGACGCACACGCTCGAAGAAGGCGATCTTTCGGCGCGGGCGCGATTCAGCAGAGGAACGTTCGCCGTGCTTTCCGATCTGCTGGGGGTGGTGCAGAACAAGCCGATCGCGCAACTGGGCAACGAGACGATCGAACTGAAAGTGGGTGTGGCGGAAGCGCTTGAATGGGAGGTGCCGTTTGGCGGTGCGGGCGGATTGATCGGCATCAGCTTCACGCCCGACGTGCGCGGCGGCATTGTGATTCGCAGGGCGGGCGAGTTGTTCCGGTTCTCCACCGGCCGCGACGAGCGGGCCGAAGTGGTGCGCGTGCCCTCGGGGAAGGCCTACGTTTCGGTGACGCTGAACGTGGGCTACGAAGCGAACGTTTCGGGTGAGTTCACGCATGGCGCTTTCGGCGTCGGCGCGAATGTCGATAAAGAGCAGCGCTTTCGTATCGCCACGCATTGCTGCGTGGACGATTCCATGCAGGTGGGCGCCGCGCTGGTGGAAGCCTTTCGACGGTTCCGTCTGCCGTTCCAGCCCGACCGGCTGCCCGAAAGTCTGGAAGATTTCGTCGAGTATGAATTCTACGGCCGCCTGGCGCTTGGGGTGAGCGCGGCGGCCGGTTTCCGCGGCTTCCTGTTCGGAGGAAGGACGCGGGCGGAGCTCGAGAAGACGTTCCGGTCGGATGCGGGATCGGCGCTGCGTGTCCAGCCCGGCATCGGTGCGGGTGTCGGCATCGACGTGAATTGGGATCAGCAAGGCGCCTTTCGCGTTGTGCTCGGTTCGACCGAACCCGGAAAGCTGCGGCTGTATCTGTTCAAGAAAGACGAACGAACCCTGAGCGCCACGCTTTCGGCCAGCGCGCGTGTCCTACTGGTGACGCCGTTCGATTTGCAGAAGCAAGTGGACGCACTGCTGGAACTGGCGGGCAATCGCGTCTTTTCCGCGCTGCCCTCAGGCGCCAAACGCAGCGCGCTGGTGAAGGCGCTGGTGGAGCGGATGAAGAGTTCGCCCGAAGCGCTGAAGAATTTCCTTTCCGACATCAAGACCGAAACCAATGGGTTCCTCACGCGGCTGGGCGGGATGCGGGCCGTGGGCGCGGAGGCTTCGTTTGAGCGCATCGAATCGAACACGGCGCTGCTTCACTATGAATTCGAACTGCCGCTCAAGGGGCCGGGATTTGGGATGGCGCTGGCGGGCGACTTCCGCAACGCGGTGAAGCAGAAGGGCGTGACTTTGGGCACGGGTTCTTACGTGGAAGAATCGCTGGTGAAACGCAGCAGCATCCGCTTCCAGGTCTTTGACGCATTTCGCGCGAAATCGGTGGAGGAGTTCTTCAAGAAGAGCACCATCGAATACATCGGGGGCGGGGTCTTCGAGCTACGCTACGTCACCGGCAAGCGCGCCTCCAGGGAAGTGTTCGGGCGGGAGCGCGCGGTGGAGATGTACTTCGCGGCTTCGGCCGAATCGGCCGAAGAGGGAGCGATTCGCGGCCAGGATGTGGTGCTCTACTTTTTGCTCTCGGAGGCGAACGATCCGCGGGCGGCGCGGCAGATCGCGGGCGTGGTGGGCTCGATCGCGCCGGGGTCGGGCGCGGCCGACGCGCTGCGCCGGGCCATCGACCAGAATCCGAAGTTGACGGCGAAAGTGATTTGCAAAGTGGCGGCGTCGGCTTATGGAAGGCTGAGCTTCACGGCCTTCCGCGCCAAAGACAAGCCGCACGAACTGCCGCACACCGAAGATGCCTTGAACTACGCCGCGTTCGTGTCCGCGGTAGACAGCCTGTTCGACCAGGGCGGCTTCGATGCGCAGGGCTTTCCAAACGCCGTCGACCGCTTCGCCGATTGGGCTTACTACAACGTCACCGCGAACGATGCCGAAGGAGCGGCGGCTCCACCGAACCGGCGGCTGCGCGGCAATCTGCAGGCGTGGCCCACGCGCCCCGGCGTGCGGGCGAGCTTCGTTCTGGATAAGCCGATGCGCTCCATGATTCGAACGTATCTGCTGGCGGCGCAGGCGTTCCTCAACTTATGCGAGGATCTGGTGATTCTGAGTTCGCGGATCGACGGCACCGATACGGAGAAGGAGTTGAAGGATCTGGCTAAGTGGCTGGACGATCTGATTCAGAAAGACAGCTCCGGCTTTCCACTGCACTTCACCAATCCGACGTTGATGGCCCTGGCGGCCCGGATGAACGCGCGGGTTACGCGCGTAGACACCAAGGCCGCCGAAGGGGCGATGGAAATCCAGATCGACCTGGAGTAATCAGCCGAGCGCGAGCGCGGCGGGGGCGAGTTCGGCAATGGACTCGACGACGCGCGTGGGAGCGAACGGATAGGCGCGGAGCTCTTCGCGGCTGGTGGATCCGGTCAATACGAGGATGCTTTGGAAGCCCAGATCGGTGGCGCCGCGAATGTCGGTCTCCATCGTGTCGCCGATCATGAACACTTCTTCGGTGGAAAGACCGATGCGCTTGCGGGCGGCGCGCATCATGAACGGATTCGGTTTGCCCACGTGGTAAGCCTTGCGGCCGGAGGCGGCTTCGAGCAGCGCGACAATGGCGCCGCAGCCGGGTCTTGGTCCGGCGTCGGTGGGACACCAGGTATCGGAGTTGGTCGAAATCAGGTGCGAGCCCGAGGCGATGCAGCGATGCGCGTGCTCCACCATTTCAAAATTCAATACGCGGCCTTCGCCCACGATCACGTAGTCGGGTTTTTCGCGGCTGGTGGCGTAGTTGGTTTCATGCAGCGCGGAAAGCAATCCGCCTTCCCCGATGACAAATGCGGTGCCATCGGGTTTCTGCCGGTGTACGAACTCGGCGGTGGCTTGCGCCGAGGTGTAGACGTGCTCGGCGGAAGTTTCAATGTTAAACTTGCGTAACTTTACGACGACATCGAGGGGTGTGTAAGCGGAGTTATTGGTGAGAAAAAGATACGGAATATCTTCATCCTGTAAATACGAGATGAAATCCGCGGCACCGGGAATCGCCTCCGATCCTCGATAAATGACACCATCCATGTCGATCAAATAGCCGTGTCTCATTTGGAATTGTTCTCCTGATTAAAACGGCGCGGACGCGGCGTTCTGATCCAATTATAAGGCGGACCGTGGCGTGGGTAAAGACAAAAAATTGGATCGGGTGTATGGTTCGCCGAATCGATTCGAACGGCTTTCAGCGCGCTGTGGCGGCGTAGCTGCCGCGCATCAGATCTTCGAGCACGCTGGCGCGGCGCACATCCCATCCGAGCATGCGGCCCGCCTTCGTGCTCATGATGCGCTGATCCATCGCCAGTGCATCGGCCAGCGGCCCCAGCGCGGCGCGCGCCTCTTCGAGCGGCCAGCTTTCGATGCGGCCTTCGGCGCCTCCGGTCCATGACGCGGCTTCGGCGATCGTCTTGACCTGGAACGCGGGACC
Source organism: uncultured Acidobacteriota bacterium (assembly GCA_902826685.1). Classification (GTDB taxonomy): domain Bacteria; phylum Acidobacteriota; class Terriglobia; order Bryobacterales; family Bryobacteraceae; genus CADEFT01. The sequence continues at coordinate 194,573 of CADEFT010000004.1, forward strand.
GTCGCAGGCGAGCAGGACTTCGCCTGCCGGCTCCTGTTCGACGGCCAGCCGGTAGAGTTCGGCGAGCGCATCGATATGCACCAGGCTCCAGTAATTCTCGCCCGAACCGACGTAGCGCACCACGCCTTTTTCCCGCGCCTGCTTCACCATCTCGCCAATAGGACCGCCGGCGCGGCCATAAACGCGCGGCGGCCGGATGACGGAGGCTTTCACATTGCGCTGCACGGCATCGAGGGCAAGCTTTTCCACCGCGGGCCGCCACGCCACCAGCGCCGGCGGACGCAGCGGAAACATCTCACCCACCACGCGCCCGCGCGTGTCGCCCATCACCCAGGTGCCGCTGGTATAAAGGAACGGCTTATTGCTGCCGGCCAGCGCGTCGAGCATCGTACGCACGGCGCGTTCATCCACGGCGCCGCTATCGGGTCCCCATGCCATCGCCGTGTGAATCGTGGCATCGGCCGCGCGCGCCGGGCCCTCCAAGGATTCCGGCTGGCGCAGATCGCCTTCCACCGGCTCAATGCGCGCCGCGCGTAGCTTGCTGGCGGCTGCGGCCGAACGCGCCAATCCGAAGACTTTGTGGCCCGCCTCCTGTAAGGACTGGGCAGCGGCGGAGCCCACGTAGCCGGTAGCACCGGTAAGGAAAACGTTCACTGTTCCGATTTTACAATCTCCACCCTTGCGCGATGGCGAAGAAAATGAGAATATCAAGATCCCTGACAGTCAATTTTTCCGCAAGGAGTTTCACCCATGTCTCTCGCCCAAACTTCCGTTGGCGAAATCGCCGCCGCCCAGGAATTCTTCAATCGTTCGACCCGCGGGTTGACCGAGCCGCTATCGGGCTACGCGCCCGTGGAAGGCATGATGACGGTGGCGCAACAGGTGGCGCATGCCGCGCAGACGATCGACTGGTTTCTGGAAGGCGCTTTCCGCGCTGAAGGTTTCGACATGGATTTCGACAAGCACGCCAAGGAATTTCTCGCGTATACGTCGCTCGCCGCCGCGCGTGCATGGTTCGATAAGGCCGTGGCGAGCGCGCAGAAGGCGCTGGAGAACAAGACCGACGCCGAGATGCTCGCGCCGCTGCCGCCCGGACCGATCATGGGCGGGCTTCCGCGGATTGCGATCATCGGCGCCATCACCGATCATACGGCTCATCATCGCGGCGCTCTGACGGTTTACGCGAGGCTCAAGGGAATCGTGCCTCCGATGCCGTATATGGAAGCCTAAGCGGCGCTTGGGATGGCGGGCGGGCCTGTGGTATTCTCATGAATGGCCCGCCCCAGTGGGCCTGTGGCGCAGTTGGGAGCGCGCTTCCATGGCATGGAAGAGGTCGTGAGTTCGAATCTCACCAGGTCCACCAGCAAAATCTATCCAGGCCGCCGAATCGGTAGGAAGCCGATTTTGACCCGCTGATTTATCGCGACCGCGGCCCTGCGCAGCATTGCTGGAGAATGGGCTTAGCAATTGGCTTCCTCAAGACGACAGAGGACCGGCGACAGACCGTGGTGAACGCCGCTCAGGCTGACGCGCAGTTCGCAATCTTGCCAAAGAGCCAGTCTCTCCCCGCGACCCCGCAACGAGCGAGTGGAGCCAGCGCGGGTCCGCTCTCCCCCCAACTGCTATCCTCAAAGAACCACAGTGAAAATCGGATTCGTCAGTCTGGGCTGTCCTAAAAACCTCGTCGACTCGGAAGTCATGATGGGGCAACTCACCGTCAACGGGCACCAGATCACCGCGCAGCCGGAAGACGCCGATGTCATCGTGGTGAACACGTGCAGCTTCATCGATCCGGCGAAACAGGAATCGGTGGACACCATCCTCGAGATGGCGGAGTACAAGAAAACCGGCCGGGCGCAAAAGCTGATCGTCGCCGGTTGCCTGGTGGAGCGTTTCCGCGACGATATCCGCAAGAACATCCCGGATGTGGACCACGTCATCGGCACCAACGAAATCGAGAAGATCGCCGCGCTTTGCGGAGATTCGCCGGCCAGCGAGACCGATCCCGCCGCGCCCTACCTTTATCACGAGGCGACGCCGCGGCTGCGCGCCACGCCCAGGCACTACGCCTATCTCAAGATCGCCGAGGGCTGCGATCATCCCTGCACGTTCTGCATCATCCCGCAGTTTCGCGGCGCCTTCCGCAGCCGGCGCTTCGAATCGGTCATTAGCGAGGCCACGCGGCTGTTTCAGGAAGGCGTTCGCGAGATCAACCTGATCGGTCAGGATACGACGTGCTACGGCGAAGACTTCGGGCTCAAGGACGGTCTGGCCCAACTGCTCGAACGGCTGGCGCAAATCGAGACGCCGCATGAGAAGTGGGTTCGTTTCCTCTACGCGTATCCGAACAAAGTCACGCAGAAGCTGCTCGATACCATTGCCGCGCATCCGGCGCTGGTGAAGTATATCGACATGCCGCTGCAGCATGCCTCGGCGAACGTGCTGAAGCGCATGAAGCGCGGCGCCAACGGCGATATTTTCCTCAAGCTGCTCGAACGCATCCGCCGCACGATTCCGGGCGTGGCGGTCCGCAGCAGCTTTATCGTTGGCTTCCCCGGTGAAACGGATCGCGACTTCGAGGAGCTTTGCCAGTTCGTCGAAGCCGCAAAGCTCGACCGGTTGGGCGTTTTCACTTACTCCGATGAAGAGACGTCGAAGAGTTTCCATCTCGACGGCAAGAGCAACGAACGCACCAAGTACAACCGCAAGCGCCGTCTGATGGCCATTCAGCGGAAGATTTCGAAGGCCCGCAACCGCAAGCTGATCGGCAGTGAGGTGCGGGTGCTGCTTGAGGGGCCGTCGAAGGAAACGGAGTTGCTTTGGGAGGCGCGTCTGCCGAGCCAGGCGCCGGAGATCGATGGCGTCTGCTACGTCAACGACGACAATGAGACCGTGATGCGGCCCGGCCAGATGCGCACCATGCGCATTTCCGAAGCGCACGATTACGATCTGGTGGGCGGCCTTATCGACGAGGCTCCACCCGAATCTTTCGCCCTGCCCGTAAATCCGTTTCCAATCCTGCGGTCCAGCCCCGAAGCCACCCGGCAGCGGCTATGAAGTGCCCCATCTGCAAGAAAGACGTGACGCCGGAAAATCCAGACATGCCTTTCTGCAGCGAGCGCTGCCGGTTGATCGATCTGGGAGTGTGGGCCTCGGAAGGCTACGTCATCTCCAGCCCCGCGACACCATCGATGGAAGACGAGGCCGAGTAATGGCCGAACTGCTGGCGACCTGGTTCGGCTGCGGATATGTTCCCAAGGCGCCTGGCACCGCCGGTGCGCTGGGGGCGCTGATTCCGGCGGTCCTGTTGTGGATGTGGCTGCCCGTAAGCCCATGGCATTATGCCGCGCTCGCCATGCTGGCGGCGCCGGTTGGCATTTGGGCCGCCGATGAAGTGGCGAGGCGGAAAGGCCTGAAGGATCCTCAGATCGTTGTCATCGATGAAGTACTGGGAGTTTGGGTGGCGCTCGGCGGCGCGGCCACGCTCAACTGGAAAAGCTTCCTTGGCGCCTTCGCGCTCTTCCGCCTGTTCGATATCTGGAAGCCGCAGCCGGTTCGAAAGCTGGAGCAACTGGGCGGCGGTCTGGGCATCGTCGCCGACGATCTGATGGCGGGTATCTACGCCGCGCTTGTCTTATTCGCGGCTGGATGCTTCAATCTGTATTAGCAGCAAATGGCCTTATTCAAAGATCCTGACCGGCCCGAAATCAACCAAGTCTCGCCGGTGGCGGCAATCCCCGGCGGCGAGTTTCAGATTCGTGGCAGGAATTTCGCCCGCGCGGACCGGCCGCGCGTTTTGCTGGGCGACGTGACGGCACCCATCGTGATCGGATCGAATTCCCTGGTGATCGCGCGCGTTCCCGACAATGCTTCGCGGGGCGAGATGGTGGTGACCAGCGGTGCGCACACCTCGTCGTCCTGGCATTGCGACATCGGCATTCAGATCGCCGATAGTCTGCATCCGGTCGCCAACCCCGCAGTGGATAACTTCGGCAACATCTACGCCACCCTGAGCGGTTCGCGCGGGCAGAAGACGCCGGTGTCGGTCTACCGGCTGGACACAAACCACGAGATGAAGCCGCTCGCCACCGAGATCATGAACGCGACGGCGCTGGCGGTGGATCGCGATGGCTCGGTGTATGTTTCAAGCCGCTACGACGGCATCATCTACCAGGTGACGCAGAACGGCAACATGTCGGTTTACGTGGAAGGCATGGGCGTTGCGACTGGAATCGCCTTCGACGACGACGAGAATTTGTACGTGGGCGACCGCTCGGGCACGGTCTTCAAGATCAGCCGCCAGCGGCAAATCTATGTGTTCGCCACGCTTGAGCCTTCCATCTCCGCCTACCACCTGTGTTTCGGCGCCGACCGGAATCTTTACGTGACGGGGCCCACCACATCGAGCTTCGATGCGATTCATCGCGTCACGCCCGCGGGCGAAGTGCAGACTTTCTTCCGCGGGCTCGGCCGCCCGCAAGGCATGGCCGCCGACGTGGACGGCAATCTTTACGTTTCGGGTTCGTTGAGCGGCCGCAAGGGTGTCGTTAAGATCAAGCCGGACGGCGAAGCTTCGCTGTACCTGTCGGGACCGAACATCGTCGGCCTGGCTTTTACGCCGTCGAAGAGTCTGATCGTCGCCACCAATAACAGCCTGTTCCGGGTGGAGACGGGCATTAGCGGGCTGCTGCCCAGATAGAGCCATGGACGCCGCCATCATCGCCATCGGCTCGGAGCTGCTGACTCCGCAACGCCTGGACACGAATTCTCTTTTTCTGACCGACCGGTTGAACGCGCTGGGCGTTGAACTGGTGATCAAGATGGTTGTGGGAGACGACCGCGCGCGCCTGGTGAAAGCCATGCGGGATGCGCTGGCGAGCGCGGAGATCCTGATCCTATCCGGCGGGCTGGGCCCCACCGAAGACGACGTAACGCGCGACGCGGTGTCGCAACTGACCGGGTGCCCGCTTGTTTTCAGCGAAGAGATTGTCGAGTGGATCGCCGAACGGTTCCGTAAGTTTGGCCGCGCCATGGCGGAAAACAACAAGCGGCAGGCCTATCAACTGACCGGCGCCGACGTCCTGCCGAACCCCAACGGGACGGCTCCCGGCCAGTGGCTGAGCTGGCAAGGGCGGCACATCCTGCTGCTGCCCGGCCCGCCGAACGAGTTGAAGCCGATGTTTGAGAATCACTGCATCCCAAAGCTGCAAGCGCTGTTACCGGCGATGGTCATCCGCAGCCGGTTTTACCGCGTGGCCGGGATCGGCGAATCGGATCTCGATCAGTTGATCGCGCCGGTCTACAAGCCGTTTGAGAATCCGGTAACGACGATTCTGGCGGCGCCTGGCGATATTCAGATTCACCTGCGCGCCCGATGCGCGGCCGAAGCCGAAGCCGAAGAGCTGCTGCGCAAGGTGGGCGATCCGGTGGCCAGCGTGCTCGGCGACCGGATTTATTCCCGCAACGGCGATCCGATTGAAGCCGTGGTGGGGCGCATGGTGCAGGCGCGCGAGCTTACCTTGAGCGTCGCCGAAAGTTGCACCGGCGGCATGCTCGCCGAACGGATTACGTCGGTGCCTGGCGCTTCCGAATATTTTGCCGGGGGATTGCTGACTTACACCAACCAGGCCAAAACCGCTCTGTTAGGCATTGAACCCGAGGTGCTGCGCGAGCATGGCGCCGTAAGCGAGCATGTGGCGAAACGGATGGCCACCGCGGTGCGCGAGCGCATGCGCACGAGCGTGGGCGTGGCCGTCACCGGCGTGGCCGGACCGTCGCAAGGCGGCGAAAAGGAGCCGGTGGGTACCGTGTTTATCGGCGTCTCGATCGGCACCACCACCACCGCAAGGCGGTTTCAATTTCCCGGCGACCGCAAGCGCGTGCGCACCATGGCGAC
>CADEFT010000004.1:200568-331122 GCA_902826685.1 uncultured Acidobacteriota bacterium
TTCAATTTCCCGGCGACCGCAAGCGCGTGCGCACCATGGCGACACAAACTGCGCTCGACGTGCTGCGCAAAAGCTGATGGTGTAGCCGGCGCGCTGGGCGCATGCGAACGAACGTGGCCGGACTATCGCAAGGCGGCGAGAAAGAGCCGCGGGTACAGACCGGCACTCCCACGGCGCGGCGCGTTTGCGGCGAGCCCTTAGCGGAGGTCGGCGAATGTCGCCATGTCCCGGTAGAGCCCCACGGCCTGCGTGAGCAACCCGATTCCAAGAGCCGCGCCCGAACCTTCGCCGAGCCGCATGGAAAGGTCGAGCAACGGGCGCGCCTGCAAATATCCAAGCACGGCGCGGTGCGCCTTTTCCGCCGAGCAGTGTGCGAATAACAGGTTGCCGCGCACCGCGGGTTCCATCGCGATGGCAGCCAGTACGGCGGCGGTCGTGATGAAGCCATCCACCATCACCGGCAGGCGGCGCGCGGCGCAGCCCATCACGAATCCCGCCATCATGGCGATCTCGAGGCCACCCACGGCGGCAAGCGCGCCAATTGGATCGGCGCCGACGGGCCGGTGCAGGGCGAGGGCGCGTTCCACCACCGACTGTTTACGGGCGAGGCCGGCCGCATCCACGCCCGCGCCAGTGCCGATGCACTCGGCCGGAGCGAGGCCGGTAAACACGGCCACCAGCGCACTCGCCGCGGTCGTGTTGCCGATGCCCATTTCGCCCAGGCCGGCGATTTGCGCGTTCGCCTCCGCGGCCAGGGCGCGTCCGTGCGCGATCGCCATTTCCGCTTCCGCGCGAGTCATCGCCGGCTCCACCGCGAAGTTCGCCGTGCCGCGCCGCACACGCCGGTCGAGCGTGCCGGCAATGGGATCGGCGGCCACACCCGCATCCACCACGACGACATCGATTCCCAACTGCCGCCCCAGCACCGATACCGCCGCGCCGCCGCGCAGAAAGTTCCGCACCATGTGGGCCGTTACTTCCGAAGGCCAGGCGCTGACGCCTTCGGCGGTCACGCCGTGATCGCCGCAGAACACGTAGATCGACCGCCGTTCGATGCCTGGCATCGTCTCGCCGCGCATTGCCGCGTACTCGATCACCAGTTCTTCCAGGCGCCCCAGCGATCCGGGAGGTTTGGTGAGGTTGTCCCAACGTTCGGCCGCGGCGGCGCGTACCGCCAGATCATCGGATTGCATAGCTTTTGACCTCGAGGTAGGACTGCTCAAACCCTTCGACGGCGACGCCCGCCGCCAGGTTGGCGAGGAAGGCGTTGATGCCGGCGTGCGCCACCACGGCGGCCGGCAGCGGCCCGTCCATGACGGCGATCCAGGCGCGGGCGGCCCGGCGCTCCACATCGATGCGCGATTCGCCGCCCGGCGGCGTCACGGCCCACCAATCGGCCAGTTTGCGGGCGGCGTCGGCGGGCCAGCGTGTTTCGATTTCGTTCCAGTCGAGTCCGTTCCAATCGCCCAGATCGATCTCCGCCAGATCGTCGAGCACCTGGGCCTCATAGTGGGGAAACAGCCCTGCCGCGGTCTCTCTGGCGCGGCGCAGCGGGCTTGACCACACACGCGCCACCGGCAGCGGGCACGGTTCGATGAAGCCATCGCGCCGCGGCGGATCGGACCGGCCGAGCATCGTTCCCGTGATCGCGGGCGCGGCATGACGGATGAGATGAATCATACGATCCCAAGCGCGATCAGCGCAGCGGCTTCGGAAACCTGGCAGGTGAATCCAAGGCAATCGCCGTTGCATCCGCCCAGACGTGCCTGGAACCATTGCCGCACAGGCAGCAGCACGGCGAATTGCGAAGCCGGGAGCCAGACTCCTGCCGGCCATCCGAGCAAGGCGCAACCGAGCGCATACTGCGCGGCAACGGCCGTCCATACGGTGCTTGAGAGCGATCGCTTGAAATGCGCGCCGAGTCCGGTGGAGGGGGCCGGCAACGACGACGCCATCCACACCATCGCCGCGCGGGACACGGCTAGCGCCACCGCCAGCCGCACCCACCGGTCGCCCTGCAGGTGCGCCAGCGCCTGCCAGCGGATCGACACCGAGAACACGAGCGCCAACGCCCCATGCGCTCCGATGCGGCTGTCGTGCAGAATGGCAATCATCTTTTCGCGCGTGCGGTAAGCGCGCAGAGCGTCGCAGACATCGGCCAGGCCATCTTCATGCAGCCCGCCGGTGATCAGGGCCAGGGCCGCGATAGCAAGCAGCGGGCCTTGCGAGGGAATCGCCCAGCAGACCGCCGCGGCGGCCAGCCCGAGCAGAGCGCCAATTAACGGAAACCAGGCCGCGCCGCTTCCCGATGCCTGTGTACGGATGGGCAGGATGGTGAGAAACTGCAACGCGGCGAGTGGATTCATTTGAGCCGCAGCGGAATGCCGAACGCCATCCAATATGCTTCAACGGCCGCCGCCGCGCACCGCTTATTGAGCGTGCCGGCAAGATCGCGGAAACGCCGCGCCAGCGCGTTTTCGGGGACGATGCCGCAGCCCACTTCGTTGGTCACCAGAATGCACTGGGTAGGCGATTGACACGCGGCTTCCACCAGTTGCGCCGTCTCTTCTTCCAGTTCTTCCCGCCCGGCCAGCATCAGATTGCTCAGCCATAGCGTGAGGCAATCGACCACTGCCACGTCGAACCGGCCGCCGAGGGAGCGCAGCACGGCGGCCGCCTCCAAGGGCTCCTCAATCGTTTCGAAGGTGCCGTCGCGATCGGCGCGATGCCGTGCGATGCGGGCCCGCATCTCGTCGTCGAAGGCTTGCGCCGTCGCGACGAAGGCGCGCCGCGCGCCGCGTTCGGAGGCGAGCCGCAGCGCGTAGGAACTCTTGCCGCTGCGGCTGCCGCCACCCACCAGGATCAATGGCATCTACATCTCCCCCTGACTCTGCTCGCGGTGCAGAATCCAGATCAGTCCCGGACCGCCAAGCAGCGCCGTCACTACGCCCGCGGGCAGATCCGACGGCGCCAGCACCGTGCGCCCGAATGCATCGCAGACCGTGAGGAATGCCGCACCGGCGGCGAGCGAAGCCGGCAGCAACGTGCGATGATCGGCGCCCGAAGTCTCGCGCACCAGGTGCGGAATCAACAGTCCGATGAAGCCTATCGGCCCGGTGAAGGAAACCGTCATCGCCGCGAGCCAGGATCCGGCGAGGTAACCCATGAGTGTCAATCGCCGCACGGGAACCCCGCGCGTGGCGGCCCACACATCGCCGAACGCCAGCAAATTCCAGGCCGGAGCCTGCTTCACCAGCAGCACCCAAACGGGTATCACGGCCGCGGCGTAATAGCCGAGCGACTCAAAGCTCACCGCCTCCACGCCGCCAATCAGCCAGGCAACGATGGAGAACGATTTCGAGAATCCGGCGAAACTGTGCAGCACCGTGATCAACGCCGAGCAGATGCTGGCCACGCTGACGCCGGCGAGAATCAGCGCGTGAGGCGTAAGCGTGCGTTCGCGGGAGGCGAGGCCGAGCACCGCGGCTAACGTGGCGATGGCGCCCCCCACCGCCGCCAGCCACAAAAACGGCAGATCCCATGAGATGGCCACAACGGCGCCCAGAGCCGCGCCGCTCGAAACGCCCATCGTGTAGGGCGTGGCGAGCGAGTTGCGCAACAGAGCCTGAAACACCGCGCCCGCCAGCGCCAGGCTCGCGCCGGCCATCGCCGCCAGCAGCGTACGCGAAACGCGAAACTGCAGCAGGATGTTCCATTCGGCTTCATCACCCGCGCGCAACGCGTCGTAACGCAGCGGCTCCGGTCCGAATAGCGGCGCGACCGCGACGGCGAGAACAGCAGCCAGTATGGCGAGCCAGACCACGCGGCGGTTCATCGCGGCCCACCTCCCGCGCGATAAGTGATGAGCATGCCATCGCCTTCGGCGCGCACTTCGATCTCCCGCCCGAACGCGCGCCGGAACGCCTCGCCGCGTAAGACTTCGGCCGGCGTGCCGAAGGCGAGCGGTTTGCCCTCATGCAACAACAGCAGGCGTGTGGCGAAAGCGGCGGCCAGATTCAAATCGTGCGTGGCCGCCAGGCAAAGAACGCCACGCGCCGCCTGCGTGCGCAGCAGGCGATACATCTCGATCTGATTGGGAAGATCGACGTGTGCCGCCGGTTCGTCGAGCAGCAGCACGGGGGCCTCCTGCGCCAGCACGGCCGCCAGCAGCACGCGCTGGCGCTCTCCTCCGCTCAACGCCGAAAAGGCGCGGCTGGCGAGCGGCAGGCAAGCCGTGTCGTGCATGGCGCGGTCCACCGCCGCCGCATCTTCGGGCGACTCGATCCAGCCCGGCGAGTGCGGATAGCGGCCCATGAACACCACCTGCCGCGCCGCCACTGGTGAGCGGCGGCCCGCGGTCTGCGGCAGAAACGCCACGCGCCGCGCCAATTCGCGCGGCTTCCAGGAAGAAACCTCGCGGCCATCCACGCGGCACTGGCCCGCGTAGCCCGGCAGCGCGCCCGCCATCGTTTCAAGTAGCGTACTCTTGCCCGCGCCATTCAATCCGATGAGCGCGATCAGATCACCGGCGTGGAAGGCGAGATCGAGGCCATCGAGCACAAGCCTGGGCCCGCGCGAGACCCGAAGATCGGCCGTCTGAATCATCAGCGGAACATCCTGGCGAAGGACTCCGCCGCGTCCAGCATGCGCGGCCCAGGCACGACGTAGATATCGGAGGCGACCGCGAACACGCGCTTGTTGCGAACCGCCTTCAGCGGCGCCTGCGCCTCCCAGAGCTTGACCACCGATTGCTTGTGGGCTTCGGTCACTCCCACGGTTTCGGCCATGTCGCCCATATCGACGATCACATCCGGATCGCGCCGCACGATCACTTCGAGCGTCGTCTTCAGGTAGGCTCGCGATTCATCGGCAAAGATATTGCGTCCGCCGCCGGCGGCGATCAGTTCCGAAAGATAGGACGATCCACCCACCGCGACAAAGCCCTCCAGCCGTCCCGGCGTGCGGCCCACGATAAACACCGCCGAAGGGGGAGCGCCCTTTGCCTGCGCGCGCAACCGGTCGAGTCCGGCGCGGATGCGGGCCGTCAGCTTTTCCGCCGCGCCCCCGGCATGCGCCGCCTTGCCGATGGTCATGATGTTTTCGAGATTCCGGGCGAGATCCCCGGATTCGACTTCGGTGACTGGAATACCCAGGATGGCGATACGCGCGCGCGGAGAATCGGGCAGCTTCTGCATCAGCACCAGGTCGGGTTTCAGCCGCGCGATGGTTTCGATGTTCGGCTTGACGAAGGTGCCGACACGCGTGAGTTTCTCCGTTTGCTCCGGGTAGTGGCAATAGGTGGAGACACCCACCACTCGATCGCCGAGTCCCAGTGCGAATAGAGTTTCGGTGATGCTGGGCGCGGTGGAAACGATCCGATGGGGCTGGGCCGCCAGCGCTCCCGCCACCAGAAATATCGCGGCGATGTGTTTCACGAAAGCTCCTTCCAGGCCTCAATGAGACGTTCGTTTTCGGCGCGCGTGCGCACGGCGATGCGGATGGTGCGGCTGCCTTCGACTCCGGGCCAGCCGGTGCAATCGCGAATCAGAATGCCGCGGTCTTCAAGGAACGCGGCTGCGCGCGAGGCCGCACCGGTCAACGTGGCGCAGAGAAAATTGGCGTGGCTGGGGCAGGCGTCGGGAATCGCCGCACGCAGCCGATCGCGTTCGGCGCGCACGAGTTCTAGTGTGCGCCGGCCATGATCGAGATCGCGCACGGCCGCTTCGCCCGCCGCCGCGGCCAATGTGTTGACGGCCCACGGATCGCGCAGTGCGCTCCACTGTCCGATGGTATCGGGAGAGCCCACCAGCGCGCCCAGCCGCAGCCCCGGCAGCGCATAGAACTTGGTGAGGGAGCGCAGCACGTACACGTTGGAACGCCGCAACGCGACCGAAGCGGCACCCGTGAATTCGAGGAACGATTCATCCACCAGCACGGGATTGCGCGTGGCGTCGAGCCACGGCAGCAGGTCGGGCATCGCTCCGGTGGGATTGACCGGACGGGTGACGATCAACCATCCGTCGCGCGGCCAGGTGGCGGGGTTTGAAACGGACACGGCAGCCGCTTGCGGAAAGACGCGATGGAATTCGGTGAAGGCTGGAACGGCGATGGTTACCGGCCCCTCGACCACACGAGGCAGGAAATGAATCAGCTCCGTCGCGCCGTTGCCGAGCAGCAGGGATTCCACCGGTACCCGCCACACGTCAGAGAGCGCCGCAAGGAGCCCGCGCGGATGGGAATCCGGATAGTGCGCGATGCGGCCGAGAGCGGCTTCGATGGCCGGCTGCACAAGCGGTGAGGGACCCAGCGGATTGATGTTGGCGCTGAAGTCGAGCATGTCGCGCCAATCCCAACCGCGCGCAGCGGCGGCGGCGAACAGGCGACCTCCGTGCGTCATCGGGCCACGCTCCAGACGGCGAGCGCCATCCATCCCGAACTGCCGTAGTGCAGGACACGCGCGCGCTGGAACGCCGCCACGTCCAGCGGTGCGCCGGGATCGCCCAAGAACGCCTTGTGGCTTTCGACACCCCGGTAGCGATTCCATCCGCCGAGCCGAACGCCAAGCGCCCCGGCCACGGCGGCTTCGGGCCAGCCCGAGTTCGGGCTCGGCTGGCTGGCGGCATCGCGCAGCGTGACGCGGAACGAACGCAGGAACTCGAAACCCGGCAGCAGGAGCGCACAAAGCCAGACGAGCGCGGCGCTCAAGCGCGCGGGAATGAAGTTGGCCACGTCGTCCACACGGGCGGAAAACCAGCCGAACTCGCGGAACCGCTCATCGCGATAGCCCACCATGCTGTCGAGTGTGTTGACCGCCTTATAGGCGGCCATGCCCGCGGGTCCGGCAAGCGCGAGGAAAAACAGCGGCGCCACCACGGCATCGCAAAGATTCTCGGCCATGGTTTCGATGGCCGCGCGCAGCACGCCGGGTTCATCCAGATGGGCCGTGTCGCGGCCCACCACGCGGCCGATCCAGTGACGCGCGGCGGGCAGCCCTTCCTGGGAGAGAGCCTTCACGGCGAGGCCGGTCTCATGATCCAGACCGCGGATCGCCAGGAACGCATAGATCCAATAGATATTCAGCCACGGAGTGAAGTAGACCACCGCCGCGGCGGGCGCCACCACCAGGAACCAGAGCATCGCGCCCGCGGGCTTCGACCGCGAACTCAAAAGCCCGGAAGCTTTTCCGATCCACCATCCAATCGCGCGGATGGGGTGGGGAAGCCACGCCGGATCGCCGAGGGCCAAATCGAGCGCGACGGCGACGCCGAGTTCGGTTCCCGAATACATCATAGAAACCGCTCCTCGAATACGGCGAGGTTCGCGTTACGCTCCCACCAGTCCGCCAATTGGTCGTAGGAGCGTTCGGGGGCGGGCACATCGATTCCAAACAACTCGCGCACCACGGCTGGACTTTCGAGAGCCCCGTGCAGATAGGTTCCGAGGACACCACCGGCGCGCATGCCCTCAGGGGTGCCGCAGGACAGCGTGGCGAAGGGATCGCCCGTGCCCACCGTCTCGCCGAGGTGAATCTCGTAGGCGCCGAAGGCCGCTCCGCCCGGCGTGCGCGCCTCGACCGCACGCGTCACTTTCTCCCGGCTCAAGACCGTACGCACAGGCAGCCAGCCGAGCCCCTGTGCGCTCCTTGGCCCCGCGCTCTCCATGCCGTGTGGGTCTTCAATTTCAGATCCCAACATCTGAAATCCGCCGCAAACGCCCAACAGGCGCGCGCCGCCCTGGCGCTGTTGCGCGATCCAACGGTCGAAGCCTTGCGCGCGGAGCCACTCGAGATCGCCAATCGTATTCTTGGTTCCCGGCAGCACGATCCACTCAAACTGCCGCGCCACCGGACGCGCCAGCCATTGGCAGGGCAGCAGGCGGAAGTCGGTGAAATTGGAAATATGCGGCAGCCGGATCACGGCGATCGCGCTACAGGCATCGCCGGGTGGCGGTTCGTCGAGGCTTACGCTGTCCTCGGCATCGAGGGCGATTTCCGGCGCGAAGGGAAACACGCCCAGGCACGGCAATCCCGTGCGCGCTTCGAGGAACCGGACGCCGTCCACGAACAGCGAAGGATCGCCGCGAAAGCGGTTGACGGCGAAGGCCCGTACCCGCGAGCGCTCACATGGCTCGAGCAAATCGAGCGTGCCGCAAATGGAAGCGAACACGCCGCCGCGGTCGATGCAGGCCGTCAGTAACGCGGGCGCCTGGGCATGCGCCGCCATGGCGAGATTCACGAAGTCGCGCGATTTCAAATTCACTTCGGCGATGCTGCCCGCGCCTTCGATGACGATATAGTCGAATCGCGCCGACAGCCGGTCAAAGGCCGCGAACGCTTCGCGTCGCAGCAAGGCGCTCATCTCGAAATAGTTCGCCGCTTCGAAGCGTCCGAAGACGCGGCCATTCAGGATTACCTGGCTGCCGGTGGACGAAGCCGGCTTGAGCAGCACCGGGTTCATGCCGGTTTCCGGCGCAAGGCCGCAAGCTTCGGCCTGCGCCACCTGCGCCCGGCCGATCTCGCCGCCGTTTGCGCAGGGGTAGGAATTGTTCGACATGTTCTGCGCCTTGAACGGCGCGACACGAAAGCCCCGGCGCTTTAAGTAGCGGCAAATGGCGGTGGCGGTCCAACTCTTGCCCACATGCGAGGCGGAGCCGCCGACGAAGATCGCTTTGGCGCTCATCGGGTGAACTCCCGCCGCCATCGGGTCACACCGTCCGACACCGCCTGGCGCACGGCGCGTCCGATCTGTTCGCCGATCGCCGTATGCTTACCGCACCAGGGCTCGCTCGCGGCGTCCGATTGCGCCGACGCGACGACGATGCAGTCGGTGCCGGTGCCGGTGGCGGGATTGCCGGACACAACGCTGCGGCAGCCGCTTTCGATCAGAACCGCCGCGCGCGCTTCGGCCACCAGGGCGACGGCTTCCACCAGCGCGGCATCGCTCAGCGGAGTCGAAACCGTGCAAAGGATATTGATGGTGCGGCATTGGGCCCCAGGCGCGGCGGGATCGCCGGCGGCCAGCGCATTGCTCAGGCCGACCGTGGCCAGCGAGCGGCACACGCCCGCTTCGGCGAGCGAATACTGGTGGCGCCGCCGGCTGGTCATCAGGCCCACCGCATCTTCGAGAGACTGTTCGCGCAGCCGGGCGTGGAACCACTCGACTGGATCTTCCACCGGACGCAGCTCATCGATCTCCAGAAACAGCCAGGCCACTTTCGATGCCGTCACGAACCCTGGCCGCGCCGGTGCCCAACTCAGGCAGCGGTGCGTCCGTTCGAGATCGACGATCATCCAGGGTCCTGTGCAATCGATGCGCATTTTAGAACGAGAGTGTGAAACCGCCGGTAGCCCAGGCGCCCGGCGTGCGGAATCCGTTTTCGAGATAGCGCGAGTTCAGGATATTCCATGCGCGCGCCTGCAGCCGCAGCACGACCTTCTCAAACGGCACACGGTAAGAGGCGGCGATATCCACCTTGCGGCCGCCGTCGAACAGGAACGCGCGGCGCGAGAACAGGAAGGCGTGCGAGTCGACGATCCAGGCCGATGCCGTCACATCCAGACGGCGCGTCACCGGGACCGCGACATTGCTGGTGAACTGATGCGGCACGATCAGCGGCGACCGGAAGAAATCGTTGCCAATCGCCGTCGATTGGCGCTGTAGCGAATTGGTGTAGGTGTAGGCCGCCGTCCAGCGGACGCGGCGGGGCAGCATAGCCTCGGTCTGCAGTTCCAACCCGCGGGCGGTAGCGCCGTTGGTGTTGAAATAGCCGCCAAAGCGCCCGAAGGGATCGGTGGCCGGATTGATGAAGCCGCTCGAATCGAACCCCACCACCTGGCGCAGATCGGTATAGAAATAAGTTGCGGCCAGGCGCACGCGGTCGCGCGCCAGATATTGATCCACGCCCGCGTCGAGACTCACGGTGCGGTCGGGCTTCAGCCTCGGATCGCCCAGCGCGGTAAAGACGCCATCGAAGAAAAACGTTCCGAAGCGCTCATAGATCGAAGGGGCGCGATATCCGTTACCTGCGTGTGCGCGGAGCTTGGTGCGCGAACCGGGTAGAATCCACGCGGCACCGGCATCCACGGTACGCGCCACCGGCGGCGCGTCGTAGCGGCGCGATTCGAAAGGGGCCAGGCCGCCATCGAAGCCCGGCTGCCGCAACGCGAAATGCTGCAACCGGCCGGCGAGCGAAAGATGGAGCCGGTCTCCGAAGGCGCTGCCTTCGGCGTATCCGGTGGCCGCGTGGCTGCGGGCGCCTGCCGAGGAGGCATAGCGAAGGGGCACGGGCGCGGCATCGCGGCTGCGCGACCTGTAATCCTCCCGCTCCCATTCATACCCGCCGCCCACGCGCCAACGCGGCCGGACGCTCACATCGATGCCGGCATGAACGGTATCGGTCTGGCCGCGCAACCGATCCTCGGTGCGATAGAGCGGTTCAAAGCGCGCGCCCACGGGTCCATCTTCGTAGCGGCGGTTGGTGATCAGGTTCTGATAGCGCACCCGCCAGGAAGCGCGAGGCGCGATCTGATGGCTGAACACCAGCGCGGTGCTGGCAAATCGCGAGGCGCGATGCGAGTCCGGGTCGTTCAGGTCCGGCACGAGGTTGGCGCCGTTCCCGAAAGACGCGGGCGCTCCGGCTTCGATGCGGCGCTGTTCCTCCCTGCTTACCGCGCGTGCCCTTACGACGCCCGCCGCCGGTAAAACGCCCGCCGGTCCGGCATAGGGCGAATCGTTCAATCCGGCGAACGCATTCGATCCATAAAAGCGCCCGGTCAGCGAGACGCCTGTCTTGGGACGCCAGACGGCCGCCGTCTGCAGCAGCGAGTTGCGGAACGGATCCTGCCCGTCGATGCCTGTGGAGACGTTGGTGTGTTGGATACCGGCGCTGAAGTGCAGCGTGCGCGCCAGGGGTCCGCCGATGCGGAACAGGCCGCGCCCGAATCCGAGGCCCCCGCCTTCGCCCGTCAACTCGCCGTGCCATTGATCGGACGCTTCATCGGTCACGATGTTGATGACGCCGCCGATGGCATTGGTGCCATATAGAGCCGAGCCCGACCCGCGCAGCAACTCGATGCGCTGGGCGTTGGCGGGCGCCAGATTTTCGAGGAAGCCGCCCGCGTCGCCCTGCGTGGCGGCGGCATCGCGAAATCGCATGCCATCGATGGTGACGGCCGTATCCTGCGCGCGGACGCCCCGGAACACCAGACGCGCGAAACCGCCGGGTCCGCCGAGCGACTGAACCCGCAAGCCCGGAGTCTGCTCGATGGCGGCGGCGAGCGTGGAAACGCCGCGCGCTTTCCAATCCGAATCGCGCACCACGTCGACGGCACGCGATACGGTGTCGATCGAAGCGGGGCCGGCTTGGGCGGTGACCACCACTTCGGTCCGCACGCGTGCCAGAGTCAGTTCGATGCGCTCCACGCGATCCTCGTCCGCTGCCAACTCGAGTTGCCTCGGATTGGCTTCGAAGCCGTCGCTTGCCACCGTCAGCAGGAACGATCCCGGGTGGAGATCCGCAAAGCGAAACTCGCCGCTGGCCGCCGCCGCGATCGAAAACATCTGTCCGGTTTGACGATGGACTAAGGTGAGACGTGCCGCCGAAGGGGGCCGCCCCTCCGGATCGAGCACACGGCCCGAAATCGAAGCCGCGGGCAAAAGCAGGGAACAGGTTAAAAGGATGGCGAGCAGGCGCCTGAAGGTCGTAATCACAAAGCCCCTCCCACGAAGGCCGGACAGTGAAATCCGCGCCCGATTTCCGGGCGGGTCATTGGCAGGTCTTCGGACTTTCGGGCTTGTAAAGGAACCTACTGGCCGTCGCTTCCCAGCGCCTTATGGGGCGCCAGTGCTTGGATGACGGCGTTCGTTCCCGATTACCGCTGCGGGGCAGTTCCGGACTC
The DNA here is from genome assembly GCA_902826685.1 of uncultured Acidobacteriota bacterium. Lineage (GTDB taxonomy): Bacteria > Acidobacteriota > Terriglobia > Bryobacterales > Bryobacteraceae > CADEFT01. Next base: position 212,465 of record CADEFT010000004.1, read on the forward strand.
GCACCGGATTCCCTTTTCAGCCGCTTGTGGGCGGCCACCAAATGAGCCTTCAGGATAGCGGAACCGGTGGTAGGGAAGCAATCGGCGGTAACCTTTGGTACCCCCGGTGCGCCCCATCTGTTGAAGTTGTATCATTAGAACGACCATGTCTGCCCTAACGAATCCGACGCCACAGCCGGTTCAGCAGCCGCCGCAGCGCGTTTTGCGCCAAGTTCAGGAGCCGCCGCGTAAACCCTTCCCCTGGAAGGGCTGGCTGGCATTCGCGATGGTACTGGCGGGCTGTTTTGCCGCCTACCAGCTTTGGCTGAAACCGGCCGCCAAGCCGCAGACGGCGGCGGTGGTCTATCGCACGGCAAAGGTATCGACGGGCACTTTCCAGCGCACGTTGCGCGTTGGCGGTGTGACGGCGGCGCAAAAATACGCGCACATCACGGCGCCCCGGCTGCGTGGCCCTGAAGCCCGCAATAGCATGGAACTGCTGAAGCTCACCAAGGACGGAAGCTGGGTCAAAAACGGCGACACTCTGGCGGAAATCGATCCCGGCTACCTGATCGACCATGTGGACGACATCAAGTCGAGCGTGGTGCAGGCGGAACTCGACGTGGCGCGGCGGAAATCGGAACAGGCGGTCGAACTCGAAACGTTGCAGCAGACGATTCGGGTGGCCAAATCGGATCTGGACAAAGCGAAACTCGAATTCGGCGCCTCCGGCATTCGCACCGACATCGAACGGGAACTGCTGAAGCTCGACCTCGAAGAAGCCGAGGCTCGTTATAAGCAGGTTCAGCTCGACGTTCCCGAAAAGCGCGTCATTCATTCGGCTGAAATCAGGATTCTGGACTTCACGACGGAACGGCATCGCCGGCATGCCGGGCGGCACATCAACGACATCAAGGCCTTTTCCATCCTTTCGCCGATGGAAGGACTGCTGGTCGTGCAATCGATGTTCCGCGGCGGAGAGTTCGCCAAGGTGCAGCAGGGCGATCAGGTCATGCCGGGCCAGGGCGTAGTCCGCGTGGTCAATCCAAACAATATGCAGGTGGAGGCGACCGCGAATCAGGCCGAATCGTCCGACGTCCGCATCGGACAGAAGGCGATGATCGGATTCGATGCCTTCCCCGGCTTGACGCTGTCCGGCAAAGTTCACAGCATCGGCGCTCTGGCGGTCGGCGGCTGGCGGCAGAATTACTTCATCCGTAACGTGCCTCTCAAGCTCAACATCGAAGGCGGCGATCCGCGCGTGATTCCGGACCTTTCCGGTTACGCCGACATCGTACTCGAAGAGAAGCCCAATGTGACGCTGGTACCCATCGGCGCGGTACAGCAGCAGAGTGGCAAGAGCTTCGTGTACGTCAAAAACGGCGATCAGTACAGCAAGCGCGAAGTGACGCTGGGCGCTACCAACAACATGATGGCCGTGGCGGAATCCGGTATCAAGCCGGGCGAAGAAGTCCGCCTCGACTAAGATTGCCCGCGTGGTAGCCTGAGCAGATATGCGAAGGTCTGCCTGCGCCTGCGCCCTCATTCTCGTCTTCCTGACATCCTGCTCCAACACCACGACGGAAGCGCCTCCGCCCGCCAAGGCGCAGCCGCTGCGTCCGATGAAGCAGGCGTTTGGAAGCGTGGATGGCAAGCCTGTCGACCTCTACACGCTTACCAGTGCCAAAGGCATGGAAGCGCGCATCATGACCTACGGCGGCATCGTGGTGTCGCTCAAAACGCCCGATCGCACCGGCACGATGGCCGATGTCGCGCTTGGGTTCGATTCGCTCGACGGCTATCTGACGACGCATCCTTACTTCGGCGCTCTCATCGGCCGCTATGGCAATCGCATCGCCAAAGGCCGCTTCAAGCTGAATGGCACCGAGTACAAGCTGGCCACCAACAACGGCCCCAACGCTCTGCACGGCGGGCGGAAGGGATTCGACAAGGCCGTCTGGACCGGGCGGGCGCTGCCGGAAGCGAACGGGCTGGAACTGACCTACATCTCAAGAGATGGCGAGGAAGGCTATCCGGGCACGCTTACCACGACAGTGACCTACACGGTGACCGGCGAAGACGAGCTGCGCATCGACTACGCCGCCACAACCGATAAGGATACGGTGGTCAACCTCACCAACCACACCTACTTCAACCTCAAAGGGCAGGGGGAGGGCGACATTCTCGCGCATCAGCTTGCGATCGACGCGGACCGCTTCACTCCCGTGGATTCGGGATTGATTCCCACCGGAAAAAGGCAGGCGGTGGAGGGGACTCCCTTCGATTTCCGCAAGCCGGTGGCGATCGGCGCGCGCATCGGGGAAAGCGATGCGCAGTTGAAGGCCGGGAAAGGCTACGACCACAACTACGTTCTGAACGGCGCCGCGGGCACCCTGCGCAAAGTGGCGGAGGTCTATGAGCCCTCCACGGGCCGTGTGATGGAAGTGTCGACCACCGAACCCGGAGTGCAGTTCTACACCGGCAACTTCCTGGATGGCAGCAACAAGGGTAAGGGCGGGAAGGTCTACGGTCAACGCGCGGCGTTGTGCCTGGAAACCCAGCACTTTCCCGATTCGCCCAACAAGCCGGATTTCCCCTCCACGATGTTGAAGGCGGGGGAACGGATGCAAAGCACCACGGCCTACCGGTTTAGCGCGCGCTGAAAAGCAAAACGGCGATCACCCGAATCAGGTGACCGCCGTTCTGAATTGCGCTGCGAGATTACCAGCGGGGCTCACGACGGCGCGCCCCGCCGCCACCGCCACCGCCGAATCCACCGCGGCCCTTGCCGCCGCCGAATCCACCGCCACCGCCACCGGGCCGGCGCTCTTCGCGCGGGCGGGCCTCGTTGACGTTCAACGCGCGGCCGTTCATTTCACGGCCGTTGATGGCGTTGATGGCATTGGTCGCTTCGTTTCCGTTCGTCATCTCGACGAAGGCGAAACCGCGCGATTGCCCGGTGTCGCGGTCGCGCACGATGCTGACGCGCTCGACCGCGCCGAACTCGGAAAACGCTGTCTCCAGCTCGGCCTCGGTAATCTGGTAGGGCAGGTTCCCTACGAATATATTGGTCATTCGAAATTCCTTGAAGCTGCGCCTTCCGCAGCATTAATCAGTTCTTTACTGGCGAGCTACTCTAGGCCGGACTCTGAAGGCAGGCAAAAGTACACACGCAAAAGCCACTCATCCTAGCGGCCATCCTCATTGTACAACGTACGATGGCAATCCGTTGACGCCTGTTATCATGGCGGGAAACGCTATGAGGTTGCCGCTCCTTCTGCTCACCGCCGCCCTTTGGGCCGACGACGTCGCCAGCGACAAGGACGCCCATTGGCCGCAATGGCGCGGACCCCACGAAAACGGAATCGCGCGCACCGCCGCGCCGGTGGAATGGACGGCCGCGAACGTGCGCTGGAAAGCGGAGATCCCCGGGCGCGCCCACTCGACTCCCGTGATCTGGGGGGAGCGGCTGTTTCTCACCACCGCCGTTCCAACGGCCGGTGAGGGAACCGCGGCCGAGCACCGCCTGGACGTGATGTGCCTGGACCGGCGGACGGGTAAGGTTCTCTGGACCCGCACGGTGAAAACGGTGAAGCCGCACGAGGGGTATCACGCGCGGTATGGAAGTTTCGCCTCCAACTCGCCGGTGACCGACGGCAGGCGTGTCTATGCGTCCTTCGGCTCCCGGGGCGTGTATGCCCTCGATTTCAATGGCAAGCCGGTCTGGTCCTACGACGCCGGTGTCGAGATGCACATGCGCAACGCGTTCGGCGAAGGCGTGGCGCCGGTGATGCACGAAAACAAGTTGCTGGTGATCTTCGATAGCGAACGGAATTCGTTCCTCGCCGCCATCGACAAGAACACGGGCAAGGAGCTGTGGCGCAAACAGCGCGACGAGATCAGTAACTGGGCGGCGCCGCTGGTGGTGACCCATGAAGGGAAAAAGCAGGTGGTGGTCGCCGCGCCGAACAAGGTGCGCTCTTACGATTTCGTGAATGGAAACCTGATCTGGGAATGCGCGGGCCTCGGCCTCAACACCATTCCGATTCCCATCCATTCGGGCGGCATGGTTTATGTGATGAGTGGGTTTCGCAATCCGAACCTGCTGGCGATCAAGCTCGGCCGCACGGGCGATCTCACCGGCACCGGCGCCATCGTGTGGCAGAACAATCGCGGCAATTCCTACACCGCGTCGCCGCTGCTCAAGGACGGCCGGCTGTTCTTCATCACCGATAGCGGCATGGTGAGCTGCCTGAACGCCGCCACCGGTGAGCCGTTTTACCGCCAGGTGCGTCTGCCCAAAAGTTACAACTTCAAAGCGTCGCCGGTGCTGGCCGGCGACAAAGTGTACCTCGCCTCGGAAGAGGGCGACGTGATCGTGCTCGCCTGGAGCGAGAAGATGGAAGTGCTGGCGACGAACACCTTCCCGGATGAGTTCTTCGTCGCAAGTCCCGTGGTGGCCGAAAACACGTTGTACTTGCGCGGCCGCAACACGCTTTACGCGATCCGATAGCCGGTATACTCAGTCCATGACGATGACCCGCCGCGGCTTCGCGGCCACCGTTTGCGGCGCTTTCGCTACTCGGGCGGCGGCCACCGAGCCCATTCGCATCGGTTCGCGAAGGGAGTTATTTCTCGATCGTGAGCTGATCGCCGAAATGCGCGGCGCCGACCTGCGCCCGGCCATGCCGGTGGATGCGGGACCCGTTCTAAAATTCGATCATCCGTGGGAAGGACGGTTCTGCGGCTACACGACGATCGTGCCGGATGGCGGCCGATACCGCGCCTACTATCGCGGCTCGCCGAGCGCGGGGCAGGACGGCCAGCCTTCCGAGGTCACCTGCTGCGCCGAGTCGGCCGACGGGAAGATTTGGACGAAACCGAAGCTCGGGCTGTATGACCAGGACAACGTCATCCTGGCCGGACAGCCGCCGTTCTCTCACAACTTCTCGCCCTTCCTCGATACGCGCCCAGGGGTGCCCGCCGCCGAGCGCTTCAAAGCGGTCGCCGGCATTCACAAAAGCGGACTCGTTGGGTTCGTTTCGCAGGATGGCATCCGCTGGAAAAGGATACGCACGGAGCCGATTCTGCCGTCGCCCAAGGCGTTCGTCTTCGATTCGCAAAACCTGGCGTTCTGGTCGGAAACCGAAGGCCGCTACGTTCTCTATTTCCGTTCCTGGAAGCAATCCGGCCAGACGCGATACCGGTGGGTGTCGCGCGCTTCAAGCTCCGATTTCGCCGATTGGAAGGTGGAAGGCGAGATGGACTACGGCGACGCTCCGCCCGAGCATCTCTACACGAATCAGACCTCGCCCTACTTTCGCGCGCCGCACATCTATGCCGGCATCTGCGCGCGGTTTCTCCCCGGGCGGCAGGTGCTCGACGAGGCGCAGGCGCGCGCGGTCGGCGTCGATCCCGGCTATTACAAGGATTGTTCGGACGCGGTACTGGTGACTTCGCGCGGCGGCCTGCGCTATACGCGCACGTTTCTAGAAGCGTTTCTGCGGCCGGGCGTCGGGGTGGAGAACTGGGTATCGCGGTCGAACTATCCGGCGTTGAACCTGATCCAGACCGGACCCTCGACCATGTCGTTCTACGTGAACCGCAACTACGGCCAGCCGACCGCCTACCTGCGGCGCTATGAGTTGCGGCTCGACGGCCTCGCTTCGGCCCACGCTGGATATGGCGGCGGCGAGTTGATCACGAAACCATTGATTTTCGATGGGTCGCGGCTGGAGTTGAATTATTCGACGTCGGCGCCCGGCGGCGTGAAGGTTGAGATTCAGGATGCGGGCGGCGGCAAGCTGGCGGAATCGAAGGAACTGATTGGCGACGAGATCGCGGGTACATGCGCCTGGCAGCCCGGCGCCGATATGGGGTTGCTGGCGGGGAAGCCGGTACGATTCCGGTTCACGCTGAAGGATGCCGATCTCTATAGTTTTCGATGCACTAACATTTAACTACGTGGTTGAATGTTTATGAAACAGAACGCAACCGCCTTTAAGGACGAAGCGGATCAGCGGAAGTTGAGTGAGGCTGCCCTTTGAAATGTGTTGCTGCCTTCGCGGGTGGAGACTGCGATCGGCGACGAACGTTTTCAAATTAGTAGTCCGAACCCGCCTTCGCAAACTTCATGACCACGCGATGGCTTAGGATGCTGGTCACAAATCAGCCGAGATGACGGCTGTGTCAATGCCTTCAGCCAGTTCCTATTCAAACACGCAACCCAATATTCGGCGCGAATCCACAGCCTGATGTCGGACCGGCGGATCGGCAATTTGGCGCTGCTAACTGGTTCTGGCTAGTGGAGGTGATTTCTCGGCGATGTCAGCCAACATTAACTGGTATTCTTTCAATCCAATCCAGGCCAGCAACGGCAGAATTAATGACAGCCAGGTCTCACCCCCTCGGGTCAGCACGGTAACCGCAGAAGAATGTGAGAATTTTGACAGGAATTGATAAACGAGATCATAGTCTGGCGCTACCCCCAGTTGTTTGGCCATCTTTTTGACAGTTAGGTAGTTTGCGCTCTCAGCGATCTTCTGGGTCGCCATCACCTGCGCGAGTTCGGACTTCAGCACATCAATCAAGCGTTTAAAGTCCGGGAGATCGCCTAAACTTGAGGCTTGGGCGGCGAGACTTGAAAATATGTCGCGAATGTCGATCAGTCCATCTTGATAAAAGCGGTCCGCGTCAATCTCCGACCTCAGGATGTATGAGGCAACAACTTTCGATTCGTACAGGCTTCTTGCAGCACTGCCAACCCATAGGGCTTGGCGCTTGGTCCAACCAGCACTCAGCAAGTCTAATGCAGAAAGAGCATGCTCAACAACTTCAGGGACGAGTTGCCGCTGTCGAGGAGATAGGACTGTACTGCTGCGAACTCGGTTAGCGAGTTCATATGCAACGGGCTTCTTTTCAAGAGAAACTTGCAGCCACGTTTCAATGAGAGTGTGGTTTTCGTCGAGCCCGTTAGTGGATTCCATGGAGGATCTCAAGTCCCCATCATATCGAGTTCATCGAGAGAAGACTTCGTCTAGTGCCGGCTGATTCGTGGTTACCTATCTGCTGGGCCACATCGAGCTTTCGCTATTTCGCGAAGCCGAAAGGAACTAAACCCCGCCAGCGACACGATCGAAGCGAGCAGCACGACGCCCGCCATCCCCAGAAACACATGGCTGAGCGGAAAGCGCGACATGAAGTAGCCCGAGGCGAACACGCCCAATCCGCCGATCGTTGTGTTCATCGCGTTCATGAAGCCGATAGCGGTCGAGCGGCGGCGTGGCGGCAGTTGATCGCACATCAAGGGCACTTCATTCGACGAACCGAGGCCGCGCAGGAACCCGAACAGCAGCACCGCCGAGCCCACCGCCAATGCCGTCCGGCGGCCCTGAAACACCAGCAGCAGCGGCGCGGCGGCGGCGTAGAACAGCCCCATATTCCGCAGGCGGAGGCGTGGATTGCGCCGCGCCACGCGATCGGAAAGCCAGCCTCCGGCGATGGTGCCCGTGGCGGCGCCCACCGTGAAAGCGAAGGTGCCCGAAAAGCCGGCCGCCGCCAGCGACAGCCCATGCGTCTCGCGGAAATAGAGCGGCAGCCAGTTGGCGAAGATCCAGGTGCTGATGGAAATCAACGCGGCTTCGGCGAAAACCACGAAACACACCGGCGTACGGGCGAGCGCACGGAGCGTGACGCTCAGCGGCTCGGAAGCCTCGGCTTCACGCTCGCTTGAGGCGTCGCGCAGCCAATAGGCGGCGAATGCGGCCAGCACAAGGCCGGCGCCACCCAGAAGAAAGAACAGGGGACGCCATCCGATGGAAGCGCCCAGATGGCCCGCCAGCGTCCCGCCCGCCACCATTCCGAACGTAAGCGAGGAACTGTGGATGCCCATGGCCATGGCACGCGATCCGGTGCCGTGGTAATCGGCGATCAGAGCCAGCGCGGCGGGCAGGTAGAGACACTCGGTCACACCCAGCAGCACGCGCAGCACGAACAATTGCGCCGGTTCGGTGACCATGCCGGTGGCGAGCGTGGCGGCGCTCCAACCGGCGAGGCTGACGGCGATCAGGCGGCTGCGCGAGAGCCGGTCGGCCAGCAGGCCCGCCAACGGCGATGTCGCGCCATAGCTCCAGAGAAACAGGGAGCCGACGGCCGCCAGGCCCACGTCGGTCAGCCCAAGGTCGCGGCGCAGCAAGGGGAACACGGCTGAAATCGCCGTCCGGTCGGCGTAGTTGATCGCGCCGATCCAGAACAGCAGCGCCAGCACCTGCCACTTGCGCGCGGGCACGCGCTACGCCTTGATGCCGATTTGGGCGTACTTGGCGAAGGACTCCTGAAAGCCGCGAATCAGAGAGAAATGATCGCCGCCGCAAGTCACCAGGCGCGCGCCGCGATCGATCATCTTCTGCGCGGCCTCGGGCGTTCCGGTGGGAATGCCCCACCACTTGCCGTTGCGGGCGCAGGCGGCGGCCACGCGGTCGATGGCGCGTTCGACATCGGGATGATCGAACTGCAGCGGCACGCCGTAGCTCAACGTCAGGTCGGCGGGTCCGACGAAGAAGAGGTCGAAGCCGGGGACCGCGGCGATCTCGTCGATCGACTCCACGGCCTCGCGATCTTCCACCTGCAGCGCCAGGAACACTTCCCTGTTGGCGTGCCGGATGTGATCGAGCGTCCCGGCGAGTCCGTGATCGGCGTCGGTGCCCACGCCGTCGAGGCCGCGCTTGCCGAGCGGTGGGAAACGAACCCATTCCACCCATTGGCGTGCCTCTTCGGCGCTGCGCACATGAGGCACCATCAATCCGTTGGCGCCGAATTCGAGCGCCCGCATGGGAGCGTCGTATCCGGTTTTCAGCACGCGCACCATCAGATCGATGCCCGTGTGGCGGCAGGCGAGGGAAAGAGCGGGGATCACGTCGTAGTTGAAGTCCCGGTGCTCCATGTCGAACCAGATCACGTCGTAGCCGATGCGGCCGATGACTTCGGTGAGCCATGGCTGCGCAACGCGGCTGACTCCGGCGGTTTTCACGAATCCGCCGGAGCGTAGTTTTTGAAGAACGCGGCTATTGGTCATGAATTCAAGCGTCCGCTATTTACGAAGGCTTTTCTTGAAGAAGTCGAGCGTGCGCTGCCAGGCGAGCGTGGCGGCGGCCTTGTCGTAGCGAGGCGTGGTGTCGTTATGAAATCCGTGATTCATGCCCTCGTACATGTGCGCGGTGTAGGGGACATGGTTCGCCTTCAGCGCTTCTTCATAGGCGGGCCAGCCGTCGTTGATGCGCTTGTCGAGCGAGGCGTAATGCAGCAGCAGGGGCGCTTTGATCTTCGGAACGTCTTCGGCCTTGGGCTGGCTGCCGTAGAAAGGCACCGCGGCTGCGAGCTCCGTACCCAGGCGCACCGCCAGCATGTTCGAAATGCCGCCGCCGAAGCAAAAGCCCACCACGCCGATTTTGCCCGTGCACTCCTTGCGGGCTTTGAGCCAGCGGGCGGAAGCGATGAAATCCTCGCCCATCTTCACCCGGTCCACCTGGCCGAAAATCTTGGCGCCCTGCTCGTCGTTGCCGGGATAGCCGCCGACGCTCGAAAGCCCGTCGGGAGCGAAAGCGACGTAACCGGCGGTGGCGGCCCGGCGGGCCACGTCTTCGATATACGGATTCAAACCGCGGTTCTCATGAATGACCAGGACCCCGGGCTTCTTGCCGCCCTTGGCGGGCCGCACCAGATAACCGTTGATGGAGCCGTTACCCTGCGGCGACTCGACTGTCACCCGCTCGCCTTTGATGCGGGGATCGTCCTTTGCCACCTGATCCGCCCAGGCGTAGTTCGGGGCAAGGCTTTCGAGCAGCATCGCCGCCGTCACACCGCCCACGGCGAACTTCTGGGCGCCCTCGAGGAACTCGCGGCGGCCGATGTCGCCATGAACATAGAGATCGAAAAGATTCAGCAGTTCCTGCGGAAAGTCAGAGGCCTTCTTACGCACTTGCGGGTTCTCCTTCAATCGTTCAGCAGTCCATAATAACGCGCCATCCAATAGGGCAACAGATAATCGATGCCGCTCGGTTCGATGAAGCCGCCACCGCCCGCGCTCAACTGAAACGGACTGCGCTGCCACAGAAAATCGGTATTGATGCGGCGGGCGACGGGGATCGGCTGGCAGGCGCGGTTGGCTCCGCAGGCGGCCAGTTCGCGGGTATGATCGACGGCGAAGTCGCGGCGCGGGCGGGTCAGCCATTGGTCGAGCATCTCAACCGTCTCGGCGTCGCGGGTGTCGTCGGATCCTCGAATCGCGCGGTCGATCATGTTGAAGTGCGCATTCTGATGTCCGGCGGTGGCGCGGCGCAGCGTTTCGTAGGCACGCCAGTAATCGGCGCGAATCGATTCGGGATCGTTACCCGGCCCCAGCAGATTCCAGAAATGAATGTAGTTGAGGTTGAACTTGAAATAGGAGTCGTGCAGTTCGCGCACTTCGAGCGCGATGGGCAGGTTCACCAGGAAACTGGACGAATCGGCATAGTCGAGATAAAGCTGACGGTAGCGGTCCGGGTTCACGCGGCTGCCCACCTTCAACAGGCTCAACTGCTGATCGGGCCGGATGCCGAAGAGCGTGCTCGGCCGGCCGTCGGGCATCGTTACCAGCCAGTTGCGGTCGATCAGATATTCGAGCATCTCGGTGACCAGGGCCAGGATGCGGGACCGCGCCTCGGGGTCGGGCACCAGTTCCCAGGCGGCGTTCAAGCCGAAAAACACGCCCGCGTACTGGTCGCGGGAAGTGTTGGCGATCCAGACCCAGCCCTCGCCATTGACGGCGCCGGTGAAGTGGCCGTTGTTGCGCTCTTCATCCATGATCATCCGCGCGTAAGGCGAGGTTTCAGGGAACGTGCAGCGGGCGAGCAGGCCGGGACCGGTCACCTGCACCAGCGTGCGGATGCCTTCCAGCAGCGCGAAGATTTCCGCCAGCGCGTCCGGATCTTCGGTGACGGCGTAGCGGAACGATTGCGCCGCGAGGTAGTGGCCGGTCCAGATCGCCGAGTCGCCGCAGCGGGTGTAGTTGACGATCTCTTCGCTATCGGGCGCGGCGAAGATGGGGTCGAGCACGGTGCCGTAGGGCAGATGGCGGGCGAGCAGTTCCTGGTTGAGGCGCATCGCGTCGGGCTCGGCCGCCGCGAGAAACAGAACGAGGATTTGCGAAAGGACCACTTCTCAGGGTAGCAGCGAAACTTCCGGCGCATCGCGCCACAGGCGCTCGAGCTCATAGTAGTTCCGCGCGGCGTTGGAGAAAACGTTCACCACGAAGTCGCCGTAGTCCATCAGGATCCACTCGGCGTTCTTGAAGCCTTCCACGCTATTGGGGCGCTCGCCTTCCTGTTCGACCTGGCGCTGCACTTCGCCGGCGATCGCCTGGATCTGCTTCGGATTGCCGCCGGAACAAATGAGCATGAAGTCGGCGAAGGAAGTGACCGGACGCAGGTCGAGGATCTTGACGTCTTCGCCCTTCTTATCCTGCATGGCGCGGACGGCGGCCCACCAAGTCGCGGAAGGCTCCACCGCGGGTAGCGCGGGTTTGGGGCTTTCAATTTTGGGGAGGCGGGTCCGGCGGGGGCGTGTGGTTTTCGAGGCAGGTTTGCGTTTGGTAGTGGCCAATAGCGGCTCCGAAGCTGTTCCTGCCTGTATCGTACAATAAAAGGCATGGAGTTCGTTCGCGCGCTGGCTATTTTTGCCTGCGTAGCTCAGATGTTTGGAGCGCCGCTGCCAACACCCGAGTTGACGCGCGCGCGGGAAGAACTGAAAAAAATCGAATCCCTGGTGGAGGCCGGTGGTCTTCCGCGCGCTCGGCTGGACGATGCCAAAGCGGCGTTGGCCGAAGCCGAAGATCAGGCCATGCTGCGCGAAACGCTCTATGGCACTCATCAGGTAGCAGATCTATCTGAAGATCTGTCGAGGCGAATGGTGGAAAGCGCCAAGCGGCTGGTGACGCTGCAGCAGCTTCGCGTGACGCGCCAGCGCCGGTTGGTGGAGGCCGGTGTGGCCGCGCCCACCTCTCTTACCTCGCACATCGAAGAGATGGACGCGCGGCGGCGCACGCTGGATCTGGCCGAATCGCGTGTGCGGCTGTGGAATCAGTTACTCGAAATGGCGCGTGCCGAACAGGTGCGCCAGGCCGAACTGGAAGCCGAGAATCAAGCCGCTATGCGCATGGCCGAAGCCGATGCCGCTTACGGCATTCTGACGCCCGCGCAATTGAAGAGATTGGAATCGGAATTCGAACGCTACTTCCGTCAGCCGCTGCCGATTTCGGCCAAGGGCGATACGGTGTTCCACCGCAGCCTGGGGTTCGACCATCGCGGGCGCGTGGATGTGGCGGTGAGTCCCGATACTTCCGAAGGGCGCTGGCTGCGTTACTGGCTGGAGACGGCGCGGGTGCCTTACCTGGCGTTTCGCTCGGCTGTGCCGGGACAGGCTACGGCGCCGCATGTGCATATTGGGCCGCCGAGTTTGAAGTTGCGGGCTGCGGATTAGACCTATTCGCTGGGGCGGACCGGAATCAATACCGGACTGAATCGTAAGAGATCGTCGTGTTGATACACCGGGATCCGAATAAGAGAAAACACGGTCTGCGTATGACCTGAACGGCGGCGGATGGCTGGCCGGTTCTTCTTACAATTCGCGAAGGCATAAAGATGCGAGCCTCAAAAACTCCGGCCGAGCCAGGCAGCATCGTTAGAGCAACGACGGCCTCTTGAGAATCCCCGGTGTAATCGGTTCTGGAAAAAATGGCGGCGTAGCGATCCGGGAAAGGGTTGCCGGCCACCTCGATGGTGAGGGCCGGCTCTGGCGCTGCCGCCCCGGTTTCCACTTCGGGGCGATTCCAAAGAATGTTGGTCACGTATCCCAGGATCTGTTCGCCCGCCCGGGCTGGATTCTCTTCGGTGACAAGGGATTTATCGGAAGCGTGGTGAAATAATCCTTGACCCGAACCGCCGGGCAGCCGGAAAATGTCGGGCGCGGGTATTCTCTGTTTCTGCACGCTGACATCGGACTTGCCGTGCTGGTGGAGTGTCACCCGGACGTTCCCATCGTCAGTGAATTTCACCTCTCGCGGAACCTGGAAGTAGACAGCTTGCTGGCCTGAATCGAGCGGCTCGATCTGGAGAATCGGGGCGGCGGCGCCGTTCAATTGCAAACCAACACCTGCGATCTGAAAAGGCAATGGATAGCTCTCGGCAACTTTTGTTCTATCAATGCCTTCGAGGCCCGAGCAGATAACAGCCGCCAAGGCCAGTTTGGTGGGTATTCCAGTCTCGAGACTGGCGGCGGAAACGACGTACTGTATCTTGATCTGCGCTTGGCCCGGCCAACCAAGAAATGCCAGAAACAACGTGACAAAGAACGCCATAGCCCTATGTTAGAACTGTTTGAGCACGGCCTCGCGCAGCAGGCGCGGCGGTAGCAATCCCTGGTCGAGAACAAAATCGTGGAAGCGCAGTGCATTGAAGCCGGGCCTCTTCTCCACCTCCTGGCGCAGCTCCACCAACTTCAAATAGCCATAGAAGTAAGAACAGGCCTGACCGGGAGAGCGGAACGTATAGCGGTCGGTCTCCTGCTTGGCCATGGCCACGGAAGTAATCACGTCGTCGAGGAGCACGCGCGTGGCTTCTTCCACCGTCACCTTGCCCATCTGCAGTTCGGGATCGAGAAAGGCGCGAGCCGCGCGCAATAGCCGGAAATCGAGCGAGGCGAGTTGACCTTCGAGCGGCATGAAGGGCAGCATGATGTATTCCGAATACAAGCCCCAGCCTTCGACGTTGGTGCTGTTGAAAGCGAAGATGGCGCGCGCGCTTGAAACGCCGCGCTCCACCATCTTGGCGAACTGCATCTCGTGGCCGGGGCGCAGCTCATGGGAGGCAAGCGACCAGGAGGCGGCATCGAAAGTGAAATCGTCGTAGCGCAGCGTGGCGCCGGTCTTATCGGGAATGTTCAGCGGCAGCACGAACTCGCCCATCTCGCCGGTGTTGCCGAGCAGGCGCGGCGGCCGCATGTTGGGCGCCGGACTGGCAGCCGATTCGGCGGCGGAGGAGATGCGGATGCGCGCGTCGCGGCCAGGCAGCGTCACCAGCTTTTCGCGGCGCACGATCTCTTCAATCTGCTTGAGTCTCTGATGATAGTGAGGCAGGATGGCGTCGCCGGTGATCTGCTGTTTCTTGAGCTCGCGCATGACGTCGCGGTAGCCGGTGAGTTTCCAGCCGCGTTCCGCCGCGAGTTTGGCGGCGACGCCATCCATCTCCCGCTGCAATTCAAGAAACGACGCGCGCGCTCGCGCCGCCAATTGAGCGGGTGGGATGTCGATGCCGTAACTTTCAAGCGCGATGGCGTAAAGCTCGGGCGGCAGGCGGAAATCGCGTCCGGCGCGCGGCAGCACTTCGCTTTTCACGAACGCGTCATAAGCGGCAACCTGGCGGCGCAAGGTGGCCAGCGAATCCTGGTACCCGTCCAATTTGTATTGTTCGAACAGCCGTGCGATGCCGTCGAGGAAAGAGCCCGATTGCGCCAGGTTCTGTTCCAACTCTTCGCGATAGGGCGTGTGCAGTTGCTTGCGGGCGAGCGCGGCGCGGGTCCGTCGCTCGGCGATGGTGGCGATAGGCTGGTAGCCCGATTCCTGGCCGGCGTAGCGTTTCAGCCGGATCAACGCCGCCTTGCGCCGTTCCGGCGCGACCTGATCGTCGAGCAAGGCACGCAAGCCGCGAAACACCATGCGGGAGACGAACGTGTAGGGCAGTTCGAGTTTGTCCTCCAACTCGCCGCGGCGTACATCGCGGCGCGCGTCCTCGATCAGGATGTCGATGTCCTGGCGGACCAGGGGATCGTGTTCCGCCTTGCGCCGCTTTTCCAGTTCCGCGATGGCGGCGCGCAGTGCCGTTCTCGCCTTGCCGCGCGCCGCCTGGCTCAAGTCCGAAATCCGGTCGTCGTAGCCGTCGATGCCAAGCAGCCCCGCGCTCTCGGGACTGAAGCGCGCGGTCACATCTAATAACACCTTGGTGTGTTCATTACTGCGCTTGATCCAATCCTGGGCGCTGAGCGGCCGGACGGCGAGCAGACTTACGGCAACGATGAACAGGATCATTCTACGGTCAGAATAACAGCCGCAGGCCCAACTGGCCGATGCGCGGATCGCGTGCCGACGTGATGGCGCCGAAGTTGGCCGCGCCCACGCCCGCCGAGACTCCGGCGTATTGCGTGTGGTTGAACAGATTGAAAAACTCGGCGCGGAATTGCAGTTGCACCGGTTGATCGCCCCGTTGGAACAGGTCCGTCCGCTTGCTGAACGAAACGTCCCAGTTGTTGATACCGGGCGCGCGCACCACGTTGCGGCCCAGGCTTCCAAACGCGCCTAGCGCGGGCAGCGGGAAGGTGCCGGTGAACCATTGCGCCAGGGTGTGGGGAGTGCCGATGGCGCCGGTGACATCGGGCCGCTGGCCGCCGGAGCCGATGCCCGCGCGGTCGCCGGGAACGGTGATGGAAAACGGCGTGCCCGATTCAAACCGTGTGATGCCGGAAACCTGCCAGCCGCCGAGGACCTTCTTGCCCACTCCCGAGCCATCGCGGAAGAACGGCAGTTCGTAGACATAGCTGAGCACCAGCACATGGGTGCGATCGAAGTTCGACAGGGCCCGCTCCATGCGGTTATCGGCGTAGGCGTAGACCGGGGCGACCGCATTGTCGATGGACCGGGCAAAAGTGTAGGAACCCTGCAGTGAGATACCGCGCCAGAAACGGCGTGTGGCCGAAACCTGAAGCGAGTGGTAAGTGGATTGCCCGGTGGTTTCGTTTGTATTGATGTTAGCGAAGCCGGGGTAGGGACGCGCCGCGTTGACGTTCAGACGGCCGGCCGCGACATCGGCGGAGGCGCGAGGCTGATTGATATCGCGTGTACGCACCAGCGCCACGCCGCGCGAGCCGACGTAGCTGGTGTCGAGCAGGATATCGCCCGGCATCGCGCGCTGCACGCCCAGCGACCACTTCATGTAATAGGGGATGTTCCAGGGCGAGTCGTAGTTGGTGAGCGCGATGGGGAAGAACCGGCGCTCGCCCTGCGCCGGGTTTGAGAACGTGGTGGAGAAGATGGACGCGCTTTGGTTGAACGGCCAGTTGTTGCGGGCGCCGGAGACCACTTGCGACCAGCGGTCGTGGAACATACCGAAGCCGCCGCGCACCACGGTCCGGCTGTCTTTCCCCAGTCCCCAGGAAAAGCCGCCGCGCGGAGCGAAGGTGTTGTAGGTCGTGTTGGTCATCGCGTTGCCATACGGCGAATCGGGACGGCCCACCACTACGACGCCATTGTCGTAATTCTGCGTACCGGTAACGATCTGCCCGGTGGCGGGCAGGAGGGTAGCCGCCCTGGAGCGATCGAACCGCGACGCCTGGAAGAAGGAATAAAATCCTTCGTCGTCTTTTTCGGGCTCAAACAACTCATACCGCACGCCGTAGGTGAGCGTGAGGTGGTTGGTGGCGCGCCACTGATCCTGCACGTAAAGCGACCAGTTTTCCCAACGCGATTTGCCGAAGATGTGGTTTGAATTTTCGGTGTACTGGAAGGCGTTGCCGGTGAGCAGATCGGCCAGGGCGTCGCCGGTTGGTTGACTGTTGAAAGTGAAGGAACCGTTGTTGTTGGGCAAGCTCTGGTTCTGCGATTTGTTCTCTTTGTCGATGGAGCCGCCGAACTTCAGCGTGTGGCGCCCGCGCGTCCACGACAGATTGTCGATCAGCTCCCAGGTGTAGGCCGAGATGTTCTGAGGCCAGCGGATGTCGATGCCGGCGTAGCCCTGGGCCATGGTGATGGAGGGGATCAGGCCGGCCGCCGCGACCGAAGTCGTGAAGACGCGCGGCACGTTGAAATTGGCGGCGCGAGTGCGCGCGGCGTTGGCCGAAGTCGAGATGGCCAGCGATTGGCCGTAGAAGGAAGTGGTGATCTGATTCACTAGGTTCGCGCTGCCCACCCAGGTGGCGGAAATGTTGGCTCCGCGTACCAGGTGCGATTGCTCGCTGTCGGCGACGTTCTGCATCGGGTTGCCGGCGAACAATCCGTAAGGGCTGATGAGGCGTGTGGAATCGATGTTGTAGCGGCCGAAGATGGTGAGCTTGTCGTTGACGTTCCAATCGAGGCGGCCGAGCCCGGAGCGGTACTTGGTGCCATCCGGTTCGGCGGAGGTGAAGTTCAGCGCGCCTTGCTGGAAGTTCGGCCGCTGATAATACGTGCGGATCAATGCGAGAGCATTGGGATCCAGGCGGTTGGCGGGAATCGTCCGGTTCGGGAACAACTGCCCGGTCAGCGGGTCACGGATGTCGCGAGTGGCCGAGAAATCGCCGGCCAGTTGTGCATCGGTGGGTACGATGCTGGTACGCGTGCCGGTGCTCTGCCAGATGCGGCGATATTCGTTCGAAAGGAAGAAGAAGACTTTGTCTTTCTTGATGGGGCCGCCGACGGTGCCGCCCCAGTTGTTGTAGCGGTTCTTAGGACGGCGGTTGGCGAAGAAGTTGCGCGCGTCCAGCTTGTCGTTGCGGAAGAACTCAAACAGCGATCCGTGGAGGCTATTGGTGCCGGACTTGGTCACCACGTTGACCTGCGCGCCGCCGTTGCGGCCGTATTCGGAGGTATAGGCATTGCGCTCAATGCGCACTTCGGCGATGGCGTCGAGGTTGACCATCGCGAGGTTGTTGCCGTTGAACGTATCGATGTTGCGGCCGCCATCGAGCGTCCAGTTGTTGGCGCTGGTCTGGCCGCCGCTGAACGAGAAGGGAACGCTGGTGTTCGATCCGAAGCCGGGCTGCTGCGCCTGCGTGGAACTGACACCGGGCTGCAACGTCATCAATTGCGTGAAGCTGCGCGTGTTGAGCGCCAGTTCCTGCACCTGCGTTCCATAGACGGTGGAGCCGATGTTGGCGGAGGCGGTATCCACCTGCGCCGCGGGCGATTCCACCCTGACGACTTCGCTCATGGAGCCGACGGTGAGCTGCACGTCGACGCGCGCGGTCTGGGCGGCGCTCAGGTTGACCTGCGCGACTTGCGCCTTCTGAAATCCGTCTTTTTCAAATTCGAAGCGATAGAGGCCGGGAGGCACCTGGGCCAGTTGGAAATTGCCGGCTTCATCGGTGACCACGTCGCGGTGGAAGGGAGGGTTGTCTCGTATGACGCGAACCGTGGCGCCCGGAACGGCGGCACCGGAAGGGTCGGAGACGGTGCCGAGGAATGTTCCGTTGTTGAAGGTTTGCCCGAAGGCTTGCAGAGCAAGGCCCAAAGCGAAAAAAAGCTTCATGTTCGAAAGTATACGCCCACGGTTGCGGTGTAGTCTGGAAGCTCGATGCATCCGCTATTCCTGCTTGCCGCCATCAGTTCCGCCGCCACGCCCGAATGGGGACAATGGGCGGGTCCGAACCGCAACTTTCAGGTGAAAGCCCGTCCCATCGCCGCCCGCTGGACCGAAGCCGGTCCGAAGGTGCTGTGGAAGATCCCGCTGCCGTTCGGCAGTTCGAGCGTGGTGGTGGATGGCAAACGGCTGTTCACCATGTACCGCCAGGGCGATTCGGAAGTGGTGCTGGCGCTCGACCGCGCTTCGGGTAAGACGCTGTGGGAACATCGCTACGCCGCTCCATTCCTGAAGGGCATGAACATGAATACCGGCCCGGGCCCGCATGCGACTCCGCTGGTTGTGGGCAACCGGCTGTACACGGTGGGCGTGACCGGCAAGTTTCATTGCCTCGATAAGAAAACGGGCAAGGTGATCTGGACGCGCGGCCTGATCGAAGAGATGGGCGGCACGGTGATGCTGCGCGGCTATTCGAACTCGCCGCTGTTATACAAGGACACCGTGATTGTCATGGTGGGCGGGCAGGGGCATACCATCGCCGGTCTCGATCTGAAGACCGGAGCGACGCGCTGGCAGGGTGGCGATTTCGGCAACTCGCAATCGTCGCCCGTGCTGATCGCCGTGGACGGAGAAATGCAGGTGGCGTGCGTGGTGGAGAAAGCGGTCGCGGGCTTCGATCCGGCTAGCGGGCGCGTGCTTTGGAGCCATGCGCACGAAAACCGGGGCGGCGACATCACATCGACTTTGATTTGGGGGCCGGATCACTTGCTGTTTTTCAGCGGCGCCTACCAGGGCGGCAGCCGGGCGCTGGAACTGCGGCGCGTAGACGGCAAGACCGTGCTGAAGGAGCTATGGTTCCATCGCCAGATGAGGGTGCATCACAGCAACGTGATGCGCATCGGGGATTACGTCTACGGGTCTAACGGCGACTTTGGCGCAACGCTGCTGGTGTGCACCAACGTCAAGACCGGCGAGATCCTCTGGCGGGACCGCGCCATGGTGCGATCCAACACGCTGCTGATCGGCGATCAGGCGGTCATTCTGGACGAGGAGGGCGTCCTTCACCTGGCGTCGCTTTCGCCGCAGGGCTTGACGATCGTTTCCAAGGCGAAGGTGCTGGAGAATCTCGCTTGGACGCCGCCTTCGATCGGCGGGTCGATTCTTTATGTACGGGACCGGAAGTCGATGGCCGCCGTGGATCTGCGTTGACGGAGGCGATGTTCACAAACACACCCGCCAGTTTTCGCTGACCGCCGCGGTCAAGCACGTCGGCGACGGTGTACTGGTTGAGTGTGTCCAAAAACGAAGTCAGCGCTTCCTTGAGCATTCCCTTTAACGAGCAGACGGAAGTAATGGGGCAGGTATTGGTCTTCGCGTCGAAACATTCGACGAGCCGCAGATTCGGTTCGGCGGCGCGAACCACGTCGCCCAGGCGGATCAAATGCGGATCCCGGGAAAGCACCACTCCGCCAGAGCGGCCGGGCTGGATCGCGACGTATTTATGGCCGGCGAGCGTGTGAATGACGCGCACCAGGTGGTGTTTCGATACGCCGTAGGCGCTGCTGATCTCCTGTGTCGTGACCAGGCGGCCGGGGTGCGTGCCCAGGTAGATAAGGATGCGGAGGGCATAATCCGCATGCAAGCTTAGCTGCACTTAACTCATTAAAGCATGCGGTCAGGAAGCCGCTTGTGCCGACGGCAGGAACGCGTCGGCGTGGATTTCACGGGAAGCCATGCCCGAAAGGAAGAGCCGCTTTTTGAGCGACTTCACCACATCGGGATCGCCGCAGACGAAGCCGCGCCAGCCGTTCAGCTTCGGGAAGCGTTCGAGCACGACCTGATCGATGGCGCCCACGGTGAGCCCCTCCGAGCTCGTGCCGTTGAGTACCGTGGGCACATAGCCGAAGTGCGTGTGGTGTTCCCCGAGCCGGCGCAGGTCGTCAACCAGGTAAAGGCCGCGCCGGTGCAGCGCTCCATGAACCAGATGAATCGGCCCACGGTGGCCATGCCGCAAGGCGTCCTGCAGGACGCCGTAGAGCGGGGCAAGTCCCGTTCCGGTGCCCACCAGCAACAAAGGCTGGTCTTCTTTCCCTGGAACGTAGAAGCATTCCCCGAACGGGCCGCGGAGGGAAACGCGATCGCCCGGCCGCGCCTGTTCGTGCAGCCAGGCGCTCATGCGGCCCGTGGCGACGCGGCGCACATGCAGTTCCAGTTGCGGTGCATCGGGCAGGCTGGCGATGGAATAACTGCGCGCCAGGCCGTTCTCCCGGACGACAGTAACGTACTGGCCGGCGTGGAATTCGAGCGGCGCGTCGCACTGCAGGCGCACCCGCATCACGTCGTCGCTTAGCCGGTCTAAAGCGGCGATGGAAGCTCCCACTTGCTCGCTTGCATCGACGGCGCGGATCGAAAGATCCGATGCGGGATGGCAGACGCAGGGCAAAAAATATCCTTGCGCCTTCCACGACTCTTTCAAGCCCTGTTGAGCGCGGGCCGGAATGGATCCCTCGAAGGCGCGCATCAGGCAGGAGCCGCAGCTTCCCGCCTTGCAGGAATGGGGCGCCAGCACGCCATTCCTAAGAAGGGCGTCGAGAACGCTCTCGTTTTCGGCGAGAGGGAACACGTTGCCTTCGTAGTGAATGGCGGGCATGGCGCACTAGCGGTTCAGAACGTCGGCGCGGGCCGATTCGGCGATGGCGGCCACCTTGGCGATCAGAGGTTCGGCGACACCCAACTCGCGCAGGCTGGCGCCAAGCAGTTCAATGACCGCATCGACGTGCGAATCGTTGAGACCGCGCTTGATCAAATGAGCGTGGCCGGTTCGCATATCCTTCCCCGTGTAAGACGCCGGGCCGCCGAACACCATCGTGAGAAACGCTTTCTGCTTAAGGATCTGGCGATCCATGTCGACGTCGTCAAAGAAGCTGTTGATGCGGCCGTCGGCCAAAACCTTGCGGTAGAAAACATCCACCGCGGCGTCTACGGCGGCCGCTCCGCCTAGCTGGTCATAGAGGGATCGTTCCATAAAAGGTAAAGTTGTATTCATAATGCATCTTTAAGAGCGGCGCGTCAAGAGGGATTCGCAAATTCTGAAACCGGCTTCGGAGTGTCCTGTATGCTAGACAGACCATGAAAGCATGGCGATTTTACGGATTTAACGACATGCGCCTGGACGAGGTTCCCATGCCCGCCCCCGGTCCCGGCCACGTTTTAGCGCAGGTGCTCACCGTGCAGCCCTCGGTGACCGAAGCCCAGTTGGCGTTCGGCATCCGCACACTGGCCTTTGAAAAGATCAAGAAGCGCCTGGAGACGGAAGCTCCGGTGCAGTTGTTTGGCCACGAATATTGCGTCCGCGTGGTGGAAGTGGGCGAGGGTGTCACGCGATTCAAACCCGGAGACCGGGTGGCGGCGCGGGCCAAACTGCCGTGCCAGCAATGTCCGCTGTGTCTCGACGGGCGCTCGGCGATGTGCCGGAAGGGTCCGATCATCGGCTTTCAGCTTCCGGGGTGCTTTTGCGAATTCGCGGTGCTGCCGGAAATCGCGCTGACGCTGCTTGACGACCGCATCTCCAACAGCGAGGCGGCGTGTCTGCAATCGCTGAGCGACAGCGTGGCGTCGGTGGAAACGGCGGCCCTGCAGTTAGGCGACACGGTGGTCTTCTATGGACAAGGCAGCATGGGTCTGGAGTGCATGCAGATTGCGCGGGTGAGCGGCGCGGGCCGCATCATCACGGTGGACGTGCGGCCCGAAGCGTGCCAGGTTTCGAAAGACCTGGGCGCCGACTACGCCCTCAACGCCGCCGAGACCGACCCGGTGGAGGCCATCAAGGAACTGACCAACGGCAATGGCGCCGACGTGGTGTTTGAGTGCGCGGGCGGCAGTCCGAAGCAGGGCATGTCGGGTACTCGGACAGTAACGCAAGCGATCGACTCGGTGCGATCGGGCGGCAAGCTGATCGGCGTCTCGTGGTTTGGCTCGCCGTTTGAAGTCGACATCGATCTGTTGCGCGAACGCAGCCTGCGCTACCTCTTTCCCGACATCAGCACGCTGGCGCACCTGGAACATACCGTGGGACTGGTGGCTTCCGGCCGCGTGCGGCTGAAGCCCACCATTACGCACGTGCTGGAAGGCATCGGCAAGGTGCCGGAGGCGTTCGAGATCACGGCGAACAAGGGGAAGTTCAAGGCCATCAATCCGGCCCAGGTGGTGATATGCGCCTAGCGGATAAGGTTCGCAAAATCGGTACCGGACCGCTCTCCGACGCCCTGGGCAAAAGCGGTGCGATGGATCATGACATGCAGTGCCGCTCGGCGAATCCGCGCATGGCGGGGCCGGCGTTCACCGTGCGCGTCCACACGGCGGACATCCTGATGGTGGCCAAGGGGCTATCGCTGTGCCCGAAGGATCATGTGCTGGTCATCGACGGGCAGGGTGAGCGCAACACGGCGTTGTGGGGCGGCCTGACGACGATGGCGGCGGGCAAAAAAGGGCTGGCGGGCATTGTGATCGACGGCGCCATCCGCGACCTGGCGGATATCCGCAAGAGCCGCGTCCCGGTGTTCGCGCGCGCCGTGGCTCCCAACGCGGGCGGCGCGGAGTACAAGGGCGAGACGAACGTTCCGGTAAGCTGCGCGGGCGTCGTGGTGGCGCCGGGGGATTGGGTGGTGGGCGACGACGACGGCGTGGTGGTGGTGCCCGCCGCCAGGCTGGAAGCCGCCATCGAAACCGCCGGACGCATCCTGGTGGCGGAACGCGAAATCGCCAGGCAGATCCGCGCGGGCCGCGACATGGGCGAGATTCTGCGCTGCGACGAAGTGATCGCGGCCAAGCAAAAAGGAACGTTTCTGCCGCAGTTGCGGGCTCTGGAGAAATAGATGCACCGCCTGCCGGATTGGCAGCGGGCGGAACTGCCGGAGCCTCTGCCGTTCAACTTCCCGAACATGCTGCGCACGATCGGGCCGGGCGCGATCCTGCTGGCCACTTCGATCGGCGGCGGGGAATGGCTGGTGGGTCCCGCGCTCAGCGTGCAGCACGGCGCCACTCTGCTGTGGGTTGGCACTATCGCCATCCTGCTGCAGATGCTGTTCAACCTCGAAGCCATCCGTTACACGCTCTACACCGGGGAACCGGCCACGGTGGGCATCATGCGGCTGGCGCCCGGATCGCGATTCTGGGCCACCGTCTATACGGTGTTAACGGTGGCGCAACTCGGTTTGCCGGCGCTGGCGGCGGCCTGTTCTTCGGTGGTTTTCGCGGCGTTCGCGGGACGGATGCCGGGGGCGCCGGATGCGGGCTCGCTGCAGTGGGTTACGTATGGCGTGATGGCGCTGGCGGTGCTGCTGCTGGCAAGCGGCCGCACGATCGAGCGCATGCTGGAGGCGGCGTCGTGGGCGATGATCTCGTTTATCTTCGTCTTCCTTGCCGTCGTGAACGTCTATTTCGTGCCGCTTGAAAACTGGTGGCGCACGGCGGCCGGTTTCGTCGCGTTCGGCCAGGTGCCGGAAGGCGCGGACATGATTCTGCTGGCGACGCTGGCGGCCACAGCCGGTTCGGGCGGCATCGGAAACCTGGTGATTTCGAACTGGATTCGCGACAAGGGCTTCGGCATGGGCGCCACCGTGGGCGCTATCCCTTCGGCTATTGGCGGGCGCCACGTGGTGCTGTCGCGTGCCGGCAGGATTTTCGACGTCAACCCGGAGAACATGCGCCGGTGGCGGCTCTGGTGGCGTTACGTTCAGGTGGACCAAATATGGCTGTGGGCGCTGGGGTGTTTCGTGGGTATGTTCCTCAACGTCAACTTGGCGACGGCCATCATACCTAAAGGCACCGATCTTTCGGCGGTGGGAGCGGGTGCCTTTCAGGCGCAGTACATGGCGGAGCATCTATGGCAGGGGTTCTGGTTCCTGGCGCTGCTGAACGGATTTTGGATTCTGTTCTCGACGCACCTGGGTAATACAGATACGCTGGTGCGCACCGTAACCGATATCATCTGGGTAGTTACTCCGGAGAAACGCGGCATAGGAGCCGGAACCATTTACTACTCGCTGCTGGCGGTATTTACACTGTGGGGCGCCGTCGCCGTCAATTGGGGGTCGGCGATGACGCTGTTCAAGGCGCTGGGCGTGATCGCCAGTCCGATTCTGGCGCTGGCGTCGATTCAGGTATTGCTGGTCAATACGCGGTTACTGCCCGTCGAATTGCGGCCCCCTATATGGAGACGCGCCGCCCTGGCCGCCAGCGCCGCATTTTACATCGTGATGCTGGTTGTGGCGTTGAGGGCCTAGGCGGCGCGCCAATTCCTACTCGAGGGTGACGGACTCCACCTTGATGGTGTCGCCTTCCATCGAACCGGTAATGGAGGCTTTGTTTTGCGGGGCGTTCTTATCCTTTCTCCCTTCGAGAGCGGCCATCGCCTTGGCATTGCCGATCTCGTCGAGCTTCGCCATCTTACCGTCGGCGGTAACAAGGGCGAAGGCTTTGGTTTGAGCGCTGATCTGGCAGCCCTCGGCCGCGTGCGCCTGTTTGCAGGCGGCATCGACCAGCGTGCCAGTGTAAGAATGTCCGGCGGCCCAGACCGCGGCCGTCAGACTGAGACTCAAAAGCATGCGTGAAATCATTGGTGTTCTCTCCCGCCGTTGAAGAAGGCAAGAAGCGTGCCAAATGGCTCCATTCTTTCCCGTCAGTAAGTTACTCATTTCTAGCGCTAACCGATGGCGTAATTCTTACGGGAGAGGGCGTTTTTGACTCTCACGGCTCCGCCAAAGATGAGAATTGCTTCACGATTGCAGGCTAATTCGAGGGTGCAATCCGCGCCGTTTCGCGGTACGATTTTGAGGTCCTACAGGGAGCAATCGATGTCACTTCGAGTCTCGAACACCGTCTTTCGCGCCGCCGCCGCCGCGGTGCTTACCAGCGTTCTGGGTCTGCCGCAATCGGCGGCTCCCAAGCGCGCGCCCGACGTTCCGTACGTCCCCACCACCGATGCCGCCGTGGAGACCATGTTGAAACTGGCGGATGTGAAGAAGACCGACGTGGTGTACGACCTTGGCTGCGGCGACGGCCGCATCGTCATAACCGCCGCCAAGCGGTTCGGCGCGCGCGGCGTGGGCATCGATATCAACCCCGAACGAATCAAGGAAGCCAAGGAGAACGCCAAGAAGGCGGGCGTGGAGCACCTGGTGCGCTTTGAAGAGAACGATCTCTTCCTGGCCGACATCAAGGAAGCCACCGTTGTGACGCTCTTCCTGCTATCGAACATCAACCTGAAGCTCAAGCCCAAACTGCTGAACGATCTGAAGCCGGGCACGCGGCTGGTTTCGAACACGTTCGATATGGGCGATTGGAAAGCGGAGAAGGAAGCCAACGTAGGCGGCGACGACTTCGAGGCCTACCTCAGCCGCCACATTTTCCTGTGGACGATTCCGGCCCGAAAGTAGCCGGTCAGCGCGATCGCGCCGACTGCTCGGCCAGCGGTCCGATGATGGGCAGAACCAGCGGGTTGCCATTGTAGGCGCGAATCATCAGATAGATCCACAGGCCGAAGCCAGCCATCCGCATGGCGACCGAAAGCAGAACGGCCGGATTGAAAATGACGAAGCCAACCGCGTGAACGGCGAACGTGAGAATCGTCCAGCCGACGTTGAAGAAGATCGCCTGGAAGGCGTGAAACCGCACCTTCGGATTGCGGTTGTAAGGGCTGACCAACAGGAAGATCAAACCCGTAATCAGGCCGAGCGCGTAGCAAAGCGCGCTGGCCGTGTTGTCCGACAGACCGCCGCTTGCGATGGGTTGGGTAAAGCCACCGCTCGGGGGCGCGTCAGCCGCCGGATTGGCCGCGCCGCAGGATTGGCAGAATCTGCCTTCCATTTGGGCTCCGCATTGGGCGCAGAAGGGCATGACTGGCCTCAGTATTTCTTGAGATAGATGTTACGGAATTCGACCCGCATGGGCGGGCCGACATGAATCTGGAAGCCCAGCAGCCCGCTCAGCGCGCGGCCCTTGGCGTCGTCGTCGATCACCAGGCTGGTCAACTGGCCATTCAACACGTGGATGAGAGTATTGCCGCGGGCGATGATGTGCAGAGTGTTCCAATCGCCGATCTTGATGACGCCCTTGGCATCTTCGGTGCTCTTGATCTGGCCGGAAACGCGGGCCTTCTTCCCCTCTTCGACTTTGGTGAACTGGCCGCGCAGAGCGAGGAAGCCGCGTCCGCGCTCTTCATAGAGCTGGCCGGTGAACATATTGGGGAAGTCGATATCGGCCTGATAGCCCTTCAACACCCATTTGCCGACATCGGGCAACTCGGCGCTGCGGTACTGCACGCCACTGTTGGTGTTGTTGATCTTGTAGTCGACCTTCAATTCGAAGTCGGCGGGCTGGCCTCCGCGCCAGATGAGGAAGGTGTTCTGCTTCAGCGGCTGATCTTTGGTGGTCTCGCCAACGATGACGCCATCCCCGGCGCGCCAGAACGTGCTATCGCCGTCCCATCCCTTCAGGGTCCCGTCAAAGATGGATTCAAAGCCTGTGTAGTCGCCGATCTCGATCGGCTCGATGGGGATGCGGAACCCGCCGCCCGGGCCTTTCTTGGTTTGAGCGAACGCGGAGAAGGCAAGAGCGGCGATGAGCGGAACCAGGGACAAGCGCATGAGAACCTCCGCGCTATTGTACCGAATCCACCTTTCGCCGCACCTCGGCGGCCTCTTGTTTCAAGCCACCCGCTTCGAGTGCGATCGCCAGTGCCTCAAGCGTCGCCACGTCCTGGCGGACAGCCGCCTCGCGCCGCGCGATCCCGATGGCCTTGGCCGCGTTGGCGCCGCGCCCTGCGTAGTAAAGAGCCAGTTCGCGATTGCGATTTTTCGGCTGTTCGACGATGGCGAGGGCGCCCCGCTCGAAGTCCGTCCAGGCTTGTGCCGCCTCCGGGGAACCGGCTTTCTCAAGCGCCTGGGCCGCGCGATAAAGATTGTCCGCCCGCCGAAAGGACTCCGCCGCTTTCGGGAACTCGCCCCGCGCCATCCAGAGGTGCCCCTGTTCCTCATGGGCGGCGATCAGGCCCGGCTCGATTTGAAGAGCCTGCCCCAACAGCCTGGCGGCGGCGTCCTTTCGTCCTCCCATGCGATCCAATCGGGCGAGGCTGGTGAGGATGCGCGCCCGTTCCGTTTTGTCCTGCGTACGCTGGTAGGCGCCGCGCCACATCTCGGCCGCTCCGGCTGGATTGCCGAAGATCTCGCGCAGCATGGCGGCGCGGGACATCGCGCCGGGATCGTTCGGCCGCAGGTCGAGCATCTCCTGGCAGGACTCTTCGGCCTGCTTGTATTGGCCGAGCGCGATCCGCACGTCGGTCACCAGCACGTAGGTTTCGATGTCGTCCGGTACCCGCTTGTTCAGCTTGAGCGCCAGATCGAGCGCTTCGGAGAAGCGATGCCGCTCGATCAGATCGCGTGCCTGCGCCTTGCCGCCCGTGAAATCGTCGCCGGTGGCGGCCAGCAGGACCGGCGCGACAGCCATCAATAGAACTTGCATAGATTTCGGAAAAGCAGGGGAGCGGCGAGACGCCATCCGCTCCCCATTCGACTGGAAGTTACTGCGGGCAGTTCCCGGTGCCGCAGCCGGCTTCACCCGGATCGACGTGGCGGCTGCTGCGTCCGCTATGGGCCCAGGCGACATAGGGGAACTTGTTCTGGTAAGGAACGTCGTTCGCGTTGACGCCATCGCCGATGCGGTTGTTGGGAGCGCCGGTGAAAGTGGCAATGCCGGTAAGCACGCCCGCCACGGCGCGCGCCGCGATGTCGGTTACGTCGTCACCCACGCGGCGGCCGTTGGGGAACCCGGCGCCATCGCCGGCCAGCAATCCCATGCGCTTCTGGTTGCCGAACGGAGTGGGCATGACGCCAATGTTCAGGCGCAGCAGATCGGCTACCGGACCGGCGGCCGTGCCGACCGGAGCGATCGGCGGAGCGTAGGTGACCAGCGGCAGCAGGTCGGTACGGGGCGGAGGCGGAATCGGCACGGCACCGCCAAAGGCGGCGTTGATCGCGCGAGCAAGCAGCGGATCGAGAGCGAAGCTGGCAAACTGCGCATCGTCCTTGGGCTCGCTGACGCTGAACTTGTCCTTGGAACCGGTGCCGATGATGACTTCGTTGATGAGAGGATTGCCCATGCGCTGCACCTGGCGCCAGGAGGAGGCGTCGGCCGGGGAGGCGCCGCCGCGCACGGTGACCCGCGGACGCGACGTGGTGGCCCACGTTCCGATGGTGGAGGCCGGCGAGTTGGCGGGTTCCATATTGCCGGTGCGGGTCAGCATCGTAATGGGAACTTCGATGGCGATGGTGTTCACGTTGAAACCGGAAACGTCGTCGGCGTTGACGTTGGTCGCGTCGTCGTTATCCTGAGCCGGAGTGAGGACGGCGGTGCGGAAGTTCAGCGAGTCGAACGTCGCGCCCAGATCGATCCAGAACGCATCGTCGGTGGTGCCGGCGAAAGTGCGCATGCCTTGGGAGGAATAGATGCCCTGTGCGGCGAGCTTGTCATACTCAGGCATCGTGCGCGGGCCCACATTCGACGGTACCGCCCACTTCCTGAACAGCGAGCCCCATTCGGTGGACTGGCCGCCGCGAACCACCGTAACCGTGTAGGACTGGCGCAGGCTCAGGCCTCCCGAGCCGGGTCCATCAAGCGACGTGATGGCCGGGGGAATGACCGGATCGCCTTCCTTGGCCGGCGCCGGAGCGTTGGCGGGAGCATTCACGCCCGTACCCGCGCCTACAAAGCCGGTGAAGACGCCGGGGGCGCGGATCTCGGTCTGGAAGCGAAACTGAAACTCAATGTCGGCTACCGCGTCGTTGTTGTTGTCGACCTTAATCGAGTACAGCACCTCGGGATCGAAGGGGAAGTAGTTGGGACCGTTGGAAGGCTCAAGCAACGGGTCCACGCAGAGAATGAAGGTGACCTTATCGGTTTGACCGGGTTCATAGCTGCGGAAGGCGTAAAAATCGGTGATGTCGGCCGGATGGTCGAGAGCGGTGATCGGCGCTTCCCGGTGGTTGGCGCCGAAACTCGGGACCGCCATCAGCGCCGCCATCCCAACAGCGACCAACGGCTTCATTTTCTCAAACATAAGCGACTCCTTTTCGGATAGAGACTGGCGCGTGAACCGACGCCGCCTCACTGTGCACTACGAAAAGGATGCCGCAGTGGATTGATTCGGGTTATTTTTCCTTAAGGAGCTTTCGCAGCGCCGCCTCCGCCATGACCTTCAATTGAGCATCGGCGGCGGCCCGTTGGAGTTGTGAGCGGGCCTCCAATGGACGGCCGGTTTCGGCGTAAAGTAAGCCCAGGCGGTAGTGCTGCGCGGCAGCGGGGGAGGCGGCGATGGAGGCTTCCAGTTGCCGGATCGCTTCGGCGGTGTTTCCGGATTTGAAGGCGATCAGCGCCAGGGTGGCGAGGTTCTCGGCCTTGAGACGTGCCGTTTCCGACAGCCAGCGGCCGGCTTCGATCCGGTGAGGCGCCTTGGCGCGATCGAGCAGCGTCAGGGCTCGCCCGGCCGCTTCGCCCGCTTCGGCCGCCGGCCGCGGGGAGCGATTGGCTTCCACCGAGCCGAGCAGGGTCAGCAGGGGGATGTAGTCGGGCGTGACGGCGAGCCCCGAGCGAGCCGCCTTTAGGGCTCCATCGGCGTCGCCCTCCTTGCGGCAGGCCTCGGCCCACATCTCATACACGGGCAGGCGCAGGTCCGAGCGGGGATACACTGTGAGAAAATGGCGCGCCAGTGGAACCCGTTCGACGGTGGCTTCCATGACGTCGAGGTAGGCATCGAATTCCTCGGGGCTGGCGGCCTGCAGTTGCGGCAGGAATTGGGCGGCGGCCGGAAGGGCTTGACAGATGATCGCGGCGGCAATGGCAATGGTTCTGGCGGCGCAGCAGGGCATGGAGTCGGCGCTGCCTCCATCCTATCGTGCCGTTCGCGTGGCGCGGGCGGCCGAACGCAGCGCGCCCACGGCCGCCGCGAAGAAGGCTCTGGGGCTCGCCTATTACGCCGCCGGCCAGCACCTGTTGTTCCGATTGAAGATGAACGAAGCGATCGCCGCCGATTCCAAGGATTACGAGCCGCATTATCTGATGGGGCGGCACTACGATTCGGACGTAGAGGATTTCGAGAAAGCGGCGGCGCATTTCCGCGCCGCGATCGAACGCAATGCGAACCATGCGCCGAGCCATGCGTTTCTGGGCCATGCGATCGAATCGGCGGGCGGTGCGGGCGCGCGCGAGTCGTACCAACGCGCGCTTGCCCTTCATGGCTGCGAAGCGGCGGCGCTGGCGGGCCTGGCGCGGCTGGGCGGTGTCACGGCGGATCGCATCACGCGCTGCGCCGGCACCGACGCATTCCTGCTGCAGGCGGCGGCGAAGTTGCTGTCAGGCGAGGGGAAGCATTCCGAGTCCGCGCTTCTGCTCGAACGTGCGATCCAGACGGATCGGACCAACGCATCGCTTGCCTATCAGTTGCATCGCGCCTGGCGAGCGGCTGGCGATGAGACGAAAGCGCGCGAAGCGCTCACTCTTTACGATCGGCTGAACCGGATCTACGGCGGCCGGTAATATCATTGTGGGGATGAATCGCCGAGCGTTCCTCACCGCGGCCACGGGTGCCGCCTATGCCCAACCCGCGCGGCAGCCGCAGCCCAACTTCGTTTTCATTATGGCCGACGATCTGGGCGTGTTCGACGCGGGCTGCTATGGGCAGAAGCTGATTCGCACCCCAAACATCGACCGGTTGGCCGGCGAAGGTACGCGCTTCACCGATTGCTATGCCGGTGCCACCGTTTGCGCGCCCTCGCGCAGCGTGCTGATGACCGGGCAGCATACCGGCCACACCACCGTGCGGTCCAACGCTTCGCTGCGCACCGGCGATCGTGTCCCGCTTGAAGCGAAGGATTTCACCATCGCGCAAATGCTCAAAGGGCCGGAATGGCGCGACGCCTTCGACGAATCGCGCGGCTACGCGACGGCGATTACCGGCAAATGGGGCTTGGGCGAACCCGGCACCACGGGATTGCCGAACGATCACGGCTTCGATGAGTTTTACGGCTTCCTCAATCAGCAGCACGCCCACGGCCATTACCCCACTTACCTGTGGCGCAACAAAACGAGGGAAACGCTGTCGGGCAACCTGGAGGGCAAGCGCCGGGAATACGCTTCCGATCTGTTCTGCCGCGAGGCCCTGCACTTCATCGACCGGCACCGCTACGATCCGTTCTACCTGTTTTTCACGCCAACCGTGCCGCATGCCCGGTTCGATGCACCGGACCTCGGCGCCTACGCCAACCAGCCGTGGCCAGAAGAGGCCAAGCACTATGCGGCCATGGTGACGCGCATGGACAGCTATGTCGGCCGCATTCTCGACAAGCTGCGGGAATGCGATTTGGAGCGCAACACCGTGGTGTTCTTCACCAGCGACAACGGCGGAACCTTCGAGTACGCGCCGTTCGGGTCGATGGGGCCGCTGCGGGAAAGCAAAGGCTCGGTGTATGACGGCGGCACGCGCGTGCCGATGATCGCCCGCTGGCCCGGCCGGATCCAGGCGGGCGCGGTCAGCGATTTCCCCTGGGCTTTTTGCGACGTGATGCCCACGCTCGGCGATCTGGCGGGCGTGCGCGGCCTGCCGCCCAACATCGACGGCATGTCCGTGATGCCCACCCTGCTTGGTAAGAAACAGAATCCCGACCGGCCGCTCTACTGGGAGTCGTTCGGAGGCAAGGCCGGATTCGCGCAGGCGGTGCGGATGGGACGTTGGAGCGCGGTGCGGCACGGGCTGGACGGTCCGCTCGAGATCTACGACCTGACGGCCGACGCCGGGCAGAAGACCAACGTAGCGGCGGCGCATCCCGAGATCGTGCGGCGGATGGAGGAGTATCTCAAGGATTGCCGCACGGACTCGCCGGATTATCCCGTGACGCGGCGCCGCCGCCGCGCATAAGCCGGGTGTACACTGTGAGGCATGTTTACCCGGGGATATCTGTTTTCAGGTTTCGCGCTACTGGTCGGCGCCGCTTTGTATTCGCAGCCTCCTAGCGCCGCCGAGCGCAAGGAACGATTCCGCAAGATGTCGGCCGCAGCCGAAGCCAAAGGATTGGCGGACGCCTTCAAAGGGATCAGCGCCGGCGGTTCGGTTGAGGCGGGACTGTTCCCGGTCCGGTCGAGTGGCGTTTCCACCGAGCCGGTGCGCCGCGCCGCGGACTCTTTCCTAACCGCTTTGACCGCCGAGCAGCGCGTCAAGACGATGTTCGCCGTCGAAGATCCGGAATGGCGCAAATGGATGAACCAACATTTCTACGTGCGCCAGGGCGTCGGGTTCGATGAAATGTCGGAGGCGCAGCGCGAGGCGGCGTTCGGCCTGCTGCGCGCGGCGCTCAGCGCCAAGGGCCTGAAACTGACGCGCGACATCATGAAGCTCAACTACACGCTCGGCGAGTTGAACTCCAACGATTTCGAACAATACGGCGAGTGGCTTTATTACATGACGGTCATGGGCAAGCCGTCGAAGACCGAGCCGTGGGGCTTTCAACTCGACGGCCACCACTGCATCATCAATTACTTCGTGCTGGGCGATCAGGTGGTGATGACACCTTTGTTCGTCGGCTCGGAGCCCGTCACGGCGACCGAAGGGAGGTTCAAAGGCATCAGCATCCTGCAGCAGGAACAGGCCAAGGGTCTCGACATGCTGCGTTCGCTCACCGAGGCCCAGCGCGCCAAGGCCGTTCTTTCGGCCTCAAAGACGGGGAACAACAACATCGGCGAGGCGTTTAAGGATAACGTCGTGCTCGACTATGCGGGCGTGGCGGCGAAGGAGATGACCGAAGGCCAGCGCAACCGCCTGCTCGACCTGATCGAGATGTATGTTTCCAACATGGACGACGGCCACGCCAAGGTGAAGATGACCGAGGTGCGCGGCCACATCGGGCGTACGCACTTTGCGTGGATCGGCGGTTCGGACGACGACAGCGTTTATTACTACCGCATCCACAGCCCGGTGATCCTGATCGAGTTCGATCACCAGGCTCCGGCGGGTCTGCGGCACCTGGCGAAAGATCCGAAAGCGCCGCAGCGCCAGCATGTGCACGTGGTTGTGCGGACGCCGAACGGCAACGACTACGGCAAGGATTTACTGCGGCAGCACTATCAGAAGCATCCGCACTCGTAGGATTCACTCAAGGCGCGCGGGAATGCGGATGGTGAACGCGCTGCCGGCGCCAGGCGTGCTTTCGACGGTCACGTCGCCGCCCATCATGCGGCAGAAAGCGCGGGTGATGGTGAGGCCGAGTCCGGTGCCTCCGAAGCGGCGCGAGGTGCTGTCGTCGGCCTGCGTGAAGGGTTCGAAGATGCGTTCGCTTTGAGCCCGGCTGAGACCGATTCCGGTGTCGGTGACGCGGCATTGCACCCAATCGGCGCCGTCGTGTTCTAGCCGCTCCATCGCCACGCCGACAGTCCCCTGCGAGGTGAACTTGCAGGCATTGCCCAGCAGGTTGAGCAGGCTTTGACGCATTTTGCCTTCATCGGAATAGATGTGGCCGAGATCGGCGGGACACTCCACCGTCAGGTGATTGCCGTTGGCGGCGGCAAGCGGCCGGATGAGATCCACCACGCTTGAGACCAGCGACGGCAGGTGGAACATGCCCGCCTGCGCGCTGACCTTGCCGGCCTCGATGCGCGCGAAGCTGAGAATCTCTTCGACCAGCCGGAGCTGATGATCCGCCGCCCGCAACATTCGATCGAGATCGGGCAGCAGATCGGCCTGGTCGCGGTCCATGAGGTCCTCGCGCAGCATTTCGCCGTAGCCTCTAATGGCGTTGAGCGGGGTGCGGAGTTCGTGGCTCATGTTGGCCAGGAAGCGGCTCTTGGCGCCGCTGGCGGCCTCGGCGGCTTCCTTGGCGAAACGTTCGGTGACGTCCTGAATGGCGCCGAAGACGCGCACGCCGTCGGGGCAGGGACGCGCCGCGTCGCGCATCCAGCGGGTGGAACCGTCCGCCGCCGCTACGCGATACTCCACGGTGGACGCTTTGCCCCCGGCGATCGTCTGCCGGTGGAGCCGGTAGGCGGCCGCGTCTTCCTCGAGGACCTCGAATCCCTGGGCCAGGTCGGCGCCGGAGATCCATTCCCGCCCGGCGCCCCGCGCATCCAGCCGAATCACGTACACGCACTCGGAAAGCAGTTCGCTGAAAGTGCGGTATTGCTCTTCCGACGCGCGCACCTGCTGATAGAGCATGGTGTTGTCGATGGCCAGCGCCGCCTGTTGCGCGAACGCCACCAGCAGGCGCAGATCGCCCGGAGCGAACGCCGCCGGCCGCACCGAGTCGAGGCAAAGGACTCCCAACAGCCGGTCGCGCACCATCATGGGCGCGGCCATGGCGCTTTGCAGCGCACGGATCTCTTCCACCGGTCCGTCATAGCGGATTTCGTCATCGGCGCGGACGTCGGCCAGCAGCAGCGGCTCACGCAGCCGCGCCGAAAGCGCCGCGTAGCCCTTCTGCACCGGGAAGCGCACGTTACGGATGCGCGGGTCCTCGTAGCCGCTGGTGTAGGCGATGGTGAGCTGCCGCGGCGCCTCTTCCCACAGAAGAATGGAGCCCTTCTCCGAGTCCGCTACCACCACGCGGGCCGTTTCCAACACCTGTTGCAGCAGGTGGTCCAGGTCGGCGGAAGACGGCGGCGGCATGACAGTTGCGCTCTTCTTCTGTTCGGCAGAGCGGGGAGAAGTCTTTAAGCCGCGCCGGGCCGGCAATGGTTTAGAATATGGGCGCCATGACCCGCCGTGACTTCCTCCACTCGACCGCCGCCCGCGCCGCCACCGGAATCGCCGCTCTCACCGGGGCCGAGGGGCTGCTCGCCCAGGCCCGTGAAAAGGCCAAGCCTCTCAACCTCAAGATCACCGATTTGAAGACCTTCATCGTGAACCGCGGCGGACCCAACGCCAACAACTATGTCTTCGTGAAGATCTACACCAATCAGGGACTCACCGGCCTTGGGGAAGGCTCCGTCACCAGCAAGGAAGCGACGATGGCCGCGGCCATCGACGAGCATAAGCGCTATCTGGTCAACCGCGATCCGGCCGATATCGAGATGCACTGGCAGGCGATGTACCGCTGGCCCCGCTGGCGCGGCGGGCCGATTCTCAATTCCGCCATCAGCGCCGTCGAGATCGCGCTTTGGGATATCCTCGGCCAGGCGCTTGGCCAACCGGTCTGGCGCCTGCTGGGCGGCAAGGCGCGCGATCGCGTGCAGATGTACGTGCATGGCGGCGGCAACTCGCCCGAAGCCTACGCGAGAAGCTTTCTGCAGGCGAAGGAAGAGGGCTGGACCGGCGCGAAGTCGGGCTTCATCACTACCCAGGGCGACGTGATCGATCCGGTACGCTCGGTGCGCGAAGGCATCGCCAACCTCAAGGCCGTGCGCCAGGCGGTGGGGGACGATTTCAAGATCTGCATCGACGTGCATGGCAAGACCACGCCCACCATGGCGGTGGATTTTTGCAGCCGCGCCGAGGAATACCGCCCTTATTTTGTGGAGGAGGCGACGCAACTCGAGGATCTGGACGAACTGGCGCTGCTGCGCTCGAAGACGCGCATCCCCCTCGCCACCGGCGAGCGCCTTACGACCAAGTACGGCTTTAGCCAGATCTGCAGCCGCCACCTGGTGGATTATGTGCAGCCGGATGTGGTCCATTGCGGCGGCATCCTCGAAATGAAGAAGATTGCCACCATCGCCGAGGCCTACCGCATTGAGCTTTGCCCACACAATCCGCAAAGCGACGTGAGCACGCTCGCTTCGCTGCATGTCGATTTTTCGACGCCCAATTTCGGCATTCAGGAAATTACGCACCGGGGCAACGAACAATACTGGAAGGATTTGTTCCTCGGCGGCGCCATCGAATATGAGAAAGGCTTCGCGCTGCCGCCGGACCGGCCCGGGCTTGGAGTGGGGCTCGATGAGAAGGTGGCGGCCAAGCGTCCCTATCAGCCGCATACACGCCAGCAGTTGCGATTCCCCGACGGAGGCATCGCCGATCACTGAGCCAGGCTCCGCTAAAGTGGCCCGGATGCGCCGCCGATGGACTGGATCATGGATCATCAGGCTGTCCTCGACAAGGCGCAAGCTCTGCTCAAAGAAGGCAGGGACGCCGCGGGCCGCAACGATTGGCATGAAGCCGAAGCGAGGTTCGCCGACGCGTTGCAACTGGGCGGACGGCTCGATCCCGCCGAGTCCGATCTGCCAGTGGTGGCCATGCTCGCCATGGCGCAGTTGAGTTATGAGCGCGGCCAGAAAGAGGAAGCGATCCAGCGGGCCACTTCCGCCTTCGCTCTTTCCGCCGAGACGGAGAACTTCAGCGGCTGGCAGTTTCCGCTGTACGAACTGATGGCCAACCTGTTCGATGAACTGGGCGTGCCACATCGCGCCATTCCTTTCCGCCACATCATGGTGCGCTTGTGGCGGGAACTGGAAGGTTCGGACTCCGAGAAAACGGCCGCCGCCTGCGCCCACCTGGGACAAAGCTTCGAACGGCTTGGCTTCCACGAGCACGCCACGCTCGCCTATTCGGAGGCGGTGCGCGCCGATGGACGCCATCGACGCCGGCTGGCGGAGTCGCTCCATCGCGCCGGACGGCTGGAGGAAGCCGAAGCGGCGTACCGGCAGTTGCTCGAAGAAGAAGCGGATCGCCCGGATGCCGCCGCTGTCCGATCCGCCCTGGCCGATCTGCTTTCGCAAACCGGCCGTCCGGAAGAAGCGAGCCAAGGCTTTTACGAAGCGTATCGCCAGCACCTGGCGGCCGGTCCTGGAAACACGGCGGCGATTGCCGCGCTCAAGACCAGGTGGTCCGCCGCGCTGGCGCGTGAAGGGAAGCTTGAGCAGGCGCGGCGCGCCGCCGAGGAGGCTATCGAAATCTGGCGCGGCGAGAACGCTCCGGAACTGGCCGGCGCTTATGAGGCACTGGGACGCGTCCTCGAATTGCAGGGCGAGCCCCACCAGGCCGAGCAATACTGCCGTGAAGCCCTCCATTCGATGGATCGGCATGGCGTGATCGATGCCGCCACGCGGCAGGCCCGGCTCGAATGGCAGGCGCTGCTTCTGGACCGGATGGGCCGCGGTGAAGAAAGCGCCCAGGCACGCGCAAAGGCGGCGAAGATCGCTGTGGCGCGGCGCCAGGTACCGGATCCCGAAAGCCTGCTGAATTGGGGCACAAACCCTACCCGGGACTAACGCCCATTCCAAAAAAGCACACCCTCTGACGGATTTCCTCCGCCATTCGCACGTTTCCTGATGAGAGCAACGACGGCCGGCTGAAACGCCCGGGCGTCAGGCTCAACCAATTCTCTTTCGGGTGAGGACCGCCAGACGTATCCACAAGCCGCGTCTGGCGCCCGGCCGGAGCCGAATACGCTCCGGTACACGACGGCGCACAGGTGGATCGCCTGCCACGGGGGCCATTTCGGCGGGCGCTTCCCGTTCCTGTGCGCCGATTTTTTCTAAGCGTTACCGGCGAACCCGCTACAATGGAACCCAACGCCGGTAATGGAGAAGCACGTTCGCACACTCGGGTACTTAAACGCCGGTCTTGGCGTTTTTTGTCTCGTGGCCTGTATCGCGGCGTTAGTGATTTTCGAAGGTCCGTCCGGTGTGCTGTTAATCAATGCGCGCGAAGGATCATCGATTACCACCACCGAAGGGTTCATCACCGCCTGCGTTCTGATTTACTTGTTCCTCATGGCGGCGCCTCTGTTCCTGATCGGCATCGGCTTACTCCGGCTGCAGGACTGGGCGCGCGACCTCGGTATCATCGCTTCCATCTTCGCCCTCGCCATCATCCCGTTCGGCACCGTCGTCGGCATCTACAATCTGTGGGTGTTGAATTCGTTCGAGGTTGAGCCTCTCTTCAAGCACTGACGCTACCCTAGGAAAATGTATCGCCTCCCCTTCGGCGAGTCGTTCCTGGACGCCGATGTTACCGCCAACCTGATCCGCCACCGCGATGTGCCGCCGGTGGCCGATGAAGCGGCGGCCATAGGGGAAGCTCTGGCGCATCCCATCGGCACGGCGCCGCTCGACCGCATCGTGCATCCGGGTGAGCGCGTGGCCCTCATCGTCAACGACATCACACGCCTCACACGCTCCGATCTGATGCTGCCCGCCGTTGTCGAGACGCTCAACCGGGCGGGCGTTCCGGATGAGGACATCCTGGTGGTGTTCGCCTTGGGCATCCATCGCCCGCAGACTCCCGGGGAGCGCCGCCGCATCCTTGGCGGCAACCTTTATCACCGCCTCACCGCCATCGATCACGATGCGCACGACGATGCCACCCTGATCGGCGTTGGCCAGACTTCGTTCGGCAATCGCGTGGAGATCAACCGCCGCGTCTGGGAGTGCGACCGCATTGTGCTCACCGGCGAGATCATCTATCACCTGATCGCCGGATATTCCGGCGGACGCAAGAGCCTGGTGCCAGGTGTCGCCGGCGCGCGCACCACCACGTTCAATCACGGCATGATCTTCGATCCGCGCTGCCGCTCGGGCGTACTGGAAGGAAATCCCGCTCATGAAGATCTGCTCGAAGCCTGCCGCCTGGTGGAGCCCGATTTTCTGTTTAACGTCGTTCTGAATCCCGAGGGCCGTCTGGTGAAAGCCGTGGCGGGCCACTACGACTTGGCGCATCGGGAAGGATGCAAGGCCGTCGACGCCATGTTGCGGGCGGAGATTGACGAGCCCTACGACCTGATTGTCGCTTCGGCGGGCGGGTTTCCGCTCGACATCGACCTGCGCCAGGCGCACAAGGGGCTGGAGAACGCCGTGCAGGCGCTGCGCCCCGGTGGCAGCATTCTCTTCTACGCCGAATGCCGCGGCGGCGCCGGCCACGCTTCGTTTGAAGACTACGTGCGCCGTTATGACAACGATGCCGAGATGCGGGCGGCTCTCGAACGGAAGTTCGAAGTGGGCGGGCACAAAGCATGGTGGATCGCGCGCCTGGGCCGCCTGTTCGACGTACATCTGGTTTCCGGGTTGCCCGAGGATTTCGTGCGCCGCTGCCACTTCCATCCGGTTTCCCCTGGGTGGCATCAACAGAGGCTGAATGAACTGGCGGCGCGGCCCGGGCGCATCGGCGTTCTGCCGTTTGCGGGGTTTACGCTGCCGGATGTTAGGATGGCAATCGATGCAACGCCGTGATTTTCTCGCTGCCGCGGCGATGGCGCCGGCCGCGCCGTCGAAAATCAAGTCCGCGCTCTTTGGCACGCGCCACAGCCACGCGCGCGGAAAATTGAAAGCGATGCTCGACAATCCCGCCTATGAAGTGGTTGGCGTGTGCGAGCCCGAAGAAGCCGCCTGGCAGCGCGTCCGCGAGATGCACGCGCACCGCCGCCTTTCCGAGAAAGAACTGCTAGAGGATCCATCCATCCAGGTCGTCGCCGTCGAAACGGAAGTCTGGAACTCGCTGCCCTGCGGCCTGAAGGTCGTCGCCGCGGGCAAGCATCTGCATATCGAGAAGCCGCCCAGCAATGAGCTCGCGCCCTTTCGCGAATTGATCGAAGAGGCCCGCCGCAGGCAGTTGCTGGTGCAGCAGGGTTATATCTGGCGGTTCCACCACGGCGTGAGCCGCGCGATTGAGGCGGCCAAGAACGGCTGGCTGGGCAAAGTCCATCTCATGCGAGGGGCGATTCACACCGACCTTGGCGACCAGTCGCGGCCGCCCCTTGCCAGATACAAAGGCGGAATGATGTTTGAACTTGGCTGTCACCAGATCGACCGTATGTGCGATCTGTTCGGGCGTCCCACATCGGTGAGGAGCTGGCTCAAGAAGGGCGGCGACAATCTGGCCGACAACACGCTCGCGGTGTTTGAGTACGACGATGCGCTGGCCGTCATCACCTCTTCGGCGCGCATGGCCGGCAGTTCGCAGCACCGGTCGTTTGAAGTCATCGGTACCGACGGCTCCGTGCTGGTGCAGCCGGTGGAGCCCGGCACGCGCATGCGCGTTTCCATGCGCACGCCGCGCGGATCCTATAAGGCTGGGTGGCAGGAAATCGACATGCCGCCGCAGCCGCGCTACGCGGGAGATTTCGCCGATCTCGCGCGCGCCATCCAGAC
This sequence comes from uncultured Acidobacteriota bacterium, assembly GCA_902826685.1. Lineage (GTDB taxonomy): Bacteria > Acidobacteriota > Terriglobia > Bryobacterales > Bryobacteraceae > CADEFT01. Next base: position 252,919 of record CADEFT010000004.1, read on the forward strand.
CAAAACGCCGCTCAAGTTCTCCTACGATTTCGAACTGCTGGTGCAGGAGACCGTATTGCGCGCTTCGCAGGAGTTGGGATGAAGTTGCTGTTGGCCTTCCTGCCGGCCTGCGCCGCGTGGGCGCAGTTGACTGGTGGGGGCATCAACGGCACGGTGTCCGACCAGGGGGGCGGAGCGATCGAAGGGGTGGAAATGACCGCGCTCGATCCCGCGCGCGGCCTTAGCTACAAGACGCGAACCGGTAGTCTCGGCTACTACCGCTTTGAGCAGATTCCGGCGGCTACGTATGAGGTCACCGCCTCGAAACCGCCTTTCCAGAAGTTTTTGGCGAAGGATATCGGCGTGGGCGTCGACAGCCAGCGGCGGCTCGATATCACGCTCTGGCTGGGAACGGACAGCGTTTCCATCGAAGTGCGGGAACCATTGCTGAAGCTGCAGGCCGCCGACTCGGGCACGGTGATGGAGCGGACCGCCATCGAAAAGCTTCCACTCAACCGCCGTGGATTTCTCAACCTCGCCCTGCTCACGCCCGGCGCCCAACCGGCCGTCCAGGATTCGGAGCTATCGGCTCGCGGCAGCTTCGCCGCGCATGTCAACGGCGGACGCGAGGAGTTTAACAACTTCCTGCTCGATGGAGTCGACAACAACGACCTCTACACCAACCGCTACGTCCTTGAACCCTCGGTCGACACGATCCAGGAGTTTAAGATCGCCGCTGGCAGCTATTCGGCCGAGTATGGCCGTAGCGCGGGCGCGCAGGTCAACGTCGTCACGCGCGGCGGCACCAATCAATGGCACGGCACCGCGTACGAGTATTTCCGCAACCGCGCGCTCGATTCCGCCAATTACTTCGACGGCGCCACGCGCAACAAATACGCGCGCAACCAGTTCGGCGGCGTATTCGGCGGGCCGGTGCGGAAAGACCGCACGTTTTTCTTTCTGAATGCCGATTCGCTCATCGAACGCCGCGGTCTCACCCGCCTCGCCACCGTCCCCACCGTGGCCGAACGCGCGGGCGATCTTTCGGCTCGCGCCACGCCGGTGCTCGACCCGTTCACGCGCCAGCCGTTCCCCGGCAATCGGATTCCCGCCAACCGCATTTCGCGCGTGGGCCAGAACGTGCTCAACCTGTTCCCGCTGCCCAATCGCGAAGGCGCCGCCGGCAACTATCTGGCCCAGCCGGTGGAGCGCGAACGTTTCGCCCAGGGCGGCGCGCGCGCCGATCACCATTACGGATCCGCCGGCCTGCTGACCCTGCGCTATTTCTACGGCAGCCAGAGCCTGTTCGAGCCTTATGCCGAGGAAACCACGGCCATTCCGGGCTTTGGCAACTTCGTCGATAACACCGGCCACAACGCCATGCTGCATCACCGGCACACGTTCGGCTCGCGCTGGCTGCATTCGTTCCGCGCCGGTCTCAATCGCGCGGCCCGGACAGCCCTGCCGCAGAATCACCAGGTGGATGTCGCCTCGCAGTGGAACGTTCCCTGGCTGGCCGGTCTCGAGCGCCGCGACTGGGGCTATCCGTTCTTCAACGTGCAGGGCTATTCTCCGGTGGGCGACGCCACGCCGCTGCCGCTGCTGCGCTACACCACCACCGGGCAGATCCTCGAAGATGTGTCCTATTCCGCCGGCCGGCATGGGTTGAAATTCGGATTCCAGGCCCGGCACACGCAGGCCAACGGCAACCTCGATCTGCTGGCCCGCGGATCCATCACTCTATCCGGCCAGCTCACCGGCGCGGGCATCGGCGATCTGCTGCTCGGCCTTCCCACGTTCACCTTGCAGGCCAAGCTCGACAACACGCAATCGCTGCGCACCATGACCTACGCCGGGTATGCGCAGGACGAAATCCGCCTGACGCCGCGATTCAACGTGACCTTGGGACTGCGCTACGAATACAACACCCCCGCCACCGATCCTTACGACCGCATGGCGGTTTACGATCTCGCCACCGGGCGCATCGCGCGCGTGGGTACCGAAGGCATCTCGCGCTCCGGAGTCCGCGCCGACCGCAACAACTTCGCGCCGCGGGCGGGCTTTGCCTGGAATCCGCGGCCGGGCACGGTGATTCGCGGCGGCTATGGGCTTTACTACGATTCGGGCATGCTGGTGCTCGCTTCGTCCAACTATTTCAATCCACCGTTTTTCACCCTGCGCGCCTTCTTTCCCACGGCCACCTCTTTGCTGACGCTCGACAATCCGTTCCCCGCCACCGGCGGCATTTCGCCGGTTTCCCCGAGCACTCTCGATCCGAACTCCTCCACCACCTACATGCAGCATTGGAGCTTCGGCGTCGAGCGGCAGGCCGGATCTTCCACCGTCGCCTCGCTGAGCTACGTGGGATCGGCGGGCGCGCACCTGATCCGCACGCGCGATCCGAACCAGCCGCGGCCCGGCGACGGCAATGTCGCCTTGCGCCGGCCCGATCCACGCTACGGCAACGTGATCTACATCGAAACCGCCGGCAATTCGAATTACCACAGCCTGCAGGCTACCGTGCGCCGCCAGATGGTGCGCCGCGTCTCGCTGCACGGGGCCTATACGTGGTCCAAATCCATCGACGATCAATCGGCGTTCCTCGGGACCAAGGCCGATCGCAACTTCCCTCAGGACAGCCGCAACTTCCGCGCCGAGCGCGCCGTGTCGAGCTTCGATATCGCGCACCGGCTGGCCGCGAGCTTCGTCGTGCAGTTGCCCGCCGGTTTCGAAGCGCGCGGGATTTTCTCCGCCTACAGCGGCCAGCCGTTTACACCGCTGCTTCGATTCGATAACAGCAACACGGGCAACACCGGCGGCAATTTCGGTTCGGACCGGCCTAACGTTCTGCGCAATCCGAAGCTGGCCGATCCGGGCCCGGACCGCTGGTTCGACACCTCGGCTTTCGCCATCGCGCCTCGCTTCACGTTTGGCAACGCCGGCCGGAACATCGTGCGCGCCCCCGGCTATGCGTCGCTTGACGCCGCTATTGCGCGCCGCTTCCGCTGGCATGACCGGCTGGAAACCTCGCTCGAAGCCCAGTTTTACAACCTGCTGAACCGCACCAATTTCGATCTGCCGGAACGCTATGCCGATGAGCCGTCTCTGTTCGGGCGCATCTTTTCGGCCAAGGCGGCGCGGCAGGCGCAACTGGCCCTACGGCTGCAGTTCTGAACAAATTAAAATAAAAGTGCGGCCATGTTGTTCGTTGCCCTACTTGCCGGCGGTCTGCTGTCCGGGGAAACCCGTGAAGCTTTCGTGAATCGCTACTGCGCGACGTGCCATGGTGCTCGCGTCAAAGCGGGTGGACTGGTTCTGGAGGGCGTGCCCCCGGCCGCCGCCGCTTCGCGGCCGGAAGTCTGGGAGAAGGTCGTCCGCAGGCTGAAAGCGCGAGAGATGCCACCAAAGGGTGCGCCCGCGCCCGATGCCTCCACCGCCGCCGAATTCGTGGACGGCCTGGTGGCCGATCTGGACGGCGCCGCCAAACGCACGCCCTATCCGGGCCGGACCGTGGTGCGGCGTCTGAATCGCACCGAGTACGCCAATGCCGTCCGGGACCTGCTCGCCATCGATCTTCCCGTGAACGCCGAGCTGCCGCAGGACGCCGTGGCCGGCGGGTTCGACAATATCGCCGACGCATTGGCCATGTCGCCGCTGCTGCTCGAACGCTATTTGAAAGTCGCGCGCCGCGTGAGCGATCTGGCCGTTGGCGTCAGTGAACCCGCCGCGGTCACCGAAATTTATCCCATCACCAAGACGCAGGCTTCCTGGCAGGGGGAAGGGATGCCGTTCGGCACACGCGGCGGCATCCGCGTGGATCATTATTTTTCTCATGACGGCGAGTATGACTTGCGTGCGTTTTTAGCCAAGGAAAGCCTGACGCCCACCGAAGGTGTCCGATTCTTCCGCACGCGCGTGCCGATGAAAGCCGGGGCCCACACCGTCATCGTCACGTTCCCCGACGAGTTCGCCGAGCGGGAAGGCCCGGTGCTCGACGTGGGCGGACCCGGCGGCAAGCCGCTGGGCGGTCCGCTCGATCTGCTGGGCACGGCCATTCGTCCCTCCATCGATTTCCGCGTCGATGGGCGCCGCGTGAAGCGCTTCGAGATCCGGGGTATGACTTCGGGCGAAGCGGCGTTTGACGGCCAGCCCGGCCCGCCTACGCTGGCGCGCATCGAAATCACCGGACCTCACAACGCCACCGGCGTGAGCGAGACGCCCAGCCGCCGCCGCATCTTCGTCTGCGGCGAAGACAATGCCGGCTGCGCCGCGCGCATCCTCTCCACCATCGCCCGCCGCGCGTTCCGGCGCGACGTCACCGCCGCCGATATCCGCCCGTTTCTCACCACCTATTCCATGACGCGCGCGAAACGGAGCTTTGAAGATTCCATCGCCGCCTCCATTCGCGACATCCTGCTGGCGCCGGATTTCCTGTTCCGGCTGGAACTCGACAAACCGGATTTCGCCCTCGCCACGCGCCTTTCCTTCTTTTTATGGAGCGGCATTCCGGACGACCGGCTGCTCGATGTGGCCGCGGGCGGCAAGCTTCGTCCCACCATCGAAAGCGAGACGCGCCGCATGCTGGCCGATCCGCGCGCGGCTTCGCTGGTCGACAATTTCGCCTCTCAATGGCTGGGGCTGCGCGCGGAGGTGGAGCCCGACAAACAGCTCTATCCCGAATACGACGCGGGCCTGCGCGACGCTTTTGAGACCGAGACGCGAATGTTCCTGCGCAGCGTGATGAGGGAAAACCGCAGCGTGCTGGAACTGCTCGACGCCGGCTTCACCTACGTGGATGAACGGTTGGCCCAGCACTACGGAATCCCGGGCGTAACCGGACCCGGCTTCCGCCGCGTGACGGTCGATCCCGCGTTGCATAGGGGCGGCCTGCTCACCCAAGGCAGCGTGCTCATGTTGACTTCGCACAGCGCCCGCACTTCGCCTGTTCTGCGCGGCAAATGGATTCTAGACAATCTGCTCAACTCGCCGCCGCCCGCGCCGCCTAACGTGCCGCCGCTCGATGAAAGCTCGCCTGAGGCCCGCAAACTCACCACACGCCAGAAGGTGGAGAAGCATCGCAACAGCGCCGTCTGTGCTTCATGCCACAACCGCATCGATCCGCTCGGCTTCGCTCTCGAGAACTTCGATGTACTGGGACGCTGGCGTACTAGCGACGAGGGCGGTGTCATCGATTCCTCGGGCGGACCGGAAGCGCTTAAGCGCACCCTGCTCGAGCGGCCGGAGATCTTCGTACACGCCACCGTGGAGCGCCTGTTGACCTATGCCCTGGGCCGCGAGCTCGACGCCCGCGATCAGCCCACGGTGCGCGAGATCGTGCGCGCCACCGCGCCCGAACGCTACCGTTTCCTCGATATAATCACCGCAATTGTGAAAAGCCTGCCGTTCCAAAGCCAACAGGAGAAGTCATGATCGTCACCCGGAAGCATCTTTCGCGCCGTACGCTGTTGCGAGGAGCGGGCACTGCGTTTGCCCTGCCGCTGCTCGATGCCATGGTTCCGGCGCTGCGCGCGGAACGGTTCACGGCCGCCGCGCCGGTGCGCCGCCTCGGCTTTCTCTTCTATCCGCTGGGTGTCGATCAGGACCGCTGGAAACCAAAGGGCGAAGGTGCGGACTATCAGTTCAGCGAAGCGCTGGCCCCGCTCGCCCCGCACCGCGACAAGTTCGTCGTCATGAGCGGACTGTCCTCGGACCCGGACCGCTCGAAACCCGGCTTCCACGATCGCGCGCTCTCCTCTTTTATGACGGGCGTGGAAATGACCAAGGGCAAGGTTCACGTTGGCATTTCGGTGGATCAACTGGCGGCCCAGACGCTCGGCAAGGAAACGCAGTTTGCCTCGCTCGAACTGGCGACTGAAAAGAACAACGCCGGGGCCAACCATATCGGGCCGGTGTTCAAGAGCGAGACCGTGCCTCTGCCATTCGAATACAATCCTCGCTTCGTGTTTGAGCGCCTGTTCGGCGAGGGCGGGCGCATCGACCCGGCCGCCACCGCCGCGCGCCAGGCCGCCGACCGCAGCAGCCTCGATAGCGTGACCGAACGCATCGCCGAGTTGAAGAAGCAGCTTGGACCCGGCGACAAGCGCAAGCTTGACGAGTACATCGAATCCATTCGCGACATCGAGCGGCGCATCGACGTGGCTTCGCGCAAAAAGCCCGCCGATCTGCCCGCCACCGACCGGCCCGCCGGCGCGCCCGATAGCTGGCCGGATCATGTGAAGCTGATGTTCGACCTGCAGATCCTGGCCGTGCAAGCCGATCTCACCCGCGTCTGGACGTTCCTGTTCGCCCGGGAAGCGACTTCGATCAACTACCCGCACCTGGGCATTACGATGGGCCATCATGAGATCTCCCATCACAACTTCGAAAAAGACAAGCTCGACGCGCTGGCGAAAATCAACGTTGAGCAATCGCGGCTGTTCGCGTATTTCCTGGCCAGAATGGATGCGCTCAAGGAAGGGAATTCGTCGCTGCTCGATCACTCGCTGATCCTTTACGGCAGCGACCTCAGCGTGCCGACCTCGCACAGCCAGCGCGACCTGCCGATCATCGTGGCGGGCGGCGCGGCGGGGCGCGTGAAGGGCGGCCGCTATCTGAAGTTCCCCGGCGACACCACGCCGTTGACCAACCTCTATCTCACGATGCTGGACAAAGTGGGGATTCCAACCGAAAAATTCGGCGACAGCACCGGCAAGCTGAACCGGCTGGAGGTTTGAGATGAAGATTCTGGCGGGGCTGCTGGCGGTGAGCGTATCGGGCGCCATTACGGGCGGGGCGCTTCTCGATGCCGCGCGCGACGACGATAAGGCAGCCGTTGCGGCGCTCATCGGCCAGAAAGCCGACGTGAACGCGCGCGAAGCCGATGGAGCCACCGCTCTTTCCTGGGCGGCCATGCGCGGCAATGCCGCCATGGCGGAATTACTGCTGAAGGCCGGCGCCGATCCGAACCTCACCAATGAACTGGGCATCGGGCCGCTTTCGATCGCCATCGCCAACGATTCGGCGCCGATGGTCAAGCTGCTGCTGGCGAGCGGTGGCGATCCGAACGTGGCGCGTGAAAACGGCGAGACGCCCTTGATGACGGCCGCGCGCATGGGACAGGCGGAGATCCTCAAGCTGCTGCTCGATCGCGGAGCCCGCGTGAACGACGCAGACCGGAAGTTCCATCAGAACGCGCTTATGTGGGGCGCGGGCCATCCAGAGGCCGTGCGGCTGCTGGTGGACCGCGGAGCCGATCTGAAGGCCGTCACCAAGGCCTGGGACGTCAAGTACGTTATCTACGCCCCGACCACGGTTACCCTCGGCAAGACCGGTATCCCCTGGAATACCGACGGCGAATACACCACGCGCAAAGGCGGCCAGAATGCGCTGTTTTTTGCGGTGCAAAGCCGCAGCGTGGAATCGGCCCGCCTTCTGGTGGATGCCGGAATCGATGTCAACTCCACCTCCGCCGATGGCACGACACCGCTGCTTGCCGCTCTCTACAAATGGAACGCGCCGAAGAGTACGTTCATTCCGGGACGCGGCGCTCCGGCGGCCGCCGGCAGTTCGCAGCGCTTCGGCGCCGATGTGGCGATGGCGCGCTTTCTTCTGGATCGCGGCGCGAAGGTGAAGGTCACAGATGGCGCCGGCTACACGCCTTTGCACGGGGCGGCGCTGGCCGTGGCCAGCATCGCGGGCAAGGGCCGCAAGGGCGGCGCTTATGGACGTTCCGCGGCGGCGCTGAACCTGGGTTCCGGTGGCGACGGCAGTTTGGAAGACGCCCTGGCGATGGCCGCCGCGCTGCTCGACGCCGGGGCCGATCCGAACGCCCAGACGCAATATCCCACGGCAGGCCCGGCGGGCGATGTCCGCATTAATCCGGCACCCCCCGGCTCGTCGCCTTTCCACGTCGCCGCCAGTTCCGGCAGTCTGGCGCTGGTGAGACTGCTGGGCGGCCGCAAAGCCGATCCGAACCTGGTGCGCAAGGACGGTCACACGCCTTTTTCCGTGGCGGTGCTGACCGGCGATGTGCCGGTGATTCAGGAACTGGTGGCGCGTGGCGCCAATGTCCAGGCGCGGTTCAACCCGAAAGACAAGATCCCCGATCCGGTGGAAGCCATCACGCTGCCGCGCCAGAATCAGACCATCCTTCACATTGCCGCGATCGCCGGCTCACCGGCGGTGATCGAATATCTGGCTTCGCAAGGCGCACCGCTCAACGAGAAGAACGCGCAAGGCGAGACACCGCTCGATCTGTGCGATCACCAGGAACGGTATCGCGACGCGATTCAACGCCAGGGCGCCGAAGGCGACGCCGAAAAGCTGAAGACCATTCATCGCGGCACGGCGGGTACAGACGCGTTCCAGAAACTGCTCGTCCGCTAAGGCTGCTTCTTGTTGCGGCGTGACCCGACGCCGCACATCGAAGACAGTCAGGTCTCGATTCCGAATCGTGGCAGGATGAAGATGGTGACGATCAGATACGCCACCAGCAACACCAGCGGCAGCCATTCGAGCATCATCGTCCGGCGCGAGACGGTCACGCTTCCAGTTTCCATGCCGAAGCCGTTACCGTCAAGCGGCTATGTCCGGCGTGGCGGTCGTAGACTTCGTTCATCTCCTCGATGGAATCGAAGTAACCCACGATGAACGCCGCCCCGAAGTTGCCGCCCGCTTTTACCGGACGGCCGCCGATTTCCTCGATCATGCAAACATAACCGCGCTGGTGGCACCACGCTTCGTAAACATCGCCGGCATTGAGCGTCATCCCCGCCAGCCACGGACCGCCGCGGATCTTGTAGGCGCGGATCAGACGCCGCGGCGGCGCAGCGCCCCGGCTATAGCGGAACTTCGCATCCGGCGGAAAATCGTGCAGGAACTCCCGCGACCGGATGCGGCCGTGATAGCTCAGGTAAACCTCTTCAAACGTATCGCCAGCTTTATGTTTGATATGGCCCGGCATGTCGATGCGCAAAAACATGGCGTCGCTCGAATTCACGCTGGCGATGCGGTCCGAGGAAAGGAAATACCGCGTGTTGTGCGGGAAGACGATCGTCTGCCGCCATTCCGAACCCACCATGCGGCCGGGCGCGGCGACGCGGTACTTCCACGAAGATCGCACCGCCGTGAAGTCCGGGCCATGTAGCACTTCCGGGTTGAGCTCTTTGGCCTGTGTGCAGATTTGCGGCCCCTCGATGCTGCGCTTGGCGATCGCGCCGTGGTAGAGATTGCCGGTTTCGTACTTCAAATCGCCGGTCAATTGGTCGCGGTAGGCGGCGTCGGAGCCGGGCTCCATGATCCAATCGACGATATCGAGGCCGAAGCCCAGATCGCGCGCTCCGGTCCGAAGGTCGGCGAAGCTGCCGGCGGCGATCCCGGAAACATAGCCGCTGCGTCTTACCGCCGCGCGCAGCTTCGGTGTCTCGATGGCGATATCGCTAGCGGCGAAGGCCGAGCCGGCCATCGCGGCGCAGAACCCGCGTCGAAGCATGCCCCTTAGATTATCAGCCTGCATGTTAAGATACGCGGGTCTAGAGGAGGCGCACCGTTTGGCGATTGTGGCGGGTGTGGATTTCGGCACGCAAAGTGTCCGCGTCTCGATTTTTGACAGCGAGCGAGGCAAACTCGGCTCTGCTCAGGCCGAGTATGCCGTGACCCGGCTGCCAGGCGATCCGGATCACGCCACGCAGCGGCATGACGATCATCTGGCGGGTCTGATCGCCGCCATGCAGCGCGCCCTTGGCGCGGCTGGCGTAGAAGGCCGCGCCGTCGAAGCGCTCGCCATCGATACCACCGGGTCCACCGTCGTTGCCGCGGGCGAGGGGCTGGAGCCGCTTGGCGATTACTACCTCTGGTGCGATCACCGGGCGAAGGAAGAAGCTGCGCGCATCACCGAAGTCGCGCATCAGGAAGGCCTCGAAGCGATTCGTTGGTCGGGCGGCGCCTATTCGAGCGAATGGGGCTGGGCCAAGGTACTGCACTGGCTGCGGCACAACCCGGAACAGCGCGGGCGCGCCGTGACGTTTCTGGAACATTGCGACATGATGGCCGCCGTTCTCTGCGGCATTCGCGAACCCGGCGCCCTGCCGCGCAGCATCTGCGCCATGGGCCATAAGTGGATGTGGAATGCCGATCTGGGCGGACTGCCACCGCAGAGCTTCCTGTCGAAGGTGGATCCATTGCTTGAAGGCGTCCGCGAGAAGGTCGCGGGCCGCTTCGCCACCTCCGATCAGATCGCGGGCCATTTGAGTGCGGAATGGGCAGCCAGGCTGGGGCTGCGCGAAGGCATTCCGGTCCCCGTGGGTGCGCTCGACGCGCATTGGGACGCCATCGGCGCCGGGGTGCGCGAAGGCGACGTAGTCAACGTCGTCGGCACTTCCACCTGCGTCATGGCCATCACACCGCGCCCGGTGCTGATCCCGGGAGTATCGGGTGTGGTGGAGGGATCCATCCATCCGAAGTACGCCGGGATTGAGGCGGGCCTGTCGGCCTGTGGCGACATCTTCGACGCCATCGCCCGCCGCGCCAACACGCCCGTGGCCGAGCTATCCGCCATGGTCCAGAACTACCGCGCCGGACAGACGGGGCTGCTGCGGCTCACCTGGGATAACGGCGACCGCACGGTGCTCGCCAACCCGAACCTGGGCGGTGCGACGTTTGGATGGACGTTGGCCAGCACCGCCGCCGATGAGTTGTTTGCGGCCATCGAGGGCACCGCCTTCCACACGCGGATCATCCTCGAGCGGATGCAGGAATACGGCACACCCGTTCATCGCGTTGTCAACGGCGGCGGTATCCCACAGCGCAACGCCGCGCTCAATCGCGTCTATGCCAACGTGCTGAACAAGCCGGTGCTGGTGCCGGAAACCGATGTCACAAGCCTTGGCTCGGCGATCTTTGCGTTCCTCGCCGCCGGCGCATTCCCGTCGGTGGAGGCGGCGCAGGACCGGCTGTGCCCGAAATACAAAGTGTTCGAGCCCGATCCGCGCGAAGCCGCCGTCTGCCAGCGGCTGTTCGAGATCTATCGCGGCCTCTATTTCAGCCTGGGCCAGCCAGGCGATATGCTGGCCGAATTACGCCGCATCGCGCGAGGCTGAAATAGAAGAAGTTACAACCTTCCTGGCCATCTCCTGGTTTGGCGGTCCCCTCACTTAACCAAGCACAAGCAGTATGAAAGCGTTGCCGAAGTCTATGTGCATCAGGGCACAATTGGCGGCGATGCCAGGGCGGACACTTCGGCGAGCTTGCGCAACGGACTTGGTTCGATCTTCCGGCTCGGAGAGAAAGTGAAATACAGCGCGATTCGTGCCGGAAGGCGGGGAGAGCGGACAGGTCGGCAGCTGTCCTACATTGGCAATCGCTCCGGATGGTCGTCTCTTTCTGAACGCGGCGGCTAGCCGGATTCTTTTGGGGCTTGGCGCGAAGCACGTTCTGCTTCTCTGGGACAAGGAAATCAGCAAGATGGCGGTGAAGGCTGTAACGAAGTCCGATAAGAACGCGTTTGCTGTGACAATTATAAAGTACACCGCAACGGCGCGAGCGAAGACGTTCTTTGATCACATTGGCTGGAACTCCACCCGGCGTGAGACCCTTGCAGCAATTTGGAACCCAACGGAAAAAATGTTCGAAGTCGTTCTACCAGCAAAGCATGTGGGACACCGTGTTGGAGCCGAGCAGCAATGAAGCGAGTCGACTTGGTCCGGCATTTGGAACGCTGTGGTTGTGCGTTGTTACGGGAAGGCGGAAACCATAGCGTCTACGTAAACCGGCAAGAAGCCAAGGTCTCGACCGTTCCACGTCACCGTGAAATTGATGAACACCTGGCTCGAAAGATTTGTAGCGATCTGCGGATCCCACGCCCAAGCCGAACCTAAGCCGGCAACAAGAAGGGCTCACGAATAACGTCGCTCTCGACTAGTGTCTCTTCGGCGAGCGTCCGGTTTGCTTCCAAAACCATGGCAACGGCCTCTCGCAGATTGTGGCGGGCTTCTTCGATCGTTTCGCCTTGCGTGTTGGCTCCGGGCAGCTCTTCGACGAAGGCGATGTACCCAGTGGAAACCTTCTTGAATACGGCGGTGAGCTGCATACTTCCAGTCTATCGTCAAACCGCTCCCCATCTCCAGCCCGGCGGCACGCTGAACCGGGGTACAATTCGAGGCAGATGACGGGAGGACGCGATCATTGCCCACTCAGGTAAACCCGCAAGAGGGCGACTGTCTCTGTACGATCGCGATGGGCGCGGGGTTCCTGAACTGCACGCCCCTGCGCGCGCTGGCCGCCAACGCCGGCCTTCTCAACCGCCCTTTGCTGCCTACCGATCTGGTCACGATCCCCGACCTCGACCCCGGCGGATCCGACGATCCCACCGATCAGCGCCACGTTTTCGTGCTCCAGACCGCTCCTCCGGTGAGTATCCGCCTCGTTCACGGATCGCCTAACATCCCCTACCTGCAGGACGCCGAAACCACCATCCTGCATATTTCCAACCACCAGACCACTCGCGGCGGCCTGGAGGACGACACCACTCTCCCCGCCACATTCGGGTTTCAGGATCCTGGCCACGCCGACCCCGATACGTTCAAGGTGGAAGTTGTGGACCCGCAAGCCGGGTCGCCTCTCACCACGGTGAAGCTCGAAGCCCTTCGCCGCGTTCTTCGCCCCGATGGCACCTTCGGTCACGATCCGTTTCCAGGCGCCGAACGGGCGCGGCGTTCGCTACCCGCCGCCGGCGCCGAAAACCTCCAATGCGATATCGTGTCGAGCGGCGTGGCTTTCCGCTCCCGCTATCTGCGCCTGGTCACCGACGAGACCGATAAGGCCGCCCTTCCCAATCAGACCCTGCTGGTCACCGATATGACCGATCAGGGTGACGATACGGTTGAGATTCTGGAGCAGGCGGTGCGCGCCACCTACGTGTTGCAGCGATGTCCGGCCGCGCTGTGCGAGGTTTCCCGAACCATTCCGGTGGGCCTTACCGATGCGCAACGGCCATCGCGGATCACCGGCCCCACCAACTCGGTGGCGGAAACCAAGCCGCGGAACTTCCTGAACATCGCCGTTCATATTCTGAATGCGACCGCGGGCGGCGGCAATCCGATCGTCCCCATCGCCGACGCCGATCGCCGCGTGAAGCGCTGGGTTCGCCGCATGTGGGCACAGGCCGGGCTCGCTCCGCGCCTGATCCAGGCCACGCGCATCGTCGATCCGCAAAACAATCTGGTGGCTATTGGAGATCCGGGCGGTCTCACCGCGACCGGCGGCGGGCAGATGTCGTTCCGCATCAACGCGCCCGGCCATCCGAGCCAAGACATCGCGATCCTTACCGTGGCCGGGGACACTCCGGCCGTCACCGCCGCCGCCATCGCGCAGCGCGTGAATGCGCCCTTTACGGCGGCGGTGACGATCAACCCCGCCGGTTTCAACGACCCGGTGGGCAATCGCAGCGCCGACGTTCTGATCACGGCGCCAGGCGGCGCGCTGGTCACCATCGACCGGGAAGTCTCCGGCGATCCGCGCCAGTCGCTGGCCGTCGGCAGGCCGGACCCGACCCTGCTCCCGGGCTTCAGCAACGACTTCCTGATCGGCTCGATCGAACAGCGTACGATCATGAAGAACTACGACACCGGCGAGGACCGCATCGACGTGTTCGTCATCCAGCGCTTCACGGATCCCGACCCCGCGGGTCTCGGCGATCGTGGACAGGCGATGCTTCACGGCATCAGTCTTTCAGCGCCGCGGGCCGCGATTGAGCCCGTGCGCTTCTCGGTGTTCATCAGCCAGCGCGCCATCAACGCCGGCGATGGGAATCCCGCCTCGCTGCCGCACGAGATGGGCCATGTGCTGATGGATGTCATTCACGCCGTCACCGGCCGCTTCCGCCAGGAATTGATGGCCGACGGCGGCACCTCCGCCGCCATCGCCGAAAACGCCACCAAGCGGATCAAAGAGCGGCTCAAGAATTTCGACGGCCGCAATGCCGGCGCGAAACGGCAACTGGATCTGGTTCATCAGAGAGGAGGAGGGCTGCTCGATGCGTTCTAGCGCCAGGGCGCTGTGCCTTCTCGCGGTCGCGGGAATCGCCTTCGCCCAGTTCCCGCCGAACCGCAAAAAGCAGACCCGGAGGAGCAACATGAATCTCGCGACTCAGATCGAGCAACTGGAATCCTTCATCCTCCATCCCAACCCCTTCAACGGACTGGACATTCCCAAAGGACTCGGCCACGACACCGTGGCCCGCTTTGTGGCCGAGAGAATCAATCGCGATACGCCGTTCCCCAGTCTGGTGCGCGTGGAAAAAGTGGTCGCCTTTTACGACCTGCACGAAGTTTGCCCGCACCTGATCGCCCTGGTCCCTTCGGTTCCCGCCGTCGCCGCCCGTGCCGTTCTTGTGCGGACGGTTGCCGCGCACGGATTGGCGGCCGAGGCGCAGAAAGCCGCGTCTCTCGCCGGCGGCCTGATCGCCGAAGCTAAAAGCTCCGCTGAACTGGCCGAAATGGTCGAGCTTTGCGACCGGCTGGGCCCCGGCAACGCGACCGCCGAACTGGCGGCCCGCATCAACGCCGTGCGCGCCAGTGCCGCCGGGCCCGAAAGCACCCGGCTGGGGGAACTGCTCTCCCTGCGTGTGCCGCGCGTTCAAGCCGCCAACGGGATCAAGACGCAGGTGCTGGCCATCGGCGACCGCGGCAAGCGCATTCTCGAAGAGCTCAAGATGTACCTCACGCTCGACTACGGCTATCTCGAATACCTGACGCCGTGGGCCGTCTCGCGTCTGCGCCGCGAGACGTGGGCGCCCGCTCCGCCGCAGCAGATCGCGCGCCGGGACGACGCGGCGCTGCGGACCGAGGTCGCGCAAATTTTTCTCGATACCGCCCGCAATCTCGACCGGATGCCCGGTGTCCTGCCGGAGAATCGCCCATCGCTGCGCGTGCGCTGCCTCCGCGGCGCCGGGTTCTTCGGACACACTCTTTCTTCGGAAGATCGCGCCTTCATCGACAAACATGCGGCCGGTCAGGCCGATATGCTTTCCAACGAATGACGCCATGAAGATCCGTGCACAGCAGGCCGAAGCCTTTAACGCGAAATCCAACGGCCAGTTTGAAAGCCGGATGGCCGTCCACCTCCGCAAGTGCTTTCCCGATAAATGCGGCCGGCAGTCCGACGATCAACTCGCCGAATTCATCCGGCAGGGAAAAAAGAGCGCCGCGGGCTACGGCATTGCCGCCGAACGCGACGTCTGCAAGTTCATCGATGTCCGCGTCGTTCACGGACCGGGCTTCGACCAGACTCCCTGGGCCGCGAAGATCCTCAGGGACGGGATCTACAAAACTTCCACCGCCCGTGTGGAGCGCCTGTTCGACGAAGCGCTGCGCCAACCCGTAAAGGAGTAACCGCCTTGAACTCACAATTGAACGCCGCCGGCCAGGATGCCGATAGCTCTTTCGGATACGACGCCGCCGGCGGCAGCGTTCAGGATTGCGCCGCTCAAGGCAAGCGGCCAACGGTTGTCAATCCCGACAAGACCCACTGGGTCGAGATTCTCATGCAGGATAAGGAAGGGAATCCGATTGCCGGGCAGGACTACGAAATTCGCCTGCCGGACGGCCGCCTGGTCACCGGAACCACCGATCAACGGGGTGTGGCCAGGGTGGACGGCATCGATCCGGGCAACTGCAACATCCGGTTCCCGAGTCTCGACCGCACGGTGTGGAGCAAGAAGTAGCCTACTTGCGTCCGGCCCGCGCTTTTTGAATCGCCGCCACGGTCACCTCGGCGCGATAGGCCACCGCCTTCTTCCCCAACGCGATCGTCTTTTCCGCCGGATCGAGCGCTACGCCATTGATCGAAAACCTGCCCTTGGCCCGCCGTTCGCGCATGCGGACCGACTCCGGATCCACGGTCAGCATCATCGCCGTGATGGCGACGTTGTCGTGATGGCCCTCGTCCTTCTCATGCACGCCCTGCGATTCCAGCCACTTCGATAGCGCGCCGCTATTGTAGAAATCGTAGTATTCGGGAATGAAAAGCGCGCGCGCCTTCGTCCCCCACTTGGCATTCAGCCGGGCCGCGGTTTCCTTCATGCCCGCCTGATTGCCGCCGCTGTCGCCAATGAAAATTACTTCGCGGAAGCCGTGCGCTTCCAGGCTCTCGGCGATATCGGTCAGCAGGGCCTGAAACGTCGCCGCGCGCAGGCTGATTGTGCCCGGATACTTCATATGACTTGAGGGAGGTTCGATGTCGCCTTCGGGCACGAACGGAACTACCGGCGCCACCAGCGTATTGCCGAGCTTGCGTGCAATGGCTTCGGTGGTTCCACGCAGCACGTAGTTATGTTTGCCCGTCACCAGGTAGGGCCCGTTCTGTTCCACTCCGCCCGTGGCGACGATGATGGAAGTCTTGCCCGCCCGGATGGCATCGCGCACTTCGAGCCACGTCAGCTCTTCGAGAAACACGGAGTCGCGCGCGTCGATCGGCCGCGGCATGGCCGGGTCGGGCGTCATCGCCGTGGTGGAAAGGCCGGGGCGTTTGGTGGTTTGCGCCGCCGACGGCAGGGTAGCGATCGCCGCGAGCAAGATTGGTAAGAGCATAGATGCGCCTGTGATCCGGGGTTCCATGTTACGCGAGCAACTGCCTCACCAGATTCCCATGCACGTCGGTAAGCCGCATATTCCGGCCCCCGTGAAAAAACGTCAGCCGTGTGTGATCGAGACCCATCAGGTGCAGCATCGTTGCGTGCAGATCGTGTACGTGGACCTTGTTTTCCACCGCCGCGTAGCCGAACTCATCGGTGGCGCCCACCACCTGCCCGCCCTTCACGCCGCCGCCCGCCATCCACGTGCTGAAACCGCGTGGACTGTGATCGCGCCCCTTCGTGTTCTGGCTGGTGGGCGTGCGTCCAAACTCACCCGCCCAAACCACCAGGGTGCTGTCGAGCATGCCCCGCTGCTTCAAATCCTGGAGCAGCGCCGCGATCGGACCGTCGGTCTCTCCGGCATGCTTGGCATGGTTCTTGTCCACGTCGCCATGCGCGTCCCAATTGTCGTCGCCATGGCCGCCGCCCGAATAGAGCTGCACGAAGCGGACTCCACGTTCCACCAGCCGCCGCGCGATCAGGCACTTGGTCCCGAAGCGCTGCGTCCGCGGGTCGTCGAGACCATAGGCCTGCCGCGTGGCCGCCGTCTCCCGATCGAGTGCAACCACCTCGGGCGCGGCCGTCTGCATGCGATACGCCAGTTCATAGCTGGCGATGCGCGCCTCGAGTTCCTGGTTCTCCGGTCCCGCGGCGGGACTCAATTCCGCCATCCGGCCCAGCAGATCGAGCTGCCTCCGCTGCTGCTCGCGCGTCGTCCCCGGTTGCGGCTGCAGGAACAGCACCGGATCGCCCGACGTGCGCAACTGCGTTCCCTGAAACGTCGCCGGCATAAACCCGGCCGACCAGTTGGGCGGGCCGGAGATCGGTCCGCCGCGATGGTCCAGAAGTACGATGTACGCCGGCAGATTCTGATTCTCGCTGCCCAATCCATAGGTCACCCAGGAGCCGACGCTCGGAAAGCCCTGGCGAATGAATCCGGTATTCATCTGCAGCAGGCCCGAGCCGTGCGCGAAGCTATCGGCCCAAGTGCCGCGGATGATCGCCACGTCGTCCACCATGCGCCCCACGTTGGGATAGAGATCGGAGACTTCGATACCCGATTGCCCATAACGCGTGAACTGGCGCGTCGAGCCGAGCAGCGACCCCGGCTTGCGCACTTTCAACAGCGGATCGTTGTCCAGGTTGGGAATCGGCTGGCCGTGCCGCTTGGCGAGTTCCGGCTTCGGATCGAACGTATCCACCTGGCTGGGCCCGCCATACATGAAAAGAAAAATGCACGCCTTGGCCTTGGCCGGGAAATGAGCGGGCTTCGGCGTCAGGGCGGGATTGCTCCGCACCGCCGCCGCCTGCAGCATCCACTGAAGGGCGGTGGCGCCAAACCCGCCGCCCATCTGCCGCAGCAACTGGCGGCGGGAACGGGCGGGCGGCAAAATGGGATGCATGGGTGGACTCCACTGATGTTCTATCACAGATTCCGGTGCCCTGAAACGATTTCCCAAGCACAGCGCTCTTGCAATTTGCGAACCTGCTTATGATGCGACATCCGCGGGAGGCCGGCCGATGACGGGCGCCTGGTGGCAAGGGGTGATCGAGGACTTCTCGGACCTGCCCGGCGTCAGCCAGTTTCTTCGCCTGGCCGTACGTCTGATTCTGGCGGCGGTGCTTGGCGGCATGCTGGGGTTCGAGCGGCAACGGTCCGGTAAGGCGGCGGGCCTGCGCACCCACATGATGGTGGCTCTGGGGGCCGCGCTCTTCATTGCCATCCCGCAGCAGTCGGGATTGTCCCCGGAGGAGTTGAGCAGGGTGATGCAGGGGATCGTGAGCGGCATCGGTTTTCTGGGCGCGGGCGCCATTCTCAAGCAAGATGGCGACCAGCAGGTCAAGGGTCTGACCACGGCCGCCGGTCTGTGGTTGACGGCCGCCGTGGGGATCGCGGCCGGCATGGGGAGAGAAGCGTCGGCGGTGCTCGGTGCCGTGCTGGCGCTGCTGATTCTGTCTTTAGCAAGTGGACGGTCCGAATGAACTCGGCAACGGCCGGCCGGCGCGCTTTCCTCGCGGCTCTCTTCCAGCCCACTTTCCGCAGCGAGGTGAAGGTGGTGAATCTGTTCGCCACCGCGCGCGACGCCAACGGCGCTTTCGTTTCCGATCTGACCAAGGAAGACTTCGAGCTGCTGGAGAACGGCCATCCGCAGCAGATCGGCTACTTCTCCCAGGAGTCCGATCTGCCGCTCATCCTGGCGTTGATGATCGACACCAGCCTCAGCCAGGAGCGCGTGCTCGATGCCGAACGCGGCGCCTGTTTCCGCTTCCTCGACCGTGTGTTACGCGAACGCTCCGACCAGGTGCTGGTGCTTCAGTTCGATCTGGGCGTCTTCCTGCTGCAGGGGCTCACCGGTTCCCGCAAGAATCTCGACGACGCTCTGTCGCTGGTGGCGACTCCCACGCGCGAGCAGCGCAGCCTGCCCACCACCCGCGGCACGCTGCTCTACGATGCGATAGTCAAAACGTGCACCGAAGAACTGACACGCCCGCGCGGCCGCAAGGCGATCGTTCTGATGACCGATGGAATCGACGTGGGCAGCCAGGCGTCGCTTGACGACGCCATCGACGCCGCGCACCGCGCCGAAACCCTGGTCTACGCCATCTATTTCACCGACCCCGCCTTTCCCACCGGTGGACGCGACGGGCGCAAGGTTTTGCAGCGAATGGCGCGCGAAACCGGCGGCAGCTATTTCGAGGTTTCGAAGAAACTGAATATCACGCAAACCTTCGACCGGATCGAATCCGAGCTGCGCCATCAGTACAGCATCGGATTCGTGTCCGACGATCCGGTCCGCTTCACAGGATTCCGGCGGCTGCAACTGGTGGCAAAGCGAAAGACGATCACCGTGCAGTCGCGCACACGTTACTGGGCCGAGCGATGAGGAAGACTTAGATGCGCTCGATCCGCACGCCGGCGGCGTGGGCCGCCAGCGCCTCCAGGTCGTCCGGATCGGATGTGAGTACGGTCCCTCCAGGTTCCGCGAAAGCCACGGCCAGCGCATCGACCGCCGACCCACGACGGGCCAGCCGCCGCAAAAGGGCCGCTCGCCGCGCGAGAGACTCCGGGACCGCATCGGCGATGTCACAGGTCTTGAGGAACCGGTTCTCGTTCGCGTCGCGCCCGGCGTGCCCCTGCAAGCACTCCACGAGAACCACCGCAGGTACTGTCGGAGGCCATAGGCCCTCTTCGCGCAGGGCTACTATCAGGGCCAGCGCGCGGCGGGAGCGCTCTGCCAGTTGGCTGACCGCCCCTGAATCCAGGATCAACACAAAGAACTAGCCCGCCTTTCTATCCGTGCGGCCGGCGATTCGTTGTGCCACGGCGGCAGCGCGGGCGCGCTCCCGATCGGCGGGCTGGCCGACCTCTGCCGCAAGTTCGGCTGTGTAACGCCGGCTGGCGGACTGCAGTTTCCGGCGGCGCACTTCGGCGCGTACCGCTGCCTGGAGAAGCTCGGATGCGGGGAGCCGGCGCTGCTTCACTATTTCGTAGAGATCCGTCGGCAGGTAGACCTGCATGCGCGGCATACGCCTAGTATACATACATGCTTTCACCCTCCAGGCTCTCGCGCCTGTCGGGGCCCCTCGCGTGGCGTCCGGAACGCGGCCGTTCGGAGGCTCGGACGCCACAAAAGGAAGGGGGAGAGCGTTCAACGCCCTCCCCCCAATCGGCCATTCCTACGGCGCCGGGCAAACCGGATGCGTATAGGCGCGCACCACACCGGAAACGCCGGTGATATCCAGCGTCTCGATCGGAATCGCGTCGAACACCGCGTTCGCCCTTGCCACGTCCGCCGGCGTACCGGCGCCCGCCTTCTGCATGGTTTCGAATACGTCGCCCCAAGTGTTGACGGTGGCATCGCGGATCGGGACACCAGACTTGTTGGACGCTTCCTTCACCGACTGCGTGATGGCCTGCTTGGTGAGGAACGTGCCGCCGGTCGCCAGAGCCGCTTTGCCCGCCGCCATGAACGCCGCCTTCGCGCCTTCCTTCCATGCCGCCGTTACTACGCCGCCCACGCCAGGCAGCGCGAAGCTGGCCCACGTGATGGCCATATTGATCGTCGAGATCACCATCTCCGACGTCATGGCAGCGCAAGTCGTCTGATCCTTCGCGCAGCCGCCGCCGCATTCAAACGAGTTTCCGGGAGGGCAGCCGCCCCAGCATACCGGGCCCACTCCCTTGTAGTTGCCCTTGCAGGGCTGATAGCAAAGGCCGGCATCGTAGACCTGGCCCGCCGGGCACTGCGGCAGGATGGTTTGCCGGATGTAGCTTTGTTTGGCACACGAAACGCCCATGTCGGTCATGCCCGACGGGCAGGTCGGGCTGCAAATGTTGGCGCCGACCGGGGAGAAGCCCGTTTTGCAGGTCGGATAGGCGATGGCGCCCCACATCTCGCATGGGCGTCCTTCCGACGACTGGCAACGGCTCAGCATTCCGTTATTGCTGAAACCATCCTGAATCTGCCATCCATAGCCAACGCCGCGTCCATACGCCGCGCCCTTCGTACAAACCGCGCCCGACTCGGTGTACCCGGCCGGGCAGTTCTGGAAGCAGGAGGCGACGAAACCCGTGTAGCCGGCCTGGCACTTCGGGTAACAGAGCAGCCCTTGCTTTTGCTGATCGAATGTACAGTCGCCGGGAATTGTCCCGACACCGCGTCCATAACTCGCTTTCCAGCAGAAGTCGGCCGCTGCGGCACTCTGGCTGGTCGACATCACCAATAGGGCAAGCGTCACCGCCAACCCCATTCGCATGAACTTCATACTTTGGTCTCCTTTTCACCGAATCAGCCTGTGAGGCCGTTCGCTTGGAAATGGGAGACGGAAGGGAGGGCGGTTATATTAAATTCAATTAATGATCGCTCAGGGCGTGTGCAGCTCCACCATCATCAGGTCGGTTTCCGCCGAGTCCACCTGTGCCCAGACCAGCGTGGTGCCGTCGCGGCTGACCGAAAGCCCCGGCCGGGAGCGAAGCACCGGCGCATCGATGTCCCGCTGCTTCTTCACGCCGCGCGTGGCGAAGTCGTAGAACATGACCGAGGTCGATGGTTCTTCGCCCCAGGGCGCCCATTCGAGCAGGCGCTCCCGCAGGGGCAGATCGTCGAGCCGCGGCAGATCGGCATACGATACGCCGCGATCTGAAACGCCCCAGTATCCGGGCTCCACCAGGTACAGCACGCGCTGCGGATCTTTGCCGCCGGCCGGCAGCCGCCACAGGCCCGGACGATTCGCCCGGGTGAAATAGAGGAACTTCGCGTCGCCCGATTCGATGGCCTCATAGCCGCCGTCGTCGGTGATCTTCTCCGCCGTCCCGCCGGTGGCGGGGATGCGCCAGATCTCGTGGCGGCCGGAGCGGTTCGACGAAAAGTAGATGCGCCTGGCGTCGGCCGACCAACTGGGCCTGGATTCCTCTTCCGGATTGGTGGTGAGCCGCTCCGCGGCAAGTCCATCGAAGCCGGCCGTGTAGATATCCTTGTTGCCGTCGCGTTCGGCGGCCAGTGCCAATTGCTTCCCGTCGGGCGACCAGCGAACCGCCGTGATCCGCGCGCCGCCGAAGTTCGTGATGGCCCGTGCGTCGCCGCCATCCACGCGGCACACCCACACTTCCTCATTCCCCGATTTGTCGGAAACAAAAGCGACGCGGCCCGCGTCGGGCGACAACTGCGGCGCGCTCTCTTCGGAATTCCATGTCAAGAGCCGGCGCGGTTCCTGGCCCGTCTTCCAATACCAAAGGTTGGAATCGACGCGAATGCGCGTGTAGGCGACACGGGTCGCCGGCCCCTCGGACTGTACCGATGGCTCGGCCACATGGGCGCCCGCCGCGGCGATCTCCTCCACCTTCGCGTTGCCCAGCGTATCGAAGGCCAACCGCTGCAGCCGCGCGGAGAAGGCATCGCGCCCGGCGGCATAGAACAGGCTGGATTGATCCTCGGCCCAGGCCAGCCCGAAGATGCCGCGCTCATGCGTGGTTAAGCGGCGCGGGGGGCGCGTGGCATCCTGCAGGTCGGCTGAATAGTACAAATCGGCGCCGTCCTCACGCGGATACCGAGCGAAGATCATCTTTCGTCCGTCGCGCGAAAGCGCAAAGAACGGATCGCCCGAGTTCGGCTTGCCCGTGTAGAGCAGCCAGCGCTTGCCGCCGTCCTTCACACGGGCCAGCATGATGCCCGTTTTGCCGGATGCCGCGGCGATCCATTTCCCGTCCGCCGTCCAGGCGATGCTTCCCGCCGCCGCTTCCGTCACCTTGCGCTCTTCCCCGCCATTGACGCTGTTGACGTAAATCGCCCCGTCGCGCACGTAAGCCAACTGGCGGCCGTCGGGCGACCAGGCGGGCCACAGATCGTCGAGTTCATCGGTGGAAATGCGAACCGGCGCGGCCGCGCTGCCGATCATCTTGACGTAGATGTCGAAAGTGCCCCGCGCCATGCCATTCCAGGCATAGGCCACCCGCGACCCGTCGGGCGAAAGCGCCGGACTCATTTCCGATCCCGGCATGGCGCTGAGCGTGGTCAAATGCGGCGTTCCCAGCTTCGTGTAGCTGTCCGCCGCCGAAGGGTTCTCCTTGGGATGAGACAGGTAGAGGATCGCGGCAACGAGCGCAGCGGCGGCTCCCGCCACCCAACCGTAGCGCCAGAGCCAGCCGGTCACCCTCATACGACCTGTCGCAATTTGTTGTACCACTCTAGTCCTATTCTCTTAACTTCCCGGCTGCCACGCAAAGCCGCGCCGCCCGGTGCCATGCTGTAAAGATGGCCACGCTCTATGCCGGCACTTCCGGATTCGCCTATGACTCCTGGAAGCCCGATTTTTACCCCGCCAAACTTCCTTCCAAACAATTTCTGGCGCACTACGCCACACGGCTCAACGCCGTCGAGATCAACTATACGTTCCGCCGGCTGCCGTCGTCATCCACCTTTGAGAACTGGGTCCAGGCTACTCCAGGCTCGTTTGTCTTCGTACTAAAGGCTCATCAGCGGCTGACCCACATCCAACGCTTGAAGACTTCCGAATTCAACGAAATTTTCTTCAAAGCGATTGATCCGCTTCGAGTTGTGTCGCGCCTGGGACCGGTACTATTCCAGCTTCCGCCGAACCTGAAGTACGACGAAAACCTGCTCCCCGCCTTTCTGGAAACCGTCCCGCCCGAGCTGCGCTGCGCCTTCGAGTTCCGCCACCCGTCGTGGTGGATCGATCCGGTCTACCGCCTGCTCGAACAACGGGGCGCTTCGCTCTGCCTGGCCGAATCGGACGAGTTCGCCGTGCCCGAAGTGATCACCGGCCCCTTCGTCTATTGCCGCCTGCGCAAGTCCGAGTATGGGCCGGACAGCCTCGCCGCGATTCGCGAAAAGACGCGTACCCTGTTGGCCGCCGGCAAAGACGTCTATGTCTTTTTCAAGCATGAGGACACCCCGGCCGGAGCGCTTTACGCCGAGCAACTGCTCCTTGGTTCTAAGTAAATACCGGTACTCATCCCCCTGCTGTTCCGTGGGGGTAGATGCGGCCCAAACCCTAGTCTGGGTTCGTGACGAAACTCGCCGTTCTGTTCGTGATGGCCGCGCTCTCCTCCTTCGGCAGCACTTCGCTTTCCGACTCGTACGCTCCGCCGCCGCAGATCCTCTCCGGGGAAGTTCAGGTAACCTCCGAACCCGTCACCTGGACCGCGACGGCCGCGCCCGCGATCGGTACCGTGGAGGCGAGCCTCATCACAACGCCGCCGCGGATCGACATCGGCGCCACCCTGCTGTCAACGGGACCGCCGGTAAGAACGTCCACGCTGCTGGCGGCCTTCGCCATGCTGATGCTGACCGCCATGACCGGAGCCTTCGTTCTCGCCGCGCGCAGTTAGACCTTTGGTAAACTTCTCAGCGCTGTGTGGATTTTTATTCTTCTGCTTGCGCTGATCGGCCCTTCCTGCCGCCGGACCGCTTCCGGCCCGCCGTACTCCCCGCAGGAATCGCTGAAGTTGATGAAGGTCGAACCCGGCTTCCGAGTGGAGGCTGTCATCTCCGAACCCGCCATCGTCTCACCGGTGGCGATGGACATCGATGAAGACGGGCGCTGGTGGGTGGTGGAGAATCGCGGGTATCCCCTCAACATCGACAAGGTGGGCCGCATCAAGGTGCTCGAAGACACCAACGGCGACGGCGTTCCCGACAAATCCACGCTGTTCGCCGATCAACTGGTGCTGCCTACGGGCATCATGCGCTGGAAGAAGGGCGTGCTGGTCACCGATGCGCCCGACCTGCTTTATCTCGAAGACACGGACGGAGACGGGCGTGCCGACGTGCGCCGGCCCGTGCTCACCGGATTCCCTTTTACCAATCCGCAGCACACCGTCAACAGCCCTGTTTACGGGCTCGACAACTGGATTTATATCGCGCATGAAAGCCCGACTACGGCGATCATCTTCGCCGATAAGTTCGGCGATCGCGGCAGCGGGGTGCGCTTTGCCGACAAGCCCGCGAGTGTGTTGAGCGACCGCGGCCGCAACGTTCGCCTCCAACCGGACACCGGCCGGCTGGAGGCGCTTTCCGGCCCGTCGCAATTCGGCCAGGCCTTCGATGAATATGGCCATCAGTTCGTGCTCAACAACACGTTCCACTCCCGGCACGAAGTGATCGCGGCCCGCTACCTGAAGCGCAATCCCGACCTTCCGCTGGCCACTTCCGTCCAGAACATCTCCGATCATGGAATGCCCGCCAAGGTCTTTCCACTGGTGGCGCGCCAGCGCGTGGAGATGCTCACCAACGTCGGTGAATTTACCTCGGCTTGCGGCATCCTCTATTACCTGGGCGGTTCGTTTCCGGAAACCTTCCGCCAGTCGGCCCTGGTGGCCGAGCCCGCCCACAACCTGGTGCACCGCGATCGCATCGTTCCATCGGGCGCTACGTTTTTGGCGAAACGAACCCAAGAAGGCGCTGAATTCATCGCCTCGGCGGACCCTTGGTTCCGCCCGGTGAACTTCTACACGGGCCCGGACGGCGCCATTTACATGCTCGACTATTACCGCCTGGCGATCGAGCATCCGGAATGGATGGCCGCCTCGGTGAAGCCCGCCGAACTCAATGCCGGTTCGGAGATGGGCCGCATCTATCGCATTGTGCCTGAAAGCCGCACGATGGAGCCGGTAAAGTCGCTGCGGCTTGGCTCGGCGTCGACACCGGATCTGGTGAATCTGCTGAATCATCGCAACGTCTGGTGGCGGCGCACGGCGCAGCGATTGCTGATGGATCGCAAACTGGCCGATGCGGCGCCGCTGGTAGCGAAGCAACTCGACTCGCCGAATGCCGCCACGCGCGTGCACGCGCTTTGGACGCTCGATGGGTTGGGCAAGCTCGAAGACGCTGCCATCGTCAAGGCGCTGCGCGATCCGGTGGCGGGCGTTCGCGAGATCGCCATCCAGTTGGCTGAGCCCAAGCGCCTGCCCGATGTGCTGGCGCTGGCCGGCGATCCCGACGAGCGTGTGCGGTTCCAACTGCTTTGCACCTTGGGTTTCTATGACACGGCCGAGGCCAGAGCGGCGCGCGACAAGCTGCTGTTTGCGGGCATCGAGGACAGATGGATGCAGGTGGCCGCGCTCTCGGCGGGTTCGGGCGAAGCGCGGCGGCTGTTCTCCGTTGCGGCCGGTGAGAAGTGGACCGCCTCGAAAGGCCGGGCGGAACTGTTCCAGCAAGCCGCCGCCGTCATCGCCGCGCGCCGCAATCCCGCGGAGATTCAGGCCACGCTCGGGCAAGTGGTTTCCGGTGCGTCGTGGTGGCAGGCGCCGGCGTTGAACGGCATGGCGCAGGCTCTGCGCACCGGCGTGCCGGACCCGGTGAAAGCCGTCGCGCAGCGTCCACTGCTGGCGCTATTTGCGAGCCCCGATCCGGCGGTGAGGCGCGGCGCCATTCAGCTTCTCGAAACCGTGGGGCTCGATGCTTCAGGCGCTGGAGGGGCCATCGCCGCCGCGGCCCGGATTGTGGCCGATCCATCGGCCGGCGCCGCGCTACGCGCCGATTCGGTAAGCCTGCTGGCGGTGACCGGCGCCGCCTCGCGTCAGGATCTATTCCGCGGTCTTCTGGTTCCGCACGAGCCGGAAGCCGTGCAGATGGCGGCGGCCCGTGCGCTTGGGCGGATCCCGGGCGCCGCTACCGGCGAGTTCCTGATTCGCAACTGGCGCAACATGACGACGGCCGTTCGCCTGGAAGCCGCCGATGCGATTTACCGCGACCCGGCGCGTCTGCCGCTGGTGCTGGCGGCGCTGCGCGGCGGCGACATTCAAGCCTGGACGCTCGCTTTCCGCCACAAACGGAATCTCATCATGCACAAGGATCCGGCGGTGCGCGAGGCGGCCCGGCCCTTGTTGGAGCCGGCGGCAGGCGACCGCGCGCAGGTGATCGCAAAGTATCAGCAGGCGCTCGATCTCAAATCCGACGCCGCGCGGGGCAAACAGGTCTTCGAACAGATTTGCAAGAAGTGCCACCAGTTGGATGGCGTTGGCGCCGAAGTGGGCCCCGATCTGGCGACGATGCGCAGCCAGCCCAAGCAGGCGCTGCTCACCGATATTCTGAATCCCAGCCAGTCGATCTCGCAAGGGTTCGAAGCTTTCGTCGTCGAAACCACCGGCGGCGCGACTCTCGACGGTGTGATGGGTCCGCAAACGCCCGCCACCATCACCCTGCGCCACGAGGAAGGGAAGCAGGATGTAATTCCGCGCAAGGAGATTCGCGAGCTGAGAGTAACCAACCTGTCGGCGATGCCGGGCGATTTGGAGAAACAGATCGATGTGCAGCAGATGGCGGATCTGCTGGAGTATTTGAAGACCTCACGCTTTTGAACGCGCCGGAGCTGCCCACGAGTTCCCAACGTCGCCTGAAGGCCGCGCCGGCCTGCTCGGGCAACGCGCCGGAGCTACCGTCGGATTACGATTTTACTGACTTCGCCTGGAGGCCGCGCCGGTCCATGCTCGCTCTTGAGGAACTCGGCCGAGCAACGTTGCGGAGCTGCCATCGGTCCACGAGTTCCTGACTTCGCTGGAGGCCGCGCCGGTCCAGGCTCGCTCTTGAGGAACTTCGCCTGGAGGCCGCGCCGGTCCATGTTGCTATCGAGGAACTCGGCCGAGCAACGTTGCGGAGTTAACATCGGTCCACGAGTTCCTGACTTCGCTGGAGGCCGCGCCGGCCTGCCCGGGCTCGATCGAAGTTCCCCGATCTTGTCGGTGGAACGCGCGCCGCCTCGGCGCCGCGGGAGAGCGCGGGCCGCTAGGATCGCGACAGGCCGAGCGCACGGATCTTCTTGTGAAGGCTGGTGCGCTCCATGCCGAGCGCGCGGGAAGCGGCGGAGACGTTCCAGTCGCTTTGGTCGAGAGCGCGGAGAATGTGGTCGCGCTCGGCGGCTTCGCGCGCTTCGTGCAGAGATGACTTCGGCCCCGTTTCCCGCGCCAGACGGAGCTCCACGGGCAGAGCGGTAGGCGGAATGCGGTCGCCTGGTGTCAGGATCGCCATACGTTCGACGGTGTTGCGCAGCTCCCGCGCGTTGCCGGGCCAGTGGTAATCGGCCAGGGCGTCGAGGACGGGATCTTCGAAACAACGGGCGCGGAAATTGTTGCGGCGGCAGAACTCGTCGAGGAAGTATTCGGCCATGGCGCGCACGTCGCCGGGCCGTTCGCGCAGCGCGGGCACGCGGATGGGAACGACGCAAAGGCGGTAGTAGAGATCCTCGCGGAACCTCTCTTTGGCCACCATGTCTTCCAGGTTGCGGTTCGTGGCGGCCACTACGCGAACGCTGACGCGTATCGGCTTTTCTCCACCGACGCGATGAAACTCACCTTCCTGCAGCACTCGTAGCAACTTCGCCTGCGAAGCCGGATGCAGGTCGCCCACTTCGTCAAGGAACAGCGTACCGGAATCGGCCAGCTCGAACTTGCCGCGCCGCGCCGCCGTGGCGCCGGTGAACGAGCCTTTCTCATGGCCGAACAGTTCGCTTTCGATCAATTCATTGGGTATGGCGGCGCAATTGACCTTGACGAACGGACCGGAGGCGAACGGGCTCTGCTGGTGAATGTGCGCGGCGAGCAGTTCCTTGCCGGTGCCCGATTCGCCGATCAGCAGCACGCGCGCATCGGACCGGGCGGCGAGTGTCGCCTGTTCGAGCACGCCGCGGAAGGCGGGCGAATCGCCGATCATGCGCGGCGCGGCGCCAACCATTTCGCGCAGGCGTTCATTCTCACGTTCGAGCGTGCGCCGCTCGAGCGCGCGGCGCACCGCGATCAGCACGCGTTCCCGCGCCAGCGGCTTTTCAAGAAAATCGAAGGCGCCGATGCGAACGGCCTCCACCGCGTCGGCGATGGTGCCGTGACCGGAAATCATGATCACCGGGGCCGCGGTGCCTTGCGCCTTCAGCTTGCGCAGCAGATCGATGCCGCTGCCGTCGGGCAGGCGGACATCGAGCAGGTATAGATCGCCGCGCGCCTCGGCAAACTCGGCCGCCGACCGGAAAACCGCCGTTGTGAAGCCTTCGCCTTCGAGGATCAGCCGCAGCGACCGGCCAATATTCTCTTCGTCGTCAACGATTACGATGCGTGGTGCGCCCATGTCTCCTCGGATTCGCGCAGCGTCACGCGGAAGGCCGCGCCGCCCAGTTCGCCGTCGATCAGGCAAATGTCGCCGCCCGAAAGAAGAGCGCTTTTACGGGCGATGGAAAGGCCCAGGCCCATGCCGGTTTTCTTGAACGAGATGGTCGGCTGAAACAGCGTCTCTCGCGCGTGCGGGCTCAAGCCTGGGCCCGAATCGTGCACCTCCAGGTAAACGCTGCCGTTCAGGGCAGACGTACGGCAAAGCACCACGCCTCCCCCGCCGGCGGCTTCGGCGGCGTTTTCCATCAGATTTGTGAGAATGGCGCGCACCAGGTCTTCATCGCCGCGCGCGATGGGATGGCCCCCCGCCAGGCGCAGGTCATACACGACGCCGGGATGGGCGGCGCGCAGAAAACCGGCGCGCTCTTCACAGATCGCATTCACGTCGAGGATGGCGGAGTTTACCGGCGGTTCGGCCGCCAGATCGGAGAAGGCGCGCACGCGCCGTTCCAGACGGTTCACCTCGTCGACGATGATCTGCGCGGCCTGATCGAAGAAGGCGCGGCTCTCGGGCGCCGCTCTCCGCTGCCGGGCGGCCATCTCTTCGACGGTGAGGCGAATGGGCGTAAGCGAATTCTTGACCTCATGGGCCATCTTGCGTCCCAGCGCCTGCCAGGAAGAAAGATGGGTGAGCATGACCAGCCGTTCCCGGCTTTGTTGCAACTGCCCGGCCATATGGTTGAAGGCTTCGAGCGCGGCGCCGATTTCATCCTTGCGGCCGGTTTCGACACGTGTCGCGAAATCGCCCGCGGCCAGCCGCTGCAAAGCGTCGGTGAGTTTCTGCACGGGGCGCGAGATGCGATGCGCGAAAAAGACGATGACGGCGATCGAAAGCGCGCCGATGGTGGCCGCCAGCAGAAGCAGCGTGGTTAGGAAGCCGCGGCGGATATCGCGCGTGCGGGATTTTTCCACTCGTGTGCGGGCCTTGGCCAGCAGCGAGGATACTTCGCTCATGCGCATCGCCCCCAGCGTCCGGCTATAGCGCGCCACCCCCTCCGGCGTACGCACCAGGTAGTGCAACTGGTTGTCCATCGAGGAGGCCAGTTGGAACCGCCGCTGTTCGCCGCTTTCCCAGAACACGACCAGATCGGGCGGCCATTCGGCGCGCTTGGTCAACAGAAATTTGCGCGGGAGGGCGCGGCCCGCCTCCACGTCCAGGCGCAGCAGATCGCGCGACTGCTGATAGAACTCGCGCGCCGTACGTTCGAGCGCCACCGAAAGCTCTTCCACTTCGGTGGTGGTGGAAAGCGACAGGCTGTGCTCGAGCAAGGAAGTAGTGATCCACAGCGAGATGCCAAGCGGCGCCAGCGTGGCCAGAAGGAAGGCGAGCACGAGTCTGCTGCGGAGCCGGTTCATTGTTCCCGAATATCGTTGAGACGCAGCGGCCCCTGCCTCAGGTTCCAGCGCGCCTGCTGCGGGCGCGGCTGACGGCTGAAGATTTCCACCAGCGCCGTCAGGCTGATGCCGGCATCGCCGGGCTCGGGCCGTTCGCGCGGATCTTCGGCGCGGACTTCCAGTTGTACTGTAACGTTGCGGTCCGGCGCGATGCCTTCGGTGGCCACGGCGAGGTGGTCGAGGCACCAGGCTTCGGCGGCCGCGCGGGGCAGTTGAGACGATTGCTTGCGGGGTGAACGGTCGCGCTCCAGACGGGCCACGGAAAAGCGCTCCTCCCATAAATCGTAGCTGAACACGAAGCGTTCGAGGGAGCGCTTCAAGGGGACGCCGGCCGCGCTGACGGTGAGCGCGAAATCGAAAACGACGGTGTTGCCGTCGCGCAGCCGGTCCATGGCGCGGCCGGCGACGATCTGCAGTGCCGGCGCCGAGACGCGGAGATGCGTTCCGTTCCAGACGGACTTCATCTCCTGCCCGATCAGGGCATAGGGAATGAACGCCGATCCGGCGACGATGGCGTAGAGCGCGCGGCGCATTTAGAAATTCATTCCGAGGATGAAGATCGGTTCCGCGCGGCCGTTTTTCAGCGGGAAGGCGACCAGCAGGGACAGTTTGTCCTTGCCCGCGCCTTTCGCCAATCCGGCGGCCAGCGAGTGCAGTACCTTGCCTCCTTGCGCGCGATCGTGAACGGTGCCGGTGTCGTAAACCACCCGGACCCACTTGTGACGGTACTCGAGCGATCCGTGCGCCATGCGGCTGCCGCCGAGCGGCGCCACATCGTACTTGTTGTAGCCGCGCAGGGTGGTGGAATTGCCCAGGATGAAGCGGTCAAACAGCGGCGCGCGGCCGGCGATGTACCCGGCGGTGAACTGGGCGGCGACCTCGTCGTCGCCCATCTTCCATCCGTAGCGCGCCTCAAAGGCATGGCGCGTGTACGAAAGATCGGATCCAAGAGAGGTGGTGGCCGCGCGCAGGTTATAGCCTGCTTCAACGTCGTGACGTCCCAGATTTGAAGGCTCGATACGCCGCTGAAGGCGCAGAGAAGTCACCAGCGCATTCGAGCTCTCAAATCGCGCGGCCGGAAACTGAGTCTGAAATTGTTGCAGGCTGACGCCGGCGGAGACCGTGAGACCGGGAACGGGCTCCACCAGAACGCCTGGCTCGATCTGAAGACGAGTGCGGTAGATGCCGTAGGTATCGTGCGGCTGGGAGGCGAGCGCCGCCTCGACGGCCGGATTCCATTGCGCCCGCCAGGAGCCCACGGTGAACCCGGCCCGCACCCTGCCATCGGCCAAGTTGCGATGATAGCCGCCGCGGACGCCGGAGTAACGTTCCACCAGCCGGTCGTTGTCGGTCATGAGGCCGATCGCGACGTCATGCCGCTCATTGCCGAATTTGGCGTCGGCGCCGAAAGAAAAATTCTGCTTCGAATGATAGATGAGGCGGGGCAGCACGACGTCCTGCTCGCGGCGCGCGCGCAGCACTTCGTAGACCAGCCGGATGCTTTCGGGATTGGTGCCCTTGGTGATCTTCTGCACCACGCGGTAGCCGCGCAGCTCGGCGCGGATCTTCCGCGAGATCCGGTCCACCGCTTCCTGGCTGAACTTGATACCGACCAGTTTACCCATCTCCTCCCGCACCGGCGTGCTCAGCTTGCGTTGGTACTTGGGCGGAAACTCGACCGATTCGACGGTGTAACGCGAGTTGACGTTTGGATCGGGTTCGCGGTTCCAGGCCGGAACCGCGGCCAGCAGAAGAAGCACAATCACCGCTACGGGCATGCCTTCAGGAATGCACTTGGAGGGCCAGTGGCTAAGCCGTTGAATCGGCAGGGGCGAAGCCGGGTGGGAGGTGTGAGCCGGAAGCACAGGTGTGCCGGGCTCAAAAAAAATCTGGCGGCCCGGGCCAAGCCCAGAACCGCCAGTGCTTAACGGAACTCGAGCAAAACGGAAAGTCTAGGGCGTGGTCGCCGATTTCGCTTTGGGGCTTTCGGCGGCGCTGCGCAGCGACGTGGGACTTGAAACCACCAGGCGGCGGCGTCCCAGGGCCACCAGTCCGCGGCGGGCCAGGGCATTCAAAGTGCTGGACGTTGTCTCGCGGGTGGCGCCCACCAGGCTGGCGATTTCCCCTTGCGAGAAGTGGATGGTGTAGCCGCCCTGATCTTCCGGCTGACGGACGCCGACGGCTTCGGCCAGCTCAGCCAGGTAAAACAGAATACGGTGTTCCACGTCACGCATGAGAAGTAATTCGACCTTCTGTTCCAGGTCCTGCTCACGGCGGGCGATGAGCTCAGCGATCAGCTTCCAGCTGTCCACGTTGGCGTTGCAGAAGCGAAGAAATATGTCCTTTGGTACGATAGAAATGCAAGCTTCCTGAATAACCTCGGAAGTCGAATGGCGGAACCCGCCCAACAGCAGGGCCTCCTCGCCGAAAATCTCGCCGGGGCGAACCAGGTTCAGTAGTACTTCCTTGTTCTCCGGACCATGCTTCACGATCTTGACAAGACCGGACTCCAGAAAAAATACGCTATCGGCGGCGTTTCCTGCAGAGTATAGAATCGTGAATCTGCGGCACTGCATGATTCGCGTAACTCCCTCCATTGGGAGGAGTTGTTCCCTCATGAGTGCGGCAAACGATGGAACGCGTGTTGGATGCATCAAGGCTCCCTGTAATCGCTATGGTAGACCTTCGCCATGACGGACCCCGTGTCATAGTTCGATGACTCATGGTACCGCATAGGAAGAGAAAACACAAAGTATTACAATGGTTCATCGGCGGGAGTTGTAGGGGGATTTTGCGCCTTTTTCGGGGGTATTTCTTTTCACACTACGGTGTACGAATGCGGGTAGCAAGTGTAGTACCTTCATCGAACATCGACTGTATTGTACTCGGATTGTCCTGAAGGGCGGCCTTCAAGCCCTCCAGGTTGCCAATATAGTACTCGAGCGCGGCGGCGATCGCTTCCCGGTTGGTCGCCAGGATATCGCCCCAGATGTCGTAGTCGCTCAGGGCGAGCCGCGTCATGTCGGTGAGGCCCGATCCGGCGACCTTCAGTTGACCGGCCGAACGGATCTCGCGGCCGACAGTGGCGGCCAATATGGTTGACGCGATCTGCGGCAAATGAGAGGTTAGCGCTACTGTTTGATCGTGATCTGCAGCACTCATCACGCTGATCTTCGCGCCGATTCGCTTTAGCCACTCGACCAGAACCGGGCGCGATCCGGACCGCAGTTCCGGCTCATCCGATGGCGTCAACACGTAGGTTCTGTTGGCGAACAGAGTGGCGTCGGCGCCGTCCACTCCGCGAGTCTCCTTGCCGGCCATGGGATGACCGCCGAGGAACGCGTCAGGGGGAAGGTAGCGGGCCGCCTGCGCGCAGATTTCCACCTTCGTGCTGCCGGCATCGGTGACCAGGGCGCCGGGGCGGAGGAAGGCGGCCAGACGCGGAATGACTTCGAGAATGCGGGAGATGGTGTGGGAAAGATAGATCAGATCGGCTTCGGCGCAGGCATCCTCAAGCGACGCGCCGCGGTCGATGACGCCGAGTTCCATGGCTCTGGCTGTAGTGGCGGGAGAGCCGACGCCGAGGATGGTGCCGGAAAAACCCGAGGCCCGGAGGGCACGGGCGAAGGATCCGCCGATCAGACCGACCCCGACGATGGCGACCGTGCGCATGTTGGCTAGGCGGTCCGTCCGACCGCGGCGGCGATCAGACGAACCTGACGCATCATGTCCGTGAACTGGCCGGGGAGAAGGGATTGGGCCCCGTCACTGACGGCGTTGTCCGGATCCGGATGCATTTCGACGAGGAGGCCATCCGCTCCGGCGGCGACGGCGGCGCGGGCCATGGGGATGACGTTGTCGCGGCGGCCGGTGCCGTGGGAGGGGTCCGCCATGATGGGTAAATGGGAGAGCTTTTTAATTACTGGAATGGCGGAAATGTCCATCGTATTTCGAGTGTAAGTTTCAAATGTCCGGATGCCGCGCTCGCAGAGAATGACGTTGTAATTCCCGCCCGAGAGAAGATACTCGGCCGAAAGCAGCAGCTCTTCCACGGTGGCGGCGATGCCGCGTTTCAGAAGTACCGGTAATCGAGACTTGCCGAGTTCTTTCAACAGGTTGAAGTTCTGCATGTTGCGCGCGCCAACCTGGAAGACGTCGACGTAGCGCTCCATCATCGGAATCTGGGTTTGATCCATCACTTCGCTGACGGCGAAGAGGCCGTGGCGGTCGGCGGCGGCGCGCAGAAGGCGCAGGCCGTCCTCGCCCAAACCCTGGAACGAGTAAGGAGACGAACGCGGTTTGAAGGCGCCGCCACGCAATCCCTTGGCGCCGGCCTGTGCGACCTGGGAGGCCGCGAGTTCGATTTGCGCTTCGCTTTCGACCGAGCAGGGGCCGCCGATCGAAACGACGTGGGACCCGCCGATTTCGACGCCACGCACGCTGAAGGTGGTTCCGCCGGGGTTGAAGTTCCGGCCGGCGAGCTTATATGGAGTGATGACGCGGCGGCATTCGCGAACGCCCGCCATCAACTCGATCACGCCCGGATCCAGCTCTTCCTTCGGGCCAACGCAGCCTAACACCGTGTGTACGGCGCCTGTGGAACGGTGTACGTTGAACCCGGCTGTGATCAGGCGCCCGATAACGGCTTCAATCTGCGCTTCCGCGGCGCCTTCCTCCATGATGACGAACATCGATACCTCTTACTTTTCCGGCTTCTTCGCCTGTTGCGCCAGCATCCGGTCTCGCTGCACGTTGCGCATCTCGTCGATGATGCGCTCAAAGACGCGGCGTACGCCTTCGGCGCTCAGCGGACCGCCGTTATTTTCGGTGACGTTGCGAAAGACGTCGTCCTCGCGCCGCGGTTCATAGATGGGCAG
Organism: uncultured Acidobacteriota bacterium; assembly: GCA_902826685.1. Classification (GTDB taxonomy): domain Bacteria; phylum Acidobacteriota; class Terriglobia; order Bryobacterales; family Bryobacteraceae; genus CADEFT01. Next base: position 288,413 of record CADEFT010000004.1, read on the forward strand.
ATCGAATTCGCGCTTAATGCGGCCGATTTCTTCGACCACCAGCGTGCGGCGGTTGAGCAGCTTCACGATTTCGACATCGATGGAGTCGATTTGCCGGCGCTGAACGCCGAGCGCGGCCATGCCTTCCTCTTGGGTCACGCGCGGGCTCCTTGCAAGGCCGAAGAAAGCGCGCGCGCATAGTCTTCGAGTTTCTCTTCGAGCTGCTTTGAATCCTGGTTCTGCTCGATCAGGCGTACGAAGGCGCTGCCGACGACGACACCGTCGGCGAACCGGCCGGCACTTGCGGCATGTTCCGGTTTGGAAATGCCAAAGCCCAGGGCGAGCGGCTTCGGCGTACGCTGGCGCAGGCTATTGACAAGGGGTTCGACGGAATCCGAGAGCGAATCGCGCTCGCCGGTGACCCCGAGGCGGGAAACCAGGTAGATGAACCCGGAGGAATTTTCGGCCACCAGATCGAGGCGGCGCGGCGTGCTGGTGGGTGCCGCCAGAAAGACGGTGTCGAGCCCGTGCTTGCGGAAGGGCGGCAGAATCGATCCGCTTTCCTCGGGCGTAAGGTCGGTGAGCAGCACGCCATCGATGCCAGCCTTGGCGGCGTCGTGAGCCAGCGCCTCGGCGCCGTAGCGAAGCACCGGATTGAGGTAGGTGAAAAGCAGAATCGGAATTTCCGAATGAGCGCGAATCTGCTCGGCGATCTCCACTACGCCGCGCAGGTTGGTGCCGGCTTTCAGCGCGCGCTCCGAAGCGGCCTGGATGACGGGGCCATCGGCGACAGGATCGGAGAAGGGAACGCCGAGCTCGATGAGATCGACGCCGCCGCGCTCAAGCGCCTCGACCAGAGATGCGGTACGGCTGGGCGATGGATCGCCCGCGGTGATATAGGCGATAAGGGCGGGCCGCTTCTTTTCCCGCAGTCGAGCGAACAGGGAATCAATACGCGGCATGATCGGACCCTTCGTTATCCAGTTCGGGGAAGTTGTCGCGGTAGATGTCGATGTCTTTATCGCCGCGGCCGGAGACGTTGACGACGTGGATTTCACCGGGAGTCTTGGGTGCGAGACGAACGGCCTCGGCGACGGCGTGAGCGGACTCAAGCGCGGGGATGATGCCTTCGGTTCGCGCGAGCAATCGCGCGGCTTCGAGCGCCTGTTCATCGGTGACCGAGGTATATTCGGCCCGGTGCTGATCGTGCAGCCAGGCGTGCTCGGGTCCCACCGAGGCGTAGTCGAGACCGGCGGAAACCGAGTGCGTCAGCGCGATCTGGCCGTCGTCATCCTGCAGCAGATAGCTATAGGTTCCCTGCAGGACGCCCGGCAGGCCGCCGGAGAACCGGGCCGCATGTTCGCCGAGCTTGTGACCGCGTCCGCCCGCTTCGACGCCGATGAGACGTACGGCGGAATCTTCGAGGAAAGGATGGAAGATGCCGATGGCGTTGCTGCCGCCGCCGACGCAGGCATAGATCGCGTGAGGAAGGCGCCCTTCGGCTTCGAGAATCTGGCGGCGGGTTTCAACGCCGATGACGCGGTGAAAATCGCGCACCATCATCGGATAAGGATGCGCGCCGAGCGCGGAGCCGAGCAGATAGTGCGTGGTGGAAACGTTGGTCACCCAGTCGCGCATGGCCTCGGAGATGGCGTCTTTGAGAGTCTTGCTGCCGGCCGATACGCCGACGACCTCGGCACCGAGCAGACGCATGCGGAAGACGTTGAGGCGCTGGCGGCGCATATCTTCCTCGCCCATATAGACGACGCATTCGAGGCCGAACAGAGCGCAAACGGTGGCGGTGGCGACGCCGTGCTGGCCCGCTCCGGTTTCGGCGATGATACGCTTCTTGCCCATGCGGCGGGCGAGCAGAATCTGCCCCAGGCAGTTGTTGATCTTGTGCGCGCCGGTGTGGAGCAGGTCTTCCCGCTTCAGGTATAGCTTGGCGCCGCCGAGCTTTTCGCTGAGGCGTTTGGCGTGGAATAAGGGGGTGGGCCTGCCGGCGAAGTTCGCCAGCAGATCGTCGAGTTCGGCCTGGAATGCGGGATCGCCGCGGAACCTCAGATAGGCCTGCTCGATCTCTTCGAGAGGCGACATCAACGTTTCCGGAACGAACCGTCCGCCGTAGCCGCCGAAGTGGCCTAGCGCATCGGGTTGAGAAATCATGACGCTGTTTCCGCCGCCAGAGCGGCCTGTATGAATTGGATCATTTTGCGATGGTCTTTGCGGCCGGGAACGGATTCCAGACGCGAGCAGGCATCGACGCCCCAGGCGTGCGAGCGGCGCAGGGCAATGGCGACGTTCGAGGCATCGAGTCCGCCGGCGATGATGATAGGTCTTGTAAGGCCTTGCGCCAGGCTCCAATCGAATGGAACGCCAGCGCCGCCGAACTCCGCCCCGGCGGGACCGTCGAGCAGGAACGCTTCGGCACCGGAGTATGGCTTGAGCGTATCGGACGAAAAGCCGGCTTCGATACGGAGCGCTTTCCAGACCCGGCCATCGGGAAAGCCGGCGGCGGATTCGTCGCCATGCAGTTGCGCGATATCGAGACCGACCTGACCGCGAATGGCTTCGACGCGCGCCGCGGTTTCATTGACGAATACGCCAACCTTCAGGACGTTCAGACCGCGCGCGATGGGCGCCGCGGCTTCCGGGGCGATGTAGCGTTTGCTGCGCGGATAGAAATTGAATCCAATCGCATTGGCACCCGCGGCAATCGCAGCTTCAGCGTCTTCGGCATTCGTAATGCCGCAGATTTTGATGATTCGCGAGGACATGAGGCAGGCGAAGCTTCATCGTAACATGAGCGCTTCGAGAGCCTGTTGCGGATCGCCGGCCTTCATGAGGTGCTCGCCGACCAGGAAAGCGTTGTAGCCCGCGCCGAGCAGAAGGCGTAGGTCGGCCGCGGAATGGATACCGCTCTCGCTGACGCGCACGGTCCTGGCGGGCATCCGGGGCGCGAGGCTGAGCGAGGTTTCGAGCGTGACGCGGAAGTCGCGCAAATCGCGGTTATTGACGCCGATAATGTCGGCGCCGGAATCGATGGCGCGCAGGAGTTCGGCCTCATCGTGCACTTCCACCAGCGCCGCCAGTCCGAGCGCGGCGGCGAGATCTCGAAGCTGGCGCAGGCGGCGCGTGTCGAGGATGGCGGCGATCAGCAGAATGGCATCGGCGCCGTGAGCCGCGGCTTCATATACCTGGATCTCGTCGAGCGTAAAATCCTTGCGCAAAACTGGAATGCCAACGGCCGCGCGGGCGGCCTTGAGGTCGGCGAGGCTGCCTTGAAAGAAACGCTCATCGGTGAGCACGGAGACGGCGGCCGCCCCTCCTCTTTCGTAGGCGAGGGCGTTGCGGGCGGCGTCGTAGGAAGCGCTCAGCAGCCCCTTGCTGGGCGACGCTTTCTTCGATTCGGCGATGATGGCCGGCCTGGTAGCGGTGATCGCGGCGCGAAAATCGCGATGGCTCTCGCGCATGGCATAGGCACGTTGTTCTAGCTCGGCGCGGCGCGGAACCAGGCCGGCGATTTCGGCCAGTTTCTCATCCACGATCTTCGCCAAAACGTCGGGAACGGAGCTGGTCATTTTCCGATCTTCATGCTAGCAGTTCAGCTTGCGCGATGCCCGATGGTGCGCCATATTGAAGAGGGCGCATCCGCGCCGCATATGAGCTCCGAAATTCCCCGATGGCGGCCACCCATTTGTACCTTACGGAGTTGCTCGGCCTGCGGGTCTTCGACCTGAAGGGCCGTGCGATCGGCCGTCTGAAAGAAGCGGCGCTGGTGCCGCTGGTGGATCCGGTGAGAGTGGACCGTTTCCTGGTGGGCGCGGGCAACACGTGGTTCACCATCCGCTACGACCAGGTCCGATCGATCTCGCTTGACGGCATCGAGTTGAACGATGAGCAGATCACGCCGTATCACTCCGATGAATACATGCTGCGGCTGGCGCGCGATCTGATGGACCAGCAGATCATCGACGCCCACGGCCGCAAGGTGGTTCGGGTGACCGACGTCACCTTCGATATCCGGCCGATGAACAACTATCACGGCCTGTTCGTGATGGAAGTGGACATTGGACTGCGCTCCGTTTTCCGGCGCCTGTTTCAAGGCGTTTTGCCGCGCCAATGGATCCGGCGGCTGCAGCAGCCGATTGCCCCGCATTCGATTTCATGGGAGTACTGCAACATCATCGAGCCGGACCCGATGCGGCGGCTGCGGCTGAACATCACGCCGCGGAGTTTGCGCGGCCTGCATCCGGCCGACCTGGCCGAGATCGTGGAGGAACTCGGTCCGGAAGGGCGCGAGGCGGTGCTGACGACGCTTGACCGCGAGTCGGCGGCGGAGACGATTTCCGAACTCGACCCGGACGTGCAGGCCAGCGTACTGGAATCGATGGAGGCGGACAAGGCGGCGGAGATCATCGAAGAGATGTCGCCGGACGAGGCGGCCGATGCGCTGCAGGAGCTGGAGAGCGAGACTTCGGCCGGGATTCTGGAAGAAATGGAAACCGAGCCGAAATCGGAACTGAGCGACTTGATGGAGTACGAGGAGAACACCGCCGGCGGGCTGATGAACACCGAGTACCTGGCGCTTCCGGTGAACGCGACGGTTGGAGATGCGGTGCGGAGTATCGGCGATCGCGACTATGTCCTGGACAGCGCCAGCGCCGTGCTGCTGCTCGATGCGGATGATCGCCTGGCGGGGCTGGTGCCATTGGGCCGGCTGGTGGGCGCGGCCTCGGACGTGGCGCTGAGCGCGTTGAGCCTGGCCGAAGTCCGGCGCGCCGGCGTCGAAGATTCCGAAGACCGGGTGGCGGAGATCTTCGACAAGTACAACCTGCTGATGCTGCCGGTGGTGGAAGACGACGGAAGGCTGGCGGGTGTGATTACGGCCGACGATATCATTTCTCTTCTGCGGTGGAGGAAGTGAACGTGCTGCGCCGGCTTCGCCATCATCTGCTGGTGTTCTTTTCGGTCATCGGACCGGGCTTCATCACGGCGGTGGTGGACAACGACGCGGGCGGCATTTTCACTTACTCGCAGGCTGGCGCTAAGTATGGATACCTTCCGCTGTGGACGCTGTTTCCGATCACGATTCTGCTGATCGTCACGCAGGAGATGTGCTCGCGCATGGGGGCTGTGACGGGCAAAGGGCTATCGGACCTGATCCGCGAGGAGTTCGGGCTGCGCACCACGTTCTTTCTCATGGCGCTGCTGGTGGTGGCGAACCTGACGAACGTGATGGCGAACTTCGCGGGCGTGGCCAGTTCGCTCGAATTGTTCCACGTCAGCCGCTACGTCTCGGTGCCGGTGACGGCCGCGCTGGTGTGGCTGCTGATCGTGAAAAGCTCCTATGCGCGAGTGGAGAAGATATTTCTCGCGGCCTGCTCCCTCTATGTGTGCTACATCGTTTCCGGCATTCTGGTGAAACCGGATTGGAAGGAAGCGGCGATTTACAGCGTTAAGCCGGTGCTGCTGTTCGAGCCGGGATATTTGACGATGCTCATCGGAATGGTGGGGACATCGGTGGCTCCGTGGATGCAGTTCTTTCTGCAGGCGGCGGTTGTGGAGAAGGGGATATCGGCCAAGGACTACGCGGAGTCGCGTGTGGAAGTGATTGTGGGTTGCGTGGTGATGTCGGTGATTGCGTTCTTCATCATCGTGGCGTGCGCGGGTGCGATCTGGGCCAACGGGCCGCGCGATATCACCGATGCCACGGACGCGGCGCTGGCGCTGCGGCCATTTGGCGAATATGCCTTCCTGCTGTTCGGTGCGGGACTGCTGAACGCGTCGGTATTCGCGGCGTCGATTCTGCCCCTATCGACCTCCTACACGGTCTGCGAAGGTCTGGGATTTGAATCCGGGCTCAATCGCAGTTTTCGCGAGGCGCCAATTTTTTACGGACTGTTCACGTTTCTGATCGTCTTCGGCGGCGGCGTGGTTTTGTGGCCGGAATTCCCGCTGATCAAGATGATTCTGCTGAGCCAGGTCATCAACGGCGCGGTGCTGCCGCTGGTGCTGGCCTACATGGTCGCGCTGGTCAACAAGAAGAGGCTGATGAAGGATTGGGTGAACTCACCGCTCTATAACTTCGTTGCCTGGAGCGCGGTGATCGTGATGAGCGGACTGACGGTGGCGCTGGTGGGCATCAGCTTGCGGCAACTCATGGGGCGGCCTTAGCCCTGGTCTCGAGCCGTGCGGCTTGCTTCGGGCAGCGGCGCGGGATAGCCGATGAGGCAGAACTGGTCGATGGCGAACAGGACAATGGATTCGACGTTTTCGGCATAGGCCATACGCACCTCTCTCACCCAGGGCGCAATCTTGTCGCTGATGCCGACCAGGTGGGCCCGCTGCTCGCGCGGGAAGCCTTTGTACATCGAGAACCGCATGGATTCCAGCGATAAGTTGAGATCGCGGTTGTAGGTATAGGTGAAGCTTTCAGTCTTCAGGCAATCGAGGGTGGAAGGATTCCACTCACTTGGGTAATTGATGAGGCGATTGAAGGCTCCTTCGTTCACGTCCGGCGGATAGAGCGCTTCGAAGCGGCAGTTGGGATAAGTGGTACGCACGTAGTTCATGATGTGCGTGGTGTAGGCGCCGATGAGAGTGGATAGAAACTCCGCCTCTTCGGGGTAAGCGGCCGGATCCTCGTAGCCGTTGGGAACGGCGCGGATCGGGAACCCGTAGGCGGTCTGGAACTGCGCCTTCGTGTACTCGTCGTGAAAGGGCAGACCCGAGCCATCGTAAGGAAAGTACCACCATTGCACTTCGCCGAACTGCATATAAGGATGCAGGCCGGCCACATCCATTTCCGCCACCATTTCCTTGTAGACGTCGCGCCAATAGGCCATGCTGATCGGCGAGAAATTCGTTTGAATGGCGGGTGTGTTGAGTGCGACGGCGGCGCCGCTGGGGTAGCGCTGGGCGATGCCGGCTTCAAGGGATGGGTCGCCGTGCTGCAATTCGGTGCTGAAGGCGCTGACGACATCGAGGTCGACGTTTTTGGCGCCTACGAAGAACGCTCGGCACCAGTCTCTGACGGCGCGATTCAGCCGGGGTACGGCGTTGAGGTCGGTGTACCAGTTGCCGTCGTCGCCACCGGTGAGTTTCGGGGAGGCCGCGGTGGCGGTGAAGGCTCCCACGGTGGATGTCGCGACGGTGATGGCGTTCCCATCGAAACCCATGGAGCGGGAATAGATGGTCAGCACATCGCCGGCCGCTTCGGCGCGGATGGCCGTGTAACCGCTGTTGATTAACAGCTCAAACGCCTTGGCCACGTCCGCGGGAGTCTCTCCGAACAGGTTGACGTGTTCGATTTTCGTGACGCCTTTCGGCGGGTCGCGATCGATCTCGATGATGGTCTTTTCGTTGAAGACGGGTGCGCCGGCGAACGTGACGGTTGTGCTGGCGTATTGATGGTTCTTGCGCACGAGCTCATAGAACCAAAGCGCGCCGACGTAGTGATTGATGCGCCCGTGGAAGCCGAGATGGTTGATGTTCCATAGCGTGCGCTCCGGGGCGAGCGCGATGGAGTGGTCGGTGTCCCAGTCGGTGGCGGCGGTTAGCTTGGGCTGCGAGGGAAAATCCGGCAGCGTGCCGGCGGGCACGGCGACCTCGAGGAAATCGAAGTAGAAATAGGTATCGTCGGCGCCGGTATGAGTGAGAGTGACGGTATGGGTGCCGGGTCCGAGATCGGCGATCCACAGGCGGACCAGCACGTCCTCACCCGCCAGCAGAAGGTTGAATTCCTTCGGTGTTCCCGCATCGACCACGGCTGTCACTTCCCCGCCATTGGCCGCGAGACGAGTGCCGAGGTAAAGCTGGTGGCCGGTGGTGGCGTTATAGGCACAGGAAGCCGAGGCCCCGTTGGAGATGGTGGTGCGGATGGTGCCCCCGGAGAAGTTGCCCATGCCGTCATGCCAGATGCCGGTGTAGGTGAAATCGTTGCTGTCGTCTTCGATGCGGCGGCTGCCGGGCCCAGCCACCATATAGCCCAGTCGCGCACCGGTCACCGACCACTGGGTCACCTTCACCTGGAATTCGCTACGGACATAGGCGCCCGTTTGGAATGCGGCGCTGTAGGTCCAGCGCATTTTGCGGACGTTCGTGGTAGGGACAGGGTCGTCGAACTCGTCTCGCAGGTTGCTGAAATCGAGATCGACCCGCCAGCGCGTGGGTGAAGTTCCACCGCTGAACATTCGGCCATGGGGCGTCCATATCTCCGTTCGCGCGCCGGAGACGAAGCCATGCACGCCGATGCGGTTTCCGTTCGCTCCCTGATCGGCGACGATGTAGGTCAGCGTGATGGTGTCTCCGGAGGCGGTTGCATCGACGGTGGAGGAGAAGAACGTAATCGCGCCGGCGAGGCTGATGAGCGCGGTCTCCAGCGTGTCGCCTCCGTTCAACTGATAGTTGTACTGCTCGCCGGCCCATGCAAGTCCGATGTGATCGCCGGCGGTGGGGGTGCCTTGCAGCGTGAACTGCGCGGTGGCGGGGGTGTAGGATCCGGCAACCGGCGTGGCATAGCGTTTGAGGCGCACCCGGTATGGATCTCCTACCTGACCTTCCACCCAGACGCGCAGCGACGGCCAATCGACGGTGGCGAAGATGGTGGTATCCATCAGCATGCAGTTGGAGCGCTCTTCCTCGTAGCTGAGTACCACGCCGCTCAGGTCGCCATCGGGCAGATTGCGCAGGGCGGGATGTTCGAACACGTTGTCCCGGTTCCATTCGATGACCGCCCAGTCAAACTGCTGGCGCCAGGTGCCGGAGACGACGAAGCCGGTGGGAGTGGCTTCGCTCAAGGCGGCGATGGCGGAGGGCCGTTCGAAGTAGCATTGCAGATCGCGATCGGGCCGTAGTTTCTGGAGGGTCTCTGGCATGGCTTTACACGCGAACGGTCACCGTGAGATCTTTACCTGGCGTCGTGATGGCCGCCTGTCCGACAAAGCGAATGTCGAGCGTCAGGACGCTTTGTGCGTTCAGTGGCCGCATGTTGAAGCCATCCACGGCGAGTGAAGTTTCCGAACCGGCCGGTATGGTCAACGTGGTGTACTCGGTTCCATCGAGCATGACGCGCATGGTTACCGGAGCCCCCAACGGCATCTCACCCACGCGAGCGCGAATGTCTCGTACCGCGCGCGTCTGGCTGACGGTGAGTGGGGGCGTGATCCCGTCCTGCATGGCCAGATAGCCTTCCACCTGCAGCGTGTATTGGCCGCCGGTGTAGATGCGCAGGCCGCCATCGGTGGTGCCGGTATAGTTCACGCGAGCCGTCGGGCTGTGTCCTCGTGAATTGGTCACGTACATCTCGGCGCCCGCGATGCGAACGCCGGGCACATAGAACGGGTGGCTGTAGCTGCCACTGGCGGGGCTGCCGAAGAAATCGCGTGGAAACGGGACGACGAAGGTGCGCCGCTCGAGAGGAAAGACGAGCTTCGGCAATTCGTGCGCGACAGGAGTGGTCTCATGGCGTCCGCGCGTCACCTCATAGCGCGTGCCACCGTTTAGAACGGCATCGACACGAAGGATCTCCGTTTCGATCTGAATGTGATCGCCGGCCAGGGAGGATCCGGCGGCGGTCAGGTCGACGAGCGTGGCGGAATCGGAGAGCGGCGCGGCAAGTGCCAGCGTGTTCGGCCCGGTGGTGGCGTCCCAAAGTAGAAGCGATACGGTTCCCGACTCGATGCCGCTGGTATGGGTGAGATCGGCGAACGATACCGAAACCAGCTCGATGTTTCCACCGGAGGCGGGCGCGAGGGCAAAAAAGGGCGCGGGTGGGGCTTCGACGTCGCCGGAGCCCGAACCCGCGCCTCCTCCGATGCGCCACCGCGTCACCAGCGCGGCTTCACTCGAGGATTCGTTGTTGCGTGCATTGGCGGCGCGACCGGAAATCTGTACGACCAGATCGCGCCGGTTCGGCACCTGCACACGCGCAGGACTGGTCTTCACGCTGGTGCCGAAGTTCCAGCCCGACTCGGCGATGGAGAACATCGAGCCCGCGGCCGGCAGCACGGACCAGGACGGAGTTATGACGATCGACGAAGTGGTGTTGGAGACGATGCGCCGCTCCTGGCCGCGGCCCGTACCGGAAACGATGCGCACGACCTTGCCGGTGAATTCGTTTGGGATCAGACTCAGCACCGGGCTGCTGACGGAGTTCGCATCGGCCGTCACCGTTTGAGTAGGCGGAAGAAGTTCATAGCGCCAATAGAAGTTGGCATGGTCGTAATTGCTGTCGGGCGGAGGAATCTGCGTGGACGCGAGCCCGGTGTCCTGAAACGAAGCCGCAACCGCGCCCACATCGGCGACTCTTGTGAGGCGCAGAGGATCGGGCCCGCGGTAGACGCGAAAGCCCGTCGTGCCCGACGGGAACGACAGGCCGCCGAGGGTCACGGCGTTGGAGTTCGTGGAGGCGAGAAGATCCGCGCGCGCATAGGCCGACAGCGCGCTTTCCTCGCCTGCCAGGTTCACGCCGGTGATCGCGTAGTAGAGCGACTGCTGCCCCGCGAGACTTCCGCCGGTGGTGGCGACTTGAGCGGAGATCGAAAGGATGGGCGCGGCGAAAGCGGCGACGGAAGGCGTGGGCGGTGGCGTGAAATCGACTCGCAGCCGGACGATGGAGCCACCATCGGTCGCGTCTTCGAGCTCCTCGGCGATGCCAAACTGCGGCTCGCCCGACGAATCGATCACGGTGCCGGCGAGCGGCCGCGGAACGCCGCTCTGCGCCTGACCCTGCCGCAACGGGGCGCTCAACGGCAACAGCGAATCGTCGTACCAGGCGTCGTCGTGGATCTGCGCGGTAATGCTCACGGTGCGGTAGTTGACGTCGGGTGCCACGCGCAGGACGCGGAAAGGAACGCGATCGAGACCGTCCTTGGCGTAGCTGATGGCAACGATGTCGCCCGGGCTCAGCGTGACACCGCGAACGCTGGTTTCAAATTCCGCGAAGAGATTGCCGCGAACGGACTGGTTCAGACGCCGTCGAAGGAGACGCGTGGCCTGATTGGCGTTCGGTACGCCAAGTCCGGGATAAACCGCCGAAACTTCATGGCCCACCAGGCGCGCATCTTCCACGTCGACTACCGACACGCTGTCCTGCTGATAGAGATTGAATTCTTCCTGGAACTCAATGCTCATGCGGTTCACCGTGTCCCAGGAGGGTTTCGAGGAGAACGACAGGCTGGGGCTGCCGTCGGCACGGCGAGCGATGCCGGACGAGCCGTTGCCGCCATCGCCGAACTCATACGCCGGCCACCCAGCGTTCAACGGAGCGGTTCCATTACTGCCCGCGGGCTTCGAAGGCTGTTGCGCGCTCAGCTTTCCTTCCGCGCGCAGATTCACCTTTCCATCCGCGCCGAAGACCAGATAGAGGCCGGCCGAGTTCCGAATGCCGCGCAGGACATCGGCGGCGCTGCGCCGTTTGAGCAGGATCAGGTTGCAGCGGTAGCGTTGCAGCATCACGGTATCGCCGGCGGCCGTCCGAGCCTCGATCAACTCTTCGCAATGTTGTGCCGCCTTGGCGAAGCTGACGATGTCCACGTCGTCCAGACGCCAGCCCGTGCGCCTGAGAACGTCTAGCGTGATCCACGCCGGATTGCTGCTGAAGAACTCGCCCAGATACTGGCCGTCCAGATCGAAGCGCGGCAGCTTGACGCCGTCTGCCAGAACGTCGACTTTCGGAAGGCGATTCCCAGCGGCCATATCGTTGGGAACAACCAGCGAGAGATAAGCCATGCCGCCATACGGATCGCCGAGCGGGTTGCCGGCGGAATCCTGAAAGTCCGGATTGAAGGCTCCCGTACGAGGCCCTTTGCTCACCACTTCGAACCATCCGGTGGCGGTCATGTCTTTGCCCGCCTCGGCCACCGGCACTTCTACCTGGTTCACCAGAACCTTGCGCACGCCTTCCATCTCGCCACTGCCGAGCAGCACTTCCATTCGAGTCAGGTTGCCGTCGTTGTGAGCGAAGCAGACAGGCGGTGCATACCAGCCTGTGCCATAGACCATCGGAACGGCGTCGTTATATTTCGATTCGTTGGGCGTCACGGCGCTGGCGTGGAAATCCTTGTCGCCGTGGCTGCGCACCAGCGTGCTGGCGGGAAGAAACTCGAGACCGCCAAAGCGCCGCGTCGGCTCGTCGAGCGCATCGGCGCGAAACATGCCGCGTTCCTGGCAAGCCGCTCTGGTGTAGTCGCAACTGGTGAAGGCGAGCCCGGCGTTCAGATTGCCGACGCCGCCGGGCACGTCGGCCGAGTAGCCGCAGCCGAAGAACAGAGAATATTTACCGCTGGTCCCTCCGGCAGCCGCTTCCTGGCGCTCGGCGAAGTTTGATGGAAAGATCCACGGGCAGTTTCTTTGAATCCGCCGGCCCGGGAAGACTTTGCGTTGAAAGCTCAGCAGGTTGTGGAACGAGACGCGGCAATAGGATTCGGTCAGCTCCTCGGCTCCCGTGCAGGTTCCGCGAAACACGATGCGCTCCTCGGAGGTAGCCGATCCGGAGACGAGGTCAAAGAAGGCGAATCGCGCCGTCAGCCGCGCGCCTTTGAGCCCGCGGGTGCGTTCGAGTTGCGAGAAGTGCGAATCGGCATTGGCCAGGCGCAGGGAAACTCTGGCCGATCCATCGGCCATCTCTTCGGCCGATTGCCGGAAGTCGAAAACGTCATGCGCCAGAACGCGTGCATCGAAGCTTTCGCCGGATAGCGAAACCGCGTGGGTGCTCCATCGTTCGACGGTGCCATCGTGGAGTTCGCACTCAAACAGCAGTACCGGTGTGTCTGTGATTTCCCGTTCTTTGATCTGAACAATGGTCGGCATGGATTAGGTGCTCGCAATCGTCAATCTGGTGTCGTGCAGTCCGGGCGCGGAGGCCGTCCAAACAAGCTCGTCCTGCAGCAGGCGCGCGTTTGAGTAGATTCCTCCTTCGGCCGTGGTGGCCTTGTAGTCGGAAGGAGCCGGCTGCGCTTCCAACTGCGGACCGAAGAGAAGCAGTTCCCCGGCGGCGGCGATTTCAAAGCCCGCTCGAACGGATTCAGCCGTGCCTCCCGGGCTTGCCGGGAACGTGTATCGCTTCCAGACCGTGGAAAGCGGAAACGATCGGGAGACGATGTTCGAGCCGGCCTCAAGCGAAAGGACCAGCGATGCGGATGAGACCGATCGGGCGTAGACGCTGAGCGAATAGTGATACCAGGCGGGAATATCCAACTGCTGATAGATCCGGAGTGGCGCGGGGCTCGGGTTCGCCATGCCGAACGCCGCGCTGCCTCCCTCCGGATCGCCGGCGCCGCCAGTCAGCGCCAACGGAGCCTGTGTGAACCAAACGCCATGTGTCAGATCGGCGCTGCGCGAGAAGAGATTCTGAAACGGATCGAGAAACGTGAACGGTTGCAGCCGCCCTTCCACGTCCTGAAAGAACGCCTCAAGCGACTGGCGCTCCGCGCCGGTTGCCGCCCGGTACTCCAGGCGCCAGATCGAACGCCGGCTTCGCGGATCGGCGTACGATACGGACGTTCCGCCGGAAAGGCGATTCCTCGGCGTACGCGTCTGTTGTCCACTGCTGGCCGGCAATTGAATGCTGGATAGAGTTCCTAGTTGCGGTATGACTCGCATGCGTTGTCCTTACTCGGATTCGATGGCGACGGTGAGGCTGAACCGGGCTTCCTCATCCTGGCGCCGCTCAAACGCGGCATCGCCGAAGCGGCAGTTGGCATTTGAGCTGCCATCCCACGGATCGATGAAGGTGAACGTCCCGAACTGGCCTTGCCGCTCCTGGAACAGGCTTTCGATCTGGCGCGATTCCGCATCGTCCAGCAGCAGGAGCGTTCCGGTCCAGCGTTTCGCCGCCGAAGGCCGGTTGCGGAAGCGCTGTTCCGAGCCGTCGAGAAACCGGATGACATGGGTCTCATAGCGGACGGTTCGTCCGGCGGGGTGCTGCAGGCTGGCGCCGCACTTCAGTATGGGAAAGGAAGGCATCGGGATCAGTCCTCCACGAAGGTGTCGCTCAGGACATGCGATTGCAGCATGGCGGAACGAACGGCATCGGCGATCTCGCCGCTGCGATCGGCGAACGATTTCGCATCCATCGCCGAGACGTTGATGTGGATTTGCGGCGCCGCGGCCGGTGAGCTGCGTAGCGTCTGCCGGTCGCCGTAGTCGACGCGGCTGAGCGTTCCGGTGCTGGCTTCAAAGCCCAGATCGGAGCGGTTCGATTGGGGAAGCTCGAAGCGGACGCGCTCCACTTCCGCTTCTTCGCCGCCGCCGCCAACCAGGCCGAACAGGCTGAGCAAAGGGATCGCCGCGCCCAGTCCTCCGCTGACAAGGCCGCCAGCGACGCTGCCCGCGGAACTCGTACCGCGGGACCCGACAGCCGCCACGCCCGCCACCGGGCTCAGGCCGCCCATCAGCGGAGCGATCAGCGAACTCCAGTCCCTTGCACCCGCATCGCTTGACCGTACGGAGTTCAGCAAACCGAGCAATAAACTTTCCAGATCCATGTCAGGCGGCCTCCCCTTGTAGTTCGTTGTCGAGCACCAGCAGGGCATGCACCGTGCGTGCCGGAAGGTTCATCACATCCGGCATGCCGAAGCGCTTGAGCGCATGAAAGTGCTCGATCCATGTCTCGCTTTCGGCGCTGATGAAAGAGCGTGGACAACTGGTGAGCGCCACGCCCTTGCGAGCCCAGACCACGCGTTCCGGGCCGGTGCTCGCGCCGCTTCGCCAGCCGCACCTTCTTTGAATCTCCAGGCCTTGACGCCGGCAGTCGCCGCACTTCCAACCGGCCTGATTCGACGCTTGAAAATGGAAGGCGGCGGTTAGTTTTTTATCTCGTCCCGATTCAGGCTTAACTGGTGCTGAACGGCCGCGACGATTTCGGCCGCGAGCTTCTCGGGTCCGGCGTTGATCACGTCTTCCACGTTGGCGCGGCGGCCATCCACCACCAGACCTTCGCAATCGACCAGGCCCCAGCGAAGGTAGATCAGCTTGATCTCACGGCTGAGAATCTCCGCTTCCAATTGATCGGAAGCTTTGTCCGAGGCGGCGTGAAACTCGAGTTTGGCCGCCAGGTTGCGAACGCTGCGCAACAGCTCGAGCCTGGCTCCGTAGGACACGGTGCGCACCCGGAATGTCACGCCGCTCGTGGTCTTCGACTTGATCTTCATCGTGCTTTCGTACATGTGACTCACCCAAAGCAAACGAACAGCTCATCGTTATCGGTGCCTTGCGCCATCCCGTTGGTGAAGCGCCATTGCAGGCGTGTTTCCCGGTCGTCGAATCCTGGAACTTCCGGCTGCCAGCTCTTCACGTAGACGCCGAACATCTGGCCGGCCTGAAGTCCCAACTGCAACATCACCTGCACGGGCGTCCGTTCCCGCGCCGATTGATACAGAGCCTTGATGGGGGCGCTGTCGTCGCTGTAGAGCGACAGCCCCAGCTTCACCTCGCGCGGTCCGGGAGCGAAGCAGCGCGGCGTGCCGATGCCGAACTCGCGGCCGCGCAGATCGATGTTGTTGGTCAACAGCAGCTCGGCCTGGGTCACGGTGTAGACGCGCTCCGGAATGGCGCCGATCCACGCTTGTCCAAGGTGGCCGGGAATGGGGGCGTAGGAAAAATCGGCGAGCGCGGGCTCCACCGGGTAAGCGGTCAATTGTCCCTGGCCGCTCGCGAAGCTCGCGCTGTCGATGATGGAACTCGCGGGCCCCTGGAACTCGAATTCGTGATAGTCGCCGTTCACGCGAATCCGCATCTGATCGACGGTGGCGCCGCTCACCAGCCGATGAAGAGCGGAATCGGGGCTCCAATAGTCGAAGACGCTGACGCTCTTGGGCAGCTTTCCCAGTTTGTAGCTGACCGTCGGCCCAAGTGGCGACCCCTGTGCCGGTGCGATCGAAAACGGCACGTTCATTTCCACCGTGTGCGTATCGACCACCGATGTCACGAATCGCACTTCGCCGGCGAACGCCACGCCTTGTCCCACGCTCAATCCATGCGCGGTCGTCGTTCGCACCTGCGACGCGCCCGGCGTCGAATCGACCGTCGCTCCGGCGAACGGCGCCACATCGCCACCCATCGCCGCTTGAAACAGAGGGCCGTAACCGGGCGCCTGGCCGCCGCTGTTCCGCGATACCAGGTAGGTCTGCAGGCCGTAGCTGCTCAGCCGCCTGGCGATTCCGTTCTGGCCTTGGAATGTACGGCTGCCGGTTTTATCGCGGCGCGAAGCTTGCCTGACTTCGTCGGCTACCGTCAACCGGACGGCCGGTATCCGGTTCGCCGCCGCGATGTTCGCCACCGTGCCGAACTCGCTTTCCAGGGCGGCGTAAAACCGGTTGTCGTTGCTGGATATGTAACATGCCATCGTTGCTTCCTCTTCAGTTCAGGCTGATCTCCACGTCGAAGCTGATCTTGGCTGCCTTCACGTAGTGGCGCCCCCCGCCCTTGACCGGTGAATACGCGACCTCGTACCCGCCGGCGTAGAACATTCCCACGCGCCATTCCCCGCGCACCGCGTCCAGAACCGACGTCACCGAATCCACCACCGCTTGCAGATGCGGCTCCACCGAGTTGGCTCTGTCGTGCGATGCCCTTGCTTCGATCACCAGTCGCGCCGTGCCCGAGAACGTGCGGAATTTCTCTTTGAGGGAATTGCTCAGGCGTTCGCAATAGACGTAAACCTGTGGATAGCGCATGGGCATCTTCTCGGCGATTTCAAGAGCCATCTGCCCCTCCACGACCTGCGCGATCTCAAGCGGCGGCATTTCCACCGAGGCCGCCAGCGCCGCTTCCTGCAGGTAAAGGTTGATGCCGCTTTCCGACCGCAACCGGCCCGATGCTTCCCCCACCACGATTGTTGTCAGTGAAAGCATGGCGTCATCCCCTTAGCAGGCTGTTGAAGACGCGCACCAGCACGTCCGGTAATTGGCCGGCGGATGGAGCGTGCCCGGCCGTTGACAACTCTCCGGTGAGATCGAGCGGCTCGTCCACAAGCTGCGACTGATCTCCCTGCACCGTCAATTCCGCTTCCAGTTGACCGGCGTAAAGACGCCAACCTACGGCCGGGGTGGGAGCGGCCGCCGCCATCACACGAATGCCCCCAGTCGATGCCAGAGTATGTGCCACCGGCTCGCTCGCTTCGCTTTCCACTCCGTCGGGCCCGGTCCACGAAATACGCATGAAGTAAGTACCCGCCGCCAGATTGCCGGCGATGGTGGCGGTTACGGGTCTGCCCGGTCTGTGGATCGGAGTCCACACCACCCCAATGCCATTGCTCATCAGGTCATGCCTTGCCTGATAGGCCAATTGCGAATACTCTTTCCACTTCGCGCCGTAGCGGTCGCTCACCTGCCCGAACCGCGCCTCGCGATAGACGCCGGCGATGCTGTGCAGAACCAGCCAACGGCGCAGCGGTTCGGTCAGAACCACCTGGCTCTCCGCGCCGCCAGTGCTTGAGAACGAGCGCTGCTCCTTCAGGAAGCGGGAGAGCTCGGTTCCGATCTCGGCGCGCGCCAGGGACATTTTGTCGCCAATGTCGATCCGCTCGGTGTTGGCGACATCGGCGATCGCTCCCTCATACCGCTGTAACTCTTCTACCGTGGGATAACTGCCGTCGACCAGTAACGCCATGGCTAAGCCCTCAATCCTTTCCGTTCTTCCGCTTGAGTTGAAGAGGCTCGGCGGCGGGCTTCTGGCGAAACGCGGCGGTCTCTTCTTCCGTTGCCAGCCGCGCCCAGTTCTCCACCACCGCGCGTGCCGCGATGTATCGCGACACTTCGGACCTCACGCCTTCCCTGCCGCCATCCTTCGTATTGAGACTCACGATCACGGCAAACTCACCGGGAATCGTCGCCTCCACGCCGCGAATACTCTGGTAGTAAACCTGTAAGTCCATCGCTTCCTCTCTTTCTCTTGGGTAGCTGGAGACACGAAGGGCTCCGGCCATCCCGGAGCCCGGTAACTACTACTAGCTCTTCACCTGCACGCCATGGTTGTTGCGCAGAATCGCGGTGCCGTAAAGAACGTCCACCGTGAACTGTTGCGCGAGAGTGTTGGGCTGGTAAGACATGATGACGCGCATGCCGAAGTTGCCAAGCTCGGCATATTCGGCGATGGCACCGGTGCCCGGCAGAGGCTGGGGCAGGCGCCGCACTACCAGTCCGATCGCATCCCGCGCGAAGGCGAGATTGTTGGTGGTGACCGGGCCGCTGCCCGTCTTGGCGACAAACTGCGAGCGGAACACGTAGAAGTCCTTCAGCTTGCCGATGGTGCCATCGATCAGCGTCCGCAAGCCCGCATCGCCCGCCGTACGGAACTCGCTGAATCGCGGATTCTGCCGCAGTGCCGAGTAGGCGTTTCCATCCACCACCAGGTACTTCGAACTGGCGGCGGGAACCTTCGCCTGGAACAGAGCCGTTTCGGCCGCGTCCACCGCCGCTTCCGTGAGAGCGGACCCGGCGGTACCCACCGGCGCATTGGCCGTGAATTGGGAGTAAGTCGCCAGCAGATCCGTCTCGATCTTTTCGGCGAGCGCCACAACGGCCGGCCGCATGTAGAGAGTCAAAAGATCGGGCACGGCCAGAACCTTGGTCACGTCCGGAATCTGGAACGTCGCTTCCGCGTGCGTGTTCAGCACGATCTGCGCGTTGCCCAGACTCGGATTCTGCGTCACCACCGAACCGCCCTCGGCGATGTTATTCGCCGTCAGCACCGGGGGAATCGGAACGTTTACCGTATCGCCGGCCTGCGCCAGTGTCGGCTCAAAATCGCGGTTCACCAGGTTTCCCATCACCAGGTTTCCCATCAGCGACGGCAGCGCGTCCACCGCCACCAGCTTCACAATCGCATTCGCGACATTCGCGGAAGTAATTACAGGCATTGCCTAAGTCACACTCCTTCTTGTTCTTTTCATCCAACGTGATACGTTACCGGCCATTCAAACTCTGCAGCGCTACCCGGGCCACTTCTTGACGGATCTGGTCAAGTTCCTCCCGGCTCATGCCTGGCCGTATCCGGTCCATATCAACCCCCAGCCCGGCGGGAAACGAACCCGTCCGCGGATTGGTTCCCGCTCCAGACCCGCCGCTCATCCGCGCCGGTAGAAACTCCGGATTCTGGTTCACAAAATGGGAAACGTACTCCTTCAACCCCACTTCCCCCGATTCCGTGGCCCCCACCAGGCGCCCATCCTGTTCACGCCGGATGTCGTCCTTCAGCGCCTTGAACACCAGGTCGAGTTTCACTACGCCCTGGCGCTGCAGTTCCGCGCGAATCGCGCTGTGGCGGTCCGCTTCCTCCGCCAGCGCCCGGCTGCGCTGGTTCTCCTCCACCAACTCGTTGACGCGGCGCTCCAACTGCTCCCGGCGGCGCCGCTCCTCCATCAATTCCGCCTTGTGCGCCGGCTCCGTCTTCACGTTCTCGGTCTCCACAAACTCACGGATCACCTGGCGCACCAGCGAACGTACGTCGCCGGTCTCCGGCGGATTGCGATCGGTCTCCTCAGCCATCGGCTTTGACCTCCTCTACGGACTGGTCGATCTCCTGCCCGATGCGATCCTTGATGTCCTGCCTCACATCGCACAAGTACTTCGACGCCAGTTTCCGGTAGATCTGCTTCTTGAGCGTGGGCGAACCGGCGCCCATCTTCAGCAGGCTCCCGGCATCGGCCAGATCGTTCGAGAAATCGCCGATGTCGAAGTCGTCCATCCCCGAAACATTCACCCCGATCGAGTCCTCGCGAGCCGCGAAGATCGCCCGCAGCAGCTTCTTGGCGAAGTCCTTGACCATGTCGCCATAAGCGCGCAGCACTTCCTGCGTGATCGCGAAATCGCGCTGCTTGCTCGATCCGGACTGGCTGAACGCCGCGCTGCTGGTCCCTCGAGCCTGGTGCATCAGGTAGCAGACGCGATAGATCTCCTCCTGCAGCCGCACCAGGTTCTCCGCCGCCAGTTGATAGACCTTGCCTTCAGGCTCGGTCCATCCGAACCGGTCGTCCGGCCCCAACTGGATGTAGAACGACTCGCCGACGATCTGCTTCCACTCACGCTCGGAGTAGATCACCGGCATCGCGAACAGACCCATCGTGATTGCCCAGGCGAGCGCGTTCGATTTGTTGAAGTGCTCAAGCTGCAGCAGCGCGCCCTTGTTCATCATCCAAAGGCCATCGGCGATCGACAGCTCGAACAGAGGCACCCGGTTGAGCTTGGCCAGGCCGTGCTTGCCTTCATACTCGAGCACTGGCTTGCCCTCGCCGTCGCCTGGCGCGCTACTCCCCGTCTTGCTCGCATAGACCCGGAAATTCTGCCGGTCGTAGTAAGACCAGCGCGTTTCCCTCACCCAGCCTTTCGCGAGCTGGCGGTTGCTTTCGGTCCGCAGCACCACCCATTCGTAGTTCCCGCGCGGATCGAGGCTCCAATTCACGAGGTCCATCGGCGTGTAGTCCACCACGTACGCCCGCGACGCTCCCGATGCCTCCTCCTGCGCTCGCGAATGCGCCGGCGCCCCGGCGCTTGGAAAGTCCACCAGAAGATAGCTGGATCCGTAGACCAGGGCCGAAACGAACTGCTGCCGCAGCATCGCCGTCAGCGTCGACCCTCTGAGGTCGCAGTCTTCCACGAACTCAGAGAAGAACCGTTGACCGGCGGCGTCGTTGCCTTCTATGCCGAGAACCGGCTCCTGGCGGAACAGCGTGGCCGCATACCAGTCCACGATCGATCCGATGTAGTTCTCATAGAACACCCGCGAAAGCCGCTGCTGATAGACGTCCAGCGGCTCTTTCGGCCGCATTTGAAGATAGTGGCTGGCGTTGCCCTTCAGCTCTTCTCCACCGATGTAAAGGTCCCGGTATTTTTGCAGCGTCGCGCTTCGGGCGCGATACTGCGGGTGTTCCTTGATGAATTCGATCATTGCTCCTCCCTCACAACAGCCTCCGGTTCCGCTCGCCAATCGTCGGCCGGTCGCCGAACTCTTCCCACAGCAGGTATCCCAGCGCGTCGCTCAAGTGAGTGCGCTTCCCGTCGCGCTTGTCCACGGCAGCGGCTCCGGGGCTGTAGACCACCTCTTCGAAATCCTTCGCCAGTTCCTGGCACTTCGAGCCGATCCAAAGCTCCGGCTTCTGCGTGCCAGGCATCAGCTTGGCGTTCACCAGCAACACCCGCTCCGCTACCGGCGGATTCGCCTTTGGCACGCGATACTCGACATCGCCCTGCCACAGGTTCGCCATCACCCGCCGCATCAACTGGTAGTCGCTCATTCCTGTCGTGTGCTGATGAGCGCCGCAGGCGTCGCCGTAAATTCGAAGCGCTCCGGGGAACGATTGATACCGCCGCGTGAATTCCTCGCATGCCGTCCGCGTCGAAGCCCGCCGCAGCACCAGCTCATCGAGCACCGTCACTTCGCGTCCCCGTATCTGAGCCACCACCGAACACATGGGATCCACATTGAAATCCACTGCCCATAGCAACGGCAGATCCTTTGCCAGCGCGGTATCCCTGGTATGCACGGTCCGGTCAAAGGCGTGATACACGCGCTCCTGCCGGACGTTCAGGTACTCGCCTAGAACCTCCTGCCGGAAGAAGCGTTCGTCATAGCTGCCACGCAGGCGTTCGTAAAAGTCCGGAACCTGCGCCAGCAGATACTTGTTTTCCGAAGGCGCGGCCAACACCACGTCGAAGCCCGGATCCTTCGCCTTTATGAACCGTGCGTAGACCCAGTCGTAACCGCGCGGCGTCCACACCGCGAATCCGCAAAGCTGCCGCGCCTTCGGATCCCGCAGCCGTCCTTCCAACCGGATCCACGCCGCTTCGTTCGTGTACGTCAGCTCGTCCACGCCGAACCAGGCCAGGTTCGTGCCGCGCAGCCGCTCGTAGTGATCGAGCGACCGCAGCAGAATCCGCGAGCCGGAGTCGGTTAACGTAATCGTGCTGTTTCCCTTGTTGTGTTCGTACGGAATGCCGTTCCCATTCAATGCATCGAGCAGCGCCACCTGCGTCGCATCCCGCAACATTGGATAGGTGGGGGCGCCTATCAATCCCAGGCACCCCGCATTCACGTACGCCAGCCGGATCGCCTCCTGGCACAACGCCGCACTCTTTCCACTTCCGATTGGACCCGAGAATCCCTTGAACCTCGACCGAGACCGATGAAACCGCCGCTGCGAGGTTAGCGGTTTGTATCGGATTCGCCGCTCGGTCGTTCCTCCGCGTCGTCCTCTATCCATCGAACCTCGATTGCACCCGGTGCCTGCTCCTCCGCGTCGTCCCGCAACATCAGGATCCGCGCCAGATCGCCGACCGTGATTCGCACCCGGCCGGCTTCAACGTCTTCTTCGAACTTCGTGAGAAGCTTCTCCAGCAGCAGGAGCCGTTCCACGCCTGCCGCCTGAATCTCTTCCCCCTCCTCCGCTTCGATCCGCTCGTGATTTCCCGCCAAGTCCGCTATCTCGACCTGCCTTCCTCACGGATGATTTCGCCCCCGCGAAACCGCCTTATCTGGCTCCACTCTAGGAACCACATGCGGACCAGGCTGCGAGAAATCGCGTAATCGCCTCAAAATGCAAGGAAAATTCCACACTCGCCGGCGTGAATGGCGGTCAAGGTAGAGTAAGAACTCTATGAAGCTTCGCTCCAGTTCCTGGTTCGATACGCCCGAATACTACGGCTTCTCCCGCAAGGCGTGGCTGCGCTCGGAAGGGCTTGGCCGCCACATCTTCGACGGGAAGCCTTTCATCGGCATCTGCAATTCCTGGAGCGAACTCACCAACTGCAACATCAACCTCAAGCAATTGGCGGAGGCCGTCAAGCGCGGTATCTGGGCCGCCGGCGGCGTTCCTTTCGAATTCCCCACCATGTCCCTGGGCGAAATGTTCATGAAGCCCACCACGATGCTCTACCGCAACCTTATGGCCATGGATGTGGAGGAGTCCATCCGCGCCAATCCCATCGACGGTGTCGTCCTTCTTTGCGGCTGCGATAAGACCGTACCGGCGCAGCTCATGGGCGCGATCTCCGCCGATCTTCCGGCCATCGTCGTCACCGCGGGGCCGATGCTTAGCGGCTTGTGGCGCGATCAAAAGATCGGCGCGGGGTCCGATGGGCGCAAGCTCTTCGATCAATATCGCGCCGGCCGCATCACCACCGAGGAATGGGTGGAGATCGAAGGCTGCATCGCGCGCAGCGCGGGCACCTGCACCGTGATGGGTACTGCTTCGACTATGGCCGCTATCACCGAAGCGATCGGCCTGGCCCTGCCCGGCAACGCCGCCATTCCCGCACCGGATTCGCGCCGGCTCGAACTCGCCGAGCGTTCCGGCTTTCGTATCGTGGAAATGGCGCGAGAGGACTTGCGGCCTTCGAAGATCGTCACAAGGGAAGCGATCGAGAACGCCGTCACTCTCGATATGGCCATCGGAGGATCGACCAACGCCGTCGTTCACCTGCTCGCCATCGCCGGCCGCGCCCGCGTTCCCTTCCATCTCGACGAATTCGAAACCATCTCCGAAAAGACGCCGTGTCTGGTGAACGTCAAACCTTCCGGCGAATACCTGATGGAGGATTTTTTCGCTGCCGGAGGAGTGCCCGCGGTCATGCGCCGGTTGTTGCCGCTGCTCAATCGGGATTGCCTCACGGTGACCGGCCGGACGATCGGCGCCAACTTCGCCGACGCTGAATGCTGGAACGATGCCGTCATCCGGCCCGTGGAAAATCCCTTGTCGCGGCAAGGTGGCACGGTGATTCTCAGAGGCAATCTCGCTCCAAAGGGAGCTGTGTTCAAGCAGACCGCCGCTTCACCGCACCTGATGCGCCACACCGGAAAAGCTTACGTCTTTGAAACCTACAAACAGATGCTTGCCGAGATTGACCGGCCCGATCTGCCCGTCGATGAGACCACGATCCTGGTGATGAAAAACTCGGGACCCAAGGGCGCGCCCGGGTTCCCGGAATGGGGTTTCATCCCGCTCCCGCGGGTGCTGGTGGAGCGCGGTATCAAAGACGCCGTTCGTATCTCCGACGCGCGCATGAGCGGCACCAGCTTTGGAACCGTGGTGCTGCACGTCGCGCCAGAGTCGGCCGTGGGCGGACCGCTCGCCTTGGTCCGCACTGGCGATGAGATCACTCTTGACGTTCCCGCGCGCTCGCTCAACGTCCACCTGCCCGCGGACGAGATGGAGCGGCGCCAGGCTGAATTTCAACCGCCGCCGCCACATTACACCAGGGGATTCGGAAAGCTCTTCCTCGATCACGTGACGCAGGCAGATCAAGGCTGCGATTTCGATTTTCTCGCCGGCTAAAGCCTAATCGTGAAGGCCAAAGGACACGACATTCGAGCCGGCCGCCACCGCGACGTACTGTTTGCCTTTGAACGAATACGTGATCGGCTGACCCTTGATCTGTTGCCCCGTATTGAAATGCCATAGCGGCTTCCCGTTGGCCGGATCGAGCGCTGTCAGGAAGCCCTGGTCGTCCTCGGCGAACAGCAGGCCGCCCGCGGTTGAAAGCAAGCCCGCTCCATACCGCCGTGAACCAACCTGCTTGTACTCCCAAACGCGCTTCCCCGTCACCGGATCGAGCGCCCGCACATACATCTGCCACGGATCCGCCGGACTCTCAATGTAGCCGGTGGCCATGTAAGGAAACCCGCCGGGGCGGAAAGTATCCCGGGCCTTCGTATTGATCCCGCACCCCTCCTGCGCCACTACATAAAAGAGCTTGGTATCCGGGCTGTAGGCCGGTGACATCCAGTTCGTCGCACCCGAAGTCGCCGGGCACGTTTTGGTCCCCTGCAGCGAGGGCACGATGCCCGGCACTCGAATCGGCCGCCCTTTGTCCGTCAGACCTTTCGCCCAGTTCAGCTTGTCCACGAAGGGTGTGCCATTGAGGAACTCGCCGGTGACCCGGTCGAGCACGTAGTAGAAGCCGTTGCGGTTCGCCTGCAGCAGCAGCTTCCGCTTCTGCCCTCTGACATCGGCCTCGATCAGCACCGGAATCTCCACGCCATCCCAATCGTGCACATCGTGCGGCGTGAATTGAAAATGCCACTTCAGCTTACCCGTGTTCGCATCGAGCGCCACCATGCTTTCGGTGTACAGGTTGTCGCCCTCGCGCACATCGCCGTCGAAATCCGGGGCCGGATTCCCGATGCCCCAATACACCAGGTTCAACTCCGGATCGTAGGAACCCGTCAGCCACGTATTGCCGCCGCCATGTTTCCAGGAATCGCCCGACCACGTTTCGTTGCCCGGTTCTCCCGGCTTCGGAATCGCATACCAACGCCAGATCTGCTTTCCGGTCTCAGCGTCATAGGCGTCGAGAAACCCGTTCAATCCATGGTCGCCGGGCGCGATTCCGGCAATGATCTTGCCGTCGAGTGCCAACGGAGCCACCGGGCTGTAGTACCCGTCTTTGGCCTCGGCTAATTTCGTTTCCCAAACCAGATTACCGGTACCCGCATCGAGCGCCACCAGGAAGGCGTCCGCCGTACCCATGTAAACCTTGTTGCCGTAGACGGCCACGCCGCGATTGGGACCCCGCACCCGCGCCTGCCGGCGGTAAACCCAGATGACGCGACCCGTCCGCGCGTCGAGCGCATGCACTTCGTTGGTCTGCGTCACATACATCACGCCATCCACCACTACCGGCACCGTCTGCAGCGTGCTTGCGTTCGGCACGTGATAGATCCACTTCGGCACCAGGCCGCCCACATTGCCGCGATGGAGCTGCTTCAAAGGGCTATGGCGCTGCGAATGATACTGCCCGTTGTAATGGGACCAGTTTTCCGGCGGAGCGTCTTTCAGATTCTGATAGGTCACCTGTGCTTGCACGGCAAGTCCGGCCAGCAGAAAAACGAGGAACATCAATGCAACTCCTCCTCATCGGATGCCAACCTTCGCGACCGCGCCTGTTTACTTAGAAACGCCAACAGATTCTGAAACTCTTCACCCGTCAGGCGCTTGTCGAAGTCGCGCGGCATCGGCGAACGCGCGCTGTAGTCGATGTGGCGCACTTCGTCCCTGGTCAGAAGATGAAGCTTTCCCTTTGCGTCCAACACCTGGAACGAGAAATTGTGCTCGTTCTTAAGCGTTCCTTCAATCGTCTGGCCATCGGCCGTTACGATGCGCGCCATCTGAAACCCGCGCGTGGCATACTCGGGCTCACGCGTCAGGGCCTGCCGCAACAACGCCAGCGTGCGCGAAGCTCCAATATCCGAAAGATCGGGCCCCAGCGTTCCACCCTTGCCATCCACCATGTGACACTTTCCGCACCCGCCCTTGCCGGCGAAAACCCGCGCCCCCGCCGCCGCGTCGCCCGGCACAAAATCATCGGCCGCCGTGGCCCGCAAACTCCGGATGTAGGCCACGATCTTCCAGACGTCGTCGGTGGGCAATGGCACCGCGGGCATCGCGGTGCCAGGAATGCCGCTCTTGATCGAATCGAAAATATCGCCGTCGCGATTGCGGAGATAGCGCCGTTGCGCCCCCAGCGCCGGTGCGCGGTCCCCCGCTTCTCCGTCCAAACCGTGGCACATCGTGCAGGACCGGTTGTAGAGCGATTTTCCCGCCGCCACTACTTCCGCCGACCGGCCCAGTGGATTCTCGCTTCGCACAACTCCGCCGCCCCGCCGGCCTTGCCGCCCCTGCCCAACCGGCGGAGAAGGAGCCCGTTGTACGAATCGCACCGGCCCAAAAGCGCTCGGCGTATGAAACGCGGGCTTGGGCGTCGGAATCGGCCACCACGAACTCCACTGTGCGTTCGTTTTGCCGCCCAGCCGGTTCAAATTCAACCGCCACTCATCCCCATCCCGCGGCGGCATGTGCGCCGCATCCCGCGCGAAATTCTTCAGGGGAACCGCCATCTCCACCACCCACTCTTTGTCGTCCGAGGATTCGTCCTTCTTCGCCTCGCCATGAAACGAAGTGCGGTATCGAACGCCTTCCGGCTCCCACGTCGGCGGGCCCGTCCACCAATCGCTCCGGTTGCGATTCAGCATCGTGCCGATCGCGTTGATCTCGAACGTGTAGTAGTTGGTAACTTTGGCGGGATTCGGGCTCAGGAACAACTCCACGCAGTCGTCCTTCGACACCGGCCCATGCCGCCGGGTCTCGTAGGCCGAGATGTGCTTATCGAGCACCCGGTAAGCGAGATAAAGATTCTCATCGTCCCACAACATTTTGACGATGGTTTGTTCTTTCTCACCGTCCGTGTGCCAATTGAACTGGAAAGCGCCTACCGATGGCGCCTCGCGCCAGGCGGGCTCATCGAGCTTCGCGTCGATCGTGACCGGCGATGGCGCTCGATAGATGGAGTAGGGCTGTTGGGCCAAAGCGGAGCCCCAGAGCAAGAGAAGAGGCGAGAGTGCCATCGCGTCTCATTGTATCCCTTGTGGGCGAGTCCAACTACAGCGGAATCAATCCCTGCCGCAACGCCGCCGTCACCGCCTCCGTCCGTGTCGAAACGCCCAGCTTCGCCAGCACAGACGCCACATGAAACTTCACCGTATGGTCGGAAATCTTCAGCCGTCCCGCGATCTCCTTGTTGCTCAACCCATCGGCGAGCAGCGTCACGATCTCGGTCTCGCGCGGGGTCAGTTCCTCCACGCCGCGTGGCATCCGCATCTCGGCCAGCGGCAGCGCCGCCAGTTCCCTGGGATGCAGCACAACAAGACCGGCCGCCGCCGCTTGAATCGCCGCCGCCAGTTCCTCCCCCGAACAATCGGATGACAACACGCCGCGCACCCCGGCGATTCGAAGCAGCCCTTGTCCCGCATCGTCGATCAACACCACCGTGGGCGCCGTGCTGCCCAGGGAGAGTTCCCCGGCCGACTCCACCAGCGCCACCACGACATCCGCCCCACTATCCACCACCTGAATCTCCGCATACGGCCGCAGCAGCGCCTCAATCCCCGCCTGAACGATGGCGGAAGGCGCGTCTATCGCCACACGGGTCATGCCGCTCCCCGGCGTGCTTCGCACACCCTCAGGAATTCCATCACCGTGCCGGAAGGAATCGCCAGAGCCAGGCCGTTGCCGAGCACCATCGTATTCAGGCCGATCACCTTGCCCGAAGCGTTCGCCAGCGGTCCTCCCGAATTGCCGGGCGCCAGCCGTACCGCCGCCTGAATCCATGTTTGCGGGCCCGCCCCGCGCAACGGTCCAACGGCATGCACCACGCCGCGCGAAACCGCGCCCGCAAAGCCAAGCGGATTCCCTACCGCAATCGCGATTTCCCCCGGCCGGACCGCCGCCGATGAGCCGAACGCCGCCGCCGGCAAGCCGAGCGTGTCCACCTTTATGGCAGCCAGATCGTGATGCCGTCCCCATGCTTTCAGCTTCGCGGGAAACCGGCGGCCATCCCAAAGCTCCACTTCGATCGCCCCGCTTTCCACGACATGCCGGTTCGTCACGATAAGGCCCGTGCTCGACCAGATCACACCGGATCCGCCACTGCGTCCTCGCCCGGCGCGAATCTGCACCGTCGAACGCCGCAGCCTCTCCGCGATGTCGCCCAGGTTGTAGCTCAACTTCAGGCCTCCCGTCTGCGCGTGCCGATCGTCACCGCTACCTCGATGGCTTGCCCTGCCCGTATCACCGAAGCCACTCGCTTCGAGCCGACCGAATCGGAACCGAGCAGCGCCTGCAACTGTTCGGCGTCGCGCAGCGGCGTTCCATCGAGAGCCGTAAGCACGTCGCCCATCAGCAATCCCGCCGCCGCCGCCGAACTTCTTTCCTCCACCGAGAGCACGATCAGTCCCGATTTCTGCTCGCCCGCGATCGCCACTTCGCGCAGCCCGATTCCCAGGTATCC
Source organism: uncultured Acidobacteriota bacterium (assembly GCA_902826685.1). GTDB lineage: Bacteria > Acidobacteriota > Terriglobia > Bryobacterales > Bryobacteraceae > CADEFT01. The sequence continues at coordinate 317,173 of CADEFT010000004.1, forward strand.
TCTCGCCACATGGCCCTGTGCCAGAATCGCGTCGACCACGCGTTGTACCGTTGCCGCCGGAATCGCCACCGCGCCATAGCGGGAAAAACTCGACGAAGCGATCCCAATCAGCTTGCCCTCGGCATCCACCACCGCGCCGCCTTCCGCCGTCGGATAGATCGAAATGTCGAGTTGCAGAAATTGATCGACATCGCCGCCGAACCTTGTGCGCCAACGGCCCGAAACCGAGCTCAAGATTCCCATGGACGCGGTCGGCCCGCTCCGCAGCGACCGGCCCACCACCAGTGCCAATGAGCCCGCCCGCAAAGCCGTCGCATCCGCCGGAACCGGAGCCGCCACCTGGTGGTCCAATCGAAACACGGCAATCCCCGTGGCCCGATCGCGCCCGGCAATCTGCGCCTCGCCGTGGCCCTGCGGAAGAATGACTTCCACCTTGTCCACATCGGCCAGCGCATGTTCCGCGCTCACCAGCACACCCGGCGACCAAAGTACGCCGCTAGATCCGAATCGAGGATTGCCTTGAACCGAAGCGACCGACCGGCTTGCCGATTCCACCGCCGCGGCGGCCGTTTGAGAAAGTTCCAAAAGTGCGTTTGGCATCAACCACAGGATGCCTCGATTCATCCACCCGCCACATCAGGCAAACGGCCGGCTTCGAGCCTGGCCATTCGGCCAGCTACATCTCCCGGCGGTTCTCGAGCGATTTCGTCATCGTGACTTCATCGGCGAATTCCAGATCGCTACCTACCGGAATGCCCATCGCGATGCGCGTCACCTTCAGCCCCAGCGGTTTCAACAGACGCGACAGGTAGACCGCCGTGCCTTCCCCTTCCACCGTCGGGTTCGTCGCCAGAATGATTTCGCTGATATTGCCCGTACCCAGCCGCGCCAGAAGACTCTTGATGCGAAGCTGCTCCGGCCCGATGCCCCGCAGCGGGCTGATCGCACCATGCAGGACGTGATAGACGCCATTGAACTGCCGCGTTACTTCGATCGGCACGATGTTAGGCGGCTCCTCGATCACGCAGATCACCGTATGATCGCGGCTCGTGTCCCGGCAGTAAAGACAGCTCGAAGTATCGCTGATGTTGTTGCAGATCTCGCACAACCCCAGCTTGTCCTTGACGTCGAGTACGGCTTGGGCCAACCGCTCGGCGTCTTCCCGGCTGGTGCGAAGCAGATGGAAGGCGATCCGCTGAGCGGACTTCTGCCCCACGCCCGGCAATCGCCGGAATTCCTGTATCAGCCGTGCCAACGGTTCGGCGAAGTCTGGCATCGAAAGTTAGAACATGCCCGGAGGAAGACCCATCCCGCCCAGCATGCCGCCCATTTTCTGCTGCGTCTCTTCGTCCACTTTGCGTGCCGCCTCGGTGAACGCCGCCAGCACCAGATCCTGCAGCATTTCGGTGTCGCCGGCCACTTCCTTGTCGATCTTCACTTCCAGCGCCTTCTTGTGACCGTCCATCTTGACGGTCACCATCCCGCCGCCGGCCGATCCTTCCACCCGGATCTTCTCCACTTCCTCCTGCATCTTCTTCTGCATCTGCTGCGCCTGTTTCATCGCCGCTTGCATATTGAATTTCATGTGCTCTCCTTCAGGTTACGGACGGCACGAACTTCCGATCCAGGAAAAATCTCCCGGAAACTCCGCACTTCCGGATGCTCCAGCGCGCGCTTGGTGGCTTCATCCTCCAGCGCTCTGCGGTCGAGCCCGTTCGAACTGGATGGCGGCGGGGCCGAAGCCGCTTGCCCCACCGTAACTTTCACCCGCATCGGCTGGCCCGCGACCGCGCCCAGAGTCGCAGTCAGATCCTTGCTCTTGATGGCCATCGCGAAGATCTTCTCGGTCACAAACTCGATCTCGCCGTTGCGCTCGATAACGTCGGAATGCTCCACGGCGTCGGCGATGAACGTCAACCCACGCTCATTCAGGGCTTCCAGGAGTTTTTTTTTCCAGCCGCTTGCTTCGGGCCGCGCCGCTGGAGCCGCCACCGGCGCCACTGGAACTGGCGGCGCCACCCCTACGGCCTTCGGCGCCGCCCCGCCGATTCCAGCCAGCGCCTCTTCAATCGGCCGCAGACGGCCCGCCTGAACCAGCCGCACCAGCCCCAGTTCCAGATGCATCCGGGGCTGCAAGGAAGTCTGCAAGGTCCCGAACAACTCAAGCGTCAAGTGCAGATACCGCGTCAGATCCTCCTCGGAAAACTGCGCGGCAAGCTGAGTCATCCGGTCCCGCTCGGCACTCGACGCCGCGATCAGCCTCGTCTCTCCGCCCGCGATTTTTGCTACCAGCAGATTGCGCAGAAACCGGCACGCTTCGCGGCAGAAATGTTGCAGGTTCTGCCCATTTCGTTCGAGATCCTGCACCAGATCGAGCATGCGCTTGGAATCGAGCCCGATCAATGCCTCCGCGATTCGTTCGAGCGACTGCACCGAGAACCGGCCCAAAAGCTGCCGTACCTCGCCCGCTTCCAGCTTCGTGCCGCAACACGCAATCGCCTGATCGAGCGCCGAAAGCGAATCCCTCACGCTGCCTTCTCCGGCCAGCGCGATCACCTCCAGCGCCTCGTCGTCGGCTTCGATGCCTTCCTCGCCGCAGATCAACCGCAGCCGCTCGATCAGAACCTCGAAATCGACCGATCGAAACGAAAACTGCTGGCACCGCGAAGCGATCGTATTGGGAATCTTGTGCGATTCGGTGGTACAGAGAAAGAACGCGACCCACTCCGGCGGTTCCTCCAATGTCTTCAGCAGCGCATTGAAGGCTTCGCTCGTAATCTGGTGCGCTTCGTCGATGATGAAAATCTTGTAGCGGTCGCGCGCCGGACGAAACCGCACGCTCTCCCGCAACTCGCGCATCTCATTGATGCCGCGATTGGACGCCGCATCGATCTCAATCACGTCCGGCGAACCGCCCAGGCTGATCTCCCTGCAACTGGCGCAGGCGCCGCATGGATTCGCCGTCGGCCCCGTTTCGCAATTCAAACAGCGCGCCAGAATCCGCGCCACCGTCGTCTTTCCCGTTCCACGCTGCCCGGAAAAAATGTAGCCGTGAGCGATCCGCGCCTGGTTGATCGCGTTCTCAAGCGTGGTCTTGACGTGCTCCTGGCCGATCAGTTCCCCAAAGGATTTAGGCCGGTACTTGCGCGCGATTACCTGGTACATGCGCTGGGCGTGCTGTCAATTTGAACTGGTCAGACCCCGGGTGATCCGCGGCACACAAGCTAAACCACTACCGTTGCTTCCTTCCGGACCTGGCGGGGTTTGCAGCCGCCCATTGCACGGAGCCCGGAGCCTGCCAAGTTTCCATGCTAACACGGCGCTACGCGCGGCTCACTTGAGCTTGGCGCTCCACGGCTTGGCCGTGTGAATCGCGGCGTTCACGGCGTTGATATTCTTCACGCCTTCGGTCGAAAGCCAGTCTTCCAGTGCCTTCGCCCCGCTCTTGGCGTATACCGGAATGCCTTCTTTCCAGGTCGCGCGTCCGCAAAGCACGCCGGAATAATCGGTGCCCGCCTCCGACGCCATTCGCAGCGATTCGGTGAATTGATCGTTGCTGACACCGGCGCTCAAGTAGATGAAAGGCTTGGTGGCCACATCGGCGCAACGCCTGAAGTGATCCATCGCCTCGGCATTCGAATAAGCCTTCTGCCCCTTGTATACAGAGGACCCTTCCACGTAGTTGGCGTTGATCGGCACTTCCACCTTCAACACATCCACCTGGTACTGAGGCTTCGAAAACTCCTCCATACTCTTGCGGACAATCTCGGGCTTCAGCTTGGCGAACTCCAGTCCCTTTTCGTCGCCGCCCTTGGGATCGTAACCGATGAACTCCAGGAAGTAAGGGATCTGGTGAAACTCGCACTCCGCGCCGATCCGTTCCACGAACGCGTGCTTGATGTCGTTTACGTTCGCATCGTCGAAAGGCGTGTAATAGATGAGGATCTTCACCGCATCGGCGCCCCAGTCCTTGATGCGCTTCACCGATACGTTCGGCAGAAGGTCGGGCAAGCGGCCCTGCTGCGTATTGTCATACCCGGACTTCTCATACGCCAGAAGCAGCCCGGCGTTCGACGAGCGTGCTTTCGCCGCCGGAAGGCCCCATTCCGGATCCAACAGGATGGCGCTGGCGTGCGGTGTCAGCACCTTCGTCACCGCGACCTTGAACTCCGACATCATGTCGTCGGTCACCGCCTCCGCGGCGACTCCTTTGGCTTGCGCAATCGATTTTTGCAGGCTGCCGCGTTGGTCCATGGCGGCCGCGGCAATGACACCGCGGGAATCGGACAAAGCTTTGAGGTGTGCTTTCTTACCTTCTGAGAGACTCAACGTATTCTCCTGGGAATGATTAGTTCGCGAACTTGGCGTGTGGCTTTCTATTATAACGCCGGTGCCATGCCCGGGCCCGCTCCACATCCGATAGAATCTGCGCCTTCAATAACTCCGGGGACTGGAACTTGCGCTCCTCCCGCAACCGGTGCGTGAATGCAACCTCGATCCGCTCCGGCGTCTCTCCCTCGATCGCGCTAAGCAGGAACGTCTCGATCGTGAGCGAATCCCCTTCGAATGTCGGCCGGTAGCCGATGTTGGTGATCGACTCCCAGCACCGCCCGCCCTCCGGTTCCGACGTTCGCGTCACATAAACGCCCGTGCCCGGCAAAACTTCGGCTTCCGCCGCCAGGTTCAACGTGGGAACCGTTTGCCTCGACCCGATGCCATGACCCTTCACCACGCGGCCCGCAAGTCCGTAAAACCGTCCCAACAGCCGCCCGGCCAGACCCACTTCGCCGGCCTGAATCAGCTTCCGGATCTCAGTGCTCGAAACCGTTACGCCGCGGTAGGACACCGGCTGCAGCGAATGAGTATCGAAGCCATAACGCGCGCCGAGGATCTTCAGAGTCTCGATATCGCCTGCCTGTCCCTTGCCGAACCGGAAGTTATCGCCCACCATCACCGCGCGAGCCTTCAGCCCATCGGCAAGAATCCGATCCGCGAATTGCGCCGGATGCAGCGCCGCCACCTCCGCCGTGAACGGAAGAATCAACACTTGCCCGATGCCGCATTCGGCCATCCATCCGCAACGTTGCTCCAGCGTGCTCAGCAGCTTCGGCGCCCGCTCCGGCGTCACCAGCTTCGCCGGATGGGGATCGAACGTCAACACCGCGGTCTCCAGCCCACGCTCGGCGGCGAGTGCCGCAACCGCGCGGAAAACACTTTGATGCCCAAGGTGGCAGCCGTCGAAATTCCCGATCGACACGACGCAGGGCCCGACGGAGGCCCGCGCCTGCTCCAGGGAGCGGTAGATTCTCAATTCCCGGCTCCCGGCACCAGAATCTCCAAACCGTCATAGGCCAGCCGCACGTGCGCCGGCAGCAGCGACTCGGTCCGCTCATGCCCCAGGTCATGCGAGATATGCGTGAAAAACGCCCGCTTCGGCTTCAATTTCTCCACATGCTGGAGCGACCGCTGCACCGTCGAATGCGTCGGGTGCGGCTTGTGCCGCAGCGCATCGAGAAACAGAACTTCTAAATTCTCTAACTGCGCCAGCGTCTCCTCTGGAATTTCCGAATGGTCGGTGAGGTACGCCACCGGCCCGATGCGGAACCCGAATGCCGTCCCACGGCCATGACTCACCCGCAGCGGCAACACCGGAATCCCGAATAGCTCAATCGCTTCCTCACCGGAAAAAGTCTGTGGAGACAACCTGGGAATCCAGGACTCCGAAGGTTCATGGGAGAAGATATAGGCAAACGCCCGCTGGATCGTTTCCATCGTTTCCGCCGACGCGTAGATCGGAATCTCGCCGCCCTGATGGAAATTGAACGGCCTTAAATCGTCCAGCCCCATGATGTGATCGGCGTGCGCGTGAGTGAACAGCACCGCATCCACGCGCGCCACGCCAAACCGCAGCGCTTGGGCCCGGAAGTCCGGCGTCGTATCGATCACCAGCGTCCGGCCCGCCACATCCACCGCGATCGATGGCCGCAGGCGATTGTCTCGCGGATCCTCCGAATGGCATACGCCGCAGCGGCAGCCTATCGTGGGAATCCCGGCCGATGTCCCCGATCCCAGCACCCGAATGCGGATCGCCCCGGTGACTGGCGTCATCCGGCCGTCTTCTGATCTTCCATCGCCTGCACGTAGCGGAACCGCAGCTCCGTCAGAGAGTTCTCGATCAATCGCTGCTCCTCGTAGGAAAGATTCCCCTTGGTCTTATCGGCGACCATCGCCAGCATGTCGATGGTATGGCGCGCCAGTTGCGGATTCTTCTTCGGCGCATCGTCCTCGCCGGGTATCCGCAGTAAACCCAGGTGCAACTCGGCCTGCGTTTTGAAAGAAAGCACCAGAAACTCGAACGTGGGCGGCGGCAAAGGCATTTCGCTCATGGCAACCGTCTATTTTACCGGACCCCAGCCCCCGCCTCCGGGCGTCCGGATCTTCAGCTTTCCGCCCGCCGGCATTTGAAACCGCACCTTCGCCCCATGCGGCGCATTCGATCCGCATTGCCCCGCGCCCCCACCCGCCAGGCCGTACGGCGGAATCTCGCGCCGGTCGGAAAGCAGAGTCACTTCCGCCGCCTCCAGGAACTCGAACTCGCGCTCGATTCCATCGCCGCCCCGGCGCCGCCCGAGCCCACCCGAGCCCTTCCGGATCCTGTACCGGCCGATCCGCACAGGATAGATATGCTCGAATGCCTCCACGGGCGTGTTCCAGCTATTGGTCATGTGCGTGTGCGTGGCGTCCGCACCATCGTGCCGGGCGCTGGCGCCCATCCCCCCGGCGATCGTTTCGTAATAAGCGAACGCCCGTCCACGCCGCGAATCGAACCCACCGAAGCTCAGGTTGTTCATCGTGCCCGAACTCGCCGCCGGAATCCGATCGGGCGCCGCCAGCGCCAGCGCGCCCAGCAAAACATCGGTGATCCGTTGCGAGGTCTCTACGTTGCCCGCCGCCATCGCCGCCGGCGGCAATGCGTTGATCACGGAGCCTTCGGGCGCCGTGATGCGGATCGGCCGCATCAGCCCTTCCGTGAACGGCACATCCTCCCGGATCAGGCACCGGAATACATACATCACCGCCGCCATCACAATCGCGTAATTGGCATTCACCGGACCCGGAGCCTGTCCGCCGGTGCCGGTGAAATCCACGTGCGCCTGGCTCTTCTTCACCGTCACCGCCACCCGAATGACAATCGGCTGCGAGGAAATGCCATCGTTGTCCAATGCGTCCTCGAAGCGGTACACCCCCTCGGGAAGTCCGGCGATTGCCGCCCGCATCATCCGTTCCGAATAATCGAGCAGCGCCGCGCCATCCCGCCGTACCTTTTCAACTCCCACTCGCCCGGCCAGTTCCCTCAGCCGCTGTTCGCCGCGCTTGAGCGACATCCACTGCGCCAGCAGATCGCCCTCGCGCTCCACCGGCGTTCGCACGTTCGCCAGTATCAAACCCATCATCGTCCGGTCCACCTTGCCGCGCCGGACCAGCAACGACGGCGGAATCCGCAGACCTTCCTGATAAATCTCCGATGCCAGCGGCATCGAACCGGGGCTCATCCCGCCCACGTCGGAATGATGCGCCCGGTTGGCGACATAAAAAGCAGGTGTCCGGCCGCCCGCGAAAACCGGCAGCACCGCCGTAATATCGGGCAGATGCGTGCCGCCTTGAAAAGGATCGTTTACGATCCCCACATCGCCCGGCCCCAACCGGATCGCCGCGCGCACATGCTTCACCGAAAGCGGCATGGCGCCCAGGTGCACCGGCATGTGGTCGCCCATCGCCAGAGTCCGCCCATCCCGGTCGTACACCGCGCAGGAGTAATCCCGCCGTTCCTTGATATTCGCCGAGAATGAGGTGCGCCGCAGCACGGAACCCATCTCATCGGCGATTGCGCTAAGCGTATGCCGCGTCAACTCCAGCCCGATGGCGTCCATCTATTTTTTCTTCTTGAGGGAAGGGGGAGGCCGCCGGCCCCGTGGCGCCAGTTCCGTCACCGCGTCCAACACGGGGGCGGCTTCGGTCTCCGGTGGCGGCTCAACGAACTTCAACTCCGCCGGCCGGCACTCGCCCGCCTGAATCAGGAAAGCGGAAACCGTCTCCCACCTGGCGCCCGAGCGCCGCTCGATGCGGAAACTCTTGCTTGGGCCATCGGCCCGCACCCGCAACTCCGTATTGGGCAATCGTGTCTTCTTCAATGGAATGGGACGTGGACTCACCTGGCGCAGCATCCAACTGTCACCACTGGTCTGCGTCTCGTAAAATTCATGCCGCCCGCCCGATTCTCCACTCTGCGTCCGGTCGATCAGCAAGGCCCCCGTCGTCTTTGACTCGAAATGGAACTGCTCAATCGCCCCCACCCGCGGTTCCGACGATACGTTGATCCGGCTCCAGGTCTTGCCACCGTCGCCGGTTCGCAAAAAAAACGGATCCCGCGGCAGCGCCAGCAGCGACTGCCCCCCGATCCACCCCGTCTCGAAGTCGAGGAACTGGATATGCTCCAGGCCGGTGGAACGTAGCCGCTCATGAGGCTCGCTCCATGTCTTGCCGCCGTCCGTGCTGCCCAGCACAAGACTCCACAACGTGGCGTTCGAAGTATGAAAATTACCCGTGGCGAAAATCTTCGACCCGACCGCCTCTACCGCCGACAACTCCAGAAAAACCTCGCACGGCGAATCCGGCGAGCACGTCAGCCCAAAAGCGTCGATGTCGGGCTCGGCGCACTGAAAGTCGAGCTTTAGCGGCTTGCCCTGATAGACCAGCGCCGGCGGCGGTTGCGGCCCGGTCGCCTGCTCCGGTGCCTGAGCGGCCAACAACGCCGGAATGACCAACAACAACACAGCCCGCATTTCTCCCCCGATTGTAGCGAGGTTATCATCGCAGCATGCGCACACTCCCCCGCCGTGCCTTTCTCGTTGCCGGCGTTGGCTGCTCCCGGCCTCGTGTCGCGCTACAGGTCATCACCGTGCAGGTGCAACTGCTGTTCGACCTCGGTGCTCATGACCGCACGGGTCTGACGCCGGCCGAAACCTCTCGCCTTCTGCGCCACCAGCAGACCGCCGCCCTCGAGTTCTCTGGCAGCGGCATCCGGTTCGACCTCCGCACAGTCGGCGGAGCCTACCTCCGCAAACAAGGCTACTCGCAAATCCCCGATCGGTTCCTGGCCCGCGATCGCATCAATCTATTCGTGACCGATTCACTTGGCTACGACATCGACCGCGACCGTACCGGCGGCTGCTCCATCGGGCCCCCTTACTACAAGATCTTCCTCGGTCTCCGCGACGCCGGCGAGTCCACGCTGTTACACGAGTACGCCCATCACTTCACCGGCGACACACGCGCCAATCCCACCGCCGCTGGAAACCTGTGGTCGGATCTGCGCAACGATTACTGGATCCGGCGCCAGCGCGCCGGAGCGGCTATCGAAGGTTTCCGTGCCTGCCTCGGCGCCCCCTGGACTCACCTGTGACCGTCGAATTCCCCCTCGTCGAGGACTATTTCTTCGCCGCCGGAATCGGCCCGGCCGAAATGGACGAGCTATGGGCTCAGGGTTGGCGCCACTTCGGCCCTTTTTTCTTTCGCTACTCGTTCTCCAAGGAGGAATCGCAGGTGGTTCAGCCGCTCCGGATTCTACTCGATGCCCAAGCCACCGAAGAGAAGCGCCACCGCCGCCTGCGCCGTCGCAATGCCGATATCGAACTGCGCGTCCAGCCGCCGGTCATCGACGCCGAACGGCACGAGTTGTTCGAGCGCCACAAGCGCCGCTTCACCCGCAACGTGCCCGATTCGCTCGAAGACTTCCTCGGTCCCGCGCCCGGTTCCTGCCCCTGTCCCGCAGTCGAACTGGCGGCCTACGTCGATGGCCGCCTCGCCGCCGCCAGCTATCTCGACCTCGGCCAGAACGCGGCCTCAAGTGTGTACGCGATCTTCGATCCCGCCCATTCCAGGCGGGGACTCGGTATCGCCACTATGCTCTGGGAGATGGACTACGCGCGCTCTCTGGGAAAACGCTTCTATTACCCCGGCTACGCCTTTCACAATCCATCCAGCATGGATTACAAAAAGCAATTCCCGGGCACTGAATGGTTCGACTGGTGCGGCCGATGGATGCCGCTTTAAAGAATCCGCAAGTCTTCGCCCGTCATCTCCGCCGGCTTCGGTACGCCCAGCAGCCCGAGCATGGTCGGTGCAATATCACGCAACGATCCGCCGGCCCGCAGCGACCACTTTTCCTCGCACGCGATCAGAAACGGTACCGGATTCGTCGTGTGATAGGTGTGCGGACCGCCCGTCTCCGGATCGATCATGGTTTCCGAATTCCCGTGATCGGCCGTCACCAGCCACGCCGCATCCTTTTTCGCCAGCAGTACCGCAGCGATCTTGCCCACGCAAATGTCCACCGCCTCTACCGCCGCCTTGGCCGCCTCGAACTTGCCCGAATGCCCCACCATGTCCGGATTGGCGAAATTCACCACGATCACGTCGTAGGCATCCGATTCCAGAGCGTTGATCACCGCATCGCAAACCTGCGGAGCGCTCATCTCCGGTTTCAGATCGTAGGTGGCCACTTTGGGCGACGGAATCATCACCCGGTCCTCGCCCTCGTAGGGCTTCTCCACGCCGCCGTTGAAGAAATACGTCACATGCGGATACTTCTCGGTCTCCGCCGTCCGCAGATTCTTCAGGCCGTGCGCCGATAGCACCGCACCCAGCGTGTGATCGGGTGGCTGGTTCTTCACCACGAACGGCACCCCAAAACCGCGGTCGTACTCGGTCATCGTGACGTAGCGCAGGCCCTTCGGCGCCAGATCGCGCGGCGGCTGCGGCAGCTTCGCATCGAGCAGCGCCATCGTCAACTCGCGCCCCCGATCGGCGCGGAAGTTGAAAAACAATACCGCGTCGTTGTCTCGAATCCGTCCCACCGGCTCGCCCGCGGCGTCGGTTATCACCACCGGTTCGATGAATTCATCGCTGACGCCCTTGTCGTAGGAAGCTTGAATGGCCGCCAGTGGATCGGCCGCTTTCGGAGCGTCGCCCAGCACCAGGGCGCGGAAGGCGCGCTCCACCCGTTCCCAGCGCTTGTCGCGATCCATGGCATAGTAGCGGCCAATCACCGTCGCCACCTTGCCCGTCCCCAGCGCCCGCGCATGACGCTCGACCTGTTCCACAAACCCCAGCCCCGAATTCGGAGGCGTATCGCGCCCGTCGGTGAAACAATGCACCGCTACATCGGTCAGGCCTTCCCGCTTGGCCATATCGAGCAGCGCCAGCAAATGCGTGATGTGGGAATGCACGCCGCCGTCTGAAACCAGGCCCATCAAATGGAGCCGCCTCCCGCGCGCCTGCCCCATCAGCGTCTTCAGCACCGGATCGTCGAATAACGATCCGCTTGAAACCATCAGGTCCAGCTTGGTCACATCCATATGGATGATCCGTCCGGACCCGATGTTCAGGTGACCCACTTCGGAATTTCCCATCTGGCCCTCGGGTAATCCCACCCAAGGGCCGGAGGCCTCGATCAAAGTCGAGGGATACTCGCGCTTCAGCCTGTCAAAGTTCGGCTTGTGCGCATGGAAAACCGCATTTCCCTTCGTGACCTCCGTGTGGCCGAACCCGTCCAGAATCGTCAGAACCACCGGGCGCTTCTTGCTCATTTACTGCAAAAACGCCTTTCTGCCGGCGAACTTGGCGGCCGTGCCCAGTTCCTGCTCGATCCGCAGAAGCTGGTTGTACTTGGCGATCCGGTCGGTGCGGCTCGCCGACCCCGTCTTAATCTGGCCGCAGTTGGTCGCCACCGCCAGGTCGGCGATGAACGAGTCTTCGGTTTCCCCGCTACGGTGCGAGGCGATCGACGTATAACCCGCCTGGTTGGCCATGCGCATCGCATCCAGAGTTTCGGTCAACGAGCCGATCTGGTTCACTTTCACCAGAATCGAATTGGCGATCCCTTCGGCAATCCCCCGCGCCAACCGCTCCGTATTGGTGACGAACAAATCGTCGCCCACCAGCTGCACCTGCTTACCCAACCGCTCGGTCAGAACCTTCCACCCGGCCCAGTCGTCTTCCGCCATCCCGTCTTCAATTGACAGAATCGGATATCCCTTGGCCCATTCGGCCCAAAAATCCGCCATCTGCTCGGCCGAACGCGCGCTCTTGTCGGATTTCTTAAAGACATACTTCTTGGCCTTGGCGTCGTAGAATTCGCTGGCCGCGCAATCGAGCGCCAGGGAAACCTGCTTGCCTGCCTTGTAACCCGCCTTCCCGATCGCCTCGAGAATCACGTCCAGCGCTTCCTGATTCGATTTCAGGTTCGGCGCGAATCCGCCCTCATCGCCTACAGCCGTCGAATAGCCCTTTCCCTTGAGCACGCTCTTCAGGCTATGAAAAATCTCGGTCCCCATACGCAGCGACTCGCTGAACGTCGGCGCTCCGTGCGGCACCACCATGAATTCCTGAATATCCACGGAATTATCGGCATGCGCGCCGCCGTTGAGAATGTTCATCAGCGGAACCGGAAGCGTGTTGCCAGCCACTCCGCCCAGATAGCGGTAAAGGGGCGTGTAATGGGAGTCGGCCGCGGCTCGCGCGGCGGCCATCGAAACGGCCAGGATAGCGTTGGCGCCCAGCTTGCCCTTATTCGCCGAGCCATCGAGCTCGATCATCTTCCGGTCGAGCGCGGCCTGCCCGGTTCCGTCCATTCCCTTCAACGCCGTAGCGATCTTCGAGTTGATGTTGGTGACCGCCTTGCGCGTACCCTTGCCGAGGTAACGGCCCTTGTCGCCATCGCGAAGCTCTACCGCTTCGTGCTCGCCGGTCGAGGCGCCCGAGGGCACGGCCGCGCGTCCGAAACTGCCATCAGCGAGCAGCACATCCGCCTCAACGGTCGGATTGCCGCGGGAATCAAGAATCTCCCGGCCTACGATCTGAACGATTTCGGTCATGGTTTTCGGTCAATATCCTTTTAAAAATGAGGGCTTCTTTTAGATTGTGCCACGCGAGGGAACGCAAAGGGGGGTGCCGCCGACTATTTTCTTTGACCCGTAACGTATTGATTCCACTCCGATCCAGCCACTGATTCCGGTCCGGCGGCACTTTTCTGGGTGCCAGGTGGAGTTTTTTCTTGCATACCCGCAAACCGTCTGATAGTCTGGGGGAGTGGCCGCAAGCAGCAGTAACGTCGGCGGTCACGAAAACCGCGAGAAGCACTTGCCAAACGCGGGAACGTTCGATAGACTAGCAAATGGTCGCTCACAACGGCCTGTAGTGAGGTAAGCAACCTGCTCCCGCCATTGAAACATCGTGGTGGAATCGAAAAGCCGGTGGCTCGGTTAAGAAGTAGAGCTACCCGCTGACCTCCGCGCAGTTCTTCGAGAACGCAAAAAGATTTTAAAGAGCTTCAACGCAAAAAGATTTTAAAGAGCTTCAGAGAAACCCTGCCCTAGGCTCGGTTTGTGCCGTAAGGCCCTGGCTCGCACGAGTTTCGAGGCCGTTCCGTTGTCGGCGTTCGCAAGATTGCCGGCGGCTGGAATCAGATCTTTGACAATCTGGTTGGACGATTAGATTACGTCTGTTCGTCAATTGAAGTAGAGTTCTAGCCGAACGCGATGCTCTGGAGCCCGGCAACGGGTGTAAGGGGCGATACTCAAACGGTTCAAACGAGAGTTTGATCCCGGCTCAGAATCAACGTTGGCGGCGCGCTTAACACATGCAAGTCGAACGAGAAAGTGGAGCAATCCATGAGTACAGTGGCGTACGGGTGAGTAACACGTGGGTAATCTACCTTTTGGTGGGGAATAACCTGGGGAAACCTGGGCTAATACCGCATAATCCCGCAAGGGAAAAGCAGCAATGCGCCGATAGAGGAGCCCGCGGCCGATTAGCTAGTTGGTGAGGTAATGGCTCACCAAGGCGAAGATCGGTAGCCGGCCTGAGAGGGCACACGGCCACACTGGCACT
>CADEFT010000005.1:0-198036 GCA_902826685.1 uncultured Acidobacteriota bacterium
GCTTCAACACCGTGCATCCGAAACTCGCCGTGACCGAAAGCGCGTGCTCCAATACCGGCATCGCCGAATTGGCGATGTTTTGACGCACCGAGTCGGCCCGGCCGCAGATGGCCGATTCGTCGCAGCCCGGCAGCACCACCAGAAATTCCTCGCCTCCGTAGCGCCCGACGCCGTCATAAGGCCGCACCGAACCCGATAGCCGCCGCGCCGCTTCCTGGAGCACGCCATCGCCCACCGCGTGGCCATAGGTGTCGTTCACCGACTTGAAGTGGTCGAGGTCGAGCAGAATAATGCCGATCGGAATCCCCTCCCGCTCCGACCGCAGCTTCTCGCGATTCAGAATCTCGAGAATCCAGCGCCGGTTGTAAACGTCGGTAAGGGCGTCGCGGATGGCCAGTTCTCTCAGCTTCTCGCGCGCCTTGACCAACTGCGCCTGCAATTCGAGCAACCGCACGCCCGCCCGCAGACGTACGTTCAACTCCGCCTGGTCGAATGGCTTCGTCACGTAGTCGTCGGCTCCCGAATCCATGCCACGAACCAGGTCTTCCTTCTGTGTCCGCGAGGTCAACAGAAGAACATACGTGTAGGGTTCCTGGCCCCGGTTGCGCAGCATCTGGCAGATTTCAGGACCCGTCATTCCCGGCATCATCCAGTCGAGCACGGCCAGTTGCGGAGCGTCCTGCTTCTGCAGTTCCTCCCACGCCTGTGAGCCGTCCTTGCAGGAGATCACCTCGTAGCCCCATTTGGCAAGCGTCCTCTCGAGCACCAGTCTCGATGGGCCGCTATCTTCCGCAATTAGCACGCGCGTCGCTCGCGCCTCCGTCACGAATTCAGTTCCCCCCTAGACCTTCTCATCGGACACACCAGCCTGACCGATAGTTTAACTGACTTGAAGGGTCCCTGTTTCATGTCCCTGCACCAATGTGCCGGCCACCGCGTGCATCCCGGTGAATGAGATTTAATGATCCGAAATATTGAAATTGCCTCCCCGCCGCTTATGTAATAGAGCAATCGGGAAGGACAACAAGGGAATCCAAGTATGATATTTTCGCGCTCCGCGGAATACGCGATTCGAGCATTTGCCTGTCTGGCCGAAGCCGAGCCCGGCAGTTTTGTCATGGCCAAGGAGATCGCTGAGCGGGCCGAACTGCCCAGCCACTTTCTTGCCAAAATTCTTCAACAGATGGCGCGCAAGAATTACCTGCGCTCCAACAAAGGCCCGTCGGGCGGATTCGCGCTCGTCCAGCCCGCCGAAAAAGTGTCGCTGATGGACATCGTTACGGCCGTGGACGGCACCGCCGATTTCGACCGCCACCCGTTCCAAAGCGCCGGCAAGCGCAATGGTAACCCGCCGCACGATGGCTGGCGGGTACTCCGTTCGTCTATAGTAAATTACTTGGAGCATACTTCCGTGGCGGATGTGGCCGGCAACGGTTCCATCCGGAGAGCCCGGAAGAAATAGCGCCTCCAGGCCCCACGCGGGCTGGAGCGGCCTCCACTTACATCGGGAACGAAACGGCGCCGCCCATGGCCCGTGGCGAGCCCCGTATAGTCGACGAAGGAGCACGAAGCGAATGCACAATTCGGTGCTGGTCCCCATGGTGGTGGAACAGACCTCGAGGGGAGAGCGAGCCTACGACATCTACTCGCGCCTGCTGAAGGAAAACATCATCTTTCTCGGCACCCCGATCGACGATCAGGTTGCCAACCTGATCATGGCGCAGATGCTGTTTCTGGCCGCCGAAGACCCGGAGAAGGATATCTCCCTCTACATCAATTCCCCGGGCGGGTCGATCACGGCCGGGCTGGCGATTCTGGACACGATGCGCCTCATCGAGCCCGACATCGTTACCTATTGCATCGGACAGGCGGCCTCGATGGCGGCCGTCCTGCTCGCCTGCGGCACCAAGGGCAAGCGCTACAGCCTGCCTCACTCGCGCATCCTGATCCACCAGCCCTCCATGAGCGGCCTGGCCGGTCAGGCCGCCGACATCGATATCTACGCGCGGGAAATCCTGCGCATGCGCGAGAGCCTGAACCAGATTCTCGCCGACGCCACCGGCCAGAGTACCGACCGCATCTCGCGCGACGTCGACCGCGATTACATCATGGAACCGAACCAGGCTCTTGAGTACGGCATGATCGATCGCGTCATCACCTCGCGCGATCAGGCCCGCACCTAAACCCGAGGCGGGACGCGGCGCTCCGCGTCCCTCTCCTTGACCGGTCACGGGATACAATAGCCGCATGGATTCCGTCACCAGAAGAGATTTCCTTGCCACCGGAGGCGCGGCGCTCGCCTCCACCGCCAAAGCCTACGACGAGGTCAAGGGCGCCAGCGACCGGCTGCGGATCGGCGTCATCGGCTGCGGTGGCATGGCCAACGGCCACATGCGCGCTCTCAATCGCATGAAAGAGAGCGACAACGTCGAAATCGCCGCCGTCAGCGATCTGTTCGACAAGCGGCTGGAAGCCGCCGCCTCCCTTACCGGCGGCAAGCCCATCAAAGACTACCGCAAGCTGCTTGAGCAGAAGGAAATCGACTATGTTCTGGTGGCGACGCCGGAGCATTGGCACGCTCAGTGCACCATCGACGCCGCCAACGCCGGCAAGCACGTCTACTGCGAAAAGCCGATGACCTACAACGTCGAAGACGCCAAGCGCGTCGTGGCGGCGATCAACCGCACCAAGGTCAAAATGCAGGTGGGCGTGCAGGGCATGTCCGACGAATCCTACGAGGAAGCGAACAAGCTGGTCAAGGATGGCGCGCTAGGCAAAGTGGTGCTCGCCCAGATCGACTATTCGCGCAATCACAAGGACGACTTCTGGCTCTATCAGGAAGACCCCGACGCCAAGCCCGGCGTCAATCTCGACTGGAACGCCTTCCAGGGCCGCGCGCCCAAACGCGCCTGGGATCCGGAGCGCTTCTTCAGTTGGCGCCGCTATTGGGATTACTCAGGCGGCATCGCCAGCGACCTGTTCGTCCATCGCGTCACGCGCATCATCAAATCGCTGGGACTCACCTTTCCGGAACGCGTGGTCGCCACCGGCGGCAAGTTCCAGTTCCCCAACAGCAAGGCCGAAATTCCCGACACGTTCAACATGCTGCTGGACTATCCCGAAGGCGTCACCGTGCAACTGGTGTCCTCCATGGCTAATGACACGCCCGTCGAGCACCTGCTGCGCGGCCACAAGGCCACGCTCGCCTTCACCAGAACCGGGTTCACCGTCACGCCGCAGAAACTCTATGCGGGCGACATGAAGCCCATCGAATACGTCAAGAAGGGCGCCGAGGATCTGACCCTGCACCACCGCAACCTGCAGGCGGCCATTCGCAAGAACGAAGCGCTCAAGTGCGATCACATGCTTGGCTACTACGGCGTGGTCGCCGCGCGGATGGGCGTCGAATCGTACCGCAAGCGAAAGTACCTGGCCTGGGACAAGACCCGGGAGCGCATCGTAAATGCCTAGCCCGCACGCTCCGTTTTGCGGGCAAATTTTTGGAAGGCTCGCGCTGGGGCTCGCCTTTGCCGCCCTGGGCTTTGCGCAGAACTACGATCTGGTTCTCAAGGGCGGGCACGTCATCGATGCGAAAAACGGCATCGACGGCGTCCGCGACGTGGCCATCCGGCAGGGCAGGATCGCCGCCGTAGAGGCCAATATCCCGGCTTCGCAGGCGCGACAGGCCATCGACGCCGCGGGTCTCTACATCACCCCCGGCCTGGTCGACCTGCACGTCCATCTGTTTCACACCACCGGCGTCAAGGATGCCTGGGCGGGCGATAACAGCATTGCGCCGGATTCGTTCAGCTTCCGCACCGGCGTGACCACCATGGTGGATGCCGGTTCGAGCGGCTGGCGAAATTTCGAGACCTTCCGCCATACGGTGATCGATCGCGTCCGCACGCGCGTGCTCGCCCTCATCAACATCGCCGGACTCGGCATGATGACCGACATGGCCGAGCAGCCCACCGCCGACATGAAGCCGGAGGAAGTGGCGCGCCTGGCCAAAAAACATGCCGATGTGGTGGTGGGCGTGAAATCGGCTCACTACCGCGCCGCCGATTGGGGCTCGGTCGACCGGGCGCTCGAAGCGGGCCGCCTGGCCAATATTCCGATCATGGTCGACTTCGGCTACTTCCACAAAGAGCGTCCCTACTGGCAACTGGTGGGCGAGCGCCTCCGCCCCGGCGACATGAGCACGCACATGTATCGCGGGCCGGTGCCCTGGGTCGATTCGAGCGGCAAACTCTACGATTACCTGCGCCGCGCCCGCGAACGCGGCGTGAAGTTCGACGTCGGCCATGGCGGCGGCAGTTTCGTGCTGCGCAACGCGGCGCCCTCCATTGCCCAAGGCTTCTACCCCGATTCCATCTCGACGGACCTGCATCACGGCAGCATGAACGGGCCGATGTTCGACATGCCCACGACGATGTCGAAGATGCTCGCCTTGGGCATGCCTCTGAAAGCGGTTGTCGAGGCATCGACCTGGAATCCGGCCCAGCAGATCAAGCGTCCCGAACTCGGCCACTTGAGTCCTGGCGCCGCCGCCGACATTGCCGTCTGGCAGGTGCTCGAAGGAGACTTCGGTCTCGGCGACGCCTCCGGTGGCCGAATCGCCGCGCGGCGCCGCCTGCAATGTGAAATGACGTTCAAGGACGGCGCCATCGTCTATGACTGGAACCTGCGCGCCGCCGGCAAGGACTGGAAATCGCTGCCTTCCGATTACGGCATCCGTCCGGGCTTCGATTTCATCGTCCCGCCGCCAAGGTAGTGCATACTGAAAAGAACCGCCCTCTGAGATGGCTTCCACTCCACAAACGTTGCAGGCCTCGAGCGCCCCGTCGCCGAAGGTGCTTTCCGGGACCGCCATCCTGCTGGTCTATTCGCTCGGCCATTTCTGCGTGGATTTGTATTCGAGCGCTCTCGGCGTCTATCAGCCCGTCTTTGCCAGTAAGCTCGGCATCACGCTGACGCAGGCGGGCCTGCTTGGCGGCATGATGGTGCTCGCCGGGTCGGTGCTGCAGTTGCTGTGGGGCTACTTGAGCGATCACTTTCCCAGCCGCCTGTACACGGCGCTCGCCCCCGCCGTGGCCGGCATCTTTACGGCGGCACTCGGATTAGGCAACAGCTTCGCGATGCTGCTGACGCTGGTCGCCATCGGCGCTTCCGGCATCGCTTCCTTTCACCCGCAAGGCTCCACCAGCGCCGTCGCAGGCATTTCCGGTTCGCGCGCCAAGGCGATGGCGTTTTTCATCAGTTCCGGATCGCTTGGCTATGCGCTGGGGCCGATGTTTTTCTCCGCCATCCTCGACCGCGTCAGCGCGGAAAGCGGACTGTGGGCCGCCGTGCCGGGCGTCCTCGCTTCGATCCTGCTCCTGATCCTCATTCCAGCGCCGCCGCCCAGACCGAAGACTAATCGCAAGATCGATCTGGCTCCGCTCAAAGCCGTCTGGAAGCCGATGACGATCCTCTATTTCCTGGTCTTCCTGCGCTCCACCGTGCAGGTGGCTTTCGCGCAGATGCTTCCTCTTTATCTCAGCCATGAGCGCGGCTATTCGCTCGCCGCCGCCAGCAAAGCGCTTTCCCTGTATCTGGCGGGTGGTGCGATCGGCGGTTTTCTTGGCGGCCACGTCGCCGACCTGCTCGGCCGCCGCCGCGTGATCCTGCTCAGCATGATCGGCTCGCTGCCGTTCCTGCTGCTGTTCTTCTGGACCGATGGATGGCTTTCCATCGCCGGGCTGCTGCTCACCGGCGTGATTCTGCTCACCACCAACCCGATCAATATCGTCATGGCGCAGGAACTCGCGCCCGGCCAGTCCGGTACCGTATCGGCCTTGATGATGGGCTTCAGTTGGGGCATGGCCGGTCTGATCTTCGTGCCCCTGGCCGGCGCCATGGCCGATCGTTTCTCTCTTCACGCCGTGCTGCAGCTTTTCGCGCTCTTCCCGGTGATTGGATTCTTCCTCGCCCTCAAGTTACCCAAATGAACGCCGTCTGCCTGTTGAGCGGAGGCCTCGATTCGGCCACCTGCCTGGCTCATGCCCGCCGGGAAGGTTTCCGCTGTTTCGCCCTCTCGTTCGACTATGGCCAGCGCCATCGTTATGAGCTCGAAGCCGCGCGCCGCCTCGCCCAATCGCTCGGAGCCGAGCGTCATATCGTTCTCCCCATCGATCTGCGTGCCTTCGGCGGCAGCGCGCTCACCGCCGATATCGACGTGCCGAAGCATCAAAGCGTTGAGGAGATTGGCACGGGCATCCCCGTCACTTATGTTCCAGCGCGGAACACGGTCTTCCTCGCGCTCGCTCTCGCCTGGGCCGAAACGCTTGGCGCCGGTGATATCTTCATCGGTGTGAACGCCATCGACTATTCCGGCTATCCCGATTGCCGCCCCGAGTTCATCCACGCCTTCGAAACTCTGGCCAGGCTGGCGACCAAGGCCGGCGTCGAAGGGGCGTCTCGTTTTCGCGTCCACACCCCCTTAATCGAGCTGACCAAGGCCGGCATCGTGAAGCTTGCCTCCACGCTCGGCGTCGACTTCGCCCTCACCAGCAGTTGTTACGATCCGGGCGAAACCGGCCGCCCTTGCGGCGCCTGCGATTCCTGCCTGCTGCGGCGCAAAGGTTTCGCCGAAGCCGGTCTTTCCGATCCGCTGGAGTATCCGTCATGAACATCTCCGAGGTTTTCTTTTCGGTTCAAGGCGAGGGAATCCTTGCCGGCACGCCATCGGTGTTCATTCGAACCAACGGCTGCAATCTGCGCTGCACCTGGTGCGATACGCCCTACACGAGCTGGACGCCGCAAGGGGAAGACGTGATGCTCGGTACGCTGCTCGCCAACGTACGCCGCGAATGGTGCGGCCATGTTGTGGTGACGGGTGGCGAGCCCATGCTCGCTCCCGAAATCGTCGAGCTTTGCGAGGGACTCCGCCGCATCGAGCATCACATCACCATCGAAACCAACGGTACCGTCTTCAAGGAGCTCGAATGCGACCTTATGAGCGTTTCGCCGAAGCTGGCCAATTCCACGCCGCCGAAAAAGGGCAGGGGACTCGCCGTCGCCGGCCGCCACGAGGAGCTTCGCTACCAGCCAGATGTGTTGCGCCAACTCATCGCGCGGTATCCCTATCAACTCAAGTTCGTTGTCAGCCAGAAAGAGGACCTCGCCGAGATCACGAGTATCGTTAAGGAGATCGGTGCCGATAAGCACCGCGTCCTGCTCATGCCCGAAGGAACCAAGCCGAGCCAACTGCGCGAGAAATCGGAATGGATCGTCGAGGCGTGTAAGTATTATCACTATCGGTACTCCCCCCGGTTGCATGTTCAGCTATGGGGGAACAAACGGGGGGTTTAGGCCCCCTCCCATCTACCCCCTCCAACGGAGTAGTATGAAGGGGATGGTCCAATACCTCCGCCCCGGCCCTCGTCGTATCCTGCCATTGGGCGAACCGCCTAGCCAATCCATGGTCGAGGCGGCAAGGACCGCTTCCAAAAAGGATCTGGTATCCCTGCGTCGAGAGGGTGGCGACGTCAATGGCTCCTGGCAGCACTACCGTCCCCTGCAGGCGGTCATGCAGCCGGCTCCGCAGCAACCGGCAAAGGCTGATTCCAAAAGAGTAAATTGTCTGAAATGGCTGCTGGAACAGGGAGCCGATCCGGAGGCGCTGGGCGGCTGGCCATCGGCGCGCGCCATCCTGGTGGCCGCCTTCTCGGGCGAGCCGGCTTATGTGGAAGCGCTGCGCGCGGCGGGCGCGCGGGTGGATGGGTTCTTCTTCGCCGCCGTGGGCGATTTGAAACGGGTGGAACGGCTGCTGCGGGACGATCCGGCGTTCGCCTCCGCGCGCGACACCAGCGGCATGACGGCCCTGCACTGCTGCGCGGCTTCGCGCATGACGGGCGATCTGACGGGTATCGCGAACCTGCTGCTCGATCATGGCGCCGATGTCAACGCGAAGGCGGGTACGTGGGGACAGCAGCTCGACGCGGTCGTGTTCGCGGTGGGCACCTGCCACAGCGACCTGTTCACGCTACTGCTTGAGCGCGGTGCCGATCCGTCCGCCGCTCTCGCATCCGCGCTCTGGCGCACCTGCACCGAGTTCGCCGAGATCGCCCTCCGCCATGGCGCTTCGGTCGACATCGCCAAGGACGACGGCAAGCCGGTGCTGAACCAGATGGTGCGATGGGATCGCGTGAAGCACGCGCTGTGGCTGCTCGAAAAAGGCGCCAGTCCGAACCTGGCCGACGATCGCGGCTGGACGGCGCTGCATCAGGCCGCGGCTCGCGGCAATGAAGGCCTGGTGAAGGCGCTGCTCGATGCCGGCGGCGACACCGCCCTCAAAAGCAAGGACGGCAAAATGCCCAGCGACATCGCCCGCGCCTCCGGTAAGGCGGCCGCCGCCGAACTGCTGGGCGCCGCCCACTGAAAATAGCGGAACGAACCCACCGGTCCGCTACCAGGGCATCTGCCGTTTCGTGTAACGTCTTCCTTTTTCGGCCGCTTCCTGTCCTCCCGAACCCACCCGCACGCCTTCGTCGATCATCTTTTCCACATCATTGGGGCGCACCGTGTTCAGGAACGCGATCTTGGCCTTCTTGGTGGCTTCGAGCACGCGCTTGCGGGCCGTCGCCATCTCCGGATGCAGCGTATCGTTGGCGCCGTGGCCATCGGGAAGGTTGAGGGAAATGCCCATGTCCCCCGGACCCCACTCGGCAAAGCCGATGCCCGGAACCGACGCCACTTCATAGGCGTTGGCCAGTGCGTACTTGTCTTCGATCTTCAGCCCGAGCAAAAACTCGCCGTTCGGATTGAGTGGCCAGGGGTCGGCTTTCTTGGTGTACTCGGCGGCGGTGATGCCCCACATCCGCGAGGCGTAGCCCTGGCTGCCGTTGCCGAGCAGCCCTTCGCCGAGATTCGGCACCACCGGTTTGGCATTGGGATAGCGGCAGGCGCGGACGAACAGCTCAACCGCCTTGCGGTCCCGCGCGTGGCACAGCAGGATGCCGTGGATCCCGGTGGCCAGCGCCTGCTGCACCACCCAGAAGTTGGCGTTCATGTGCGCTTCGTTGACGCCCAGCACCGGCAGCGTGGCGATTACGGCCGGTGTGCGGTGGCCGCTTTTGGTAGTGCCGCCGTCGTTCAATCCGCGCATGAATTCCCGCAGCGCGGTAAAGTCGAGCGCTCCATGCTCCATCTCGTAGTTGATATAGTCGGCCCAGGTTTTGGACATCTTGAGTCCTTCCTGATAGCCGCCGTGGCCGCCGGTGTAATAGATCGGCTGACCCTGATCGAGCAATTCGATCGCTCTGTTGATGCGTTTGGGTTTGTAGGACCCGTCCTGCGCGCCGAGCTTGGATCCGGTATATATAGTGAGGGCCGCGAATCCGAGGACCGCGGCGATGGCCGCCTGCGTTTTCATGGCCGATATTCTACACCCGTGCATGCTCGAGTTTATCGGGGTCTCTAAATCCTTCGGCGCTGTCACGGCTGTAAAGAACGTTTCCTTGAGACTGGAGCCCGGCGAGTTGATGGCCATCCTGGGACCCTCGGGGTGCGGCAAGACCACGCTGCTGCGGATCGCCGGAGGCTATGACACGCCCGATTCGGGCACCGTGCGTATCGGCGGACGCGACCTCACCCGCGCCGCGCCCGAGGCGCGCCAGGTAGGAATGGTCTTTCAGAACTACGCGCTGTTCCCGCATATGACCGCGGCGGAGAACGTCGAGTTCGGATTGCGCATGCGGCGCGTTCCGAAGCCGGAGCGCGCGCGGAAGGCGGCCGAGATCCTGTCTCTGGCCGGACTCGAAGGCATCGGCGAGCGCAAACCGGCCGCGCTTTCCGGTGGGCAGCAGCAGCGTGTCGCGCTCGCCCGCGCCCTGGTGATCGAGCCTTCGCTGCTGCTGCTCGATGAACCGCTCGCCAACCTCGACCGCAATGAGCGGCTGCGTATGCGCGGCGAGTTGCGGACGCTGCAGCGGAGGCTGGGAATCGCGGCGATTCTCGTCACGCACGATCAGGACGACGCGCTGGCCCTCGCCGACCGCATCGCGGTGATGAACGCCGGCGTGGTGGAACAGGTCTCGACGCCGGGTGAGCTCCAGCGCAATCCGGCCAGCGCTTTCGTCGCCGGATTCCTGGGCCTCGCCGAATGAATCGCTGGCCTCTATTGCTGGTTCCCTCGGCGCTGCTGTGGCTGGCCGGCGTGCTCGCGCCGCTCGGGTTCGTGCTCCGGTTGAGCCTTTCTTCCTCGGGCAATCGCGCCGGCGAAGGCCGCTACGACACGTTGTTCTACGAGCCCGGTACTTGGTCGTTCGCGAGCTTTGTGGAAATTTTCACGAATCCTTACTACCGCGGACTGTTCGCCTTCACGGCCGCTCTGGCGGGTGTGGTGACGGTGTTGACGCTAATCTTCGGCTACGTGCTGGCGTATGCGATCTACCGGGCGCCGATGCCTCGCAAGATCGTTCTGATCCTGTTGATCGCGCTTCCGAAATTCACAAATATTCTGGTTTTTGTTTTTGGTGTGAAGATGATCTTCGGCGCCAGCGGTCCCGGTCCGGTGATCGCGGGCGAGGTGCTGATGCTGGTTCCCTACGCCGCGTTGACGATTGCGGCGGCGCTCGAAGCCGTGCCTTATCCTCTGATCGAGGCGGCGCGGGGCCTCGGCGCTTCGGCCGCCATGGCGTTCTGGCGCGTGACCTTGCCGCTCAGCCTGCCCGGAGTGCTGGCGGCGGCGATTCTCACGCTGCTGTGGAGCGCCAGCGCTTTTCTTGGGCCCTACCTGTTGGGCGAACCGGCGCAATATACCGTTGCCGTCGAGGTTGACCGCCAGGTGCATCAGGATCTCGACTGGGCACTGGCCGCCGCTTTGAACGTGGTCTTGCTGGGCGTGCTTTCGGTGGCCGCCTATGGGCTATCGGTGTGGCGCAGGAGGCTTGCGTGATCCGCGTCGCCTACATTCTGCTCGCGGTGCTGCTCTCTCCGCTGGTGGTGACAATCGCGGTCTCGTTCACGCCCTCGGCGTTCCTTGAAATTCCAAAGAACGGAGTGACGCTCGGCTGGTACCGCGAGTTCTTTGCCAATCCCATATGGGTGCGCGCGCTGGTCAACAGCCTGGGTGTCGCCGTGCTGACCGCGGCGATCTCGGTAGCCGTGGCCATGGCCACCGCGGTAGCCATGACCCGTCATCGCTTCCGTGGGCAGGACGCCTGGGAAGCGGCGCTGCTGCTGCCCCTGGTTCTGCCGGCGATCGCGATCGCGGTGGGCATGCTCGCCATCGTGCGATTGACGCCGCTCTGGGGCCACCCGCTCAGCCTCGCCTTGGCTCACTCGGTGGCGGCGGTACCGGTCGCCTACCTGGTGCTTCGGGCGACGCTCTCGCGGCTGGACCCGAACCTCGAAGCGGCGGCGCGCGGATTGGGGGCCGGGCCGTGGCAGGCCTTCGGTCTGATCACGCTGCCACTGGCCATGCCGGCCGTTTTCGCGGCCGCTCTGTTCACGCTGGCCATCTCGCTCAATGAGATTACCCTGACCCTGTTTCTCGCCACGCGCGATATCGAAACGCTGCCGCGCGTCATCTGGCCGAATTTGCGCTTCGCCTTGACGCCGCTGGTGGCGTCGGCTTCCGTGATTCTGTTAATCCTTACGCTGCCCGCGCTGGCGGCCGCCGGCTGGTGGCTCGGCCCCCGCCGACGCTGATTTCGGGGAGAATGGCAAGATGCCGGATCTGATTCCCGAAGGCGGCCGGGTCCATATCGGAGTCGATATTGGCGGCACCAAAATGCTGGTGCTGGCGTATGGCGCGGGCGAGCGCCGAAGTTGGACGTTCCCCACCGGCCTCGGCGCCGATTCGAAAGTTGTCCTCGGCCACCTTCAAACGGTTCTGGACGAACTGGCCTGCGGCGAGCGGGCGCTGGCCGGAATCGGAGTGCCCGGCATCGTCGACGAGCGCGGCCGCATTCAGGATTGCGACGTCCTGCCGAGGCTGCGCGGCTGGGCGCCGGCGCGCGACCTGGCCATCGTTCCGCCGCACGGTGTTTTGAACGACGCCGAGGCGGCTTTGGCCAATCTCGCCGCCACCAATGCCTCCGAGGCGACGCTGGCCGTGGTCGGCTGTGGCACCGGGATCGGCTTCGCCTTCCAGGCCGCCGGAAAACGGCTGCGGCGGTACCGCCCCTACGCGGGAGAGCTGGGCTATGCGCCGTTCGGACTCTACGGCACCTACGACGAGCATGCCTCCGGCGCGGCGCTGCTCAAACGGACGGGGCTGCCGGCCGAGGAACTGACCGAACGGCTCGAGCAGGGCGATGAAGCCTGCCGCGAGGCCGCGCGAGGCGCGGGTGAGGCACTGGGTGCGAGCCTGGCGGCGGTGCTTCACATCCTGCACCCGGAGGTCATCGGCCTCTATGGCGGGGCCCTGCGGTTTCCCGGCTATTGCGAAGCGGCGCTCCACACGCTGGATCGCATTTCGCATCCACTGCTGCGCCGGACCTGCCGGGTCGAGGTGTTGCCGGAGCCGGAATTCGCGGTCGCGCATGGAGCCATGCACGCCGCGCTGGGGTCTTAGCGATGGCGAATCCTTTCGATACGGTCGAGATGGCGGTGGGCTATGCCAACGCCCGGCCTCCGGTCCACCCGAGGGTGATGGATCTGGTGCGTCCGCACCTTCCGGCGGCGCGCCGGGCACTCGATGTCGGCTGCGGCTCCGGGCTCTCCACGCGCGCGTTGCTCGCAATGGCGGACGAGGTTGCCGGCATCGATCCCGCCGAAGCCATGGTAAAGTGCGGCGGGGTGGTGGCTCCCGGGGCTCGCTTTCTGGCGGCTGCGGCGGAACGGTTGCCATTCGCGGCGGGAAGTTTCGATCTGCTCGCCGCCGCGGGGTCGCTCAACTACGTCCGTCTCGATGAATTCTTTCCCGAGGCGGCGCGTGTGCTCGCTCCGGGCGGAAACCTGGTCGTCTACGATTTTTCGTTCGGGCGGAGCTTTACCGGCGGCGGTGAACTCGACCGCTGGTTTGAAAGATTCCTCGATCGCTATCCGGTACCGGCCGGCGAGGCGCGCAGGCTCGATCCAGGGATTCTTGCCGCCCTGCCGACCGGCTTCCGGACGGGGGCTCATCGGGAATTCGAGATTCCCATTTCGATGACCGGGGCGTTCTACCTGGAGTACGTGCTGACGGGGAGCAACGTGGCCGCCTCGCTGAGGCGCGGTGTGTCTGCGGCGGAGATTCGGGCCTGGTGCGCCGGCAGTCTGGCGGACGTGTGGGGAGGTGAGGTGCGTGATGTGCAATTCCGGGGCTACTTCATCTGTATGATGCGTTGCTGACAAATGCTGTCCAAGAGAGCGTTGACCGGCCGGAGCGGTTATTAATGATAACCGATAAGATTTCAGTAGTCTGGGGTGGCTCTAAAGCGATTGGGGGTATAGAGTGCACTATGGGGTGATCGAGGCTCCGCAGTGCTCCCAGGCTCGGCTGCGGGGTACCAGCCGGTCTGGCCAGGGCGGGACAAATAGTTGAAACGATTAGCCGTCATCATCGTTCGGCGAGGCGGGTGCCGCCTTTCGGATGGGCGGAGCGGATTGTTCAGCCGCCCTCTGGCGGGGGAGCTAGCGGAAGCAAACGGGGGTGAGATTTCTCTTGACCTTAGGTACTTCTTGCCGGTAACATAACACCTATAGACGTCAAGTCCTAAGCAGGATTCAGGGCGGTAGCCTGTAGAAAACAGAGCTACCGGCAGCAAAAATAGCAAGATCGGTTACATTTAAGAGCCCCCAGTAAACTAACCATCGATCTGTCGTAGTACTTTTAGCCACCTTCAGCACCCGAGTCGGTTGTCTGATCTGTGACTTTGCTTACGGAGGGTGCCATGCTCCCATGGTATGCAGTGAGTGTTTCGAGCCGCAAAGAAGCTTTCACCGCGACGGTGCTTCGCGGGAAGGGTCTGGAAGTCTACCTTCCGACCTACATCCTGCGCCGCCGCGCCGGTAAGCGAACCACGCTTGTTCACCAGCCTCTCTTCCCCGGATACATTTTCAGCCGTCTCGATCTGAACAACAGGCTTCCGGTCCTCGTGACGCAGGGTGTCGTCGCCATCGTTGGCTTCGGAGGCCGGCCCATGCCGCTACCCGACAACGATGTGCTCAATGTGCAGCGGATGGTGGAATCGGGCCAACTGGCCGAGCCGGTTCCTTACCTTGAAGTCGGACAGCGTGTGCGTGTGTTTGAAGGCCCCCTGGCGGGCGTGGATGGATTTCTCGAACGGTACAAAGGTTCGGACCGCCTGATTCTGTCCATTGCGTTGTTGCAGCGTTCGATCGCAGTTGAAGTGGATCGCGAGACGGTGGAGCCTTTGGAGCGTTTTGAAGGTATCTGCCGCCCGATCAATCGTGTCGGCCCCGTCGCTTCCAAGAGCATCGGCGTACCTGCCGGTGTCGTCGCCCGTGATGGTCTGAACAAGATTTAAACGAGCAGAAGGCGCAAAGGGACTATCGTGATTTATTGGATGTTGATCGTCGGTGTAATGTCATTCGTGGCGGCGCTAGCTGTGACGCCCCTGGTGCGGGACGCTGCCCTGATTCTCGGTTTGGTCGATCGCCCCAACAGCCGCAAAATGCACGCCAAGGCGGTGCCTCGAATCGGCGGCATGGCGATCGGTCTGGCCATTCTGCTCTCGCTGTGGCTGGCGCGGTCGTTTTCGACCGATCCGGTCACCGCTTCCGCCATGGCCCACCTCGAACGGGTGTTCCCGGCGGTTTGCATCATTTTCCTCGCCGGGCTGTGGGACGATTTCTTCGGCCTGAAGCCGTGGCTCAAAATGTTCTGGCTGGTGGTGGGATCGCTGGTGGTGATCTTCTACGCCGATGTGCAGATCCAGATGATCGGCTGGCATCAGCTATCGAGTTTCATCACGATTCCGCTCACCATCGTGTGGCTGATCGCCTGCTCGAACGCTTTCAACCTGATCGACGGCGTGGATGGCCTGGCTACGGGGATCGGCCTGTTCGCCACCATCACGACGCTGCTGGCCGCGCTCACGCACGGCAATCTCGATCTGGCGCTGCTGACCATTCCGCTGGTGGGCGCGCTGCTCGGCTTTCTCCGCTACAACTTCAATCCGGCTTCGATCTTCCTTGGCGATAGCGGCAGTCTGCTGATCGGGTTCCTGCTCGGCTGCTACGGCGTGCTGTGGAGCCAGAAGTCGGCCACCCTGCTCGGTATGACGGCGCCGCTGATGGCGCTTGGCATTCCGCTGATGGATACGATCCTGGCGATCGTGCGCCGCTTCCTTCGTCATCAGCCCATCTTTGGAGCCGACCGCGGCCACATCCACCACCGCCTTCTCGACCGGGGTCTGACGCCCCGCCGCGTGGCGCTAGTGCTCTATGGCGTCTGCGGCTTCGGCGCGGCCTGTTCGCTGCTGGCCAATATGGATGTCGGCCGGTTCGGCGGCCTGGTGGTGATTCTGTTCTGCCTGGGCGCCTGGATCGGCGTGCAGCATCTGGGGTACGCCGAGTTCGGCGCCACCGGACGGATGCTCTCGCGGTTCCGCCGCCTGGTGGATCAGGATGTCAAGCTGCGCTTCTTTGAAACACAGCTCGCGCAGACCACCGATGTCGAAGCTTTCTGGGACGCGCTCATGCATAGCTGCGGTTCGTTCGGGTTCGAGGGGATCCGCCTGGTGGTGGGCGATCGCGTGTACGAATGCGGCGAAACTTCGGCTACCAAGCAGCGGCTCTGGCACGTGCAGGTGACACAGCCGAGCGGCGATTACATCGCTTTGTTCCGGCGCTTCGACACCAATAGCCACCCGACCGTGGACACCGGTTACGTGACCATTGTCGAGTCGGCTTTGCAGCGCAGCCTGCCGCTGTTTGCACGCTCCTCTCTCGCACCGGCCGCCTCGCGCCGGCTCGACGAGATCGGCCTCAGCGCCAAAGCGTCCTAACCTCCCGGCCGCCCGGTGCCTGGGCGGCCTTCTCAGACGGCTTCCGATGACTTCCGCCCGAACTCTCATGCTTTCGCGCCGGCAATTCGACCGGCGCATGTACCACTGCTTTCTCTACGAACTGGAGGACATCATTGCCGGCGTCGAACCGGCCCGTGTCGTGATGCCCTCCGCCGTGGCGATGAGTGCAAAGGACCATTTCCGCGCGCGGCTGGCCAACAAGTGGCGCGGGTTGAGCGGCCAGGTGCTCGACTACGATCCGCAGGTGGGGACCGAACCGCTGGACGGGAAATACGATCTGTTCTGCATCGCCGTATTGCGGCCGCAGCAATTGTCGTTCCTGCGCAAATGCCCGCAATGGAAGCAGCGCACGCGGCTGCGGGTGTGCCTGATCACCGAGATGCTGGCGCCTGAGTTCACCTCCGGGTGCGAAGCCGAGTTCAAGGCTTTTGGCGATTTCGATCACATCTTCCTCGCCAACCAGCGGCACGTCGAGCCGATGCAGCGCGCCACCGGCAGGCCGTGCCACTACCTTCCCTTCGCCGTCGACGCGGAACGGTTCAATTGGCTGCAGGGGCCGCTGGAACGCCGCATCGATTGCTACACCATGGGCAGGCGCAACGAAGAGGCGCATCAGGCGTTGCTCGAACACAGCGCCCGCGAAGACTTTTTTTACCTGCACGATACGGCGCGCTTCTTCGACGTCACTTCTTACAGAGAGCATCGGGCCATGCTGGCCAAGATTCTGAAAAGGAGCCGCTACACCCTTTGCGATCGCCGGGACGACACCGACATGCTCCTGCCGAGGATGTACGAGGCCGCCTGCTCGGGCACGGTGATGCTCGGCGCCGCCCCCGAGACCCCCCAATACCGGGATCATTTCGATTGGCCGGATGCGATGATTCCAGTGCCTCAGGCCGGCCGCGTCGCCTCCGTCATCGCCGAACTCGACCGGCAGCCCGGCCGGATCGAGGCGCTGCGCCGTACCGGTGCCCGCCAGACGCTGTTGCGGCACGACTGGGTGCATCGCTGGGAAGACGCGCTCAAGATCATGGGCGTGGCGCCCGCGCCGGGCCTGGCCGCGCGCAAGGCGAAACTGGCCTCCCTGGCCCTGGGCGGCGCGGTGACGGCGGACGAAGCCGCCGCCACCGCCGGACATCGCACGGCCTGAACGGCAACCTCCCGCGCGAGGCGAAAGGAATCGACACATGCGTGTATTTGTAACGGGAACCGACGGCTACCTGGGATCGGTTGTGGCGCCGCTGCTGATGAGCCGCGGCCATGAGGTCACCGGGCTCGACACGGGCTTTTACCGGCAGGGCTGGCTTTACCCCGGCGCCGCCCAAGCCCCGAAAACGATCATCAAGGATCTGCGTCATATTGAAGCCAAGGATCTGGAGGGTTTTGACGCCGTGGTCCACATGGCCGAGCTCTCAAACGATCCGCTCGGTCAGATGGTGCCCGATATCACCTACCAGATCAACCACCTGGGCTCGACGCGGCTGGCCAAGATCGCCAAGGACGGCGGCATCGGCCGCTTTGTCTACATGTCGAGTTGCAGCGTCTACGGCATCGGCCTGGCCGATGTCGTCGATGAAGGCTCGCCGGTGAATCCGCAGACCGCTTATGGTGTGTGCAAGGTGAAGGTGGAAGAAGATGTATCGAAGATGGCATCGAGCGGCTTCAGTCCCACCTTCCTGCGCAACGCCACCGCCTTTGGCGCTTCTCCCCGCATGCGCTTCGACATCGTATTGAACAATCTGGCCGGTCTGGCCTGGACGACCAAGGAAATCCGCATGACCAGCGATGGAACGCCGTGGCGTCCATTGGTGCACGCGCTCGATATCGCGCAGGCGATCGCGCTGACGCTTGAAAGCCCGTCGGCCGCGATCCACAACGTGATCATGAACGTGGGCGACAGCGGCCAGAACTACCGTGTGCGCGAGATCGCCGAAATCGTGGGACGCGTGTTTCCGGAGTGCCGCACCACGTTTGGCACCGCCGGCGGCGACAACCGCAGCTACCGCGTGAACTTCGACCGCATCCATAAAGTGCTGCCGCAATTTCACTGCGAATGGGACGCCGAGCGCGGCGCGCGGCAACTGCTGCAGGTGTTTGAGGCCATCGGGATGACGGCCGAGGTTTTCCAGGCGCCGCCGTTCACGCGGCTGAAACAGCTCGAAAGTCTGCTGCGCACCAACCAGATCGACCGGCAGTTTTTCTGGAAGGCGTGTTTCCCTTCGATTACCTACCATTATGCGGACCTTGCGGCGGCAGGCCCGCCCGTAGCAGTCTAGAGAGCGGACCTCCAAAAAACTCACCATGTGGAACACGACGCTGATTCTTGTCATGGCAGGTCTTGCTGCCACCGCCGCCTGGGGACAGCAAGCCCAGGCTCCGGCGCCCGCCGAGGGCGCCAACTTCCGGCCGAACTATACGCTCGGGCCCGACGATCAGATTCTGGTGCGCGCCCCCAACGCCGATGAAATCAATGAGAAGCCGTTCCGCATTGAGAGCGACGGCACGATCAACCTTCCTCTGGTGGGGCGGATTCGCGCGGCCGGGATGACGGTAACCGAGCTCGAAGCGGAGTTGAAGCAGTTGTTGCGCAAGTATTTGCGGGAGCCGGTGGTGCAGGTCAATATCGTACAGTTCCGCGGCGATCCGGTGTTCATGCTGGGTGCGTTCCGCTCGCCTGGGATCTATCCTCTGCGCGGCCGGCACACCTTGGTCGAGATGATGGCGACCTCGGGCGGGCTGCAGCCGAACGCGGGCCAGACCATCCGTGTGACGCGTAAGAAAGCGATCGGCCCGATACCCCTGCCGACGGCGATCGAGGACGCCGCGGCCGGCACCACGTACGTCGAGATCAACATGGCGCGGCTGATCGACTCGGTGAATCCGGCCGAGGATATCGTGCTGGAGCCATACGACGTGATCACGGCCACCCGGACAGTGGGGGTTTTCGTGAATGGAGAAGTGATCAAGCCCGGATCGGTGGATCTGCCCGATACGCCGCACATCAGCGTGGCGCAGTTGATCTCGCAGGCGGGCGGACTGACGCGCGAGGCTGACGGAGCGAATGTGACCGTGCTGCGCCCGGTGCTGCAAAGCAACCAGCGGGCGCGGATTCCGGTGAACGTGAAGAAGGTTCTGGCCGGTGAGGCCAAGGACGTGCCGGTGCTGCCGGGCGACGTCGTGAACGTCCCGCGGCGCCCCGATAGTTTCTTAGGTAAGTTGAAGACTCCGGTGCTGATCGTGGTGCCGCCTCTGGTGACCGCCGTCATCTTCCAGTTGATCCAGCGCTAAAGACGTGCCTGCCTATTCTCCAGCGCGAAGCGAGGAAGTCCGGGTGGCCGCCGGCCCGGAGGGCAGGGCTATGAGCGGGCGCCGCGTGCTGATCGTGGCCACGCAGGGTACCGGTGGCAACGACGAGCGGCGCATACGGGAACTGCTGTCGGCATTCGATCCGGAAATCTTTCCCTTCCACCGCCAATCGAAGTGGGAGAGCTTTCGCGAACTGCGGCGCCGTCTGCGCGGCGGCTCCTATGACTTGGTTGTGATGGAAGGCAGCGGGCTGGCGGGCGGATTAGCGCTGCTCACCTCCGGTGTGCGCTATGTGTTGTCGAGCGGCGATGCGTTCGGTCCGTTTCTGGCGGCGCGCGCGCCTCTGGCGGCTCCGCTATGGAACTGGTATGAGCGCCGCATGTGCCGCAACGCGGCGGGCTTCATCGGCTGGTCGCCTTACCTGGTGGGACGGGCGCTGACGTTCGGCGCTCCGCGAGGGTGTACGGCGGCGGGCTGGGCGCCGTTTGAATGGACAGAAGCCGAACTGCTTGAAGGGCGGCGCCAGGTGCGGCGTGCGCTGGGCCTTTCCGAATCGCAGATCGTTTACGGTATCGCGGGCGGCCTCGATTGGAACGCGCGCGCCGGATATAGTTACGGGTGGGAACTGGTGGAGGCGCGCAAACTGGTGGCGCGCGACGACGTGAAGGTCGTCATCGTGGGCGACGGCAGCGGGCGCCCGCACCTGGAACGGCTGGCGGCGGAGCGGCTGGGCCGCGACGTGTTTCTCACCGGGTTCGTCGATCGCGCGAAACTGCCGGCTTACCTGGCCGCTTTCGACGTAGCCAGCCTACCACAGACTTTGGACGCGGTGGGCAGCTTCCGCTACACCACCAAGCTGAGCGAATATGGCGCCGCCGGGCTGCCGGTGGTGTGCGGGAAATTGCCGGTGGCCTACGATATGGACACAGGGTCTTATTGGCGGCTGCCGGGGGAAACTCCGTGGGGACAGACATACGTACGGGCCCTCGCTGCCCTCATGGACCGGACGAACTCGCAGGAAATCGAGACCAGGCGGCAAAAAGTGAACCGCCGGCCGGAATGCTTTGACAAACGCAGTCAGATTGAACGGGTGACCTCCTTTGTGAGGGATCTACTCGAAAACTGACGGCGCTTCAGGGGATCGAGACAGCGGAGACAGACGCATCATGGATGAACGTCAACAAAGAGATTTGGAGCGCGCCGCC
Organism: uncultured Acidobacteriota bacterium; assembly: GCA_902826685.1. Taxonomy (GTDB): domain Bacteria; phylum Acidobacteriota; class Terriglobia; order Bryobacterales; family Bryobacteraceae; genus CADEFT01. Next base: position 20,474 of record CADEFT010000005.1, read on the forward strand.
GGGGGGTATGTTCCCCGGCCGTATTCTTATGGAGCTCCGTCCCACGTGGAGCCACAGGCGCCATCGCCTCTGGACCAGTTGGGCGAACATTTGCGGCAGTTGTGGGGTGTGCGCTGGGTGGTGGTATTGTCGTGCCTGCTCGGAACGTCGCTGGCGGCGGCTTATCTGATGGTGAAGACGCCGTTGTTCCGGGCGTCGGCGACCTTCGAAGTCATGCCCATGAACGAGGAGTTCATGAATATGAGCCGCAGCGACGTACGCGCCCCCGACAGCTACGGCGCCAGCGCCATGAACCTGCAGACGCACGTCATGCTGCTCGGCAGCGGATCGTTCCGGGGGCGTGTTTTCGAGCGCCTGCAGCGCGATCTGGCGCCGGAACTGCCGCCGCCGGTGGTTCTGTTTTCGACCATCAAGCAGCCGAGCGGGTTCCGCTGGAAGAACGCGCAGGAATTCTCCTCGCACGCGGCGCGCGTGGCTGCCGGTACTTTGACGGCGACTCCCATCCGCGGCTCGCGCATCATCGCCGTCAGTTGCGACTCTCCGAGCCCGAAGATCGCCGCGCAATTCCTGAACCTGCTCACCGAGGAATACATGGTGTTCCACTACGGGGAGCGGTCCAAGGGTACGCAGGAAGTGGGCCAGTGGGTCTCGACCGAGGCGACCGACGCCATGCGGCGGCTGGAACAATCCGAGCAGAAGCTTCAGGATTACGCCAAAGTCAACGGCATCGTTCTATTGGGCGACCGCGAATCGCTTTCGCAGGACCGGCTGCGGCAGTTGCAGACCGAGCTTTCCGCCGCCCAGGCCGAACGCGTGGCCAAGGAAGCGCGCTACCAGGTGGCGGCTTCGCAATCGCCCGAATCGCTGCCCGAGTTTCTATCCGACGGCGGGCTGCAGGGTCTGCATGCCAGGGTGCAGGAGTACAAGCGGGAACTGGCGAGCCTGAATCAGATCTATACGCCCGCTTCGGAAAAAGTGCAGCGCATGCAGAACCAGGTCAACGAAGCCGAGACGACGCTGAACCGCGAGCGCCAGCGGGTGCTTGAGCGCATCAAGAACGATTTCGAGGCCGCCAAACGCCGCGAGACGATGGTCAACAGCCAGTTCAACAACCAGATGGGGCTGGTTTCGACGCAGCGCGACAAGATGATTCAGTACGACATGCTGCGCCGCGAAGTGGAGAACAATCGCGCTCTTTATAACAACCTGCTGCAGCAGCAAGGGCAGACCGGACTGGCCTCGGCACTGGCCACTGCGCTGCCGGCACGCCAGATCCGCATCGTGGACGCTGCGTTTCCGCCGCCGGCGCCGATTTCGCCCAAGCCGCGCTCGACGCTGATGATGGGTTTCGGCGCGGGCCTGTTTCTGGTCAACGCGCTGGTCTACTTCCGGCAGCGCAACCTGGGAACGCGCGTGCGCCAGCCGGGTCACGCCGCCAACCTGCTCGCCGTGCGCGAACTAGGCGTTGTGCCTTCGGCCCACGCCGGGAGTCCGCGGCGGTTCGGCCTCATCCCGAACGGGCAGACCAAGGCGCTGATGTCGGCCGACGGACAGGATTCCTCGACTCTGCGCCAGTCCATGCGCATGGTGCTGACGTCGCTGATTGTCGGTCTCAGCCGTGAGCGCAAGGCGCATGTATTCGTCATCAGCAGCCCGCATCCGGGCGAAGGCAAGAGCACGATCACCTATCACATGGGCAAGGCCCTGGCGGCCGGAACCGGCTTTCCCACGCTGGTGATCGACGGCGACTGCTACCGCGCCCAGATGCACCGTCTGTTTCTGATGAAGAACGACACCGGATGGTCGAATCTGGTGAACTCGCCCACTACGCCAACCTCGGAAGAGATCGACTGGACGATCCGCAAGACCGCCACGCCGAACCTTTCGGTGATCTGCGCGGGCACGGTGACGGACAAGCACTTTCTCGATCCCGTGCGGGTGCGCGAGATCCTGGGTGTTTTAAAGAGCCGCTACCGTTTCATCCTGATCGACATGCCGCCGGTTCTGCATACGGCCGATGCACGGTTGACCGCCACCGAGACCGACGGCGTGGTGCTGGTACTACGGAGCGGAATTACACCGACCGAGAGCGCGGTTCTCGCGCGGCAGCAGTTGGCCGAAGACGGCACGCCTTTGATTGGGATCATTTTGAATGACTTCGTTCAAGGCCGGAATTCGCTGCGGCAGTATAGTGTGTACGATTACTCGAAAGAAGAAAATGCTTAAGATCCAACAATTTCCAGGTAAAAAATACCGCCTTGTCTTTTAATGGAAATTGAAGGAAAACAGCCGAAAAGTGTTGACAGCAATTCTGACGGCAAGGCATACTAATCCGTATATAAATAGTGCTTAAGGCACTAGCGTGAAGTACTTACTCACGCAAAGTTCTAAAACTCCCCGTGTTTCGATTCCCAGCACTAATGGTCCTCGGAGGTCCAGTCGATAGTGTGCTGGGAGACACAAAAATAACGGCTATCCGAATGAGTGGCGACATCACCATGACAGCGAAGGTGTGCGTACGCGCTTCGGGCCGGTCATTTCACGAGGTGAGTTTTAATGTCTTGTGTGCAAGGGCCCCCAGGCACCCTGTTCTCTGTTCTTTTTCTGATTGGCGCGAGCGGCGCGTTCGGTCAATCACGATTTGCGATTTCTAGCCCCGCCCCCGGCGCTCAGTTGCGGCAAACGGTTCTGCTAAGTACCAACAATCTGGACATTCCTTCGGCGACGACAGTCGAATACACGATGAATGAGCGCTTAGTTGCCGGTCCAGTGCGCGCGCCTTTTCAGGCGTCCTGGAATTCGGCATGGGTGTGGGACGGTCCGGGCGAGCTGCATGCGGTCGCCAAAGACCAGTCGGGCGCGATTGTGGCCATTAGCCCGGCCGTGCCGGTTGTGGTCGACAACTCGGTTACTCAGTTGAGAATTCTGTCGCCGGCGGCGGGACAGGTATTGAGCGGTACGGTGAAGTTCGAAGTCGAAACCAGCCGCGTCAACAACGCGCTTGTGCCGGTAGACGGAACCATGTTTTTTGTCGACGGGGAAAGCGCCGGCACGCGATATAGCGCGGGCCCGGGCGCTCCGGTGGTCAGTTCCGTGATGATCGACACGACCAAGTACACCAACGGCCGGCACATTCTGTTTGCCGGCGTTCACACCACCGAAACGGGCCGGCCGCCGGTGGCGATGGCCCAGATGACTGTGCAGTTTCAGAATGGCAAGTCCAGCAGCCGCCTGATTCCGCGCTGGCGGGAACTGTATCTTCTTCCTTCGGAAGGCGAAAACCTGGACGCACAGTTGTTATTCACCGACGGCCAATACGGTCCGGTTCCGGGCGCCGTCACTTACTCAAGCAGCGACAGTTCGATTGCGTCCGTCAGCGGCACGGGCCGTGTGACGGCGCTGCGCACCGGTATCGCCACGATTACGATCGTCTATCAGACGTGGCGCGCCGAGTGCCGGGTGATCATCAACAGCCGCCGTTTGTTCCCCCATTTCGCCAATACCGGTGGACTGCTGACCGATTACGACCCCGCTAAGTCGTTCTTCCCGCGCAGCCTGTTCTATCTCGAGCCCAAGATGCTCGACGCCAGCGCGACTTTGGCCCGGCACACCAGCGGAGCGGCCATCAATGCGCTCGAAGCCGGGTTCTATCCGGCCAAGCAGGATTTGAACAATCCCCAGTCGCTCGCCGATTTCCGCAAGAGCTGGGATGTGCAGTGGAACCGGCTGGCGACGTCGGCGCGGGCACATGGTTACAAGCTTGTGCTCACCGGCGATAACCTGGCGCGGTTCCCCTCTAACTTGAACGATAACCTCACCTGGCCGTGGGGATCGGATGCCGTCAAGCATGTGTTTACCACGCTGCGCGACAGCGGGTTGGCCGTCGCCCTCGAAATGGTGGATGAGTCGAGCGGGATGTGGGGTTCGACGCCGTTTCCGTCCGACGGGCGGTGGCTGAAGCTGAATCCTCCGATTCCGGACAACGCCTTTTCGCGCGTGATGAGCTGGATCAATTCCGTTCCGGGCCGGCCGCCGCTAAGCTGGCCGATTCTATGGTTGAGCGGGCCGCAGGTGGCCGCCAACTGGATGGGCGATCCGCGCATCAGCGACTATGCTTCGAACTATTGGGACCTGAACGACTGGCGCGCCGCCTATCCGTGGGGCCAATCGCTGCCGCAAACGCAGGCGGGCCTCGATAACGTGGTGATCCGGCGCCAGCCTGTGCTGCAACGGGAACGTCCGGGCCTGCAGTTGATCAGCATCAACGGATCGTTTTACACCAAGCTCGGCGCTGGCGAGGAGTTCGTGCCCGGGCAGGACCGTCAACAGCAGCCTCCGCTGCGGCCGGAAACGGTTGCCGCGCAGGTGATGTACGCGGTGGCGGTGGGCCAGGCCGGAATTCGCGCCTATGGCTACGATTACGACGGCTGGAAGAACGACCGTAAGAACGCTCCGGTGGGAACCGGCGACCGTCAGACGGGCGCCGAACCCTTCCGCTTCGGCACCGACCGCTGGCATGCGATGGCTTCGGCCTTCCGGCTGGTGTCGCTGCTCGATCCATTCATTTACTATCCGCAGATCAACGCGGTAAACGTTGGGCCAAGCTTTGTGACCGGTGCGCGGCAGGGCGCCAAGGGCCGTATGTTCGTGGCGGTGAACTTCCTTGATCGCGAAGTGACGGCGACCGTCAACCTGGCGCCTTATGTGTATCCGGGCGCCGCGCAGCAACTGGTCTATACGCTTCAGGGGGCGCGGCTTGGTTCGGAAAAGCGCGCCAACGTGCTGTCGAGCACCGAGACGTTCCTGCCGGGCGAAGCCAAGGTGTGGATCTTCGAACCTTCGATCGCCGATCCGGCGGTGCAGGTGCTGCAGCCGCTGAACGGACAGTTGGTCAGCGGTGGAGAGCCGATTCTGACGACCAGCACCGATGCCATCACGCGTTCCGAGCTCTGGGTGGACGGCGTTCTGGTGGCGAGCCAGAACGGCTTGCAGCCCTTCCAGGCACCGGCGGCCAGCGGATGGCCGGGAGCCTGGCGCAGCATTGTGGTGCGCGCCTATAACGCTTCCGGCGACTGGACCGAAGGCCGTGTGGGTGTTGTGAATCAGTCTGGGGGGACGGTGCTTCCGCCTCCGATCGCGCCCGTGGCGACGCCTCCCAGCGTGACGATTACGGCGCCTCAGACCGGCGTTGTCTACAATGCGCCGGCCACCGTGACGCTGGCCGCCAACGCCACCGATACCGATGGCATCAGCAAGGTGGAGTTCTACGCCGGCAGCACGCTGGTGGGCACGTCGACGGCCGCGCCATACACGGCGGTCTGGAGCAACGTGGCCGCCGGAAGCTATTCGGTGACGGCACGCGCCACCGACAGCACGGGATTGGTGGGTACGTCGGGTTCGGTCTCGATCACTGTTTCGACGGTGTCGGCGCCGCCTCCGTCTGTTCCTTCGGCCAGCGGCTTCGTACGCGGGATCAACCTGGCGGGACCGGCCATCACGATCGAAGGCAACCCATGGCTAAGCGGACTTGAGGCGCGCAATCGCAATCTGCTGAGCGTTCAAAGCGGCGCGGAATGGTTTACCGACCGCTATAGCTTCACCTACTCGCCGGCGGCCGATGCACAGACCGACCTGCTGTTGCGGTCGCTCCTCTGGGCGTCGGGGACCTCTCCCGGCGGCGGCGTTCAGTTGAAGCTGCCCGTATCGAACGGCACCTACCAGGTGTATCTCTGGATCGTCGAGAACAACAAGAACAACTACCGGCTGATGGACGTGGTGGTAGAAGGCGTGGTGGTGCAGTCGCGAGTGGGTGAACTTCCGCTCGGCGCCTGGCGCAAACTGGGTCCCTACACGGCCACGGTAACCGATGGCGTGGTGGATATCTCGATGCTAAACGGTGGCAAGGGCGATCCGCTGGTCAGTGGTGTGGCGTTGTTCAGCGCGGCGACGGCGCCTCCCCCGGTGGCGGTTCCGTCGGCGTCGGTGAGCCTCACCTCGCCGGTGGCGGGCACCGCCTATCAGGCTCCGGCGACGGTGCAGTTCCAGGCGGCGCCTTCGGCCACGAACACGACGGTCACCAGAGTCGAGTACTATCAGGGCTCGACTTTGCTTGGCTCGTCTACCGCCGCTCCTTACAGCTATGCGTGGACGGGCGTGGCGGCGGGCACTTATTCGGTTACGGCGCGCGTCATAACGGCTGCCGGAACCACTGCCGCTTCGGCGCCGGTGACGGTGACGGTGGCGGCGGTTACGAACCAGCCCACCGCTCCCCTGCCGGCGGGATCGGGCTTCGTGCGCGGAGTCAATCTCGGCGGCACGACGGTGACGGTGGACGGCAATCGCTTCCTGGGCCATACCGAGGCGCAGTCGGGCGGATTGCTGACGTTGACCAACGGCCAAGGCTGGTTTACCAACGCCTACAGCTTCCCGTTCACCCCGGCCGCCGACACCGCCACGGCGCAGTTGCTGCGCTCGGTGGCGTGGAGTCCGGGTACGACCGCCGGCCGCGGGATGTCGATCTCGACGCCGGTGGCCAACGGAACCTATCAGGTCTACTTGTGGATGATCGAGAATAACTCGGCTTATTACCGCAGGGTCGATCTGGTGGTGGAAGGCGTGACGGTGCAGACCGGCGCGGGCTATGTGCCGCTCGGAAACTGGTCCAAGCTCGGACCGTTCACGGCGAAGGTGACCGACGGCAAGGTGGATATCCAGGTGCTCAATGGCGGCAGGGGCGACCCGACGCTTAGCGCATTTGCGATCTATACCAGCTCCGGCCAAACTACCAGCGGTACGGATTCGGAACCTCTGAGTCCGGCTCCGGCGCCGGTACCGGCCCCCCCATCGACGGCGGGCTTCTTCCGCGGCATCAATTTCGGCGGCGAGGCGGTGACGGTGGATGGCAACATCTGGATGGCGCAGGCGGCAGCACAGCAAGGCGGGCTGTTGACGGTGACCAACGGATTTCCGTTCAGCACGTCCAACTACGGGTGGGCGTTCACTCCGGCGGCGGACGTGCCTACCAGCACGGTCCTGAACTCAGTCGTCTGGTCACCGGGCACCGCGCCCGGGCAGGGCATCACGGTGTCGACTCCGGCGCCCAATGGAAACTATGAAGTTTACCTTTGGACGCTCGAAAACAACGCCGACTACTATCGCAAGTACGACATCGTCGTGCAGGGGCAGACGGTGGCGGCCGGATCGGGCGAATGGCCGCGATCGGCCTGGCGTAAGCTGGGTCCGTTCCCGGCCGCGGTAACCGACGGTCAAATCACGGTGAGAGCGTTGAACGCGGGCAAGGGCGATCCTCTTCTCGCGGGCATCCAGATCAATCGCAACTAGGTCCGGTTCGAATCGAGTGGGCGGCAGCCGCTGTGCTGCCGCCATCGCTCATGCGGATTCTGTATCTCAATCCAAGTGGCCAGCTCGGCGGCGCCGAGGTGTTTCTGGCCGACGCTCTCGAAGCGCTGCGCAAGGCCTATCCAGACTGGCAACTGGAGATGATCGTTGGCGGCGAAGGTGTATTCACCGAGCGTGTGCGCGCGCTCGGCGTGAGCGTGAAAGTCAAGCCGATGCCGGCCGCCATCGCCGGTCTGGGCGAGACGGCCATGATCGGAAGCGGCGGCCTTGGCGGCATGGTGCGCATGGGCACGATGGCGCCCCGCCTGGCCGGTCCGATGATCTCCTACATTCGCGAGATGCGGCGCGCCATTCGCGAATTCTCCCCCGACCTGATTCACACCAACGGCCTCAAGATGCACGTTCTCGGGCTTTGGGCCAAGCCGCCGAAAATTCCCCTCATCTGGCACGTACAGGATTTTGTCGGTGAGCGTCCCCTCATGCGCCGTGTATGCGCGGCTCATGCACGCTACTGCCAGGGGGCCATTGCGATTTCCAACAGCGTGGCCGAAGATCTGCTGGCGGTGTGCGGGCCGAAGATGCGCGTCCACAAAATGTACAACGTGGTCAACGCCGGCCGGTTCACACCGCAAGGAGCGCGGCTCGATTTGGACTCGCTGTGCGGCATGGATGCGGCGCCCGAAGGCACGACGCGAGTGGGACTGCTCGGCACGTTCGCGCGCTGGAAGGGACACGAAGTTTTTCTGAAGGCCCTGGCCAAGCTCAAGCATCTGCGGCTGCGCGGCTACGTCATCGGCGACGCCATTTACCAGACCGCCAACAGCCAGTACAGCCGGACGGAGCTGGCGGGCAAGGCGCTTGAGATGGGCATCAGCGGCCGGGTCGGTTTCACCGGATTCGTGAAGGATACGGCGGCGGCGATTCGCAGCCTGGACATCGTGGTGCATGCCAGCACGCGGCCTGAGCCGCTCGGCATGGTGATCATCGAAGCGCAGGCGTGCGGACGGCCGGTGATCATTTCCCGCGCCGGCGGGGCGGCCGAGATCATCGAGGAAGGGCTGTCGGGGTTGGGTGTTCCTCCGAACGATGTGGATGGCGTGGCGGCGGCCATCGAGACGCTGGTGCGCGATCCGGAGCGGCGGGCCGCGATGGGACAAGCCGCGCGGCGCAACGTCGAGACGAGATTCGAGATTGGCACCGTGGCCGGCAAACTGCGCGAGATTTATTCCGATTCGATCCGCGATGCGCGTACTGCACCTGTCTAGCGGAAACCTCTTCGGAGGAGTGGAGGCCATGCTGGTGGTGATGGCCCGCTACAAAGACGCCTGTCCCGGCATGGAGCCCTCGTTCGCCATTTGTTTCAAAGGGCGTCTGTATGAGGAATTGAAGGCCGCGGGCGCCGATGTCCATCTGATGGGCGATGTCAAAGTCAGCCGGCCGTGGACGGTGATGCGGGCGCGGCAGCGGATGCGCCAGTTGCTCCAGCGCCAGCCGTTCGACTGGTTGATTTCGCATTCAGTGTGGCCGCTGGTGGTGTTCGGTCCGGTGCTGCAGGAAAGCGATGCCAAGCTCGGGTTCTGGCAGCACGACCGTATTAGCGGAACGCATTGGCTCGAACGTTGGGCGCGGCGCCGCAAGCCCGCGTTGGCCATCTGCAACAGCCACTTTACCGCCGAGACGTTGCCCAATCTGTATCCGCAGGCGCCGCCCTCGGTGGTGTGTTACCCGGTAACGAGTCCGCCGAAGCCGGCCCGCGGCGATTCACGCCAAAGGCTGCGGGCCGAACTTTCGACCAGCGAAGAGAGCGTGGTTCTGATTCAGGCAAGCCGGCTCGAAGAATGGAAAGGGCACCGGCTGCATCTGGAAGCGCTGGCCCGGCTGCGCGACCTTCCGCACTGGACTTCGTGGCAGGTGGGCGGACCGCAGCGTCCTCATGAGCATGAGTATTACCGCAGTCTTCAAACGATGGCGGCGGATCTTGGCATCGCCGATCGGGTGCGGTTTGTGGGACAGCGATCCGACGTGGCCGATCTGCTGGCGGCCGCCGATATCCATTGCCAGCCGAACACGGGCCCGGAACCGTTCGGCCTCACGTTCGTGGAGGCGCTGTTTGCCGGGCTGCCGGTGGTGACGACGGCGATCGGCGGAGCCAAAGAGATTCTCGACGAGTCGTGCGCGCAACTGGCGCCGCCGCTCGACGCCGGTGCGCTGGCGGAGTTGTTGCGCGGGTTGATTCAGGATCCGGACCTGCGCCGGCGGCTGGGCCGCAACGGACCGGGCCGCGCCGCGTCGCTATCGGCGCCGTCGCATGGGTTGGGGCAACTGTGGGAAGCGCTGAGCCGTTTCAGCGCGATCGAGGCCGCAAGGGTTTAACGAAAATGCAAGCTTCCGCCGCCAAACAGACGCAGACCGATGTCCGGGAGCGGGCCATCCGCAGCCTGGGCACCAGCGGCGCCGCCATTTACCAGATGGTGGGCCGCGCCGTCGAGAGCCTGGGACGCGTGACGCAACTGGCCGATATCGGCTGCGGCACGGGCAACTTGTGGCCGTTCGTTCAGCCCCACATCGAGTCCTATGTGGGTGTGGACGTCTTCCGCTACGACCAGTTTCCACCGGGACTCGAGTTCCGCCAGGTGGATCTGGACACAGGGAAGATCCCGCTTGCAGACGGCGCGGTGCAGGTGGCGGTGGCGGTGGAAACGGTCGAGCATCTGGAAAATCCTCGGGCGTTCCTACGGGAGATGGTACGGGTGACGCGGCCCGGAGGCTATGTTCTGGTTTCGACGCCGAACCAGTTGAGCCTGCTCTCGCTGCTGACGCTCGCCACCAAGAGCCAGTTTTCTGCCTTTCAGGCGACCGACTATCCGGCCCATATCACGGCGCTGCTCGAAATCGATCTGGAACGGATGGCGCGCGAGTGCGGGCTGAGAGACATCCGGTTTGAATACTCTGAGAGCGGAAGGGTCGTGTTCACTTCCGCGCATTATCCGCGGTGGGTTTCGAAGCTGTTGCCGCGGCGGTTCTCCGATAACCTTTTGATCGTGGCGCAAAGGCCCATGTAATGAGTTCCGTTTCCGTACCTTCCGCCTGGATGCAGCGGCCGGCGCCGCCGGAGCCTCCGCCCGCCGATGGCAAGGACGCGCGATACCTGTGGATCTTCATCGCCGTCCAGATCGTCGCTCAGCTTCTGCTGCTCATCCCGAGCCTCGGTCCGCTGCGCATGTTCTGCCGGCTGGCGGCCTTCGGCACCAGCATCTACTTTCTATGGAGCCTGCCGGTGGGCAAGAACGCCAACCCGGCGGCGAAGGTGGTGCGCTGGGTGATCGGGTTGTACATTCTGTGCCTTGCCAACTGGTCGATGAACACGCCGCTTTCGGCGATGGCGCAGGTGGGGTTGAACGTGGCCATCATGGCGCCGGTGTTTTGGGTGGCGCGGCTGCCGATGTCGGAAGTGACGCTGCGCAAGGCGCTACTGCTGTTCTGGGCCTTTCATGCGTGCAGTTCCACGCTGGGCGTGGTGCAAACCTACATTCCCGGATTTCTGCAGCCGCCGGTGTCGACCGTGGTTTCGGCGAATGAAGTGGAAGGCTATGTGGAGAGTCTGATGATCACCACGGCCAGCGGCGATACGGTGTTCCGGCCCATGGGGTTGACCGACATTCCTGGCGGCGCGGCGAACTCGGCCTACTACACAATCCTGCTCGGCCTGGGCTTCTTTCTGAACGAGAAGGGCTGGTTGAAACGGCTGATGTTTTTGGGCACGATGCTGCTGGGCGTGACGGCGCTGCTGTTGTCGCAGGTGCGCGCTCTGGTGGTGATTCTGGCGGTTGGGCTGCTGGTCATCGTGGGTTTGCTCGCGCTGCGGCGCGAGGTGAAGAAGCTGATGATCGTCTCGCAGTTGCTTGGGATCGCGGCGGTGGTGGGATTCATCGCCGCCGTGGCGATCGGCGGGGAAAGCGTAACGGGGCGGCTGGAAACGCTGGTGGAAGACGATGCGACGGAAGTCTACCGGTCCAACCGCGGCGGTTTTCTGCAGTACACCATCGATGTACTGCTGCCGGATTATCCGTTCGGCGCGGGATTGGGCCGGTGGGGCATGATGAACGCCTACTTCGGCGACAACAGCGATCCAACGACGCAGGCCATCTGGGTGGAGATCCAGGTTACGGGCTGGCTGCTCGACGGCGGGGTTCCGATGATCGCACTCTATTATGCGGCGGTGATCACCGCCATTCTGGTCACGCTGAGCCTGGTGAAGACCAGCAAGACCGTCTGGTTGTGGGCGGCGATTCTGGTGGCCTACGACGTCGGCATCCTGGCGTTGACGTTCAGCTATCCGGTGTTCATCGGTAACACCGGACTTGAATTCTGGCTGCTGAACACAGCCGTGTTCACGGCGGCGCAAACCGAAGCGCGACGCAACAAGTTGCAGCAAGAGCAGCGGGAACTGCCCTTGCTCAGCCAGCCGGTTTCCTACCCGGTGGTCCGCTATTAACGACAAACACATGAAGCCGTGGTTATTGGTGGCCGGCGATTTCGTGGAAACCGGCGGCATGGATATCAGCAATTACAAGCTGGCCGGTTATCTGGCGCGGCAAGGGGAAGAAGTTCACCTGGTGACGCATCGCGCCCAGGCGAACCTGGCCGAAATGCCGAACGTTCATGTGCACAAGGTGGCCAAGCCGCTGGGATCCTATTTTCTGGGTGAGCGGCTGCTCGACCGGGCCGGACGCGAGTGGGCTCGCAAGCTGTCGCCGCGCGGCGGCCGGGTGATCGTGAACGGCGGCAACTGCGAGTGGACCGATGTGAATTGGGTGCACTATGTTCACGCCGTGTACACGCCGCGTCCGCAATCGCAGTCACCGTTGCGCGGAGCGAAACTGAAGGCTGAGCATCGCCTGAATATCCAGCGCGAACGGCGCATCATCGGTCCGGCGAAGATCGTGATTGCGAACTCCGAGCGCACACGGCGCGATCTGGTAATTCACGTGGGTGTGCCTGAGCAACGGATTCACACCGTCTATTACGGCGGCGACCAGCAAAGGTTTCAACCGGTGGATGCGGCTGGAAGGGTGCGGTCGAGGCAGGAGATCGGGCTGCCCGCCGGCAAGCCGCTGGTGCTGTTCGTGGGTGCGTTGGGGGACCGCCGCAAAGGCTTCTCGGTGGTGTTTCAGACCATGCAGCAGTTGTGCCGCGACTTGACCTGGGACGCCGACCTGGTGGTGGTGGGGCAGGGCAGAGACCTTCCCTATTGGCAGCGGCGCGCGGCGGCGGCGAACATGGCCGGCCGTGTCCACTTCCTCGGTTTTCGCAAAGACGTACCGAAGATCATGGCCTGCTGCGATTGCCTGGTCTCGCCGAACTCCTACGAGGCTTATGGACTCGCGGTTCGCGAGGCGTTGTGCTCCGCGCTGCCTTCCTTCGTATCGCGTACCTCGGGCGTGGCGGAGGAATATCCAAAGGAACTCGAGCCGCTGCTGCTCACCGATTACGACGATCCGAACGAACTCGAATCACGGCTGCGGCATTGGCGTCCGAACGCCGAAGAGTATCGCGCGCGTCTGGCGGGCCTCACGGCCCGGCTGCAGCAGTGGACCTGGGATCACATGGCCGCCAACATCGTCGATCTGATCCGGCATCGCTCGTGAAATCGTTGCGCATTGTTTTGGTTCTTCCCGATCCTCCGCTGCCGTTCGGCAACGCCGGGGCGCGGTGGTTCTACGTGTTGCTCAAGGAACTGGTGGCGCGAGGGCACCGGGTGACGGCGATCAGCGGCGCCGCCCATTCGGCGGAAGTGGAACGTGTGAAGGAATTGTTCCCCAACGGCAGCTATGACGTGCGCTGTTTTCCCAGTGAAGGCGGCGGATGGCGCGGCCGGTTGCAGCGGCTCCGCCAGCCTTATTCTTACGTCTACAGCCAGGCGATGCGGCGGGCGCTCGACGCCGAACTGGCTCGCGGCTTCGATATCCTGCATCTCGAACAATTGTGGAGCGGATGGCTCGGCCTGCCGCACCGGCATCGCACTCTGATCAACATTCATTATTCGTTTTCGATCGATCAGTCGGGCCGCCCGGCGGCAAGCTGGAGTGAGCGTGTGGCGCGGTTCCGCGCGCGCCGGGCCGAGCGTTTCCTGCTGCGCCAGTATCCTCACATTTGCACCCTCAGCAGCAGGCTTCGGGATTACGTGAAACGAATCAATCCGGCCGCCGGCCTGCACACGATTCCCCTGGGCCTTGATTGCGGGCTCTATCCGTTTGAGGCGCCCGCCGCCGCCGAACCGCTGGTGGGATTGATCGGGTCGTTCAATTGGACCCCATCTTATCTGGCGGCCGAGCGCCTGCTGAACAGTCTATGGCCGAAGATCCGCGCCAGCCGGCCCGATGCACGGTTGATGCTGGTGGGACGGCAGGCGCGCGCGGCGTTCGCCTCCTATGCTTCGGATCCGTCGATCCGGATCGAGGAAAACGTGCCCGAGATCATCCCGTTTTTCCGCCAGATGGCGGTGATGCTGTATGCGCCTTCGGTGGGCAGCGGTATGAAGACCAAGATTCTCGAGGCGTTCGCGCTGGGCACGCCGGTGGTGACGAATGCCGAAGGCGTCGAGGGGCTGCCGGTGCGGGACGGGGTGCACGCCGGCCTGGCTGAAGACGATGCCGGTTTGGTCGACCGCACGGTGCACCTGCTCGGGTCCCAACAGCGGCGGCAGGCGCAGGTGCTCGAAGCGCGGCAACTGGTGGAAAGCTTCTGCCACCCGCGAAACACCGTTGACCAGGTTGAGGCCGCTTACGGCCAGATTCTGAAATCCGTGCGTTAATCCGGAAACGAAATGAAAAGCATCAGAGACACTCTGCGCCAGGTACCGGTTTGGGTCGGTTTCCAGACGCTGAACCGGGAGGGGTGGACAAACGTTGCCAAGCGGCTCTACGTGCAGCGCCGCATCCTTGTCACACCGTCGATTGAAACCGCAACCGAGGGCCCGGTGGAAGTCCGCGTGCTGACCTGGAAGCGCGACTGGACCAACGTACTGTGGGCGCTCAAAACGTTCTATCACTATTCCGGCGTCGATTATCCGCTCTACATCCACGATGGGGGCCTTGAGGAATTCCAGCGCCAGCACCTGAAGGATCATTTTCCGAATGCGCGCCTAATCGCGGCCCGCGAAGGCGATGAGATCGTGACCGGCGAGTTTGAGCGGCGCGGCTGGACGCGTTCGCTCGCCTACCGGAAGAAGAATCTCTCCACGCGCAAGCTGTTCGACTTTTTCACCATGTCGAAAGCCGACGTGATGATCAGCATCGATTCCGATGTCTTGTTCTTCGCCAATCCAGTGGAGCTTGTCTCCAATTACCAGGACGGAATCAATCTCTACAACCGCGACTGCCAGTATGGATATAGCCTGAGTCTCGACGATCTGCGGGGCGAGTTCGGCGTACATGTGCCGCCGCATATCAACAGCGGATTGAGCCGCATTTACTGCCGCTCGATCGACTTCGACCGCATCGACCGGTGGCTCCAGCACGAAGGCCTGTATTCCAACGACTGGGTGACGGAGCAGACGTTGCATGCCCTCTGTTCGAGCCTGCATGGCACCGCGCTGCTTCCTTCCTCTTACCTGGTGAGCACCGAGCCCGGATTTCCGGAGCGGCTGGTCGCCAAGCATTACCCGGGGTTCTTCCGCCCTCTGCTCTATCAAGAGGGTATGATGCGCCTGCTGCAGGCGGGCTTTCTCGACGCGACGTATGAAGCGTCGATTACGACGCGCGCCCAAAAGGCCCCGTTGAGCGCCAGGCAAGGATCTTAATGAGCCGTACGCAACGCAGCGGATGGGCCGCCATCACCGGGCTGGCATTCAGCGTGGTGAGCATGAGTGTCGGGTTTTTTACGACGCCGGTGCTCGTGAAGCTGCTGGGCGCGGAACGCTTTGGCGCCTATCGCCTGTTGACGGACTGGTTCGCCTATCTGACGTTGCTCGATTTCGGCATCGTCGGGGCGCTGATTGGATGCATGGCGCCCTCGGTGGGCCGCGGCGAGACGGATCGTGTGAAGGCATGGATGAGCGCGGGCATCCGGTCTTATGCCTGGATCGGGTCGGTCATGATCGGGTGTGGACTGCTGTTGACGTTCGTTCTTCCTTCGCTGATCAAGACGACCGAAGTCACCTGGGGCGAGATTGTGACGGCGGCGCTGCTGCTGCTGATTCCGCTGGCTATGATGCCGCTCTATGTGTTTCGCGCCGTGGTGGAGCTGCATCAGCTCATTCATCTGAGCAACCTGATGCTGATTCTGCAGGCGCTGCTAACGGCGGTGCTGAGCGTGGGCGCGGCGTACATGGGTTACGGGCTGGCGGGGCAGGCGCTGGCGACGGTGATCGCGCAGACGCCGGGTCCACTGTTTCTGACGGTGAAGGCGTTTCAGCTCTATCCGAAGTTCTGGACCGCGCGGCTGTCTGCCGAAGACTCCAAGGCGATGTGGGACATGAACTGGAAGAGCTTCATCTTCCGCGTGACCGGCCAGATCAGCGTGTTGAGCGACGGTATCATTCTCGGCTGGTTTCGCGGTCCGGTCGCGGTGACGGGATTCCTCATCACGCAGAGGCTGCCTTCGATTCTGAGGAATCAATTGGGAGCGCTGAGCAGTTCGGTTTGGCCCGGATTGCTCGAACTGCACTCCAAGGGATTGAACGACACCTTTCGCGACCGGATGCTGGAGTTGACGCGCATCACGTCCAACCTGGGACTGGTCGGGCTCGGCGTCATCGCGATCTACAATCCGTGGTTTGTCCAGCGTTGGGTGGGGCCGCAGTTTTATTCGGCGCCGGTGAATCTGCTGTCGTTCGTGAACTTCTGGCTTTGGGCGATCTTCGGATTGTGGCACTGGCCGATCGGCGGCGCCGGATACATTGGCGCCTGGGTGCCTTACGCCATCGGCTCGACGATTTTGAATCTGACGGCGAGCGTCGTGGCGACGTGGCTGGTAGGCCCGGCCGGCCCGCTGCTGGGAACGCTGGTTGGATTCGTGACCGTGTATAGCTGGGCGGTGCCGAAGCTGCTGCGGGATCTGTTTCATATCCGGCCGGTGGATCTGTGGCTGAGCGCGCTTCGTCCGCTGCGCTTTCACGCGCCCTATTTGGCGCTGGTGTGGTGGATTGCCGAAGCGTTGCGGCCGTCCACTTATCCGGCCCTGTTGCTGCATCTGTCGCTTTCGACCGGATTCGGGTTGCTCATCTGGTGGATTCTGGAGCTCGACGCCAGTTCGCGGGAACAGTGGAAGGCGCGCTTCCGGGCCGTCTTCAGCCGCCGCGCGGCGTTGGCCACTTAGGTTTTCGAGAGAAGAATAAGCCCATTTAGAAAGGAGCTTAAAAATGAAAGTAGCGATCTTGGCGGGAGGATTGGGAACGCGGCTTCGCGAGGAAACCGAGTTTCGTCCCAAGCCGATGGTGGAAATCGGAGGCCGTCCTATTCTTTGGCACATCATGAAGCTGTACGCCCACTACGGGCACACCGATTTCGTGATCTGCCTCGGTTACAAGGGCAGCGTGATACGGGATTATTTCCTCAACTACCGCTATCACAACAGCGATTTTACGGTGACGCTAGGCAGCAACGATGTGGATATCCACAACGGGCATAGCGAGAACGGGTGGCGTGTCACCCTGGCCGAGACCGGCGAGCAAACGATGACGGCGGGCCGGTTGAAGCGCATCAAGAAATATGTGAGCGACGATCTGTTTCTGGCGACCTATGGCGACGGCGTGGCCAACGTGGATCTGGAAGCGTTGCTGGAGACGCACCACCGCAAGGGGCGGCTGGCGACGGTGACGGCCGTCCAACCCTCCTCGCGATTCGGTGAGCTTTCGGCCGCCGACGGCATTGTGCATACTTTCGATGAAAAGCCGCAGGTCAGCAACAGTTGGGTCAACGGCGGATTCTTCGTGTTTCACAAGTCGGTGCTCGATATGATCCGCGAAGATTCCGAGAGCCTCGAGAAAGGACTGCTGGTACGGCTCGCCGAACGCGGCCAACTGGCCGTCCATAGTCACAATGGCTTCTGGCAGTGCATGGACAACCTCCGCGAGATGGAGCTGTTGAACAAGATGTGGGCGCAGGGCAACGCTCCCTGGATGCCCGCCGAGCGCGCGGCCACGGCCGCGGCGCGTTGACGGAAATCATGTCGGGAGGAATTTCGAAAATGTCTGACTGTATCGGTTGCTCGGCCGCTCTTCCGGCTCCGTTTCTGGATCTGGGTGAGACGCCACTGGCCAATTCGTATGTTTCGCCGGAGAAGGCTCAGAAGCCGGAACCGCGCTATCCGCTGGCGGTGGCTTACTGCCCGCAGTGCCACCTGGTGCAATTGACGCATCGCGTACCGCCGGAGGAGATGTTCAGCGAGTATCTCTATTTTTCGTCCTATTCGGACACGGTGGTGCAGCACGCGCGGCGCATGGTGGATTCTCTTACTCAAAAATTCTCCCTGGGTCCGTCGCACAGGGTACTCGAAATCGCCAGCAATGACGGCTATCTGCTGCAGTTCTTCAAGCAAAAAGGTATCCAGGTGCTTGGCGTGGAGCCGGCGGCGAATATCGCCGAGGTGGCGGTTGGCAAGAGCATTCCCACCCTGAACCGGTTCTTCGGGCCACAAACCGTGGAAGAGATCCGCGGCACTTACGGGGCGGCGGATATCATCATCGGCAACAATGTGCTGGCTCACGTGCCGGAAATTAACTTGTTCCTCACCGCCGTGGCGCAATGCCTAAGTCCGCAAGGACATGCAAGCTTCGAATTCCCCTATCTGAAGGATCTGCTCGATCACCGCGAGTTCGACACGATTTACCACGAGCATGTGTCCTATTTTTCGTTGTCGGCGATTCAGATTCTGGCCCGGCGCAACGGCCTGAAGCTGTTCGACGTGGAGCATCATCCGATTCACGGCGGTTCGGTGCGCGTATTTCTGGGCCTGGCCTCGAACGACGAGCCGGTGAGCCCGGCGCTGGCCGCAATGCTGGCCGGCGAAGAGGCGGCGGGGCTGACGACTGCCGCCAAGTATCGCGACTTCAGCCGCGAGGTGGGGCAACTGGCGGAGACGCTGGTGAAGATGTTGAGCGAACTGCGGGCGCAGGGCAAGCGCATCGCCGGCTATGGCGCGCCGGCCAAGGGCAATACGCTGCTCAATTTCTGCCGCATCGGGACCGATCTGATCGAGTTCACCGTGGACCGCAGTCCTTACAAGCAGGGCCTGCTGCTGCCTGGGTCGCGCATTCCGATTCATGCGCCGGAAGCGCTGCTTGAACGAAAGCCCGACTATGCCGTGATTCTGCCGTGGAATATCGCCAAGGAGATCGTGGGACAGCAACAGGAGTTCCTTAACCTGGGCGGCCAGTTCATCGTGCCTGTGCCCAGCCCCGCGATTCTGTCGCCCTCGGCGGACAACACCAGAACCGCCGCGGTGCACTAGAGACCGCATGGGAGTTACTCAGTTCCTGAATAAGCCCGAATACGTGCTGCGGCCGCGCCAGATCCTGCGGCGTCTGCGGCAGAAGATCAGTCCGCCTCCCAAGGGTATGTGCCAGGTCGAACTTTCCTGGGGTGAATCGATTTTCTGCGATCCCAGCGAAGTGATCGGGCACGCGATCGCCAGCTATGGGATTTACGACCTAGTGGTATCCGAATGCCTCTACCGGCTGCTGGAGCCGGGAGAGTGCGCGGTGGACGCGGGAGCCAACATCGGTCACATGGCGGGTGTGATGGCCAAGCGCGCGGGCCGGCGTGGAAGGGTGGTGTGCTTTGAAGCAAGCAGCGTGGTGTATCGGACTCTGAAGAAGAACGTCGAGCGTTGGCGCTTGAACAACGCCATGGCGCTGATCGAAGCGCAGCACCTGGCTCTTTCCGATAGCCCCGGAATCGTGACGCTTTACCTGGGCAGCACCGAGAGCGGCAATCATGGACTGGCGTCGCTCGAGGCCACCGGAGCGGGGCAGATGATGGAGACGGTGGAATCGGTCTCTCTGGATGGATTCCTAGGCGCCGGCACTCCCGTTGGGGTCATGAAGATCGACGTCGAAGGGCATGAGTTGGGAGTGTTGAAGGGAGCACGCGGCCTGCTTACAGACCGGCGGATTCGTGACATCGTGTTCGAAGATCATGCCACCTATCCTTCTCTCGTCCATCGATATCTCGAAGAGATGGGCTATGTCATTTTTCGATTGAGCCGTACGCTGAGACACCTCGTACTATCACCACCCGACTCCGCGAAAACGGAGCCGGTGGGGGTGCTGCCGAATTATTTGGCGACGGTTTCGGCGGACCGGTGCCGGGAGCGGCTTGCCGCGGGTGGATGGAAGTTGTTGAGCGCTTGAGGATTTAAAGGTCTTTAGATCCGATTGTTCAGTTCGACACGATTGTTTGTAATGCCGCCTGTACACCGATCACAGTATTGTGCCGTTGCGAACATGCCGCTAGGCTGCAAAGACGGAGGATCTCGCCTGGCCACGACGCCTCGCGTTCGTGATGCTACAACCCAATCCAAATTTCTGGCGCGACAAGACAGTCGTAGTTTCGGGAGCCACGGGGTTCCTGGGCGGATGGCTGATCGAGCACCTGCTGAAGAAAGAAGCGAAGGTGGTGGCCATCGTTCGTGGCCACAAGCCCGAGTCTCAATTTTTTATGCGCTCGATCGACGAGAGAGTGGCGGTGGAAAGCGCGGACATTTCAGACGTGGCGCGGGTGAAGGAGATTTTCGAGCGTTATCCGGTGGATGTGTTTTTTCACACCGCCTATGGCGCCGATGTGAACCGTGTGCTGGCCGAGCCCATGGAGTGTTTCCGTTCCACGGCCTGGAGCACCTGGCAGATTCTGGACTACATCCGGCTGCACCAGCCCCATTGCATTTCCGTGATTAGCTCCACCGACAAAGTCTACGGGCGGCAGCCGCTGCCCTACCGGGAAGAGATGGCGCTGCAGCCTCTGCACCCTTACGAGGTGGCCAAGGCGAGTCAGGATCTGACGGCGCAATCCTACGGCAAGGTCTTTGGAAGCCGCGTCGCCGTAACGCGCTGCGGCAATTATTTCGGCGGCTACGACTTCAATTTCACGCGTCTGATTCCCGGTGTGGTGCGCAGCGTCATGCAGGGCGAGGCACCGTCTTTGCGTTCGAATGGGCGCTTTACGCGCGACTTCCTTTATATAGAGGACGCGGCGGATGTGCAGATGCTGGTGGCCGAGCGGCTTGCCGGTAACAAGGAACTGCACGGCGAGGCATTCAATTTTTCGTATGGCGAGCAGTTGGAAGTGATCGACCTGGTGAGGCAGATCTGCGGCCTGCTTGGGTCGAAGCTCGACCCGGTGGTTCGCGACGACGTGACCACCGAAATTCCCCACATGCATCTGTCATCGGACAAAGCCAAGCGGATGCTGCAATGGGAGCCCTCCTACGGGTTCCAGCAAGGGCTGGAACGTACGGTGGACTGGTATCGGAACTATTTCCTGACCCTCCAAGAATCCTAGCCGGAACGCCCGTCACGGGCAAAATCATAACAACACAAATGCGGTGCGAGACGGGCCGGGAGTCCCGTCTTGCCGAGGAATTCGCAAAATGGGAATGATCGGTGAATTAACGCGTAGCTTCCGTAGTCCCATGCCGGCCCACCTGGTGGTGCTGCGCATGCTTGACACAAAACTTGGTCTTCTGAGTTATCCGGCCAAACTGGGGCTTGGCTCCATCGCGAGGCCGCAATACGGTCACTGTCTGCTGCATGCCGCCAAGCTGGCCGCCAAGCTCGGCCGGAAGCGGATCTCGGCCATCGAATTCGGGGTGGCGGGCGGCAACGGCCTGGTCGCTCTGGAAATGCATGCCGAACAGGTGACTCGCACAACGGGCGTCGAAGTGGACATCTACGGCTTCGACACAGGCCAGGGGATGCCCCCGCCGGCCGACTGGCGCGACCTGCCGTACCTGTTCCAGGAGGGCAGCTTTCGCATGGACGTGGATAAGTTGAAAGCCCGCCTGCGGAAAGCAAAGCTCATCCTGGGTCCGGTGGAATCGACCGTCGATTCATTCTTCGAACGCGAGAACCCGGCCCCGGTAGGCTTTGTGGTCTTCGATCTCGACTATTATTCGGCCACCACGGTGGCGCTGAAGATTCTCGAAGGGCCGCATGGCAACCTGCTGCCCCGGGTGGCCTGCTATGTGGACGACATGGTGGGCGACCTCGATTGGGCCTACAGCGAGTTTACCGGCGAGTTGCTGGCCATTCGCGAATTCAACGAAAAACATAACCATATCAAGGTGGCGCCGGTGCAGGGCATGCGCTTCTTCGCCGACCGCGTACCAATGCAGTGGCACGAGCAGATTTTTTGCGCGCACCTGTTCACTCATCCCGACTACGGGCGGCCGGTTGCCGATTTCACGCAACTGCCGCTTGAGCAGGCCAGATGAAGCCGAGAGCCGGGACATCGCGATGCGCTTTGAATCGACACCGATCGCCGGTGTGTGGATTGTCATACCGGAAATTCGCTCCGACAACCGCGGATTTTTCTCCCGCATCTTCAGCCGCGACGACTTTGAGCGGCAGGGGCTGCCGGGTGAGTATCCACAGGTGAATGTATCGTTCAACAACACGAAGGGAACGCTGCGCGGCATGCATTTCGCCGTGGCGCCGTCCCGCGAAAGCAAGCTGATCCGCTGCACGCACGGCAGCGCGTTCGACGTCCTGGCCGATCTCCGGCCCGATTCACCTAGCTTTCTTCGGCACGCTTCGTTCGCGTTAAGTTCGAAGGAAAGAATCTTACTGTACGTTCCTCAGGGTGTGGCCCACGGATTCCTCACGCGGGAAGACAACACGGAACTCGAGTACCACATGTCCGAAAACTATCAACCTCAGTACGATCGCGGCGTCCGGTGGAATGACCCGGCCCTCGGCGTTGTTTGGCCCGAGGAACCGCTCGTCCTCTCAGACCGCGACCGCACGTTTCGAGACTTCATACCAGAATGACCAATCCCGGACAAGATATTCACGCTTTGGCCGCCGAATTGTACCCGATCTGCCGCAGCATCACGGGCTCCGGCGTACGGAAGACTCTCAGCCGGCTGGAGAAACTGATACCGCTGACCAGGCACGAGATTCCCTCTGGCACTTCCGTCCTCGACTGGACGGTCCCCAAGGAGTGGAACGTTCGCGAGGCCTATATTCAGGACCTGCAGGGCAAGCGGTTGATCGACTTTCAAAATTGCAACCTGCACGTGCTGAACTACTCGATGCCGGTGCGCAAGCGGATGACACGGGCCGAGCTGGCGAGCCACGTCTACACGCTGCCGGACCAGCCCGATCTGATTCCCTACCGCACGTCTTATTACAGCCCGAACTGGGGATTCTGTCTGAGCCAGAAGCAATGGGACGCGATTCCCGAGGGCGAATACCAGGTTTGTATCGAGTCGTCGCTTGAAGACGGCGCAATGACGCTGGCCGAATGCGTGGTGCAGGGGCGTACCGACGAAGAGGTGCTGATCTCGTCGCACATCTGCCACCCGGCACTGGCCAACGACAATCTCTCGGGCGTCTGCGTAGCGACCTATTTGGCGAAATCGCTGCTGGCGTCGCCGCCTTTGCGCTATACCTACCGCTTCCTGTTCGTGCCGGGCACCATCGGGTCCATTACGTGGCTCTCGCTCAACCGGCATCTGCTCGGCCGCATCCGTCACGGCCTGGTATTGAGCTGCATCGGCGACGCGGGCCATTTCAATTACAAGAAGAGCCGCCAGGGGAACGCGGAGATCGACCGCGCGATGATCCATCTGCTGCAGCGCAGCGGCGAGCCTTACGGCCTGCACGAGTTCACTCCTTACGGCTACGACGAAAGGCAGTATTGCTCTCCCGGCTTTAACCTTCCGGTGGGGTGCATGATGCGCAGCGTCCACGGTACGTTTCCGGAATATCACACCTCGGCCGACAATCCGGGTTTCCTCAAGCCGGAGTCGCTCGCCGGATCGCTGCGGTTTCTCGAATCGGTGGTGGAACTGCTCGACAACAACCTCACCTACGTCAACCAGGCGCCTTATGGCGAGCCGCAACTGGGTAAGCGCGGCCTTTATCGCGCCACCGGGGGTAACGGCATCGCCGACGCCAACATGGCGAAGCTCTGGATTCTGAATCTTTCCGACGGCTATCATTCGCTGCTCGACATTGCCGGGCGATCGAACATCCCGTTTCCGCTGTTGGCGGAATCGGCTCGCGAACTGGAGTGCGCGGGCCTGCTGCGCACGGCGTCTTCGGAGCACTCGCTGGTTTTCCGCACCGCTTCATGAAGAGGGTCGCGCTCATCTGCGACTTCGAAGAAGAAGGCTGGCATAGCATGAACCTGGTGGCCGATCAGTTGTATGCGCAATTGCGCGGGGCGCCGGCGGACGTGTCGGCGGCGCGGATCCGGCCGCCCATGGCGCGCTATGCCTCGCGCCTTGCCGGCCTTTCGCGCAAGCCGCTGTGGAACTTCGACCGGCTGGTGAACCGGTTGTGGCGCTACCCTTCGCATGTCCGCAAACTGCGAAATCGGTTTGACGTGTTTCACGTGGTGGACCACAGCTATTCGCATCTGGTGCACGAGTTGCCCGCCGCGCAAACCGTGGTCACCTGTCACGATCTGGATACCTTCCGTTCGGTGCTCGAGCCGGATACGACGCCGAGGTCCTATCCGTTCCGGCGGATGACCGAACGCATTCTGGCGGGATTCCGGAAAGCCGCCCACGTGGTGTGCGTCAGCCACACGACCCGCGACGAACTGTTGCGGTTCAACGTGGTGCCGGCCGAACGCACGTCGGTGGTCTACAACGGCATCAACCCGGTGTTCCGTCAAGCCGGCGATGAAGCTTCGAATGCCGCGCTCGCCGGAATTCTGGGACCGGCAACCGGACCGGAGCTGCTCCACGTCGGCAGCACGATTCCGCGCAAGCGCATCGACCTGCTGCTCGAGATCTTCGCCCGCGTCCGGCAGGGAGCCCCAGCGGCACGGCTGTTACGGGCCGGCGGATCGCTCACGCCCGCGCAACGGGCATTGGCAGGACAGCTTGGAGTGAGCGATGGAATCGTCGAACTACCGTATCTTTCCGAGCCCATGCTGGCGGCGCTCTATCGCCGGGCGGCGGTCGTGATTCAGCCGTCGGAATCGGAAGGATTCGGATTACCGGTGGCCGAAGCGCTCGCCTGCGGCGCCGTGGTGGTGGCCACCGATCTGCCGGTGCTGCGGGAGATTGGCGGCGAGGCCGTCTTTTACTGCCCGCTGGGCGATCTCGAAGCTTGGCGCCAGCGCATCGAATCGCTGCTGAGCCTCAAGGAAGCGAACCCCGTTGGATGGAGCGAGACTCGCGCGCGATCGGCCTCGCAATCGGGCCAGTTCGCCTGGGACGAAGCCGCGCGACGGATGGTTGAGTTGTACCGGAAGTTGAGTTAACGAATGAGTAAGAAGCTGCGCGTCCTGCAATTGGGGAAATTCTATCCGCCTCACCGTGGAGGAATGGAAGCGCATCTGGAGTCGCTGTGCGTGGGCCTGAAGGATTCGGTTTCTCTTCAGGTACTGGTGTCGGGCACCACGCGCCACACGGTGGTGGAGAACGTGGGCGGCGTGGAGGTGACACGGCTTGGCAGGCTGGCCGAGGCGGCGGCCACTTCCATCTGTCCGGAAATGATCGCCAGGCTGCGCCACGACGACTCCGATATCGTTCACCTGCATCACCCTAATCCTTTTGCTACGCTAGCCATTCTTGCCAGCCGCCACAAAGGCCGGATCGTGGTGACCTATCACAGCGACGTGATTCGCCAGAAGATATTGAACCAGCCGTTCCAGATGCTGCTGCGGAGATTATTGAACCGCAGTTCTGCGATAATCGCGACATCGCCTAATTATGTCGATTCGTCACCGGTCCTGCCGGCTTACCGTGACATCTGCCGAATCATCCCGCTGGGAATGCCGGTGGCTGCCTTCGACAACGCCGATCCCGCGGCGGTCGAGGCGATCCGCCGGCGGTACGGCTCGCGCATCGTGCTCAGCGTCGGGCGGCTGGTCTACTACAAGGGCTACCAGTACCTGGTGGACGCGATGAGACGCATCGACGGAGTGGCGCTGATCATCGGTAGCGGTCCATTGGCGGACACATTGAAGGAACGGGCCCGGCGCGCAGGCGTCGAGAACCGCGTCCAACTCCTCGGAGATGTCGAGGATCTCAGGCCGTACTACAAAGCGGCAAGCGTTTTCGCGTTGCCGTCCATCGCTCGAAGCGAGGCGTTCGGAATCGTCCAAACCGAAGCGATGGCTTGTGGAACACCCGTTGTGAACACCCGGCTAGAGACCGGGGTGCCTTTTGTATCTCGTGACAACGTCACTGGCTTCACCGTAGCGCCGAAAGACGCCGCGGCTTTGGCTGAGGCGATTCAATATTTGCTTGATCATGAGGAACTGCGCTTGTCTTTCGGTGCCAACGCCCGCCGCCGCGTTGACGCTCGATTCACGCAGGAGTATATGGCGGCTCAAACATTAGACCTCTATCACCAGGTGTTGGGAGCCCCCCCCAGACGCCTGGCTGCATCGGCATTCACATCATGATCTTGAAACGCTATAAGAGCATCGCCGGGCTCCTCAGCCTGTTGTTGGCCGGCGTTCTGGGCGCGGTCGTGTTGAAACGATCGGCAACCCGGACGCACGGCGGATTCGTACTGTCCTCGCCGGAGGACGGCGATTCGGTCAACGGCTCCATTTCGCTCGCGGTGGAAACGGACGGGCTTCCCGCCGGCGCCGCCAGCGTGGAGTATTTCTTCAACGACCGGTTGATCGCCGGTCCGATCGCGGCACCCTACTATGCCACCTGGAGTTCCACCGCCGTGTGGGACGGACAAGGAACGATTTCGGCCCGCGCGCGCGACGCGGCGGGTAAAGTCCTGGCATCGACGGCGGCGGCGAAAATCACGGTCGCCAACACGCGCACCACCATTCAGTTCTTGAAACCCTCCCCGGATCTGCCGCTCAAGGGGCGCGTGCCGGTGGAGATCGAAGTCTCGCGTCCGCGCGGCGCCGCCGTGCCCGTCGACGGCATCATGTTCTTCATCGACGGCAAGCGGATTCACGTCGCCTATAGCGCCGAACCGACAGGATCGGTGAAGGCGAACGCCGAGATCGATACCACCGATTGGCTGGACGGAAAGCACACGCTGTATGTGGGTGTCCACAGCAGGGAGCCCGGCAAGCCGCCGATCGCCATGGCGGATATGGTGCTGCGTTTCGAGAACGGCGCCACGGTGGCGCGCGTGGCTCCGCGCTGGAGCACGCTATACATGGTTCCCAAGGACACGGAAAGTTTGAATGTGTCGCTGATGCAGGCCAACGGGCAGACGACTCCGGTGACGGCCGATCTCGCCTACCGCGCCGAGCATCCCGCCGTCGCCACGGTTAGCTCGTCGGGAGTGGTAACGGCGGTAGCGCCGGGAATCACCAGCATTCACATGGACTACCAGGGGTTCCGCGCGATGACGCGCGTGGTGGTCACTCCGTCGACCGGCTTCCGGCACTTCTCGCGCACCGGCGAGATCCTCGATCAGTATACGAAAGACGCTTCGTTTTTCCCGCGCAGTCTTTACAACCTGCAGCCGGTGGCGCTCGAATATCCGCCGCTGGTGAAGGAAGTGAAGAAGGCGCACGTCAATACTCTCGAAGCCGGGTTCTTCCCATCGCGCACCGACATCGCCAACATGAAGTCGCTGGACGATTTCAAGCGCAAGTGGGATCCGGTCTGGACCAAGCTCGCCGACCAGTCGACGTACTTCGGAATGCCCCTGCTGTTGACTGGCGACAGCTTTGTACGGCAGCCCGACGACGTGGCCGATAACATCGCGCGGCCCTGGATCGAAGACGCCACCTCCCATGTCTTCAAGACCGTTCGCGATAGCCGTGTGGCATTCGCCGTCGAAATGGTGAACGACGCCGCCGGAGTCTGGGGACCGACGCCGGTGCCCAACGACGGCCGCTGGAAGAAATTCGCCAAGCCGGTCGACGACGATGCGTTCCTGCGTATCATGAGCTGGATCGACAGAGTGCCGAAACATACGCCGATCACCTGGCCGGTGCAATGGTCGAGCGGGCCGGAAGCGGTGCGCGCCTGGATCGGCGATGCGCGATTCAGCGATTTCGGGTTGAACAACTGGGAAAATGTCGACTGGCGGTACGCGTATCCGTGGGGGCTTTCGCTGCCGCAAATCCGCGACGGTCTGGACAACGTGGTGATCGGACGCGCGCCGAACCTGCTGCGCGGCCAGCCCGCGATTCAGATGATCAATATCGCGGGGCCTTACTATACAAAGATGGGCGATGGGGAGGAGTTCGAACCCGGGCAGGACCGGCTGGAAAATCCCGCCTCGCGGCCCGAGGCCATCACCGCCGAGATCCTTTACGCGGTGGCATCGGCGCAGGCCGGCGTCCGCGCCTACGCCTTCGATTGGGATAGCTGGAAAGGGGAACGCCGGTTCTCGCCGGTGGGATCCGAGCATCGTCCCACGGGCGCCGACGGCTTCAAGGTCGGTCTCGACCGGTGGCGCGCCATGGCCAATGGCTTCAGCTTGCTGAATCAGATCGAAGCGCACCTGTTCGATCCGCCGATGCATGCGCTATATCTTGGCCCCACGATCGTCACCGGCGCGCGCAAGTCGGCCAACCGCCGGATGCTGGTCGCGATCAATTTTTCCGAACAGGCGGTGCCGGCCACGGTAGACCTCAGCCCGTACCGGCTAAGCGGTGGAAAGATGACGCGCCATCGTCTATTGGGAGAGAGCCTCGTCAGCGAGGCCGTAAACTCAGAAGGAGAGGCCGAGAAGGTCACTCTCCAACCAGGGGAATCGATTACCTGGATCTCAGAGCGAGCAAAGTAGGATCATGCCTTTGTTGCTTCAGCAGTCTTCCTTTTTCGTTTCCGCGCCTGTACGGCGGTCGCTTTGCGTCGTCGTCAGCGCCTTACTGGTTTGCCCGCCGGGCTTTAGTCAGCAGCCCGCGCTTGCGCCGTCCAAGGAGGCGGCCGCGCCGCTCGAAATCTTCCCGCTGCAGGGCGAAGCCGCCGTGAACGTTATTCCCTCCCGTACTTCGGTGGTGCCGGTCGTAGAGATCCGGGATGAACTCTCGCGTCCGATCTCAGGCGCCGAGGTCACCTTCAAGCTGCCGGAAACCGGCGCGGGTGGATACTTCACCGGGCGGCAGACCAGCTTTCGAACGCTGAGCAACGCGCAAGGCCAGGCGGCGCCCGCCGGCTACTCCATTAATTCCGAGCAGGGACGATTTCCGATTCATGTCTCGGCGGCATTGGGCGATCGCAAAGGCGCGCTGGTGATGCACCAGACCAACGCCCTGGTGGATCCGGCCGACCTGCCCGTGAAGCCGAAGCGTTCCCGCACCAAGTGGTACCTGATCGCCGGGCTTGCCGCGGCTGGCGTGACGGCCGGCGTGCTGGCCGCCACGCGCAACGGGTCTTCGTCGTCGGTTCCGACGATCACGCTTTCGCCGGGGGCGGCGGGCGTCGGGGGGCCGCGCTAGTCCATGCCGCACACCAAGCTTCCAACCATGCTGTTGCCTCTGGCGCTGCTTGCCGCGGCGTCGCCGTTGATGGCGCAATTTCAGGTACGCATCCGCCAGGCCGATGAGGTTGCCACGCTCGCCAACGCCGGCATCTACACAACCAACGGCGTGATCGGCCAGACCACGGCGCTGCAGGTGCAGATCACCTATCGCGGCAGCCAGGCCGTGAGCCTCGATACGCTCTCGACGGCCGGTGCGCCGCAGTTTGTGACGGCCGACGTTCCGGCGATCCCGTCGCAGTTGCGCAGCAATCAGTCGATTACCTTCAACGTGTTTTTTCGCCCGACTTCAGGCAATCGCGTTTCGGCCGACATCACGCTCGCCTATGCCGACATCAGCCTGATCGATTTTGGCCGCGTGGCGACCGGGACGCTCAGTTTCACCCTGGTGGGCACGGCCCCATCGCAGTCTCTGAACGCCAGCCTGCCGCCGGACAACAACTTCTTCGGCGTGAGCGAAGGCGGAAGAATCCAATTCCCGCAAGTGCTGGTGAACTCTTCGACCAGCGCGACCATCGTGCTGCGCAACCGCGGCAGCGGCGCCGGCACGGTCAACTCGGTCAGCCTGGCCGGAGCCGATTTCCAGTTGCAGGGTGTGCCCATTCTGCCGGCCCGAATCGAATCGAACGAAGAGCTTCGATTCGCAGTGCGCTTCCTGCCGCGCCAGCGCGAGCCGTCCACCGGGTCGCTGCGCGTCGCCTTTGACAACGCGGTGATCAACGCCGTGCTCGAAGGTTCCGCGCTCGATTCGCTGTTGAGCTATTCGCTGATCGTGGGGCAGCAAACCACGCCGCTTGCCGCCAACGGCACCATCGCCCTTCCGGCGGTGGGTATCGGCGAGAGCGGCACGGCGCAGATCCGCGTGCAGAATGCGAGCCGGTTGGATGCGCCGGTCAATTCCATCTCGGTTTCAGGCGCGGGCTTCACGCTGGTGGACTCACCCACGCTGCCTTTGACCATGCCTCCGGGTGCCAGCTTCACGTTCGGCTTCGCCTATGCGCCGCAGCAACTGGGCCGCGTGGCCGGCCGTTTGCGCGTCAACCTCGATGCGTTCGACCTGGTGACCGAAGGGCAGGCGCCGCGATTGCAGTTCACCTATCGCACCGGCGATTCGGATGTACCGCTGCTGCCCGGCGGCAGTCTGTTGTTCGGATCGATCGAGGTGGGTGCGACGGCGCGCGCCACGATTCAGATCTCGAACACCGGCAGCGCGGCCGCCAGCATTCCGGCCATCGTGGTGACGCAGGGTGGCGAGATTTTTCGCATCGCCACGCTGCCGCCGCTTCCGCTGAACCTCGATCCGAACGGCACGTCGCAGTTGACAGTCGAGATGCGGGCACAGAATCCGGGCACCTACAACGGTGTGCTGACCGTCGGAAGTTTCCTCTTCAATCTCAATGGATTCGTTTCCGCTCAGCCACCGCCTCCCCCGCTGCCCGCTTACCGCTTTGAAGGCGCGGGTGGCAATCAGCAGCCTCGCGATCAGGTGGCGGTGGGGCTCACGCTCGCCGAAGCCTATCGCCAGACGGTGACCGGCACGTTGAACATGATCTTCAATCCGGAAACGTCGGGCTCCGATCCGGCGCTGCAGTTCTCCACTGGCGGCCGGCAGGTACGGTTCACCATCGCCGCCAACACCACGCAGGCCGTGTTTGAAAACAACAGCCAGCAGATCCGGCTGCAAACCGGCACGGTGGCGGGCAACATCATTCTCACGCCCAGCTTTGCCACCACCACGGGAACCAATCTGACGCCGGACCTGCCCACGTCGCTCACGCTCACTGTTCCCTCCGGTCCGCCGCAACTGGTGGATGCGCAGCTTAGTTCCTCGGCGCGGGATAGCTTCGTTTTGACGGTCACCGGTTACAGCACCACGCGCTCGCTGCGTACGCTCAATCTCCGCTTCACTCCCAGCGCGACGGCGACTCTGGCGGCCAGTGAGTTTCAGATCAACCTGCAATCGTCCGCCAACGCGTGGTTCTCCAATACGGGATCGGCGGCTTTCGGCGGGCTGTTCGTTGCCACCGTTCCATTCACGCTCGCCTCCAGCCGCACCGACGATCCCGCAAACCTGGTGCGTGCGCTGCAATCCATCGCCATCACCGCCGTCAGCGAGCGGGGTAATTCGAACACCATAAACGTCACTCCTCAATGAGTCAGGTTCAACGATTTCGCGATCTGGTGGCCCAGATTCGCGAGGACTACTCGGTCTATCAGGATTGGACCAAGCCCGGCTTCCGCGCCACGATGCTGCATCGTATCGCCGTTTGGAGATTGGGCTTGCCCGCCGTATTCCGTCTGCCGCTGTGGTGGATGTACCTGACCTGCTACCGGTGGATGCGCAATCACTACGGCATCGACCTGCCCTACACGGTGGAACTGGGGCGGCGGGTCGTCATTCCGAATCAGGGCAACGTAGTCTTTCATCCCTATTCGAAAGTGGGTGACGATTGCGTGATTCGCCAGAACGTGACCCTTGGCGCCGGGCGCGGAGGGGACCGTTATCAGGAAGCGCCGATTCTTGAGAACGGCGTGGAAATCGGCGTCGGCGCCGTGCTGGTGGGCCGGGTGCGGATTGGCGCTGGCTCGCGCATCGGACCGAACGTAGTCGTGATGCGAAACATTCCGCCGAATGTGATGGTGATGCCCGGCGCGCCCAGGACCATCCCGCTGCCCAACTTCGGGCCGCGCGCGCCGGAGCAGCCACAGGCGCCGGAAAACGAATCGGAGAAAGGATCGCTAACAGCATGACGGAAACTCTTCCAGCCTATCGGACATTGGTCAAAACCATCGAGGCGGTGCTTCGCGAGAGGGGCGACGAACCGGGCGCCATCGGCGCGGATACTCCGATGGCCGATACCGGACTCGACTCGCTCGACGTAGCCGCCGTGGTGGTGCGCATGGAAGAGCAGTTGGGGTTCGATCCATTTACCTCCGGCAACATTACGGAATTTCCGCGCACCGTGGGTGACTTTGCCGCCCTCTACGTTGCCGCTCAATGACGGCCGTTTCCTTACCGGTGGACCTCGCTGTCTCCCAAGGCGAGGTCACGCATTCGCTGCGGAGCGCGCTGGCGGATATTCCGCCGGTGCCGGCCGGAGGCTTGCGTGCGGCCCTGCATGTCGAGGATTCGGTGATGGTGCCCGCCGCGCTCGAATGGCTCCATAGCCGCGGCCTGCAAGGCGCGTTTCTACACGCGGAATGGGACCTCGAGAGGGCACGCGCCATCGCGTCGTCGGCCGGGTGCGCGGCGATGCTCGAAGGGCGGGTCGAGCGCGACCGCTTTGTGTGGAAGTGGCATCGCTTGGAAGCCGGCGCGGCGGACTGCTGGCCGGACCGGACGCCGGGATTGCTGCTGTTGACGTCGGGCAGCACAGGCGAGCCGAAACGGGTGTTCCACCCTTGGCAGAGCCTTTTCGAAAGTGTCGCCATACGGCCCGCGCTGGCCGGTTCGTGCTGGATGACGCTGTATCCGCTCTCGCGCTTCGCGGGACTCAATACGTTGTTGCACGCGTGGCTGAACGAAGCGAAGCTGGTGATCCCGTCGGCCTTCACCTCTCGCGCGCTTGGGGATCATATGGTCCGCTGGCAGCCTACGCACCTGAGCGGAACGCCCACGCTGTGGCGCACGATATTGATGCAAGTGCCGCGAAGCGACGACTGGTGTTTGCGCGTCCGGCAGATCACCCTTGGCGGTGAGACGGTGGATCAGGCGATACTCGACCTGCTGGCCGGAACGTTTCCGAATGCCCGTCTGACGCACATCTACGCCAGTACCGAAGCCGGCGTCTGCCTTTCGGTTTCCGACGCCAAAGCGGGTTTTCCGGCGGTGTGGCTCGATGACGCGTCGCGGCCCGTGCAGCTACGCCTCACCGATGGAGAACTATTCGTGCGCCGCACCGGCTCGCGGTCGCGGGTGCTCGATCAGACCGCCGATGGATGGTGGCCCACTCGCGATCGAATTCAGATCGATGGCGGCCGCGCCTATTTCCTCGGCCGCGATACGGATCTGTTGAATATCGGCGGCGCCAAGGTCGCGCCAGCCGCCGTCGAGGCTTGTATTTGCGAAGTGGAAGGCGTCTCGGCGGCTCGCGTTTCCGGCCGCAAGAGCTCGTTTGCCGGAACGCTGGTAGCGGCGCAGGTGATTGCCGCCGCCGGCAGCGGCCACGACGAGTTGCGTGGAAGGATCGTGCGGCATTGCCGCGCCAAACTCGCCTCCTACGCCGTACCGCGCCTGATTGAATTCGTAACCGAACTGCCGGTCTCGGCGTCCGGCAAGCTCGATCGTCAAGGAGTTTCGTAAGTTGAGCAAACAAGAACAAGCGGTGCTGATCTCGGGTGGAAGCAAAGGGCTCGGCCTGTCGCTGGTGCAGGACTGCCTGCGCCGCGGCTGGCGCGTGGGAACGTTCAGCCGCCGCGCCACGCCCGCCGTCAAGAAGCTGGCTCAAGAGTATCCCGAAGCGTTTCATTACTTCGAGGGCGACCTTTCGAGCGCCGCCCTTCCCGCCGAAGCCGTGCAGCAGATGAAGGCGCGATTTGGCCGGTTGGATGCCCTGGTGAACAATGCCGCCATCGCACACGATGGACTGCTGCCGACGTTTCCGCCCGAACGCATCGCCGAACTGGTTCATGTGAACATCACGGCCGGCCTGCAGTTGACGCGCGAATGCGCCCGCGAATTTCTGCGTATGCCGGCCGAGGTGCCCAAGTCGGTAATTCAAATCTCGTCGGTGGTTGGCATCACCGGGTTCCGCGGCCTCAGCGTTTACGCCGCGACGAAATCGGCCATGCTCGGTTTCACGCGCAGCCTGGCGCGTGAATTAGGACCGGCCAACATTACGGTCAACGCCGTGCTGCCGGGCTTTCTGGAAACCGAAATGAGCGGGTCGATGTCGGATTCGCAGCGCAACCAGATCACGCGCCGGACGCCGATGGGACGGCTGGGCAATGGCGACGATGTGGCGCCGCTGGTGGCGTTCCTGATGGGACCGGAGGCGCGCTTCATCACCGGCCAATACTTCGTGATCGACGGCGGAGCTTCCTGCTGACGATGACTTCGAGCGTTCTCATTCCGAGCTATCGCCGCCCGGCGCATCTTAAACGGTGCCTGCGCAGTCTGACGGCCCAGACCGCGCCGCCCACCGAGGTGATCGTGGTGTGGCAGGGCGACGACACGCCGACGCGCGAGGCGGCCGAAGCGTTCCGCCAGTCGCTCCCGCTGATCGTTTTGCATAGCCGCGAAGCCGGTGTGGTGCCCGCGGAGAATCTGGCGCTCGATCGTTCGACGGGAGAAATCATCCTGCTCATCGACGACGACGCCGAAGCGCCGCCCGGCTGGGTGGAGCGTCATGTATCGCTGTATCGCGATCCGAAAGTGGGCGCGGCCGGAGGACCGGCCGATAACTTCCATCCCGATGGCACGCCGTTTCCAAGGCGCGCGGTTACGCCCATCGGGCAACTGACCGCCTCCGGCAAGGTGATTGGAAACATGTATGACCAGGTGGAAGAATGGCGCCAACTGGCGCCCGTGGGCGTCGATCATCTGGTGGGATATAACTTCAGCCTGCGGCGCGTTGCGTTCGATCGCTTCGAAGCGGGTCTGAAACCCTATTGGCAGATGTTCGAACTCGAAGCGTGCCTGCAGGTGAGCCGGGCGGGTTACCGGGTGATGTTCGACTATTCGAATGTGGTGCGGCACAATCCGACCAACACCGCCTACGTGGCCGGCCGCCACGGCGACCTCACGATCAAGGTATACAACAACGCCTACAACCACGCGTTTGTACTGGCGCGCCATTCGCCTGCGA
Source organism: uncultured Acidobacteriota bacterium (assembly GCA_902826685.1). Taxonomy (GTDB): domain Bacteria; phylum Acidobacteriota; class Terriglobia; order Bryobacterales; family Bryobacteraceae; genus CADEFT01. The sequence goes on from CADEFT010000005.1 coordinate 55,232, forward strand.
ATCTAAGACTGCGCCGTCTGGTGTCGATGTTCGCGGTGGGTTCGGTGGCGTCGCCGGGCCTGGCGGCGTTCTTCGTGGCGTGCGTGCGTTACCGCAACCCGCTGCGCGAATTCAGTATCCTTCTGCGCACCTGGCGCAGCCGCTGGCAGGGATGGCAGGCGGGAAGCCGCGCTCCGATGGCCCGCGTGACGGCGCCGCCGGTTTCCTCGCGGCACCCCGCGATGAAGTAGCGCTTCCATGTTGAAGCTGCCTCCATGGTTCAGTGGGATCTCGTTTGGCGACCGCGCCGAGCCGTTCGGATGGTCGGCGCTGATCCACGTGGCCGTGGTCACGGTGCTGCTGCTGGTGGATGCGATCCACTACGACCTGGAGAGAGAAAGCCGCCGCGTGCATGAGAACGACGAACTGCGGAAGCACACGACGTTGATCTGGTATGGAGCGAAGATGCCGGAGATCGCACCCGCGCCCGCGCCCGTGCGTACGCCGAACCGCCGCAAGGGGCCGAATCGCCGCACCGTGCGCACCTTCGATTCCAACAAAGCCGTTCCGCAAATCGTGTGGAAACCAAAGCCGCTGCCGGAAGCGCCCAAAGTGGTTCAATCTCCCGATCTGGCCGTGATCTCGCAAGTGCAGCAAGAGACGCCGATCGCGCCGCCGCCGCCACCAAAGCCGGTGCGTATCTTCCAGGCACCGAAGCGGCCTACGGCAACGCCCGCGCCTGCCGCCGTCGCGATTCTCGATGCACCGGCCCTTGCGGCGAACGCCGCTCCTAAACTCACGGCGTCCAATTTGCCTGGAGCCGCCGCACCCGCGCTGCAGCCGCCGCCGAGCCCCACGGTAGCCAGTTCCGTTCCGCCCGGTCCACCGAAGCAGGCGGGCAGTGTGACAACGGTTGTGGCGGGCAATCATCCCACCGATGCTTTAAAGGAGCCCGTAGTGGGAAGCCGGGCGGGCATCGTGACCGAAGGTGGCGGCGATATCGTGACGCAGCCCGGTGGCGGTCCCGGTTTGGTGGTGCCTGGCGTGATGGTGGAAAGCGGACGCAAGCCGGAAGATGCCGCTCCGTCGAAGGCGCCCTCGGTCGCCGCCGCTCCTCCGCCGACGTTCCGGCGGCCGGGCATGGCGGCGCCCTTGCGGCCGTCGTCGCGCAGCATCCCCGCCGCCATTGAGAGTCACTTCCGCAATCGCGTGGTCTATACGCTGCTGCTCGACCGCGGCAGTCCGCGATACGCGCGCGACTGGGTCATCTGGTTCGCCGAACAGAAGGCATCGAACGATGCGCCCTACATGCGCCCGCCCGCGCCGTGGGTTCGAACCGAACCCGCGCTTTCGAAGACGGACAATCCGGCGGGCACGCTGTATCTGGCCGCCGCCATCGGAACCGATGGCCAGGTGGAGAGCATCGCCGCTCTGATGGGTTCGAATCCTCAATGGAGCAAGGTGTTCGCCGATAGCTTGCGGCAATGGCGGTTCCTGCCCGCCTTGCGTGCGCAGACACCGGTTACGGTGGATGTGGTGATTGAAATTCCGTTCGCGCCCGTTCGTTGAAATGAAGAGACAAATGCACCGATACGCTTATTCCACGGCAGCCGCGATTCTGGCATTGGCGATGACGGGCCAATCGCGGCCGCAGGCGAGCTGGATGATGCGAGTGGTCTCTCCGCTCGCCGGGCAGGCCGTCAAAGGGATCGCGCCGCTCTCCGTTTTCATCGAAGAGAACGCGCCGGTGGAATCCGTTGAGTACCGGATCAATGGCCGGCCGGTTTCCGGCCGCCTGCCCGCGCCGTTCCGCTTCGAATGGCAATCGGCGTCCTACTGGGATGGGCCGCAGTCGGTGGAGGCCGTCGGCAGGGATGCGGAAGGAGCGGTGATCGCGTCGGCTCCGGTGAGCCCGTTTCTGATTGCGAACTCCGGCGCTTCGATTCGGGTAACCTCGCCCGATTTGACCGAAACGCTGCGCGGCACGGTGAACCTGAGGGTTGAGATCGGTGGGGCTGGAGGCGCGCCGGCGGCGGTGGATGGAACCATGGTCTACGTGGACGGCAGGCGCATCGGGACGGCGTTCAGCGCCAACCCGGCGGCGCCGGTGGTGGTGACGGTGCCACTCGACACCACCAAATTCCTGAATGGCGAACATGAGTTGTTTATCGGCGCGCATGCTTCCGACACCAAGCGTCCCATGGCGATGATTCAGACACGGCTGCGATTCGACAACGGCGGTGCGGCGAGCGCGCTGCGTTCGAACTGGCGGGAAGTGTTCCTGGTGCCCGGTGAATCGGCATCGCTCACGGCGCGTGTCGTCGATTGCGACGGCGACGAGAGCGAAGCCTCGGGGGTGACCTTGAGCAGCTCCGATAGCGCAGTGGCCGTCGTGAGCGACGGAAACGTCAAAGCCGTGAAACCGGGCGTCGCCACCGTGATGCTTTCGGCCAAGGGCTTGAGCACAACGGCGAGAGTCGTGGTGCATGCCGAACGGCAGTTCCCGCACTTTTCGCGCGACGGCGAGATCCTCACTGCCTACGATGCCGACCGGTCGGTGTTCGTGCGCAGCATGTTCTACCTCGAACCCAAGCTGGTGGAGCAAATCGAAGGCCTGGCCGATCACCTGCGTGAGGCGGCGGTGAACGCGCTTGAGAGCGGCTTTTATCTCAACATTCACGATCTGGGCAATCCCACCGATCTCGACGGCTTCCGGAAAGTTTGGGATCCATACTGGGGGCGCCTGGCGACGTCGGCGAAGAAGTTGGGCTTCGGGCTGGTGTTGAATGGCGACAACATGGCGCGATCGCCGGCCGACCTGTTGAACTCGATCAACCTGCCATGGTCGGCGGGCGCCATTGCACACACCTTCGCCACCATGCGCGACAGCAAGATGGTGATGGCCATCGAGATGATGGATGAATCGAGCCTGATCTGGGGCGATACGCCGCGCCCCAGCGACAGACGTTGGGCGAAGTTCACGCCGCCGGTTCCCGACGACGCCTTTGCGCGTTTGATGGAGCGCATCAATGCCACGCCCGGCCGGCCACCGGTTTCATGGCCGATTCTCTGGCTTAGCGGACCGCAGGCGGCGGCCAACTGGATGGGCGACGCGGCGTTCAGCGACTATGCTTCGAACTACTGGGATTCAAACGATTGGCGGCCTCTCTATCCCTACGGCCAGTCGCTCACCCAGACCCGTGAAGGCATGGAAAACGTGGTGGCCGCGCGCTATCACCTGATGCAGCGCGACCGTCCGGCCATCCAATTGATGAGCGTCGCCGGACCTTTTTACACCAAGCTCGGTCCGGGCGATCAGTACACGCCGGGTCAGGACCGGTTGCAGGCGGCGGGCGTGCGCCCCGAAGCCGTGACGTCGCATGTGATGTACGCGCTGGCCAACGGACAGGCGGGCGTGCGCGCCTACGCCTACGATTGGCAAGGGTGGAAGGACGATCGGGGCAAAGGCGCCTATGGCGCTTCGGACCGCCAGACGGGTGCCGAGCCATACTCGGTTGGCGTCGATCGCTGGCAGTCGATGGCCTCGGCGTTCCGCGCCGTGCGCGCGCTCGAGCCATGGATCCTGCAGCCGCGAATCAATGCCGCTGATCTCGGCGACTTCATCGTTACCGGCGCCAGGCAAGGCCCGCGAGGACGCCTGTTCATGGCCATCAATTTTTCCGAGATGACATTCCGCACGCGAGCCGATTTGAGCCCGTATCTGTATCCCGATGCCTCGCGGATGGTGAGGCTGCGGCTTCGAGGCGCGGAGTTTAGCAGTGAAATGCGCGATGCGGCCGGCCATGAGAGCGTCGCGCTGCAGCCGGGTGAGTGCATCATCTGGCTATTTCCTCCCGACGACAGTGCGCCGGAGGTAGCCAGCCGCCTGACGGCAGCCGTATCGCGGCGGAAGCAGTAACCGGAAATGTCCCCTTCAACGAAATACTGGAAAGCGCCGGACTACATTCCGACGCTCGACGGCTGGCGCGCCGTCGCGATTCTGCTGGTGTTGTTCTGCCACGCCGGCAGCCACCTGTTTGGACCGCATGGTATCTGGCCTTCCGAGGCGGGACTGAAGCTCGCCAGCCACGGCATCATCGGCGTGGATGTGTTCTTCGCGTTGAGCGGATTCCTCATCACGTCGAAGCTTGCGGCGGAGTATCGGCGCAAGGGTAAGGTTGATCTGCTGGCGTTCTACCGGCGCCGCACTTTCCGCATCCTGCCCGCCTACTGGACGTATCTGGCCGCCATCGGAGCGGCGGCCGCGGCGGGAATCATCGTGCTGCAGCCGAAAGAGATCTGGAGCTGCCTGTTGTTCTGGCGGAACTATTCGGAAGCGTTCTCGCTATATACGGGCCACTTCTGGTCGCTTGCGGTGGAGGAACATTTCTATCTGCTGTGGCCGGCGACGCTCGCGTTGACCGGTGCGCGCCGGGCGGCCGTTGTCGCGGCGGTGGCGGCCTTGGGCGTTCACTTCTGGCGCGCGGCGGATTCCCGATTCTTTCTCTTCGACGGCTGGCTGCCCGGCACCATCACGCTGCATCGCACCGACACCCGGCTCGATGCCTTGCTGTGGGGCGCCGCCGCCGCACTCTGGTTCCATCCGATCCAGGCATTCCTGGTTGCGCGGGCGCGCCAGGTTTCAAATGTTCTGCCGTTCCTTTTGACCGGGGCCCTGGTGGGGGGCATTGCGATCGCGTTTCCCATGCAGCCGCTATGGAAAGCGATTCTGCTGCCGGCTTTGCTGCTTTCCACCGTCGTATTCCATCAAGGGCCCGCCGCGAGATTCCTCGAGTTGGCGCCGATGCGCTGGGTCGGCCGGCTCTCCTACAGCCTTTATCTTTGGCACGCTGCCTATCTGATCTACCTTCATCCGGACTCCTCCGCCATGCACCCGGCGGCGAGCCTGCTGCTGGCCGTGCTGCTTTCGTTCGCCTCCGCTTCGTTCAGCTACTACGTCGTCGAGCAGCCCTGCATCGCCCTGGGAGCGAAACTCGGCAGGGCGGGGAAGCGCTCAAGCGATCCGGGACTTGGGGCCGCCGCATCGACCGGTTCATGATGCGGCTGTCCTGGCGAAAGCAATGGGTGATTCGGGCGGCGCTGGCGATAGCGGCGGGTTGGCTTGCCGCCTTGGGACTGGCGTCCTTCCTGATCGTGAGCGATCCGCTGGCCGCCGCCGACGCGATCTATGTAATGGGAGGCGACACGGAGGTCCGCGTCGCGCATGCGGCCCATCTCTACCATGAGCGCATGGCGCCGAAGGTTCTGGTGCCCGCCGGCGCTCATTGGAATCCAGGCGGCGCGACCAAGCCTCCCGCCGACGAGCCGATGCGCATCCTGCTTGAGACCGTCGTGTGGCGACCGGGTACGCGGGCCGGCGAAGGATTTCAAATCGCCGTTCCGGTCTCCAATCGCCGGCACCATGTCTACGTTTACGCCATCGAGAATCACAAATCGAACTTTCGCGCCATGGACATTAAACTCGAAGGAGTCACGCGAGCCAATGGCATCGGCGACCTTTCCGCCGGCGAGTGGCGGCGCTACGGTCCGTACGAGGCGGAAGTGAAAGACGGCGTGCTGGATGTGGATGTGCTTTCGAGCGGCAAGGGGGATCCCTCCATCGCCGGACTGGCGCTCTATGAGGTGAAATCGGGCCAGGAGCGTTTCGTGAAAGGTGTCAACCTGGGAGGTCCGCGGGTCCTCGTGGGGGCCGAGATCTTCGCGGCTGCCGGCGAAAAAGGTGGCGCCGCCACGGTGCGCAATGGCTCCTACTACATTCCCGAGGATCTCTTCCGAAGCACGGCGGCCCAACTGCGCGGCCTCGGGGTTCCCGGCGAGGCCATCACGGAGTTCGGTGCTCCTTCCACGATAGACAGCACATTCAACGAAACGGAGAGCCTCGCCCGGTATCTGGAGACTTCCCCGGCGAAACGGCTGATTGTCGTTACGTCTCCCTTTCACACACGCCGCGCGCGGCGAACCATCGATCGCGCGATCCATGGGCGCAACGTTGACATTCTGATGTCGCCCGCCCTGCACAGCCTCGAAACCAAAAACGGCTGGTGGCGATCCGGATCCGCTATCAAAAGCCTGGCTTCCGAATACGTCAAGCTGGCTTACTACTCAATTGCTCACTGAAGAAGTACTCACGCATGAATCAAGGGCCCGCAGTTTGGACCGGGAAGAACTTCCATTTCAAAACAATCGAAGCGCTGCGCGGAATCGCGGCCTTCGCGGTATGTTGGTTCCACCTCACAGGCTATCCCCAGTTTGGATCGCTGCCGGCCGTCAAGGCCAGCGGCGCGTATGGATTCCTGGGAGTTCAGGTCTTTTTCGTCGTATCCGGGTTCGTCATTCCTTACTCGCTCTACCGTGGCGGCTATGTGACGGCGGACTACGGACGGTTCCTACTGAAGCGCGTCTCGCGGTTGGAGCCGCCCTATCTGATTACCGTGGCGGCGTGCGTGATGCACGACTACATCGCTTCGCTTGGACTGGTGGGCGCGGCCAAGCCGTTCGCCATCACCTGGCCCCAGGTGCTGGCGCATCTAGGATACGTCAACGCCTTCCTGGGCATGCCGTGGTTTATCGACGTGTTCTGGACGCTAGCGGTCGAGTTCCAGTTCTACCTCGTGGTGGGCCTCGCCTACGCCGCGATCCGCAGCACACGGCCGGCGGCTGCCCTTGGAATTCCCGTGGCGGTCGCGGTCATGGCGCTCTGTTGCCCCTGGAATGAGTTCCTGCTGCACCATACGCCGTTGTTTCTCATGGGTGTCGCTGCCTTCCGCCACATGTGCCTGGACCGTTCGCGGATGGAGCTGTGGCTTACCCTGGCGGCCGCCGTGGCGCTCACCATCGCGGTCGACGACGGGCCGAAGGCGCTGGCCGGGCTAGCGGCGGCGCTCGCCATTCTATTCGTTCAATATTCCAACCGCATGCTCAACTTCCTGGGCAGGATCAGCTACTCGCTCTACCTGGCGCATGCCCTGGTGGCGGGCACTGTGGTCAACCAGGGCAGTAAATGGCTGGGTAGCTCGATGGCAGCGGGTTGGCTGTTGCTGTTGCTTACCCTTGCCGCCGTACTGGCCGTTTCTCAACTGATGTATAAACTGGTGGAATCTCCAGCCAAGCGAATCGCCAGCTCGATTCGCTACCGGGCTCAGCAACGGCAGCCGCGGGTGGAGGCCGCGGCCGCCGCCGCCTCCCAGCGATCCTAATTTTTTCAAGGCAGAATTTATGATTACCAGAGCTTACAGCCGCCTGCAGGAATTCATGCTTCCGGTTACCGGAGGAATCAAGTCCATCCGCATGGATAGCCTCGTGTACGACGCCAAGCGTCTCGATGTCACCCTCGGCGATTGGGACCGCGATCCCGGCGCCGGAACGATGTGGGATCTTCTGACCGTTTGCATGCTCGCCCGCCACCTGAAGCCGAAGGTGTGTTTCGAGATCGGCACGGGCCATGGGCGAACCACGCATCACCTGGCGCTCAACACGGCCGCCGAGACGAAAGTGTTCACGCTCGATATCTCATCGGACGAGGTCACAGGCTGCATTTTTCGCAATCAGCCCACGGCGTCGAAAATTTCCTGTCTGGTGGCCGATTCCACCAAGTTCGACTTCTCTCCCTACAAAGGCAAGGCCGATCTGATCGTGGTGGATGGCGATCACAGCTACGAGGGGGTGGTGCGCGACACCGAACGCGCGCTCGAAATGATGTCGCCCGCGGGTTGCATTCTGTGGGACGATTTCGCGCCCACCTGGCCGGGCGTGATCAAGGCGCTCAAAGAGCATCGCCTGGCCGGCGAGTTCCGGCGCATCGCGGGCACCAAGTGGGTCGTGCACTGCCCGAGCGCCAGGCTCTCCTGACTCCTACTCAAGCGCCATGAACTTCTTGAGGCCGCCGAGGGTGAATTTCTTGCTGCGCACGAATTCGAGCAGCTTGCCTTCCTTCTCGCGGATCTGATTGACCTTGGACGGAATCTGGTCGCGCTTTTCCGCAGGCACCAGCGCCAGACCGTTCTCATCGCCGTGCAGCAGGTCGCCGGGTTTGACCACCATGCCCAGCACCTGCACCGCCACGCCCACGCGTACGATGCGGTAGTTGGCGTGGCTTGCCACCCGGCCGCGCGCGAAATACTGGAAGCCCAGCTTGCGCACTTCCGGGATGTCGCGGACGCCGCAATCGCTCACCAGGGCAATCGCGCCCAGACGCTGCGAGATGGAGCAGACGATTTCGCCGGCGTGCGCGGCGTAGTCGCCGTGCGCGCCCATCTCCTGCAGCACGACGATGGCCGGCTTCGGGCTCTTGTCGATCGCCGAATAGAGCTCGTAGAAAGTACGGTTGTCCCGCTTGTCCATGCGCGTCACGGTCTCCACCTGCGCCGTTACCGCGTAGCCTATGGTGCGGCCCAACTCGGGAAAAATGCACTGCAGGGCGAGCGGCGTGAAGCCCTCTTCATCCGGCCGGACTCCCAACAGTTCAATCGCGTTGCACAGGGTAGGGGTGTCGACACCCTTCAGGTATTCGAGAAATTCTTGGCTGGTCATCCGGGTTTCAGACAGCATAGCAGGATTTCTGGAACCGGGCGTACGACGTTTGTGAGGTAAGAACTACCACTTTCTTGAAACCGCCACAACCACATTGGGATTCATTTCAGGACACAGGTGGAATGGCCTTTGCTTCAAGTCGTTGATTCGAAGCGTCTGGCCGGGAACGGCCCACCGCCTGCTTATAAGAGGAACCGTAGGAAGTTCTTGGCGACGGGAAGCAAGAGGGGGCGAAGGGTTGTTCCTCCTTGCGATCACAATAGACCTCCCTGTGTTTGAATCCTACCTAAGCGGACCCACCAAAAAATCCCGCCCAACCGAAAGCTCATTCTTGTACCCCGTCGCCAGGGCTTTCTCCGCTCCCCCGTAAAGATTCCGCCCGCCGATGCCGATAAGAGTGTCCATGACGCAAGCACAGCGTGAAGTCACCAACCACATCGAATTTCAAGTGAGCCTGTTGAAACTGCTGGCGGTGCCGCAGTCATACGGTTCAGTGAAGCCCGAAGCGGATGGTGCCGGCAAGACCGAGCAGGCGCAGATGGAAGAGCTGGTGGCGCGGGTGACGCGCCCGAAGCGCTAAAGGGCCGCGAGGCCCTCAGTTAGAGAAAGAGGCCGCGAGGGCCCTTAGAGCAAGCGGAAGTTTACTTCGATAGTGGCTGCGACTGCGACTGGTTTGCCGTCTTTATAGCCGGGCCGGAAGCGCCACTTCTGCACCGCCTCGATCGCCTTTTCATCCAATCCCAAACCGAGCGGCCGCACGACGCGCAGATTGCGCGGCTTACCGTTTTCATCTACTTCGACATAGAGAACCACGGTGCCCTGGAATTTCGCTTTGCGGGCTTCTTCCGAGTATTCCGGCTCGACCTTGAAGACCAGGGACGGAGCCGATACGCCGCCACCGATCTTGTAGACGCCACCGCCTACGTTGCCACCCTCGCCCGGACCGTAGCCTGTGCCTTTGCCGGAGCCTACGCCGCCACCCGACCCGGAGCCGATTCCGGCGCCTGAGCCGGTGCCATTGGAGGGCGGGCCGAGTTTGGCAAGCGGATCGCCAAACAACGGCAGGTTACTTTGCGGCAGCTTGGCGTCCGGCTGGATCTGCAGAGTGGGTTCCATGATCAGCTTGGGCTGTTCGTTATGGACCACCTGAGCCGGAGGTGTGAATTGTTTCGGAGCGGGCCGGGGCAGCTTGCCTTTGGCCGGAGGCGTCAAAGAGCGATCGCCGCCACCGCCACCACCGCCCATCGCTTGCTTCTGAGGGGCGTTCTTAGGAACGTAAGGAGCGAGATCGGGAGCCACCAGCGTGATCGTATCCTTGACCTTCTGCTGGATCTTGTCGTTGGTGCCGATCAGCAGCGCCAGGCTCAGCACGACGGCGTGGACGACCAGAGAAAGACTGCCGGCGCGCTTTTCCTGCCCGCCCGTGAGGCCCCAAATGTCTTTGACCGCGACCGGCTTTGACGTCAGCTCCAGCGGCGGCAACTTCGGTGGGTTGATCGCTTCCTGGATGTTGCGGACAAACGCCTTGTACCAGGGAACGTTGGACTCGGCCAGCAGGAGGCGTCCGAGATGGTCGTCGGCGCGGTACGCCGAGCCAGGCTCATCGGTTTGTCGGTATGGATGGGTTTCTACTGACATCGCTGCCACTTTTATCGAACCGAACCGCACTCGCCTTTACAGACGCTGAGAATTGAAGAATCGTTGCAGAATCTTGTAGATCTGCGTGGATCGCCCTCTCCAGCAGTGTAACACGTTCAGTCAAATAGGGTTTGGAAATTCCGAAAGCCATAGATCGATTGTGTGCCTGGGGCCGACCGGGCCGTCGTAATTGACAATATTACACTCACATTATTGCATTTTAAAACGCTCATATGATATTCTCCAATCGGAGGCCTTGCCCCATGGACTTCAACCGCTTCACCGAAAAGCTTCACGACGCCATCCGCGCCGCCCAATCCAAGGCCATGCGCGGCTCCCAGCCCCAGCTCGAACCCGAGCACCTGCTGGCGGCCTTGCTCGAACAGGAAGGTGGCATCGCCCCGTCCCTGTTGACCAAGGCGGGTGTCAACCTGGCCGCGTTCCGCCAGCGGCTGGCTCTTGAGTTGGACAAGCTGCCCAAAGTCTCGGGCACCTCCGGCGCGCCCGACCAGGTGTATGTCAGCAATCGGCTCACCAAAGTCATGATGGCCGCCGAGGATCACGCCAAACGTCTGAAGGACGACTACATTTCCGTCGAGCATGCGCTACTGGCCTTGGCCGCCGATTCGGGCTCTGCCGGCAAACTGCTCAAAGAAAATGGGCTCACCGGCGACAAGCTCTCAAAGGCTCTGGAGGCGGTGCGCGGCCACCAGCGCGTGACCACGCAGAATCCCGAAGCGACCTATGAAGCGCTCGAAAAATATGGCCGCGATTTGACGGCCATGGCCGCCCAGGGCAAGCTCGACCCGGTGATCGGCCGCGATGAAGAGATCCGCCGTGTCATCCAGGTCCTGAGCCGCCGCACTAAAAACAACCCGGTGCTGATTGGCGAGCCCGGCGTGGGCAAAACGGCCATCGCCGAGGGCCTGGCCCAGCGCATCATCCGCGGCGACGTTCCCGAGGGTCTGAAACACCGCCGCGTGGTGACGCTCGACATGGGCGCCCTCATCGCCGGCGCCAAGTTCCGCGGCGAGTTCGAAGAGCGCCTCAAGGCCGTGCTCAAGGAAGTTCAGGCCTCCGAAGGCGCCATCATTCTCTTCATCGATGAACTGCATACGGTGGTCGGCGCGGGCAAGGCGGAAGGCGCCATGGATGCGGGCAACCTGCTCAAGCCCATGCTCGCCCGCGGCGAGCTGCATTGCATCGGCGCCACCACGCTCGATGAATACCGCAAGCACGTGGAGAAAGACGCGGCTCTTGAGCGGCGCTTCCAGCCCGTGCTGGTCGATCAGCCGTCGGTCGAAGATACGATCTCGATCCTGCGCGGCCTGCGCGAACGTTATGAAGTTCACCACGGCGTACGCATCAAGGACGCGGCTCTGGTCTCGGCGGCCGTACTTTCGAATCGCTATATTTCCGACCGCTTCCTGCCCGACAAGGCCATCGACCTGGTGGACGAAGCCGCCGCCAAACTGCGTACCGAGATCGACTCCATGCCGGCCGAGCTCGACGAGATTTCGCGCCGTGTGATGCAACTCGAGATCGAGCGCGAAGCGCTGCGCAAGGAAAAGGATCGCGCTTCGCAGGAGCGATTGGAAAAGATCGAGAAAGAACTGGCCGATCTCAAGGAGCAATCACACGCCCTCGACGCCCAATGGAAGATCGAGAAAGACGCCGTGCAGCGCGTGCGCGATTTGAACGAACAGCTCACCGATACGCGCCAGCAGATCGAACAAGCCGAGCGCGCCTACGATCTCAACAAAGCGGCGGCGCTCAAATACGGCAAGCTCATCGAGCTTGAAGGCAAGCTGAAGGAAGAAGAGAAGCGGCTGGCCGGTCAGAAGGGAGAGCCGAGACTCATCAAGGAAGAAGTCGACGAAGAGGACATCGCCGAAGTGGTGAGCCGATGGACGGGTGTGCCGGTTTCCCGCCTGCTCGAAGGCGAGTTGCAGAAGCTGCTGCACCTTGAAGGCGAACTGCATCATCGGGTGGTCGGCCAGGATGAAGCCGTCAAGGTGGTGGCCGAAGCGGTACTGCGCGCCCGCAGCGGATTGAAGGATCCGCGGCGGCCCATCGGCAGTTTCCTGTTCCTTGGTCCCACCGGTGTTGGCAAAACGGAACTGGCCCGCGCGCTCGCCCAATTCCTGTTCGACGACGAGCATGCCATGATTCGGATCGATATGTCCGAATATCAGGAGAAGCACACCGTGGCGCGGCTGATCGGCGCCCCTCCGGGCTATGTGGGCTATGAAGAAGGCGGCCAGTTGACCGAGACCGTGCGCCGCCGTCCCTATTCGGTGGTGCTGCTCGATGAGATCGAGAAAGCGCACTACGACGTGTTCAACGTGCTGTTGCAGGTGCTCGACGACGGCAGGCTGACCGACGGCCAGGGCCGCACGGTGGATTTCAAAAACACCATCGTCATCATGACGTCGAATGTGGGCAGCCATCGCATTCTCGAGTACAAGGGTGAGTTTGAAGGCTCGGGTTACGAGCGGATGAAGACGGCCGTGCTCGAAGAGCTGCGGCGCGGTTTCCGGCCGGAGTTCTTGAACCGCATCGACGAGATCACCGTGTTCCACGCCTTGAGCGAGGCGCATCTGATCGAGATCGTCGAGATCCAGCTTTCCGGTCTGCGCAAACGGCTCGAAGAGCGCAAGATCGGAATTGCGATTACCGAAGAAGCGAAGAAGCATCTGGTCCGTACCGGCTATGACCCGTCCTATGGCGCGCGTCCGCTGAAGCGTGCCATTCAAAGGGAGATCGAAACGCCGCTGGCGCGCCTGCTGCTCAAAGGCGAGGTTCGCGACGGACAGACGGTGGTAGTGGGCCTGGACGCCCCGTCCGGTGAATTGCGTTTTGAAACGGAAACGCCCGTCGCCGCATAACAAAGATGGTTGCGTCGGAAACGGCCCGTCGCGCGTCTAAGGCTTATAGAGGAGGCTTGCCAAACGGATGGAACATTCAACCGAGATCGCCAAAGTCAGGGAGCTGCCGCTGCTTCCTCTGAAGAACGTCGTGTTGTATCCGCACCTGATGCTGCCGCTGACGGTGGGACGGCCGGCGTCGATAGCCGCGGTAGAGCGCGCCCTGCATTCCGAGGATCAGGAAATCATTCTGGTCGCCCAGCGCGACCCGAAGGCGGAAAATCCCGGTAAAGACGATCTCTACACCATCGGCACGCGCGCCGCGATCCGCCGCTTCTCCAAGGGCGAGGAACAGATCGAGGTCTTCGTGCTCGGTGTCGAGCGTGTGGCGCTGGTCAAGGTCGAAGAGGGCGACGGCTACCCGGTCGCGCGGTTTCTCCCCCTGCCTTTGCCGGTCGATTCCGGGCCGGAAGTCGAAGCGCTTGAGCGCGCCGTCTCCGAGCTCACTTCAAAGGCCATCGCCCTGGCGCAGTCGGGCAACAACATGGATCTGGAGCGCCTGCTCCATCACACCGACGATCCGTTGCGGCTGGTGTTTCTGGTCGCATCGATGCTCAGTCTCGATCTGCCGAAGGCGCAGGCGCTGCTTGAAGCCCAATCGCGGCTGGACGCGTTGCGGCTGATGCATACCTACCTCTCTTATGAGGTGCAGGTGCTCGAGCTGCGCAACAAGATCAACACCGAAGCCAAGTCGGAGATGAGCAAGGAACAGAAGGAGTATCTGCTGCGCCAGCAGATGCGCGCCATTCAATCCGAGCTTGGTGAAAAAGGCGACGAGAAAGCCGAGATCGACCTGCTGCGCGAGCAGTTGGCGAAGGCCGACCTGCCGGACGACGTCCGCAAGGAAGCCGAGCGCGAGCTGCGGCGTCTCGAAAGGCTGCCCGCCGCCGCGCCCGACTATCACGTCATCCGCACGTATCTCGAATACGTGCTCGAATTGCCGTGGCGCAAACTGACCGAAGACCATCTCGACATCCCGAACGCCCGCGAGGTGCTCGATGCCGATCACTACCATCTGAAGGACGTCAAGGAGCGCATCCTCGAACACCTGGCCGTGCTGAAGCTGAACCCCACCGCCAAGGCGCCGATCCTGTGCTTTGTCGGACCTCCGGGTACCGGCAAAACTTCGCTTGGCCAGTCGATCGCGCGGGCCATTGGACGCAAGTTCGAACGGTTCTCGGTCGGCGGCCTGCACGACGAAGCCGAGCTGCGCGGCCACCGCCGCACCTATATCGGCGCGATGCCGGGGCGTCTGGTACAGGCGATGCGCCGTGCCGGAGCCGCCAATCCGGTCATCCTGCTCGATGAAGTCGATAAGCTTGGGCGCGACTACCGCGGCGATCCCGCGGCGGCGCTGCTCGAAGTTCTCGATCCGGAACAGAACAACAAGTTCCGCGACAACTATCTCGACCTGCCCTTCGACCTGTCGAAGGTCCTGTTCATCGCGACGGCCAACGCGCTCGACACCATTCCGCGTCCACTGCTCGACCGCATGGAGATCCTGCGCCTAGCCGGTTACAGCGAGGAAGAGAAGATCGAGATCGCCAGGAAGTACATCATTCCGCGGCAGCTCAAGGAGACCGGCCTGCCGGCCGAGCGCGTGATCTTCGACGATTCGGCGGTGCGCGCCATCATCGGCGGCTACACGCGCGAGTCGGGCCTGCGGCGGCTTGAACAGACGGTGGGCCGCGTCGCCCGCAAGGTGGCGCTGCGCGTCGCGCAGGGCGGCGAGACCGATATGGTCATCACCCGCGACGATGTGGCCGAGATGCTGGGGCCCGAAGTCTTTTTCCCCGAGCAGATGCGGCGCAACCTCGAACCCGGCGTGTCGCCCGGCCTTGCCTGGACCGAAACCGGCGGCGACGTGCTCTACATAGAAGCGACGCTGCTGCCGGAAGGAAAAGGCATGACGCTCACCGGCCAGTTGGGCGAGGTGATGCAGGAATCGGCGCGCGCGGCGCAGAGCTACATCTGGTCGCATGCCAGGGAGCTCGGTATCAACACCGATAAGTTCAAGAACTTCGGTGTACACGTCCACGTGCCGGCGGGTGCGGTGCCGAAAGACGGCCCTTCGGCGGGCATCACGGCGGCGGTGGCTCTCGCTTCGCTCTACACAAATCTACCGGCGCGCGGCGATACCGCCATGACCGGTGAGATCACGCTGACGGGCCTGGTGCTGCCGATCGGCGGGTTGAAGGAGAAGGTTTTGGCGGCGCGGCGCGCGGGCATCCGGCGCATCGTGATGCCGAAGCCTAATGCCAAAGACCTGCGCGATCTGCCCGAAGACGTGCGCGCGGAGATGGAGTTCATTCCGGTGGACCGGATTGAACAGGTCTTCGCCGCCACGATCCCGCAGTTGTCGAGCCGCCTCGCCCAGGCGGCCTGACTTATCGCAGAATGCTCCGGAGACTGACTCGGTCGTCGGTCCAGGTCAGGACACGCCCTTCCGGGCCGCCCCGCGCCAGTCTCTGGTCCTTGGTCACCATCATCCACACCGACGCACTCACGCCACGGTCCGGATCGGCCGCCGATTCCAAACGGTAGGCCGGCCACCCGAGCGTGGCGGCCATCCCGCGAACAACCGGCTCCAGGTCCAGATACTGATTGGTAACGTGCACCAGCAGGACGCCCGAAGGCTTCAGATGCCTGCGATAAACGGCCGCCGCTTCGGCTGTCAGCAGATGCGCGGGCACCGAGTCGCTCGAGAACGCGTCCACGGCCAGCAGATCGAATTCCTGCGCCGGCTGCGCCGCCAGCTCCAGGCGCGCATCTCCCAACACCACGTCCACCCTGGCTTGAGAGTCCGCCAGGTAAGTGAAGTAGTCCCGGGCCAGCCGTTCCACGGCGGGATTGATTTCGTAGAAGCGGATTTGGTCGCCGGGCTGGCCGTAGGCGGCCGCGGTGCCCACGCCTAATCCGATCACTCCGGCGCGCAACGGATGCGCCAGAGTGCGCATGGCGATGCCCAGCGCGCTCTCCGGACCATAGTAGGCCGTGGGCCAGGCGCGTTTGGCCGGATCGAGCAGTTGGTAGCCATGCGTCACCCGGCCATGCGATAAAGACCGCCGGCCATCCCGTTCGGAAACGCGCAATACGCCGAAGAAGTTGCGGCGCGCCTCAAGCGTTTTGCCTTCGCCTTCCGAGGCGAGCGACGCCATGGCGATCAGCGCCGCCAGGATTGCCGTTCGCCGCAGGGAGCGCGAGGCGCCGGCGAGCGGCAGCAAACAAGAGCCCGCCAGCGCGAGTTCAAACTCGGCGAAGCTCGAAAATACGGCCGGTGCCGCCAGCGCCACCAGCGATCCGCCGAAAGCGCCCCCCGCCGAAAGGAGCAGGTAGAAACGTGTGAGCCCGGCGCGCTCCGGCCGCGACCTGGCCAGTTCCCCGTGGCAGATCATCGCGCAGACGAACAGCACCGCCGAGTTGGCGGCGATATGCGCCCCCAGGGGAGCGCGCAGGCCAAGAGCCTTGATCACGCAGGCGACGGAAATGGCGGCGGCGGCGAGTCCGGTAAACAGAGCCGGTTGGTAGAATCGTGCCGACGAAAACGCCAGGATGAACGTGACCAGATATAGCGCCAGCGGCAGCACCCAGAGAAACGGAGTGGCTGGAATCTCCTGCGTCATCTGGTTGGTCACGGCTAACAGAAGCATGCTGCCGCAGGCCGGCGCCGCCAGCCAACGCCAGTTCCATCCTGGAGAGGCTTCCGGCGCCACTCGGCCAACCGCTGGAGCCAGCCACGCATAGAGGCCGCAGAAGACCGCAAACGTCCCCGACCACCACGTCCATTGCGCGCTCAGCCCCATGGTTGGCTCAAACAGGAACGGGTAGGAAAGCAATCCCGCCAGCGACCCTGCATTGGACAGGGCATACAGACGGTAAGGCGATGCCGCGGCGCTGAACCTCTGGATCAGCGGACTCACCGTGGCGAGCACCAGGTAGGGAAGTCCGATCGACGCGCCGAGCGCCGCCAATACGCCAATCGCCGTCCGGCTGTCTGACACCGGCTCGGGCGTCGCGCGCAGCACCGCCGCCACCGCGGCGGCGAGCAGGAGCCAATGCACCACCCGAGGCAGGCGTCCGGCCACGAAGTGCGCCCAGGCATATCCGGCCAGCAGCAGCGATTGAAAGAAGACCAGGCAGATCGTCCAGACCGAAGGGCCGCCGCCGAACCAGGGCAGCAGGAACCGGCCCATCATCGGCTGCACCTGGAACAGCAGAAAGGCTCCGCTGAAGATGGCGGCCTGCTCGGCGATCAACCTCACCGCGCCGCGCGCTCCTGGGCTTCGGCCGAATCGCCGAACACTTCCTCGCGGATGATGCGATCGGTCACTTCCATCAGGTAGCGCTCAAGTTCGCGGTGGATCTCCTGATACTCGGGCCATAGCGTCCGCTGCACAAAGCTTTGCGGCGCGCGCACCATCACCGTGGTATGGCGCTGCCCCTTGTAACGATAAGGATCGAGCCCATAGCGGCGGCAAAGCGAGGCGAACAGCCGTCGCGACCATTCATCGGCGAGGGTGAACCGGAATTCGGTGGATCGCTCCTGGCGCTCGGCTTCGCCCAGGCGTTTGCGAATGCGCTCGGCCGCGGCCGCCGCCGCCGATCGTTCTCCCGGCGTGGTGGCGCCGGAATAAAGCGCCTCGATCCGGCGAAGCTTATCGCGCAGTTCACGCTCCAGGCTCATCGTGCGCGCACCGCGATCTGAGGCTTCATCCATCGATGGTACACTCGGAACCATGACGAATGGGAACACGCCATTTCCCATCTACGGAGAAGGGCTTCTCCCTACCTCGCTCGGCACCACGCCGCGCATTTCGAGCCTGTTGATCAAGCCCGCCTCGGCCGTCTGCAATCTCGATTGCGCCTACTGCTTTTACCTTGATCGCGACGCCGATCCCTACAAATCTCTGCCCCAGCGCCGCATGACCGACGAGACGCTCGAAACGCTGGTCGACAGCTTTTTGTTCTATTCCTATCCCAACAGCGTGTTCGCGTTTCAGGGCGGGGAGCCCACGCTCGCCGGGCTGCCGTTCTTCCGTAAACTGGTTCAGCTCCAAAAAGAGCGCGGCCGCGACGGCCACAACGTCAGCAACGCCCTGCAGACCAATGGCATGCTGATCGACGACGAATGGTGCGAGCTGTTCCGCGAGTACAACTGGCTCATTGGCCTCTCGATGGACGGACCCGAACCGGTGCACGATCTGTACCGCTTCAACAAGGCCGGCCATTCCACCTGGCGGCGCGTGATGCAATCGCTTGAGCTCATGCGCAAGAAGAAGGTCGAGTTCAACGTGCTTTGCGTGTTGAGCCAGGCCAACGTCCATCAGCCCAAAGAGATCTACCGGTTCTTCAAGGGCCTGGGGATCGACAACATTCAATACATTCCGCTTTCCGAGTTCGATAGCGAAGGCAAGCCCCTGCCATTCACCGTCAGCGCCGAGGAATACGGACGCTTTCTGTGCGAGACGTTCGACCTCTGGTGGCCCGACCGGCGCAAGATGCGCATCCGGTTTTTCGACAACATCGCCGAAGCCATCGCCGGGCAGAAACCGGGAAGTTGCACGATGCACGAAACCTGCGACAGCTATGTCGTGGTGGAATACAACGGCGATATCTATCCTTGCGATTTCTTTGTCGAATCGGGTTGGAAGCTGGGCAACGTCAACGTCGATTCCTGGTCCGAAGTCGCCCGCAAACAGCGCCGCTATAGCTTCGCCAAGAACAAGACGCTGGCGCATCCGGAATGCCAGGTTTGCGAATATCAGGCGATTTGCCACGGTGGATGTCCGAAGTCGCGGCATGCACCCAACCGGCGCTTTGAGGATCTGGACCACTTCTGCCAGGCCTACAAGATGATCTACGCGCGCGCGACGGGTCCCTTGAAGAAGGAAGTCGAGAAGATCCTCGGTCATGAGGTGGAACCTCTCCAGTTCCATTCCATTAGTCCCTACTGACACCTGACAGCTAAGGTCGAAAGAGTACCTTCAGCGGATTCGAACCCTTCGGCTGGGCCGGTAGTATCGGACCATGCACTTGTGTTTTCACCTTCTGCAGGCGGCCGTACCGGTCTTTACGGCGCTAGGGGAGGCAGCCAGGAGACAGGCTCAGCACGTTCCGGAGCCGTCCGGGTCCCTCTTGATTGGAACGGGATTGATTGCCCTCAGCCTCATCGGGCGGAAAAAGGCGAAGGGTACGTCACTTTCCGGCGGCGAATAGGATTCCGTCGTTTTCGGTATAAATCTTCCCGTCAAAGCCGATCGAAAGCGGCGTATAGGCAGCTCCCAGAGCCAGGTTGAGGAACAGACGGCCCATCTCCCGGCCGCCCTGGCCGATCATGTAGAGATTGCCATCCTCGGAGTTGGCATACACGTTGCCGAGCGCGTCCACGGCCGGCGCGTTAATGCACCATTCAAAGCCGCCCGGCCGTGCGGGGGTGCAGCGCAGGCTGCCGTCGGGTTGGCGCGCGCAGTTTTCCGTGTTGCGGTTCTCGAACTTCCATTCCACCTTCAGACTGGCGTCGAGCTGCGTAATGTAGTAGGGCCCGTTGGGCTGGGGCGGACACCATTGCGAGTCGAAGCAATACGACCCGATGGGATAGTTGTTTTCCTTAATCACGACGGAGTAGGTTCCATCGTGCTCCCAGATGGCGGGCGTAGTGTCCCAGCCAAAGTCGTAGGCGTTGCGGAATTCGCCTTCGGCGCTGAACTGCATCAGGTGGCCGCGCTGGTGGTTGTATCCGGTGACGGCGCCATAGAGAATGCTGCCGTCCGGCGCGACGACGGGCGAGGAAGTGGAAAGATCGGCCACGCCTCCGGCCGGCAGCTCGTTGGTGGTGGGATCGACACCCGTGGCCGGCGTTCCGGCGCGGCAGCCGCCCGGCAATCCGATAGGCAGCCGCACGCCGCAGCCGTCCCGCAGCCGTCCGCGCAGCGAAGCTTGCCATTTCCACGACAGATCGGGATGGAGCGCGATCAGGTAGGCGTACCGGCCACCCACCGGAGCATGTCCACGGCTCACCGTATACACGGTTCCATCCGGCGCGACGGCGGGCGCGATGTTGATACCGGGCCGCTGGCTCAAGCAGGGCGCCGACGGCGGCTCGGCCGTGGGCGACGGCGGCCACGGAAGCGCGCTCCCGAACGAGCCCTTGCACTCGACCGGTGC
Organism: uncultured Acidobacteriota bacterium; assembly: GCA_902826685.1. Classification (GTDB taxonomy): domain Bacteria; phylum Acidobacteriota; class Terriglobia; order Bryobacterales; family Bryobacteraceae; genus CADEFT01. Next base: position 75,490 of record CADEFT010000005.1, read on the forward strand.
ATCGCGAATCAGGGCACTGTAGGCGGTTTTCGTAATCGTCCCGTTGCGCGCGATTTTCACCAGCCAGGCGCCGCGGATATCCTGCGTCCACCGTCCGGCCGGATTGAGCTCGATCACGTTGTAATAAACGTGGCCACGGCCGTCGATGGTGAGGGGACTCACCACGTAGCGCTCGCCATTGATCTCTTCGCCAAACGGCTGGTGCCGCTTGCGGAGCGCTCCGTCGCGGCGCCGCAGTTGGACGACGTCGCCGCCCGCAGCCGGCACCCAGACATCGTTGCCGTTGAGCGCGCCGTGGAAAACGGGCTCCCAGCCGGAAAGTCCCCCGCCGTCGTTAGGGACCGGCTTCCAGTCCGACTGATAAGCCCAGCGCTCCATGAGCCGGTCCCCACGCCAGCGTAGCGCCCACATTTCCCAAACCTGGCGGTCCCAGGCTTCCACTCCGCAGGGGCGGGGACGGCCCGAACCCGGTGGCGAGCAAGACAGGTAATGGCCGGACTTGAACGCCATGAACACATCGCGGCCGCCGGTGAGCGGCGCCTGATAGTGAGCCAGCAGGTTACCGCCCGTTTCCGCCTGCGCCGCCTTGGCGAACGGGTCATAGCGAATTTCGGCCAGAACGCCGCGGGGAAGCTGTCCTGCTACACCCACCGTGCCGGTGTGCTGCGCGTTTCCACCCCATTGCGTCCAGCTCTGTGCTAACGTCGCGAGTTCGCAGAAAAAAAGAAACGAAGTGGCGAGACGAATCACATGTTCATGGTAACGTGTGCAAACGCGACCAGCTTCCAAGAATCAGCCGGAGAACAAAAAGGAAACGCAATGAGACTCTATTTGAAATTAGCCACGGCCGTGCTGATTGTCTCAATGACTCCCGCTGCGGCTCAATTGAGTCCACAGCAAAAAGTCATGGATTTTCAATCGCTCGCTTCGGTTTACGCGAAGCGCTATGCTCCGGCGGATTGGAAGAAACAGCTCAACGGTGCCGATGTCTTCAACCTTGCGCCTTGGATGCCGCGGGTACGCGCTTCCAAGGACGACCTGGAATATTTTGAGATCGCTTCGGAGTATGTAGCTCAGTTCGACGACCTGCATTCCTCGTTCCGTACACCTTCGAACTTCGTGGCGAGTACGGGCCTGGTTGTCGACATTTACGACGGCAAGGTACTGATCGAATCGATCAACCGGCAGCTTCTGCCCGCCAGCACCTATCCGTTCGCCGTGGGCGATGAACTGCTGTCCGTGGATGGCAAGTCCGCCGAAACCTTGATCCAGGAGTTTTCCAAGCTACTCCGCCGTGGCAATCCCTCCACTACGCGACGCTCCGCCGCCGACTTGCTGACGTTCCGCCCCCAATCGGCCATACCGCGCGCCGTCGAACTAGGCGACAGCGCCGTGATGGTGATCCGCGGCGATGGCGGCGCCGAACAGACGTATACGATTCCCTGGGTGAAGACTGGACTGCCGCTCACCCGCGTCGGTCCTGTTCCCGATCTGCGTTTCCCGGCGGAGGCACGCACCGCGGCCTCGGACGATTACATGGAACCCTATCGGGAACTGACGCGATTCTCCGTAGATGCCGGCGATCCGCTGTTGCGGGGCGAGACCTATTCGGAAGAGACCGGACGCATGGAGCCGAGACGCTATCTCTTGGGCTGGGGGGCGCGCAATCCCACTTTCACGTTCCCGGCGGGCTTTCAGCAGCGGCTCGGCCGAAACCAGTCCGACTTTCACTATTCCGGTATCTACGAATCCGAAGGCAAGCGAATCGGCTATCTGCGCTTCCCCAACTTCTCGCCGCCGAACTATGTCGTCGCGCTGAACGAGTTGGCGACGGAGATCGCCTTCCTCAAGCAGAATACCGATGGACTGGTGGTGGATGTGATGCGCAACACCGGCGGTGGCTGCTACATGTTGGACGCGGCCGCCTTCCTTATTCCACGCCCGTTCTGGTTCTTCGGGGAAGAGATTCGAGTCACGCTGGATCGCATGAACTCCATGGAAGTGGCACTTCGCCTGGCGCAACTTCGTAACGCCGATCAGTGGATCATCGACTACTACACCGTCGTTCTGGAAGAGATGAAGCGCGCCTACGCCGCCAACCGCGGTCTCACGGACAGCCTGCCCGCTTGCAGCGGGCTGACTCAGCCCTTTGGCGTCGCTACTTTCGATAACATGCCCGCCACCGACCGCAACGGCGTCGCGGCTTATGACAAGCCGCTCATCGTGCTGATCGACGAGTTTTCCACTTCGGCCGGCGATATCTTTCCGGCCATGCTGCAGGACAATGGCCGCGGCCCGCTTGTAGGAACGCGCACCAATGGCGCGGGCGGCTCTATCAGCCTGTGGCCCGCGGGCATGTTCTCCGAGGCGTTTACGAGCAACACCAATAGCCTGGTGCTGCGCAGGCAGCCCGTATCGGTGCCGGGCTATCCGCAAGCGTCCTACATCGAGAACGTGGGCGTCCATGCCGATATCCATCTCGACTACATGACGCGCGACAACCTGATGCAGCGCGGCGCGCCGTTCGTAGAGGCGTTCACGCGCATTCTGGTCGAGCGGATTCCGTAGCGAGTTCAAACGTTCGTTTCATTTTTTGAAACCTCCTCCGGCCCGCTTCCGTCAGATGAGTCGTAGGCCGATCGAGGAGGACAAAACAATGAAAAAAATGAACAAATTCGCCACGGTTCTGATGGGAGCCGTGCTCGCCAGCGCCACGTTATCCGCCGCCGTGAAAACGGTGGAACCGAAACCGCTTGAGGAGCGTATTCGCCGCGAGCTGGTGACGCTGCCGTTCTATAACGTCTTCGACAACCTCACCTATTCGGTGAACGGAGATGTGGTCACGCTGAGTGGACACGTCACGCGGCCGACGCTCAAGTCGAGCGCCGAAAACGTCGTGCGCCGTCTGAGCGGCGTCGCCCGGGTCGAGAATCGCATCGAAGTGCTGCCGCTGTCGCCCTTCGACGATCGGATCCGCCTGGCGGTGTTCCGCTCCATCTATTCGCGGCCTGGTCTTGACCGCTACGCCCTGGGCGCCATTCCGGGCATTCACATCATCGTGAAGAACGGAAACGTCACGCTCGAAGGTGTTGTGGCACGCGAAATGGACCGCAATGTGGCCTTCCTGATGGCCAACGGCGTCAGCGGAGTCTTCAACGTGGAGAATAACCTCCGCCTCGCTTCCAACTGATCCGTCCGCACTGGCGGGCTTAGTCAAGGGCGGCTGCTCAACCGGGCAGCCGCCCTTGGTCTTTTTCCCGCCTTGTGAAACGTAGTAGTCTCTAGCGAGGGAGCCGTTCCGACGAATGGCCTCAGGAGAAACTATGAAGATTCTTTTACTTGCGCTAGGCGCAATCACTGCTTTCGCTCAGCAGAAACAACCGCCCGCTCCGATGACCTTCTTTGTCACCAGCGTAGGCGGCGGCAACGGGGCCAATCTTGGCGGACTGGCGGGCGCCGACGCCCATTGCCAGAAACTCGCCGCCGCGGCGGGAGCCGGAAGCCGCACCTGGCGCGCTTACCTGAGCACGTCGGCCGCCGATGGTAAACCCGCGGTGAACGCGCGCGACCGGATCGGCAGCGGCCCCTGGCACAACTTCCGCGGCACGCTGATCGCCCGCGACCAGGCACACCTGCACGGCGACACCGTCGAACTGGCGCGCCTCGGCAACCTCGTCACCAAGAACAACGCCATTACCGAGAAGGGCGAACTGGTCAACGGCGTGGGTGACAAGCCGAACATGCACGACGTGCTCAGCGGTTCCCAGCCCGACGGCCGCGCCTACACCGACGATGCCGACCACACCTGCAAGAACTGGACCAGCGGCGGCGAAGGCACCGTGCAGCTCGGCCATCATGATCGCAACGGCGGTGGCATTTCCTGGAATTCCACCCATCCTTCACGCGGCTGCAGCCAGGACAACCTGGTGGCCACGGGCGGTGCGGGACTGTTCTATTGCTTCGCGGTCACGGGCGGCAACTAGACGCCTAACAGCACTTGGCGCGGGCGTACTTGGCTTTGAGGCGGTGTTCGCAAAATCGCCGCCACTCTTCGCCGGAGTGCGTCCGCCCATGCGCCGCCAAATGGCGCTGATAGGCATTCTCGTCAGCCAATTCGCGCAGCAGGCCCGTGACGATCTTCCAGAAATTCCGCAGCCGCGTCATACTTCCTCCGGCCGCAGCCGCGACGCCACAAACGGCGTCTCGGTGATCCGCGAGGGCCGTGTACCCCGCAGAATCCCCGCCCACAGCAGCACCGAATCCACCAGAATCGCCGTTACCAGCACCAGGAAGATGCCACACACCGCCGCGTCCAGGCGGTTATTGAAGATCAGCGTCTGTGTCTCCGCCAGCTTGGCCGCCGTCATCTTTCCCGATTCGATCATTCGTTCAAACTGATCGGCCTGGGCCAGAAATCCGATACGAGGCAGGGGCGAGAAAATCTTCTGCCAGGCCGCCGTATAGGTGACGATCAGAAGCCAGGTCAAAGGTGCGCAGGTGATCCACATGAACTTGGCCCCGTGCATCTTGACCAGCACCGTGGTGGCGACGCAGAGCGCGATCGCCGCCAGCAACTGGTTGGCGATACCGAATAGCGGCCATAGCGAATTGATGCCGCCGAGCGGATCGAGCACGCCCTGCACCAGAAAATAGCCCCAGGCGAGGACGATGATGGCGCTCGAGAAAACGACGCCCGGCATCCAACTGGTTTCGCCCAGCTTGCGGTGGATGTTGCCGAGCAGGTCCTGCAGCATGAAGCGCCCCACTCGCGTCCCCGCGTCGATCACCGTCAGGATGAACAGCGCCTCGAACATGATGGCGAAGTGATACCAGAACCCCAGGATCGCCTTGCCGCCGCCGCTTGATGCGAAGATGTGCGCCATGCCCAATGCGAGCGAGGGAGCTCCGCCGGTGCGGTAGTAAAGCGTGTCTTCGCCGACGTCTTTGGCCAGGCTCGCCATCTCCGCCGCCGTTACGGGAAAGCCCCAGCCGGTGATGGTGGCCGCCGCGGCTTCGGGCGTCGCTCCCACAATGCCGGCCGGCGAATTGACGGCAAAGAACACACCCGGCTGCAGCACCGACGCGGCGATCATCGCCATGATCGCCACGAAGCTTTCAAGCAGCATTGAGCCGTAACCCACCGGGAAGATATGCGATTCCTTGGCCACCATCTTCGGCGTCGTCCCCGAGGAGATCAGCGAATGGAAGCCGCTTATGGCGCCACAGGCGATCGTGATGAAACAGAATGGAAAGATCTTGCCGGCGAAGATCGGCCCGGTGCCATCGGTGAAGCGTGTAAACGCCGGCAATTGCAGATCGGGGCGCACAAACAGAATGCCCACGCCGAGCATCAGCACCACGCCCAGCTTCACGAATGTCGAGAGGTAATCGCGCGGCGCCAGCAGCAGCCACACCGGAAGCGCGCTGGCGAAGAATCCATAGAGGATGACGCAAAAAGCCAGCGACAATCCGCTCAGGGTGAAGTACGGGGCCAGCGCCGGATTGTGAGCCACCGCCTCGCCGCCAAAGATGCTGGCGACCACCAGCAGGAACCCGATCACCGAAACTTCCAGCACCTTACCCGGACGCCAATATCGCAGGTAAACGCCCATCAGCACGGCGATGGGCATCGTAGCCGCGATCGTGAACGTACCCCACGGGCTGCCCTTGAGCGCATTCACCACCACCAGCGCCACCACCGCCAGCAGGATGATCATGATCAGCAGCACCGTTAGCAGCGCCGTTACGCCGCCCAGCCGGCCGATCTCCTCGCGCGCCATCTGGCCCAGCGATTTTCCGTCGCGCCGGGTCGAGCAGAACAGAATCACGAAGTCCTGAATCGCCCCGCCCAGCACGGCCCCGAGGATGATCCACAGCGTGCCGGGCAGATAGCCGAACTGCGCCGCCAGCGTCGGTCCCACCAGGGGCCCGGGCCCGGCAATCGCCGCGAAATGATGGCCGAACAGAATCCATTTATTCGTGGGCTCAAAGTCGTGGCCGTTGCGCAGCCGTTCGGCCGGCGTCGCCCGCCGGTCGTCGAGCGCCATCACCTTCGCCGCGATGAAGCTGGCGTAGAAGCGATAGCCCAGCAGGTAGATGCAAACCGACGCCAACACCAGCCACATGCTGTTCACAGGCTCGCCGCGATCGATCGCTATGCCCGCCAGCGCGTAAGCGCCCAGAATGGCGACGGCCGCCCAGATCAGCAGCCCGGTGATCCTGTTCATGTCTGAAGATTTTAACGCAGGCCTGGAAGGGAACAGTCAAAAACGGCCGAGGCGATTTAGCATCGACCGTGTGTTGCCGGCGTTGGCCAACTCCACCGAATCCACTACCTTCCAGTTCTCATCGAGCGCCCCGATATAGCGCGCGCTTTCGCGATCCTTGCCCATCAGAATCACGTGCACCTGCCGGTCCGGATAATGCAGCGCCCGGTATTCGATCTCGCCGGTGCCGGATTTCCAGCGGTCTTCGGCCGGCTGGCCGAGCTTGCGCACGATGCCATGATAATCGTCAAAGGGCGTCAATCCCATCGTTTGCTGCAAAATGGGTACGAAGGTTACATCGGAGGACCTGGATCGCCCGCGAATCAGTCCCAGCAGCAGTAGCGTCAGACCGATGCCGATCACAAATGCGATCATCAGCATCCGGCCGATCTTCGACTCCGTGCCGCCTTCCGAGCGCATGCCGGAAACCGCCGCCAGTCTGCCGGGCGGGTCGGGCGCCGGGGTCCGTGCGAAATCGTTGACGGCCTTGGGCATCTCGATGACGCGCCGCTCATAAGGCCACAAGGCGCCGGCCTTGTACTCAAGCTCACGCTTCAGCCCCACAATCATCACCGGTTCGTCGACGCGCGACACCTCGCCCAGGAAGCGCCGCGGTACCCATACTTCCTGGCCCGATTTCGTATTGATCACAACGACTTCCGACCAGGTGGACTTGTCGTAAGTCCACTCGTTGTGTTCGATATTGAGCAAGGCCGGGTAAAAGGAGAACGCGCGTCCCTTCAAATCTTCAATGTTCGGTTGTCCGGGCGTCGGCGTCGGCATAGGCACGGGTCTCCGTTCCAACATCTTACCGAAACTGAATCGCGACGGCGGTTGGCGCGCCCCTTTGAGTACTGTGCGCTTCAACCTGTACGAAGTAGTACGATCCGGCCTTGCCGCCGTCCTCGGATTCCCGCACCATGAGGTAACAAGGGAACGACCAAGGGTGAAATATCTGTACTGTCGGAGGTCGAAATGTCCCTAATCGCTACGGCGCCGTCCGTACGCGCAGCCGCCCAAGAGCGGACCGTCGGCGGCGAGGCGAGGCTGCTTTACCGGGCCGTCGTGCTGCTGATCGGAGCCCTGCACATCTTCGCCGCACGCCACACCATCACAACCGACGGAGTCGCCTATTTCGACGTTGGCGACGCGCTGATGCGCGGCGACTGGAAACTGGCGGTCAACGCCACCTGGAGTCCCCTTTACCCCTGGCTGCAGGGATTCGTCCGCTGGCTGGTCGATCCGCCGGTCACGCATGAATTCGCCCTGGCGCACCTGGTCAACTTTGCCATCTTCACGGCGGCGCTGTTCAGCATGGAGTTCCTGCTATCGGGTTGGCTCGACTATCTGCAATTGCGCCGCCAGGGACCGGTACACCGGCACGCCTGGTCGGCCCTCGCCTATGGTGTCTTTCTGGTGGGGACGCTCGCGCTCATCGAGATCTCTCTGGTGCTGATGGATCTGACGTTCTGCACGTTCGTGCTGCTGGCCGCCGGATTGCTCGTCCGCATTCACAACGGCGAACGGCTCTCGCGCCATTACATGCTTCTTGGCCTTGCCTGCGGCTTTGGCTGCCTGACCAAGGGTCCGTTCTACGTGGTGGCCTTCTCCATCCTCGTACTCACGCTGATGGCTCGCGCCGTTCCTCTTCACACAAGGCTGAAGGGAGCCGCCGCGGCCGCCGCGATCATGATCTGCATCTGCGGTCCGTTTGTCGCCGCGCTCTCGCTCAAGACCGGCCGCCTCACCGTCAGCGACAACGGCTGGCTGAACTACGGCTGGTACGTCAACGGCGCCGCGTACCGTCATTGGCAGGGCGGCGAACCCAATACGCAGGAACAGATCGTCAAGAAGCGGCATATTGTGCCGATGGACACCGGCACGCCCAAGCAGCCGACCCGGCGCGCCGATGGGGCGATCCCGGTCTATGAGTTCGGCTCGCCGCTTCAGTGTACTTATCCGGTCTGGTGCGAGCCTTCCTACTGGTATGAAGGCCTGAAAATCCAGATGCATCCCTGGCAGCAATTGAACCGCCTGTGGGTCGGCGTCAAGTTCCTCAAGGGGCATGTCGCCAATCTGCATCCGATGCAGATGCTGCAGTCGGACCGGCTGCCGTTCCTGTTCACGACATTTCTGCTGTGCTACTGGGTTCATCTGGCGATTCGCGACGGCTTCCAACGCCACGGCGCGCTGCTGATCGCCGTCGTCGCCGCCGGCCTTGCCGTGCAACTGGCGGTCTATATCGAAAAGCGCCATCTGGGCTCCATGCTGGTGCCGCTGTTTCTCGGCCTGTTCGCTTTCGTGCGCTTTGACCGGCATTCTCCACGCATCATCACGGCGGCCCTGGTGCTGCTCCTGTTGCCGGGGCAGATTCAACACCTGGTGGCGGCGGCCGAATCCATGCGCCAGCAGTCGCCCAAAGAGTGGACCATCGCTTCGGAGATGCGCCGTGCCGGAGTGGAACCGGGCGCGACGGTCGCCTCCCTCACTTACTCCAACCCCGTTCACGCCAAGTGGGCGCGCCTGGCTCGCGTGCGGATCGTAGCGGAGGTCTACACCAGTGCCTTCGACTCGAGCGAAAGCGCCTTCTGGAAGGCGCCGGTCGAAGATCGCCAGAAAGCGATGGCTGCGTTCCAGGCTTCCGGAGCGACCGCCATCGTAGCCACCAAGGCACCCGATTGGGCTCATGCCGAAGGCTGGGTGCCGGTGGGAGACACCGGCTATAGCCTCTACAAACTGGGGACTCTCTAACCGGCGATTTCGATTTGCCCTTCCATGAACAACGCGGACCGGCCGGCGATCGAAACCCGCTCGCCCCGGTCTTCGCAAAACAACTCGCCGCCGCGCGCCGAAATCTGGCGCGCGTGCAGCTTTTTCCTGCCGAGCCGCTCGCTCCAATACGGGATCAGCGTGCAATGAGCCGATCCGGTGACCGGATCTTCCGGGATCCCGCGCGCCGGAGCGAAAAATCGCGAAACGAAATCGGCGCTCGTTCCCGGCGCGGTGACGATGACGGCGAAGCGGTCCACATTTACCAGCAGCGCCATATCCGGCTTCAACGCGCGGACTTCGTCTTCATTCGCATAAACAACCAGATAATCCCGCGCCGCCAGCACATTGACAGGAACCCGCCCCAGCGCCCGCAGAAGATCGGTGTGCACGCCGCACGCTTCCGGCGGACGGGAAGGGAAGTCGAGCGCCAGCAGGTCCCCGTCGCGCGTCACCGAAAGACTGCCGCTGCGCGTTTGAAACTGGATGCTCTCCTTGCCGTAACCGAGGCGGTGAAACAGGACCCATGCCGCCGCCAGAGTGGCGTGTCCACACAGGTCCACCTCCACCGTCGGTGTGAACCACCGAAGTTCGAACTCTTCGCCGCTGGCTACGAAGAAGGCGGTTTCCGGCAGGTTGTTCTCGGCCGCAATCGCCTGCATCGTCTTGTCCGGCAGCCATTGCCGCAGTGGGCAAATCGCGGCGGGATTTCCCTTCAGCGGAACGTCGGTAAACGCATCTACCTGATAGATGGGAATCTTCACTCTGCCAGTGTAGCCTGCTAAATTAGAGCTTTGGCTCAGCGCTTGGCTTCCTGGACCCGTGGCCTGACGGCAATGTTGGCGGCCTGTCTGTGTTCCGCACAAACTCAACTGTCGCTACGCGACGCGGTGTCGGAAGCCCTGCGCGAGAACCCGCTGCTTCGAACCGGCGCCGAACGGGTAGCCGTCGCCGAAGGCCTCCGCCGCCAGGCGGGTCTCACTTTCAATCCTCGCCTGGTGCTGCAAAGTGAGAACACGCGGCTTCGCGGCGACCCCTCCTTCGTCTATCCCCGCGATACCGACAATTTCGCCTATCTCTCGCAGACTCTCGAAACGGCCGGCAAGCGCGACCGGCGGGCCGATCTGGCCTCGGCCGCGGTGCGCCGTCTTGAGATCGAACGCGACCTGACGGCGCGCCAGATCGCCGGCCGGGTCAAGGCCGCCTATTGGATCGCGGCCGGCGCCTGGAGCGCGGAGCGTCTTCTCCGCGACAACCTGGCCAACTTCCAGAAGATCGTCGACTACCACGAGATTCGCGTGAAGGAAGGCGCCATGGCCGAGGTGGATCTCATACGTGTGCGGCTCGAAGGAGACCGCCTGGAGATCGGTCTCACGCAGGCAGTCCTCGAAGCCGGGCGCACCCGAATCCAATTGCTGCGTGAAATGGGACGCCGCGAGTTTCCAGCCGTGACCTATGCCGAAGCTCTCGACCTCGGTGCCACTCCTGAAATCAATCCGTCGCTCGACGAAGCGTTGAATCGCCGCATGGAAATGAAGCTGGCGGGCCAGGGCGTAGAGGTCGCCCGTTCCAACCTGCGGCTGCAACAAACTCTGACCAAGCCCAACGTGGACGTCCTGTTCGGCTATAAGCGTACGGCGGGGCTTGACACCGTGCTCGGCGGCCTGCAGTTCGATCTGCCGTTACTCAATCGCAACCAGGGAAACGTCGCGGCGGGCGTGGCGGAAATTCGCGCGGCGGAATCGTCGCTCGCCGCCACCGAAGCCCTGATTCGCGCCGAGGTGTCGGCGGCCCACGCCGAATATGAGATCCGCCGCCGCCAGGTGGACGGATCCATGCGAACCATGCGCGACAAGGCCGATGAAACGGCGCGCATCGCCGAAGCCGCCTATCGCGAAGGAGGCGCCGATCTGTTGCGCCTTCTCGACGCCCAGCGCCTGCGCATCGAAACTCAACTGCTCTACATTCAGGCGCTGGCCGGATTTCGCCAAAGCGCCGTTGCGCTCGAAACCGCACTGGGGGTGGAGCCATGAAGCTGCCGATCCATACGGCGCTTGCCGCGCTGCTGTTGACCGCGTGTTCGCGCGAAGCCGCTCCGCCGCCGAAGGTCGAAGCCGCCACGCCCGCCGCCGCCGCCCCGGCCGATGAGATCGTCCTTGACCAGCGGATGCAGCGGGAAGGCCGCATCCGCGCCGCCGCCGTGATCAGCCGCTCGGTGCCTGAATTCGTGCAAGCCAATGGAAGGCTGACGGTGAACGAAACCCGCACCTGGCACGTCGGCGCCATCACCGACGGCCGCGTCATGCGCGCCCCGGTGCTGGCGGGCGATCGGGTGAAGAAAGATCAGGTGCTCGCCGGTCTGCATAGCCACGACATACACGAAGCGCGGGCGGAATACCGCCGCGCCGCGCAGGAACTCAACCGCCTCAAAACCGTGCTCTCCTACTCGCTCAAACAGCGCGACCGCATGAAGCGTCTGTTCGAGCTCAAAGCCGCCTCCCTCGAACAGGTGGAACACGCCGAGACCGAGTTCAAGAACACGCAGTCGGCCGTGACGAATGCCGAAACCGAAGTGGAGCGCACCAAGGTACACCTGGTGGAGTATCTCGAGGTCTCGCTCGAAGGCCACACCGACTCGACCGGCGACGCCGAGCACGACGACGACCTGATTCCCGTCAAATCGCCCGCCGACGGCATTCTGCTCGAACGCAAGGTAACCACCGGTTCGGTGGTGAAAGGTGGAGACGAGATGTTCATCGTCTCCGATCAAAGCTCGCTCTGGATGATCGCCGCCATCGCCGAAGAGCACGTTGGAAAGCTGCGTGCCGGCATGGCCGTGAAGGTAAAGGTCCAAGCCTATCCGGATCTGACGTTCCCCGGCCGCATCGCCCGCTTCGGCGATCAGTTGGATTCGGAAACTCGAACGCTGCCGGCGCGCGTGGAACTGGTCAATGCCGGCGGCAGGCTGAAGCCCGAGATGTACGCGACCGCCGAGATCGCCATAGGCGCCGGCGCGCGGGCCATCCTGATTCCCCAGGACGCCGTTCAACAGGTGAACGGGCAGCCGGTCGTATTCGTGCGCAAGGCGCCCGATCGCTTCGAAGCCCGCGTCATCGAGCCGGGCCGCCTCATCGACGGCTTGCAGGAGGTGGCGAGAGGACTGGTCTCCGGCGAGGAGATTGCCGTCGAGGGCAGCTACGTGCTCAAGTCGCAACTGCTGAAAGGATCGCTGGGCGAATAATGCTCGCCCGCCTGATCGACTTCCATCTGCGCAACCGCGGTGCCGTATTGGCCGGTCTCGTTCTGCTGATCGGATTCGGGCTCTATACGGTGTATTCGATTCCCATCGACGCGTTTCCCGATCTCACCAACAACCAGATCGTGGTCATCACCGAATGCCCGCGCATGCCGCCGCCCGAAGTCGAGCAACTGGTCACCTACCCCATCGAAGTCGTACTGATGGGAATGCCGCGCAACCTCGGCGTTCGGTCCATCTCGAAGTTCGGCCTCTCCATGATCACGGTGGTCTTCGAAGACTCGGTGGACACCTACTTCGCCCGGCAGTTGGTGAACGAGCGTTTGCGCGAGGTGCGCGGACGCCTGCCCGAAGGTCTGGAGCCGAGCCTCGGTCCCGTCGCCACCGCCCTCGGCGAGATCTATCAATACGTCCTCGAGAGTCCTTCCCATTCGGCGATGGAACTCAAGACTCTGCACGAATGGCAGATCAAGAATCAGCTCCGTGCCGTACCCGGCATCAACGAAGTGAATACGTGGGGCGGGGAAACGCGCCAGGTGAACATCGAAGTGGATCCGGTCGCGCTAGTCCGCTATGGGCTTACCCTGCGCGGCGTCTATGAGCGCGTGGCGGAGAACAACTCCAATTTCGGCGGCGGCATCATCGAGCACGCCTCGGAGAAGTACATTGTCCGCGGCATGGGGCGCGTCACCTCGCTTGCCGGTCTGGAAAGTATCGTTGTCGCTTCGCACCACGGCACACCCATTCTGCTGCGGCAGATCGCGAACGTGACCGATCGCCCCATGCAGCGCGAGGGAGCCGTTCTGCGCGACGGCAAGGGCGAGACGGTGGCCGGCATGACCATCATGCTGAAGGGCGAGGATGGCAGGCGCGTGCTCGACCGGGTGAAGGCGAAGATCGCCTCTCTCACCCTTCCGGCCGGCGTTCGGATTGTTCCTTTCTACGACCAGTCGCTTGTGATCGACCGCACCATCGCCACCGTTCGCAAGAACCTGCTGGAAGCCGGATTGCTGGTCATCGCCGTTCTGCTCGTATTCCTTGGCAACTGGCGCGCCTCGCTGATCGTGGCCGCCGTTATACCGCTGGCGATGCTGTTCGGGTTCATCGGCATGGCGGCGTTCGGCGTTTCGGCGAATCTGATGAGTCTCGGCGCCATCGACTTCGGCATGATCGTCGACGGCGCGGTGGTGATGATGGAGAACGCCGTACGCAAGCTTGAAAGGCGCAAAGGCGAGGACTTCGACGCCACCGCCCGCGTACGCGACGCCGCCCATGAAGTCGCGCGGCCCATTCTGTTCGGGGTCGTCATCATCATCGCCGTCTACATCCCGGTGTTTGCGCTCGAGGGCTTGGAAGGGCGCATGTTCCGGCCCATGGCGATTACGGTGTGCTCGGCGTTGCTCGGTTCGTTGATTCTCGCCCTGGCCATGGTGCCGGCCGCTGCCGCCATCGCCCTGCGGAACGGAGTCAAGCCGCACGACGAAAGCTGGTTCCTTCCGCTGAAGAACGCCTATTCGAAGGCCTTGCGATTTGTGGTGCGCCACCGCCTGGCGATGACGGCGCTCGGTTTTTCCGGCGTCGCCGCCGCCCTTGGCTCACTTGCCTACATCGGAACCGAATTCATGCCGCGCCTCGATGAAGGGTCGATCCTCATCGTGACCAAGAAACTGCCCGGCATTTCTCTTTCCGATTCCATCAGCCTGAGCGTCCGGGTGGAAAAAGCCATTCTGGAATTTCCCGAAGTTTCGAGTGTCGTGACGAAGATGGGCCGTCCCGACCTGGCCACCGAGGCTATGGGTGTCTATGAAGCCGACGTCTATGTGCTTCTGACACCCGAATCGAGCCGCCGGCAGAACAAGGAAGTTCTGGTCGAGGCCATGTCGAAGCGCCTGGAGACGATTCCCGGCGTCGCCTACAATTTCACGCAGCCCATGGCCATGAGACTGGATGAAGTGGTGTCGGGCATCAAGGCGGATGTCGCCGTCAAAATCTTCGGCGAAGACACCCGCGTGCTGGAACAACTCGCCGCGAAGGCGCTGCACATCGTCGCCGCCGTGCCTGGCGCCGCCGACGCGCAGATGGAAACCATCAGCGGTGCCGCCGAAGTCCGCGTAGAGGCAGGCCGCGAGGCCCTCGCCCGCTACGGACTCAACATCGCCGATTTGAAGGAAGTGGTGGAAACCGCCGTCGCCGGGCGCGCCGTGGGCGATCTGATCGAAGGCCAGCGCCGGTTCACCATCGTCCTCAGGCTTCCCGAATCCTACCGCCGCGATCCGCGCGCGCTACGCGATCTTCCCCTGATCGCCCCTGGCGGCGAGCGCATCCGTCTGTCGCAGGTGGCCACCGTCGCCATGGAGCGCGGCCCGGAACTGGTATCGAGGGAAAGCGGGATGAGGCGCATCGTGGTTCAGACCAACGTGCGCGGGCGCGATCTCGGCGGCTTTGCCACCGAGGCTCAACAGCGTATCGCCGGCGAACTGAAGCTGCCGGCCGGCTATTCCATCGATTGGGGTGGACAATTCGAAAACCAGCGCCGCGCCATGCAGCGTCTGGCCCTGGTCGTTCCCCTTTCGGTCTTCATCATCTTCGCCCTGCTGTACCTGACGTTCCACTCCATGCGTTTCGCGCTGCTGATTCTGCTGAACGTCCCGTTCGCGCTGGTGGGCGGTGTCGCCGCTCTCTGGGCGCGCCAGTTGAATCTGAATCTGTCGGCGTCGGTTGGCTTCATCGCGTTGTTCGGCGTGGCCGTGCTGAACGGCATCGTGCTGGTGAGCTACATCACCAAGCTGCGGGCCGAAGGAATGCCGTTGCTCCAAGCGGTCGTGGAAGGCGGCGCCACGCGGCTGCGTCCGGTGCTGATGACGGCGCTGGTGGCCAGTCTCGGCT
This sequence comes from uncultured Acidobacteriota bacterium, assembly GCA_902826685.1. Classification (GTDB taxonomy): domain Bacteria; phylum Acidobacteriota; class Terriglobia; order Bryobacterales; family Bryobacteraceae; genus CADEFT01. The sequence continues at coordinate 90,667 of CADEFT010000005.1, forward strand.
TTCTGCCGATGGCCATCTCCACCTCGCCGGGCGCCGAAGTCCAACGTCCGCTCGCCACCGTTGTCATCGGCGGTCTCATCACTTCCACGTTGCTGACGTTGTTTCTCTTGCCGGCCTTGTATATGTGGTTTGCGCCCGCGCGTGTCACTGCAGACGATGCCGGTTCCGTTCGTTCGTAACCAGCTCGTCGAAGATGGCCAGAACCTGCTTGCGGTATTGATACATCCGTTCGAGCGACTCGCGGAAACCGTCGGCGCGGTAGTGGAGATGCCATTTCGCCAGCGTTTCCTTGGGGATGTCGATGTCCTTGCGCAAATCCTCGGCCGAATGCCCGCGCAGGAACAGGCCGTAGAACATCGCCGCTTCACGCCGTGGCGCGATGGGGTCGAAGTCGTCAATCCGGGGCTGCATGGCGATTCCCAAAGAAATAGTGCCGAAAAAGAGAAGTATAAACAGGGAAAGGGCGGCTGGCAAGAGCAATCTAAACCGGGCTAGAATGGCTTCAGACTGAGAGGTCCAACATGAAACTCTTCTCTTTGGGCGCCATTCTGTTTTCCGGACTCGCCTGCGCCGAATCCTGGAACGGAACGTTAATCGACACCATGTGTAAAGCCAAGGATGCGGCAGGCCACACCCGCCAATGCGCCGTCGGTTGCGCCAAGGGCGGCTACGGTCTGGTGCTCTCCGACGGTAAGTTCGTCAAACTCGATGAAGCGGGCAACGCCAAGGCGCTGTCGGCGCTGAAAGCCTCCACCCGCGATAAGGACTTGAAAGCCAAGGTCTCGGGCAAAATGGACGGCGACGTCATTCAGGTGGAGTCGATCGACCTGGCCAAGTAATCGCGCCGCAGCGCCACCCAGGTCTCAAACACATCGGGATTCTCGAGCCAGGTCAACAGCCAGAGAATCATTTCCGTTTTCCGCGCCCGCTTCTCTTCGCTGGTCGCGGCGTTTCGAACCACCAGTCTCGCGTGATCCTTGGCGGCGATCGCCGCCTGGCGGCATTGCTTCTGCCGGTCGCGATCGCCGCGATCCCGCGCCTCGGCGTAAGCCCGCCCCAAAGCGAGCAGCGTACGTTCCAGCGGGGCGAAATCGTCCTGCCTCACTCCCTCCACCAGCGGCGCCAGCGGATAGCCCGACTCGCGCAGCAAATCCCGCAGCATCCGGTCGCTGACCGGGCCCAGCAGTTCCTGGATGCGCTTGCGCTCCGCCTCGTCAACCACCGCCGGGTTTACCCGATCGAGGTGTTCGCGAAGCATCGTCCCCAGTCGTTGTCTTTTGGCCACGGCGGTATTGCACGACTGCCTTCCCATGGTCGGCGATGTTGGTGCTGAACACGTGCCCGCCGGATCCATCCGGCTTGGCGACGAAGAAAATGAAGTGGGTCGAAGCGGGCCGCAGCGCCGCGCTCAAGGATTTTGCGCCCGGGTTGGCGATCGGCCCCGGCGGCAGTCCCTTGTGCTGGTAGGTGTTATAGGAATGCATGCTGTCCAGATCGGAGCGGTGAATCACGCCCCGGTACCGCCCGGCGAGAATCGCGGCATAAATCGTGGTTGGGTCGCACTCCAGTTTCATGTTCCGCTCCAGCCGGTTCAGATAGACCGAGGCCACCGCCGGCCTCTCGGCCGGAACCGCCGTCTCCTTCTCCACCAGCGAGGCGAGCGTCACAATGTCGTGCGTGTTGCCGCTGCCCTGAACCTCTTTCCAGGCCTGGCGGAAACGTTCCGTCATATCGCGCGCGAAGCGCTTGGCGGTGGTGTGCTTGGTCAAACGATAGGTGGCGGGAAACAGATACCCTTCGAGCGTGGGGGCATGCGGATCCAGATCGCGAACTGGGGATGGATCGAAAGCCGCCTTCACGAAATCTTCGGCCTGCACCGGAGTGTGCTGTTCCAGCAGCTTGGCGATGTCGAACAGGTTGCTGCCTTCGGGAATCGTCACTTCGTAAAAGTGAATGTCGCCGTGGGCCAGCCGGTCAAAGACGGTCCACGCCGAAGCGGGTTCCTCGAACTTGTATTCGCCGGCCTGCAGCGCCGCCTTGGGCCGCATGGCGCGAATCGCCAGAAACAGCCAGGGGCGTTGGATCACGCCTTCCCTGGCCAGGATATCGGCGATCTTCGACGTGCCGGACCCGAACGGAATATCCAGCGTCACCGGGCGCGAAAATCCTTTGTAAGGTGTGCCGAGCGACCACATCAGCATCGCTCCCGCCGCCGCCAGGAGCAGAAGCGCCAGCAACAGCAGCTTCCCTCCGCCTCCGCGTTTCCTGCTTTTTACTCGCTTGGGCTTTGCCACGCATCGGCTCCCGCTTTGAAATCGAGATAGCTTTGCAGAATCAGCACGGCCGAAAGCCGGTCGATCGCTTTGGCCCGCTTCTGCTGGCTGACGCCGCTTTCCCTCAGTACGCGGCCCGCTTCGACCGTGGTGAGGCGCTCGTCCCACAACTCCACCGGAATGCCGGTGCGTTCGGCCAGTCTTTCGGCGAAGTCCTTGACGTACTCCCCTTGGCGGCTGTCGCGTCCGCTCATGTGAAGAGGATTTCCGACGACGATGGCCTCGGCCTGCTGCTGTTGCACGAACTCCGCCATTCGCGCCACATCTTCCCTCAAAGTATTGCGCTGAAACGTCTCCAGCCCCTGTGCCGTGATGCCGAGCGGATCGCTGATGGCGACGCCGATACGCCGCATGCCCACATCGAGCGCCAGCACGCGTTTCATCGACATCGAATCGTCATCCCTTGTGCCCTCTTCCGCCTTCATTATAGAAGGTCCGCCGTGATAGATTAGCCTTAGCTGGCACTTTCGGCTCTCGGATTCCCGTGGACCTTCTCTCACCCACCATTGCCGCGCGCAAACCCAAAAATACGGGAGCGTTCCTTGCCGGCCTGGGTGCCGTGATCGCGATGCTCTATTTCGGGCGCCTCTTTTTCATCACGGTTATCGTGGCGGTAATCATCGCCTTCATCCTCGATCCGCTGGTGGGAGCCTTCATGCGCTTGCGCATGCCCCGCGGCATGGCCAGCTTCTTTACCTGCAGCGTGGCGCTGCTCGGTCTGTATCTTGCCGCGCTTGCCTTTTACACCCAGGCGGCGGGCTTACTGGCCGACTTGCCCACTTACAGTGAGCGAATCAACCAGTTGGCCGATTCGATTCTCAGCAGGCTCGAAAACACCGAAAAATCCGTGTCCTCGCTGCTGGTGCCCAAGCGGCTGCGCCGTGGAGCATCCACGCCCGAGCCCGATCCGGCGCAAGCGGCGCAAGCGCAGAAATCGTCCACGCGGCGCCGGTCCGCCGAGCCTCCGCCCACCGTCGTCCCGCAGGTCCAGGAAGTACGCATCAGCCAGGAAAACGAACCCATCGTCAACCGGCTCTACAGCTATCTCCACTCGTTCTACGACGTGCTGTTAATGGCGTCTTTCGTGCCTTTTCTCGTGTATTTTATGCTGAGCTGGCGCGATCACCTGCGCCGCGGCTATCTGCAACTGTTCGAGGGCGCCGACCGCATGGTGGCCGGCAAAAGCTGGGAAGGCATCGCCGACATGGCCCGCGCCTACGTGGTGGGCAACTTCATTCTCGGCCTGCTGCTTTCGCTCGCCAGTTCGCTGGTCTTCTGGATGACGAAGCTACCCTATCCGCTGCTGATTGGACCGGCCAGCGGATTTCTCAGCCTGATTCCTTACGTCGGCCTGCCGCTGGCACTGATTCCGCCGTTTTTCGCCGCGCTGCCGATTTACGATAAGTTCGGCGCTTATCTGGTCATCGGAAGCACCGTGTCCTTCTTCCATCTGCTCGCGTTGAACCTGCTCTATCCGAAACTGGTGGGAGCGCGAGTGCACCTGAATCCCATCGCCGTCACGCTGTCGCTGATGTTCTGGGGTACGCTGTGGGGCGCCGCCGGGCTGGTGGTCGGCATCCCTATCACCGCCGGCATCAAAGCCGTTTGCGACAACGTGAGGGAACTCGAACCCTACGGACGCCTGCTCGGCGACTGACCTACCGGTAGATCAGGTACTTGTCGCGCGTGGCCCGGAAGGCTACCAGATCGTCGTCCATGCTCGTGACGATCGCCCGCGGATCGGTCTTCTTCTTCAACGCGTCGATGACCTTCTGGCTGCCGATCAGCTTTCCATTGCGGTCGAAGGGAATCTGGCCGGGATACAGGGTTTCCAGCATCACCGCCAGTTCCAGGCCAAAGCGCACCGGTTCGAAACGCTCCCGGTCCACGATCACGAACCGCACACCGTTACAGGCCACGCCCTTCAGCACGCTTTCCCGCGGCGTGAAGCGGGTGGCATAGACACGGATGCCAGGAACCGCCCGTGCGTTGAGCCGTGCCGCCAGTTCCGGCCCGTTGATCCAGGGCGCGCCTACCTGCTCAAAAGGCGCGTCGGTGCCGCGGCCCACCGAATAGTTGAGGGAAAACTCCAGCATGGCGATGCCGGTGTACATCGTCGCCGCGTTCAGGCTGCGCATGTTCGGTGAAGGATCCACCCAGATCAAGCCCGTGGAATCGAACCAGTCGCCGCGCTGCCAGTTTTTCATCGGAATCACGTCCAGCCGGTTGGTCCATTTGCGCTCCCCCTGGAACATCCGCGCCAGCTCGCCCACCGTCATGCCATGCCGCAGCGGCATCTGGAAACAGCCGATGAACGATTCAAACGCCTTGTCGATGGGAGGGCCTTCCACGCGAACGCCGGTAACCGGATTCGGACGATCGAGAACCACCACGTGCTTGCCCGCCTTCGCCGCCGCTTCCAGCGCATTCAACAGCGTGCACGTATAGGTATAGAATCGCGCCCCGACGTCCTGAATATCGAATACCAGCACGTCCACGCTGCTGAGGACCGCCTCATTGGGACCGCGATTCTTGCCCTTATACATGGAGTAAACCGGCACGCCTGTCGCTGCGTCCTTCGAGTCGGCGACGTTCTCATGATCTTCGGTACCCGTAATGCCATGCTCCGGTGTCAGCAGCGCCGTCAGCTTCACGCCGCCCGCCACCATTACGTCGACGGTACGCTTGCCGTCGCGGCTGATCCCCGTGTGGTTGGTGATCAGGGCCACGCGCTTGCCGTTCAACGCGGCGAAGCGGCCCGCCGCCAACACATCAATGCCCGCCAGCACGCCGCCGTTTCGATTCACGTTGCGCCGCGCCGCCGGACCGGTGGCCGTTTCGTTGTAACCCGTCAGCGATACCTTCTGCGCATCCACGCCCAGATTCGCCGCCGCGATCGTCGCCACCTTGGAACGGAGTGCCGCAATCGCCGGCCGCCTGCCCGGATGCACGCTGTTGCTGAGCAGAATCACATAGGCGCGCGTCGACGGGTCCACCCACAGCGATGTGCCCGTGAATCCCGTATGGCCGAACGAGCCGATCGGGAATAGCTCCCCGCGATTGGAGGAATACTGCGAGTCCAGATCGAACCCCAGACCCCGCAGCGTCGTCGAATCGGGAGGCGACTGCGGTTCGGTGAACTTGCGGATCGTCAGCGCCGACAGCACGCGCACACCGCCCGCATCGCCGCCGTTGATCAACATCTGCGCGAACTTCGAAAGATCCGCCGCCGTGGTGAACAGCCCGGCGTGTCCCGCTACGCCACCCATGAACCGCGCCGTCGGGTCGTGCACCACGCCTCTGAGCGGCGAAGCCATGCCGGGGTAGGTTTCGGTCGGCGCGATGCGATCCCGTAATACCGCTGGAGGATTGAACATCGTCTCCGTCATTCCACTGGGTACAAAGATGTTGTCTTTGGCGAAATCTTCCAGCCGCTTGCCGCTCAACTTGCGCACCATCTCACCCAGCAGCAAAAAATTGATGTCCGAATAGACGAAGCGCTCCCCTGGCGCGCTGACCGGCTTGTCTACCATGGCTTTGTGAATGCCGGTCTCGTAACCGCTCCACACCGGCACCAGGTCCACGTCCGGACGCAACCCCGAATAGTGCGTCAACAGGTGGCGTACGGTAATGGCGGAACGTCCGTTGCCGTTCTGATAACCGGGCAGATGCAGCGAAACCGGATCGTTTAACCGCAGTTTGCCCTGTTCAACCAGCTTCATGATCGACGCCGTTGTCGCCACCACCTTCGTCAGCGACGCCGCGTCGAAAATCGTGTCGAGCGTCATCGGCTCGGTGCGCGGAACCAGCGCCCGTTGCCCGTAAGCTTTGCGATGAAGAATGCGCCCTTCCCGCCCGATCCACACCACCGCTCCCGGCAACTGGTCGCGCGCGATCGCCTCTTCCACCACGGCGTCGATATCGTTCGACCCGGAAAACGTCTCCTGCCCATTCAGCGCGAATACAGCGCCGGCCGCCAGCAACCAAACCAATCTCATGCCATCCGCTCCGCCAGCGATTCCAGTTTCTTGGCCAGTTCCACGTCGAGTATGGTAATGCCGCTCGAATCGTGCGTGATCAGGTCCACCACCACGCGATTCCATACGTTCGACCATTCCGGGTGATGGTTCATCGCTTCGATCGCCACCGCCGAGGCGGCCATGAATCCAAAGGCATGCACGAAATCGGGGAACGTATACTCCCGGTGCAACTTGCCGTCCCGCACCTGCCAGCCGGACAGCCCTTCCAAAGCCGAGGCGATCTCCGCCTCCGTCAACTTCGCAAACCGCGCCATCCTTCCATCATAGGGGCTTAGACTTGCCCGTAAATGGGAATCAGGGAACCGTTGATCTCGCTCGCCGAATCGGAGGCGAGATAGCGGATCAGGTGGGCGATGGCGCTCGGGCGCACCCACTTGCCGTGGTCGGCGTTGGGCATCGAAGCGCGATTGGACGCCGTGTTGATGATGCTCGGCAAAATCACGTTGGCCGTCACGCCGGTCCCTTTGCATTCGCTGGCGATCGACCGCACCAGCGCATGCATGGCGGCTTTTGAAACGTGATAGGCGCCCAGACTCGGCACCGGATTCCGTCCTGCCTTCGAACCGATGGCGATGATGCGTCCGCGCTTCTGCTTCAGCATTTGCGGCAGCACCTCGCGGCTCAGGTTGAACGTCGAGTTCAAGTTGATCGCCATCATGTTCTGCCAGACTTCATCGGTCGTTTCCGCGATCGTCATGCCCGACGCATATCCGCCCACAAGGTGAATCAAGTGGTCGATCCGCTTGTGCCGGCTCAGCGTTTCCGTCACCGCCTGGCGGCACTGCGCCGGGTCCACCAGGTCGAGATTCAGCGCGGTTACCCGCTGGCTATCCGGGGTCGAAGGCCATTCGGTGGCCACGCCGACGATATGAGCGCCGGCATCCAAAAACTGCCTGGTGACGATCTCACCGAGCCCCCCGGTCGCTCCTGTGATCAACACCACCTGGTCGCGGAATTCAGACATGACTTTCAAGGCTACCACGGGCTAATTGGAGGTGTCCGCTATGATGTTTGGACCATGAGTAACGTGCTGCCACGGCTGCGGATGAACCTCGATTTCATGCCATCCCCGGTCGAAGACCGCCCCGGCTTGCTGATTCGCGATCCGTTCCAGTACTCCGAAGCCACGTTAATCGTGCCGCCGCCGCTGGTGCCCGTGCTTGAGTACTATGACGGCGAACGTTCCGAAACCGACCTGCGCTCGGCTTTGTTCGAGATTACCGGCGATCTTCAGGTCGGCGAGATCCTGCATCACCTCACCGATACGCTGCGTACGGCGGGCTTTTTAGAAGACGAGATCTACCAGGCCATGCGGGCCGACCGGGAGCGAGAGTTCGCCCAATCCCCGCACCGCGAGCCCGCGCATTCCGGCACCGCTTATCCGGACGACGAACCCGGCCTGCGCGCCATGATGCGCGAGTATCTGGATGGCGAGCCGCCGCAGCGCGACGGACTGATAGGAATCGCCGCGCCGCACGTTTCTCCCGAAGGCGGCTGGCGCTGCTACCGCGCCGCCTACGGTGGCTTGAGCCGCGACTACGCCGATCGCACCTTTGTGATCCTCGGCACGTCCCACTACGGCCAGCCCGAACGCTTCGGCCTCACCCGCAAGAGCTGGATTACGCCCTGGGGCGAAGCGCGGCCCGATCTGACCCTCATCGACGAACTGCAAGCGAAGGCCGGCCCGGCCGTGGCGATGGAAGACTACTGCATCGCCATCGAACATTCCATCGAGTTTCAGGTGATCTTTCTGCAGCACCTGTTCGGACCCAATGTGAAAATCCTGCCTATTCTCTGCGGCGCCTATGCGCGCAGCGTCTATCAGGGCGGCATGCCCGAAGACGACGAAGGCGTGAAGCGATTCCTGGGTACGCTAGGCGAGATCGGTGCCAGGGAAGCCCACAAGCTCTTCTGGGTCCTCGGCGTCGACATGGCGCACATGGGACGCCGCTATGGCGATCCCTTTCAAGCCGAGGCCGAACGCGGCGAAATGGCCGATGTCATGGACCGCGACCGCAAGCGAATCGGCAGCATCGCCGACGGGGACGCCGCCGGTTTCTGGAACCAGGTGCGCGAGCGCCACGACGATTTGAAATGGTGTGGCTCGTCGCCCTTTTACACTTTTCTCAAAGCGATGCCCCAGGCTCGCGGCGCCTTAACACGCTACGAGCAGTGGAACATCGATCCGGTCAGCGTGGTCAGCTTCGCCGGCATGCGCTTTACCGGCTAAACGCCCATGATCTGGAACCCGGCATCGACGTAAACCACGTTGCCGGTGACGCCTCTGCCGAGTGTGCTGGCAAGGAATACGGCCGTGTCGGCGACCTCGGCCGGATCGGTGGCGCGCCGCAACGGGCCATGCGCCGCCGCGCCTTCCAGCATCTTCGAAAAATCCTTCACCGCGCGCGCCGAAGCCGTCTTCACCGGACCCGCCGATATTGCGTTCACCCGGATGTTCTGAGGTCCCAGGTCGCTCGCCAGGTACCGCACGCAAGCTTCGAGCGAAGCCTTCGCCACGCCCATCACGTTGTAGTTCGGCATCACCCGCACCGAGGCCAGATAGCTCAGCGTCATGATCGATCCGCCCGCCGTCATCAGCGGCGCCACCGCTCGCGATAGAGCCACCAAAGAATAAGCGCTCACATCGTGAGCCAGCAGGAAACCCTCGCGCGGCGTTTCCACGAACGGCCGCGAGAGATCTTCCTTGTTGGCGAACGCGATCGAATGCACCATCGCGTCCAGGGTGCCGCACCCGGTCCGGATCTGTTCCACCAGGGCGGAAACCTCGGCCTCTTGGGTCACATCGCAGGGCAGCACGCGCGCCACACCCAGTTCCGCCCCCAACTCTTCCACCGTCTGTTTCTGGCGCTCGCTCTGATAGGTGAGCAGCACGCGCGCGCCTTCCCGCACGTAGGCATGAGCGATGGCGTAGGCGATGCTCCATTTGTTGGCCACGCCCAGAATCAGCGCGTTCTTTCCGGCAAGCAATTGAGACATGAAATGGCTATTGTAGCCGCATCGCTACGTTAGAATAAGACCTTCATGCCAAGAGAGTTTTCCTATCAGCCCAAAGCTGTTCCCCGAGTCGAAACCAAGCTGCGCCGCATCGTGACGGACCTGCCTGCCCCATCCACCGTACCCGTCCTCGAAACGCTTCTGCGATACGAATTGCGTGCCATGCAGGGCCAGCCGCCGATTCTGTGGGATCACGCCGAAGGCTTCCAGATCTGGGACGGCGCCGGCAACTGCTGGATCGATTGGTCCTCCGGCGTGCTCATTACCAACGCCGGCCATAGCCACCCCGCCGTCGTCGACGCCATCGTGAAGCAGGCGCAGTCCAGGCTGCTCGCTTCCTACATGTTCCCCAACGTGGCGCGGGCGAAGTTCATCGAGCGCTTCGCCAACCTGCTGCCCGAAGGCCACCGGCGCGTATTCCTTCTCTCCACCGGATCGGAAGCCGTCGAGTGCTGCATCAAGCTTTGCCGCACCTATGGCATGAAGGTGGGCGGCCGGTCTAAACACATCATCGTCAGCTTCGACAAGGCGTTTCACGGCCGCACGCTTGGGTCGCAGCAGGCCGGTGGCATCCCCGCGCTTAAGGATTGGATCGTCAATGTCGATCCGGGATTCGTGCAGGTTCCATTCCCCGACGGCTACCGCACTCCCGATGCCTCCTTCGAGTTCTTCACGCGCTATCTGGCCGACCATGGCGTCGAAGCGAACAACGTCGCGGGCGTGATGCTTGAAACCTACCAGGGTGGCACCGGCGCCTTCGCGCCCAAGGCCTATATGCAGTCGCTGCGCGAATGGTGCACCGGCCACAAAGCGCTGCTGGTCTGCGACGAAGTACAGGCCGGCTTTGGCCGCACCGGCACCATGTGGGGCTTTGAGCATTACGGCATCGTGCCCGACTTGAGCTCCTGGGGCAAAGGCATCACCAGTTCATTGCCGCTGGCCGCCGTGGCCGGCCGGCCCGACGTGATGGATCTGCATCCGCCGGGCAGTATGAGCTCCACGCACACCGGCAGCCCGGTCTGCGCCGCCGCCGCGCTCGCCTCGCTCGATGCCATCGTGAACGAAGGCCTGGTCGCCAACGCCCGCCATATGGGCGAGCTTCTGCACGGCCGCCTGCATGCGTTGAAACTTCGCTTCCCGCGCATCGGCCACGTCGCCGGGAAAGGCCTGGTGGCCGGCGTCCTGATCGTCAAGCCCGGCGGCAAGGAGCCCGATGGCGATCTGGCGTGGGACATCGTGGCGCGGTGCGTGGAAAAAGGAATCATGATGTTCGCTCCGGTGGGACTCGGCGGCGGCACCGTCAAGATCAATCCGCCGTTGTGCATCACCGAAGAAGCGATGCTGGAGGCGTTGGGTGCCTTCGAAGAGGCAGTGGCCGAGGTCGTCAATCGATGAAGCCGCAGGTGGCGCTCATCGGCGGCGGCATGATCGCCCACGACCAGATTCTGCCGTCGTTGTTTCATCTGCAACGCACCGGCGTCATCGGCGAGATTTCGGTTTGCGCCCGCAACGGCCGCACCGTGCGCGAACTCGCCGAAGCGCCGGCGATCCGGAAAGCGTTCCCCGGACAGTCGTTCCGCCGGTTCCCCTCCGGCGATTCCGGCCCGGATCCCGATCTCTACCAAAGCGTCATCGCCGACCTGCCGCCGCGCCAGATCGTCATCATCGCCCTGCCCGATCAGCTTCATTACGAAGCGGTGCGCACGGCGCTCGAATTGAACCAGCACGTGATCTGCGTCAAGCCGTTCGTGCTGAACGCCCGCCAATCGGATGAGCTTGAAAAGCTGGCCCGGTCACGCGGCCTGCTGATCGGCGTGGAATACCACAAGCGCTTCGACGACCGCAGCCTGATGGCGCGGCGCCGTTACCGCGAAGGCTTGTTCGGCGAATTCAAGCTCGGCACCGCCGTGCTGATGGAGAAGTGGTATTACCGCCATTCCAATTTTCAGAACTGGTGTACCGCCGAACACTCCGACGCCTTTACCTACATCGGCTGCCACTACGTGGATCTGGTTCACTTCATCACCGGCCTGCTGCCGGTTTCGGTCAGCGTCTACGGCCTCAAGGACCGTTATCCCAATGGCAACGAAGGCTACCTGTGGACCGACGCCCGCGTTGTCTGGAACAACGGCGCCTGTTTGAACGTGCAGAACAGTTTGAGCTTCCCGGATGCCGCGCCCGGCACCAATACGCAGGGCATCACCATGTACTTCGCCAATGGCGATAGCGGAGCCTGGCTGCAGCATGACGATCAATATCGCGGCCTGCGCTATGCCTATGTGCGCAACCCGGGCGGCCCCGGTGCAACGCAATTCGCCGAACCGAGTCCCGACTATTTTCAATATGTGGACCTCGGCGGCCCCGGCCTGACTCCGGTTGGCTACGGATACAAGTCCATCGACTTCCTGGTGCGCCAGTGTTTGCGCGTCGAAGAGACGGCCGCCAAGGAGCGCCCCAAGGTGCTCGATGAGATCGACCAGGCGGGTATCGTGGCGACGCCGTCGAACTCCCGCTTCAACGAATTGGTGGTGGAGGCCGGCAGGCTTTCGATCCTGAATGGTGGCAAGGAGGTTGAGATTGGATATGGCGCAACGCCTGGCGTACGCTTCCGCGCTTAGACGCATCGTCACTCTGCTGCTGGCCTTTGCGATGGCGGCCGCGGTTGTATTCGCGGCCGGTCCTGGATTCCGCAGCAAGCGCCAGTTCGACGAGCACTTCGATAAACACGGCGCCGAATTCGGCAAGATCACCCAGGCGCAATATCTCACCATGGCGCAGGATTTCCGCGACGCTCCCCCATCGGCGGTCATCCTCCAATTGAAGCGCGCCGACGGAGTCGTCACCCGGTTCCACAAGAAGAACGGCTGGTTCCTCGCCTTCAACAGGGACGGAACCATTCGAACGTTCTTCATTCCCAACGATGGGGAGCGATACTTCCGCCGCCAGGCCGCGCGGCCCAACTGAAAAGGAAAACATGAACGACAAAGAACTCAAAGAGTTCCTCAGCCAGGGCGGCTATCCGGAGCACATCGTCAAGGGCGGCAAGAGAGGACTGCTGGCGCGATACGGGAAATTCGTCGCCGCGGTGGAGTCGGGCTATTCGCTGACGCTCGACGATTACCGTAACGATCTCGACCTTCGGACGATCCTGCACCGCGCCGGGTTGGACTCAAATAAGACTGTCGTCGAACTCGACCGGCGGCTGCGGCAAGCTCTCCAGTTCAGCGCGCAGGCCATCTGGGAATGTGACGAGAATCCGCAGGCGTTCTGGATCTTCGGCTATCCCAGCAAACCTAAGGGCGATCTGAAAAAGGATCTTGCCGCGGGCGGCTACCTTCGGCGGTAGACGCTCGCTAGATCGAGCTATCATAGGCTCCCAGGAAAGGGGAGTCGAACATGAAACTCGTCGCTCTGTTCACCCTGGCCGCTCTCAGCGCCTGGGCGGAAGACATCGCCGGAAAGTGGAAAGCCACCGCCGACGGACCCAACGGCACCATGGAACGTACCTTTGACTTCAAGGTCGAAGGCTCCAAACTCAGTGGCGAAACGGTCAGTTCCTTCGCCGGAAAATCCACCATCACGGAGGGGAAGGTGACTGGCAATGACCTCACCTTTACCATCGTGGTTGAGATTCAAGGCGAGAAGCTGAACGTCACCTACAAAGGCACGGTGAGCGGCGGCAAGATTAAGCTCACCTCCGAAGCCGCCGGCAATACGTTCGAATGGACCGGCCAGAGAATGTAGCTCACCAGCGGCTGATGTCGAGCAGCGCCGGGTCGCTCACCGTCACGTGGCGCAGAGCCGCCAGCGTCGATTCATCGAGCGGCCCGCGTGCCGCGTAGCCGCAGCCGGCTTCCAGTTCCTCGATGCGGCCCGTTCCCACCAGCGCCGTCACCGGCCCCTGGTGCGACAGGATGTAGCGATAGGCAAGCTCGGGCAGCGCACGTTCTCCGGCGATCTCTTTCAGCTTTCGAACGGCTTCGCGGATCGGCTCGAGTTTTTCCGGCAACAGCCCGGCGCGATGGGTCAGCGCGCCGCGCATCAGCACGGACCGGATCATCAGCCCCAACCCGCGCTCCCGTGCCAGCGGCAGCAGCGGCTCCAGCCGCCGGTCGAGCGCGCTCCAGGCCACCTGGATGCAATCGTAGATGCCGGATTCGATCGCGGCCCGCGCGGCCTCGGGTCCGTAAACGCTCGCTCCCACAAAACGCGTCTGGCCCCGGTCGCGCGCGGCCAGCAGCAATTCGCGGATGCGCTCATCCTCGGCCTCGCTCGCCTTGGCGCAATGCAACAGCAGCAGGTCGGCCGTATCCATTCGCAGATGACGCAGGCTTTCGGCGATCGACGCTTCCATCCGCTCCGGCACCGCTTGCACCTTCGTACACAGGAAAAACTCACCGCGGCGCGACGCCAGCGCGCGGCCGACGATAGCCTCGCTCTCTCCGTAAGCGCGTGCCGTGTCGATCAGGTTCACGCCCAGATCGAGCGCGCGGTTCAGCAGCCGCGCCGCTTCTTCTTCCGATGGCCGCAGCATTTCCCCCTGCGCCGCCAGGCCGTATTCCAGACCCAATTCCACCGTGCCCAGCGAAATCTCCGAAACGCGCAATCCCGTGCGGCCCAGTTGGCGATAGTTCATCGCCCCATCTCCTTCAGGAACCAGCGAAGATGCATCTTCGCCAGAAACGCGGGATCGGGAATCAGCATCAACCGGAAGCCATCCTCGATCCAGAACCGCGCGCTCTCCGGATCGCCCACCACCATGCCGCAAGGCTTTCCCGCGGCCTCGGAATCGATTCGCACCTGGCGGATGGCCGACACCACTTCCGGATGCTTCATGTCGCCCCACTTGGAAAGATTGAGCGACAGATCGTATGGGCCCAGCATCGTGGCATCGATCCAATCGGCCTGCGCGAACCGCTTGACGTTCTCCAAACCTTCCCGCGACTCGATCTGGAACATCAGAAACAGCGACGATTCCACTTCATCCCAACCCGCGCGGTCGAGCGAGCGGTTGGCGAAAATAGCGGGCCCTCCCGGACCCCGCCGCCCGCGAGGCGGCGTGAACACCGCGTCGCGCATCGCCCGCAACTGGTCTTCGGTTTCCATCCACGGCACCATCAGCCCGGCGGCGCCCATGTCCATGTGCTTCTTGAGCACGTGCTGTACCGCCGCTTCCGGCCTTACCAATAGCGGAAAATCGAGCAGCCGCGCCGCGCGGAACAACTCTTCGGCCGTACGCAAATCGCACGAGCTGTGTTCCATGTCGAGCACGGCGTAATCCAGCCCTTCGGCCTTGAAGTTCTCGATGTGGCCCGGCCAGAAATCGAACGAGAGCAGCACCCCTGTGGTCAGCTTGCGTTCCCGCAGCCGCTGTTTCAATTGAGTCGCGAACAACTTGCCTCCCGATAGTGAAAACCTGCATTCTACTCTGATGGCTGTCCTCAAGCATAGAGTGATCGAAATCGACTGGCCGGAGTTTGGCGAGGCGGAGCAGCCGCCGCGTCCCGATGCCGCCGCTCTGGAAGCGAGAGTGGCGCGCACGCTCGCAAGCATGGAACGGCGCGGCCTCACTCACCTGCTTGTGTACGCCGATCGCGAACACTCTGCCAACCTCGCCTGGCTGACGCACTTCGACCCGCGGTTTGAGGAAGCCCTGCTCGTTCTCCGTCCAGACGCCCTTCCGCTGATTCTGGTCGGCAACGAATGCGAGGCCTACCTGCGCATCAGCTCGCTGCCTATGCGTCATGAAGTATTTCCCGATTTCTCGCCGCTCGATCAACCGCGTCTCTCCAGGCGTTCGTTGAGCGAAATCTTTCGCGAGGAAGGCATCGGTCCCGGGGCACGCGCCGGATTGGTTGGTTGGAAAACCTATCGCAGCCCGCAGGCGAGCGATCTACCGTCCTACATCGTCGACGAAGTGCGATCCACCGGCGCGGCCTTTGAAAACGCCACCGGTCTGCTGGCAAGTGCGGCCGATGGACTGCGCTGCGAAGCCACCGCGGCCGAGATCGCGTTCTTTGAGTACACCAACGCGCAGGCGTCGGATTCCATGCGGCGCATGCTGTTCGGATTGCGCCCCGGCATGACGGACCGCGACGTGGTGGCGCTTGCCCGGTATGATGGGCTGCCGCTGGCGGCTCACATGAGCTGCAAGACAGGCCCCAAACGCATCAGCCTTGCGAGCGCCAGCGGCGCCATCGTCGAACAGGGGCAGCCGCTTTCGGCCAACGTCTGCTACTGGGGCGCCAACATCTGCCGCGCCGGATGGGTGGCCGAAGGCGCGGCCGATGCGCCGCCGGGCTACGTGGAAGACTTCGCCGGACCCTACTTCGAAGCGATGGCCGCGTGGCTTGACCTGCTGCGCATAGGCACGCCCGGCGGCGAATTGCACCACGCCATCCATTCCCGCCTGCCATTCGATAAATACGGCATCTTCCTCAACGCGGGCCATCTCATCCACTACGACGAATGGTTGAACTCGCCGGTCTACGAAGGCTCCACCATCCCTATCCGCTCCGGCATGGTCATGCAGACCGACGTAATTCCAAGTTCGCCCGTGTATTTTTCCACGCGCATGGAAGACGGTGCCGCCATTGCCGGCGCCGCACTGCGCAAGGAGATCCAAACCGGCTATCCCGATTGCTGGCGCCGCTGCGCCGCCAGGCGCGAATTCGCTTCGTCCACGCTCGGCCTGAGTCTGCCCGAAGAGGTTCTGCCGCTATCGAATACGTTCGGGCTGGTGCCGCCCTGGCTGCTGCGGCCGCGCCACGTGTTCGCTATGCGCTGATGCCGAGAATACTCAGCGAATCGCGCGCGAACATCTCTTCCATGCGATCCATGTTCAATCGTGGAAGCTTCGTACCCTCCAGCATGTCATTCAACTGGCCCATGCCCTCAAGACTCGCGTCCACCGTGGTGAACGGATAGTCGCTGCCGAACAGGATCTTGTTCCAGACGCCATACTCCTGAACCAGCATCAGCGAGTGATAAAGCTGAAACGGCCGGTAGTGCAGCGCCGAACAATCGGCGTACACGTTCGGATGTTTGCGGATCGTCACCACGCACTCGCCCTCATAGGGATGGCTGATGTGAGCGAGAATCATGCGCACTTCCGGAAAGCGGATGGCCACGTCGTCCAGCAGCCGAGGCAGCGTGCAATCGAGCGGGGCCTGGGAAATGAACGTCGTCCCGGTGTGCAGCAGCACCGGCAGCCGATGCCTGGTGGCGTATTGCCACAGATAGTCGTACTGCCGGTCGTTGGGATAAAAACCCGCGTACATGGAGAGCAGCTTGATGCCCTTCAATTTCATATCCTGATGGCCTTCGATCATCTCATCCTGCCAGCCGGGCTGGGTGAGATCGAGAGAGAGAAAACCGATCAGACGGTCCGGATGCTGCGCCACATAGCCGGCCACTTCGCGATCGGGCACCCATAGACCCGCGCGCCGCGCCTTGCCGCCAAACACGACCGTCTTGTCGCAGGTGCTGGCGGCCGCATGATATTCGGGCCAGCGGATCGTTAAATCGACTTCCCGATCTCCGCGGGCGCGCCGCGCCTGCATGCGGAAGTCGTCGGAAAAGTGCTTGGGATACTCCCAGAAGTGGCTGTGTACGTCGATGAGCACCGCTTGAGGATAATGCTAAGACGAGCCGGCTGGCAACTGGCTCACCACGGCCCGCATTTTCCCGTTCGGTCCGCGCGGAATACGCTCCACGTGCTCGATGGTAACCGCCACCCGTCCCACCCGGCGCACGATTTCCGATTCGATGGCGCGGCTGGTGCGCGCGTTGAACGCAGCCGTTGGCACCACGCGTACCGTGATGGCGTCGCGGCTGTATTGCACGATCTGCGCTTCCTCCACCGGCAGTTGCGCGTCGAAGATGCCTTCGATCAGGTTCGGGCTTAGCTTGCGGCCGTCGGGTGCGTGAATCGTGTCGCTGATGCGGCCCTCGATCGCCGTGAGCGTGGGCAGGCTCCGCCCGCAGGCGCACGCGCCGCCGGACTCCGCCACCTTGCCCCGGTCGCCGGTGCGATAGCGAATCAAAGGCATGCCGCCGTTGATCAGCCCGGTGCTGACCAGCTCGCCGTCCACTTCCTCCACCACGCCCGCGTCCGGCCACAAATGCATCGTTCCGTGGCCGCACTCGGCGGCGGCCGCGCAAATTTCCGACATGCCGTAGGAATCGCGCACCGGGCATTCAAAAGCCTCTTCAAAGGCGCGGCGCTGGAAATCGAAAAGCTGTTCCGATTGCGTGAGGATGACCTTAAGCCGCGGCGGCTTGAAGCCATGCCTGAGGATGCCCTGCGCAATGGAATAGAGCGACGAGGGGTAGGCCATCAGGTATTGGACGTCATGTTGGCGAAGCGCTTCCATGTAGTGCCCCGCGTTGTCCGGCGTGGCGTGATAGCAGGAAAGGTAGAGCTGACGCAATCCGCGGTTCCAGACCCAATAGGGCGGCCGGCGCGCCAGAGGATCCGCCACCGCCTGCCCGGCCAGCAACCCCCACGCGTCGCCCCGCGAGAGGCCGTTCCAGCGCCGGCAGCGCGCTTCAAACAGCGCGTACCACGCCGTTAGGGTCTGGCTCGAATACCAAAGCTGAGTGGGAGATCCCATGGTGCCGCTGGTCACCTCGGCCGTCATCCGCCGCGGATCGCAATCATCGGCGAGGAAGGCGTGTGGATTCCGCCGTATCGCGACGCGGTCGATGGCCGGCCAGTTCTCCAGTCTCTCCCAACTGGAGCTGTCGCCACGACGGCGCCTCTGCCCCCATTGCTCGCGGTAGTAGGGAACGCGCGTCGCGGCGCGATGGAGCAGCTCCGCCGTACGATCCTCAGTCCAGTTCTTCCAGCGACCGGACGTCCACGTGTCGCGCTCGAGGCATTCCGCCACCAGACGCTCCGTCTCCGGCCCATATCGTCTGTATCGCAAACGATACCCGTGCAGGCTCGCCGCGGCAACTCGCAAATGGTACGGGAGTTTGTAAAAAGTGCCGAGCCAGATATTCCGCGTCAAGGGCATTTTGAAACACCAGTGTGCCCCATCGGCGGACTTGTGGAATGGGCTTTGAGTACCGGAACTAACGCCGGTAGAGATAGAGCGTGTGGCTGCGCCCTTCGCCGTCGTCGTCGATGGTCTCGGTCTTCTCGGGCTTCCATCCGGCGAACTCGAAATCGTGCGACACGATGCGCGTGCCCTTCTTCAACTGCTTCTCAAGCAACGGACGCACTTTATCGTTCGAAGACGGCAGCAGGTAGACCGTAAGCATGTTGGCGGACGAGTAGTCCTGTTTCAGCACGTCGCCGTTGATGATCTTGGCGTTCTTCTCCAGGCCCAGGCTCCGGATGCGACTGGCGCTCTGTTTCCAAAGGTCCACGTCCATTTCGACGCCCGTCGCCACCGCGCCGAATTTCTCGGCCGCCATGATCACGATGCGTCCATCTCCCGAGCCGAGGTCGAACATCCGTTCCCCCTTGGCCAACCCGCCGAACTGGAGCATCTTTTCCACCACCGATTCCGGCGTCGGGTAGTAGGGCGCGAGCTTGTCGGTTTTCTTCGGCGCCTCCTGCGCGAAGGCGGCTGTGGCAACCAGAAGACTGATCGATAATATTCGCATCGGTACCCCAATATCGAGACGTAAGGCTTACGGCATCAGGTACAGCCGTACGCGATTACTTTCTTTTCCGCCGGCCTCGACAAACAATTCGGCCGGACCGGCGTTCAAAAGCTTCGGCAATTGTACCTCAACCAGATAGAAACCCACGTAGCCCGGCGCGAGCGTCGCGCGGCTCACTTCAAGCGGTTCTCGGTCGAGAAAGACGCGCATGGAGGCGATCACGCGCGGCGGATTGCTCGCCGGAGCGGGAACACCCGTCGGCCAAGCCGGCTCCACCGCGCCCAGGCCGGAGGCGAGAATCTGTACACGCGCGCCGGAGCGGGCCGGATTGCCCGCGTCGAGGGCGATGCCGCTATCGGCGTCCAGGAGCAGCGGCGCGCCGTCCCTGGCAATGAAAATCGCCGGTGAGACCCGCGCCAGGGGCAATCCCAGTCGCGCCGCCGCCGTTCCCTGCGCTTCGAGCACAAGGTCCAGCCTGTCTCCGGCCGCTTCGAAGGGAACCTGAATCTGCGTCTCGCGGCCCGCGCTTGCGAGCACCGGAACGTTCAGCGCGCCTGCCTGCGCGCGGTTTACGTTCGCTCCCAGAATGCTCAGCAGAGCGCCGGGAGCCGCCGGCCGGCCACTGAAGTCGGCCGAATTGACGACGCTGATCTGCCGCGCGCGATGCGGTGCCATGGCGGCATAGAGTCCCCAGCCGTCCACCAGTACATATAGCTGGTTGCCGCCTTCGTCGAGCTTCACGTCGGAAATCGTCTGCGCGGGAAGCTTCAGGCCGATCGGAGTCCACGCCGCCGCCGCGCCCAGAAGATTCAATTCGGCCGTTGTCTGGAAGAGCCCGCGCGACGTGGCGGCGTAGATGGCTCCGCTACCCGGGTCCGCCGACACCCCATACGCCGAGGTGCCCGCCGGCAGGTTCGCCGTCACGTCATCCCAGAACCGCCCGCCGTTCAACGTTCGCAGGACTACGGCATTCCGTCCCGGTCCCCGCGCGGACAGAGCCACCACCGCGATGCGAGGTTCCTTCGGATTCACATAGAAGGCGGAAATTGCGCCTCCATCCTGCACGGAAAAAGATTGCCACGTCTGGCCGCGATCGGAAGACGCCCAAATTCGTCCGTCGCCCGATCCACCGTAAATCCACTCGCCCTCGGTTCGCGCCACGACCACGGCCGCACCCACGCGCGCCGAAATCTGCCCGCGCAAAAGCCGGTCGGCGGTCAGCCACTGCTGGCCGGCGGGCCGCCAGGCGATCCGCTCCCCCGGCTGCCATTCGATCTCCAGGTCGTCGCCCGCCACCGCCCGCGCGGGCCGCAGTCCATTCGGCAGCGCCAGCAACTTTCGCGTTGCGAGCGCGGGCAGGGAATCGTTCAGCCCGCTCCAGGTGACGCCGCCATCCAAAGAGCGCCACAACCCGGCGTTGTTCGAAACTACGATGTCGTCGGGGTCGAGAGGAGAAACCGCCAGATCCGTCAGCCCGTCCCCCAGAATCGATCGATTCCGGTAGGCCGTCATATTCGACCACACCTGACCGTCTTCGGACCGGTAGGCGAATCGACCGGCCGCATACCACCGCGTGCCGGTACCGGCTGCCCGCCGCACCCGCGCCTCGGCTTCCGGCGGCGCGCCTCCGGTCTCGTCGCTCCGGCTCTCGGGTGCCAAAACGCCGGCAGCCGCGCGCCAGGTCTCGAAATCGCGGGTCACCCACACGATACCGGGCGCCGCCTGGGCATACAACTCGGATCCGGATTCATTGAACCAGACCCGGCTAATCGCTCCGGTGGCCACCGCCGGCAGGTCCAGATCCACCGACGAGTTGCCGATTCTTCGCCAATCCGCAATCTGTGCGTTGTCCGCTATCTGGCCGGGGGCATCGCCGGCCGATAGGAACACCAGGAGGATCGCCGCCGTCCAGCGCAACCACGAGCAGCTTGTGGCATTCCGACACATGAGCGTTTCTATTTTATCCTGTTCCGGGCTTGAGTGGCCCCGCGAACGTGTTGAAAGGACATGTACTTTGCCAGCGAAATGTGATATCCCTAGAATTGCTGTGCAGGTTTGTGCAAGGCCGCGCCAGCCGAAGGTGTCGATAACCGGCCGGCCCAGGCAAAGGAAGTGCTCTTGAACGCGTCCGTCAAACGAGGGTTGATCGTCATAGCGTTGGCCGTGCTGTCGGCCATGCTGTGCGCGGCTCAGTCGCCGGTCGCCAAAGCCATCGAGATCCAGGGCCAGGTCTCCGTCCTCAAGGATAACTACCCTTGGGCGCTCGCTCCCGGCGCTACGTTGCAGCCTATGCAGATCGTCCTCACAGGTGCCGACGGCTTTGCGCGCTTTGAAGTTTCCGGCGGCAGCACTTTCGAGGTGTTTCCCAACTCCCGCGTGCAGTTCCGTGCCAATCCCGGCAACTTCAAGGATCTGGTCGACCTCGTTCTTGGCCGAATTCGCGTTCACATCGAAAAGATCGGTGGCCAGCCGAATCCCAATAGTGTCCGTACGTCTACTGCGGTGATTTCCGTACGCGGCACAACCTTCGACGTCATCGCGTCGGACGACAGTACTACGGTTGCAGTCGAAGAAGGCCAAGTCGCGGTACGCCATCTGCTCCGCCCCTCGAGTGGCGAAAAACTGGTCAACGCCGGCGAAGCGCTAACGGTCTTCAAGAATGAGCCGCTGGCCAAGCGCCAGGTCGATCGCGGCCGCGTGTATCAGCAGATCGTGGCCAGCGTTTGGGATGCGCTCGGTACGATCATCCGCAACGGACGAACCGGCGCCGGAGGCGCGGGTCCCGCGGGTCCGACCCTGCCTGGCGACACTGGCGGTACCGCTCCGCCTCCGGCGGGTGGCTCCAGCGGAGGGAATTCCCCCGCGCCGCCGCCTCCGGCTCCGCCGGGCAACTAGTGCTCCGGATATCCGGCCGCGGTCTTCACTTCGTTTAACTGCATCGTGTGCCGCTCGCTGTGCCCAGCCATCATGAGCAGCCACTGGTATCCATCCAGTTCCTTCAGCGCCGGATGGTAAAAGGAGTGCCCCCGCAGATCGTCGCCAGTCGTCTGCAGGTAGGCGATGTTCCGGTCGCGGCTTTCCTTGAAATGGGCGATCAGTTCCGCCGCTGTCTTCCATCTGTGCGTGGGCCGCAGGGTCTCCGGAGCCTGCACTTTCTGGCTGCGATTGGTCATCATCGCCGCGATCTTGTCATCCATGCCTTTGGTCTGTTCGAGCTTCGCCGGATCCCCAGGCATGGCCATGATCTTCTTCGTCACCAGGTCGAACAGCAGGTCTTCACTGAGTGCGATGTGTTCGGCCACCTCGGCGATCGACCACGATTGGGGCGAAGGTTTGAACTCCCATTGCGCCTGGCTCAATCCGGCGACGGAATCGAGAAACTGCTTTCGCGTCGCGTGCAGATAGCTCATCGCCCGGTCGCGCTCCCCTTGTTTCAAAGGTTCCGCCCAAAGGGCCGCCCCGGCGGCGAGCAAAACAATGATCTTGGTCATGAACCTCAGTGTACCCTTCGATGATTTGGTAATTTCGCAGTGCCTCGTTCGCCGTAGTGAACGCCTTTGATTTTGCGAATTGTCAGAACAACCCTTCGGCAGTCAACCGGAATCAATGCTTTCTTCGTGAAATCAATGACTCACGAGTAGGAGACGAAGGTGGAAGAAAAGTTGCAAAGCGGACGGCTGAACGAAGCTAAATGACTGAAAACAGAGGATGGCTCCTCAGGTAGGACTCGAACCTACAACCCTTCGGTTAACAGCCGTTGGAAACGGAAACGCAGAGTTGCTACGCATTGATCGATCTTGCTCGCAATGAACAACTTGGCGCACGTTGGCAGCATGCCTGCGATTGCAGGACTATCCGCGGCTGCGCTTGGTTTGGAAACAGGATCCCTACAGTGTTAAACCAATTCACGCTGCCCGAACGGAGCGGTGCAACAGCATCAGATGATCGGGATCAACGCCCACAAGGGCCAGCGTCGCGCCTGTCTCATCCGAAAACTCGACTAACAAAGCCCGCTCGCCGTCGCGTTCCAGGTGTTCGACCACGGTGCCGCAATCCAACCGCTTCGAACCACCGCCGCCCCGGCGGGCGTCGTCAGCAGGAAGTCTACCACGTAGATGGATCCGAACTTGCTTTGCGCGATCACGGAAGCCTCTGCTCTTAACGCGGCTTCCAAAAGGCGCTCACGGAGCCACTCGGCATCGGCTTGTGTCAGTCCCAACGCTGACCTGAAAACCCGCGCTTTGTGTTGGCCGTCTTCGTGGAGCGGGTTCAGGCAGTAATCCCGAAGCTTGCCGAGATCGACCATGGCTGCCGCCGCGTTCGGAGACGGATTTCGCTCATGCCGTATCGCCAGCATGTCATCAGACAACCTGTGTTGGATGACCACTGCGACCAAGCGCCCATTGGTGCGGATGGCATGGGTCCGTTTGGAAGAAGGCGCGGGATAGCGGCTGGATCGCACGGTTTCGATCAACTTTGTCGAGGGCGCCTCAGCGAGAGGTTCGAGCGCAGGCGAAGACCGTTGCGAGTCTGAACCATCCGCACATCTGCGCCTTGTTCGATGTTCGGCGAGAACTACGTCACGGTGGATTACATCGACGGCGGTCCTGTGCAGGGAGCGCTCCTGGCGGCAGACGTCGTACGCATCGGGCACAATTGCGGAGGCGCTCGACCGCTGCGGATCCCGGATCCCGGGCGAAGCGGTGGTCGATCTATGGGCGGCTTCTTTGATGGGACTTTTAGCCGTCCGTTTGAGTCCGACTCGATTGTGCAGGGCTACTCGTCGACAAAGACGATCACCGCACTGTGCGCGCTGGTCCTCGCAGATCGCTGCGAGATCGATCTGGATGCGCCGGTGGCACGGTACTGGCCCGAGTTCGCCGAAGGCAAATAGGGAATTCTTGTGCGGCAGTTGTTGGGCCATACGGCCGGGCTCTGCGGATGGTCGGAGACGATGACGTTCCGCGATCTCTATGATAGGGAAACTCGACGACTCTCTCAGCCCGTCAAGCACCGCTTTGGGAGCCGGGGCGAACCAGCGGCTACCACGGCTATACCCAAGGCCACCTGGTTGGCGAGGTTGTGCGCAGGGTGACCGGCTCCTCAATTGGAGTGTTTCTTTCGCGAGGTGATCGGCGTTCCGTGTAAGTGGGGTCTGGGTTCACCGATGGAAACCGCGTAATTTCCTGACCTGCCGGCCGAGGCCCGAGCCGCCTGGTGGGCGGGTAACGGCGGCTCGATGGCGTTCGTCGATCTCAACGCACGCATGTCCATCGGCTATACGCCAAACCGCTGGATCAGCGGGCCGCACGAACAAGATCGCAGCAGGAACGTCGTAGGAGCAGCGTATCGGGCACTCGCGAACCGGCCATGACGGGCGGGCAGGCCGCCGAGATACGTGTATTCAGCGCGTTAGGGTTCGGCCCCCCGCGAAGTGTGCCACGGCACCGGACCGGCCTTAACGGGTGAGCCAGCCCCCAACTCGAGCCGATGAGCAACGGGGTGCTGAACAACCATAAGTGAAGGTCTGTGCCGGCTTGGAATTGGGGTTCAATCCCCGTTCTACCCAGGCCAACTCGCAACCCTTGACGCAAGTGATCTGAGTCTCTCCACTGGGGGCATCAACTATCAGCTCGAAAGTCGGCGCGGAAGTCTGTGCTCTGCCGACAGCCCAACCCAGCAAAACGAGAATCGCAGCGCATAGGATTTGAACTTTGATGCGTCGCATGATCTTGATCAGCCTCCTGAGCACATTATGCGACTCGGAATTTCGGGCGGCAAGTCATGGGCGGTCCTTCCGCCCATCGAAGTGCGAAAGCAGCAGTGCGTTCACCTTAGCGGGCTCTTGGATGGTCACGCCATGGGAGGCGTCTGGAATTTCGACGTAGTGAGAGCCCGGAATGAGGCGAGCCAGTGCCCTTCCGTAGGATGCAGTCGCGATGGGATCGTGTCGTGCGCTGACGACCAGGGTCGGCACAGAGATGGTGGCCAGTTCCGCCGAGCGGTTGAACGCCCTCATCGCCTGGAGTTGCTTCATCATTATGGGAGGCGAGTCGGCCAGGTCGCGGCCCACAAGTTCCGCCACACGCGCCGCGACGGCCGTCCGATCCTGCGCTTGCAGCCAGTTCGCCGGAAACAGCATCTCGAGAAAGGCCCGGCGGCGCATGTCAGCAGTGCCCACGCGCGTCCGGATCCCCATCCAGATCGTCGCCGGTGTGAGCCTCGCAGCCTCACTGCCACTCGCGAAAGTACATAGGAGCGAAAGGCTTCGAACGCGATCAGGAGCCGTAAGCGCCAATTGCTCCGCGATCAACCCGCCCATCGAATGCCCGACCACGTGTACCGAGTCCCATTTCAAATGGTCCAGCAGCGCCAAAGCGTCGGCAGCCATTTGCTGGATCGATAAGGACTCGGCGGAAGCCTGGCTCCGCCCGATGCCCCGATTGTCGAAAGTTACGCAGGTGTAGTTCTCGCGCAGATTTTCCACTTGCGGACTCCACGCGGAGCCGGTAACGCCCGTTCCCTGAATCATCAGGATGCCAGGCCCGTGGCCGGCGATTTCAAAGAAGAGGCTTCCGCCCGCGATCGGCATGGTCGGCATGGTCTGAATGTCTCACATTGGTGAGCGCTTCATGACCACAATGAAGGCAAATATGCTTTGGCGGAAGTATGATACCGTAACTGTCTTTTCCCGCGCAGCCCGAGGAGTCATACTTGCCTCGAATGCATCCTGAACGGATTGCAAAAGCTCCTTCCGCGAGCCAATCGATCGTGAGCGGAATGCCGGACGATCTGCTGGCGGAGTCTGTTCAACGCCTCGCCTGGGTCGGGTTGACTTATTCAGTCTGTTACGCCGCTGTTGATAGGGCCTATCGACTGAGCGCCCAGATCAAGGACTTCCCGTTTTTCGATGCCATGCTCGTACTTGGTTTGACAATGGGGTGCCTGATCTTCGCCATGGCGCGATGGTCCCGTTGGCCGGCTCACCGGATCCTCGCGGCCGGCCTCATCTTCGAAGTGCTGGCAGCGGCCCTAATCTCACTAGGAGAAGCTCATCGCCCATGGACCGGGCACTCGGAGGTTCGCGGCTTTTCGGGGCTTTGCGGATGGATTCCGATGTTCAGTATGCTGGTGCCCGCGGGACGCTTGCCGTCGGCAATCGCAACTCTGGCGGCGGCCGCTACACTGCCTGCGGCCTTCGCGGCTCACGCCTGGTTCGGCTGGCCGTGGCCGCCGGCCGAGGATCTCTTGTTGCTGTGGATGCCTCCGTTCCTGTTCGCGGGTGCTGGCATTTTCCTTTCGCAGTCGCTCTATCGGCTCAGAATGCGCGTTAGGCAGGCGCAGGAAATGGGCAGCTACCGCCTCCTGGAATGCATCGGCCAAGGGGGTATGGGCGAAGTCTGGCGCGCCGAACATCGTATGCTTGCGCGGCAGGCGGCGATCAAGCTCATCAAACAGCAGACGGGCGATCCTATCCAAACCCGGCTGCGCTTCGAGCGGGAGGCAAAGGCGATCTCAGGTCTGCAGTCGCCGCACACCGTCACCCTTTTCGATTACGGCGTGACGCCCGAAGGCAGTCTCTACTATGCGATGGAACTCGTAAAGGGGCTCGATATGGAAGAGCTTGTCAAACGCTATGGCCCCTTGCCTTCCGCGCGAGCGGCTTATCTTCTCTGCCAGGTTTGCGCTTCCCTTGCGGAGGCCCACGCCGCCGGATTGCACCATCGTGACATCAAGCCGCGCAACATCCTGGTTGGCCGGATGGGGATTGAATGCGACTTCGTGAAAGTGCTTGACTTCGGCCTGGTAAAGAGCACGGCGCCACAGGATCTGGAACTGACGCATCCCGGCGCGACGATGGGCACTCCGGCCTACATGGCGCCGGAAGCGTCGCTGGCGGTCCAGCCGGACCATCGTGCCGACCTCTACGCCGTCGGATGCGTAGCGTATTGGCTGTTGACCGGTTCTGCTGTTTTTGAGGCAAAGACGACGACGGCGATGCTGATGCAACATGCGCGCAGGCAGCCGGTGCCGCCTTCTGCGCGCACCGAAGTGCCTGTTCGCCCGGACCTGGAACGGCTGATTCTTCAATGCCTGGCAAAGCAGCCCGCAGAGCGGCCACAGAGCGCGGAAGAATTGCGAGAGCGATTCCAGTCCTTAGCTCATGGCTGGACGCGCGAGGATGCATCCCGCTGGTGGAATGTACACCAGCCTGCCAGGAGTAAAATCGATCCAGTTGCTGACCTCACCGCGACTGCATAGCCGTCCGCAAGGTCATACCGTATGACTCTTTGTTTCGATGGTCAAGCGCCCACATACTGGCGTCATGAAGCGATGCCGTTCGATCTATTGTTTGAGTGCCGTGGGCTTGGCCCTTTCCATCAGCGGCCCCTGCGCTTACGCCCAAGCCGGCGCGGGCGATCCGGGCTGGCCCAGGCGCTACTCCAACGAGGCTGCTGATCTGGTGGTGTACCAGCCACAGGTTGACGCCTGGAAAGAATTCAAGTTCCTGCGCGGCCGGTGCGCTTTCGCCCTCAGGCCAACGCGAGACGCCGAGCCAATTTACGGAACATTCCGTTTCGATGCGGAAACTCTGGTGGATGCAGATCAAAGAGTGGTGCTGCTTCCCTAGATTCAAGTCTCTGACATGCGATTCCCGTCGGCCCAACGCGGGTCATCGGATCCGTGGGTGGCTTTGACGAAACAACTCCTGCCATCCGATGCTCTCGTTGTCTCGCTCGACCGGCTCATTGCGTTCGTTCGGGCGAGCGAAGTTCCCGGCAGAGAGGCGCGCGTCACTACCGACCCGCCGCCAATCTTCGTGAGCACGCAGCCAGCGGTTCTGGTGATCCTGGATGGCGATCCGGTGATGACCGACATACCAAATACCGGACTAAGCCGGGTTCTCAATACAAACTGGGATCTCTTCCTGGAACGTAACTCTCGACTTTACTATCTGCTGAACGACAAGTCGTGGTTGGTCTCGAGCAGCGTGGACGGTTCCTTCAAGGCAACCGCTGCGGTCCCCACCGATTTCCGCAGGCTGCCGGAGGAGTATAAAGAAGCTCGCGAAGCGGCGTTGACGGCGGCGCTCGCCGCCAGTTCGAACCCTCCCCGCGTGATCGTATCGCATAAGCCCGCCGAATTGATCGTTGTTCGAGGAGCTCCGGAACTGCATGCGATTCCGGGTACTCAACTCTCGCTGGTTACGAACACCGGCAGCGACCTGTTCTTCCATGCCGCGGACCGTTCCTACTATTTCCTCGCATCGGGCCGCTGGTTCGCGGCCGCCTCGTTGGCGGGACCCTGGAAATACGCGACGAAATCACTTCCCGCTGACTTCCGGCAGATTCCTCCCGATCACCAGAAGGCTCGCGTACTGGCCGCGGTTCCCGGCACACGTGAGGCTGAAGATGCCATTTTGCTTGCCGCCATTCCGCGGACCGCCGCCATTAACCGGAAAGACGCGAAGGCTGATGTGCAATATGCCGGTGAGCCCCAATTCGCGCCGATTCCGGGTACGTCAATCACCTACGCCAGGAACACCCAGAACGACGTGCTCCGGGTGGGAGATCACTACTACCTCTGCCTCCAGGGCGTCTGGTTCGTCGCGGCGGATCCGAAGGGGCCGTGGCTGGTCGCCGACAGGGTTCCGGCCGAGATCTACTCGATTCCAGAGAACTCGCCAAAGTACAACGTGACCTATGTCCGGATCTATGATTCGACGCCTTCGACAATCGTTGTCGGTTACACTCTGGGCTACTACGGCGCCTACGTCTCTGGTGGTGTCGTCGTATGGGGCACCGGGTATTACTATCCGCCCTACGTGGCGATCGGCGTTGCCACGGCTCCTGTCTACTGGGGAGCCTGCTGCTACACCTACGGCGCGAGCGCATGGTACAACCCCGCCACCGGTGTTTATGCCCGCGGGTCGGCCGCCTACGGGCCATACGGTGGCTACGGCGCCGCGGCGGTACGCACTTACAATCCCAATACTGGCACGTACTCGGCCGGCTACAGGGCCACAAATCCATACGCAAGTTGGGGGCAAGGCGTGGTTGGCAATGGAAGCAATTGGGCTCAGGGAGGATACCAGTCAACCAGCCGCGGGACATTGGCGGCCGGGCAAACTTCAAAAGGCGGCGCAGGCGTAGCCTTCGAGGGCGCGGGTGGCAATGCCGGCTATGCGGCAAGAAGCGCCAGCGGGGACATTTATGCCGGAGCGAACGGGAACGTGTATAAGCGCGACAACGGGCAGTGGTATCAGAACCAGAACGGCACTTGGAACACAATGGATGGGAGCCAATTGGACGCTCAACGGCAGCAAGCGGCCGCGCGCGATCATGGAGCGCGAAACGCGGAAGCAGCCGGGAAATGGCGCGCCAAAGGAGGTCCGGGTCAGGGCCGCAGCGTCGAACAGCGCCCGCGCTTTCAAGGGCGCCACCGTTGAGGCGGTGTCCGGCCTGAAATTAAGCGGCCAGGTACAACGATCGGCCCGGCTCGCTTTCCTCACTGAGGCAACTCTTCACTTCACGTAGTACCCCCGCCACGATCTCGGACTGCGAATTCAGCATCCCGGCCGGCTCAAAGTCGTATTCGCGCGCCCAGAGCTGCTTGCCGTCCGGACTCTGAACAAGGTTGATGATGGCCTGGTACCGGCGGCCGGATTTGAGGACACTACCGTGAATGACGTGGCTCAACCGGAGTTCCGATGCGGCTTCATTGAGCGGACGGTCACGGACGAAGGCATGTGCTATCGCTTCGACATCGCGGATCGCGGTCAGGGCGGCGGTCAGCGTCAGGCACAGGGCGTGGCAGTAGGTCACGCATTCCGGATCGGCGGACAATACGTCGAAGGGCAGAACCGCCAGCCTTCGAGCTCCGGCATCGATTCGCGCCGGAACACCATCGCCTGCACGCAGAGCGCGGAAGGCTGGTACGTAGCCCCCCTTGGGTATATCGATAAAGACGATGTCTTCGCGCCTCCGATTTTCAGGGCGATAGTATTCGAGCAGCTTCGAGCGCAGCCGGCGGGCGTCGTTCCGGACGATCGGGTCGATCGCCGGTTCGAAGTCGTCACCGCGATCGAACACCGCCAGGCCGATGCTGTATTCGCCAATCTCATCTCCGCGGCCGGCCAGTCTCTCCTCGACGATGAACCGGAGAAATCTCTGCATCCTTGAAGAGCGGCTGAAGGCGTCGCTTGCGAGAATCAGGTCGATTTGAGCGCGGACCGAGTGCGTATCGACGTCAGTTTTGGAATGAGTCCCCTGAAGCATATTTCCTCGCGTCTTCAGGCGGCCATTGGTAATGCGCGGCGCATGCTCGCAGCTGCACAGCGGCAGTCGGCGAGTTCCTGGCATCGAATGCAGAAGGCTGCCCAGGGCACGGCGGCCAGACGCGCCGGGCTGATCGCTCGTTCGCATTCACCGCAGATGCCGTATGTGCCCTCATCGATACGGCGTAAGGCGCCTCTGGCCTCCCGCAGCCTCGTGGAATTCGCTTCGAGATCTCGTACAGCGAGTTCGCGCTCGCACGCCTGCAGCCGGCGGTCGAGTTCATCGGCGCTGGTCTCGATTCGAATCGCATCACGCCGAATCGCTGAGCGACCAATCTCTATCACTCTGGTTTCCAGAACATTTCGAAACGTGCTGATTTGGCTGGTTGTCATCACTGCCCCCTCGCATGAAGGTGCGCAAACTCGGGAAGAACACTATCAGCACTTTTTTGTATGCTTATTAGCTTTCTTGTGATAGCATCGCTTTTACCATGCCGCTGGACGTTACCAAACTCCTGGTGGCCTGGAACGAGGGGAATCAGGCAGCGCTGGACGAGTTGATCCCACTGGTCTACCAGGACCTGCATCAGCGCGCGCGCAACTACCTGCGTCAAGAACGGCCGGATCATACGCTGCGCCCAACGGCGCTCATTCACGAAGCCTATCTTCGAATGGTGAACGACAAGGTTCCGGAATGGAGCGGGCGAGCGCACTTCTTTGCCGTCGCTTCGCGGGTGATGCGCCAAATCCTGGTAGATCACGCACGGCGGCACCAGGCTGGCAAACGAGGCAGTGGTGTGGCCAAAGTCAACCTTGACGAGGCGATCGTTCCCTCGGTTTCGGACAACTCGGACCTTATGGCTCTCGACGAAGCTCTGGATAGATTGGCCGAGTTTGATGGGCGGAAATGCCGGATCGTGGAGATGCGCTACTTCGGAGGATGTACGGTCGAGGAGACCGCCGAAGCTTTGGGAATTGCCGGGATAACCGTCATGCGTGAAATGCGCCTCGCCGAGGCCTGGCTACGGCGCGCGATGTTGCGCGGCGACTCCGCTTCCGTATGACTGCCGAGCGATGGCATCAGATCGGAGGCTTGTTCGATCGGTTGATCGAATGCCCGCCGGCCGAGCGCCAGGCGTTTCTGCATCATGCCTGCAACGGCGACGACGAACTCAGATGGGAGTTGGAGTCGCTGCTGGAGTGCGACGCGCCTCAACAGCGGCTCGTCGAATTGCCCGTCGAGAGACAGGATGCCGAGCCGGACATGAGCGGCCGGCGAGTGGGGCCGTACCAATTGCTTCGCCTGATCGGTCACGGCGGAATGGGCTCTGTCTATCTCGGTGTGCGGAACGACGATCAATACCAGAAGCAGGTCGCGGTCAAGCTCCTAAGCCGGGGCATGGCCACCGCCTTCATGCTCGGCCGCTTCCGGCAGGAGAGGCAGATCCTGGCCAATCTGGAGCATCCTTTCATCGCACGGCTGCTCGATGGTGGAGCGACCGAGGACGGCTTGCCGTACTTCGTCATGGAATACGTTGACGGCGTTTCCATCACCCAGTACTGCGCTGAGAAAGGACTCTCGCTAGGAGAGCGCGTACGGCTGTTCCGTCTCGTATGCGAGGCCGTGCAGCACGCGCATCAGCACCTTGTAATCCATCGTGACATCAAACCAGGAAACATTCTGACTACGAAGGAAGGCGTTCCGAAACTCTTGGATTTCGGCATCGCCAAAGTGCTCGATCCAGCGATGTCCCGAGACCTCACAGTGACCCGTGCGGAATTCCGGATGATGACGCCGGAGTATGCCAGCCCGGAACAAATTAAGGGGCTGCCGATCAGCACAGCCAGTGACGTGTACTCACTGGGAGCGGTCCTGTACGAACTGTTGACTGGCCGAAGCCCGCATCAGTTCTCATCCGGCTCGGTTGCGGAGATGGAGAAGGCGATTTGCGAGACGGAACCCGACCGGCCAAGCACCGTTGTGGGCCGCAGAGCCGAACTCGCTGCCAACGTCCGCAAGAAGTCCAGACGTGAACTCCAGGGAGACCTCGACAATATCGTCCTCACCGCACTTTGGAAAGAACCGCAGCGTCGCTACGCTTCGGTGGCAGCGCTTTCCGAGGACCTCCGGCGGCATATGGAAGCTCTGCCCATCCTGGCCCAGGCGGAGCGATTGAGTTCCAGGGTGAGCAAGTTTGTGCGCCGCCACAAGGCCGCT
Organism: uncultured Acidobacteriota bacterium; assembly: GCA_902826685.1. Lineage (GTDB taxonomy): Bacteria > Acidobacteriota > Terriglobia > Bryobacterales > Bryobacteraceae > CADEFT01. Next base: position 123,166 of record CADEFT010000005.1, read on the forward strand.
GTTGTAGCGTCGACGCTGGTAGTCGCAAGTCTTATCGGTGGGATCGTCTCCTCGACGTTCCAGGCCCGGCGCGCCGAGCGGCGGTTTGAGATGGTTCGCGGACTGGCGAACGACATGTTGTTTGGTTTGTATGACCAAATGGAGCGCCTGCCAGGATCGACTGGGCTCAGAGCCGCGACGCTCGGAACGGTTGTTAGCTACTTGGACACACTGGCTCGCGATGGATCGCCCGCTCCCCGCCTGGAAATCGAAATCGCCAAAGCCTACGAGCGGGCCGGCAATATCGAAGGCCACCCCATGAAGTCCAACCTCGGCCGGGGACAAGCCGCGCTGAGCAATTACCGGAAGGCGCTGGCGATCTACGAACGGCTCGAGCATCGTAGGGATCTGGGAAGCGACGTCATCCGCGGCCTCATCGAAATGCATATCAAGGTTTCTGGCATGGAAGCCTTCCTGGGTAATCCGGCAGCGGCGCGGACGCATTGGCAAAGCGCTTCGGCCATCGCGAGCAAGGCTCTGGCAAGCGGGGATCCTGAGATACCCAAGAGCACGCAAATAAACCTCTACTTCCGCCTTGCGGACGTGGAGTACGATCGTGGGATCGCAGGCGGCGAATTGGCCTACTACCGCAAGGCGCTTGAAGTCAGTCAGGGCTGGGTTGCCGCGGCACGCAGTCCGGAAGCTCTGGCTTACTTGCGAGAGGCCCATAGGAACGTCGGCAGCGCCATGGCAAGAGGAGGCGATCTCGCCGGCGCACAGGAGAGTTACGGGCGTACACGCGAAGTAGCCGAGGAACTGCTTCACCGGCCCGATGTCGCGGTCGACCAGCAGTACAACACGATCGGAGTCTACAACAGCCTGGGCGACGTACAGGCAGCCTCCGACGATCCGAATCTGGGTGATCGCGCCCATGCGCTCGAGAATTATCAGACCGCGCTTGCCATGGCCCAACGGCTTGCCGCGAGCGAGCCTGAGAATGTGAACGCACGCAGGTACGTCGCCGCCTGCAATCAGCGCATGGGTATGTATTGGGCCGAGGAGAATCCTTCGCTGGCGCTGAGGTACTTTCAGGCGGCCCTGAAGATCGCGGAGGCCCTCAGTGCCGCCGACCCGCTTAACGCGGAGTACCGTTATCACGCCTCCAGGGCATACATGGGCCTGGGCGATGCCCTCCACAACCTCGGCAGGCATGATGACGCCGCCGAAAACCTCCGCCGCTCGGTCGAGATTCAAAAGGCTATCGCCGCGGTCTCGCCCGAGCGCATCTGGAATCTCCGGGTCCTGAGCCGGACCCATGCAATACTGGGCCGCGCGCTGCTGGGAGCTGGGGATCCCGATCGGGCCCTGAGTGTGCTGAACGATGGGTTGGCGATCGCCGATCGGATGCTGCAACGGGCGCCATCGAGTCTCTCCCATCAACTCGACCGCGCCGATTTGCTGGAGGCGCTTGGCGGACACTACGCGGCGCTTGCCCGAAAGCCCGGTCTCGAGTCGGCGCGCCGGGCTATTTGGCAGGCTGACGCGCGAGCCTACTATCAGAGAAGCTCCGCGATCTGGAAGTACTGGAACGCACGCAAGCTCGCGGCGCCCTACGCGAAGCGCCGCCTGAACCGAGTGGATAGTGCGTTGAGGCTCTTGCCATGACGGGCGAGCGGTGGCACCAAGTTGAGGAACTCTTTGCGGCAGCGCTCGAACATCCGCTACCGGAGCGAGAACGATTTCTGGATCAGTTCTGTGGCGAAGATAGGGATCTGAAGCGGGAGGTGGTCTCCCTGCTGGCGTGCGATGCTCCCGATGAACGCCTGCTGGAGATTCCCCCGTTCCTTTCCGCGGACGGTTCGAACGATCGCGAAGCCGCCGTGATCGGCCGCAGAATCGGGCCGTATCGAGTCAGAAGTCTGATTGGCCGGGGCGGTATGGGCGCTGTGTATCTCGCAGTCCGCGACGACGACCAGTACCAGAAGCAAGTGGCGATCAAGTTGTTGAACCGCGGCATGGACACCGGCTACATGCTGAGCCGTTTCCGGCAGGAACGACAAATTCTGGCGAATCTGGAGCACCCATTCATCGCGCGGCTGTTGGATGGCGGCGCGACCGAGGAAGGCCTGCCGTACTTCGTGATGGAGTACGTCGAGGGGGTACCGATCACGGACTTCTGCGCGCGCGGCGGGCTGTCACTCCACGAGCGGCTGCGCCTGTTCCGGCTTGTGTGCGAGGCAGTGCAATACGCACACCAGCACCTGGTAGTCCACCGCGATATCAAACCCGGCAATATTCTCACAACGAAGGAGGGCGTGCCCAAGCTCCTTGATTTCGGAATAGCCAAAGTGCTGGAGCCGGGAGCGTCACCGGCCGCCGCGCTGACCAGGAGCGAACTTCGGATGTTCACTCCGGACTACGCCAGCCCGGAGCAGGTCAGGGGGCTGCCGGTCAGCACCGCCACGGACATCTACTCGCTGGGTGCGGTGCTATACGAGTTGCTCACTGGTCAGCGGCCGCACCGGTTTCATTCTGAGGCCCCGGCAGACTTGGATCATGCCATCTGCGAAGTCGAGCCGGTCAAACCGAGCATGGCGGGCGGTAGTGAGCTGAGCTCTCAACTCTCAGGGGACTTGGACAATATCGTTCTTGCCGCCATGAGGAAAGAGCCTCAGCGGCGATATGCATCCGCCGCTGAGCTGTCGGAAGATGTGCGGAGGCACATCGAATGTCTTCCCGTTCTCGCGCGAGAGGATCGCTGGAGTTACCGCCTCTGGAAATTTGTCCGGCGCAACCGGATGGCGGTCATCGCGGCGATGTTGATCTCGGCGAGCCTGGTCGGCGTGACCGTGGTGGCCCTGTTGCAGGCCGGGAGAGCCGAGCGGCGATTCGAGTTGGCGAGGCAACTGGCCAACGCCGTCGTGGCCGATATCGAGGGTCCGCTGGAGCAACTCCCAGGTTCTACAGCGACTCGAGCGCAAATGATCCAGACCGTGCTTCGGTATTTGGATGGCCTTGCTCGTGAACCCGGAAAAGATCCTGCGTTCGAACTGGAAATGGCGGACACCTATCGCCAGATCGCCGATGTGGAAGGCAATCCCTACCGCCCGAACCTCGGCCGGAGTGCCGCGGCGCTCGAACACTTGCAGAAAGCAATGGCCATCTATGAGCGGTTGGCTGCCCCGGCCGGGACTGAAGCCCGTGCCTTGGCTGGGTTGATTGCCACGAGTGTTGCGGCTAGCGACATCGAAGCGAGATCAGGAAACATCGCCGCCGCGGAAACCCGCCTGGAGAAAGCGTCGGCAATCGCCCATAGGAATCGCGCGAGGCTGGTACCCCAGACTGAGGTCTTGCTACATACCCGGCTGGGAGACGCAAAGCTGCGTACAGGCGACGTTCACAGCGCCCTCGCGATCTACCGGCGCGCCGTGGACGTGGCGGTCCGGTGGGCTGGTTCGGACCGAGGCATGGAGGCGCGGAACGCCCCATTCGTGTCTTATGTGAGGCTTGGCCTGGCCGAACTCGATTCCGGCGACCTATACGGTGCGCTGCGGAGTTTTGAGGAGTCGCTACGTTGGGCGGAAGCGGTTAGCCGGCAATCTGCCGCCACTGCGTATGAGCACGCAACCGTCGCAGGTGCGCACCGTCTTTTGGCCAATGTATTGGGTAACCCTGACAACCTCAATCTCGGCGACAGGCCACAGGCGATACTCCACGCCCGCGCTGCCATCCGGATTGGCGAACGCCTCGCCGCTACAGACCCGCGGGACGTTCGCATAAGGGAAGGGTTGGCCACGGCCTACCGAAGTATGGGTGTGATCCTTCTTGAGGAGAATCCGGAGGAGGCTCTTATGTCTCTCCAAAAGGCTGGCGCCATTTCGCAGCATCTGAACGCGGGCCAGCCAGCCAGCGCCAAGTTGCGCCACGACGCCGCGGTCGACCAGATGTTGACGGGAGAGTGCTTGCATCGACTTCACCGGGACCGGGAGGCAATTCAGAGACTCGAGGCAGCACTCGATGTGGCGAAATCCCTGACCGCCACTTCGAGGCTGGACCAGATTCCACCGGCTTCGCTGGTTGCCCGCTTGCACCGGGATATCGGCGGCATCCTGGTCGAAAGGGGCGACCACGATGAGGCGTACTCAAATTACAGCAAAGCAGTGGCGTTGTCCGAAGAAGCTGCGCAGCGTAATCCTTCCAGTATGAAGCTGAGCCGCGAGTACGCGGATTCGCTCGAGTCGATGGGAAGGTACTACGCCACTGTCGCCGCGCATAAGCCCAATCTCACGCAGCAGAGCCGCGCCTGGTTCCAGAAGAGCCTCGATATCTGGCGTAGCTTGAAGGCTCGCAACGTGGCGGAACCGTACGCTACAACCCGCCAGCTTCAGGTTGCCGCACTCATCGCCAAGCCGTGACCGCTCTCCGGGATGATAGCTCTTCCCTCGATTCCGCGCATTTACTAGCGTATGGAATTCGTGGGAGCCGGCTTCGATGCCGAAGAGTGGCGGAAAGCCGCAGCGGCAATTGAAGCGGACCTGACGAATCTGACCGCGGCGTTGACCGAGGCACAGTTTCACGCTCCGCCTCGTGACGGGGGATGGAGTGTGAGTTACTGCATCGAACATCTCCTCCTCGCGGGAACGGCCTTCCTTCCGGTCTGGGACGCTGCGTTAGAGCATTCCAGCGATCTCCGCCGGCCCAAGCGAATGGACCGGTTCGGCTGGTGGCGTAGATGGCTCCTGCGCCTGGTCCAGGATCCCTCCCGGCTGAAACAGAAAGCCGATGACCGGTTAGTCCCGCGCACTCGCCGCTCGATCGGCGAGGCAGTTCGCCAGTTTCGCGCCCTCCACGAAGAGTTCGCCCGGCGCGTGGACCGCAGCCGCGACGTCGGCGTGCTGGCGATGAGGGTGCGATCTCCGTTCCGCCCATGGCTGCGCTATTCCTTGGGCTTTTCGTTTGATCTGGTGCTGGCCCATGAGCGCAGGCATCTTGGCCAGGCGTGGCTCGTTCGCCAGAAGGTGACGGGCCTGTAGGCAAGTCATGAAACCGTATGACACTTTATTCAAACAGCAACTCACCGCAGACTGGAATCGTGAAGACGACAAAGAGCCAATTACTCGCGCCGGTGTTCATCCTGCTCGCCGGAGTGCTGGCAGGTCAAACAGCAACGAAGCAGGCACTGCTGATGGCAATGAAAGCCAACGGCAAACAAATCACGGCCTACCAGTGGAAACAGAAGATCACCGTCGTTCGTAAAGGAAATCCTCTCGACCCGATGATCGAAGAACTCCGCTTCGATGCCACAGGGCAACTTCAGCGTACGACGCTCGCCAGACCCGAAGCGAAGAGGATGGGGCCCATTCGGGCCAGAAAGGCTGCCGATATCAGGGATGACATTCAGGAAGTCATGCAACTGGCCCGGCGCTACTCCAGTCCGCAACAGATTGGCCTGGCCATTCAAGCGGGGGAAATCTGGGAAGGGCCGGGCGCCATTCGCCTCCAGGCGAGGTCCCTCGTGCTTCCCGCCGACGAAATGACCATGACGGTCGATCGCGCGACGTATTTGGCCAGGAGAATCGATTTCAAGACTCAACATGAAGGGAGTCCGGTGGCGATTGCGATTGACTACGCGCGGCTGCCACACGGCCCTGGCGTGATGATGCGAATGACCGTTCAGATTCCGAAGGACGACATCGTCGTCAACGTAGAGTCCTACGACTTCGTGAAACTGGCCGTTCCAAACGTTCCGTAGCTCTTATTCACCAAAAGGAGAAACAATGAAACTCAACGGTTTCACAGGATTCTTGTGTCTTTGCACTCTCGCAATGGCTCAGGACGTCAATTTCGATTACGACCGTTCGGCCAACTTCAACGCCTTCAAGACGTATCAGTGGGTCGATCTGACGGCAGCACGCGCGCCCAGCCAACTGATGGACCAGAACATCAAACGGGCCGTCGACGCACAACTCTCGATGAAAGGCATGCAGCGGGTTGAGACTGGCGGCGATGTGCACGTTGCCTATCAGGCAGCGGTTGACCAAGAAAAGCAGTTCGAGGCCTGGGGTGCCGGACCGCGCTATTACGGCGCTCGCCGCGTTACAAGTTCGACGATCGAGGTCGGCAAGTTGGTCGTGGACTTTTACGACCCAGCCAAGAAGCAACTGGTGTGGCGCGGCTCCATGTCGAAGACCCTCGACATCAAGAAAGACCCCGAGAAAAACTTCCAGAACCTTCAAAAGGCGGTCGCGAAGCTGTTCAAGAACTACCCGCCCGCAAGTGGGAAATAGGCCCGACGCTGACCGGATTGCAGGGTGAACCGGAGGGCCGCTCTCCGGTTCCCGCCTGGCATCTAACCTTCGACTACCCCATGATCAGGAGAAATGCGATGAGAATCAGTGCGGTGCTTTTGGCTGCCTTCACGGCTGGGCTGTTCCCGACGGGAGCGCTCGCCCAGCAGGTACCCGTCAAGTCAGACGGGTTGCCCGAGTTGATCGATCAAGAGATTCGGATGCTCCGTAAGGATCTGAAGTCCGCGAGGAAACAGATTGTCGCCAGCAACATGGTGCTTACCGACACCGAAGCGGAACAGTTCTGGCCGGTCTATACTCGGTTTGCCGACGAAGTCGCCAAACTCGGCGACTCGAAGCTACTGCTGATCGGCGAATACATCCGGAACTACGGCGTCCTGACGAGCGCCCAGGCAGAACGCTACCTGAATGAGCGTGCGGCCGCTGAGATGGCTGCGATTCAGTTAAGGCTCAGGTACATCCCGATATTTCGCAAAGTGCTCTCGGCGAAAGCGACGGCTCTGTTCTTTCAGGTCGAGTGGCGGGTGAACCTCATGATCGAGTTACAAATGGCCTCGGAGGTTCCGCTTATCGAAGCTCGCGTTTCGGTTCCGGCCAAGCAAGTGCAGTGAAACCAAACTCACCGTAGATGATAGCTTCCAGCCGTCATCCGCGCATCACTATTTGAAAGTCTGACAGGAGATGGAGAATGCGAATGCTGTTCGTCTCGTTTTGGGCAGCAGGGTTTCTGCCCGCCCAATCGGAATTGACTCTCGACCGTGCCGTACGCCTCGCCTTGGACCACAACCGGTCCATCGAGCAGGCAAGTCTCAACTCCAGCGGCACGGCCGACGCCATCGCCGCCGCGAAGACCCAGCGTCTTCCGCAGTTCAAGTTCTCCACCACGAGCGGACTGCTTCTAACGCGTCCCACGATTACCTTCGAACGAGGCGCTTTTGGTGAATACCCGGGTATCGGACCAGTGCCTGGGAATACCACGGACATTTCCTCGGCGCGGAAGCCGACTGCGCTACTAAGCGGCGAGGTGGCGCTTCCGCTGACTCAACAGCGCAGAATCCGGCTCGGCATCCGTTCACTCGAGTTGAGCCAGAAGATCGGTGACCAGCAAGTCCGCCTCACCCGGCAGGAGGTAGTGAAGCAGGTCCGGAAGGCCTATTATTCCATCCTGCAAACGCAGAGTTCTCTCGATGCGGTCGAGCAGTCGCTCGCGCTGCTTCGCGAGCTCTCGGCCGAGACGACGCAATACGTGAAGGTAGGCACGGCATTGGATGGAGACCTGTTGAATGTGAAAGCAAGGTTGGCCCAGGCGGAGTACGACAAGGTCAGGCTCACCGGCCCACTCGCGACACAGAAGGAACAGTTGAACTACCTGCTCGGGCGGCCGATCGAGACCGAGTTCCGAGCGACGGCGGCCGTCGAAGCAACCTGGGTCCCAGAGCTGCCGTCCGCCCGGGAACGTGCCGTGGCGGCCCGGCCCGAGGTGGAGCAAGCGCGCTTGAAGCTTCAACAGGCAGAAGTCGATCACCGCAAGAAAAAGACCGAGTTCCTTCCCGACGTCAGCCTGGCGGCCACGTACTATTCGGCGCTCAACATGTCCAGCAGCCTGCCTCGCAACATCGCCATCGTCGGCGCTCAGACAAGCTGGGAACCGTTTGATTGGGGCCGCAAGCGAAACGAACTCGCCCAGAAGGATAAAGCCATTCAGGAAGCCGCGGTGGCGCTGAAGGACACCGAAGACAGAGTTCGCATCGAGGTGGGCAGCGCGTACCGCAAGATGCAGGAAGCCAGAGTCATGGTTGCCGCGAGCCGCGCGAACCAGGAGAGTGCGCGAGAAGGCGTCCGCCTGGCGAGCGTTCGTTTACGTCTGAACGCCGCGCTGCTCAAGAGCGTGCTCGAAGCGCAGGCGGAACTGGCGTCGGCCGATGACCGCGCGAAGCAGGCAATGCTGGCCTACTGGTCGGCTCGAGCGGACCTGGAAAAGGCGATGGGAGAGGAACAATGAAACCGACGATCCTGACCATTTGTCTCGCTGCGGCCTTCACCGCCTGCGAGAAACATCAAGCGCCGTCCGAACCGCAGCCAAAGGCCGTCCGGACAGTGACCGCTGAACTGACGGCCGGCTCAACCGTAGTGCGCTACTCCGGCATCGTCTCACCGGACACGCAGGTTGATTTGATGTTCCGGGTTGCGGGATTTGTCGAACAAGTCGGCTCCGCCGGCGGCCGCGAACTGCAAGCGGGCGATTTCGTCAACGCCGGAACGGTGCTGGCCCGTCTGAGGCCGACCGAATATCAGACGCGAGTGAGCTACGCGCAAGCCGTCGCGGCTGATGCAGCGGCGTCGCTCGAGGCGTTGAAGGCGCAGTTGAGCGAAGCGCACGCTTCCCTTGTGCAAGCCGAAAGAGACTTCGAGCGTGCCACGAGCCTGCTTGCGGAAAAGGCCATGACCAAGGCGGACTTCGATGCCGTGGAAGCTCGACGGAACGGGGCCTCGGCCCGCCGCGATGCCATCACCGCGCAACTCACGGCTCAACAGGCCAGGATCGAGGGGGCCGCCGCGCAACAGAAGGAAGCCGGTGTGTCGTTGGGCGACACGGCGCTTGTCGCGCCGTTCCCTGGTGTGTTGATCGCCAAGAAGATTGCCCGTGGATCGCTCGTGGGCGCGGGTACACCGGCGTTCGTGATCGCCGACACACGGGTTGCCAAGGTAACTTTCGGCGTCCCCGACCTCGCGCTGGCCTCCTTTAGAGCCGGCGAGACACTGATCGTGAACACCGAGTCGATGCCTGACCATGAGTTCCGCGGCCGAGTGTCCTCCATCGGCGCGTCCGCCGATCCGTCCAGCCGCTCCTTTCCGGTGGAGGTATCTATCCCGAACGCCGCGCAGGCACTCAAGGTGGGCATGGTCGCAACGGTAGTGGTTGCCGCTGTTCCCGATGCGTCTAAGGCACCGGCGATTCCGCTGGCGGCGGTAGTCAAGTCTCCCTCTGGATACGGCGTCTACACGGTTTCGAGCAACAACGGCGGTGATCGGGTCCGGTTGCAGCCAGTGACTCTCGGTCCGGTCAGAGGGAACGCGGTTGTGATCACTGCCGGACTCAACCACGGCCAGCGCGTGGTCGCCACCGGGGGCCTTCAACTGGCCGATGGCGAGCGGGTGAAGCAGATCCCCTAGGAGCAGAACAATGCAACATAAGAGCGACCTCGATATCGCACGGACGACGCACAACACGGCGCGGTTCTTCGTCGAGCAGAGGCACGTGGCATGGGTGCTTCTGTTTGGAACCGTCGTCTGGGGCGTTTACGGCTTCTGGCAGATGCCCCAGCGCAAAGATCCGGATATTCCGGTTCGGGAGGCGATGGCGATTGTGCCGTGGTCTGGAATGCCCGCGGAAAAGATCGAACAGCTTGTCACCAAGCGAGTGGAGTCGGCGGTCGCCCAGAACACGAAGGTCATCGAAATCCGCTCGGTCAGCCGCACGGGATCGGCCTTCATCTATATGAAGCTCGATGAACGGGTCGGCGAAACCAGCAAGGAATTCGATGACATCAAGATGAAGCTGGACGGGGTCATCGATCTTCCGGAAGGTGCCGGTCCCATCGATTTCGTGAAGGACTTCGGAGATACGGCGGCGCTGATGTTGACCGTTGCCGGGCCGCGTGCCGGAGATGTGGACCTTGATATCCGAAGCCGGGATATGCACGAGGCGATAATCCGGGTTCGCGGCGGCGCCCAAGGCAGATTCTCGCTCGTCGTGGCCTTTCCCCGATCCCTCGATAACGGCAGTTCCCGCCGCCTCGCCGATCAGGTGCGGAAAGGATTTCTGAAGCAACCCGGGTTTGAAGATCTGAAGATTGTGGAAGGACCGGGATTCGTGGGCCTCGACGGGCGCTCCTCCAAAAGCGACCAAGAGATTCTTGCGTTGTTGGACCGGTTCGCCGGCGAACACGCGCTGGGACCCGAACTGCATCCTGACACCTGGCGGCCGTTCATCGTGCGGGATCCATCCGGAATTCGAAAGGCCATGGATGGGGTGGCTGGCGACAAATACAGCTACCGCGAACTGGACATCTTAACCGAACAGATCGAAAAAAGTCTGAAGACGATTCCGCAGGTGTCGAAGGTGAGCCGGTCCGGGCTCGTGTCCGAGAGGGTCGAACTGCTTTACTCGCAGGAACGGCTGGCTTCCCACGGAATCTCCGCGAACATGTTGAAGCAGGCCCTCAGCGCACGCAATATTTCCATGCCGGGCGGTATCGTCAATGCCGGAGGACGCAATCTGCCTGTCGCGCCGAGCGGCGAATTTCAATCGGAGCGGGAAATCGGCGATGTGCTGGTGATGCCCGGCGCAGGCGGACGTCCGGCTTACGTGCGTGACCTGGTGGAAGTGTCGCGCGGCTACACGACTCCTGCCACCTTCCTGCACTACTACACGTGGCGCGACAGTGAGGGGAACTGGCCGCGATCGCGCGCGATCACGCTCGATATCCAGATGCGTTCAGGGGAGCATATCGGAGTGTTCGGCACGGCCGTTGACCGCAATCTCGCGGATCTCAGAAAGCGCCTGCCCGCCGACGTGGTAATGGCGCGAACCTCCGATCAACCGCTTCAGGTCGCCGAGAATGTGGAACTATTCATGAGCAGCCTCTGGGAAGCGATCGTGTTGGTGGTGCTTGTGTCGTTGATCGGTTTTTGGGAGTGGCGCTCGGCGGCGCTGATGGCCGTTTCGATCCCCATTACGCTGGCGATGACGTTCGGAATGATGCAGATCATGGGCGTCGATATCCAGCAGGTCTCAGTTGCCAGTTTGATCATCGCGCTTGGCCTGTTGGTGGATGATCCAGTCGTTGCGGGCGACGCGATAAAACGCGATCTGGCGGCCGGCCATCCTCGCGCCCTGGCGGCGTGGCTGGGCCCGACGAAGCTGGCCCACGCGATCCTTTACGCGACCATCACCAATATCGTGGCGTATCTGCCGTTCCTTCTTCTGACGGGAGACACCGGCAGGTTCATTTACACGCTTCCGGTTGTCATCACGTGCTCGCTGGTGGCGTCGCGCCTGGTTTCGATGACGTTCATTCCACTGCTCGGTTTCTATCTGCTGCGGGGTAAGGCTGAACCAACCGCCGCTGAGCGCCGGACCCGCGGCTTCGCGGCCTTGTACTACCGTTTGGGTGGCTGGGCCATTGACAACCGCTGGAAAACGTTGGCGGGTTCGTTTGCCGTTCTGGCACTCGGTTTGTATTTCGGCTCCAGGCTCAAACCACAATTCTTTCCTCAGGACCTGCAGTATCTTGCTTACATCGACGTGTGGTTACCGGAGGACGCACCTCTTTCCGCCACGCAGGATACAACGCGGCGAGCCGAAGAGCTGATTCTCCGGCAGGCTGGGGCGGGAGTCCTGGAGTCGGTGACATCCTGGATCGGCGGCGGCGGACCCCGCTTCTGGTTCTCGGCGGCGCCGGAACCTCGCCAGCTCAATTACGCGCAGATCCTGATCAAGGTGAGCGATAAACACCACACGCGCCACCTTCTTCCTGAGCTGCAGCGGGTTCTTTCAGAGAACGTGCCCAATGCGCGAATCGACGTGCGGGCGCTCGAAACCGGCGCTCCCGTCGGGATCCCGGTTTCCATCCGGCTGTCGGGCGATGATCTGCCGGCGCTGCGCGCGCAAGCCGGGCAACTGAAGCAGATCCTCCGGGAATCGCCTCTTTCGGCCCGGGTACGTGACGACTGGGGAGAAGAGACCCTGGCGGTCCGAATTCAGGTGGATGCCGATCGCGCGAACCTAGCCGGAATTTCCAATCAGGACGTAGCGGCTGCCTCGCTAGCCGCCTTCAACGGGGTGTCTCTCGCCACCTTGCGTGAAGGAGACAAGAATATACCGGTCGTTGCCCGGCTCCGCCTCGAAGAACGTTCGCAGGTCGCTGAGTTTGACAATCTATACGTCTACTCGCAGCAGCAACCTGTCGCGGTGCCGCTGAAGCAACTGGCAACGCTCTCTTACGGAATGCAACCCGCCAAACTCCGCCGCCTGGATCAGTTTCGAACGATCACGGTCTCGGCGTTTCCCGCCGAGGGCCGCCTGCCCTCTGAACTGTTGATGCAAGTCAGGCCGCGGATTACCGAACTGGAAAAGGAACTGCCTCCGGGAATGCGCATGGAGATCGCCGGTGAGTACAAGGAGCAGGTGAAGGGATTCAAGCAGCAGAGCGTCGTCATGACGATCTCGGTCGTGGTCATCTTCCTGGCCCTTGTGATTCAGTTCAAGCACGCCATCAAGCCGTTGATCGTGTTCGCAGCCATCCCCTACGGAATGGCTGGATCAATGGCGGCGCTCTACATCATGGGCACCCCGTTCGGCATGATGGCATTCCTCGGCATCGCCAGACTTGTGGGTGTCATCGTCAGCCACATCATCGTGTTGTTCGATTTCATCGAGGAACGCCACGAGGCTGGGGCGCCACTGCGGGAGGCGTTGCTCGACGCGGGCATTGTCCGCCTTCGGCCAGTGCTGATCACCGTCGGCGCCACGGTCATCGCATTGTTCCCTCTGGCGGCACACGGGGGCCCGCTATGGGAGCCACTATGTTACGCCCAGATCGGGGGGCTTACGCTCTCGACGGTGATCACCCTACTGCTTGTTCCGGTAGTCTACGCGATCTTTGTCCTGGATCTGAAGTGGGTCAAATGGAACGCCCCGGTGCCGCAAGAGGCGGCGCAGGAAACACAGGCCGCCGTCCATGCGGGCGCTGCCGCCTGAGACTAAGAAAGTAGATCCGCAACGGCTTTCGCCACGGAGACAGGCGTTCGGCGACGTCTCGTACCGTATGACACTCAAAAATCTGCGGCGATTCCGGCACTCTGAGGCTGTAGTGATCCACGAAGATCCTCGCGACCACAAACGGCGAAAGTAACTGAACGACCGATGGAGGTCCCACAGGCACAACGGTCGTTCAGCTATCTTCCGCAAACCTGAAAGGAGCATTGAAATGACTGACAAGACCACTAATGCGACCGATTTCAACCGCAGGCGCTTTCTGCGGCGGGCGGCGGGAGTGACAACAGCGATAGCGGCGGCCGGCAGCCTGGTCGCTTCCCGCAAGAGCGCACCCCCAAAGGGCCGATCCGCCGCTGCTGGAGCCCACGATCATCACACGACCATCGATCGCTCGAACTTCCGTTACGCACAAGGCGATCCGGGCTATGGCGCGCGCAGACAGGCGACACAGGGGCGAATTGTTCGCAAGAGCGCGTCCGCCATGTCGGAAATTGAGATCGACCGCTTCCAGCGGGCATTCCGCTGGGCCGTCGCCAAGGGCTATTTCGATGTGTTCAACGACGAGCACTTTGACCACTTGCGCAACCGCCAGCATAGCGCCGACGTTTTGTCTTCTACACCGCCCGAGGCGGAGGCCGGCCTGGCCCCGTCCTGGGGTTACCGGCTTCTGCCATGGCATCGCTCGTTCCTGATCGAGGCCGAGGCGATGCTGCGCGCGGCGCTGCACGATCGCAACCTCCAGGAGCAGGGTGACATGGCGGAGGCGGATCTCGTTTTCCTGCCATATTGGGACGCCACCCACCTGCAGGACCTGCCACGCTGGGTCAGGGAATTTCTGCCCAAGGGCGGGACGGCCATAGTTCCGGAAGGCATACCACCCGGTCATGCAGCCTTTGGAAAGCCCGTCGGCTCGCGCTACGACATCGAGATTACCCGCTGGCCCGGGAGTTATCTGGTCTTCGACAAATTGCCGCCGGCCGAGCAGATTGGCCGGGCCCTGGCGCATCCGGAGTGGCTCAATTTCTACAACGCCATCGACAACAACCTCGAGATCGTAACCGAGAATGTCGAACGCGCCAAGCGAGGCCTCGCCGGCCTGGCGGTGAAAATTCCCAGCGACCCGAACCTGCAACTCGTCCTGCAGGCTCTCGACCCGTCCTATCCGAAGGACCCGGCGTCCCAACTTGCCGTATTCAACGCGTTCCTGGCGGTCGGATTCCTGGCGTCTCTCGAAGATGCGAAGCTGTTTCCCGATGTGGTGCTGATCCGGCTGATCAAAGACGTATACTCGGCTTTTCGCTTCCAGCCGCACCTGCTTCTGCACTTCTGGGCCGGAGGTCTCAACCCCAAGAATCCGAACATTCGTGGCACCGCGTCGTACTTCAACGAATTGGTTGTTGAGCCGGCCTTCTGGATGCTCCATAACGAACTGGACCGCATCTGGTACACCTGGGAGACCACGAACAAGGGTATTCCGCCACTCACCGGCGACGACGCCGTGTTCCAACCGCTGCTCCAAGAGGAAGGCGCGTGGTACGGCGGCGGGAAGACCTATCAACTGGCAACGCTTGTCGATCACTCGGCCATTCCCTACGAGTTCGACACTTTGTTCACCGTCTAACTCGAAAGAAGCCGTTTCCAGGGCCGTTCAAATCCGAACGGCCCTCCATTCAACTTAACGGCTGGCATCTTTGAATCGGAACCGCTCGTGATTGCCGCCGCCCGCGACCCCATGGTCGCTGTCCGGGCCTCGGGCGCGATCTCGCTGATCAAGGTCGATAAAGGCAATCTGTGGGTGCACACGTCGTTTGGTGGCGGGGATAGCTTCGAACCGGCCGTTCGCGTCAACTCCGCTCGCGCGGCGGCAAATCCTGCTGTGGTGATGCGGTCTTGCGATTCACGAGATCGTTGAACTGGGGCGAGAGTATCTTGAAATCGCCGGGCTCTGACGACGAAGGTTCGACCTGGCGCAACCCCGTGCGTGTGGCGCAGGATATCTACACCAGCGTTCCGGCGCCATCCATTCGGAGTCGAAGTGGATCAAGCCGCAGCGTGGTGCGCGACGCCAACGCTCGCGTCGGAATCGTTCCGAACGGTACCCAAGTTACCGTGAATCCCGGCGTGCTGGGCCTGGTGCCGCTCGCCAATGACCGGCCCTCAGCGACGGAACGGGCGAATTCGTGCCGGCCGCTTCTCAGGTCGCGGGCGCGGGACCACTCCCGTGGGTGACTCCGGCTATCCCAAATTGATGGTCAATGCCGCCGCGGAGACCGGAATCAGGCGGCGAAACCCGGCGAGACCGGACCAATTGAAGATGAGCTCGCTAATGCCGACTGAGCGAGCGCCACCGCATCGGCCCCCGCTGGAAATCGAAGCTGCCTGGACGTATCGTGCGCGGCGCGCCAGACGGCGTCCGCTACATCGGCCTCGGTCGTCACCGCGGCCGGATGCGCAAAGGCAGCGAAGACCGGCTGCGCGAACGCTGCATATGCCTCGGGAATCAGCCCTTGCATGCGTGATCCGCCGTTGCTTGCAAACCGTGTGCTCGGGCCGTGGCCCGGCTCGACAAGTTTCACCCGCACATTGAAGAACTCAAGCTCGAGTGCGAGCGACGCGCTGAACCCTTCGATCGCCATCTTACTGGCAGTGTACACGGCCGTCAAAGGCATCGGCGTAAGGGTCACACTCGACGTCACGTTCACCACCACGCCCGACCTCCGGGTGCGGAAGTGCGGCAGCACCGCCTGTGTCATCGCCATGGCGCCAAACGTGTTAGTCTCAAACACCTCGCGGGTCGTCGCGATCGGCGTGGCCTCGAAGGCGCCGACGACTCCGATGCCCGCGTTGTTGACGAGGACGTCGATGGGCCCACTCGCTTCGAGCGCGGCCGCGATGCTATGCGGCTTGGTCACGTCGAGCGCCACAACGCGGAACCGGTTGGATCGGGGCAGCAGGTCTTCGTTCGGGTTCCGCATGGTGGCGATCACGTTATATCCGTGGGCGTGGAAGTGGCGCGCCGTTTCCAGGCCGTAGCCGGAGGAGCAGCCAGTAATCAGGACTGTTTTTGTGTTCATGTTGGTAAGATAAAGCAGTTCTTCCGGACTCTCAATAACGCGGAGTCCGGATTTCGTTTGTGAGAGTCCAGATATGACCGATCCGCTGGCGGAAGTGATCTCAATGCTTCAACCGCGCGCCGTGTTCTCCAGGCATATCAGCGGCTCCGGGCGCTGGGGTGTCCGCTATTCCGCCTTCGGCCACCCGAGCTTCTGCGTGGTGCTGGAAGGCACTTGCCGTCTGGCCGTCGAGGGCCACCGCCCCCTGACACTCGAGGCGGGCGACTTCGTACTCCTGCCCGCAACGCCAGGGTTCGCGATATCGAGCCTCGAACCACCGGGGCAGTTTGAGCGACTCGACCCGAAAGTGGCGTCCACCGTGCCGGGCGAGGTCCGCCGTGGCTCGCGTCGGGGGCGCCCCGACATGCGACTCCTCGGCGGCTGGTTCGCCTTCGACTCGCCCGATTCGACGTCGCTGGTAGCGCTTCTGCCACCCCTCGTGCACCTGCGCGGAATCGAGCGGCTCTCGGTGCTGGTGCGTCTGGTCTCCGAGGAAACAAGCGAATGGAGGCCGGGCCGCGATCTGGTGCTCATTCGCCTTGTGGAAGTGCTGCTCATTGAAGCGCTGCGGTCGACGCCAGGGAAAGACGCGCCCGCGGGGCTGCTACGGGGGTTGGCCGATGCACGCCTAGCGCCGGCGATTCGGCGAATGCACGGACAACTCGCACGTTCCTGGACAGTGGCGCAACTGGCGCGAGCGGCGGCGCTGTCCCGCTCGGCGTTCTTTGAGCGTTTCACCCGCACCATGGGCGTTCCTCCGATGGAGTATCTGCTTGGCTGGCGCATGGCCGTCGCCAAGGATTTGCTGCTTCGGAGCGACCTGGCGACCGGCGAGGTGGCGGAACGCATCGGCTATGGCGCGGCGAGCACGTTCAGCACCGCCTTTAGCCGGCACGTGGGCCTTTCTCCAAGCCGGTACGCCGCACGGACTCCAGCTAGGGGCTTGTCCTTTCAAGGTAGTAGCAGGTTTGAGGTCCCAGGTGTGACTCGAACCTGAAATCAAAGGGCTTGGCAATTTTGGACGGGCACACGGTCAATAGAAGGAATTCGAATTCATTTGGCTCCTCAGGTAGGACTCGAACCTACAACCCTTCGGTTAACAGCCGAATGCTCTACCATTGAGCTACTGAGGAGTGCGTGCGAAACTTCTAGTATTACAACAAACGGATGCACCATCTGTCAAACCTCAACGCCACCCGCCGCGGGTTCCTTTTCGCTCTCCCCGCGCTTGCCGCAACGCCCGCCGAATACCCCGATAAGCAGAATCTCCTCTACTACCTCGACGCGGCCGGCAACCGTCGCGAAGTCCGTTCCCGTGGCGATTGGGCCAGGCGCCGCGCCCACATCGTCGACCGTCTCGAACTCGTCATGGGTTCGTTTCGCAAGGTGCCGGGGCGGCCTTCCTACCAGATCACGGAGATGGAAAAGACTGCCGCCTACACCCGCTCGCGGCTCGTCTTTGAACCGGAGCCCGGCGACTCCGTGCCGGCTTGGCTGTTCGTTCCGTCGGGCGGGGGCGCTAGGAAGCCCGCCATGTTGTGCCTCCACCAGACCACGCGCATCGGCAAGGACGAGCCGGCCGGTCTCGGCGGCAAGCCGAACCTACACTACGCGCGCGAACTGGCGGAGCGCGGCTACGTCACCCTGGCGCCCGACTATCCCAATTTCGGCGACTACAAGAAAGACGTCTACGCGTCGGGCTACGCCAGCGCGACGATGAAGGGAATCGTGAATCACAGCCGCGCGGTGGACGTGCTCCACCGTCTGCCGTTCGTCGACGGCAGACGCATCGGAGTTTGCGGCCATTCGCTCGGCGGCCACAACGCACTGTTTGCCGCCGCCTTCGACACGCGTCTGAAAGCCGCCGTCACCAGTTGCGGATTCACAGCCATGCCGAAATACATGAAGGGCGACCTCACCGGCTGGAGCCACGAAGGCTACATGCCGCGCATCGCCGAACGCTACGAAAAATCCGCGCGCCTGCTGCCGTTCGATTTCCCGGAAATTCTGGGAGCCATCGCGCCGCGCGCCGTCTTTATCAACGCGCCCAAGAGCGATTCGAATTTCGAAGTCACCGGCGTCGACGATTGCGTGCGCGCCGTGCGCCCGCTATATGATCAGATTTTCCGCTCGCCCGGCCGGCTGGAAGTCCGCTACCCCGACGCGCAGCACGACTTCCCGGAACCCGTCCGCCAGGAGGCGTATGCGTTCCTCGACAAAATCCTGAAGGCCTAGCTTCCCTTGGGATTCTTGTACGTCGCCCGGTCGTAGATCAGGGCCGCCACCGCGCCAGCCACCGCTCCGATGATGACGGCGTTCTTCTTGCCGGTCATCTTACCGGCCGAGGCGCCAATTCCGGCTCCACCCGCGATCAGGATCGCCGAGCTCTTGATGGAGCGCTGCTTTTTCTTCTCCGTGGCTTTCGCTTCGGCGCCCGCCGCCGCCGCCGGTGGCTTTGCCTCGACGTTCCCTTCGGCGCGTGCCACCGGGTTCCACAACAACACAGCCATCATCAAGCCGGCAAGCTGTTTCATCGCGTTGACCGCCCTCCTCCGCATCTGACGCGGAGTGGACGCGGTGGTTTCAAGTGACCCGATTAAATCGGGTTCATGCCTTCCAAAGCTGGCTCAGCGGCGCGTAGAGATCCTGATCGCCGTAAGGCACGTACTCAAAGCCGCGCCGGAACGGATCGTCATAGCGGATGTTGGTGTAGTTGATGCCGAGGGCGGAGTAGATGGTCGCCTCCACATCCTCGAACACGACGTCGCGCTCGCGGGCCCAAGGATACTCCACCGTCACCGCTCCGGCGTCGTCGGTTTTGCCAAACGCGCGGCCGCCCTTTACGCCGGCGCCTGCGAACAGAATGAATTGCTGCAGGTGATGATCGCGTCCGCCGATGCTGGTCAACGGGCCCACGGTGCGCCCGAACTCACCCTGCACCACCACCAGCGTGCGCTCGAACAGACCATTCGACTTCAGATCGGCAAGCAGCGCCGACAAGCCATTGTCGAGAGTCGCGGCCATCGGAGGAAGCCTCGTGTAGATGGTGTCGTGATGATCCCAACTGCCGTAATTGATCTGCACATAGCGCGTGCCGGCGCGCTCGGCCAGCACCTTGCCCGCCACCAGGCAGGCGTTGCCGAACCCGGTGGTGCCGTAGCGGCGCGCTTCATCGGCCGAATATCGAAACGCGCGGTCCACCTGCGGATTGAACATCATGCCGCGGCCCTGCTTATAGAATCCGTCGAAGTCGGTGAATCCGGCTGGCGCCCCGGCACCGGCCCGCAGCGGATTGTCGAGCGCGTGCAAAATATCCCATTTGCTCGAAAAGCGCGTCTCGCCGTCGCTGTTCACCGTATCGGGAAAGCCCGCCTGCGCGGGCACGAATTTCACCGGCGCATAGGCGGAAGGAAGATAGCCGGAACCGATGCCGTCGTTGGCGTTCAGCGCCAGGAAAGTGGGAAAGGTATCGGTGGGGCGCCGCTCCGCCGCTTTCTCCACGGCGATGATGCTGCCCATATTGGGCGCGATGTCGCCCAGCGCGGCGGCCGGCGATCTTCCAATCTGCGCCCACGCCTGCGCCAACGTGTGCTGCAGCGCCCAGGACCGGACCCCGCGCACGATGGCCATATCCCCCAGCGCCAGCGCCAGGTTCGGCATCAGGCCGGCAGGGAAGTGGATGCCGTTGATCGTCTCCGGCTTGAAGCTCGCCGGCGTCACGCCGTTCACCATCTTGAAATCGAAGGTATCGGTGTGCGAAGGCGCGCCGGTCAGCAGCACCAGGATCACGTTGTCGGCGCTGCGCAGCAATTCCGGATTGCCGCGGCTCACCACATCGGTGACGCCAGCCGCCGCGGTGCGCGAAGAAAGATAGCTGCCCGTTACGCCCGCGTCCAACATCTGAAAGAATCCGCGCCGCGAAAAGAATGGGCGCGAGAAGAACGACTGGTGCCGATGCGGATGTCGCTCCAGAAACCGGTTGAATCGCTGTTGTTCCTGCATGTTCCCACTCCGTTCCCTAATAGTTAAAGATGAAATCGACCTTGTTGTAGAGCGCCCACAACAGGTCTTCGGCCTTCTGCTGGCGGTTGCCCGACCGCAGATGCGCCAGCGCCGCCGCTTTCTCTGCGTCGTTGGGATACCGGGAAAGCACGTTGATCCAAAGCACGCTGATCAACTGGTCTTCGGAAGCGTTGGTCAAAGCCCGCCGCAACAGGCTGCCCGTGTCGGCCGCACCGGTGGCCTTGGTTCTCGACATCACGAACGAGTCGTTCATCAGATTCAACACCTGCAGCACGGAGCCGTCCGCCCGCCGGTCTTCAGTATCGCGGTTGCCGCGTATGAAGCTATCGAGCCACGATGTGGCCGCCCCGCCCGGCATGTTCACGACATCGGGCAACTGCATGGCCCAGGAAACCTGGCCGAAGCTGGCTACGTTGTAACGCTGCGGCACCTGGCTCGAAAGGACCACCGCGTCGTGGACCTCTTCGGCCCACAGGCGCCGCACCAGCTTGCGTGCGTAGAGATCCTCCCAGGCCGGGTTCCAAGTGCCTTCATAGCGGCTTGAAAGCCCATAGGCGTCGGAAAGCACGATGGTCCGCATCAGCTTGCGCAGGTCGTACTTCATGTCGATGAAGTCCTGCGCCAGAGCCTTCAGCAATTGCGGTTGATTGGGCTGCAGCGTCCACGGCTCGGCCGGGGGAGCGTCGGCGTCCAGCCGTGCCAGGTCGAACTGATCCACCGGCTCCACGAACGCCTTGGTCATGAATTCCTTCCAGATGCGATTCACGGCGGCGCGCGCAAACTGGAAGTCGCCGGTGAGCAATCGCGCCAGCGCGATGCGCCGGTTTTCGCCTTGCGCGGGCTTGCCGCCGTTGAACGCATATTCGGGCGTTACGGTGGTGAGCCCGGCCACTCGCGTTCGCGGCGGACGGTTGCCGGTGGTTGTATTCAAGGCGTAGTCGGTGCGGGCGCGCGCTGTGTTTTCGCGCACGTTCCAGTAATACGGCGTGGCGGCGTCGCCCGCGCGCACGCGGCCCAGTTCCGTTTGCGAAAAGAACGCCGACATCTGATACGCCTGCAGCCGCGTGGCCGATTTGCCCCACAGGCTCAACGTATCCAAATGCCTGCGTCCGTCGTGGCACATCAGGCAGTTCAAGTGGCTCAGGCCCAGAAACGTTTCCGCCGTGTTGACCGCCTGTTGATCCCAGATGTCCTGAATGGGCCCGCCGGTCACGAAGCCGCCCACCACCCAGTTCAGGTCGCCTTTCTCATAGCTGTTCTCGCCGGTGGACGTAATCAACTCCGTGGCCAGCCGGTCAAAGGGTACATTCTGCGCCACGGCATTGCGAATGTATTGATGGAACGCGTTGCGCCCTTCGGCATAACGCACCACTTGCGTGGTACGGAGCGTGTTCTTCAAAAGATCGCCGAGGTACATCGACCACTTGTCGGCGAACGCCTCCGAGGCAAGCAATTCATCCACCAGCGCGTCGCGTTTCAAAGGGTTGACGTCGGCCACGAATTGCTGCACTCGCAAGGCGCTGGGAATGCGTCCGGTCAGGTCCAGGCTGACGCGCCGTATAAATTCGAAATCGCTGGTGCGCGCGGCCGGCACCGCGCCCGCCGCCCGCCAGGCTTCGGAAAGAAATCGGTCGATGGTTCCCTTGGGCTCGACGGCTTCCACCGTCCCGGATGCCCTGGTCACCGGCAGCATCGCGGCCACACGAGCCGTCTGTTGGCTGAACCTATACTCGCGCGCCGCTTGGAGTCCACCTTGGCGAAAGCGCTCGGCTTGAGGCCCCAAATAGACGCAAGCCGCGTGATCGACAGTCAGCTCCGGCTCCTGCTGGCCGAAGACCGCAAGGCCGGTCAGGCACAGCAAGACACCTCCGGCGACACGTATATGTTTGGGGTTTGGCATAGCCTCTGTTCCCTTGTTCCTACTCAATGCTAACCCTGGCCTTCTCCACGAGTTTCGAAAGAGTCGCCTTAGATATCATGAGAACGATGCCCTTGTTTTCGAGCGCCGCCGCGTCCTATACGGCCCTGGTGGTAGGGATAGCCATTGGATACGCCGAGCTGCTGCGTCCAGGGCTCATCGTTCCCGGCGTTTTTGGCGCGGCGCTCGCCCTGCTAGGACTTTCCTCCCTCTCGTCCTATATCATGGAACCAAGGGCGTGGATCGCCGTGGCCTTTGGCATGGCGTTGATTCTGTTGGATCTTGGGTGGCACTTGCGCGGCGTGGCCGCCGTGGCTGGCGCGCTTGTTGTGACCGCAGCCGTCCGCTGGCTGACCGGCGCCCGAATCGATTGGACTGTGGCGGCCGGTATCACGATCCCGTTTCTCATGGCCACGTGGTGGCTATTGGGACTGGCCCTTCGGGCGAAGGCGCTAAAGACCGCTATCTGATTGATTTGAGTTGTGCAACCGGCCTTGGCGAGATATTCTCGGTCTTGAGGCCAAATGAGTCCTGCTGGAGGAGCGAGCTTTGACTTCCGAAAGAACCGTTAGCCGCAGCGAAGACGGAGAATTTGAGCTGATTCTGGGCAACCGGCAGTTGCTCAGCGTCTTTTTCATCGTCGTCGTGCTACTCGGCGTCTTCTTCACGATGGGCTACATCGTAGGCAAGAACGCCGTGACCGCCACCGATTTGGCCGCCCGCAAGAGCGATCCTGTCATGGTCGATCCTTCCAAGCCGTCGTCGTTCGGCACCGACACCAAGCCCGTGGCCGCCGCCCGCAGTACGCCCGCCGTGGATAGCGCGGCCGAGGCGAAGGAGACGCGCCGTCAGGAAGCCGAGCGGAAAGAAGCCGAGCGCCGGGCCGACGCCGAATCGAAAGCCGACGCCAGGCGCCGCGCCGACGAGGACAAGAAAGCGGATCTCGACCGGAAGGCGGAGACGCGCAAGGCCGAAGCCAGGGAAACGCGTGCCGCGGCCCCCAATCCGGTGAGCGGCCAGACCTATCTGCAAGTGGTCGCTTCAAGTAAGCCGGACTGCGAGATCATCGCCGACGTGCTGCGCCGCAAAGGATTTGGCGCAACCGTGGTGGCGGGCCCAACCGAGAAAGTGTTTCGCGTGGTGGTGGGTCCGTTGAACGACGCGGCCGCCATCACGCGCACCCGCTCCGATCTTGAAGCCGCCGGATTCCAGAAGCCCGTCATAAAAAAATTCTAGTGTCATCCGATCTCGTTCAAATCCGGCCGCCGGCCGCGCCGCGCCTGCCCGAATGGCTGCGCAAGGGCGACACGCATTTTGAGTCCGTCACGAATTTGAAGAAGGATTTGCGGCGTCTCGAACTGCACACGGTGTGCGAGTCGGCGCGCTGCCCGAACATTCATGAGTGCTTTCACCGCGGCGCGGCGACGTTCATGATTCTGGGCAATCTGTGTACACGCGGGTGTGGCTTCTGCTCGGTGCCGAAGGGCTCGCCGGAAAAGCGCGAGTTCACGCTCGATCCGGCGGAGCCGGAAAACGTCGCGCGCATGGCAAGCGAGATGAAGCTGCGCTATGTGGTCATCACCAGCGTCAATCGCGACGACTTGGCCGACGGCGGATCGCATCACTTCGCCGAAACCGTGCGCCAGGTGCGCCGCGCTTTGCCCGAGGCCCGGGTGGAAGTGTTGACGCCGGATTTTGACGGGAACATGGATGCCGTCAAGCGCGTGCTCGACGCCGGTCCGCACGTGTTCAATCACAATATGGAGACGGTGTCGCGATTGTACCGGCGCGTGCGCCCGCAAGCCAATTACCGCCAGTCGCTCGACGTACTGGCCTTCGCGCGCCAGGCGGCGCCCGGTGTGTTGACCAAATCCGGTTTCATGGCCGGCCTCGGCGAAACGGTGGAGGAAGTGCATCAATTGCTTGCCGATCTGCGCGTCTCGCAAGTGGATGTCGCCACCATCGGCCAGTATCTGCAACCCACCCGCCGCAATCTCGCCGTTGCCGAATACGTCAGGCCCGAAAAGTTCAAGTCCTATGAGGAGTTCGGCTTGAGTCTCGGCTTCAAGATGGTCTTCGCCGGACCGTTCGTTCGCAGCTCCTACATGGCAGATCTGGTGAGCCAAGAGGCGGAGCACGGGTGACCGCTAGCGGCACGCGGTGGATTCTGGCGGCCGCCGCCGCACTGTTGAGCATCCTGGTTTTTCCCCGCTTCGACATGGTGTTCCTTGCGCCGATGTGTCTCGCTCCGCTGCTGGTGGCGCTTGCTAACGACGCTTCCTGGAAGAGCCGCTTCCTGGTTGGCTGGGCCGCCGGGTTCTTCTATTGGTTCGGCGTCTGTTACTGGATCCGAAACGTCCTGCAGGATTATGGCGGAGTCGGCATGGCGGGCGGCTGGGCGGTCTTCCTGCTGTTTTGTCTGGCCAAGGGTTTGCACTGGGCGGCCTTTGCTGGACTCGCCGGGCCTCTGTTGAACGGCTGGTGGGCGATGCCCGCCACCGCCGCTCTCTGGACCGGCATCGAACGCACCAACGGACCCTTCGGCTTCGCCTGGCTCTGCCTCGGCAACGCGGGCATCGACATGGGCGTGCCAATGCGCGCGGCGCCCTTCACCGGCGTCTATGGCGTGTCCTTCGTCTTCGCCCTCATGAATGTGGCCATCGCGCTTGTGGTCCTGCGCCGCCCGCGGACCCATCTGTATTCCCTGGCGGCCCTGCCGCTGCTATTCCTGCTGCCTGCCATGCCCGAACCCGAAACGGGCAGGGAAGTGGCCGTGCTGGTTCAGCCCGATGTCGAGGAGAAGCAGGAATGGAGCCGCGAAGCCACCGCGCAACTCATCCGCCGCATGGGCTTTCTCTCGCTCGATCAGGCCATCAGCCAGAACCCGGGGCCCAATCTGATCCTTTGGCCGGAAGCGCCCGTTCCTTTTTATTACGAATCGGACCCGCTGCTGCGCGAGCATACTTCGGAGCTGGCGCGCCAGACCCGCTCCACGCTGCTGTTTGCCGGCATCTCGCGGACGCTGGAGCATGGCATCTTCAATTCGGCGTTCCTCATCGATTCCTCCGGCCAGTTCGCGGGCCGCTACGACAAGATGTACCTTGTGCCGTTCGGCGAATTCATTCCTCCGTTTCTCGGCTTCGTCAATAAGATCACCGATGAGGCGGGCGATTTCACGCCCGGCTCGAAGTTGACCACGTTTGAGAACGCCGGCCATCGCATCGGCGTCTT
The DNA here is from genome assembly GCA_902826685.1 of uncultured Acidobacteriota bacterium. Taxonomy (GTDB): domain Bacteria; phylum Acidobacteriota; class Terriglobia; order Bryobacterales; family Bryobacteraceae; genus CADEFT01. The sequence goes on from CADEFT010000005.1 coordinate 148,519, forward strand.
CATTTGCTATGAATCCGTGTTCCCCCACTTCGTCCGCGAATTCGTGGAGCAGGGCGCCGGCGTGCTGGTGAACCTGTCCAACGACGGCTACTTCGGTACCAGCGCTGCCCGCGAGCAGCACCTGCTGGTCGCTCGCATGCGAGCCGCCGAGAACCGCCGCTGGCTGATTCGCGCCACCAACGACGGCGTTTCGGCCACCGTCGACCCTTCCGGCAGGCTGGTGAATCGCCTGCCGCCCTACCGACAGGCGGCCGCCCGCACGCGGTTCAGCTATCGCAAGGACGTCACATCCTATACAAAGAACGGAGATTGGTTCGCGTGGACGTGCCTGGCGGCGGGTGCCGCGCTGGCTCTGGTGCGGATGCGGGACGAAAACAACCGTAAGCGCTGAGGCGCACGCCCTACCGTGTAAGCCGGCTCTGTACGACGAATCGGATCTTCCCCTTATTCCCTCCATCCGGCGAACACCCAGGTAAGGACTAAGCAATCTCCTTGCAGGTACAGGCCTTTGCCGCCATTACCATTGGTACAGCAAGCTTAGTCAATACACGCGAATATAACGCTGAACGTACTTAGGGTGGTCGAAAATCGGTCTGTTGGCGTTACTATGAAATTGTAACGGAGCACCTCATTATGCGCTGTCTATATTGCCGCCGACGCATTGGTTCAATACGGGGAGTAGTGGACAAGGAGTTCTGTTCCACCGATCACCGCAAGCGCTTTCGCACATCGAGCGCGCGCGTGCTGCGCGACGCCGGGGAACTGGCCGGTGACTATGACGATTACCTGGCCGTCATCCAGCAGCCCGACAAGAAGACCGGGAAGGGAGGCGGTAAGTTTGGCGTGGCCATGGCGGGCGCGCTGGGCATCGCCGCCGTCGCGGCGATCGTGCTCACCCCGTCGGGCGCCGCGCCGCAGCCTGGCGCCAAGGCGAGCTATAGCCTGTCGGGAGTTCCCATCGCGCAGCGGCTGATGTCGGTCTTTCCGGATTCGCCGAAAATCAATCTGCGCCAGGACTTTCGCATGGGCATGGGCGATTGGGTGGGTTCCGGAGCCGGTGGCTCCGACTATGCGGGCGGCGCGCTGCGAACCGACCGGTTAAAGCTTTGGAAGCCTTCGCTGCAACTGGCCGACTATCAGATGGAATTTCAGGCCGCCGTCGAGCGCAAGGCCGTTGGCTGGGCCTTCCGGGCGAGCGACCTCGGCAACTTCTACGCAACCAAGATTCACGTGGGCGGCAAGGACGGAGCCAAGGCCGAGATCGAGCGCTTCATCAGCATGGGCGGCCGCGAAGTGGAACGGGTACGTCTTCCCATTCCGGTCAGCGTCCGGCCCGACACGCTCTACCGGGTGCGCGTGCGTGTGAAAGGCGATCAGTTCTTGACGTCGGTTGACGGCCAGGTGGTCGATATGTGGAAGGACAAGCGGCTGCGCAAAGGCGGCATCGGCTTCTTCGCCGACCGCGGCGAATCGGCCAGCGTTCGCTGGGTCAGCCTCTCGGAGCCCGAAAGCTTCCTGAGCCGCCTGTTCGCGTTCGGTTTCTCCGTGCATCCGCTCGCCGGCAAGGAAGACGACGATCTTCCCATCAGCGAGCCGGTGCTGATACTGCTCGACCGGGACGACGGCTAACTCCACCGCTGTGCGGATTGTTGCTCCACTTTGGACTCATCGAGAGTAATGCCGAATCCGGGCCGGTCGGGCAGAGATATCATGCCCTGTTCTGGAATCAGTTGATCTTTCTCAAAGAAGTAGTAGGACCGCATCTTCGTGATGAGATACTCCACCAGCGGGCAGGTCATGGGCGACTGGCTGGCGACCACGTGCAGCGAAGAGTGCAGGCTGTGGCCGTGAGGAATAACCTGCGCGTCATAGATCGAGGCGAGAGAGCAAATCTTGACTAACTCGCTGACGCCGCCGCACCATTCGGGATCGGCCTGCACCACCGTAATGGCGCCCGCCTTTAAGTATTCGTGGGCGTGCCAGCGGCTGTAGAAATGTTCGCCCGAAGCCACCGGAACGCTGGTGGCGCGCCGCAGCGCGGCATAGCTTTCGATCTTCTCGACCGCGAAAGCTTCCTCGATCCAGCGCGGCCGGTACTGCTCCACCTGTTTCGCCCAACGGATGGCATAGGCCAGATCCCAGCCGCTGAAGGCGTCGAACATCAGCTCAACGTCCGGGCCCACCGACTCGCGCAGGTTGCGCACCATTTCCACATTCTTGTTGAGACCTTCGCTGCCGTCGCCCGGTCCGTAGGCGATGAACCATTTCTGATTGCGGAAGCCCTGGCCTTTGAGTTCGGCGCACTTCTTGCGAAGCAGTTCGGGTTCCACGGAAAAGCCGAGGCAGCTTCCGTAGGCTTCCACCTTCGCCCGCGTGGGTCCGCCCAGCAGCCGGTAGACCGGCGTTTCGAAGTAACGGCCGCGCAAATCCCACAGCGCATTATCCACCGCCGAGATGGCCATCATGAAATGGCCGCGGGAGGAGTGGCGGTTGAGCCGGTATAGCTGATCCCACAACGTTTCACCGGCCAAAGCGTCCTTGCCGGTAAGGAACGTGCGCATCTGTTGATCGATGACGATCGCCGCTTCTTTGTCCACCGGGCCGTAGAGACCTTCCACGCCGGCATCGGTTTTCAACTTCAAATAATAGGCGGCGATGGGAACCGTGCGTTTCGAGCCGCCGGTTTCGCGATACGGCTTCGGCCGGAGCTCGTCATAGATGTGATTCGGACTGACCTGGTGCTGACGATCGGCGGGATCGGCCTCCCGCTTGCCCGTCACCCTCACGATTTCCACTTCGCGAATGGCCGCTTTCGCGGGCCGTCCGAGCAAGGGGACCGTACCCAACAGAGACAACGCTGTCCTTCTGCGCATTGGTAGATTGTACTGCTAGAATTGGCCTTCATGTTTCGCAAGGTCCTGATTGCGAACCGCGGCGAAATCGCGGTGCGTGTGATTCGCGCTCTGCGGGAAATGAACATTCCGAGCGTGACCGTGTATTCCGATGCCGACCGCGCATCGCTGGCGGTTCGCATGGCCGATGAAGCCGTCTATATCGGCGAGTCGCCTTCGGCGGAAAGCTACCTGCGCATCGACAGGATTCTCGATGCGGCGCGCGCCACGCACGCGCAGGCCATCCATCCAGGCTACGGATTCCTCAGCGAGAACGCGGCGTTCGCGCAGGCCTGCGAGGATTCCGGGCTGACGTTCATCGGCCCTTCGGCCGAATCCATCCGCAAAGTCGGTTCCAAGACCGCCGCCCGCCAGCTCGCCAAGGCGGCCGGGGCGCCGATCGTGCCTGGCGTCGAGGAAGCGGTCGCGCCGGGCGCCGAAGCCCATCGCGTGGCGCGCGAGATCGGCTATCCCGTGTTGCTCAAGGCGGCGGCCGGCGGCGGCGGCAAGGGCATGCGGCGTGTGGATCGCGAAGAAGATCTCGATTCCGCTTTGCGCGACGCTTCCAGCGAAGCCGAGCGATCGTTCAAGAGCGGCGAGGTCTATATCGAAAAGCTGGTGCCGCGGCCGCGCCACATCGAGATTCAGGTTCTCGGCGACCGGTACGGCCACTTGATCCACCTGGGCGAGCGCGAATGCTCGCTGCAGCGCCGGCATCAGAAGGTAATCGAGGAATCGCCGTCGCCGGTGATGCTCGAATACCCGGAACTGCGCGAGGCGATGGGGGAAGCGGCGTTGCGCGTGGCGCGCGCGGCCGGATATTACAATGCCGGTACCTGTGAGTTTCTGGTCGACGAGGATCGCCGGTTCTATTTCCTTGAAATGAACACGCGGTTGCAGGTGGAGCATCCGGTCACCGAACTGGCCACGGGTCTCGATCTGGTCAAGCTGCAACTGGAAATCGCCGCGGGCAAGCGCCTGGCCATCGGGCAGAAGGACGTGAAGCTCAGCGGTTCGGCGATCGAATGCCGCATCTACGCCGAAGATCCGGACCATGGCTTTCTACCCTCGCCTGGGCGGATTCTGCAGTTGCGCGAGCCCTCCGGCCCCGGCATTCGCCTGGATTCGGGCGTCTATCCCGGCTGGAACGTGCCAATGGACTACGATCCGCTCTTGGCAAAACTGGCCGTATGGGCCGAATCGCGCCCTGCGGCGATCGCGCGCATGCGGCGTGCGATTTCCGAATATGCCATCTCCGGCATTCAAACCAATCTGGAGTTCTTTCGCGGCATTCTGGCTGACGCGGAGTTCGCCAACGGCCGCCTGCACACCGCCTTCCTCGACGATTACTTCGCGCGCGCGGCCCGCGATACCGGCCCGGAATCCGATCTTTTCGATATCGCCGTCATTGCCGCCGCGCTGCACGCCACGGCCGCGAAGCCATTGCAGCAGGTGCCTTCGGCATCGGGTTCCGCCTGGCGCCGGTCCGGCCTGCGGGAGCTGATGCGATGAAGCGGGTGGTGCGGTTTGGTGAGCGGCAGGTAAGCCTGGAATGGAAGGCCGGCGGCGGCCGCATTGCCGCCGTGATCGATTCCCGAGGCTATGAAGTTTCGGTCCTCGAAGTGGAGCCCGGAGTGTATTCCATTCTCGCCGGGACACGCGCCTACGAAGTCCGTGTCGCCGGCGGCGAGCGCAAGTGGATGGTGCAGAGCGGCGGGAAATCCTGGCAGGCCGAAGTGATCGATCCGCGCGCGGCTTCGGCCCGGCGCGGTGGATTGGGCCGGGAAGGCCGCCAGGTGTTGGCCGCGCCCATGCCCGGCAAAGTGGTTCGCGTGCTGGTGGAAGAAGGCGCGATGGTGGAGGAAGGGCAGGGGCTGGTGGTGGTGGAAGCGATGAAGATGCAGAACGAGATGAAGGCTCCGAAAGCCGGCAAAGTGGTGGCGCTCGCCGCCCGCGCCGGATCGAGCGTTGCCGCCGGAGACGAACTGGTTACCCTGGAATAAATATGGCCGAAACCGTTTGCCCCATCTGCGGAGGCTCCGGCTGGCGCGTCGTGGAGAAAGACGGAATCTCCGGCGCCGAACGGTGCGAGTGCGCGCAGGCGGCCGATGTGGCCGCGCACCTTCGCGGCTCCCGCATTCCACCGCTCTACCAGAACTCTTCGTTCGACAATTTCCTGCTGCCGATGGGCAATCCGAATGCGTACAACGCCCTGGGCCATGTGCTCACCACCGTGCGCACTTACGCGCGGGAGTTCCCTCAAGTCGATAAACCTGGCCTGTTGTTGATTGGCGATCCCGGTACCGGTAAAACACATCTCGCCGTCGCCGTTTTGAAGGCGCTGATCGCCAAGGGCTCGCAGGGCCTGTTCTTCGATTACCAAAATCTGCTGGAAAAGATTCGTTCCGGATACGACGTCGCCTCCGGGCAGAGCGACCGTGAAGCCTACCGTGCGGCGCTCGATGCCGAGATTCTGCTGCTCGACGACTTGGGCGCGCACCGCGTCACCGAATGGGTGGAGGACACGGTGACGTCGATCATCACCTACCGCTGCAACAATCGAAAGCCGACGATCGCGACCACGAACCTAGCCGATTCTGACGCCGGCACGGTTTCGACAGAGCGCTCCGGCACGGGCGTGCAAGTGCGAAGGACCTTGGGCGAGGCCATCGGGATGCGCGCGCGCTCGCGCATTTTTGAAATGTGCAAGGTGGTGCGGATGCCGCTGATTGAGGACTACCGCATCCGGCGCAACCGGTGATTGCTCTACTCTGGAAATATGGCAGCACAACTTGACTGGTCCCAGTGCCCCGCTGTAGAGAGCATTCCCGGCAAGGTAAGTGGTGCGTGGGTTCTGAAAGGCACTCGCATGCCGGTTTCCATCATTTTTGAAAACCTGAAGTACGGTGCAAGCCTGGAAGAGATAATCGAAAACTATCGCGTTACCCGCGAGCAAATTGAAGACGTTTTGGAATTCGCCGCCCGCAGCGCCGCCGCGCCGATTCCGGCTAATGCGCATACTTTTTGACCACAGTTGCCCTTATAACCTTGCCCGTCATCTCGCTGGGCACACTGTGTCCACAGCCGAGGAATACGGATGGGACCGGCTCACGAATGGGGAACTCTTGCAAGAGGCGGATCTTCTTCTAACGGCGGACAAGAATTTGAGCTATCAACAGAATCTTTCCAGGTGCAAAATCGGAATTGCTGTGCTTGGCCACTCGCCGTGGCCTTTAGTTCGCTACGCCGAGGTCGAAATCCCACTTCCACCTAGAAAGCCGTTCACGCGGTTCTAGAGGCGTTTCATCAACTCCGCGACATCGGTCACCGGCAACTGGCACGTGAAGTTTTCACAAACGTAGGCCGTCGCCTTGCCGTCTATCGCGGGCATCTTTGGATCCGGCGGATCCAGCAGCACAATCGAGTTCGGGCGGAAGCGCGCCAGCACTTCGCCGAGCATCGCCTCGATACCGGTGCCACTCGCCAGCACGATCTGTTTCGGCTTCGACTCGTAGAACAGGTAAGCCACCAGCATCTGGGGAATCGAGATGGCGGCCGTCGCCATGCGCGAGGCGAAGGCGCGTAACGCACGCTCGGCGGCGTCGCGAAAATCGGTGCGTCCGGTCATCGCCGACAGCCGCAGCAGGTTCAGCACGGCCACCGAATTGCCGGAAGGTTCGGCTCCATCGTAGTCGTCCTTGAGCCGCATCACCAGCGACGCATCGCCCTCGGCCGAACTGAAGAACGCGCCCGTCTCGCGATCCTCGAATTTGGCGAGCATGGTCTCGGTGAGTTTGACAGCGAGTTCGATACGCTCCCAGCGGAAGTCGGCTTCGTAAAGGTCGAGCAACGCCTGCGTGAAGAAGGCATAGTCGTCGAGGAAGCCTTCGATGGCCGCTTCCCCATCGCGATAGCGGCGCAGCAGCATGCCGTAGCGGTACATTTCCCGCTCAAGGAATGCGGTGGCGTTTTGCGCGGCTTTGAGATAGCGCGGTTCGCCCAACACCTGCGCGGCCTTGGCATAGCCGGAAATCATCAGGCCGTTCCAGGCCGTCAGCACCTTGTCGTCCAGATGCGGCCGCACGCGCGTGGTGCCGCGCCGTTCGAGCAGGCGCTGACTCGCGGTGGTAAGCGCCGATTCCACCTGGGCGGCGGCGACTCCGAAATGCTCCGCCGTCTCTTCGATCGTGTGCGCCTGGTAGAGAATATTGCGGCCGGTGAATTCGGCATGCGGGTCGTCGGTGACGTTGCCGTTCGCCTGGCAGCCGAAGCGATATTGAAACCAGTCGGATTCCGGTTTCCGCAGGACCTCTTCGATCTCGCGGGCGGTCCAGATATAAAACGCGCCTTCGCCTTTGTGTTTTGGGTCGGCCGGGTCGACGACGGAGTCCGCGTCTTCAGCCGAATAGAAACCGCCCTTCGAGTCGCACATGTCGCGCAACACATAATCGAGCGTCTCGCGGGCAATGCGTTCAAACAGCGGATCGCGCGTGAGCTGAAACCCTTCGATGCAGGAAACGGCCAGTTGTCCCTGGTCGTAGAGCATCTTTTCAAAATGCGGAACGAACCAGCGGGCGTCGACCGAATAGCGATGGAATCCGCCGCCCAGTTGATCGTACATGCCGCCTTTGTACATCTCGGCCAGCGTCATCAGCGCCATCTGCAGCGCTTCCTCTTCCCCGCGTAATTGGGAATAGCGCAGCAGGAAGTTAAACTGCGTGGGCCGCGGAAACTTGGGCGCCTGGCCGAAGCCGCCCGTGCGTGTATCGAACGAACGGCGTAAGGTGAGGTAGCATTTTTCGACGCCGCTGCCGTCAAGCAGCGCCGCCGGGTCCTGCGCGCCGGTCATCTGGGTAAGCTGCCGGATCACGTCGTCGCCCGATTCGAGGATGCGCGCCTTATCGTCCCGCCAGACGCCGGCGAGATGTTCCAGAATCGCCCGGAATCCGGGCCGCCCATAGCGATTGTCCGGCGGGAAGTAGGTGCCGCCGAAGAATGGCTTCAACTCCGGGGTTAGCCAGACGGACATGGGCCATCCGCCGCTGCCGGTGGTGGCCTGCACGAACGTCATGTACACGCGGTCGATATCGGGGCGCTCTTCCCGGTCGAGTTTGATGGGCACGAAGTGTTTGTTCAGTACCTCGGCCACTTCTTCCGATTCAAACGATTCGCGCTCCATCACGTGGCACCAGTGACATGTGGAATAGCCGATGGAAAGAAAGATCGGCTTATCCTCTTTGCGCGCTTTCGCGAACGCTTCTTCGCTCCACGGGAACCAGTCCACCGGGTTGTGGGCGTGCTGTAAAAGGTAGGGGCTTTTTTCCTGGGCCAGGCGGTTGGTGTGCATCGGTATTAGCCCCACCAAGGCTCATCCCTGGCGAGGGTCTTGCGCAAAAACGCTTCGTTCAAATCGAGGCCCAATCCGGGTTTATCGGGCACCCGCAACAGGCCGTTGCGAACGGCGGGCGGAGCGCCGGCGGTCATCTGCTCGCGCAGCCGGCCGGGCCGCCCGAGCCAGCTTTCCGACCGGTAGAAATTCTGAATGGCCATCGAAAGGTGCGCCGAGGCGTAGGTGCGCACCAGCGTTCCCACGTTGTGCAGCGCCACGGGGATGCGCGTGAGGGCCGCGTAGTCGGCGATCTTGCGGCAGCCGGTGAGACCGCCCGCGAACGAGATGTCGGGGTGCACGATATCGACGGCGCCCGCATCGAGGAACGGCTTGAACTCGCGCAGCAACTGAAGTTTCTCGCCGGTCAGGATGGGCACTCGCGAGCCGCGTTTCAAAGCGGCCCAGGCATCGGAGTAATGCACGTTCAGCGAATCTTCGACGAATCGCATGTTGAGCGGCTCAACGACGCGCGAGATCTCGATGGCGCTCGGCGAATCGAACTCGCCATGGCAGGCGACGCCCAGATCGAACGCATCGCCCGCGGCTTCGCGCACGTTGGCATAGCCGCGGTAGAGTTTGCGCATCTCTTCGCTGCTGACCGTAGGATGAAACGGGCGCTCGATGCGAAACGCCTGGTCGATATTGAACTTGAAAAACGTGAAGCCTTCGGGCTGCTGCTTCATCAGCGCGACCCAATCGCGGCAGGCCGATTTGTCGTGCATGTCCTTGAGCGCATCGCCGTGGGAATACATGGGGCAGCCATCGCGGAACGGGCCGCCCAGCAGCTTGTAGACCGGCTGGCCGGTGATTTTGCCCGCCAGATCCCACAGTGCGATGTCGATGCCGCTGATGGTGCCGTGAAACGCCATGAACGGATGTTGCATCGACGTCATGCGATAAAAGTGGCGTTCGATGGCCAGCGGGTCGGCTCCGATGAGACCCGCCGGGCCGTTGGCGAGTGCCGCCGCGCCGGGGAAGCGGCCCACGGTCATGTGGTCGAGGTGTGTCCGCGCCATGGCGCTATTGGTGCCGGTTTCGCCGTAGCCGGTCAGTCCCGCGTCGGTTTCAATCTTGATCAGGCAGCCGTCGAACTGAAAATCGAGCTGCATGGCTTTGATGGCGGTGATCTTCACCTGGCCTTCGAAAGGCGCGGCCATGGCCTTGTAGTTGGCCATCCACGCGCCCGCGGGCAAGGCGACCGCGGCCTTGAGCAACTGCCGCCGCGTCATCATCCGCGCAACCGTTCGAGCAGCTTTACGGCCATCGCCATATCGGCGTAGCGCTGCTCCAGATTTTCGATTTCGCGTTCGATGTTGACGGTTCCCTTGTAACCGATTTCCTTCAACTTGGCGACGAAGCGTTCCATGCCCACCGAGCCCTGGCCCAACGGCCGCTCGGTGCCGAGCGCGCCGGCGACACCCCTGGGCGGCCAGTCGCCGTCCTTGGCGTGGACGCTCAGCACCTTCGACGCCAGAATGCCGAGTGCTTCAATCGGATCGCCGGTGCCGTAGAGAATCATGTTCGCCGGGTCGAAATTGATGCCGAGATTGGCGCGATCCACATCTTTGAGGAAGTGCATCAGAACGTGGGCCGGCTCCTGGCCGGTTTCGAGCACGAAGGTTTGGCCGTGGCGCGCGGCATGATCGCAGATGCGGCGCACCATGCCGAGGACGGCGACATAGTCGGGATCGGTTGCGTCTTCGGGCACGAAGCCGATGTGGCAGGCGACGCTCTTGACGCCGAGCGCGGCGCCGAAGTCACTCACATCTTTGGTGCGGGCCTCGCGCTCCTCGCGTGTGGCGGGTGGAATGAAGCCGACGGTGCGCTGCACGGTGGGGATGTCGGCGTAGTCCTCGCCGTTGTAGGCGCACACGACGGTGATGAGGGAAAAATCCTCGCGCGCCACTTCGGCCTTCCAATGCTCGACGGCGCCGTTGAGATTGACGTCGCCGCCGATGCCCAACTGGCCGCAGCGCACGCCCAGGCTTTTGATGCGCGGCAGAGTGTCGCGCCCGGCCCAGAACATCGCTCCAATCTCGAGGTCTCTCAGAAGTGGCATAGCACCTTTTCTCCGTTCTTGAATCGGGCTTCGTCCAGGATGCGCGTGAGCTTTACGGCGGTGGCGGATTCGGCGGGCTTGCAAAGCTCGGGCGCCTTGCCCAGGTCGCCGCATTCGGCGAAATAGGCAATCTCGGCTTCGAAGCCGTCGCCGGGGGGGAGCTTCAGCGGTTCGGCCTCACCGTCGGCGCGATAGAGCATGGCCTCGCGGCCGGCCGAGGAGTAGTCCACGGTACCGCCGTCGCACACCACCGTGTATTCCATCGAAAAAGGATAGGCCTTGGGATGATGCCAGCCGCCGGAGATGGTGGCGACGAAACCATCGTTGTAGAACAACTGCGCTTCCACGGTGTCGATGCCGCGTTCCAGATCTTCATGGCCGGTGGCCGAAACCATCTGCGGCGGACCGAACAGGTGCACGCACATGTCGGCGTCGTGAATCACCAGGTCGAAGACTCCACCGCCGGAAAGGCTCTTGTCGCGAATCCACTTGGCCCAGGCCGGACCCGCGCATTTGCGCCGGAACAGCGCGCTGCGAAACGAACCCAAGCGCGGCAGCGTTTCCCGCAGCGCGACGTAGCAGGGCCAGAAGCGCAGCACCTGGGCGGCCATGAGGATCTTACCCGCTTGCTCGGCCTCCGCCATCATACGGTCGCACTGTTCGCCGTCGAGAGCCATGGGCTTTTCCACCAGTACATGCTTGCCGGCGCGCAGCGCCTGAATGGCGAGTGGCGCGTGCAGATGCGTTGGCAGGCAGAGATCCACGCCGTCGATGGTGGGATCCTGCAACAGGCCGTCGATGTTCGAGTATTTGGCGACCTGGGAAAAATCCATGGTCTCGCCGCTGGTGCCGAGATTGCCGCCGATGCCGCTGAGGTCGCCCGCCAGTTTCTTGGGATCCTCGCTCACCACCGCGGCCAGTTGCGCGCGCGGAACGTTTTGCATCGCCTTGATGTGCGTCATGCCCATGAAACCAAGGCCCACCACGCCGATTCGCATAGAGAATCATGGTAACATCGGGCTTCCTATGAGGCGCAGAAGTCTCTTCGGTATTCCCGCCATGGCATTTGCATCCACCGAGAGCGCCGGGCGAATTCTAACCACCGGCGACGGCATTCCGCATTCGCCGCGGGAGTATGCCGCGCTGCTCACCAAGCTCTCGGACGATGTCAAGGCCGATAGCTTTTCCCGCGACGGAACGGTGGCGGCGCTCGAAGCCAAGGTAGCGGCTCTGCTTGGCAAGGAGGCAGCGGTGTGGATGCCGACCGGCACGCTGGCCAATCACCTGGCGGTGCGGATGCTCGCCGGTGATCGCAAGCGCGTGCTGGTGCAAAAGGAATCGCATCTCTACAACGATTGCGGCGACTGCGTCGAGGCGTTGAGCAATCTGAACATGGTGCCGCTGGCCCCCGGTAAGGCGACGTTCACGCTCGATGAAGTGGAGAGCGAAATGTCGCGCGCGGCCTCCGGCCGTGTGAGTGTACCCATCGGTGCCATCCAAATCGAGACGCCGGTGCGGCGGCGGACGGGTGAAGTGTTCGATGTGGCCGAGATGCGCAAGATATGCGCCTGGGCGCGTGAGCACAAGATCGGCACCCACCTCGACGGCGCGCGGTTGTTCTTCGCGGCGGCCTATACGAAGGTTCCGGTGCGCGAATACGCGGCGATGTTCGACACGGTGTATGTGTCGATGTACAAGTATTTCAACGCCGGTAGCGGCGCGGTGCTGGCCGGTCCGCGCGCGCTGCTTGAGAACGCCTATCACGCGCGGCGCATGTTCGGCGGCGGATTGAACCAGGTGTGGCCGTTCGCCGCGGTGGCGCTGCATTATCTCGGAGGCTTCGAGCAGCGCTATCAGCGCGCCGTGGCCGCGTCCGAACAGGTGATTGCCGCGCTTGAGAAAGACGGGAACTTCGAGATTCGCCGCGTACCAAATGGCAGCAACATCTTCTCCTTCCGCATGCGAGGCGTGAACGCACCCATCTATCAGCAGCGTGTGGAGACCGCCGGCATCGTCATGCAAACGCCCGAAAGCGGCGAGTGGTTTCAGCTTCGTGTGAATGAAACCTGGAACCGGGCGGGCGTGGCTGAAATTGTCGACCGGTTCCGCCGCGGAATGGGCTAAGCTCACCGCCGCCCGAAAGGCGCCGTCGAGTAAATGGCCACCTGCAGCGTGTGGTTGTTCTCGAAGATGCGGCCGTTACGCTGCTGCAGCAGTTGGTTCATATAGCCGAGTTCGAGCCGGGAAGACTTCCCGAGGGAACGCGTCACCGCGGCATAGGCGCGATTCTGATCGTAGACGTTCGACGCTACGTTCCGGCCGAAGTTCAAGAAGAATTCATCGTAAAGCGCGATACCCCAGGACCCTTTGATAGGACGTGCGAGGCGCACCTGGTAGCGGAAACGATTTTCGTGGCGCCAGCGGGTTAACTCCCGCGCGCCTCCTCCGTCCACGGCAAGTTCGCCCAGGAGACGCTGTTCGAGCCGGTAGCGATGGGACAGTCCCCACTTACCGAACGACTGCTTGACCACCGCCTGCTGGTAGATGCGATGCTCCGGGAACGGCACACCCACCGGATACTCGCCATAGCGGCTGGTGGCGACGTAGCAATAGCCCACGCCCAGCATCAGGTTCGGGCTGACTTCATAGTTGATTCCGGGGCGCAGCACAAGCTGCTGCCACCGCGCGGCCACGTCGTGCCTGCGCCATTGTCCTTCGATGTGCGCACCCCATTTCGATTTCGACGAGAAGGGATGATCGCCGAAGTAGTTGTACCATCCGTGGGCGTTGGGGGAGAAGACGCGCAGTGGCGTGGTTTGAGCGCAAACGGCGCATGTGGCGGCCAAAAAGGCCGTCAATAGACGGAATGGTTGAGGCAACGGAACAGATCTCCATACAAAGAGAAGGCCTGGCCATCCTTCCGGAAAGCCAGGCCCTTAATGTTCCAACTTTAATACGAATTGGTTACTTGATGTCGATATCCTGCAGGAAGCTGGTCCATTCCTCGAGCCAGTTATCGTCGCCGATCCCTCCGAGGAAGCTCGCGTTCTGATCGAAGAATCCATCGTCGGGCGCCTGCACCCAGCGGGGGCTGAAGGCGGCCGAACCGAAGGCGCCGCGGAAGTCCGGATCGCTGTATTCGAGCGGGCGGAACAATTTCGGATCGGCGGCGACGAAGTTGCGGCCTTCGCCGCGCGAACCCTGGGCGAAGGTCAGCGTGTTGGCGTCGACCTGGCCCGCCACGGTGTTTGGGGCCTGCGTGCCCAGGCCGTTGTTCCAGAGTAGAACTCCGTCCATCTTGATGTTGCCCGAATCGATTTGCGCCAGCGTGGGCGCGCCATCGAGGAACACGCCGGTGCTGGCGAAGTTGGTGACCAGAACGTTGTAGATCTCGCCGCCCGCGCCGCGGCGCAGGTAGATGCCGGGGGAGTTGGTTTCGTCAAAGCCGGGCTGGCCGCTGCCGATGAACGAAAGGTTGTAGAGCACCGGTTTCGAAAGCGGTGTGGCGGAGGCGTTGTACTCGCTGTTGTCGCCTTCGATGCCGCGATTGCCGCGATCGTCGGGGCTCTGGTAGAAGACGCCGTATTGCAGGCGGCCGGTCCAGCCAAGCTGGTAGTCGACGAAATCGTCGGCGTTCAGGCCACCCACCAGGTACTTGGCATCGTTGGTGCCGCCGAACCATTCAAACGCGTCGTCGAGCCCGTAGATGGCTTGCAGGTGGTGAGAGACGGTTTGCTTCCCGCATCCGCCCCAGGTGAACGAGTTGAGCTCATTGTTGGGGGAAAGAATGGAGCCTGCGTACTCGACGCGCACGTAGGCAAGCGTGCCGCAGTTGTGGTTCACGTCCGATCCGCCGTAGCGCGTATCTTCGGTGGCGGGCAGACCTTCGATGCTGAACTCGCCGGCGGCATTGCTGTTGGTGGTTCCAGCCGCCACGTTCACCGGAGCGCGGCCCAGCAGCACCAGGCCGCCCCAGTCGCCGCGCGTGCGCTCGCCGAATGGAAGAGAACTGGTCATGACGATCGGGCGGCTGCGGGTGCCCGCCGCATGGATGCGTCCGTTGCGGCTCACCAGCAGCATGGAGGGCGGCTGGCTGCCCGGCTGGCCGATGACGAAGGTTCCCGGCTCGATGGTGAGCACGGCGTTGTTGCGCACCGTGACCACGCCACGCAGCCGGTAGGCTTTGGTCGAAACCCAGGTGCGGTTCTGCTCGATGGTGCCTTCCACGTCCACCAGTTCGTCGACTACGCCGATCTTCATATAGGCGGTCTTGAGCACGCGAGTGCCGCTGCAATCGCGCAGTTGCACCGTAATGGTGTGCATGCCGGGCTCGGCGGGGATCGTGGCGGCGGGTAACAGTCCGCCGCTTCCGATGGCCACCTGCTTGTTCAGATCGAGCAGCGGCTGGGCGCGGAAACCCGCCTGCGTGGAGTTGCCGAAGATATCGGTGGGCGTGCTATCGCCGCCCGGCAGAAACGTCCTGAGTCCGGTCTGATTGTTCTGGCGGAAGGCGACGATGGTGTAAGGGTAGGTATCGCCGTTTGTTTTTACCGTCCAGCGCAGGGTGAGTTCCTGTCCGGGTTGATAAACGTATTTATCGCTCCAGATGTAGAGCGAAGCCTTGGGGCCGAGGGCCGGCAGCGTCGATTCGCTGCACTCCTGGGCCCAGGCGGAGGAAGCGATCATCAGCAGGTACACGTATCGCATGGTCGTGCTCCAGTCATTTATGAAATTCTCGTGAAGAGTGAGTTAAAAAATGGTGTATCCGATCCCAGCCGAGAAGGTTCGGCCCAACCGGTAGCTGCGTTGCAGGATATCGCCCTGCATCCAGTGGTAATGGTTGTCGCGAAGGTTCTCCGCGTTGAAGCGAAGATTCCACTTTCCTTTTTCGGTCAGGTTGATCTGCCAGACGAAATCGAGAAAGACGTTGCCCTTCTGATAAATATCCGGCAGGCCGAAGGTGCCGACATCGGAGATGCGGCTTGAGACGTAGTTGGCGTAGAAGCGCGAATTGCTGCGCCAGCCCGGTTTGTTGAATTCGGCCACCGCGTTGAACAGATAGCGCGACTGGCCGAGCAGGGGACGGTGTTTCGAGGTAAGCAGCGCCGCGTCGCTTTCCCTGATTTCGATATCGGAGTTGACGAACGTGAAGTTCGATTGCAGAGAGAAGTCGCGGAGCTTCGGCGTGATCGAACCCAGGCCTTTGCGAAACTCAAGTTCAAAGCCTGTATTGAAGGCGCCCTTGGCGTTGACGAAGGTCTGGCGCAGATCGTTGGCGGGCAGGATGGTGACTTCGATCGGGTTGGTGAAGTCCTTAAAGAAGACGCTGGCCGCCACCACCTGGTTGCCGCCGGGGAACCATTCCCAGCGGGCGTCGAAGTTGCTGATGGTGGCCCGCAGCAGGTTGGGGTTGCCCTGTGCGACGAAGCCGCCCAGGACGTTGTTGAAGTCGAAGGGCGAGAGCTCGCGGAAATCGGGGCGCGACACGGTGCGGCTGGCGGAGACGCGGAAGTTCTGACGCGCCGAGATGGCGTAGATGACGTTGATACCGGGCATGGGGTCGCGATTGACCAGCATGGCCTGCTGCGCGCGGGCGTTGGGTATCAGCGGGTCCAGCGTGTTGACGCGGATATCGGCGTCCTCGACCCGCACGCCGCCGACGATGCGCCATTTCGCTCCAAGGCCCATATCGACCATGGCGTAGCCGGCGAAGATATTCATGCTCGCGTCGTAGCGGTCGGTGGCGCGCGTGAATTCGGTGATTTGGAAACCGTCGGGGCGTATGTTGGCGTCGGCCAGCAGTTGATTGCCGGGCAGCAGGAAGTTCAGCGTGCTCGACCGGATGGGGATATAGCGGAAGCGGCGTGCCTGGAAATCGCGGCTGCGCAGGGTGGCGCGGAAGCCGGCCTTGAAGATTCCGGTGAGGGAGCCTTTGAAGAACGGAATGCGGTATTCGGCTTGCGGTTCGTAGATGCGGTCCTTGAGGTCGTTGAAGAAGCGCAAGGCCGAGGAGCCAAGCGCCAGGAACGAATACTGCCCGTTGGGGAGGCGTCCGCGGAAGATCTCGCGCATGTCGGGTTCGTCGCGGCCCGAGGCCGAATAGGTGAACTGCCACTTGATCAGGCTGTTGCGCAGCGAGGGCAGGGAATGATCGGCTTCGACGCCGGTGGAAAGCAGGGAACGCTCTATGTAGCGCAGGCGCTGGGAACTGATATTGGAATCGACGCCGCCATCGTAGCCGGAAAACTCGCGCGCTTCCTTATCGCTGTCGCGCGTCAGAGTGTTGCGGAAGACGAGCTTATTGTTGGGCGTCAGTTTCACGGCGACGTTCAGCACCGCTCCCAGACGGGCCGATTCGCCATAGCCGCGGAAGTCTTCATAGTTGGTGAAGATGTAGGGGCGCGTGCCCTCCTGCCGCAGATATCGCTGCATCTCGCCTTGAAACTGCGGCTTGTTGGCGAAGCTGATGGCGCCCACGATGCCGAAGCGTCCGTAAGTGCCGCCGCCCACCATGGAGTAAGTCTGCTGCGGGCGCATGCTGTCGATCGCGGTGGGTTCCCAATTATCGGAAAAGGCGCGTCCGAAGTCCTGCAATTGCGAGGCGGAATAGGCGCCGGGAAAGAGCCGTTTATCGGATGGGATGGAGGAAGGCAGGCCGCGAGAGCCGCCGCCAAAGCCGAAGAAATCGCCCGAGCCGCCCGGATAGGAGAGGAACTTCTCAAACGACGTGCGGGTGTTGAATCCGTAGTTGGCGGAGACGCGCAGCATTTTGCTTGTGGGGAATTCGACGGTGGACATCTGCACCATGCCGCCCGAAAATTCGCCCGGCAGATCGGGTGTGTAGGTCTTGAGAATCTTGATGTTTTCGATGAGTCCGGCGGGGAAGAGATCGAGCGGGACCACGCGCTTTTCCGGCTCGGTAGTGGGAATCATGGCGCTATTGAGCATGGTGGAGGAGTAGCGTTCCCCCAGGCCGCGCACATAGACGTAGCCGTTTTCCACCACCGAAACGCCGGTGACCTTTTGCAGTGCGCCGGCGGCATCCGAGGCGACGGTCTTGCGGATTTCTTCGTTCGAGATGGTGTCGCTAACCGACGCCGATAGCTTGCGTTCGGCGAGCGAGGCTTCGGCGGTGGCCTCGACGGCTCCCACCTTTTCGACGACATCGACCTTGGTAACGGCGGATTTCGATGCCAGCAGCGTGCTCGCTTCGGCGGGTTCACCGGCTTTCACTTCGACTGATTCGATCGTGGTTTCCAGATAATGCCCGGCGTTGAAACGCAGCTTGTAGACGCCCGGTGCGATCTTGATCTGGAAGCGGCCGTCGGAATCGCTGATCAATCCATCCCCGGTCTGGCCATCGATGGAGATCTGTACGCCGCGTACGGGCTGGCCCGTTTGCGCATCGAGGACGGAACCGGTGATGGTGCCAGTCTGGGTTTGGGCGGCGGCCGTTAGTGACGAAAGGGTTACAAAAACGAGGAACGGAAGCAGTGAGTTGAACATTCGTGGATTCGAGCCACACGAAGGATAACAACGTCAGGATTACGGGTTGTTACTGAACGATGAATAGTGCGTTACAAGGACTGGGGTATCCAGCGGGAAACGAACCCATCGGCGATCTTGCGCGGATGGCGGCCGCGCGAGTCCATGATCCACAGGCCCGGATAGCCGCCGGTGGTGGCGCGGCTGAAGGCGATTTGCGCTCCATCGGGCGATGCCAAAGCGTACCAGTCCCACAGGCCGGCTTTGTGGCGGGTGAGCGGTGCAACCGATTTATCGCGGGGATCGAGCAGGCAGAGCCCGGTGCCGCCGCGGGCCGCGCCCGGTTGGAAGTCGCGATTGAAATGATCCTGGTCGGGGCGCGAAACGCTCCAGCGGTAGGCGGGCTGGGAGCCGGGGAGTTTGCGTGTATAAAGGATGCGGCCTTGCGGGGTCCACTGGGCGACGTTCGATCCGCTGCCGTGCAAAGCGGGATCGCCCCAGGCGGCGGCGAACCATTGGCTCTGCCCTTGGGTGAGCACACGATGCTCGCCGCCTGAGGGCCGGCCGATGCAGATATCGGACCAGTCGTGACCGGGGTCGGTGGCGGCGTGGCAATCCTGATAGAGCAGCCATTCGCCATCGGGCGACCAATGCACGCCGAAGTAAAGATGGCCGGCCTCGGCGGCGATGGCGGTCCGGTGGCCGCCTTCGAGATCGCAGGTGAAGACACGGTATCCATGCGGGCGAGGGCCCGCGACGTGAAAGGCGAGCCGGTTGCCGTCCGGGCTGAGGGACGCGCAGTAGTGATGCCCCTGGTTGGGCGGCGTGATCGGACGCACGCTTGAGCCGTCGAGCGCGACGCGATACAGCCCGGCATCGGATGGGTTGCCTTCGGCCACGCCCTGCGCCACCAATTCGTTCTCGCCGGGCAGCAGACAGCAGGGGATGAAGTAAGGTGCTGGGCGGTCGCGAATCTGGATCTCCCGCAACGCGCCGGTGACCAAGTCGTGGATCCACCAGTGTGTGACGGCCTCGCCCTTCCACGATTGCCCCTGGCCTTGTTCGATGCTGAGCAGGATGACGCGGCGGCCATCGCGAAAGACGGGGCCTGGCTGCCAGCTCGATTGCCGCGGCACATCGAACTCGAGCGCGCGCAGGCCCGATCCATCGGCGTTCACCAGCCAGGTTCTGCCACGCCAGGTGAGCAGCAGCCGCCGTGGGCGGTTGGCGAGGGCGGCCATGGCGAGGAGATGGCGTCGAGTCAGCATGGGGAAGCTCATTCTGCCATAGAATATGTCTCAAGTATGCGAACCCTCGCCGTTTTGCTTTTTGCCTTGACACCACTGGCGGCACAGGAAACCACCGCTTCGCTTTCGGGCCGCGTGCTCGATACCACGGGCGCGGTGATGGCCGGAGTCCGCGTGCTGGTGACCCACGTCGAAACCAATCAGTCTCTGGCGGTGACGTCGGAGCCAACCGGCAACTTCCTGGCTCCGCTGCTGCGACCGGGCCGCTATCGGGTGAACGCGTCCATGCCCGGCTTCCGTACGTTCGAGCAAAGCGGCATCGTGCTCGAGATCGGCCAGCGGCTGACCATCGACATCACGCTTCCGGTGGGCGCCACCGAGGAGAAAGTGGAAGTCAGCGCCGAACTGCCGACCATCAATACCGAAAACGCGGTGGTGGGCAAGGTGATCGACAGCAAGTCGCTCTCGCAGATTCCGCTGAACGGCCGGCTGAACATCGTGGGACTGATGGCGCTGGCTCCGGGGATTCAAAATGCGGGCAGCCAGGATGCCCTGCCAACGTTCGGGATCACGCCGACGGTGGCCGGCGGGTCGAACACGGGTTCGGTCGCCTTCAGCCTGGATGGCGTCACCAATCAACTGGCGTGGATCGAGCGTGGGTTTGGCGAATGGCCGCCCCTTGACGGACTGCAGGAGTTCAAGGTCATCACGTCGAGCGCTTCGGCGGAGTTTGGAAAGGCCAACCAGATTGTGGCGGTGACTCGCGGGGGAACCAACGAGTTTCATGGCACGCTGCTGGCATTCAACCGCAACCGGTTTCTGGCGGCGAAAAACTTCTTTGCCACCGGGCTACCGCTGCCGCAGTTCAACCGCAACGAATTCGGCGGCAATTTTTCCGGCCCCGTGCTGATTCCGAAGCTCTACAGTGGCCGCGACCGCACCTTCTTCTTTTACAACTTCGAAGGCTTCCGGCGTCGCCAGGCCGTGACGCGAACCGCTCAGGTGGCGACGCAGAGAATGCGCGAGGGAGACTACACGGAGTTCCGCAACCCGATCAACGATCCGCTGGCGGGTGCGCCGTTCGCCGGCAACCTGATCCCCGCCAACCGCCTGAGTCCGGTCACGCGGCAATTGGGCCAGCTTTTCCCGCTGCCCAATCAGCCCGGCACGGGAGTGAATCTGGTGGAGAATATTCCGCTGCCGGAAAACGTCGACCGCAATTCGTTCCGCATCGATCATCGTCTTTCGAGCAAGGACCAGTTGAGCGCGACCGTGCTCTTCGGCTATCTGGGGCCGAATCCGTCGGTGGGACCGGTGAGCACCTATGGAGGGTTCGCGCAGATCGGCGAGCATAACATCAACACGTCGGTAAACCTCAATCACATGTTTTCGCCCACGGTGCTGAGCGAGACCAGGCTTGGCTACATGCACGTCCGCATTTACCGCACGCCGCAAAATTTTCAGCTCAATCTGAGCGCGATCGTGCCCGGGCTGCCGCCGCTCGACTATTTCGGCGGCGCGCCGCAGTTGACGATCAACAATCATGTGGCGGTATCGGAAGCCGGATCGGGCGATCTGGATCAGAGCATGCAATGGGTGCAGAACGTATCGGTGGTCCGCCGCCAGCATGGATTCAAGTTCGGAGGCATGATTCAATCGACGAACCACTTCAACTTCGGGGCGCGCCCGCCGCAGCGCGGCGCTTACAACTTCACGGGCCGGTTCACAGGATTGGGGTACGCCGATTTTGTCTTGGGCTATCCGTTGACGACGCAGCGTCCCAATCCCACCGGAATCCGGAATAAGTTCGCGCAGAACCGCTATCAGATGTTCGCGCAGGACGACTGGAAGGTCACTCCGCGGCTGACGTTGAATTTGGGAGTGCGGTATGAGACGCAATCGATCCGGCCGCAGGTTTATGGGTTCGCGTCGATGTTCGTCCCTTCGGTGCGCAATGTGGTGGTGTTTGCGGACGCGTTGCCGGGTGGCGCCATTCCGCGGCTGGTGGACGCTTTCGGGCTGCCGCTCGCCTCCAGCGTGAATCTGCCGTCGTCGATGATGGAGTATCTGGGGCAGGATCGCAACAACATCGCTCCGCGCGCCGGCTTCGCCTATCGCCTTCGTCAGGGGACCGTGCTGCGCGGCGGGTTCGGCATTTACTACAACCTGCTGAACGTGAACTGGACCGAGCAGGCGGCTTTCCAGATGCCGTTTGCGACGGTGGAAACGTTCGAACAGGGTTCGGGCGTGGCGCCGACCTTCACGATGGCGAATCCGTTTCCGGGATCGGGCTCCATTCCCGGCAATCCGGATGCGGCGTTTCTGGCGAGCCCGCGTACGCCTTACAACATCCAGTGGAGCTATACCTTGGAGCACCAGTTGCCCGCCAGCATCGGCGCGCGGCTCAGCTACGTGGGGCAGCGCAACGTGGCCACGCTCGCCAACGTGCCTCGAAACGCGGTATCGCCGGCTCCGGGCGCGGTGCAGCCGCGCCGGCCCTACCAGCCGTTCGCCAATATTAATCAGATCAATACGCCCGCCTTCCAGAGCGCGACACATCAACTGCAGGCGGGCCTTGAGAAGCGCTATACCAACGGCCTGCTGCTGAGCGCGGAGTATCAATACGTGCGCGCCATCGGGACCGAAACTTTTCAGAATCCATTCGATTGGAACGATTCGCGAGGGAACCTGGGCGGCATTCGCAAGCATGTCTTCGTCTCAAGTTACGTTTACGACTTGCCGTTCGGGAAGGGAAGGCGCTGGCTTTCAAACGCCCGCGGCGCGACCGATTACCTCGCTGGTGGATGGCAGTTGGCGGGTATCGTCCAGGCTCTATCGGGCGCTCCATTTTCGCCCAGTTTCGTGACCACGGTGCAGGGATCGGTGGGCGGGCGTCCCGATGTCGTGCCGGGCGCGGCGGTGTATCCGGCGGAGCGGACGATCCGGCAATGGTTCAACGCCAGCGCCTTCGCGGTGCCGCGCGACTACACCTTCGGAAACGCGGCATACAATCAGCTTTGGGGGCCGGGCCAGGTGAATTGGGATGCGAGCCTGGTCAAGGCGTTCCGCTTTCAGGAGCGTTTCAACCTGCAGCTCCGGCTGGAGGCGTTCAGCTTCTTGAACAATCCGCAGTTTGGCAATCCCAACGGGGCGATTACAAATCCGGCGGTGGTTGGCACCATCACCAGCGCGGGCGGAAACCGCACGGTGCAGATTGGCGGTAAGTTTCAGTTTTGACCATGGATCTGGATTTCCACCCACGCACCCGCGTCGTCTCCGGCGCGGGCCGCTTTGAAAAACTGGGCACCCTGGCCCGCGAGCTTGGCTTCAAACGATGTCTTTTGGTTTCCGATCATGGCGTGCGTAAAGCGGGCTATGTGGCCGCCGCCGCGCGGCTGCTCGAACAGGCGGGCATCGAGAGCTTTCCCTTCCATGATTTCGGCGAGAACCCGGATACGCGCATGATCGAGGCGGGGCGCGCTTTCGCCGCGCCGCTCGGCGTCGATTCGATTCTCGGTCTCGGCGGCGGCTCCTCGCTCGACTGCGCCAAGGGAATCAACTTCCTTCTCACCAACGGCGGAACGATGGAAGACTACTGGGGGCATAATCGCGCCACGCGTCCCATGCTCGCCTCGATGGGCGTGCCGACGACGGCGGGTACGGGCAGCGAGGCGCAGACGTACGCGCTGATCTCGAATGCCGAGACGCACGTGAAGATGGCCTGCGGCGACGATAAGGCGGCGTTTCGCATCGCGCTGCTCGATCCGGTGTTGTGCCTGACCGCTCCCCAGGCGGTCCGCGCCAATGCCGGCTACGATGCCGTATCGCACGCGGTCGAAACGTGGGTGACCAGCAAAGGCAACGCTGTGTCGCGGGCGTTCTCGCGCGAGGCGTGGCATCTGCTGAGCGGAGCCTTCGCTTCCGTGATGACCGGCGGGTTCGACCTGGAGGCGATGAATCGCATGTTGTTGGGATCGCACCTGGCGGGGATGGCGATCGAGAACTCCATGCTGGGGGCGGCGCATGCGTGCGCCAATCCGCTGACGGCCCGCTATGGCACCGTCCATGGCACGGCGATTGGCCTGATGCTGCGGCACGTGGTGGAATGGAACCAGGACGTTGTGAACGGCGCGTATCGGGAACTGGATGCGAACCTGCCGGCGCGGCTTGAGGAGATGGCGCAACAGGCTGGCCTGCCGCGGCGTCTAAGGGAGATAGAAGTGCCACAGCAAGACCTGCCCGAACTCGCCGAAGCCGCGGCCAAGCAGTGGACCGGCCAATTCAATCCACGGCCGCTCGATGCCGCCGGGGCACTGGAGATTTACCGATGCGCCTGGTGACGGTGTTGTGGATGGCCATGCCTCTGGCCGCGGAATGGCCGCAGTTCCGTGGAAACGCGCAACTCACCGGACTCGCCGCCGTCAAAGTTCCTACGCAACTCAAGGTGCAGTGGACTTTTGAGGCGGGAGAGGCCATTGAATCCTCGCCCTCGATCTCGGGCGGCGTGGTTTATGTTGGCGTCCAATCGGCGGAACTGATTGCCGTGGATCTCGCCACCGGCAAGCTCAGGTGGCGGTATAAGACCAAGGAAGGCGTGGGCGAATCTTCCCCGGCGGTGGCAAACGGCATCGTGGTGGTGGGCGATCTGAGCGGCGTCGTGCACGGTGTGCAGGCCTCCGATGGCAAGGGCGCCTGGACGTTTTCCACCGGCAGTGAAGTGAAATCGTCGCCGGTCATCGTGGGCGACCGCGTGCTGATCGGCTCCTACGACGGCAGCCTCTACTGCCTGCAGTTGGCCACCGGCAAGCCGCTGTGGTCGTTCAAGACCGATGGGCCGGTGCATGGCACGCCCGCGGTAATCGATGGTGTGACGTTCATTAGCGGCTGCGACGGGGTGTTTCGCGCGATCAACGTAATGGACGGGAAAGAGGTCTACCAGATCAAGACCGGCGCCTATATGGGCGCCTCGCCGGCGATGGCGGGTGATCTGGTGGTGGTCGGCACCTATAACAATGAGGTGCTGGCGCTTGATCGCAAGACGAAGAAGGTAACCTGGCGGTTTGAGAATCCGACGCGCAAGTTTCCCTTCTATTCCTCGGCGGCGGTGTTTGACGGAAAAGCGGTATTGGGCGGGCGCGACAAAATCGTTTATGGTTTCGATTTGAAGACCGGGAAGCCGTTATGGGAGTTCCAGACGCGTGCGCGGGTGGAATCGTCGCCGGCGGTAGCGGCCGGTATTGTTTACATAGGGTCGAACGATGGACGGTTGTACGTGCTGAGCGCGGCCAAGGGCGAGAAGCTAATGGAGTTCGACGCCGGTGCGCCGGTTTCGGCCTCTCCGGCGATCACGGAAGGAAAAGTGGTGATTGCCACCCAGGATGGAAAAATTTATTGCCTGGGTGGTTGATTTTACCACCCCAACTTCGTATAAACTACGAGAGATCATCCAAGTCTGAAGAAGGACCGAACCGGAAACGGTGAGAGAGAAGGGTCAAAGTATACCGTTTCCGATTCGGTTTGCCCTATTGAGGCAAAGGATCAGGCGTCAGTTCGAACGGAATTGACGATACCCGCACCGCCAATCACACCTGGACAGGCCCGCGTCCAAACTCCTGCGTCAAGCGTGCCGGCCTAAACTGAAACCATGACCCGAGGGAAGATCGAAGTAGAAATCCTTTGAGGATGGACAAAAAAGTACCCTCTGTTGCAACGTACCAACGGTTGGCAATGAGCGTTCTGCCTTTGCGAATACTGAACTCCCGCAAGCACCTATAAAGCGATCTCTCAAGGCTCACTGCTCCGCCCGGCTGTTGCAGCAGAGGGCAAGGTAAAAAGAGTTTTTCCATCAACTCGTCATTCCTGGTTGCACGGGGTATGCCAAGGTTGGCCGTCGCATTTCACGTTGATAACAATGGATTTAACAATTCACTTGGGGGTACGCGGCGGGTCTGGAAGCGGGTTGGGTGTGTCAGTCGGACACAGTTTCAACGGTTGGATGGGCTGTGACACAATCAGAGAAGGATGGTCGTACTCCTCCTCCTCGTCGCCGGCCTGTTGGCACAGAACTCCCCCTCGACACAGCCCTCCGGGCCCGAAGAGTTTAAGATTTATGCCGATCATCCCCGTCTGCTGTTGCCGGCCCGCCGGTTGAAGCTGATTCGCCGCGAGAAGCAGCGGCAATCGATCCGGTGGAATCAGTTCCAGGCCGTGATCTCGAGCAAGGGCGAACTGCCGGAGAAGGGGTTCGCTCTGGCGCTTTATCATATCGCCGCCGAAGACGCGGCCACAGGCAAGGCGGCGGTGCAATGGGCGTTGGGCCCAGGCAACGACTTGCGTCAGTTAGCCCTCGTTTACGACTGGTGTTTCGACATAATGACCGACGGCGAGAAATCGCTGCTGGCCGGCAAAATGCAGAAAGCGATGGCCAAGGAGGCCCAGTCGCAGACCGTAGCCGCCGTGCGCGATCGCGTATTGGCGGCGGTGGCGCTGGCCGACCATGTGCCCGACGCTCCGGAAAAGACGCTGCGGGGCTTCTGGAACGATTGGTGGATGGGCAAGACGGTGCCCGCGTTGCGAAACAACCGGGCGGCGTTCGCTCTCACCGATTCCTACCCATTGATGGAGATTCTGCACGTCATCCACGACAATCTGAACTTTGACATGCGCGACAATGCGCTCGGGTTCTTTAAAGACTTCCCCGTTCAGCGCGTGCTGAGCTGCTATCCGGCGGTGCTGCCGGCCGCCGACAATTTCTATCGCGTGCCTCAGTATGCCGGTCTCGGCGAGCCGGACGTCGCGCAGGCGATCATGTCGCGGGCAGCCGACCTCTCCATCGTCGCCTTCGACGCCAACGCCGTGGAGCACCAGTTCGTCCAAGGGTGGCTGATTCAGGATCGCTTCATCATGCGCGGGGCTTCGGGTGTGCCGTACGAATTCCTTTGGGCGAATCCATATCAGCCGGGGCTTAGCTACCACCACCTGCCGCACTATTTTCACGATCCCAAGGCGGGCATGCTGTTCATGCGTTCCTCCTGGGAGGAAGATGCCATCTGGCTCAGCTATCGCGCGGGCGGCGAGATCGAATTGTTCATGGACGGCCGCCGGTCTGGGCTGAAGCCCGCCGCGCTCAAGGAAGCGCTGCCCATTGGCGATCACCTGGTGATGCTGGGCGAAAAAGAAATGCAGTTCACCCTCAACCTGCCCAATGCCACCAGGTATTTTCTGTTGGGTTTGAAGCCGAACGCCTGGTACGAGATGGAAGTGGACGATGAGGAACTGCGGGATGAGCGAAGCGACGCGGGCGGCATCCTGGTGTTGAGCTTTCCGGCCAGTTCAGGCATCGGCGTGCGGCTGCGCGAGTCGGCTCACCAGTAGGGCTTCACCGTGTGCCGCCTGGCGTTGGGATCGCTGCTGCTTGCCGGCTGCGGGCACCAGACGCTGCCGGTCAACTTGGCGGTGGAAGCGACTCCGGCGCGGAAGACGGCGATCGAACTGGCGCGGCTGAATCCTCACTTGTCCATCGTGCGCATACGCCCGGATGGGCGCATGATCGAAGTGCGGGATCGCGAAAGCGGCCGCTCGCTGCTGCTGCCCGAGAGTCAGGTTCGCGGCTCCCGGGTGACGGTGGCCGCTTGCGGCGGCAATACGCTGTTGCCCACGCCGGTGTGTCTGTCGGTAGGCGCCAGACGCGCCGAGTATGGCGAGATGGCGGAGGGTGTAGCCGAGGCGGCGCGGCGCCTGGGCGGTGAAGCGGATAGCCGGTTCACCGCGCACTTCCGGACGGGCGGCTTCCAGGTGTATCTGGACAGTCACGGCGGGGCTCTGACGCGGGTGTTCGCGATCGGGGAAACATCTCAAAAATAAGGGCTTGACTTTCACTTTTTCTTCGCCAACAATAGGGACATGGCGCTCACACGCAGGCAGAAAGAAGTGCTGGACTTCATCGCGCAGTTCGTCGATGAGCACGGTTATTGTCCCAGTTACGAAGAGATTGCTTCGGGTCTGAGCCTGGCTTCGCTGGCGACGGTGCACAAGCACATCCAGACGCTTGAAACCAAGCAATACCTGAAGCGCGGATTCAACCAAAGCCGGTCGCTCGAGCTATCGGCGGGCTATCTGCGCGAGTACCGGCGTCTGAAGGCGGGTGCCGGCCCGCGCATGGAAATTCCCATGATGGGACGGATCGCGGCGGGCGCGCCAGTGGAATCGCCGGCCGATCCGGAGATGATGAGCTTTTCGGATCTGACCGCCGACAAGGATCTGTACTCGCTGCAGGTGCGCGGCAACTCCATGATCGACGATCACATCTGCGACGGCGACTATGTGCTGATCGAACGCACGCCGGAGGTGCGCGACGGCGATACCGTGGTGGCGCTGGTGCGCGGCGCCGAGACGACTCTTAAGCGGTTCTACCGCGAGCCCGACGGGCGCGCGCGGCTCCAGCCGGCCAACGCGGCCATGGAGCCGTTTTTTGTGCCGATGGGAGATCTGGAAATTCAGGGGCGGCTGGTGGCGGTGCTGCGTAAGTACCGGTAGAGTTCCCTCACTGCGCTAGGATTTTGGGTAGTTAGAAAATGCAGAACAACATCCACGTTCCTGACGAGCTTTTCGCGGAGCTTGAGGCGAAAGCTGAGTTGGAAGGCAAGTCCGTGGATGACCTGGTATCGGAGACTCTCCGCAAAGGATTGGAGGACGACAGTTGGCGTGATCTGCTCGAATATGGCCGTCGGAAAGGCCTGGAATCCGGGTACACGGAAGCCGATGTGCCGGATCTTGTGAAACAGTGGCGGCGTGAGCGGAGCCGGTGATCCGGGTAACCCTCGACTCAAACATCTATATATCTGCTCTACAATTTGGCGGCGGCCCAATGCGGTTGCTTCAGATGGCGCGCAGGGGTGAGATTCGAGTAGACATTTCGGAAGAGATTCTGGCGGAGACCTTCGGAGTCTTGCGCGACCAGTTCGGTTGGGATGGATATCCCCAAGAAGACCATCAATGCGACTTCCGACCCGGACGACAACCGGATTGTGGAATGCGCCGTGGAAGCCGGATCCGACATCGTCATCTCCAATGACCGGTCGCTGCTGAGGTTGAAACATTACCAGGGAGTCCAGATGATGACCCCAACCCAGTTTTTTGAGCGGCTTTAGAACAATCGCTCCTGCCGCTTCAACGTGCCGAACGATCCGATGTTGGCGATGACGAAGGCCGCGCGGAACTGGTTGTCGTTGCGCACGCCGAAGGAAAACCGCCGGTACTGCAGACTGAATCCGCAGCAATCGAGGTTGTAGGAAACCTGCGTGGTGGCGAACTGCATCACGGCGCGATCGAAGTCGTAGTAAGCGCTGAAGGCGGCGTTCCAGCCGCGCCGCTGTTCGTTGCCGATGCCGAACATGCCGCGGAACTGGTTGTAGCGGGGGGAAAGACAGTTGGGCCGCACCTGGAGGAACTCGCAGGCTCCGGTGTCGGAAACGTGGGCGTGGCCGATCGAAACCAGATACTGCGAGAAGCGCGTATCGGCGGTGAAGGAAGAATTGGTCAGGCGCTGGAAGGCCGGGTCGTAGTCGGCGCGCCACTCGACGCCGGTGCCGGCGACGGGGGAAGCGCGCAGCACCGAAACGATCGGCGAATAGCGGCGCGGGCCCTGCAGAAAAGTGTAACCGGTAAGATCGCTGCCGCTCAGCAGCACGTTGCGCGCGCCATTGACGATGGAGCCGCCGAAGGTGGGATCGAAGTACCGGCGATGCAGAAGCTGCCAGGAAAAGGCTTCGTAGACGTAGCCGTCGTGGCGCTTGAGAAAGAACCGGTTGGCGAGGGAGATCTCCGCTTCCTTAGTATTGGAAAGCAGTTCGGTCTCGTCGAACCGGATCAGCCGGTCGAAATTGTTGACGCCGCCAACCCAGCGGAAGCCGGCGCGCGGTTCGATCACGTGCTTAAGCTTGGTGCCGAGCTTCGAGGGGGCGTTGAAGATTCGCGCCAGCGACGGTGCGACCAGGTCCACCGAAAGCTCGCGCGCGTGGCGCACCACGTTTTCCCCGCGCACGGCGAACTGCTGGTTATCGAAGCTCGAGCCCACGTAGGTTTCGCGAATCGAATAAGCCGGCAGAATCGAAAAGCCCTTGAACCGGAAGGCCGTCATGATGCGCGGTTCGGCGTCGAAACGCTCGACGAAGGCACGCGACTGAAACAGGTTCTGGTTGCGCCGCAGCATGCCGGCGGTCGATTCAAACGAGACCCAGAAGGGCAGAATGCGGTTGCGAATTTCGCGGTCGCGTGTGTTGAACTCGATTTGCGGCAGCTTGCGGATGCTGGTGATGTCGTCTTCGAAGTAGGGGAAGATGTATTGATCGCCGTCGAACCGGCCCGGGATGAAGCGGTTCTGGAAGTTCTGCTTCTGCGAGAAGACGAAGTTGAGCCCGTAGCTCGACCAGTGCTTGGTCACCAATCCGGTGGACTGCACTTCGGAAAAGATCGCCTCGTTGAAGGTCTCGGTGAATGCCTGGCGGAACTGGAACGAACTCAGGTAGTGGATCTGCGCCCGCGCTTCGAAGCCGCGTCCGAGCGAGGCACGAAAGTTCGACGTCAGCAGGAAGCCGCCTTCCTTACGGCGGTCGCCATTGTCGAGCAATACCCCGCGGTCGTTAATGCCGTTGAAATAGATATCGAAATCGGAACGGCTGGTGGGCTTGCCGCGAAAATCGGCGGTGTGCATCAGGCCGCGCTGGGTGAAATACGTGGCGCGGTAGATGGCGTCGTAGGAGCGGTTGATCGCCCAGTAATAGCTGACGGCCACCATGTTCCCGCGGCGGGTCGTGGTGCCGATGCTCGGCGTGAGAAAGCCGGACCGGCGCGGCTCCTTCGATAGCGACTTATAAAATACCGGCGCGTAAAAAAGAGGAATGACGCGGAATAGTTTGAACCAGGCGCGGTAGGCGATGGCGCGGTCGCCGGGAACGATGTCGAAACGGGGCGCTTTCAGGATCCAACTGGGGCGCGGCAGCTTGCAGTTGGTTACCGTGCCTTCGTAGAGCAGGTATTTTCCACCGATGCGCTCGGCCCAGCGGCCCTGGAAGGTGAATGGCTGGTTGGTGATGAGAAGTCCGGGCCGCGGGTCGATCTTGCCGGGGGCTCGGCCCTGGATCTGGAAAAACTTGCCGGTTTCGGCCGAGACGTTGTACTGAACCTTATCCGCCCACAGCTCTTCGTTTTCGGTGAAATGTTTGAAGTAAACGTTGCCGCGGGCCTCGGCTTCGGCCGTGTTCTCGTCGTAGTCGATCTCGTCGGCTGTGATCAGCACGTCGCGCGTTTCGACCCGGGCCTTGCCGCGCAGGTGATAGACGCCCTGGCGGATGGTCTTTTCGATGGCCTCGATCTCGGTTACATCGCTGGCCGGGGCGCCGGGACGGACAAGCGGCGGCAGCGGCATTGTGGTGCCTTGGGCAACAAGTTGACTACTGCCTAAGAAAAGGCCCCATAAACATATGAAAAAAGAGTGACAAATCAATCGAACTGTGGTACTAAGGTTGGGGGGAGTTTGGCCAGTCTGGCGAGGGAGCTCCAACCCGCAACGCTAACATGCGCTGCCGAGGGTTGGCAACCGGCCTGGGGCCAAACGTTTTGGCGATCTCATGACTTGTGGATTTTGTGGAGCTTTGAACTCGACGGTGGATCACCGGTGCAAGCGGTGTGCGCGGAAGCTCCACGCCTCCGATGACCAGCCGGTGCGGCAGACTCGCGGCGCGCTGGCCGTCGATTACGACCGCCGGCCTCAAGCGGCGAGGGAACCGGAAATCAACGGTGGTCCCGTGCAGCAGCCGCTGTTTCATGGGCAGGCTGCTGCGCGCGAGCCGTTGCGGCTGGTGCGCATGCCGGAGCGTGGCGCGGCGCCGAAGGCGCACAGCTACCGAAGGCCGGGACCGCGTCAGGATCAACCCTCGCTCGACTTTCCCCAGCCGCCCGCACCGGCGGTGAACGAAGAGCAGATCGCTTCCGGCAGCGCCCAGGTCGCGCCGCGGATGCACCGCTTCATCGCGGCCTCGCTCGACGCCGGGATGGTC
The DNA here is from genome assembly GCA_902826685.1 of uncultured Acidobacteriota bacterium. Taxonomy (GTDB): domain Bacteria; phylum Acidobacteriota; class Terriglobia; order Bryobacterales; family Bryobacteraceae; genus CADEFT01. Next base: position 179,646 of record CADEFT010000005.1, read on the forward strand.
GCGATCGGGCTCGGGCTGATGGTGATCGCTCTCTATTTCCTCGAAGTCCCGATGACGTTCGGCAAAGCGGCCCTGCCTTACGCGGGTGCGGCCATTGTGGTCTCGGCGCTGCTTTACCGGCTGCTGTGGTGCCTGGCCGATACCGATTCGATCGGAATGCGCTGGGCGGGCCTGACGCTCCGGAATTTCGACCGGCTCCGCCCGACACGCGCCGAACGGCTGCGCCGGCTGGCCGCGGCGTCGATCAGTTGGGCGGCGGCGGGTCTTGGCCTCGCCTGGGCGCTGGTGGACGAAGAACATCTGACATGGCATGACCACATGTCGAAGACGTTCCCGTCGCCGAAGCGGCGCGTCGCAGAACCCCGCGCGAGGTAATCAACCTCCCGGTTTCGTCTTCCTCGTGGGCGGGCGGCGAGCGGCGGGTGTGGCGGTCTTCTTCGCCGCCGGTTTCTTACGCTGCACACCAAGTGCCCGCTCCATCATCGCCTCTAGCAGCTTCTTCTCGGGCATCGTCATCGTGCGATTGAATTTGTCCGGCTTTTTGGCGAGCAGCTTTTCCAGTTCGGCGAGCCAATCGAGGGACTCGCGTGCCGGATGGTTTTCGAGCGTTCGCACGAGCCTAAGCGCGGACGCAAAATCCGGAACCGACCGGAAGCAGCGCAGAGCCTTGTCAAGGTCGCCGGCCGCCTCGTAGATGGCGGCGGCGCGGGCATGCTCGCCGAGTTCCTCCAGGCATTCGGCCTCAAGCTTCGGTTGGCGCTCGGCCTGCTTCTCAAGCAGGTCCAGGGCTTTGCCAAAACGTTTGCTCTTGATCAGCAGGTCGATGGCGCGTTTGCCGAGGTTCTTGCGCCGCGCGGCGGCATCGGGAAGGTTGAGCGCGTCGAAGAAAGGCGGCAGAATATCCACGGCGATCATGACATTGTCGGCGACATGGAGGGATCGCTCAAGGTCCGCGATCCAGGAATCGACGTGCGGCTGAATCTCGACGATGAGCCAGCTTTCGAGCTCCTGGGCGTGGCGGGTGATCGCCTGAATCGCGCCCGCGATGGCGTTGAGGCGCTGGTCGAAGGGGGCGCTCTGGATGGCTCCGATCTCCAGGACGGCGTTGGCGAGGCCCTGCCGGTTGGCGAGCCGGGCCGCCCAACTCGACTCTTGGAATAAGTCCGGCCGGCCCAGTTCCGGCGACAACCGGACCTTCCGATAGGCGAGTTGAAAGGCGACTTCGGCCAGCGTGAGGTGGGCGGCGTTTCGGGCTGCCTCGTCCTCCACGGCGGCGGGCTGTCCCAATGTGCCAAGCAGCGACACCGCGTGGCTTGCGCGCGACCAGGCGAGATCCGGCTTTACCGAGAGGAACTGCCTGGCGTCGTGCTGGCAGCGTTGCAGCCGCTCCTCGATGTCGAGTTCGTCTTCTTCGAGCGACCTCACCAGACCCTCGGCCGTCAAAGGCGCCATGGCGCGGTTATGCGATTCGCGCAAGAAAGCCCCCGCCTTGTCGAGTACCGTCTGGTTGGGGTCGATCTCGATCCAGATCAGACGTTCGGTAGGCCGTGAGACGGCGACGCGAAGCTGATCGATGGCCAGCCGCTTGCGAAGCGCATCGATCTCGGCCGCCCGTCCGGCCCGCTCCGGCTCGATTACATTGGCCAGGAGACGTCCGGCATCGACCAGGCAGACCGAATGGAAATCAAGCCCTTTGATTTGCGTGGGAGTGAGCACCAGGGGACGCAGGCGCGCGGCGATACGACTGGGGTCGAAGGCGACAACGGCCATGCCCTCGCGCTGCGCCAGGTTCTCAATCAACGCCTGGCCGGTTTCGCCGGCGTGCGCGCTGCAATAAAGAACCTGATCGGGCGAATCGTCGTCGATCTCGGCATAGCCCGAACCGGACGGACGGTCGATCTTCTGGAGCTGCCCGTAGTATTCCCACACCCGGTTCACCAGGCCGGCGATGCGGCGCGGACTGCGCAGGTTCACGGCGAGCTTGAAGTCGGCGGGCGTGGAGATCATGTCGTGCGCCATGTCGTTCAGCCACGCCCATTCGAAATCGGTGGGACGGACGGTCTGCGCTTCGTCTCCGGCGAGCAGCAGCGGCGCGTCGTGGAGCTTGTGGCAAACACGGGCCACGGCCAGGACGAGGTACGCTTCAAGCGGCGTCAGATCCTGCACTTCATCGACGGCGATGCAGCGGTACTGGAACATCGCCTCGGGCACCAGCCGAGGCTGCGCGATGAAGGTATGGGCCGCGCGCCAGGCCAGGGCCAAATCCGGGAAATAGCGATCGGCGAGCGGCGCCGGGTGGAGACGCTCCAGTTTGGCGGCGGCGTCGACGACGGCATCGGCGGCGCCGCCCAGATAACGCGCGCGCTGCTTGAGATACGCGGCAAAAGGCAGATGAACCTTGTCCGCCTTCGGGAACCGGCCCGCCTTTTCGGGCATGGCGGCGCCGGCCAGATGCGCGTGCATCTCATCCCAGAGTGCGTCGATCTCTCCGTTCCAGGCGCCCAGGCTGCGCTGAAACGGCGCGACGTCCCGGCGGAAGTGCTCGCGGGCCTCGGCGTTGGAGGGCAGTTGCGCATCCGGAGCGAGCCTGGCGAACAATTCCGGGACGGTGAGAACCGTGTAGACGCGATCGGCCGGGCAATAGCGTTCGAAGTAGTCGCGGGCGAGCGCGGCAAGGTCGGCGGAGAAAGTGAGATAGAGGAGATTGGAGGAGTTGCTTGAATCGGCGGCGTGCAGCAGCGCGGATGTTTTGCCGGAACCGGGATGACCCTTGAGAATGCGGACGGCGCCTCGCGTGCGGGCGAACTTCGATTGCACCGGCGTCCAGGGCTCGGGTGCGTAGGCCTCCTGGCGCAGGTCGGCGACGGAAACCGGAAGATACTGGGTGGCGAAATCGTCGGCCGCCAGCGGTGTGTGGTCGTCGTGATGGCGGATGTCGCGCAGAAAAACGGCCCCCTCCGGAGCGTCCGCGAAAGACGAATTCTCCTTCACCGGCGGGGAAGCTTTTGTCGCCCACCAGGCATAGTAGTGGGAACCGCTTCGGCCGCCCAGGCGAGAGCGCCGCCAGCCGCGATTGCCGCCATAGGTGGCCTTGTAGTGAAGCCGCTTGAGGTCGATCGCCAGGCGATGCAACAGCATGGACGCGCGCTTGCCGGTTGGATGGCCGCGGCTCTCTTCCAATTTTTCGAGGAATGTCTGGTGACAGAAGATCGGCTGCGCGGGGCGAACCGTTCGAAATTCGGCGCGCGAACTCACGGCTGCGGCTTCGGGGCCTCGGCGGGCTTGGGAGGATCGGCCTGCTTCTTCTTCTGTTCCTGCTGCTGCCGGAAGCGCGGCACGCGGGGTACGGGCCTGGCGCTGGCCAGTTCCGTGACGGTCTTGAGAATCCGTTCCTTTTGCTCCGGGTCGAGGATCAGATGGCGATGCAGACCTTGCGGGCCGGCGGTGAACTTCGTGCGTCCATCGTCGAGCACGGTGACGGTGCCGGGTTCGGAGAGCTTGAAGTATCCATCGCCCGGCTTGATCGCCTGCAGCACGGCCAGCATGTCCCAGGTGGGTGCGTCGTAGGGCATGGCCTTGTAGGCGCGGTAGGCGTCGACCACCGGATGATCGGTGGACCAGGCAAAATCCTTTTCGATGCTCGAAGCTGGGAAGAGAATCTGTTCCCCCACTTCATGACCGGCCAGGAAGACCGGCGTGGGCCATTCGGCCAGCACCTTGCGCGCGGCGGCGATATCCTGCTTCATGTTGAACTCGGGCGGGCCATCGGGGAAGGCTCCGCCGGAAATCACCAGGTGCCGCACCTTGGCTTTGATCAGATCCTTCACGCCGGGCAGGGCGAGCACGCTGGCCAGATTGGTTGCCGGGCCCGCCAGAACGACCGCGCAATTCTGATCGTATTGCGAGGTGAAAGCGTTGCGGATGAGCGCGGGCACTTCGGCGGTGTCCACCAGCGTATGGATGCCGTGATTGTAGACGGGCGCTCCGGCGGCGTTCTTGCGCTCAAGCGGTACCGTGAGCATGGGAGTGTCTTCGGCCATTTTGCCGTCGGTGGCCAGGCCCAGGGGCAGCGTGCGCCCAGTGGCGAAGATGGCGCCGCTGACCGCGCCGCCGTAGAAACGGCCGATCACTTCGCACATCGCCGCCGCCTTCAGATTCGATTTGGTGACCGACATCGAGACGACGCGCGCCTGGCCTTTGCCGTCGAAACCATAAAGCAAAGCGAGCGCCAGCGCATCGTCAATCCGGTTTCCGAAATCGGAATCGTAAATGATGCCTAACGGCGGTTTGCCTTGCCCTGGAAATTGCATTTACTGAGCCGCCCGGACGGCGTCCTCCACTTCCTTGCGATATTGTTCGAGCAGTGCCTGGGTTTCGGCCTCGAAGCGCATGACCAGCACAGGCTGTGTATTGGAAGCGCGGACGAGGCCCCATCCTTTGTCAAACAACACCCGCACTCCATCGACGGTAAGCACGGGACGGATCTTCGAAAAGTGCGCGGCGACCTTGGCCACGACGGCAAACTTCGCCTCTTCGGTGGTATCGAACCGCAGCTCGGGCGTCGATACCATCTTGGGCAGTCCGGCCAATTGGTGCGAGAGCGGCTTGCCGCTGGCGGCCACGATTTCAATCAACCGGCAGGCTGCGTAAAGGGCGTCGTCAAAGCCGTAGTAGGAATCGGCGAAGAACATGTGGCCGGACATTTCGCCGGCCAGTTCGGCATGCTCCTCTTTCATCTTGGCCTTGATCAGCGAGTGGCCGGTCTTGTACATGATGCCGTTGGCGCCCAGTCGCTTCAACTCGTCATACAGCACCTGCGAGCATTTCACTTCGCCGATGAAAGTGGCGCCCGGCTTGCGCTCGAGAATCTCGCGCGCGTAAATCAACAGAAGCTGATCGCCCCACACCACGGTGCCGTTTTCATCCACGGCGCCGATCCGGTCGGCGTCGCCATCGAAGGCGATACCGAGTTCGGCCTTGTGGGCGGCGACGGCTTCCTGCAGGTGGGCCAGGTTCTTCTCGACGGTAGGATCGGGATGATGATTGGGAAAGCGCCCGTCCATGTCGAAGAAGATCTCCGTGGCATCGACGTTCAGCTTTTCGAGCACGCGATGCATGGCCGGTCCAGCGGTGCCGTTGCCGGCATCGAGCACCACCTTCACCTTGCGCCGCAGGCGGAACTGTCCGGCGATCTCGTTGACGTAGGGCGTCACGATGTCGAACTCCGAGACCGAGCCCTGGCCGGAGTCGAAATCGCCCGCGGCAATCAGACGGTACATCTGTTGAATCTCATCGCCAAAGATGGTCGACTTGCCCACCATCACTTTGAAACCGTTGTACTCGGCCGGATTGTGCGAGCCGGTGATCATGACGCCCGCGCCCACATGCAGGTGGAAGACCGAATAGTAGAGCAGCGGAGTGGGCACGCGGCCCACGTCGATAACGGTGCAACCGGTGGCGAGCAACCCCTTGAGCAGCGCCTCATGCAGCCGGTCGCCGCTCAGGCGGCAATCCCGGCCCAGGTTCAGGCGATCCACGCCGCGCCGCCGCAGATAGGTGCCGATGGCGCGGCCGAGCACTTCAATATCGGGACTGAGCAGTTCCTGGTCGGCGATCCCGCGAATATCGTATTCGCGGAAGATGGTCGATTTCAGCATCTACAGTTGATCCTTGTACAGGTCCACCAGTTCCTGGATCATCTTGACTTCGGCCTTGGTGACGTTTTCCAGCGGCGGGCGGACCGGGCCGCCCTTGAGACCCATCAGATCCATCATGGTTTTCATGACGCTGACCTCATAGCCGCGCTTGCGATCGCGCATGGCATAGAGCGGATGCACGTACTTGTTCACCAGGCCGTTCAGCGTTTTGAAGTCGCTCTTCAGGCCGGCCTTGCCGATGGCGAGAGATAACTTCGGCGCTACGTTCGAAATGCTGGAGGTATAGCCCTGCACGCCGATGGCGAAATAAGGCGCGACGCAATCGTCGCCGATGCCGCCGATCCAGGCCAGGCGCGTGCCCACCTTGGCCATGATGCGCTGGTACTTGCGCGCGTCGCCCTGGCCGTCTTTCCAGATCTCGAGCGTGGGGCATTTTTCGCAAAGCTTCGCCACCATGTCGGGCGTGAACACGGCCCAGTCGCGCGAATACACGGCCAGAGGCAGGCCGGAAGCCTTACCGATGGAGACGTAATAGTCGAGCAGGCCGTCCACCGGGGCGTTCTGATAGTAGGGCGGCATCACCAGCAGCGCGTCGGCGCCCGCCTTTTCCATCTCCTTGGCCATCTCCGACCCGATGCGGGCGTTGAAGCCCACGCCGCCGATCACCGGCATCTTGCCGTTGACCACGGCGACCGAGCGGCGCACCACTTCCACGTTCTCGCCCGGAGTCATCGAGTACATTTCGCCCGTTCCGCCGGCCGCGACCAGCGAACAGAACTTATGCTTGATCATCTCGAGGATGTTCGATTCCAGCCCTGCCAGATCGAGCGACAGGTCGGGACGAAACGGCGTGATGGGGAATCCGACGACGCCGCGCAGTTTTTCACGAATCATGAGTGCTCCGCTAAGATGCTTCGCTTTTTGCCGAAGCTGAAGTAGATGACAAGGCCCACCACGAGCCAAAGGATGAACCCGATCCAGTTTAACAACGGCAGGCTCAACATGAGAAGCAGGCAGAAACCGATACCGAGCACCGGCACCAGCGGTACCAGCGGTACGCGGAAGGCGCGCGCACGGTGCGGTTGCTTGCGGCGCAGCACCAGCACGGCCGCCGAAACCAGCAGGAAGGCGAACAGCGTGCCGATGTTGCTCAGTTCGGCGAAGATGCCGATATCCCACATGCCGGCAGGGATCGCTACCGCGAAGCCGGCAATCCAGGTGCTGTAGTGCGGGGTCCGGTGGCGCGGATGGACGCGGGAGAAAATCTTCGGCAGCAGCCCGTCGCGCGACATGGCGAACCAGATTCTCGCCTGGCCGTATTGAAAGACCAGCAGCGAGCTGAGCATGCCTCCGAGCGCGCCAAGCGTCACCAGGCGCCGCACCCAATCCATTTGGAGCGCCTTGAGCGCGTTCGCCACCGGAGCCGCGTTGTTAAGCGTCTGCCAGTTTTGCATTCCGGTAAGCACCAGGCTGACGGCGATATAAAGCGCCGTGCAGATCACGAGCGAAACGATGATGCCGAACGGCAGATCGCGCTGCGGATTGCGGCACTCTTCCCCGGCCGTCGAGACCGAATCGAATCCGATGTAGGTGAAGAACACGATGGCGCTGCCGGTGAGCACGCCGCTGAACCCGTTGGGCATCAGGGGAACCCAGTTGGAAGTGTGGACGGCACGCGAGCCGGCGACGACGAAGATCAGAATCGCCGCGACCTTGATCACCACCATGACGTTGTTGGCGCCCGCGCTTTCCTGCACGCCTCGTGAGAGGATCCAGGTGAGCAGCAGCACGATTACCAGCGCCGGCAGGTTGAAGCTGCCGGTATAGGCGCCGTCCATGAACGTCGGCTGGGACCAGTGAACCGGCAGATGGACGCCGAACAGCCCGTCCAGCATGTCGTTGAAGTAGGCCGAAAAGCCCACCGCCACCGCCATGTTCGAGACGGCGTATTCAAGGATAAGATCCCATCCGATGATCCAGGCGAAGATCTCGCCCAACGTCGCGTAGGAGTAGGTATAGGCGCTGCCCGCCACCGGAATCATCGACGCCAGTTCCGCATAGCACAGACCGGCGAAGCCGCATCCGATGGCCGCCAGAAGGAACGACAACCAGATGGCGGGTCCGGCGCCCGGCCGTCCGAGCGTGGATCCGGCGTCACCGCCCGCCAGCAGCAGGTCGAGCACCGGAGCGTGCAGAATCGACGGCACCGGGTGAGTCTCCCCGGCCGCCGCCGTTCCCGTCAATACAAAGATGCCCGAGCCGATGACGGCGCCGATGCCAAGCGCGGCCAGGCTCCAGGGACCCAGGCTGCGATGAAGCTGCCTGCCGGGCTCGGCACTGGCCGCAATAAGCGCATCGATACTCTTGGTGCGCAGAAGTTGGCTCATGTCGGAGGCGGGCGCGGTGCGCCCGTGGCTTAGCGCTTACGCTGGCCCTTGGTGACTTTTGGCACCTTCTTCTTCATCGAGCCGCGAGCCACACCCGTGGCGCGCTTGGCCGCCGGCGCCGCCTTCTTGCGGGCCGCTCTCTTCAACTTCTTACGTTCCGCGCTATCGGTTACTTTCTTGGTATTCATTCGTCTGTCAGTCCTGCGTATTTCGCGATCAGTTTCTTTAATCCGTACTTCGGAAAACTCACGGTTACCTTGGCGTCCGGGCCTTCGCCTTCTTTCCTCACGATCGTGCCTCGTCCGTAATTGGGATGCGTAATCGTGGTACCCGGTGACAGGCTGGTCTTCCGTGGCGCCGGCTTCGCTGCCGCCACGGGCGGTCTCACCGCCGGAGCCTGTGCCGGCGGCGGCGCCGAAGGCGGCCTGTAATTGGCTGCCGTCCCCCCGCGACCCTTGAAGAACTCCTGTATGTTCTCCACTGAATTATACGTCTTCCCGGTGTACAGATTCTTGCGTACCGAGTGGCGCACCTCGTACTGCTCGCCGAATAGATCGACTTCGGGCATCCCTACGCCCGAGCGGATTTTGCGCAGCGACTGCGGCGGAATCTCGCGCAGGAAGCGGGAAGGGATGGCCGGTTCGGGCGAGCCGCCGCCGAAACGGCGCCGCGCGCGCGCCTGCGTCAGGTACAGCTTCTTCTCGGCGCGCGTCATGCCGACGTAGCAGAGCCGGCGTTCCTCTTCAATGGCGCTTGAGGCACCCGATTGCAGGGCGCGGCTATGGGGGAACAGTCCCTCTTCCATGCCGGCGATGAAGACGATGGAAAATTCCAGGCCCTTGGCGTTGTGGATGGTGAGCAGCGAAATCTGCGCCGCCTGATCCACCGAATCGGCGTCGCTGACCAGGGCGGCGTGATCCAGGAATTCGGCGACTCCTTCGCCGCGCTCGGCCGCTTCGGCGGCGGCTTTCTTCAATTCCTCGACGTTGGCCACGCGCGATTCGCCCTGCTCGGTCTGGTCGGCTTGCAGCATTTGGCCGTAGCCGGAACGGGCGGCCACCTCTTCCACGATCTTCGACAGCGGCTGCCCAGACAGCGAGCGCAGATCGTCGATCAGAAAGCGGAAGGCTCCCAGCGCGGATTCGGCGCGCGCCCCGAGCGTGCGGCTTTCGAGCGCCGCCGCGATGGCGTCCCAGACGCTGATGCCGTCCCGCCGTGCCTGCTCTTCAAGCGCATCCACAGTGCTCTTACCGATGCCCCGCGCGGGTGTATTGATAATGCGCAGCAGCGCCACGTTATCGGTGGGCGTGAGCAGCACGCGCAAATAGGCCAGCACGTCCTTGATTTCGGCACGCTGGTAAAAGCTGAGGCCGCCCACCACCTTGTAAGCCTTCCCGTAGCGCCGCAGCGCTTCCTCGATGGGCCGCGATTGCGAATTGGTGCGATAGAGAATGGCGAAGTGTTCGCCCGGGTTGTCCTTCAGCCCTTTCTCGATCGTGTCGGCGATGAACAGCGCTTCGTTCTGTTCGTCGATCGCCTCATATAAAGCCACCGTATCGCCGGCCGGGCTGGCCGTCCACAGCTTTTTGCCCTTGCGCTCCTGGTTGTTCGAAACCACAGACGACGCCGCATCGAGAATCGCTTTCGTCGACCGGTAATTCTGTTCGAGCTTCACTACCTTGGTGTTCGGATAGTCGCGCTCGAAATCGAGGATGTTGCGGATATCGGCGCCGCGCCAGGAATAGATGGATTGATCCTCGTCGCCCACCACGCACACGTTGCGGTGCTTGTAGGAAAGCAATTGCATCAGCTCATACTGGCTGCGATTGGTGTCCTGATACTCGTCGATCATCAGGAACCGGATGCGATCGTTCAACGCCTCGCGCAGCGGCTTGTCGTGCTGCAGCACCCGCACGCTTTCAAGCAGCAGATCGTCGAAGTCGAGCGCGTTGGAGGTGCGCAGCCGGGTCTCGTACTGGTTGTAGACTTCGGCGACACGCCGCGCGATGGGGTCGCGCGCCTTCGCCGCCATCTCATCGGGCGATTCCTTGGCCGATTTCGCGCCGCCGATCATCGACAGCGCCGTGCGCGGGGGAAGGCTCTTGTCGTCGACGCCCATGGCGCGCAGAATCGATTTGACCGTCGAGATCTGATCGTCGTCGTCGTAGATGGTGAAGCTGCGCGTGAAGCCAGGCCGGATATCGGCGAGGTTCTGTCCGTGACGCCGCAGAAGCCGCACGCAATAGGAGTGGAACGTGGAGACGGCGGGTCCTTCGCCGAGCACATGGCCTTCGATGAGTTTGTGGATGCGTTCCCGCATTTCCCCGGCGGCCTTGTTGGTGAAGGTGACGGCCAGAATCGACCAGGGCGCCGCGCCCTTTTCGCACACCAGATGCGCGATGCGGTGCGTGATGACGCGCGTCTTGCCCGACCCGGCTCCGGCCAGGATGAGCAGCGGACCTTCGACGTGACGAACCGCTTCGGCTTGCTGGGGATTCATCCCCGCGAGGAAATCCATGAGGTGTTGGCTTGTGGCGAGCGAACCCGCCATTGGACTATTGTGGCAGGTTTGCCTCGGCCTCGCCATTCAAACCCGGGTCTTGCGATAAGCTGATGCGATGAATCGAAGACGGTTCGTAGAAACGGCCGCCATGCTGCCGGCCGCGGTGCAGGTAGCGCAACCGGCCAGTGCGCCCATTCGCGTGGGCATCCTCGGTACCAAACACAGCCACACCGTGGGCAAACTGCAGGCGATGCTCGGCAATCCGGATTACCAGGTGGTCTCGGTTTGCGAGAACGACCCGGCGGCGAAGGCCAAGGCCCAGAAGGCCGCGGCCTTTGAAGGGCTGCGCTGGGTGGGCGAAGACGAATTGCTCAGCGATAAATCGCTGAACTTGATTGTCGTGCAGTGCTCGATTTGGGAGGCCCTGCCGTGGGGCCGCAAAGTGATCGCCGCCGGCAGGCATCTGCACCTGGAAAAGCCGCCGGGCAACGAGTGGGCTCCGTTCAAGGAGATGGTGGAAGAGGCGCGGCGCAAGAATCTGCGGCTGCAGACCGGCTACCTGTGGCGCAGCCACGCGGGCGTTACCGCCGCGATCGACGCGGCGCGAAAGGGCTGGCTCGGCGATGTCTTCCTGGTGCGCGCCACCATGAATTCCGATCGCGACGCGGCCCAGCGCGCGGTGGAGGCCAAGTACAAAGGCGGCGGATTATTCGAATTGAGCGGCCACGTCATCGACCGCACCGTGGAACTGCTGGGCAGGCCGAAGAAGGTGCAAAGCTGGCTGCGCCACGATACGTCGATCGCCGACAAGCTGGCCGACAACAACATCGCCGTTTTCGAGTACGACAAGGCGATGGCGGTCATTTTCCAATCGGCGCGGATGGCCGGGGCGGGCGATCACCGGTCGTTTGAAGTGATCGGTACCGACGGCACTTTCATGGTGTACGCCGAAGCGAAGCCGCCTCGCATGCAGGTGCATATGCGGACGGCGCGGGGGCCGTATCAGGCCGGGTGGCAGGAGATCAAGTTGCCTCCCCAGCCGCGGTTTATCGGCGATTTCGAGGAACTGGCGCGCTCGATCAAGAGCGGGCAGCCGCTCAAGCTTTCCTGGGATCACGAACTGCTGCTGCATGAGACGCTGCTGCGCGCCTCGGGCGAAATTTCCTAGCGGGCGGCAACGGCTTCGCTGGCCTTGTACCAGGCCAGCGTGCGGCGCAGTCCTTCTTCGATCGAAAACTTCGGGTCGTGCCCCAGGTCGCGCCGGGCGGCTTCGGTGTCGGCCTGGGAGTGCTTGACGTCGCCCGCGCGCGGCGGCCCATAGTTGGCCGGCAGGGATACGCCTTCAATCTTCTGCAGCAGATCCCAGATCATGTTCAGCGTGAAGCGTCCGCCGTTGCCGGCGTTGTAGACCTTGCCAAGCGCATTCGGACCGGCCTTCGAGGCTTTCAGGCAAAGGCCCGCCACATCCTCGACGAAAGTGAAGTCGCGCGATTGCTCGCCATCGCCGAAGATCGTCGGTACTTTGCGTTCGATCAGGCATTTATTGAACAGCGAGAGAACGCCCGAGTATGGGCTCGAGGGATCCTGCCGCGGCCCATAGACGTTGAAGAAACGCAGCGACACGGTCTCGAGTCCAAAGCAGGAGTGAAAGACCGAAGCGTAGTACTCGCCCATTAACTTCTGGGCCGCGTAAGGCGATTTCGGATTGGTCTGCATGGTCTCGACTTTGGGCAGAACTTCGGTATCGCCGTAAGCCGACGACGACGCCGCGTACACCACGCGCCCCGCCTTGCCTTCGTGCGCCGCGCGGAACACGTTGAACGACCCGTTGATGTTGACTTCGTGCGACGGAATGGGATCGTGAATGGACCGCGGCACCGAAGGAATCGCCGCCAGGTGGAACACTTTGTCCGCGCCCGCGATCACCGGTGCGATCTGATCGTACTGGCAGATATCGGCGCGATGCCATTTCACTTTGCCGCGCACTTCTTCGAGATTCGACTCTCTTCCGGTCAGGAGGTTATCAATCACCTCCACCTGCTGCGCGCCATCCTCTAACAGGGCGCGGACCAACGCCGACCCAATGAACCCGGCTCCTCCGGTTACCACAATCTTGCTCATAGTTTTATTTTTTGAATCTCCGATTCGAGATACCGCAATGACTCGTTGGCGATCGTCTCGGCGCCAAACGAAAAATCGAAAGCCTCAAGCGACACCCACCGCTTGTAGTTACGCCGCATGAGAACCGCCAGCACGGGCTTGAAATCGTAATCGCCCTTGCCGCAGTGCTTACCGTCGAGCTCATTGACGTGAACGTGATGAAGGAAATCGTAATAGCGGTCCACCAGAACCGCATGCGGCTCCACTTCATCGATGGCGTTGTGGGAGTCGAACATGGTGCGCACGCCGGGGCTGGCGATCTGTTTCACGATGCCCACCGCTTCTTCCAGCGTCTGCACGACGTCGCATTGCGCCTTGGGCAGCGCCTCCACCAGCACAGTCACATTGCGCGAGGCGGCCTGACCGGCCACCGCCGCCAGACCTTCGACGTAGCGCGCGGTGGCTTCCTCGCGCGTCGAGCCGCTGGTGGTGGCGCGTTGGAAGGGCGAACCGAACACCATCACACCGCCCTCGCCCAGATCGGCGCACAGATCGATGAGATTGCGGATATGCAGCCAGCTTTTCTCGCGCAAGGCCGCATCGGGCGTGGTGACGTGCAATCCCTTGGGCGCCACCATCAGCCAATGCAAGCCAACAAATTGCAGGCCTTCGTCCGCGATGATGCGGCGCACTTCGCTCCGGCGCGCGGCGGGAATGAGCGCCGGATCTTCGCCGAGGGTAAACGGCGCGATCTCGATGCCCTCATATCCGGCCTTCTTCATCGCGCGGCAGGATTCGGCAAAGTCCCATTTCTCAAACGCTTCGTTACAGATGGCCTGCTTGAGATGCACTTTAATCCTCTAACGTGTGAACCAGCTTGACGGCCTGGGGCGGCGGCGGCGAGTGCAGCGACTCCACCGCGTGCCGGCGCCGGCGCCTTTCGATCAGCCCGTCCACCGCTTGCGGCTCGAACCTTCGCAAGTCTTCGATAGCGGCTTCGAAAAACGGACGCGGGGCGTTCACGATTCCGATTACTTTCCGGTTACCCAGAACAAGGTCGCGAAACGGAAACTCACCCTTACCGTTCATTGCACCAAGAATGATGGCCACACCGCAAGGTGCCAGTAGTTTTACCGCCTCGAAAGCGGACTCATTCGCACCGGATGCCTCGAATATCAGATCGGCGGAGGGGGCAGTCCCCCGTAGGTACTCCACCCCACAGCGGCGTAATAGCCCCACTCTTGGGGTATCTTCGTCTTCGAGCGATTTCACCGAAACGGCAAGGCCGCGCACCCGCAACGCAAGCGCCGTGAGAATTCCGATGGCTCCGGCTCCGATGACGACGGCGTTTCGCGGTTCGCCCTCGTAAGCACGGAACGCGGCGTCCAACGATTTTTCGACCACGCTCATCGGTTCGAGCAGTACCGCGCTCGATTCGAGCGCCGCCGGAACGCGCACCAGGTGCCGCGCCGCATCGACGGCGAACTCGCAAAAGTAACCATCGGCGCCGTGGATGCCGCGCTCGGTAAACCGCCCGGTCAGGCAGAGATCGGAACGGCCGCGGTCGCAGTTGGCGCACGGGCCGGGGCATCGGCGGCGGATGACGGGCACCACCAGATCGCCGGGGGCGAGTCCATCGACGGCGGGTCCCACCCGTTCGACCCGCCCGAGCGCTTCATGGCCGACGACCATGCTGGTTCCGCTGGCGGGCGGGCGGCCTTTTTCAAACCGCACCAGCGACCGGTCGGTGCCGCACAAGCCGACTTCCAGAACGCGGAAGAGAACCTCGTCGTCGCGTTCCAGCACCGGCGGCGGCGCCTCGGCCGGCGTCACTTTCCGCGCTTCAAAATCGAGCGTGAGAGCGTACACCGCTTACCGCTTTTTCGAGGCCACAACGATAAGGCTGAGGCCCGGCCAGGGCATGAGGCCCTCCACCCGGCTCCACAACCATACGGTCTTATCGAACAGCTTGAGCCACAGTTTGCTGATCTGCTTCTGGCCGAGCAGCTTGCCGAAGACGAACCATGCGAGCCTGCCCATCTTGGCCAGTTGCGTACTGTGCTCGACGGTGAGGCCGAGCGTGGTGAGCATCCCCTCGACTTCGGCGCGCTCGAAGCGGCGCTTGTGGCCCAGCGTCTCATCCAGCTTGCAGAACAAACCCTTGCCCTGCGGCACCAGCACCACCACGCGTCCGCCCGCGCTCAACCGGTTCACGGCGGCGCGCAGCGTTTCCTCGGGCCGGTCGAGATATTCGAGCACGTTGAGCAGCAGCACCGTGTCGAACGGCTCGCTGAACTGGCTGAAGCCGCCGGGCTCGGCCGGATTGAGCGTCGTCACCTGCACGTTGGGCGTGCGCAGGAAGCGATTCTGCAGCGAGTGCAGATAGAGCGGATCCTGCTCGGTGGCGACATAGAGCCGCCGCTTGGCCATCAGGCGGCCGGCAAGGTTGCCGATACCCGCGCCGATCTCGAGCACCGAATCGCCCAGAAACGGGCGCACCAGCCGCGTGATCCAGGTCAGGTATTGAGGCGTGCCGCTCAGGTTGTTGAGGAACGCGCGGCCGTAAGGCTGGACGTAAAGATCGTCGACGAGCCAGAAATGCAGCACCACGCCCAGCGCCTTCACGCCGTCGCGCCAGCCGATCTTCTTGCCTTCTTCGTAGGTCCGGCCGTGATAGCTGATGGGGACTTCGTAAATGCGCAGCTTGCGCTTGGCGCACTTCATGGTGATTTCGGGCTCGAAGCCGAAGCGGTTGGAGCGCACCGGGATGCTCTTGAGCAGATCGGTGCGGAAGACCTTGTAGCAGGTCTCCATGTCGGTGAGCTTGATGTTGGAAAAGACGTTGGAAAGAAGCGTCAGGCCCTTGTTGATCATCGAGTGCCAGAACGGCAGGATGCGCATCTGCTCGCCAGCCAGGTAGCGGGAGCCGAAAACGGCATCGGCGCGGCCGTCGAGCAGCGGCTTCATCAGGATGGGATATTCGTTGGGGTCGTATTCAAGGTCGGCGTCCTGCACGATCGAGAAATCGCCGCGGGCGTGCTGGATGGCGGTGCGCACGGCCGCGCCCTTACCCTGATTGATTTCGTGGCGGATCAGCCGGATCTGCGGCTCGCGCTCGGCAAAGCGCTTGAGGATGTCGTAGGTGCCGTCGGTCGAACAATCGTCGACAATGATCAGTTCCCGCTCCATATTCTCGGGCAGAGGCGCCTTTAGGACGAGAGAGAGACTGCTTTCTACGACCGCCCGTTCATTGTAAACGGGGATCAAAATGGACAGAAGCATGCAAACTTACCATTATAATGAATGGCGAAGGGGGACATCCGATGACCCGGTTTTCGTCACGGCGGTCGTTTGGTACGGGCGCGGCGAGCGCGATGGGCGTCCTGTTCGTCAAACCAGAGCAGGTGCGCGGTTCTCAAGCCAATTCGGCGGTGAGCGTCGGTTTGATCGGCTGCGGAGGCCGCGGCACTCACGACGCCGGCCTGATGGCCAAGCACGAGTTTGCGCGGATGGCGGCCATCTGCGACATCTACGACGACAAGCTGGAGGCAGCCGGGAAGAAATTCTCCGGCGCCAAGGCTTACAAGAATTACAAGGATGTGCTCGCCTCCGATGTCGACGCCGTCCTCATCGCCACGCCGGTCTACCTGCACCCGGAACATTTCGAAGCGGCGGTGAACGCCCGCAAGCACATCTTCATGGAGAAGCCCGCCGGGGCCGATGCCAAAGGCTGCCGCCGCGTGATCGAAGCCGCCAAGCGCGCCGATAAGACCAAACGCATTTCGGTCGATTTCCAGCAGCGCTACGGCAAGGACTACCGCAAGGTTCACCAGATCGTCAGCTCCGGGGAACTGGGGGCCATCAAGATGATTCGCGCTTCCTGGCTCGGCAGCGGCCCGCCGCTGCGTAGCGGCCACCCGGAAAGCGAAGAAAAGATGCGCAACTGGTTCTTCTATCGCGATACGTCGGGCGACATGATCGTGGAGCAGGATTGCCATAACTTCGACGTCGTCACCTGGTTCATGGGAACCCATCCGGTGAAGGCATCGGGCTATGGCAGCCGCATGATGCGCACCAAGGGCGACATTCTCGACAACCTCGCGGTGAACTACCAGTTTGAAAACGGTGTGGTCTTCACCTATTCGGCCCATCAGTTCGGACGCGACAATTTCCAGGATGTCTCGGAGACGTTTCTTTGCGAGAAGGGCTGGGTCAATACGTCGCGCCGCGGCACGAAGGTGTTTCGCGCCTCCGCCGGCAAGGTGGAAGAGGTGGAGACCAAATACGACATCACCATCGACACGGTGAACGCCTTCATCGACGGGATTCGGAACAATGAGATCGAGAACGCGGCGTTCACGGCGGCCGAAAGCACACTGGTGGCCATCATGGGCCGCGAGGCGATTTACACCGGCAAAGAGACCACCTGGGACAAGATCTCGAAGTCATGACGGCCGAGTTCGAGCAGCCCCACTGGAACTTCGAGCAACAGCCCTATCCGGCGGGATCCGACGAAACCGATGTGAATTTGCGCGCCTACTTCGATCGCATGCCGGACGCCAAGATGCGCCAGTATCAGGCGGCTTGGCCGGCCGGCCGCCTGATGGAATGGGATGGCAACTTTCGCGCCGATGGCTGTCTGATGCTGATCTGCTGCGAGCGCGACGTGGCGGTGGACGAATACCGGCGCGTCCTCGAAGAGTGCATCGCCTACCGCCAGGGCGTCAGTGCGTGACTTTCGGATCGAGCTTCTTGGCCTGCTCGATCCAGCCCGTTACCTGATCGAGCGTGGGCACTTCGCGCGCCAGATGGCTGGCGGCGTTGGTCTCCTCAAGCTTCCCAACCAGGTTGCCGGCGTTGCGGTTGCGCAGTTCCTTGACCGTATCGACGCCCGCGGCTTCGAGCAACTCCGCCCAATCCGGCGTGACACCGTTGAGGCGCAGCAGGTCCGCCGCGTTCACCCATTTCAGAATCAGCCGGCGATCGATGCCGGTCTGATCGGCGATCTCCTGGCGCCCGGCCGGAGCGGCGCCCTCGGCCAGCAGATCCTTGACCCAGGCGATACCGATGCCGCGGAGCTTCTGGCCGTAGACCGGCCCGATTCCTTCAATGCGCTCAATGTCGCCGTAGCCGTCCTTCTGAGTCCTGACGATGAAGGCGTCGAAGCGCTGCCGCAGTCCCTGGTCGGGCGAGGGGGACGCGGCGGTTGAACCGGCACCGGCCGCCGCCGCCATCGCGATCGGCTGTGCCGCCGACCTCTCCGCCCGCAGTTCGCGCACCTGAGCTTCGAGGCTGGCACGGGCGTCGGCGGCCACTTTGATGTCGGTGTCGTAGGAGGCCCGGCTCTGATCCCACAGCGCGGATTTCGCCACCCATCCGGCGATGGCGGTTTCGAGCGCCGGGACGCGGTCCGCGGCGGCCTTCAACGAGGCGATTTCTTTCTGGTAGCGCGCGTCCTCGATCAGGTCGTCGTCGGCGGCTTTGCGCATATCGGCTTTCAGCTTGGCGCGCTCGGCATCGAGGGCAGACAACTGGCGCGTCATCTCGGTGATTCGTGCTTCGAGTTCCGACCTGGTCTGATCCGAGGTGGCTTTCACTTGGGTGTGCAATGTTTGGAGCTCGGTAAACCGGGTTTCTAGCGCCGTCCTCGCGCCCGTCGCGGCTTTCAGATCCGCGTCGGTCTTCTCCGCCGCTGCCTTGAGTTGCGCATGCGAGGTTTCGAGCGCGGTGAAGCGGGTGCGCCA
>CADEFT010000005.1:198136-237914 GCA_902826685.1 uncultured Acidobacteriota bacterium
AGTTGCGCATGCGAGGTTTCGAGCGCGGTGAAGCGGGTGCGCCAATCGTTGATCTGACCCTCCAGCGCCGCTCGCGCGGCCGTCGCGGCCTTGAGATCCGTATCGCTCTTCTCCGCGGCGGCCTTCAGTTGCGCATGCGATGAATCGAGCGCCGCAAAACGTCCCCGCCAATCCTTCACACCGGCTTCGGCCACGGCCACCCGCTGTTCGGTCGCCGCCACCTTCCCCTTCATGTCGTCAACGTCGGCCTGCCAGGCCGCTCGCGCGGCTGTCGCCGCCTTGAGATCCGTTTCAAGGCCCCCCTTGGTCTTGTCCCAAGCCTCAGCCTTAGCGGCCCACCCGGCGATGGTACTTTCCAAGCCGGGAATCTTTGCCGCCGTCGCATCCGCCGCGGTCTTCAACTGCGCGTGGGCCGTTTCCAGCGAAGCGAACTTACCCTGCCAATTCTTCGCCGCCGCTTCCGCCGCCGCGATCTTCGTATTCAGATCGCCCACCTGCACCTGCAAAGTGGACCGGGCCTCGCCGCACGTCTTCAAGTCCGCTTCCAACTGCACCTTGCTCTTATCCCAAACCGCCGATTTGGCCACCCATCCGGCCAAAGCGGCTTCGAGACCCGGCAGCTTCGACGCCGTCGCATCGAGCGTCGTACGCATCTGGCCGTGCTCGGTTTCGAGGTTGGCGAACTTGGTCCGCCAACTCCCCACCGACGCCTCCGATTCCTTCACCTTTCCGGAAAGCCGTTCCCGCTCGGCATCGGCCAACTCGAGCTTCCGGCCCCATTCCGCCGTCAGATCGCCGATTCGCGAAGCCGCCGCGAAGTGCCGCAAAAGCCAGCCGACAATGCCGCCAATCAGGGCAGCCACAAACAGACAACCGAAAATATGTTGCAGGACGTAAGTCACGGGTTAGATTCCTTTCACGGCGAACTCAGTGCGGCGATTTCTCCGCATACCTTCCGGCGTGGTGTTCTCGGCGACGGGTTTATCGGGTCCATAGCCGACGGCGGTAAACCGCCCAATGTCGATTCCCTGTTTGCCCAGATAGGCAACCACCGACTCCGCCCGCTGCTTGCTCAAGGTGAGGTTCAAGGCTCGCGTGCCCCGCGGATCGGTGTGGCCGCCGACTTCGATGCGAGCGTCCGGGCAGGCCTTGGCCGCTTCGGCGAGTTTGTTCAGCAGGGGATAGCTGCCGGCCGAGATCACGGCGCTGCCGGTTTCGTATTGAATATTTTCCTGCAGCAGACCGCCGAACCGCTGCTGGCAGGTGATCGCTTCCTGCCGCTGCCGGGGCGTCATGGGCGCCGCTTCCGCCGCCTTCACCACCAGCAGGTTCCGAACTTCCGACACGCCCCAGATGTTATAGGCGTCGCGGGCCGCTTTGAGACGCGCGGCTTCATCCGGCACCTCGCCGGTCAGCGTGACGATCTGTCCTTCCGGCGAGGCTTTGGCGGCGCCAAGCCCCATGCCGGCCAGCATCGTCTGAGACTGTCCGCCAAGGTCGGCCTCGATATCGGGCCGGCTTCGATTGGCGCAGAAAAAAGTCAGCAGGCCAAGCGCGATCAGGCCCGCCAGCACTGTCAGCAGATTTTTCATTAAGGAATCTACCCCCGGCCGCCGCAACACGCGCAGCGGCCAGACCGAATTAGACAATCATTTCGTGATGGTTGTCAATATTAGCCTTTGAGGGTAACGGATTCCATTACGGATAGGCCACTCCAGCCGGTATACAAGGCCGTTCGCGAAGACCGCGCGCGGGCACGTTTTGGAATTGCCGTTCATCGCAGAGCAACATTTTGCCGCGATCATAAGAAAGGACCACATCGAACGCCAGCCGTTCCCCAGGCTGTGCCCATTCGGCCCACAGCGCCGCGCGGCCCACCATCGCATCCCGCTTTAGACAATGCAGGTAGACCAGGAAAGTGGTGGCCCAATCGTTTTCCGGAAAAGGATCATCCAGCAACAGAACGCGCGCGCCCGCCGGAAAAGTGGGGCTGAGCGCCTGCATCTGATCGTAGGCCGTTCGAATCCGCGCGCCTTCGCCCGCCGCCAGCCTGTGATCGAGCGGGCCGTACTTGGAGTGATAGAGAACCAACGCCGCGGGCAGCACCGCGTAGACGGCGATTGACCGGCTGACCGGTGGCAGGTAACGCACCAGCAGCTTGACGGCCGATGCGAGAAACAGCGCCAGTCCGAAAGCCGGTACATAGGCCTGCGCCAATCCGCGCGGCACGATGAAGGCGATGGGAAGAATGCCCACCGCCATCCATACAAAAGCGAGCCGCATCGGCTTGGACCGGCACACGACGGGCAGTGCCACCAGTAGCAGCACGAGCACGGCCATCTGATGCGGCCGCGGATCGTAGAACGCCTCCGAGAGCAGGCGGCCCGCACGATCGAGGAAAACCTCGATTCGCACATCGGGCTCATAGGCTTGTACCTTCGAAAGCGCCGCCGGACCGGTCATCCGCCCCACCAGATAGGCGGTTGTGAGGAACGCTCCCAACATCGGCATCCGGCCTTCGCGCCACAGCCAGTTGAAGCGGCGCGGCCGGTTCCAAAGCATCTCATGCCAAAGCATCACCACCGGCAGACTGACGGCGATCTCTTTCGAACCGAGACTCAGGATATAGAGCGCCGACCACACAGCCATTTGCGCGGGCCCGGGCAGACCGTGGCGGCGCACCCGCAAATAGTAAGCCATGGCCGCGGCATAGAAGAAGAAACAAAGCACGTCGTAACAGAATCCCGTGCTCAGATACAACGGCCACTGCGCGCCGTGATAACTGAACAGCAGCGTGACGAGGAAGGCCATGCGTCTCGACCTCATGAGCCGGAACGCGATCTGCCAGGCGAGCCACAGATTCGCCATCATCACCGCGTAACAGGCGATGCGATAGGGCAGGGAGTGGAACCCGAACGCGTCGAACAGGACGCGATAGAACAGGCTGCCCACCGGCCTGTAGGTGGCGCCCTGGCGGAAAAACAGCGCCGTGTCGCGGACATGCTCGGCCACCGTGGGCCGCCACGATACGGTGAGGTTCATCAAATCGTCGTGCGTGAATTCGGCCAGCAGGCCGCTTACCGCGAAATAGTAGAAGTAGAAAACGACGCCCGCGCCGGCGGCGAGCGTCGAAAGCGAACGGGAAAGCGGACGGGCGGCGACGACGGGCCGCGCCGCCGCACACGTAGAGTGCGACACGCCTGGTGGTTTCCTTTGCTGTTGTTAGTCGAAAGGGACGCGGGCCGCACACACTTCGAGCCTGGAGGCCATTCGGGGGAAGGCATCCGGGAGGAAAATTTCTAACGCTTTAGCCGACCGAAGTCGTGGTTCTCAGCACCAGTTCGGGTACAGGTTCTGAGACCGGGGTGGGACTGAACCAGCGGACGAGGCTTTCGTCCGCCACTCTGCGGCGTCTCATGATTTCGCGCCGCTTCGACAAACTCTTGGGCAGATGGCGCAGCAGGTGCCAGAAGGCTGGCAGGGAACGCTGTTCGAGCAGCACGCAGCCGCCGATCACCGCCAGATCGCGCGCCAGGGCGGGGAAGAAGCAGTGCCGGAACGGACCGCCGGTGACGTTCTTCACACGCATCAAAAACCGGTTCTTGACCGAGTGCATGTTGAGATTGGCGGGCACCGCCGACCGGCTTCCCGGAATCACCGAGCGCACGTGATAGGCCAGCGCTTCCGGCTCATACAGACAACGCCATCCAAGCAACTGGGCCCGCCAGGCGACATCGGCGTCTTCCCGGTAGGCGAAAAAATCGGGATCGAAGAAACCGTCGGAAAGAGCGGCGTCTTCGATCATGCGCCGCCGGTACAAAGCCGCGGCGGCGGTGGCGCCAAAAACATATTCCCGATGGGCAAAGCGGCCGTCGTCGGGCTCATGCCAACCACGATCAAAATGCCGCATGGCCGGTGTGAAGTAAATGCCTGCCGAATCGATTCGTCGGTCCTGGTAAGGAGAAAACCCGGGACCGATGGCCAACAGTTTTCCACACACCGAGCCAATGCGGCTGTCCGCATCTCCAGCTTCCGAGAGACGCCGAAGGAAGCCGGGGAGCAGGAGGACGTCTGGATTTAACGTGAGAACCCAATCGGAATCAGAGAGCGCAATCGCCTGGTTCTGCGCCGCGGCGAACCCCACATTTTTCCCGTTCTGTACTATGCGTACCCTGGGGTCCGCGATGCTCGCCAGACACGCGGTGGTGCCGTCGCTTGACGCATTGTCGATTATCACCACATCGAGCCGGATTCCCTCTTGCGCCAGTACCGTCTCCAGGCAGCGCGCGATGTAGCGGCGGCTGTTATAGGTGACGATCGTGACGCAAATCGAGGCCGTGGGCATGGAGGATGCTCTGTCCGTCACTTGCTAAGACCGGAAAGCGGGGCAATCCACTACACCAGCGGCAAAATAAATCTATAGCGCCAGCGGGTCGCCGGTGCGCTTCTGCCAGCCCATCAGCTTCGCGCTCAACTCGCGGATCTTGGCGGCGTGCGCCGGGTGGCGCGAAACATCGTTTCTCTCCCACGGATCCTTGGCCAGATGGAACAACTGCAAGGTTTCCTTGCCGTTAAGCGTGTACCGGATCAGCTTCCAATCCCGTGTCCGGATGGCGCGCTGGAAATGGCGGTAGGCGTGGAAGGTGGAATCGCGCAAGGGGCCCGAGGGATCGTCGAACAGCGGCTTGAGGCTGAGTCCATCGACGGTCCCAGGCACCGGCAAGCCCGCCAGTTCGCAGACGGTGGGGAACAGATCGTATAGATAGGCCAAAGCGCCGGTGCGCTTATCCTTCGGAACGTCCGGCCCGGAAACGATCAGCGGTACGCGGACGCTATGGTCGTAGACATTCTGCTTGCCGAACAGGCCGTGTTGTCCCACCGCCAGGCCGTTGTCGCCGGCGAAAATAATGTAGGTGTCATTGGCAAAGGGGCTGCGATCCACCGCGTCGAGTACGCGCCCGATCTGCGCGTCCACTTCCGACACCATGGCGTAGTAATCGGCCAGGTGGCGGCGCACCACTTCAGGCGTTCGCGGAAAAGGCGCGAGCAGTTCATCCCGGACCTTCAACTCGCCGTTATCGAACGGATGCTGGGGGAGAAAATTGGGCGGCAGCTTCAGCCGTGCCGGATCGTACAACGACGCGAACTTCGACGGCGCCGTGCGCGGGTCGTGCGGCGACGTATAGGCGCAATAAAGCAGGAACGGCTGCCCGGCCTTCTGCTTTTCGAGGAACCCCAGCGCCGCGTCGGTAAACAGCTCGCTTGAAAATTTGCCGCCCTTCTGGGCGCGCTCTTTCGGGTAGGCGCCGGTAGGGTCGAACTCCTGCACCGGAGTCGCTTCCTGATCCGACATACCTCCAAAGAAAATGCCGGCGCCGCCGGTAAAGCAACGCGCGTGCAGACGGGGCCCGTTGTGCCACTTGCCGGTATGAAACGTGGAATAGCCATTCTGTTTCAGATATTCGGGCATCAGGTGGAACTCAAGCGGCGGCGTGTTGTCGCCCGGCGTCGCTCCGGTATTGCGCGCGGCATGGAACAGGGATTGCCCGGTCATCAGCATGGCGCGGCTCGGCACACAGACCGCGCCCTGCGTGCCGCCCATGATCGAGGCCTGCGTGAAGGCGAGGCCGCGGCGCGCCAGCCGGTCCATGTGGGGCGTGCGGATGTCGGGATTGCCCAGCGCGCCGATGGTATCGAACCGCTGGTCGTCGGTGAACAGGACGATGAAGTTGGGCTTTCGTGCGCGTTGGAGCGCGGCGGGCGAGAGCAGCATCTGCCGGCGGGAGATCATTCTCAGCAATGCTAGCGTTTTTCAGGCGCCGGCGGCCATCTCACGGTCCATGGTGCCGCGATCGAGCACCTGGCGGACCTTTCGCGCCAGCCCGGCCAGTGCGAACGGCTTGGCCAGGAAATCGCGGCCCGTTTCGGCCAGGTGAGAGTGGAACGATGCATCTTCGGTGTAGCCCGAAATGTAGAGGATACGCGCGCCCGGCCGGCGCTCGGCAAGCCGGTCGGCCAGTTCGCGGCCGCCCATCAGCGGCATCACGACATCGGCGATCACCAGGTCGGAGTTCCAGCCGCCCGCCTCCAGGGCGCGCAAAGCTTCCTCTCCATTTGCCGCCGCTGTTACCTGGTAGCCGTGCGCGCGCAGAGTGTGAACGATGAGTTCGCGCACCCGGTCTTCATCCTCGGCCACCAGGATACGCTCGTCGCCGACGGCCCAGGGTCCGAAAACCTCCTGCGGCAGTTGCTCCACTTTCCCTTCGACCAGCGGGAACACGACCTCGAAGCGGGCTCCTTTGCCGGGCTCGCTTTTCACGCGAATGTCGCCGCCCGCCTGCCGCGTGATGCCGTAGCAGATGGCGAGCCCCAGGCCCGTGCCGCCGGCGTCGCGCTTGGTGGTGAAAAACGGTTCGAAGATGCGATCCATGGTGGCCTGGTCCATGCCCATGCCCGTGTCGGTGACGCTCACCGAGGCGGAATCTTCGTTTGCGTGCGTCTCGATGGTGAGCTTTCCACCGCGCGGCATGGCGTCGCGCGCGTTGATCACCAGGTTCAACAGAATCTGTTCAAACTGGCCGGGATCCACCTTCACCGGGCCGAGATCGGCGGCCATGATCATCACCAGTTCCACGTCTTCGCCCACCAGGCGCCGCAGAATCCGCCCGAGCCCGGTGATGATGGTGTTCACGTCCACCACCTTCGGCTCCACGATCTGCCGCCGCGCGAAGGTCAGCAACTGGCGCGTCAGATCGGCCGCGCGCCGCGTCGCCTGCTCGATCTCGTCCAGATGCGCGGCCTGCTCGGCGTCGAGCGTTTCGGACAGCTTGGCCAGTTCCAGGTTGGCGAAGATCACGGTGAGCAGGTTGTTGAAATCGTGCGCCACGCCGCCGGCCAGCCGGTCGACCGACTCCATCTTCTGCGCGTGTATCAACTGCTGTTCGACGTCGGCGCGCTGGCGGATTTCCCCTTCCAGCCGCACACGGACCTGTTCGAGGTCCTGCTCCCGCGCCAGGGCCGCGGCCGCCGACATCCGCTCGCTGCGAAGCGCCATCTGCAATTGATCGGTGCGCTGCAGCACCTCGGCTTCCAGCCGCTCGTTTTGCTGGCGGACGCGCCGCGCCCGGAAGTGTGCGATCTGCGCGCCGATCAAGGCCAGCAGTACCGCCGTCAAGGCCAGAAACCAGCCGGTGCGGTAAAAAGGCGCGTCCACGTTTATCGTCGCCAGCCGCTTGGGCTGGCCTGGCTCGCCGCCGAATGGCGAGATGCGAACCAGAAAGTGGTACCGGCCCGGCGGAAGATTGGTATAACTGGCCGGCTGGCCGTCCCGCGCCGCCTGCCAGGCGGGTTCAAATCCCGCCAACTGGTAGTGCAGCAGATGAGGCGACCACACCATCGGAACCGAGAAGTGAAAAGCGACCCGGCTTTCGGAGGCGCGCAACGAGACTTCATTCCTGGCGCCGGGCGTCACGGGAGCGCCTCTGACTTGCACCGAGTCGAGAACCGGTTCGAAACTCGGCTGCCATGAAAAGTCGAAGGCAGGGTTCACCTGCACCACGCCCGCCGCCGAGGGAAGCAGGATGGAGCCGTCCCGTGCCAGAAAGCCACCCGTGCCGGCGCTGAAATCGCGTGTGCGAAGCCCGGCCGACTCGTCGAAATGCTGGAACCAGGCCTTGTCGCGCTTTCCTTCGGCCACTTCCTCCAACTGCGGCCGGCTGACGCGGCGCAATCCCGAACTCGAGGTCAGCCAAAGGTGGCTCCGTTGGTCTTCGACGATCGCCAGCACGTCGTCCGGATCCTCCGATTCCCGCGTGCGGTAGGTGGTGACTTTTCCTCCGGCAAGCCGGTGCAAACCGGAACTCGCTTTGCCGATCCAGATGGCTCCCTGCCGGTCCTGATAGATCGATTGGAGCGAATCCCGGCCGAGGTTGAACTCTTCGGTCTTGCCCGCGCGATAGCGGATCGCCGAGCCCGATTCACAAAGAACCCACAACGCGCCGTCGCGCGCTTTGAACAGCCCCCGGGAGACGGAGCACACGCCCGCTACCGGCGCCACCGACGGCTTGGCCGCTTTCCAGTCGAGAATGCCAGTCTGGCCGCCGCCGATCCAAACTTGCCCGTCCTCATCGGTTGCCATGGCGCGCGGCCGCGCGGCGACGCGAATCTCGTGGGCCACCCGGCCGTCGCGCACACGCACGATGGCGTTGTCGAAACAGATCCAAAGGCTGCCATCGGCCGCCTCCATCAGGCATCGTCCGCGGCCTGGATCGGATAGTTTCAAGTCGAGCGCCGACCAGGTCCCCTTCATCAGGCGGAAGGGCCCGGACTGCGCATTCGCCCAAACGGTTCCCCGGCTGTCTTCGAGCACGGCCGATACCACGCCGCCAGTCAGCCCTTCGGGAGCGCCATGGGTGACCACCGGCGAATCGCGCACGGTGGCGATGCCGTCGAAATTCAACCCAAACCACAGCGTGCCCTCGCGGTCTTCCCAGATCCAGTAGCCCGGCGCATCGGAGGAGGGGCGTGTCGCCGGGACTCCATCCTTTTCGGTGAACACGTCGATGCGGCCGCCCGCTACACGCGCAATGCCGTCGCCGCTCAGGTGCAGCCAAAGACTGCCGTGCCGGTCCATGTGGAGGCCCGCGATGCGCAGGCTCCGGCTCATGCGCAGCCGTTCCACCGGTTCGACCGCCGTGACCGAGCCGCCCCGGATCTCGATCACGCGGGAGCGCTCGACCACGGCGTAGATGGCACCGTCGAGTCCCTCGGCAAGCGAGGTGATGGAGGTCCGCCACGGCTGTTCGGCGATCTCCACCACGCCGTTTCGCACCTTGGCGATCCCATAACGCGCGCCGATCCAAAGAACGCCGTCCCGCGCCGCCAGCAGAGCGATCGGCCGTCCGAGCGCCGCCGGCAGCGGCACCGGATGAAAGCCGGCGCCTTGCCTGTAGACCAGCTCGCCCGACCGCAACAGCCACAACCGGCCGTCGCCGGTCCGGGCCGCCGCGCGCACGGTTCCCCCGGCCACCGGTGCCGTCAGCGTCCGGATATGGGTACGGTCTTGGATTTCGATCAGGCCGCCGTTTGCTCCCGCCAAGAGAACCCGGTCACCGGCCGGGACGAAGTAACCGGGAGAAAGCCGCTCCGAGAAAAAGGGGCCTGGCTGCGTCCACTGCCGGCCGTCGAAAACGGCCACCAGGCCGTCCAGCGAAGCCGCCCATACCGCCCCGTCCGGCGATTGCGCGATCGAGGCGATCTGATTCTGCGGCAACCCATTGACGGCATTCCAATGAGTGACGATGTACTGGCGCAGGGTTCTCGCTGGATCCAGCGCAAAAACCGGCGCGCAGACGCAAATTGGCCAGAGGACTCCAAATAGTCGGCGCAAGGCTGTCTTAGATTGAAGTCCCAGTATACAGGACGTCCGTTGGTCCTGGTACTACCCTTAGGCGGGTTTTGTAGATTTTCGTTTGAACGCTAGCCCTGTTAGGCCGCCATCGATTCCCGATTCATTCCTATGGCGTCCATCGCCTGCTGCAGGCTTACCGATTCTTCCGGCGTCAACGGTCTCCGGGGCGCCACGGCGTGGCCGCAGTCGATGCCCGACCAGGTCAGAACCTGCTTGATGGCCGGCACCAGCGGGAACCGCAGCAGAGTGCGGATTCCGTCGTTGATCCGGCGCTGCAGCGCCACCGCGCGGTTCCAGTCGCCCGCCCGGGCGAGACGGAACAATTCGACGTACAGATGCGGCATGACGTTGTAGGTGCTGCCGATGCCGCCGTCGGCTCCCATCAGCAGGCCCGCCGCCAGCACTTCGTCGCGGCCGCTGTAGATCACCGCGCCCGATTCTTTCAACTGCATCATTTTGTAGAAATCGAAATCGGTGTACTTCAGACCAACCACCCCTGGAATCGACAGCAGTTCGCCGATTTGCTCGGCCGTGCCGATCTGCGGGCAGATCTCTGGAAAGTAATAGACCAGGAACGGCGCGTCGCAGGCGGCCGCCAGCCGCCGGTAGTATTCCTGCACTTCCTTGAGGGAATAGAAACCGGCCGGAGGCAGGCTGCTCACCGCCGCCACGCCGAGCCTGGAGGCATGCGAGGTAAGCTCCACCGCGTCTTCGGTCGACGCGGCGCCGGTGTGAATAATCACCTGCTTGCCGGCGGGCGAATTCCGCACCGCTTCCTCGGCCACCAGTTTCCGCTGCGCCACCGGCTGCATCATCCCCTCACCGGTCTGCCCGCAGACGTACACGCCATCCACCCCGGCCTGATAGAAGCGATGGAGCAGCTTGGCGAAAGAATCGGGCCGGAATCTTCCCTCGCGATCGAGTGGCGTTACGATGGCCGGCAGAATACCGTTAAGCGTCATGGAAAATGCCTCTTAATAATCTCTAATCTACGGGATTAGAATATCACCCCTCATTCGGGGGAATCAATCGATATGCGAGAAGGTGGTAGCCGCCGATTCCCCACAACAGAAATGAGAGAAACCCGCCTGTGTGGGGAACCAGCCCCGAACTCCTCTATGGTTTAGTAGAGAGAACAGACGGGCACGGCGTTACCAAACGCTCGATAAGTCCTAATCGGAGGAAGGCATCTACACGGTGACCGGTACGCCGGGTCACCGTGCGGTGCTTCCCAATTCGGAGAGCAAGGCCGATCGTACGAAGCTGACAAGAGCAGGGCCGGCATAGACCGGCGGCACGATCGTAAATTCAGGTTTGTGGACGAAGAACCGCCTTGGCACATCCTGCCAGGGCGGATTTTTCCCGGTGGCGCCGGCGTCTACATAGATCAGGGCGCTTGCGCGGTCCAGGTAGCGGCGCGCCGAGTCCTTCATGTCCGCCTTCGACCGGTCGAGAACCACCAGATACAGATCGGGGCGATAGAACCGCAGCAGGCTGTTCGATTCCACCATCCAGTTGCCGCCCCGGCTGAACAGCCGCTTCAGCGCCGGCAAGGCGTGGCCCAGATCGCCCTGCGCTGTCCGCAGCCACCACGACCCGGCGGCCCCGGCGGCGAGAAACCGGCCTGTGTCTGTCGAATCGGCGACCGTCTGCTCGTCGAGCGCGAAACGGTGCAGCGGATCGCCTGGAGCGCAGCCGCAAGCCTTCCCTTCGTCGTGGCAGACGTTGTGGCCGTGCTGTGTGATCTTGAGGGCGTGCCAGCGTGCTTCGGGCAGGGCCGCGATCAGACCCGCCGCCACGCTCGTCTTTCCGATATTCCGGCTGTGTCCGCCCACCACCACCAGCATGGAAGCCTCACCCGGCGCGTTCGAGCAACCGCGCCACCTGCTGCTTCAGCGCCGCCAGCTCCTGGCGCATGGCCGGCAGACGGGCGAGATTGGCGAGCTGTTCGAGAATCTCCTTGAGAGGCCGCGCCGGCGTACCCCAAACCACTTCGCCGCCGCGCACCACCTTCGACGTCAACACGCCGCAGCCGGAGCCGAGTACGGCCCGCGACTCGATGCGCGCCTTGTCGCCGATGCCCACCTGGCCGCCGATGACGGCATAATCCTCGACAACTACGCCGCCCGAAAATCCGGTTTGCGCCGCCACCACCACATGCCGTCCGATCCGGCAGTTGTGCCCGACGTGCACCATGTTATCGAGTTTGACGCCGTCGCCGATCCAGGTCACGCCAAGCGCCGCCCGGTCGATGCAGCAGTTGGCGCCAATCTCGACGTCGTTGCCGATCGACACCCGGCCCACCTGCGGGAATTTTTCATAACGGCCGCCGGTAAGCACGAATCCGAACCCATCGGCGCCGACGACGCAGCCGGAGTGCAGAATCGCGCGCTCACCGATATCGACGTCGTCGTAGACGGTGACGTTCGGATGCAGCACCGAATCGCGTCCCAGCAACACGCGCCGGCCGATCGAGCAGCCCGCCCCCACCGCGCATCCCTCGCCAATTCGCGCCTCCCCGGCGATGACCGCGTTTGGCCCTATGCTCACACCGCCGGCGATCTCGGCGTCCGGCGCAACCACGGCCGAAGGATGCACGCCCGGCGCGGGCCTCGATACGGGATGAAACCGGGCCACCACACGCGCGAAGGAGCCGCGCGGATCGGACGCGCGAATCACGGTCCGTTGCGTGGAATTGGTGTAATCGGGCCAGACGATCAGGCATCCCGCCGCCGAAGTGCCGGCCATCGCCGCCGCTTTCCGGTTGCCGAGAAAGGAAACCTGAGACGCACCAGCCGACTCAAGCGGCGCGACGCCGTCCAAATCGCGCTCGCCATCGCCTTCGTAGGTGCAGCCGAGCCAATCGGCCAGTTCCCGCACGCGCATATCAGGCCAGGTCGAACTTCTCCGGATGCAGCCGCTCATCGGAGGTAATCAGGACGGGCCGCTTGAACAGCCCCTCCAGTTCCTCGAGGTAGCTGGTGTCTTTCGATTTCAACTGCGCCGCCACCGCCGGGTGGACGCGCAGCATGACTTCTTTACCGTCCACGTGCGGGGCGTACTTGGTGGCTTCCACCAGAATCTCGCCCACTACGGTCTGGACGCTCTTCACCCAGCCCGACCCTTCGCAGGTGGGGCAGGAGGAACACAGCGCCCGCTCCAGGCTCTGCTTGACGCGCTTACGGGTGATCGCCACCAGGCCGAATTCGTTGAACGGAATGATTTTGTTAGGCGCGCGATCGCCGCGAATGGCTTCTTCGAGCGCCTGCATCACCTTCATGCGATTCTTGCGCTCGTCCATGTCGATGAAATCGACCACGATAATGCCGCCCAGGTCGCGCAGCCGGATCTGCCGCACGATCTCCTTGCAGGCGTCCACGTTGGTTTTGACGATCGTGTCTTCCAGACGGTTCGACTTGCCCACGTACTTGCCGGTGTTGATGTCGATGGCCACCAGCGCCTCGGTCTGGTTGATGACGATGTAGCCGCCCGACTTGAGCCATACCTTCGGCCGGAGAGCCTTTTCCAGTTCGCCGGTGATGTTGAAGGAATCGAAGATCGGCACCGTTCTCGTATAAAGCTTGATGCGCGGCACCATGCTCGGCTGCATGCGCTGCACAAACCGCACCACGCTCTCATAGAGTTCTTCGTTATCGACCCAGATGGCCTTGAAGCTTTCGGTGAGCTGGTCGCGCAGCAGCCGCTGCACGATGGCCACGTCGTGATAGAGCAGCGCCGGCGACTTCGAGTTATCGGCTTTCTGCTTGATCTCCTGCCACAGGTGCGCCAGATATTGAATGTCGGAAGCGATCTGCTCTTCGGTCTTGCCCTCACCCGCCGTGCGGATGATGAACCCGCCGGGAATGCCTTCGCGGTGCTTTTGCAGGATCTTGCGCAACCGCCCGCGCTCTTCGTCGGAGGCGATCTTGCGCGAGACGCCGAGATGTTCGACCGTCGGCATGTAGACGCAGTAGCGGCCGGGCAGAGCGATGTGCGAGGTGATGCGCGCGCCCTTTTGTCCCAGCGGTTCCTTGGCGATCTGAACGACGATCTCCTGGCCTTCCTTCAGCAGCTCCGAGATCGATTGCGGCTGTTGCGCCGGACGTTCCTTGGACCGTTCCGGCCGTTCCTGGCGCTCGGGCCGTTCCTGCCGCTCGCCGCGCGGGCTGCGTTCCCCCCGCTCGGCGCGTTCACCGGCCGGCCTTTCCCTTCGTTCGGGCGGCGCCGCGCCGGCTTCGCGATTCACCGTGCGCACCTCGCCCGCGGGGGCGCCGTTGCCGCCGCGCCGCCGCCGCATTCTGCGTCCGCGGTAACGGGCCGTCTGCTCGCGATGGCTCGAACCGATGCTGTCCATGGAAGCCAGAGGTGGCTCGGGGCCCTCCTCGCCTTCCACCGCCGGGGCCTTCACGCCCAAAGTCGCCTCGGCGATTTCTTCCTCGCTCAGTTCGTCGTCGCCCGCCTCGGCCAACTCTTCCTCGGTCGCGTCCTCTTCGACGCCGTCCTCTTCCACGTCCATACCGTCGTCGCCGGCCGTGGGCTCTTCCTCCACCACCGGAGCCGAAGACAGCGACGCCTCGGCCCTGGCCTGCAACTGATCGAGCACGTCTTCGGGAATCGCGGCGAGCGCTTCCTCCACCGACCCGATATCGGCGACCGGCCCGGCCACGGCCGCCACCAGCCCGGCGGCAGGCTCTTCGGCGGCGGCGGCTTCTACCGCTTCCTCCTCGATCGCCTCCGGAGCGGCATCGTCGATGTCGTCCTCTTCGAGATCGGCTGGTTCGAAATCGGCCGTCAGATCCGCCGCGTCGGCATCCAAGGCGTCATCGGCGGGGCCCGCCGGGCGGGTATACTTGCGCAGCGATTCGCCGGGCAGCACCGCGAACTCTTCGGCCGGCCTCGCCATGACCGGCTCGATGACGGGTTCGACGGCGGCGGGCACGGACGCGCCTTCCTCGGCCGGCGCTCCGGCGGGTGCCTGCCGTCCATCGGCGAACTTGCTCTCCGGGAATCCGCGTCCACCCCGTCCGCGGCGCCGGCGTCCACGGCGGTTCCGGTCGCCGCCACGATCTCCACCGCGATCGCCGCCCCGGTCGCCGCGTTCGCCCCGTTCCGGCCTGCCTTCCCGGCGCGTTTCGCCCGGCGCTCCCGATGCCGGCGGGGGAGCCGCCGCCGCCGTGGCCGGCGCCGCCACTTCCACTGGAGCCGGAGCCGGTACCGCCACCGGCGCGGCCGTCACCTGTCTCGGCTGCTGTTGCTGGCGTCCGGACGGCTTTTCATCCACCGGCAGTTTCTCGTACTCATCGCTTTCTTCGAAGAAGTCGGAAACATAGAGGAACGTGTCCCGTTCCAGGCCGAGGTCCACGAAGGCGGACTGCATTCCCGGCAGTACGCGCGTGACGCGCCCCTTGTGCACGCTGCCAGCCAGCGAATATTCATTCGCGCGCTGGAAATAGATCTCCACCAGTTGATCGTCTTCGAGAAGGGCCACCTTCGTTTCGTGGCCGTTCGCCGAGATCACCAATTCCTTTGTCATACACGCCTCCTTGTTGAGGCGAGCCCCAGAGGTGGGCTTACAAGGCGGGAACAGTTATCCGAACCACCGGGGCGCATCGTAAAGAGCTTTCCCCAGGCGCGTTCTCATCGACCCGGAAGGCGGAGCCAGGGCTCAAAACACCTTCCTAAAAACCGTTCAATTTCCCGATCCCGAAATCCTTGCGCGAACCTCGTGCCCGTCCATCAACTCACAAATCGACTCGAGCGGACGTTGTTCACTAATCCCAGCATCATGAACGTCGTCAGAATGCTGGAGCCGCCGTAGCTCATCAACGGCAGCGGAATTCCTGTTACCGGCATGCGGCCAATCACCATGCCGACATTTACCAACACATGAAACAAGAGCAACATGCCCACGCTCATACAGACGTACATCCCGACCCTGTCGGGCGCTTCCCGCGCGTTCTGCACGATCTGCATCAGCAGCAGCATATACAAACCCAAAACCAAAACCACTCCCACGAACCCATGCTCTTCGGCAAACGCCGCCATGATGAAGTCCGTGTGCGGAACGGGCAGAAACCGGAGCTGCGTCTGATCTCCCTTGGCCACGCCGCGTCCCCAAAGCCCGCCGTTGCCAACCGCGATCTGCGACTGGATCACCTGGTATCCGGCTCCCTTCGGATCCCGGTAAGGGTCCACGAAGGTCGTCAGACGGGCCTTCTGATAATCCTTCAAATAGACGAACCAAGCCACTGGCACCAGCACCAGTCCCACGACGGCGATCGCGGCCCAATACTGCCACCGCAATCCCACTAGATAGATGCCGGCCAGCAGGATCGGCAGATACGTTAACGACGTACCCAAGTCCGGCTGCCTCATGACAAGCAGCATCGGAAGGCCAACCATGCCGCCGATCTTGCCCAGGTCTTTCCACTCCAGCCGGTCGTTACGAACCGACGAAAGGTACCGGGCCACGACCAGAACCAGAATTAGTTTAGCGAATTCCGAGATCTGAAGATGAACCCCTCCGAAAACGGGTATCCAACGCCTGGAGCCGAAGAACTTGGCGCCGATGAAGAACGTGACCACCAGCAGCACCACCGTGGCCACATAAAACAACGGCGCGTGCCCCAGCAGCGTGTGGTAATCGATGCGGCTGATCAGCCAGGCCAGCGCGAGCCCCAGCGCGATCGCCGCCAACTGCTTGGTGAAGACGCCTTTCCAGATGGTGCCGCGCGTGGCCGAAAAAATCTGCAGCGAACCAAGGCCGCAGATGGCCAGAGTGACCAGCCACAGGACCCAGTCGAAATCGCGGAACGCCCGGTAGCCGATCATGCCGTTACCGTGGCCTCGTCAAAACCTGCTGCATGGACAACACCTTGGCGTCCTGCCGCAGCCGCGTCTTCTTTTCGAAATGAGCTTTGATGACATCGCGCACGATCAGCGCGGCGCTTGAGCCGTGCAGACCGTTTTCGAACAAGGCCGCCACCACGATCTCCGGATTCTCGCGCGGAGCGAAGCCGACAAACCACGCGTTGTCGCGCAGATCCTTCCTCAGACCGCCGCCGCGCGCCTTGGCGAAGTCGTTCGATACGATCTGCGCCGTCCCCGTCTTTCCGCACATGCTCACATCGGGAATGCGCGCCGACGACGCCGTGCCGCCGTGCACCGCGCCATACATGCCGTCGATGATGCGCGCCACGTTTTCCGCCTGCAGCACCGCCCGGCGCGGTGCGATGCGGTCGCCCCCCCGGCCGGCGTCGTTGGTCAGGCGCGGCTTGTGCCAGGCGCCGCCCACCACCATCCCGCCGATGGTGTAAGCCAATTGAATAGGCGTCACCGCCAGCGCGCCCTGTCCGATCGAGACGTTGATGGTCTCACCGGCGTACCAGCGCTCGCGCCGGACGCGCGCCTTCCAACTGGGGGAGGGAAGCACGCCGTCGGTCTCCCCGCCAAGGTCGATGCCGGTCTTCTTGCCGAAGCCCGCCGTCTGGGCGTACTTGGCGATGTTGTCGATCCCGGTACGGTCGCCCGCCGTGTAGAAAAAAACGTCGCACGACAGCGCCATTGCGTCGCGGAACTGGACTCCGCCGTGAACCTTGTGGCAGCGCGTGTAGCGGCCGTAGAACGTCGCGCCGCCGCCGCACCGCACGCCGAAATTATCCTCGATCGAATGCGTCTCAAGCGCCGCCAGGGCCACAATCGGCTTGAACGTCGAACCGGGCGCGAATTGCGCCTGGATCGCCCGGTTCAACATCGGCTTGTCCGGATCGGCCAGCATCGCCTTCCATTCCTCCGATTGCAGACGCTCGGCGAAGCGGTTGGCGTCATAGGTGGGACTCGAAGCGAGGGCGAGCACTTCGCCATTGCGCGGATCGAGCGCCACCACGGCGCCGCGCTTTCCTTCGAGCGCGATTTCGCCCACCACCTGCAAATCGAGATCGATGGTGAGCGTCAGGTTCTTTCCCGGTACCGCCTGCTGTTTGCCCAACTCGCGAATTTCACGGCCGCGGTTGTTGACCACCACCTGCCGCTTGCCGTCCACGCCCGTCAGCCAGTCGTTGTACTGCTTTTCGATGCCCGATTTTCCCACCACGTCGCCGGGTTTGAAGCGGGCGTACTCGGCCGTATCGAGTTCCGGGTCGCTGATTTCGCCGACGTAGCCGGCCACATGCGCCGCCACGCCGTCCTGCGGATATTGCCGGATCTGCGATTCGATCAGATCGAGCTCGGGAAAGGTTTCGCTGTCGCGATGCGATTCGACGAAACTGAGCTCGGCCTGCGTCAGCTTCTCCTTAATCACCACCGGCTCGTACTTGGGCCGTTTTTCGAACCGCTGCAGCCGCTGTTTCAATTCCTCGAGATCGAGCCCCAAGCCTTCGGCGATCGGCGGCAGGTGCTCTTCCTTCAGCGTTTCGCGCGACAGCATGGCGGTGAAAACCGGCGTATTGTCGACAATCACCCTCCCATCGCGGTCGAGCAGTTTGCCGCGCGGCGCCATTATAGGAAGCGCCTTGATGTGATTTTTCTGCGCCGCTTCGCTGTAGTAGTCGGGACGGTGAACCTGCAACTCCCAGAAGCCCGAAAGCAGGAACAGGAAGACGCCGAAAATCAGGTACTGCGAAGCGTCGATCTTGACCGCCGCGACTTTCAGATCCTCGCGCAGCAGGAACTGAGCTTCGCGTTCCTTGATCTCTTCCTGATGCTGAAAGTCGACGGGCGGCAATGGGGAGCCTTTAGCCTTTCACTCTCAGTTTATCGAGGAGCAGGAAAAACGGTATCGAAACGAAGGCGTTCAACAACGCCAGCAGCAACTCGCGACCGGGATCGAATTCGGCATTCTGGCCGAGCAGCGCGCGCACCAGAGTCCAATACAACAGGTGATGGAAGAAACAGAAGAAGAACCCCAGAAGGAACCGCACCACCGGGTTGCTGATTTCAAGCTTCTGGCTGGCCGAGGCCGCAAAGTAGCCCACCAGCGTTTTGACCAGCCCCAGGATTCCGATGGGCTGGTGGGAGAGCGAATCCTGCACCATGCCGATCAGCGCGCCGGTGAACAGACCCGCCACCGGTGAACGCTGCATGATCGAAAAATAGACCGTCACCAGCAGCGGCAGATCCAGGAAAGCCAGGAATTCGAACAGCCGGGCGACGTAGATCTGATACAGAATCGCCGCCAGAGGAGCCAGCACCAGGGCCACCGGGCCGAAGCGCGAGATCGCCTTCTTGTGAGGAAGATCGAGGAGCCGCTCGCTGTATTCGCTCATGGCCGGTGGGGCTGCGGCGCCGCCTGCACCGTGTTGTCGAAAAGGCCCGGCGCGGCGGCCGGCTTTTTGTATTTCTGGCGTACGCGATCGGCGTCGGTGAGCGCTCCGGTGGGGCTGGCGAGCCCGGCGGCCTGCTGGCCCGATGCCGCAGGCTGCATGTGATAGGTCAGATTCTCATCTTTCGGCAGCGGCTGGTGCACGCCGTCGAGCACGATGAACATTTCTTCCAGGCTCGTGCGGAAGGCGTAAGGCGTGATGAAAATCTGCTTGTAGGACCGGCCCGGCTGGAACGACTTCACCTCGCCCACCGGCATGCCCTTGGGGAAAATGCGATCGTCGCCGGAGGTGTAAAACTTCTCGCCCACTTCCACCTTCAGATCGTTCGGCACGTAATCGGCGAGCAGCGTCCCGTGGCCCTGCCCCTTAAGCGTTCCGCGCACGTGATATTTTTCCGACATCACGCCAGCGGCAAAGCTCGGATCGGAAATCAGCATCACCTGCGACGCCGTACCGAACACCGCCACCACTTTCCCCGCGATGCCGTCCGGCGTCACCACCGCCATGCCGCGCTGCACGCCGTCCTTGCTGCCGCGGTCGACAAACACCACTTTTGAATTGGCGCCTGTCGAATTGGCGATGATACGCGTCCCGATCGTGCGCGATGCCGAGCGCGTGGTGAAAGCCTCCATCGCCTTGGCCCGATCGGCCGTTGAAAGCTCCGTGCGCAAATACTGATTGTCCAGCTTGAGCTTGGCGACTTCATCCTTCAGCCGGCGATTTTCTTCGCGCGCATTCAGCAGAATGAAGTAGTCGTGAAAGAATCCGATGGTGCCCGCGCGCACGCCCTCCACCACCTTCGCAATGGTGGTGATTCCGTTGACCGACCACACACGGATCAGACGGATATCCTGATTGCTTTTGACTTGATAGGCGACTAGAAGTAGCTGTACGGCGATCACCGCCAGCAGCAGCGTCAAGTTCCGGTAGCGACTGAGTATGAAGTCCATACCGCCCCACCAATTCTACCCTAATCGATGGCGATGCGTCGCAACAACTTGAAGTCAGTCAACATTTTGCCTGTCCCAAGTACAACCGATGCCAGAGGATCGTCGGCGATCGATACCGGCAGCCCGGTCTCCTCCCTTATGCGCCGGTCTAAATTCTTAATGAGGGCACCGCCGCCGGTGAGTACTATGCCACGGTCGCTGATGTCGGCGCTCAACTCCGGCGGCGTCCGTTCCAGCGCGACGCGCACCGCGTTCATGATAGTGGCGATGCATTCCGACAGCGCCTCGCGGATCTCGGTATCGTCTACCGTCACCGTGCGCGGAATTCCTTCAATCAGGTTGCGGCCCTTGATCTCGATGCTCAACGGCCGGTCTAGCGGATAGGCCGAACCGATCTGAATCTTGATGAGTTCGGCGGTGCGCTCACCGATCAGCAGATTGTACTTGCGCTTGAGGAAGCTCATGATGGCGTCGTCCATCTCATTGCCGGCGACGCGCACCGAGCGCGAATAGACGATGCCCGAAAGCGAAATGACCGCGACGTCGGTGGTGCCGCCGCCAATATCCACCACCATGTTGCCCGAAGGCTCGGTGATGGGAAGACCGGCGCCGATGGCGGCCACCATGGCCTGTTCCACCAGGTGCACTTCGCTCGCTTTGGCGCGATGCGCCGAGTCGATGACGGCGCGCTTTTCCACCTGCGTGATTTCGCTGGGCACGCCGATGATGATGCGCGGATGCACCAGCATCTTGCGGCCATGCGCCTTCTGAATGAAATAATTCAGCATGCGCTCGGTCACTTTGAAGTCGGCGATGACGCCGTCTTTCATCGGACGAATGGCGACGATGTTGCCCGGCGTGCGGCCCACCATGTCCTTGGCTTCTTTGCCAACCGCTTCCACTTCGCCGGTGGTTTTGTTGATGGCGACGATGGAGGGTTCATTGACGACGATGCCTTTGCCCTTGGCGAACACAAGTGTGTTGGCGGTGCCAAGGTCGATCGCCAGATCGGACGAAAACAGACTGAAAAGTGAGCGAAATGTCATCGAGGAGAAGGTCCGGGAAGCGCATGGCGCCCCAATTTGTAGAGGCTACCACACACGCCGGTCAATCGTCATCGTGTTGCGAGGCCAGGCGCGTGATGACGCCCATGTCTTCAAGCGTCGTGACGTCGCCGGAAACGGTGTGGCTGGTCACGATCTCGCGCAACAGCCGGCGCATGATCTTGCCGCTGCGCGTTTTGGGCAGCGCCTCGGTGAAGCGGATCTCTTCGGGCCGCGCAAACGCACCGATTTCCTTGCCCACCCAATGCCGCAGTTCCAGGCCCAGCTTGTCGTGATCGAAGTCGCCCTTCTTGAGCGTGACGAAGCAGCACACCGCCTGGCCGGTGATCTCGTGCGGCTTGCCCACCACGGCGGCCTCGGCCACGGCCGGATGGCGCACCAGTGCCGATTCGATTTCCATCGTGCTCAAGCGGTGGCCGCTGACGTTCATCACGTCGTCCACGCGGCCGAGCACCCAGTAGTAGCCATCTTTGTCCTTGCGCGCCGCGTCGCCGGTGAAATAGACGCCTTCCACGCGGCCCCAATACTGTT
Organism: uncultured Acidobacteriota bacterium; assembly: GCA_902826685.1. Classification (GTDB taxonomy): domain Bacteria; phylum Acidobacteriota; class Terriglobia; order Bryobacterales; family Bryobacteraceae; genus CADEFT01. The sequence goes on from CADEFT010000005.1 coordinate 219,411, forward strand.
CCTCGTAGCGTTTCGGATCGCCCCAGATATTGCGCAGCATGCTCGGCCACGGACGCCGCAGAATCAGGAAGCCCTCTTTGCCGTCTTCCACCGGCTTGCCGGCCAGATCGACGATTTCCGGCAGCACGCCCGGCATCGGCAGTGTGCCTGAACCCGGCTTGAGCGGTACCGCGCCCGGCATGGGGGCGATTAGAATCGCGCCCGTCTCGGTCTGCCACCACGTGTCGACGATCGGGCACCGGCCGCCTCCAATGACGCGGTGATACCATTCCCACGCCGCCGGATTGATCGGCTCGCCGACGCTGCCAAGCAGGCGCAGGCTCGTGAGATCGTGCATCTTCGGCCACTGCTCGCCTTGCCGCAAAAGCGCGCGGATCGCAGTCGGCGACGTGTAAAAGATATTGACCTTGAATTTTTCGACGATACGCCAGAAGCGGTCAAACGCCGGAAAATCGGGCGCGCCTTCGTACATTACCGTCGTCGCTCCGGCCGCCAGCGGTCCATATACGATGTAGCTGTGGCCGGTCACCCAGCCGATATCGGCGGTGCACCAATAAGTGTCTTCCTCGCGCAGATCGAAGACCCACTTCATCGTCATCGTGGCCTGCAGCAGATACCCGCCGGTGGTGTGCAGGATGCCCTTGGGCTTTCCGGTGGTGCCCGAAGTGTACAGCACGTACAGCGGATGCTCGGAATCGAGCGGCTCGGCCGGGCAGACTTCGCTCAAGTTCGCTTCTAGCTCATGCCACCAGCAATCGCGGCCCGCCTGCATGTTGACGTTCGAGCCGGTGCGCTTCAAAACGACTACGCTGTGGATGGTCGGGCAGTCGGCGAGGCTCTGGTCCACCGCATCCTTGAGGCGGACTTCCTTGCCGCGCCGCCATCCGCCATCGGCCGTGATGACCACCGCGGCTTCGAGATCCTGAATGCGCGCCTTCAGCGCTTCGGCCGAGAAGCCGCCGAATACGACGCTATGGGTGATGCCGAGCCGTGCGCAGGCGAGCATCGCCACCGCCGCCTCCGGCACCATCGGCATGTAGATAATGGCCCGGTCGCCCTTTTTCAGGCCGCGTTCCTTGAGCGCGTTCGCAAAGCGGCTCACCAGCCGGTGCAGTTCCTGGTAGCTGATCATGCGCTGATCGCCGGGCTCGCCTTCCCACAAAATGGCGACCTTGTTTTTCCGCGCCGTCGTCAGGTGGCGGTCGACGCAGTTGTAGCAGGCGTTGGTGACGCCGCCGGCGAACCATTTCACAAACGGCGGGTTCCATTCGAAAACGTGCTTCCACTTTTCGAACCAGAACAGCTCTTTTTCGGCCAGTTCGCCCCAGAAACGTTCGGGGTCTTCCTTGGCCTGCTCATAGAGCGCGCGGTAGGCGTCCATCGACGGCACGTGGGCGCGGCTCGAAAATTCCGGGGTCGGGGAGTAGACGTTCTCACTCATAGCGCAAACATCAAAGTGTATCAGTACGGCGCGCGGTTAGAATCTCACCACGGCCCTGCCGGTGATGCGGTTTTCCTTCAACCGCTGAATCAGTGCCGGCGCCTCGTCGAGCGGATATACCGTCACCTCCGGCCGCGCGGCGCCGCGGGCGGCCAGGCCGAACACGGCCTCCAGATCGGCGCGAGTTCCCAGATAGCTGCCTTGAATGCGGATCCCCTTGATCACCGTTTCCGCCAGCGTGAGGGAATACTTATCGCCGGTGAGACCCACCAGAATCAGGCTGCCGCGCCGCTTGAGGCAGGAAAAGGCCGCCGGCACGGCATCGGCCGAGGCGGTGAAGACGATGGCGGCATCGGCGCCTCCGCGTTCTTTCAAGATCGCCTGCCGCGCGTCTTCGGGACGCACCGCTGCTTCCGCCCCCAGCTTGCGCGCCAGCGCGAGCTTCTCCTCCGATACGTCCACGGCGGCCGTTCTCACGCCCATGTGCCGGGCGTATTGCAGCGCCAGATGTCCCAGGCCTCCCATGCCGAATAGAGCCACCAGTTGCCCGCTCGCCACGGCCGCTTCGCGCAGGGCGCCGTAGGCGGTCCATCCGGCGCAGCACAAGGGAGCCGCTTCTTCGGCGGACAAAGTTTCCGGCACGCGAATGAGGCTTCCCGCGGCCACTACGGTCCGCGTCGCCAACGCTCCGTGGCGGGTGTAGCCGTGATTGTGCTGCTTGGCGCAGAAGCGTTCCTGGCCCGATTGGCAGGCGTCGCAGGCACCGCAGGCCGACGCGAAGTAGGTGATGCCGACGCGATCGCCCGCCGCCAGATTCTCCACGCCGTCTCCCACCGACTCCACGATGCCGATGCCCTCATGCCCCAACACCACCGGCGACAGCGGCAGCGACTGCAGCCCGGCGATCATCACGTCCGAGTGGCAGATGCCGCAGGCTTCCATCCTCACCAGCGCCTCGCCGGGACCGGGATCGGCGACCGGATAATCGGCGACGGTGACAGGCGCCTGCGGTGCCTGAAGCCATGCGGCACGAGCGAGGTGAGGCATCCTTTGAGGTGTACCACAGGCCTTTACGCCGGAACGCTCGGCAACCCCGCCAGTGCCATCGCCAATTCCGATTCTTCGTACGCCAGGTCCTTCAACTTGCCGGCGAAGTAATCGATGTAGGCCTGCATGTCGAAGTGGCCGTGCCCGCAGAGATTGAAAAGAATGACGCGGCTGGTGCCCTGCTTTTTGCATTCGAGCGCCTCGTCGATGACGGCACGCACGGCGTGATTGGCCTCGGGCGCCGGTAGAATCCCTTCGGCTCGCGCAAACTGCACGCCCGCCTCGAACACCGCCAGTTGCTGATAGGCGCGCGCCTCGATCAAGCCCAGCTCCTTCAGATGGCTCACCAGCGGCGCCATGCCGTGATAGCGGAGACCGCCGGCGTGAAATCCCGGCGGCGTGAAAGTGGAACCGAGCGTGTGCATCTTCGTCAGCGGCGTGAGATGGCCGGTGTCGCCGAAGTCGTAGGCATAGCGTCCGCGCGTGAGGCTGGGGCAGGCGGCGGGCTCCACCGCGACGATCCGCCGTTTGCGTCCGCCCCGCAGTTGCGCGCCCAGAAACGGAAAGGCGATCCCTGCGAAATTCGATCCGCCGCCGGTGCAGCCGACGACGATATCGGGATCGTCGCCCGCCATGGCCATCTGCTCCATCGCCTCGATGCCGATCACGGTCTGATGCAGCAGCACATGGTTCAACACCGAACCGAGTGCGTACTTGGTGTCGTCCCGCTGCGCCGCCACTTCCACGGCTTCTGAAATCGCGATTCCGAGACTGCCCGGATGATTGGCGTTGCGTTCGAGCACCGCCCGTCCCGAAGCCGTTTCCATCGATGGCGAAGCCACGCACCGGGCGCCGTAGGTTTCCATTAGCGCCCGCCGGTACGGCTTCTGATCGTAGGACACGCGCACCATGTAGACGGTAACGTTGATGCCGAACAGCGCGCCGGCGAAAGCGAGCGACGAGCCCCATTGCCCGGCGCCGGTTTCGGTGGAAATGTTCGTCACGCCGGCTTCCCGGTTGTAAAACGCCTGCGGCACCGCCGTGTTCGGCTTATGGCTGCCGGCCGGGCTCACTCCTTCCCATTTGTAATAAATGCGAGCCGGTGTATCGAGCGCCCGCTCAAGCCGGCGCGCCCGGAACAGCGGCGAAGGCCGCCACTGCCGGTAGACGTCGCGAACCGGTTCGGGGATGGCGATCTCACGTTCGGCCGCCACTTCCTGCAGGATCAGGCTCATGGGAAACAGCGGCGCCAGATCGTCCGGCCCTACCGGAGCGAGCGTACCCGGATGCAGAACCGGCGGCGCTGGTGTAGGCAGATCGGCGGCGATGTTGTACCAGAACCTGGGAAGCCGGGATTCATCCAGGTTGTATTTGATGGAATCGGACATGGCGCTTCGTAGGGTATATGATGGGGAACCGCCATGCAATGGATTCTCCGCGGCGCGGCCGGTTTCATTCTTGTCGCGCAAGTCGTGACGGTGGTCTACGCGCGATTCACTCCGGCCCGCTACTTCTGTTGGGCGCCGTTTGACATGCAGACCGATTACCGTCTGCAAGTCGCCGTGAACGGACGCGCGCTGACACCCGCCGAGATCCGCCAGCGGTATCGGCGTCCGGCCGTGGGCACCGACAACCGCAGCATTCAGAATCTGGTGGATATCCTGGAAGGAGTGGAGCGGAAAGCGGCGGACAAAGCGGCCATCACGATGACCTACCGCATCAACGGGAAAGACGAGCGGACATGGCAATACCCGCATCCCTGAATCCGTTGCGATGCTCCGGCACGGCGCTGCCGCCGAACGTGCTGATGATGGCCAAGCTCATCGCGCTCGCGCTGCTGCTCACCAATCATCAACGGCTGCTGCCCGATCCGTTTCTGCCGTTCGTGCCCGGGCTCGATGAACTGATGCCGGGCAGGATGTTTCAAGCCGTGCTGCGCGCGGTGTTCCTGGTCTCGGCGGTCGCGCTGCTGTTCAACCGGTGGGTTCGTTTCGCCAGTTTTACGCTCGGCGGTTCCATGCTGCTGGGAGTGCTGAGCTCGCGTGCCTACTACGGCAACAATAAGACCTTCTGCGCGTTGATGCTGATTCTGGCCGGGCTCCATGTGGCTGGGGCCGAACCGAAGTTCCTGCGCTGGCAGGTGGCGCTGGTTTACCTTGGCGCGGGGTTGAACAAAGCGCTCGATCCGGACTGGCATAGCGGCCAGTTCTTCGACAACTGGGCCATGGCGCGGCTCGAACAGCCGGTCTACATTTACCTGCAGAGCCTGCTGCCGCCGCTGGCGCTCGGCAAGCTGATGTGCTGGATGACGATCGCGCTTGAGTTGACTGCCGCCGTGTGTCTGGCGCTTCGTCCCCTGAACGGATACGGAGTGGTCGTCAGCGTCCTGTTGCAATCGGGCTTTCTGCTGTTCACCGGCACCACCTTCACCATGTTCTTTTACGGCATGCAGGCGGCGATGGCGGCGTTCCTGATCTGGCCGCCAAAACCGCTGACGGTGATCTGGGATGGAAGCTGCGGCTTTTGCGAGTGGAGCAAACAGTGGGTGGAACGGGTGGATTTCGATAAGGCTTTCGCCTGGTGGCCGTATCAATCGGGGCAAGGGGCCCTTCATGGCATCACCGAGGAAGCCGCCCAACGGCGCCTGCAGCTTGTGACCGCGCGCGGCAAGGTACTGGAGGGCTATCACGCCTTCCGCCATATGCTGTTTTACTTGCCCGTTTTCTGGTTCGTGGTGTGCGCGGCGATCGCCGCGGCGCCTGAACCCTCGCCCACCTGGCGCCGCCTGGTCGTGGCTGCGGTGCTGTTCCTGTTCTCTCCGCTCAGCAATCCGCTGGGCGTGGCGGCCTACGATTGGGTGGCGCGGAACCGGTACCGGATCTTCCCCGGTTCCACCTGCGAAATACCCGAATCGCAACTGCGCTAACGACGCCCCCCTTTGCGCACCTAAAGCGCAATCCACACCGCGCCGATCAAGGTAGGGTAAGCAGCGTAAATCGGCGGCTCGGTGCTATGGAATTTCTCACGCCCGTACAGATGGTTGCAGTCGTGGCTTTGGGCATCCTCGGATACCTCATCGCCAGCCGCCGGAAGCATCTTCTGATGACATCGCGCCAGGCGATGGACGACGACCAGTTGGAGGGCGAAGCCGCTCTGAAAGCGGGTCAACTGGAGGCGGCCGAGAAATATTTTTACGCCGCCTACGACCGGGCGATGAAGCTGCGCGAAGACAGGGAAGGCCCGCTCGCGCTAGCCCTGCTGAATCTCGGCAAGGTACACGCGCGTCAGCGCAAGTGGGATGACGCCGAGCAGTTCGCGGCGGAGGCGTCCATCCTGCTGGAGGCGCGCTCGAATCCGCACACGCACCTGTTCCCCGAGGCGCTCGATGTGATGAATGAGGTGAACCTGCACCGCGGCGAAGTGCCGAAGGCCGAAGAGAATCTGCACCGGTCGCTCGAGTTTGTGCGCGGCCGGCATGGGGAACGGTCGGTCGAAACGGCGAAGCGGCTGGGCGAAATCGGCGATTTTCTGGCCACCCGCGGCCGCGACGCCGATGCCATCTCCTATCTGCAGCAGTCGATCGGGATCCACGACAAGCTGGGCGCGGCGGGACCGGCGGCGGCCACGCCGCATCTGTTGTTGAAGCTCGGTATCACGATGATTCGGGCCGGGCGGCACGTGGACGCGAGCCCTGCTCTGAAGCGCGGGCTGACGTGGATCGAGCGTTTTCATGGACCCGATTCTTCCGAATCGGCGCCGTTTCTCGATGCACTGGCGGTAGCCGACACCTTCGCCGGCAACTACAACTCCGCCGCCGATCTGCTCGGACGCGCGGTGAAATTGAGGCAGGAAAAATTGGGCGCCGATCACGCCGAGGTGGGCGCGACGCTCGCCCTTCATGCCGATGTCCTGCGCAAACTGCGCCGCTACGACGATGCGCAGGCGGCGGCTTCGCGCGCCTTGTCGATTCAGGAACGGGCCGACGACAGCCGGCGCCACGCCACGCTTGAAATCCTCGCGCAGATCAAATTCGAATGCGGCGAGCATGTGGGCGCCGACGAGTATTTCCGCAACGCCCTGCTCAGCCTGCGCCAGTCGGTGGGCGAAGAGAATCTGGAGGTCGCCGAGTATCTGGAAAAGCACGCCACCATCAAAAAGAGGCTGGGCGAATTCGATGAGGCCAAGGCGATGAACGATCGCGCCGAGGAAATTCGCCGCAAGTGGGCCGAGGTGAATTCCTAAGCCATGGCCCTGTTGGCGGCGATCGCTCGAAGGGCACCGCGACGGCTCTCAGGCTGGATTCGTGGATGGCTGCCGGCCGGCACGCTGTGCCAGTTGCTGGAAATCGAAGCGCTGACCGAAGTCAAGGACGGCCGCTACGACGTAGCCGAGCGGATTCTTCTGCGGCTGGTCGACACCGCCGAACGCGTGCGCGGAAAACGCGAGGCCGCCGCCGGCCGGGCGCGCTTCCGGCTGGCGGGATTCTATTTCCTTCTCAAAGAGCATGAAAGTGCCGAGCTGCATGCACGGCAGGCGCTCACCCTGCTGCAAACTCCGCTGAACCCGGAGGCCTACCTCATTCCCGACGCCTTCGAACTGCTGGCCGAGGCGCAGTTTGAACGCGGAGCCATCGGTGCGGCGGAGAAAACGATCGCCCGCGCGCTGCACGTCATGGATCAGCGGCTGCACGATAAGCCGGGCGAACTCGCCCACCTGCAGTGGATCTTCTCGCGCCTGCTGTTCCGTCAGAGCCGCTATGAGTCGGCCGTGCCGGTCTATCAAGCCGCCTTGCGCGGATATCTCAGCATCGAGGGGCCCGAAAGCGTCAGCGTGTCGCAACTGGTGCTGGAACTCGGCAATGCGCAGCGCAAATCCGGCAACTGCCTAGCGGCGATCGAAACGCTCGAGCGCGCGCTCCACACTCAGGAAACCCTCACCGGGCCGGCCTCCCTGGCCGTGACGCCTTACCTTAGTCTGCTCGGTACCGTTTACGCCGATTGCGGTCAACGCGCCAGGGCTGTCGACTGCTACCAGCGGACGCTCGAAGTCTACGAGCGCACCATGCCCACCGGCCATCCCAAGATCGGGCACGTGCTGTTCCACCTGGCCGATTCGCTTAGTGGGCTGCGCCGCTACCACGAAGCCGAGCGCATGGCCCGCCAGGCCGTCAATATCCTCAAGTCCGCCGAAGATGCCGGGTTGAGCGAAGCCACGCAAGTGCTGGCGTCGATCAAAGCCGATCGCGGCCAGGACGAAGAGGCCGACCGGCTGTTCTCGACCGCTTTGCTGATGCTCGAACGGCGCGTCGGCGAGAACCATATAGACGTGGCCGAATCGCTCGACCGCCACGCCGCCGTGGTCTGGAAACTCGGCCGCTACGAAGAGGCGGAAGAGATGATGACGCGCGCCAGCGGGATCCGCAAGGTTCTCACGGTCTGACGATACAATCGGTCCATGAAGCCCAACGCCACGGGCGTAAGGCGGTTTGAAACCCTCGGCGGCCTTCCGCTTGAACCTTGCTACGGCCCGGAGCACGCCCCCGAAGCTCCGCCTCCGCCCGGCGAATTTCCCTACACGCGCGGCATTCACCGCACCATGTACCAGGGCCGGCTCTGGACCATGCGCCAATTCTCCGGCTTCGCCACGCCCGAAGAGACCAACCGGCGCTACCGGTATCTGCTCGAACAAGGGCAGACGGGACTATCGGTGGCCTTCGATCTGCCGACGCTGATGGGCGTCGATGCCGATCACCCGACGGCCGAGGGTGAGGTCGGCAAGTGCGGCGTGGCTATCAGTTCGCTCGAAGACATGGAGACGCTGTTTGACGGCATCTCGCTCGGCGATGTCACCGTGTCGATGACCATCAACTCGCCGGCGCCGGTGCTCTATGCGCTCTATCTGGCGGTGGCCCAAAAGCAGGGCGCCGATAAGGCCGCGCTCTCAGGCACTCTCCAGAACGACATCCTGAAGGAATACATCGCGCAGAAGGAATATCTCTATCCGCCGCGCCCTTCCATGCGCCTGGTGACGGATGTGATCGAATACTCGGCGCGGCACACACCGCGCTTCAATCCGGTTTCGATCAGCGGCTATCACATTCGCGAAGCAGGCTCGACGGCGGTGCAGGAGTTGGCGTTCACGCTGCGCGACGGCATCGAGTACGCCGACTGGGCGCTCGAACGGGGCATGCCGGTGGACGAATTCGCGCCGCGGCTGAGCTTCTTCTTCAACTCGCATAACGATTTCTTTGAAGAGATCGCCAAGTTCCGCGCCGCGCGCCGTCTTTGGGCCCACATCATGCGCGATCGTTACGGAGCCCGTGAGGAGCGCAGTTGGAAGATGCGCTTCCACACGCAGACGGCCGGATGTTCGCTCACCTGGCAGCAGCCTTACAACAACGTGATTCGCACGGCCATTCAGGCACTGGCGGGCGTGCTGGGCGGCACGCAGTCGCTGCACACCAACTCCCTTGATGAAGCCTATGCGCTGCCGGGCGAGCATGCCGTTACGCTCGCTCTGCGCACGCAGCAGGTGATCGCCCACGAAAGCGGCGTGCCCGCCGTGCCCGATCCGCTGGGCGGGAGTTATTACCTGGAAGCGCTGACCGGTGAAGTGGAGAAGCAAGCCGCCGATTACATCCGCCGCATCGACGAAATGGGCGGCATGATTCCGGCCATCGAGCGGGGATTCCCGCAGCGCGAGATCGCCGACGCGAGCTTCCGATATCAGCGGCAGGTGGAAGATGGGGAAGCCGTCATCGTCGGAGTGAATAAGTTCCAGGCGGAAGGGCAGGAGCGAATCGACCTGCTGCGGATCGGTCAGGCCACCGCGGAACGGCAGCGGGAAAAGCTGGCGGCGCTGCGGCGGAATCGCGATGGGGCGCGCACCACCAGGGCGCTCGAAGCGCTGCGACGGGCCGCCGAAGGCCGCGACAATACGATGCCGTTCATCCTCGACGCGGTGCGCGCCTACGCCACGGTGGGCGAAATCTGCGGCGCTTTCCTGGACGTCTTTGGCCCGTGGCAGGAAACCAGTGTCATTTGACGCTGCCTGTTAGGCATACAATATAGTCATGAAACTCAGCTCTCAGGAGGAGTACGGCCTTCGCTGCCTCCTGCATATGGCCAGGCTGAAGGATGGGGAAAGCCTAAGTATTCCCGAAATAAGCCGCGCCGAAGGGTTGTCAGTGCCGAACGTAGCCAAGCTGATGAGGCTGCTGCGGCTTGGTGGCTTCGTCACCAGCGTAAGGGGACAGTCGGGTGGATACACGCTGGCGCGGCCGGCGGCCGGCATCAGCGTAGGCGCGGTGATGGATGCGCTGGGCGGCCGGTTCTTCGGCCCGAGGTTCTGCGAACGCCATGCGGGGCTTGAGAAAATCTGCGCCCGCTCCAACGATTGCGCGATACGCATCCTGTGGACCACGATGCAGGATACGCTCGATTCCGTGCTGCGGCGCGTGACGCTCAAAGATCTGCTGTGCAATGAGATGGAGATGACGCAGATCCTGCATGCGCCAACCGCCGCCGTCACCTACAACGGCGACGCCGGGCTGCAGGCCTAGCGGCGCGATGGATCGTATCCCGGTGGCGGCGCTGCCGCTGGCAGGAGCCGCACTGGGATGGGCCGGCGCGCACGTTCTGTCTTTCCTCGATCCGCTGTTTGGCAGCGCGCTGAGCTCGCTGCTGGTGCTCGCCTTGTGGAGCGCGGCGGAAGGGCTTAGGCCCGAAAACGCCGTCGCCGGGCGCATTGGCATCGTCACGCTGGTGTTTCTGCTATTGGTGCGCTGGCAGTCGGTGATGCGCCTGCCGGCCAGTCCGGCGCTCGAATTGGCGGCTTGTCTGGCGCTGGCCCGCGGCGCCAAGGTTGCCATCGCCTACACGACGCGGCCTTGCGACGGGTTGTCGGATCGTTGGCGCGCCAGGGACGCGATTCCCGCCGTTCTCCTCGCCGCCGGGTTGGCGTTTCTTCCGGGCGTGAAACTGGCCCTGGTGCTCGTGGCCGCTTCCGTCTTCGCGGCTCTGCTGCTGCGGAACTGGCTTGAGGCGCGCCTGGGCGGCGTGGATGGCGTGAGTCTCGATGCCGCCGCCTTCGCCATCGAATCGTGGCTGATCGTGCTGGCCGGCTGCCGCAACTGTCCGTGGTGGAGTTAGGCGGAGTTCCAGCAATCCGGTGTTCTGATACACTACCCGGTCAGCGAGGGTTAGTTACCATGAGAGAAGAATTTTCCACTCCAAATACCAAGGAAGAGAAGGCCGAAAGCCTGATCCACCTTTACATCGATGGCGGGCTCAACCGGCGAGACGTGGTGCGGCGTCTGGCCAGACTGCTCGGCGGTACCGGCGCCGCCATGGTGGCGCTTGAAACCGCGGGGCTCGGGCAGGTGGTTGAACAGAGATGTCCGGAAGACGTTAAAGTCGCTGAATCCGATGAGGCGATTCAATGGGAGAACGTCACCTATCCAAGCGCCGCGGGCGGCGTCAAGGCGCTGCTGGCGAGACCGGCCGGGCAGGCCGAGCCGCAGCCGGCGGTGATCGTGCTCCACGAAAATCGCGGACTGGTGGAACATATTCGCGACGTCACCCGGCGCGCGGCCAAAGCGGGCTTCGTGGCCTTGGGCATCGATCTGCTTTCGCGCCAGGGCGGTACCGAAATGTTCGAAAACGACACGGTCCGCACCCAGGCCTACGGGCGTACGGTGCAGCAAGAGCGTTTCGACGATCTCGCCGCTGGACTCGCGTATTTGAAGACTCTCGACTTCGTGGTGGGCGACCGCATCGGCGCCACCGGGTTCTGCGCCGGCGGCGGCAACATCTTTCATGCCGTCTTCAACAAGATGGAGTTGCAGGCGGCCGTTCCCTACTACGGAACTCCTCCCAATCCGCTGCCCGATGCCGCCAACGTGACGACGCCCATGCTGTGCATCTTTTCCGACACCGATCGCAATCAGGCGGCGCGGATTCCCGAACTGGCCACCGCTCTGGTGGCGGCCCGCGTCACTTTCGGTATCCATCTGTTCAAGGGGACCGGCCACGGCTTCCACAACGACACCGGTGCGATTTACAATCCGGCCGCGGCCTGTGAAGCCTGGGGGCGCACGCTCGAGTTCTTCAACCTGCACCTGCGCGCGCCTCGCGCTTAACGCGCTACGGGGCGGGGGAGGCGTTGCTCGAGTAACGCTCGAAAAACTCCACTATGCGCAGCATGTGATCCATGCGCTGCAGGGGCGGGCCGGAACGAGTCAGCTCATGGCCGATGCCGGGATAGCTGACATATTCGACCGACCTGCCCAGGTCCTTGAGGGCTCGGTACATCATCTCGCTTTGGGAAACGCCCGTACGCCGGTCCTGCGCGCCATGCAGGATCAGCAGCGGCGTGCGCACCTTGGCCACGTGCGTGAAGGGAGATTGCGCGTCCAGCAGCCGCCTCACGGCTGGTTCGTAGGGCCGTCCGCCGAAGGAATTCTGCACCAGGCTAAAGGCGTTTCCCTCGCCATAAAACGTCGTCAGGTCGTAGACGCCGCGCTGCGCCGCGGCCGCCTTGAAGCGATGATCGTGCGCGACGATCCACGCCGTCAGATAGCCGGCGTAGGAGCCGCCGGTGAGAAAGAGCCGGTCCTTGTCGACGAAAGGATTGGTCTCGACCGCGTCGTCGAGGGCGGCGAGCACGTCGCTTGCCGGACCTTCTCCCCAATCCTGAAAATTGCCCCTCTGAAACGCGTAGCCGTATCCCGACGACCCCCGCGGATTCGAATACACGACGCCATAGCCCCAGGCGCACAATAGCTGGAACTCATGCCACATGCTGAACTCGCCGGGCCCCCACATCGTATGCGGGCCGCCATGCATGTCGAGCACGAAAGGATACTTCTGTCCCGCGCGCGCATGCACCGGGTTCATGACCCAGGACTGCACCAGTTGGCCGTTGGGCCGCTTGATCCATTTCTCGGTCGGCAGCGAGAGCAGCTTGCCCGCCAGCCATTCGCTGTTGTGAAACGAAAGCTGCCGCGTGCCGCCATCCTTTTCGCGCACGAACAACTCATGCGGATTGGCGACGCTCACCTGCGCGTATACGATGCGCCCTTCGGCTTCGTCGAAATCGGTGACGCCGATCGGGCCCGATACCAGTTCCGAAACACCGCTTCGCCCGGCGCGCAGCAGCGGCGCGCCACCATGCCAGTTGCTGGTGAACAGGATCGAACCGTCGGAGGCGACCAGCGAGTCCGCCACCGACGATTCCCAGCTTTCGGCGACGGCGGTGGCCTGGCCTTGACCGGTTTCGAGGCGCAGCAGGCGCGCCTGGCGGAACGTGGGCTCGTCGTGGCGCTGAGTGGTGACCAGAACCGAGTCCGATTCCGGGTACCATGCCACCCCGCTCGCGTTTTCACCGGCGTCGTCGAGCAGCGGCCGTGGGTTCGTTCCACCGGCGTCCATCAGCCAGACGGACTTGCGGCGCAGGCGATCCGGATGATCGGCGGATTTGGGCGTGCTGATGTAGGCGATCCGCTTTCCGTCGGGCGAATAGGCATGGCCTTCGTGGGAATAGAATCCATGGGTCAACTGAGTGGCGCGGTTGCCGCCGGCGAGGTCGATGGCGAACAGATGCGCGATGCGGGGCTCCCGGGCGAGCGCCTGTTCGTCCTGAAACGCGAGCCGGGTGGCGATGGTGGGGTTGTCGCGCGAGGCGTTACGTTCCAGCCAGCTTCGAATGGCGGCGCGGTCGCCGTCCGGCTTGCCTTCCAACTTGCCGCCGTCGAACCAGTCGCGCAACGGCCGTTCGAGCGCATAGTGAGGCTTGCCTTCGAGCTTGGAAGCGGGCACCGGCACCGCCACCAGCAGCCGGGTGCCTTCCGGATGCCAGACCGGATCGCGCGCGCCTTCCTCGAGCGTGGTGACGGCGTGCGCTTCGCCTGGATTTTGGAGCGGCAGCAGCCACACCTGCGGCTTCGGCCCATCCGGCTTGGCGCCTTCCTCGCGCAGGAACGCGACCCAATTCCCATCCGGACTGAGCGCGATATCGGAATCGCGCCGGTCGCCGAAAGTGAGCTGGCGCGGACGCGCCCCCGGCTTGCCTAAATCCACCCGCCAGATATGGGAGCGGTAGGCGTAGGTGGCGTCGCCCTTGTCGTCCTTACCGGTATGGATGCTTTGCAGCGTGTAGACCGCAAACGTGGCGGCCGGCGAAATCGCCAGTCCCGTGATGCGCTTGATCTTTAGTAAATCGGCCGCGTTGATGGGCTTTTGAGCCGTTTCCGCGGAGCAGACCATGGCCGCACAGACGGCCAGAGCGGGCACCAACCTCATAGCAGCGATTAAACCACACGGCTACGGAGCGGCGGCGACCTGGAACCTGGAAAGTGCGCGCCAGCGGGTATTTTCGGGCACCGCCACCCATGTCTCAATCACGTAGGCGCCGGGGCGGAGCCGTTCGAGCGGCACATCGACGACCCAATGCGTTTCGCCCCGGAAGTCCACCGTTTCGACGACCTGCGCGAACAGCTTGTCCGCCGACCAGTGATAGACCGAATTGCCGCCCGAATCGCGAATCGAGAGATCGTAGCGCTGGGTGGAGGGGAAGGTAAGCCGGACGGGCTGCCCGGTGGTGTTGACGAACGTAAGGTGAGCCGTGAGCCGGGCCCCGGCCGCATACACCGTTTGATCGAGCGAGAGACGAAACGACAATTCGCCGCTCGAGAAAACGTTGACGCCGCGAACGCGCGCGTAAACCAGTTCGTGGCGCACGCCGGCTTCCTCGCGATAGGCGAGACCGATGTAGGGCAGTAGTTGTTCCTTGACCAGGCTGCCGCCGGAATAGCCAAGCTCGAGAGCGTTGTTCAAACGGCCCAGCGGGCCTTCAAAGGCCGCCGCCCGCGAGATCACGGTGGCGCGCCCGGCCGAAGGAATCGCCGTATCATAACTGGCTGCGGCGAAGTTGTACCATACGCGTTCGCTTTGCTGCGCTTCGTCGAGTGCCACCAGAGTGCCGGCCTCGGTAAGACGCAGCCAATAGGCGGCGCCAAGTCCGGTCAGCCGGAAGTAGGTGTGTCCGGCCATTTCCGTCGCACCGGTGATCTCAAGCGTCAACCGGCGTTCGGCACCGGTGGCGCGATAGACCCACTGGTTCCCCACCTGAAGCGGGAAATAGTCCTGCGCGGCGGCGCTACTGAGCAGGCTCAATGCGGAAAGCAAGAGTCGATTCATATTTCCGGTCCTGAATGGCGAGAGAACCAACGGCGGTGTAGTTGCCAGGCGGCAGGTCGAGGCGGATGCCTTCCACCCAATGGCGCTCACCGGTGAAGGAAACGGTACGAATGGCGAGCGTAAAGGCCCGTCCGTCGGACCAGCGCCACACCTGCTGTCCCGCTTCATTGCGAATGACGATGTCGAAGTCCTGGCCGCTGGGGAAGACGAGTTCAAGCGGCTGCGCGGTGGTATTGCGCAAGGTAATCCGGGCCGTGATCGCCGCGCCGCGTCTGTAGGTATAGCCGTCGAGCGTCAGATGGAACGCGTGCTCGCCCTGGCTATAGACCGAGAAACCGCCAATGCGGGCGTAAATCAGCTCGAAGGTGCGCGGCCCGGCGATCGTCGAGTAAGTGCGTTTCGCCAATCCCACGCCAGGTACGAAGACTTCTTCCAGGATGCCCGCGTCGGCGCAAGTGGTCCGGTAGGTCAGGACCGGCGCCTCGGTAAATTCGCCGATGGCAAGCTTCACCGGTTCACGGGCGCTTATCACCGCCGATGAGTTGCACGAATCGATTTCCGAGGGAAAGCGCTCGTTCGGCGCCGCGCCGAAATCGGCCCACGGACGCTCGCGCCTTTCCGTTTCGTCGTAGAAAACCACGGCTGTACCGGCCCGCCGCACCAGCAGCGGATCGCGGCCCAGATAACCGGAAAGAGGGAAATACTCGCGTCCGCCGATGGACTGTGGCGAGCCCACGGTGACGATCCACGCTTCCCGGCCCCCGAGGCCCGAAGTCTGCTGGTAAACCCACTGGTTCCCGGTTTGCAGCGGCAGCGCGTCCTGCGCCCGGCAGCCGGCGGCCAACAGAAAGAGTAACGGTCTCAGATGCATCAAACGGCAATCCTCCCCAAGCGGCTGAGACGCGAGCCCTGTTGGTCAGACGATTTTCGCCTCCAGACCGTTTCCATTTTCTAACGCGGAAACGTCTGCTGTAATAGCTCATATGTGGCGCCTTGCGATCGCATTGTTCTGCGTGTTCAGCCTGTGGGCCGCCAACCTCAAGCTGTACCTGAAAGACGGAACCTGGCACCTGGTGCGCGAGTATGAGGTGAAACCGGACCGCATCCGCTTCTACAGCGTCGAGCGAGGCGATTGGGAAGAGATGCCGCTCGACCTGATCGATCTCAAGCGCACCGAATCGGAGATCAAGGACAAGGCCGAATCGGAGAAGCGCGAGGCCGCGCTGGCCGATTCCGAAGAGAAGGCGGACCGCGCCGCGCAGCGCGAGGCCGCCAGCGTCCCTGCGGACGTTGGCGTTTACCTGGCCGAAAACGGCGTATTGAAGCCCATGAAAGCGGCCGAAGCGAAGGTGGTGGGTAACAAGCGGCGGCAGGTGCTGAAGGCCATGTCGCCGATTCCCATGATTTCGGGGAAGGCGACTTTAGAGCTCGATGGCCAGGCCGCTCCGGTAACGGTTCGCGATAGCTCGCCCGAGTTCTACTTCCGCCTCTCGCAGGCGCAGCGCTTTGGCATCATCCGTCTCAGCCCCAGCAAGGAAGGGCGCATCGTCGAAAAGATCACCATCATGCCGGTGACCAACGAAATGGTGGAGGAACCGCAGGAAGTGGAAGTTTTCCGGCGCGAGGTGGGCGATCTGGTCTACAAGATCTGGCCGGTGAAACCGCTCGAATACGGCGAGTACGCGGTGGTGGAATTCACGCCCGGCAAGGTCAACCTGCAGATCTACGATTTCCGCTATCCCAACGAAAAGGGGGAAACGCCGGCTCCGGCGCCTCCCCCCAAACCCGCGAAATCGAAGAAAAAGAAGTAATCAGCCCGCGAGCGATTTCGCCACGGTGAGCGCGGCGTCGTAGTTGGGATGATCGGCCACTTCCTTGACGTATTCGGCGTGGCGCACGACGTTGTTCTTGTCGACGACGAAGATGGCGCGGCTTTCAATCCGCAGTTCCTTGATCATGGTGCCGTAGGCCTGGCCGAACGAGCCGCTCTTGTGATCGGAAAGCATCTTTACGCGATCGACGCCGAACGCGCCGCACCAGCGTTTCTGGGCGAACGGCAGATCCATGCTGACGGTGTAGATATCGACGCCGGAAAGCTTCGCCAGCTCTTCATTGAAGCGCTTGGTTTGCGCGTCGCAGACCGGAGTGTCGAGAGAAGGTACGACACTGAAAATGCGAACCGTGCTGCCGGTGCCGGACAAGCCGACCGGCTTCAAACCGTTGTCCACCGTCTCAAAATCGGGGGCGGCATCTCCGGGGCGCAGCTCCGGCCCGACCAGCGTCATCGGGTTGCCGCGCAGTGTTGTCGCGCCTTGTCTTTCCATTTCAAGCCTCCTGAACGAGTGTTGATGTAAACGAAGTACTACAGATTCGCTTCGGGTGGGACGCGATTCTACATTCTATAATGAAAAGGCAGTCCGACTCAGAATCAATGTCCGAGCCAAATCCGGTAGCTGCCCCCGTTCCTTCGCCTCTCCCCAATCCTGCGCCGTGGGAGGTGCCTCAGGTTGCGGACGCGTTTGAAAAGCTGGCCGCCAAAGTAAGCGCGGCGCGGCCGGCGGAGGATCTCGGCGGATTGCGGCGTGCCTTTGAACGCGCCGCCGAATGGCATCGCAAGACCACGCGCGATTCGGGCGAGCCTTATGTCCTGCATCCCATCGCCGTCGCGTCGATTCTCGCCGATGAGCAGATGGATCTGGTCTGCATGCAATCGGGCCTGCTGCACGATGTGGTGGAAGACGAGGACGTCACCGTCGACGAATTGCGCAAGCAGTTCGGAGAAGAAGTGGCGGTGGTGGTGGACGGCGTCACCAAGCTCGGCAAGGTGAAGCTCGCCTCGGCCGAAGAGCGGCAGGCCGAATCGGTGCGCAAGATGCTCCTGGCGATGACCACCGATATCCGCGTGATCATCGTGAAGCTCGCCGACCGCACGCATAATCTGCAGACGCTCGAGTCGCTTTCTCCGGAACGGCAGAAGCGCATCGCGCAAGAGACGCTCGATATTTACGTTCCCATCGCACACCGGTTGGGCATGGGCCGCATCCGCGGACAGCTTGAAGATCTCTCGTTCCGCTATCTGGAGCCTGAATCCTACCAGGCGATCGTGAAAGAACTGGATGAGCGGCGTATCGCCAACGCCGAGTTTCTGAATCAGATCAAGCACACCATCGAGGCGAAGCTGCTCCGGGAGAACGTGCCGGGGCGCGTGGAAGGCCGGTTGAAACGCCCCTATTCGATTTTCCAGAAGATGAAGCGCCAGCGCATCGACATGGATCAGATCTACGACCTGCTGGCGATTCGCATCATCACCGATTCGGTCAAGAACTGCTACGCCGCGCTCGGCGTCATCCACAACGAGTGGCATCCAATTCCCGGGCGCATCAAGGACTTCATCGCCATTCCGCGCCCGAATCTCTATCAGTCGCTGCACACTTCGGTCATCGGCCCGGGCGGCCAGAGCATCGAGATTCAGATTCGCACCGAAGAGATGCACCGCGTGGCCGAGGAGGGCATCGCCGCGCACTGGAAATACAAAGAGGGCAAGCGCGGGCATGCGCAAGACGACCAGCGCATCGTGTGGCTGCGCCACCTGGTGGAGTGGCAGAAGGAAATGAGCCAGCCGATGGAGTTCATGTCCACCCTCAAGGTGGAACTCTATTCGGAAGAGGTTTACTGTTTCACGCCCAAGGGCCGTGTGATCGTGCTGCCGCGCGACGCCTCCCCCATCGACTTCGCCTACGCCATCCATTCCGACGTGGGCCACAAGTGCGTGGGCGCCAAGGTGAACGGGCGGTTGGTGCCTTTGCGCACCATGCTCAA
>CADEFT010000005.1:237924-261929 GCA_902826685.1 uncultured Acidobacteriota bacterium
GGTGTAGATTCTCCCCCAGCAGGGCCACTCGCCTTCGAAAGACTGGCTGGCGCTGGTGAAGACGTCGCGGGCGCGCAATAAGATCCGCCATTTCATCAATGCCTCCGAACGGGCCAAGGCGATCGAAATCGGCGAGAAGTATCTCGAAAAGGAATCGCGACGGCTCGGCGTTTCGCTCGGCCGGATTCCCAAGGGCAAGTTCGAATCGGTGGCTTCCGAGTACGGCTACAGCAAGAGCGAGGATCTCTATGCCGCGCTCGGCTTCGGGCGCTTCTCGGCGCGCCATGTGCTGCACAAAGTGGCGCCGGAACTGGTGCCGGAAGAGGAACCCGCCAAGCCCGCCGCCACCCCCAGCGCGCCCTCCTCGCCGGGCGCCCCGGCCGACGCGGGCCAGGACCTGGTCATCAAGGTGCGCGGCATCGACGACGTGATGGTCTATCGCGCCAAATGCTGCAACCCGATCCGCGGGGAATCGATCGTGGGTTACGTCACGCGCGGCAAAGGCGTCGCCGTCCATTCCACCAACTGCAAGAACGTGCAGAGCCTGATGTACGAAGCCGAGCGCAAGATCGACGTCGAATGGGCGCGCGCGGTGGCCGAGCGGTTCCCGGTCAAGATGATCGTCTATTCCGAGGACCGCCCCGGCATGCTGCACGAAGTCACGTCGGTTTTTTACAACGAGAACACGAACCTGCGCTCGGTGGAAGCGCGAGCCGATCAGCAGCGCAGCGACAACAGCGCCATCATAGACCTGATGGCCGAAGTTCGCGATAAAAAGCAGCTCGAAAAGATTCAGGCGGCGATTCGCCGCATCTCCGGAGTAAGAGACGTCGAGAGAGTGCAGTAATGGATTCCGTTCACGAGCCCGAGCATATCGCCATTTCGAAATCGAAAGGCGTCAAGATCGATTGGAAAGACGGCCACCACAGCGAGTATTCCTGCGCCTATTTGCGCGATGAATGCCCGTGCGCCACCTGTACCGGCGCGCATGGCACCACGCCCATGAAGACCGATTTTTCCGCGCCGCAGAATAATCCGTTCCCCCTGTTCAAGCCCGGTCCGAAAATGGCTGGCGTCGAGCCGGTGGGCAATTACGCGATTCGCATCGTTTGGAACGATGGACACAGCACGGGCATCTATTCCTACGAACATTTCCGCCGCATCTGCCCGTGCGAACAGTGCACGCCGCGGGAAAGGAAGACGGCTTGAAAATACTTTTGCTGGCGTTGGTGGCCGCCTCGGGGCTCTACGCCGATGCCCTTGGATTCGGAGTGCGCGGCGGGCTGCCGCTGGGCGATGCCTTCAACAGCTTCGAGAACCGGGACTTTCGCATCCTCGGGCGGAACCGGTTCGTCGTGGGTCCGACGCTTGAACTGCGGCTGCCCGCCGGTGTCGGGTTCAGCTTCGACGTGCTCTACCGGCGCTATGCTTTCGAGACCACCACGGGCGGCACCACGACATCCACCGGCGCCAGCCAGTGGGAATTTCCGTTGATGTTCCGCTACCGCTTCCCGGGTATCATTGTGCGCCCCTTCGTCGCCGCCGGACCGACGTTGAACCGTTTGACGGGAGTCACGAGTATCCGCAACTCGACGGTGGGTATGGCCATCGGCGGCGGGCTGGACATCGCGATTCCGTTTTTCCACATCACCCCCGAACTGCGCTATAGCCGCCTGTTCCAGGAAGTCACGGTAAGGCCGGGGGCGAACAGCCTGATGCAGCACCAGAACCGCATCGATTTTCTGGTCGGGTTTACCTTCTAAGCATCGCCACGATCTCCGTGCGCCCCTTCTTCCGGGCCCACTCAAGCGGACGCGCCCACGCCTCCGCCTCGCGCTCGACTGGATCTGCGCCGCGTGATAGATACAGCTCGACTAATTCCGCGCGGCCCCAGCGGCAGGCCCAGGCGAGCGGCGTGCTCTGCAATAGATCGTCGCGCAGGTCCAGGCGCGCGCCGGCGTCCAGGGCCCCCGTGGCCAGCCGCACGCGCTCGGCGGCGGTGACATGATTCGCCGCCGTCACGATCTCATGGAGGATCGTGGCGCCGTTGCGGAGCGCTGCGTCCGGCGGACCGCTTCGTTCGAGAATCAACCGGAAGATCTCGATGTAACCGGTCCGATCCCACTCGTGATGGCACCACGGCCCGCCGCCGTGATTCCAGAATCCGAGGGGAGCGAGGAGCATGCGGTTCCAGCGAGGATCGCCGTCAGGGATCCCGGCGAGCGGGAGCGCGAGGTGAAACGTATCGAGGTCGCCGCCGCGGGCTGCCGCCTGCAGTAACTGTTCCGCCACCGGACCCTGGCCAAAGCCGTCGTCCGGCAACGGTGTATTGCCGTATTGGTCAAGCAACTTGCGCGCGAGATCCGGGCGCCGGTACAGGCCCGCCATGGACGGATTCGGCTGTCCGCCATGGCGCTCGAGCAGCGCGATCATCGCTTCGTCGCGCTGGCCAAAGGCTTCCGACAACGGCGTGCCGCTCGCGTACACCTGGCCGTTAGGATCGGCGCCCCGTTCGAGCAGCGTCTGCGCCATCGCGTATTTCCCATGGCGGGTGCAATGATACAGCGGCATGCCCCACGTATAGACGGGCTCTTCCTCGCCGGTGACGCGGACGCGCGCGTCGGGATCGAGTCCGAAGTCGAGCAGGAGTTGGAGGAGGCCGGGCTGATCGGCATCCACGGCGGCCGCGAGCAGCCAGCCTTCGTCGTCACGCGGCGTGACAATGTCGCCTTCGGCGTGGAGGCGGCGCAGAAGTTCCACATCGCCATGCAGCACGGCCGCGCGGGCCGACATGGCGGCGCCGGGCGCGGTCAGCATCCTCGTGACCTCGATGGCGGCGGGAGTATTCGGGTTCAACGTGCCGGCGGCGTCGAGCGGCGTCAAGCCGTCCGAGTCTCGGGTGTTGGCGCCGGCGCCATGATCGAGCAGCCAGCGGACAACGGCGGGCAGCAGGCGGGCGGCGGCCAGGTGCAGGAAGCCGCGCCCTGTCTGGACGGGGCGGTACTCCACCAGGCCGGGATGCTCTTCGAGCAGGGCGATGGCGCGATCCTCATCGCCGCGCCGCAGGGCTTCAAAGACGTCCATGGCGGCATCGGGTGCGGCGGGCCGGCCTTCTTCGTGGCGCAGGATCGCCGCCAGTTCTTCATCCCCTCGTTCCACCGCCATGATGAGCGGCGTGGTGGCGTCACGGCGCGGATAGACGGAGGCATGCGGATTGGCGCCGAGCCGCATGAGAGCGCGCGCCATCTCCGGCATTCGATGCAGTACGGCGTAGTGAAGGGCGGTATGGCCATGCGTGCCGGGCTCTTCGAAGTGGACCAGTTCCGGCCGGATGCGCAGGATTTGGCGAACGCCCTCGATGCGATTGGCGCGTACCTCCTCCATCAGGCGCATGGCGGTGACGCCATCGACATAGGCCTTGAGCTTGGGCCAACTGCCGTAGCCGTAGTTGCGCGCAAGCACGAGCTGCGCGTCATGGAGTGCGAACGTAGCGGGATTGGCGTCGCGATAGAAGCGGTTGACTTCGGCGAGCGCGGAAGAGCCGCCGGCGCGATAGGCGTCGAGCAGCTCTTTGGCCTGGCGCTTGAGTTGTTGGAGGTCCGGGCGGGCGGACAGCCGCCGGGTGGGGAATGCGTTCACGATGAAATCCTTTCCGGCGCCCGGTGTCCGCTGGTTCGGGCAGAAAAGAGTTCAGTTGCGGCTACAGACGATCGGCTGCAAAATTCCAGGGGGACTCGGTCCCTTTCCGCGGACACGGAGGCGTCCTGAGGATCGCCAGCTAGAAGAATACCATCGTTCGGCTTGAACGGCCTCTCACAGTCCCAGACTCCGTTCCACCTCGCCGGTCATGCGCTGGAATTCGGCCGGATTGCGCAGCACATTCTGTATGCCGGTATTGGCGGTGAGCTGCACCAGGCGGTCGGCGGCAACGGCGGCGACGGCGTAGGCCACCTGCGCATGCTGGCTGCTGAGACGCGAGAACGTCCGGCCCATCTGCGCCAGCTTGGGAATCTTTCCCGCCTCGATGAGCGCTTCTACCTGTCCGCGAATGGAAGGATCGACGGATTCGCCGGAATATTTCTGCGCCAGTCCTTCCTGCAGCCAGGCCGGCCATTGGCCGAGTTCGGAAAGACAGACATGCACCAGCTCGTGCGCGAAGACCTGCCGCGTGCGCGCGTCCACGTTGGCCGAAGACGCCACCGGAATGTGAATGCGGCCGTCGTAAAGTCCGCCGCTCCATTCCGCCGCGGCGGTCGATTGCAGATACGCCTGGCGGCTTTGCACGATGGCGGTCACTTTCTCGGCCGCCCGGCAGCCGAGCTGCGCCGAGATGCGGGAATACTCTTCGTCGAGGGCGCCCAGCATCGCCTGCGCCAGTTGCGGGTTGACGGCCTCGCGCTCAAAACGCAGATACACCCTCGCGCCGACTTTACGTTCCGAACCCTTATCGGCCGCCTTTTCCCGTTCGGCGCGCTTCATCAAGGATTCAATGGAGGCGTCGGAGGAGAGTTCCAGAGCGCCGCGCCAATAGTTGCGCGCGCACTCGATGTTGTCCATCCGCTGGCAGGCCAGCCCGGCCAGGGCCAGCACCAGCGCATCCTTGGGTGCATTCACCAGGTGATTCTCGGCGATCTCGAGCGCGGCGGCGGGCTGATTGGACGCCAGCAGCTTTTCCATCTCCATCGACGCGGCCGAAGCCTTGAGCGGAGCGCCGCCGGATTTCGCCTGAGCCGGTGCCGGGGCGGCCGGCGCGGGCGGTTCCTCCGGCGGAGGTCCACCGAGCGCCTGTCCACTGCGCACCGCCTTATCGAACGACGCCGCGTCCTTCACCTTCGACGCTGGAACATAGCCGGTGACCGGCTTGCCATCGATCACCGCGGTGATCTTGTAACAGGCACCCATGCCGCCGGAGATCGCCGACCGCACCTGCACCTTGGTGCCGGAGGGCAGAGAACCCGACTGATCCGCGTCTGTGTCACAACCGTTCCGCACCGTGACATCGCCGTCGATGGTCGCCGTGGAAATCGCGAACAAGAATACCTGCAGCACGCCCATGGTCCGATGCTACGGCGCGCCGGTGCGAAATGCGCTCCGGTAAACACCTGAATTCCACGGGTTAGAATAGAGAGTTTCCGATCATGATGGAAGGCCAATTACAGCAACTTGCCGCTTCTACACTTGCGCGGATCGGCGAAGCGGCTACGCCCGAGCAACTGGAAAGCGTCCGCGTCGAGGTTCTGGGACGCAAGGGGACGCTCGCCCAGATCAGTAAGGACATGGGCAAGATCGCCGCCGAGGAACGCGCCCGCGTCGGCAAGCTTCTGAACGCCGCCAAAAACGAGCTCGAAGGCGCGCTCGACCGCCGCCAGAGCGAGTTCGAGCAAGCCGCGCTCCAGGCCCGCCTCGACAAGGAATGGATCGATGTGACGCTGCCGGCGCCGGGCGTACGGCCAGGCAGCCTGCATCCGCTGACGCAGATTCAGCAGGAACTCGAAGACCTGTTTATCTCGATGGGCGTGGCGGTGTTGTATGGGCCGGAGGTTGAGACCGAGTACAACAACTTCGACGCTTTGAACATTCCGCCCGATCATCCGGCGCGCGACATGCAGGATACGTTCTGGCTGA
This sequence comes from uncultured Acidobacteriota bacterium, assembly GCA_902826685.1. Taxonomy (GTDB): domain Bacteria; phylum Acidobacteriota; class Terriglobia; order Bryobacterales; family Bryobacteraceae; genus CADEFT01. Next base: position 243,550 of record CADEFT010000005.1, read on the forward strand.
GCGACGGCCACTGCCTGCGCACGCACACATCGCCCGTGCAGGTGCGCGGCATGGCGCGGTTCGGGCCTCCGCTGCTGATGATCGCGCCGGGGCGTGTGTTCCGCAATGAGGAGGTCGACCCTTCGCACGAGCACACCTTCTATCAACTGGAAGGCATGATGGTGGACCGCAACGTCTCCATCGCCAACATGCTGTATTTCATGAAGACGCTGCTGCGCCACATCTTCAAGCGCGATGTGACGGTGCGGCTGCGGCCGGGCTACTTTCCGTTCGTCGAGCCGGGCTTCGAGCTCGACATCCAATGCCTGATCTGCGGCGGTCCCGGCTGTCCGGTCTGCAAGCAGAGCGGATGGGTGGAACTGCTGCCCTGCGGCTTAGTTCATCCGAACGTTCTGCGCATGGGCGGCATCGATCCGGATGAGTGGAGCGGCTTCGCCTTCGGACTGGGTCTGACGCGCCTGGTGATGATGCGTTACGCCATCGACGATATTCGCCATTTACAGGGCGGCGATCTGCGGTTCCTGCGGCAGTTCTAAACATGAAATTTTCCTACAACTGGATTCAGGAACTGGTGAGCGGCCTCGACATCGCGCCGGTCGAGCTGATGAAGCGGATCACCATCAAGACGGCCGAATGCGAAGGCGTGGAAGCGGTGGGCGCGCACTTTGCCGCCGCGGTGCCGGCGCGCGTGTTGACCGTGGAACCGATCGGCGGCAGCCACAACGTGAAGGCCGTCGTGGACGCGGGCCCGCTGGGAGAGCGCACGGTGGTATGCGGCGCGCCCAACTGCCGGCCGGGCCTGACGACGGTCTATATTCCTTCGGGCACCGAACTCGAAGGGCGCAGGATCGAGCGGCGCGTGGTGAGCGGCGTCGAAAGCGATGGGATGCTGGCGAGCGCGGCCGAGCTTGGCATCAACAAGGACCATGAAGGCATCGTGGTGCTGGATGGGCCGCTGCCGAAGCCCGATCATGTGATCGAGGTCGACAACAAATCGCTCACCCACCGGCCGGATCTGTGGGGCCATCACGGAATGGCGCGTGAAGTCGCGGCAATCACCGGCCTGGCGTTGCGCGATCCGGTGGACCTTGGCCGCATACTCAAGGGTGAGCCGGTCTTTGGCGTGGACATCGAAGACCTGCGCCTCTGCCCGCGCTACTCGGCGCTGGTGGTGGAAGGCGTGAAGGTAGGGCCTTCTCCGTTATGGCTGCAACAGCGGCTGACGGCGATCGGCCTGAACCCCATCAACAACATCGTGGATATCACCAACTTCGTCATGGCGGAACTGGCGCAGCCGATGCATGCCTTCGATGCCGCCAAGCTCACAGGGCAGACGATCTTCGTACGCAATGCCAAGCCAGGGGAGCGAATGGCGGCGCTGAATGGCGAATCCTACGACCTGACGCCCGCGGCGCTGGTGATCGCCGACGCCGGCGGTCCCATCGCCCTGGCCGGTGTGATTGGCGGCATGGAAAGCTCGATCGGCGCCGCGACCACCCGCATCGTCTTTGAGAGCGCGAATTTCCATGCCGCCAGCGTCCGGCGCACTTCCACGCGGCTGAAGCTGCGCACGGACGCCTCGATCCGGTTTGAAAAATCGCAAGACCCGGAAAACACCGTTCGCGGGATGGCGCGCGCGGTGGAACTACTGGCCATGGTGGCGCCGGGGGCGCGCGTGGTGGGTGGACTTTCCGACCGGCGTGCCGGTTTCACACCGCCTCCCCCCATCGAACTGCCGCTGGAGTGGCTGGTGCGCAAGCTGGGCCGTGAGATTGCGGGCGCCGATGTCCGGCGCATCCTCGAAGCGCTGCAGTTCGGCGTGGAGGAAGCCAGGCCCGGCGTCTTCTCGGTCGCTGTGCCGAGCTGGCGCGCCACCAAGGACGTTTCGATCAAGGACGATCTGGTGGAAGAGATCGGCCGCATGGAAGGCTACGCGACCATCGACCCGAAGCCCCCCCTGGTTCCAGCCGCGCCCGCGACGGAGAATCCGCAACTGCACTTCTTCCGCGCTCTCCGCCGGCTGTGCGCGGCGCAAGGCTACAACGAGGTTTACAACTATTCGTTCCTCAGTGAGGCCGATGTCGAGAGGTTCGGTCTTAAGGCCGAGGCGCACGTCAAGGTCGCCAATCCGATTTCGGTGGAACAGGGGTTGCTGCGGCGGACGCTCATTCCCGGCATCTGGAAGAACGTCGAACAGAACTCGAAGCACTTTGAAGCCTTCCGTCTGTTTGAAATCGGATTTGAGATTCACGGGAAACAGGCCCAACTGCCGGAAGAGACGCCGCATCTGTGCGCGGCGATCTACAGCCGCGCGGGCGATGCCCAACAGTTCTACGAAGCCAAGCGTCTGGCCGAATGCCTGATGCCCGGCTGCGAATTGCGTCCGGCGGAGGCACGCTCCTACGAGCATCCGTCGCGCGCGGCCGAGCTGCTGTGGCGCGGCGAAACGATGGGCCGCGTATTCGAATTTCATCCCCGTCACATTGAGACGGGCCGGGCCGTGGTTCTCGATGTCGATTTGCATGCGATGGAGCGGCTCACCCCGGCCGACCGCCGCTACCGTCCGATCCGCAAGTATCCGGAAAGCGCCTTCGATCTTTCGATTCTGGCCGCGCGCCAGGCGCTGGTGGGCGATATCGAAAAGCAACTGCGGCAACTGGCGGGCGAGCGGCTCGAATCCATCGTCTTCCAGCGGCAGTATGAGGGCGAGCCCTTACCGGAGGGTGTGAAGAGCGTGTCCTACCGGCTGACGGTTGCCGCCCCCGACCACACCTTGTCCAATGAAGAAGTAACGGCGGTGCGCGACCGCCTCATACAAGGCATGCAGCAATTGGGGTACGAACTCAGGGTCTGAAGTGACCGGCAAACTGCGGCAGGCGATCGAGCGATGGAAGGGCGGCGTCCGCCACCAGGTGACCTGGAGCGGGCTGGCGTTCACCATCCTGATCGTGCTGTTGGGGCTCGCCGCGTTCGCCAGCGCGAACAACCTGTTGTTTCTGCTATTGGCGGCGATGCTGTCCACGATGCTTATCAGCGGGTTCGTTTCGCGGCTGGGGCTGGCGGGTCTCGAAGTCAGGCTGCTGCTGCCCGATCACGTCTTCGCCCGCCGCAAGCTCCCCGCCCGTATCCAGTTGCACAATGCCAAGCGCTGGATGCCGTCCTTTTCCATCCACCTGCAATCTTCGGAAGAGGAAGAATCCCAGGCGCGCCTCTATTTCCCGATGATTCCGGGCGGCGCCACGCTGGAAGCCGCCGTGCCCATTCTGTTCAAGCGGCGCGGAGTCTATGGCGACAGCCAGTATCAATTCACCACGCGGTTTCCCTTCGGCTTTACCGAGCGGCGGATTCAGGTGAAGCTGCGCCGCGAGGTGCTGGTGTATCCAAGCGTCGAGCCGCAGCCGGGATTCGAACGGCTGGCCCAGGCCCTCGAAGGCGAAATGGAAGCCTATTTTCGCGGCAAAGGCCATGATTTCTATCGCATTCGTCCCTATGAGCATCGCGAGAGCGTGCGCCATGTGGATTGGAAAGCGACGGCGCATACCGGCGACCTGCAAGTGCGTGAGTTCGCCCGCGAGGAAGATCACCTGGTCGATATCGCACTCGATCTGGCCATCGGCCCGGGCGAGGAAGCCTGGCTTGAAACCGCGATAGACTGTGTGGGCTACCTGTGTTGGCGGCTGGCGGCGCGTTCGTCGCGCGTGCGGCTGGTGACGCAGACGGCGGACATGCGAATGCCTGAGACCACCGATGTCTACGGTATTCTGAAGTATCTGGCACAGGTGTCGCCGCCACGCAGGCGGACGGCGGTGGCTCCCTACGGAGGCGGCAGTTTTCAGATTGTCTTCAGCACGAAGCCTCAAATCTTTCTCGATGCCGGGTGGGATCGCGCGCACGTGGTGGATGCCGGCGCTTTTCCCGCTGCTGGCGCTCTCCCAGACGCCAGGCGGTAACCAGCAGCAGCAGCCTAAGCCCGAAACGGTGACCAGCTCCATCACTGTCGTCGGCCAGATTCAGACCGAAACGCCGGCCAGCATCAGCGTCTTGGGCAAGCCGGAACTGGCGCGCATTCCCGGTGTCAACCTCGATGACAGGCTGCGCATGATTCCCGGATTCAGTCTGTTCCGCCGGTCGTCAAGCCTGGCGGCCAACCCCACCACGCAGGGCGTTTCCCTGCGCGGGCTCGGCAGTTCGGGCGCCAGCCGTTCCCTGGTGCTCTACGATGGTGTGCCAATCAACGATCCTTTTGGCGGCTGGGTTTACTGGACCCGCATCGCCCCCGAGCAGATCGAACGGGTGGAAGTCCTGCGCGGCGCATCGACCAGCGTATTTGGCGACCGCGCGATGAGCGGATCCATCTCGCTGACTTCGCCCAGCGCCGAACGGTCGCGCGTCTATGGCGGCTTCGAAGGCGGCAATCTGGCGCAGAAACTGATCAGCGGCGGCTTCTCGCAACCGCTCGGCCGGTTCGGCGTTTCGGCCAACCTGCGCGCCTTCGATACCAATGGCTACTACATCGTGCATGAGCGCGAGCGGGGCGCCATCGACACTACGGCCGACGTGCGATTTCTCGCGCCGGACGTGCGGCTCGATTATTTCGGCGATCGCCAGCGGTTCCACCTGCGCACCGATCTTCTGATCGAAGACCGCGACAACGGCACGCAGATCCAGCGCAATTCGACCAGCATGGGAACCGTATCGGGCCACTGGTCGGGCGGAAGGGTCAACAATTTCTCCGTGGTGGGCTATCACACCCAGGAAGAATTCCGGGCCGCTTTCTCCACCATTCTGGCGGGCCGCGCCAGCGAGCGGCTCACCTACCGGCAGACGGTTCCGGTGAAAGCCGACGGCGGAGCGCTGTTGTTTCAGCGGGAATTTCAACCTGTGAAGCTTCTGGCGGGCGCCGACGTTACGCGGGTGGAAGGCACCAGCACCGATTCGCTCTTTCCCACGGGCAAGCGCATCGGCGGCGGCTCTCAACTGCAGCACGGTGTGTTCGGCCAGGTGAACGCGAAGGCGGGTCCGGCGCAACTGCTGCTGGGGTTGCGGCATTCCTTCACCGGGCAGGGCTCGCGATTCTTGAGTCCGTCGGCGGGCGTGACGGTGGGCCGCCGCTGGCTGCGCGGACGCGCTTCGGTCTATCGCAGTTTTCGCGCGCCCACATTGAATGAGCTTTACCGCGAATTCGTGGCCGGCAACGCGACCACACGCGCCAATGCCGGACTGAGACCGGAAACCTCCCGCGGCGTCGAAGCCGGCGCCGATTTCGTATTCGAAGGCTCCCGGCTCGGGTTTACTTTATTTCATAATTCCATCCACGACGTAATCACCAACGTCACGCTCCTTACCACGCCCGCCCAGGTGATCCGCCAGAGACAAAACGCGGCCGAAGCTTACAGCCGGGGCGGGGAAGTCGACTTCCGGCAGCGGTGGCGCAACTATCATGTGGAGTTGAGCTACCTATATGCGGAGACCCGGTTTCGTACCGGGCTGCGGATACCGCAGGTACCGAAACACCAGGGCACAGGGATGCTCGGGTACGCCCGCGGCGGCACCGTCGTCACCGGCGGCGTGCGCAGTTTCGCCCTGCAATATGACGACGATACCAACCGCGCCATTTTGCCCGGCTTCACGACGGCGCAAGTCACCGTCAGCCAACGATTACCGAAAGGTCTGACGGCCCAGGGCGTTGTCGAGAACATGTTGGACCGCACTTACCTGGTCGGATTCAATCCATTCCCGACGCTGCGGAATATTGGATCCCCCCGAATGTTCCGGATAGGCCTCCGCTGGGAGGGGGCGTTTCGATAACCGTACTCCTACTGAGCCTAAATTCGGCTAAATACCATACACATTTCCCGTGTCTTGTGTTAACTTTAAAGTGCGTTTTGGCATGCCAAACCAGTCCACTCAATCGCTATTCAGGGAGCCTTATCGCACGCAGTTCCGCGAGATGATTCTTTCCGGTGCCGGACGTGTTGACGTTCAGGATTCGCCTAAGCGTGAGGGTTACGCGCATGAAGGGCGAGTCACGGATCCATTCCTGGACCGTGAAACCAACCGCGTCGATTTACACCGTTCCAACATCTGCCAGTACTTGAAGCAGCACGTATCGCCCAACCGGATTCTGGACGTCGGCTGCGGCACCGGCGGGCTGTCGGTGGCCCTGGCGTTGACGTTTCCGAAGGCGTCGATTCAAGGCATGGACCCGGACCCGCGTTCGGTGGCGGCGGCATCGATTCGGGCGGCGGGCTACGGCGTGTCCATTCCCTTCCACCACGTCGAGCCCAACAGCGGCCTGCCGTTCGGCGATGAGCAGTTCGACCTGGTGACGTGCACTTCGGTGATCGAATTCATCACGCTGATGGAGGATCGCGTCAAGCTGCTCGAGGCTCTGAAGCGCGTGACGCGGCCGGGCGGTTGGGTGTTTCTGACGACTCCGAATCCGATACGGCTGCGCGAGCAGCACTCCGGGCGCTGGTTCGGAGACTGGATTCAGAAGCCTGGCTACCCGTGGGCGCTGCGGCCGTGGAGCTTCGGCAAGTTGTTTCCGGGCTGGAAGCGAGTATCGACGGCGGGCCGGTTTGGCGACAAACTGGGCGTGCCTTTGCCGGGTCCGCTGCTGAGCGCGGTGGCGCTGGCGGCGCCGTGGCAGATGGTGCTGGTGCGCAAGCCCGTTTGACAGTGTAATTTGCGGGCCGCTACACTGGAAGATCAGGATCTGATCCGCAATGCCAAAACGTACTTTTCAGCCGAATAACCGCAAGCGCGTCAAGAAGCATGGATTTCGCGCTCGCATGGAAAGCAAGGACGGCCGCGATGTGCTGGCCCGCCGCCGTGCCAAGGGCCGTCACAAGCTGACCGTGAGCGACGAACGAGTTGTCCGATACGCCAAAGCCCGCCAGTAAGAAATCGTTTCCGTTTCCCAAAAAAAATCACTTGCTGCGATCGAGTGACTTCCGGGGCGTTTACGACAACGGGAGCCGGTTCACCACTCCTCTGTTCGCCGCCTTTTTGCGGGCGAGAGCGGATGAGGCGGCGGGCCCGAGAATCGGATTGACGGTGCCGCGGGCCTTGGGTGGCGCGGTGAGGCGCAATCGCATCAAGCGCCGGATCCGCGAGGCGATCCGCGCCAGGCTTATGCGCATCGCGCCCAAGTGGGATATTGTCATCAATCCCCGCAAGGCGGTACTCGATGCGCCCTGGGAATCGCTCGGCCGGGAACTGGATAAGCTGGTGGCAAAATGCGGGATCTGTTGATCGCGGGATTGCGTCTTTATAAGCGGTGGATCTCTCCACTGTTGCCCTCGGCGTGCCGCTTTCATCCGACGTGTTCCGACTACATGACGGAGGCGGTGCGCAAGCACGGCGCCGTGCGCGGGGTTTGGCTGGGCCTGAAACGGTTGTGCAAGTGTCACCCGTTTCATGAAGGGGGCTTCGACCCCGTTCGCTGAGATTGAAGGAACATGGCCAACAACGGTAACGAGTCGCCCGCCAAGAAGGGTTCCAAGGAACTTTCGATGGAGGCGCGCCTGGGCATCGCCTTCGCGCTGATGACGGCGGTGCTGTTCATCACTCCCTATTTCGTGAAAACGCCGCCTCCGGCCGCCAAGAAGGCGGCGCCGGTGGAGACCAAGGCCGCGCCTGTCGCGCCGGCCCCGCCCGTGGCGGCGGCCGCTTCCACGCCACCGCAAGGCCAGGTGGCCGCGGGGGCACAGGACGACAACATCGTCGTCGAGACCGATCTCTACACGGTGCGGTTTTCCAATCGCGGCGCGGTGGTGCGCAGTTGGGTTCTGAAGAAGTACAAAGATCTGAAGGGCCAGCCTTTGGAACTGGTGAATGAGACGGCGGGCCCGGTGCTCGGCTATCCGTTCCAGATGGTTCCCAAGGGCAGCTTCGCCGAACCCGGTCCGAATCGTGTGCTTTATCGCGCGGCCAAATCGGCTGACGGTCTTGGCGTGACGTTCGACTACGCCGACGTCGGCCTGTTCGCCAAAAAGAGTTTCCAGTTCGAGAAGGACCGCTACCGCGTGACGGTTTCCTCCGAGGCGCGCGAGAAGGGTACGCCCGCGCCGCATACGCTCGGCTGGCGTGGCGGCTTCGGCGATTTCAGCGTCATCAACACGCTGGCCACGCAGCACACCATCCACTATTCGAATACCGAAAATACCCTGGTGGTGAATGAGGTTTCGGCGGCCAAGAACGGCACCCTGATCGAGCAGGGCAGCTACCGCTTTGCCGGCATCGAAGATACCTACTTCACCGCCGTCGCCCTGCCGGCGCAGGCGCAGAGCCTGGAAGTTTCCACCTGGAGCGACCGGCTGCACTTTGCGGCGGAGAACAAGGAGATGCCGCACATCGGCGTCGCCGTGGGTGGGGAGGCCGTCAACCGGCTGAACTTCTTCGTCGGGCCGAAGGATCCGGAAATCCTCAAGTCGGTGGATCCGCGGCTGGAGCAGGTGGTCGACTACGGCTGGTTCGAGATACTCGCCAAGCCCCTATTCGCCGCGCTGCACTACGTCGACAAGCACTACACGCACAACTGGGGCTGGTCGATTGTCGCGGTGACCGTCATCATCAACGTGCTGCTGCTGCCGCTCAAGATTTCCAATCTCAAATCGATGAAGAAGATGGCCGCGCTGCAGCCGCAGATCAAGTTGATTCAGAAGAAGTATGAGCACCTGAGCATGCGCGATCCCAAGCGCCAGGAGCAGCAGGCCGAGACCATGGATCTTTACAAGAAACATGGCGTCAACCCGGTGGGCGGCTGCCTGCCGATGCTGCTGCAGTTGCCGTTCTTCTTCGCTTTCTACAAGGTGTTGACGGTGGCCATCGAACTGCGCGGCGCGCCGTGGCTTTGGGTGGCCGATCTCTCCCAGCCGGAAACGCTGGCCATCCGCGTTCTGCCGCTGGCGACCGTGGCCACGCAGTTTGTGATGCAGAAGATGACGCCCAACACCACCATGGATCCGCAGCAGCAGCGCATCATGATGTTGATGCCGTTGATGTTCGTCTTTGTCTTCTACGGAGTTGCCAGCGGACTGGTGTTATACTGGTTGACCAGCAACGTGGTAGGTATCGCTCAACAGTGGTTCTTCAATCGAACCATGTATGCCCCGCAACCGGCGGCGGCATCGGCGCCTGCCCGGAAGAGCGGTAAGAAATAACGCTTGGGTTGGCGTGGACGAAGACTGGCAGTGGACGAACGCATCTACACCGTTGAAAAGCACGGCCCTGGTATCTCGGCCTTCCTGAAGAGGGTATTTGAACTCACCGGGTTCAAGCTCACCTTCGACATCGCACGCGGCGATAGCCCGCATCCGGAGTATGAAGACCCGGAAGTGGTGGTGCGCTTCGACGGTCCCGACGTGGACCTGCTGATGGCGAATAAGGGCGAGTTACTGCTGGCGCTCGAATACCTGACGATGGAAGCGCTGCGTATTCCGTCCGATCATCACGAGAGGCTTTGCTTCGATGCGCACGACCATCGGATGCTGAGGATCGCCGAGCTCCGCTTGAGCGCGCAGACGGCGGCCGAGCGCGTGAAACGATCGCAGACCCCGTTCCGGTTCAGTCCCATGACCAGCCGTGAGCGGCGCATCGTGCATCTGGCGCTGCGAAACGAACCCGAGGTCCGCAGCGAAAGCGCCGGGATGGGACCCTTCCGGCACCTCATCATCTATCCGGCCGGCATGGCGAGCCTGCCTGAGCCGCCGAGTCCTCCTCCTGGGGCGCGTCCGCCGATGCGGCGCGATGGCGGCGGGGGTGGGTTTGGCGGGCGGGATCGCGGACCGGGCGGACCCCCTGGCGGCGGTCGGGACAGAGACCGGGGCAGGCGCGACGGCGGCGGCGGCCGGCGCCCGAGATAGACGCCCCACCTTCCAAGTTTGCAAACCGGCGATACGATTGTTGCGATTTCGACGCCACCGGGACGCGGCGGCATCGGAGTGGTGCGCCTTTCCGGTCCCAGAGCCCGTGCGATTGCGGCCTCGGTGCTCGATCTGCCGGCTACGCAACAGTGGCATCCGTGGCAGTCGTTTCTCGCGCGATTGGCCGATCACGAGGGCGCTTCGGTGGACCACGTGGTGGTCGGCTTCTTTGAAAGGCCCCGCTCCTATACGGCCGAAGACGTGGTGGAGATCGCCTGCCACGGCTCGCCGGTGGTCCTGCGCTACGCGGTGGAACGCTGCGCGGCGATGGGAGCGCGCCTCGCCGAGCCGGGTGAATTCACTCTGCGCGCCTACTTGAACGGACGCATCGACCTTCCGCGCGCCGAAGCCGTTCGCGATCTGATCGAGTCCACTACGCTCTATCAGGCACGTGTGGCGGCGCAACAGGCCGAAGGCGCGGTTTCCAAGCGCGTGGCTCCGCTCAAGGAGCGACTGCTCGAATTGATCGCCCTGCTCGAAGCCGGCATCGACTTCGCCGATAACGACGTCGATTTCGCCAGTGCCGCCGATATCGCCGCGCGGCTGGAGCCGTTGCAGGCGGGCATCGCGAAGCTCGCGTCGAGCTTCGCCTATGGAAAGCTGGTCCATTCCGGTTTCACGCTCGCCATCGTGGGGCGGCCGAACGTGGGAAAGAGCAGTCTGTTCAACCGGCTGCTCGAACAGGACCGGGCGATCGTCACCGCCATTCCCGGCACCACGCGCGACACGGTGTCGGAAACCGCGTCGCTGTTCGGGATACCGGTGAAGTTCGTCGATACGGCGGGCATTCGCGAGGGAACGGATGCGGTGGAGACGCTCGGCATTGAGCGCAGCCTGCAGGCCATGGCGGACGCGGACCTCGCGCTTACGGTGCTGGATCTTTCGGCGGAATTGACGGCGGAGGACGAATCGCTGATTGGCAAAGCGCGTGGACTGGTGGCGGGCAACAAGAGCGATCTCGCGCGCCGCTGCCGTTATGACGGGCCCATGGTCGAGGTTTCGGCGCTGACGGGTGAGGGGATCGACGAACTGCGCGCGGCCATCGGCCGGGCGATCGGGGTCGCGGAAACGCGCGAAGCCGGCTTCATCACCAGCCTGCGCCATGAAGGGCTGCTGCGGGAAAGCATCGAAGCGCTCGACAACGCGCGGCGCGCCGTCGATTTCGGGATCCCGCATGAGATGCTGCTGCTCGATCTGTATGCGGCGCTACGCCCGATTGACGCCATCACCGGCGCCACCACGGCCGACGATATTCTGAACCGCATCTTTTCCACTTTCTGCATCGGAAAGTGACCGGAACATTTCAGGTTCCATTTGTTTTTTTCACATCTTTCGCACATCCCGATGCCGCTAAGTGATTGAACGCGCGTCATGAGAAACCTGTTGAAATCCAATCGCGGCCATCGCTTTTCCTCTGGCCGTTGGCCCGTCCCGCTGGTACAACAGAGTTGACCCTGCCGCGGGTGCTCACGAGAGATGGGTGATCTCGGGGGAGGTGGCCGTCTTTACGGAGCGTCCGCGGCGGGACTCTCACCTGCCTGGCACGGTTACAATCGGAAGTGCTCACCGATGGAGAACCGTGAATTCGCCCAAATGCTCGCCGAGACGGCGGACCTGATGGAGATCGCCTCCGAAGACGGTTTCCGCATCCGCAGCTATCGCAACGGCGCGTCGGCCATCGAGGGGCACCCGGAGCGTATCGAAGATATCCTGAACGATCCGGCGGGCGATGTCACCAGAATCTCCGGCATCGGCAAGGGGCTTTCGTCGGTGCTCAAGGAGATCCTGCGGCGCGGGTCGTTTGAGCGGCGCGACCAGCTTCTCGAACGCTATCCGCCCACCGCACTCGAACTGCTCAAGATCCAGGGACTGGGACCGAAGAGCATCGCGTTGATCTGGGAGCATTTCCGCGTTTCCACCATCGACGGGCTGGAACAACTGTGCCGCGATCACAAGCTGCGGACGCTGCCGCGCATGGGCGGCAAGGTGGAAGAAAGGGTACTGCGCTCGATCGCGCAATATCGCCAGCGCGCCGGACGTTTTCTGCTAAGCTTCGCCGAACAGACCGCGCGGCAGATCATGGCTTACCTGAAAGAAGGCGAAGGCATCGAACGCATCCTGCCGGCGGGCAGCTACCGGCGCGGGAAAGAGACGGTGGGCGACCTCGATCTGCTATTGACGGGCCCGGGGGCGCCGGGAGCGCTCGACCGGTTCGTGAAGTATCCGGCCGTGACCGAGGTGCTTGGCCATGGGCAGAACAAAGCGAGCGTGCGCGTGGGGACCGAAGGCTTGCAAGTGGATCTGCGGGCGCTTGCCGAGGAACACTTCGGCGCCGCGCTGCAGTATTTCACCGGCAGCAAGGAACACAATATCCAGTTGCGCAATCGCGCCCTGAAGATGGGCATGACGCTCAACGAATACGGGCTGTTCCGGCTGGAAGGAAACACGCAGGTGGCCGGTGCGACCGAGGAAGGGATCTACGAAGCGCTCGATCTCGAATGGGTGCCGCCGGAGATGCGCGAGAACCAGGGCGAGATCGACCTGGCGGCGGCGCGCTCGCTGCCTAAGCTGGTTTCCCCAGGCGACATGCGCGGCGATCTGCACATGCACACCACCGAGACCGATGGCCGAGGGTCGCTCGAAGAGATGGCGGAGGCGGCCCGTGCGCTGGGGTATGAGTACATCGCCATCACCGATCATTCGAAGGCGCTGGCGATGGCCAACGGGCTCGACGAAAAGCGCGTGGTCGAGTTCGCGGCCCGCGTGCGCGAGGTCAACGCGAGGGGGCCCGGCCTGCACGTGTTCGCCGGCCTTGAATGCGACATTCGCCGCGAAGGCGAAATGGATATCGAAGACAGTGCGCTCGCCGAACTCGATTTCGTCGTCGCCAGCGTGCACAGCTATATGAATCTCGAACCCGCGGAGATGACGGATCGTCTGCTGCGGGCGATCGAGAACCGGCATGTCCGCGCGCTCGGCCATCTGACCGGACGGCAGTTGCTGCACCGCGACGGCTATCCCTTCGACTTCGAGAAGGTGGCAAAAGCGGCCGCGCGGCGCGGTGTGCTGCTCGAAATCAACGCCTCGCCGGAGCGTTTGGATATCCATGCGCCGATGATCCGGCTGGCGAAATCGCATGGCGCGCGGTTTGTAATCTCCACCGATTCGCATCATCCCAAATCGCTCCCCAACATGCGATTCGGCGTCGCCATGGCGCGGCGTGGATGGCTGGGGCCCGGCGATATCGTCAACACGCTGCCGCTGGTCAAGTTTCGTGAAGAAATCAGGTTGAAGTGAAGGCTTCCATGAATACAATCGCAATTGCGTTGCTGGCCGGAACGGGTTTACTGCCCGCCGCGCCCGGCGGTGTCGAAATTCCCATCGACAAGTACAAGCTCTCAAACGGGCTGCGCGTGCTGCTGTCGCAGGACAACGCGGTGCCAGTGGTGGCCGTGTACGTCATCTACGGCGTCGGTGCGCGGTCGGAAGAGAAGGGCCGCACCGGCTTTGCCCACCTGTTCGAGCACATGATGTTTCAGGGCTCGAAAAACGCCCCCAAGGGTGTGCACTTCAAAACGGTGGAAGCCAACGGGGGCACGCTGAACGGCAGCACGCATCCCGACTTCACCGACTATTTCGAAGTGCTGCCATCGAACAAACTGGCCGTGGCGCTGTGGCTCGAATCCGACCGCATGCGGTCGCTGGCCATCACCAAGGAGAATCTCGACAATCAGAAGGAAGCGGTGAAGCAGGAGCGGCGGCTGAGCTTCGACAATCAACCCTATGCCACGGCGATCGTCGATGTGTTCCCCACGCTGGCTTTCCAGAATTGGGGCAGCTCGCACTCCCTCATCGGATCGTATGAGGATTTGAACGCGGCCACGGTGGAAGACGTGGCGGCCTTCTTCAAGACGCATTATGCGCCCAATAACGCGGTGCTGGCGATCGTTGGCGATATCCGCATTCCGGAGGCGAAGAAACTGGTGGAACAATACTTCGGCGACATTGCTTCGCAGCCGCAACCCAAGGCGCCCGATTTGACCGAGCCCGAACAGAACGCTCCGCGCAAGCAGACCTACAAGGATCCGCTGGCGCGCGTGCCTTCGGTGGTGGTGGCCTATCCCGGGCCCAAGCGCCGTTCGCCGGATTTCTACGCCATGCTGATGGCCGACGTCATTCTGACGGGCGGGGAAAGCTCGCGCCTGTATCAGAACATGATGAAGGGGAAAAAGTCGCTGATCGGATATGAAGCGAATCTCGGCTGGCCGTTCGCCGGTCCCAACGACTACCTGGATCCGGGCCTCTATGCCGCGAATCTGACTTACAACCCGAAGTTCACTACGGCGCAGGTCGTCAAGCAGTACGAAGAGGAACTGGGAAATCTGGCGAACACGCCGGTGGGCGCCGCCGAGCTCGAGCGAGCGCGCACCTTTCTGCGCTCGTCGCGGATCAAGGAACTGCAAAGCACCATGCGCCGCGCCTCGCTGATGGCCCAATATGAACTGCTGGACGGCAAGGCGGAGTGGATCAATACGGAAATGGATCAGTTCCTGGCGGTGACGGCGGAACAGATTCAGGCGGCGGCGAAGAAGTATTTCGTGCCGGCCAGACAGACCGTGTTCGACATCCTGCCCGCGCCCAAGGCGGCCGGCAAGGAGGCAAAATGAGACGCCGCTCCGCAACGATTTTGACGCTCGCCCTGGCGGCCTGTTCGTCGCCGAAGATCGATTTGACGAAGGCTCCGGATACGCCTCCGCTGCAGCCCTATAAACTGCCGGCCATCCATGAGACCAAGCTGGCCAACGGCATGGCGGTGACGCTGGTGGAAGACAAGCGCTTCCCGCTGGTGACGGCGCGGCTCGGATTCCGCGCCGGATCGAGATTCGATCCGGCCGCGCAGTACGGGCTTTCGGAGACTGTGGCGTCGCTGCTCAAGGAAGGAACGGCGACGCGCTCGGCGCGCCAGATCGCCGAAGAACTGGCGCAGATTGGAGCCGATCTTTCCGCCAGCGCCGGCGCCGATTCGCTGATGGTCAGTGGCAACTCGCTCTCCGAACACGCCGCTCGATTGCTGGATCTGGTGGCCGACGTCGCACGAAACGCATCGTTCCCGCAGGATGAGCTCGATCTGCGCAAGCAGAATCGCATGCAGGAGCTTCAGCTCGAGCGGTCGCAATCGGAAACGCTGGCCGACGAGCAGCTTCACAAAGCGGTTTTCGGAGCGCACCCGTACGCCAAGACCATCCCGTCGCCGGCGGCGATTCAGTCCATTAAACGCGCCGATCTGGTGACCTATCGCGACAAGCTGCTGGTGGCGGGCGGCGCGGTGCTGGTGCTGGTGGGCGATATCGGGACGCGCGAAAAAGCGATGGAGCTGATTCAATCGAAATTCGGCTCCTGGCCCGCCACGCAACCTCCCGCGGCGGCGGAGATCCCGTTGCCGGCGGCGGCGAAGTCGCTCACGCTCATCGACCGGCCTGGCTCGGCGCAGGTGGATGTTCAGGTGGGCCATATCGGCGTCAATCGAATGGCGCCGGAATATTTTCCGCTGCTGGTAGGATCCACGATTTTGGGCGGCGGGGCGAGTTCGCGGATGTTCATCAACATCCGTGAGAAGCAGGGCTTCGCCTATCACGCATCGAGCCATCACGCGCCGATGAAAGAGACGGGACTGTTCAGCGCCGTCACCCAGGTTCGCGAGGAAGTGCTGGAGCCCGCGATTCAGGCCGTGCAAGCCGAGATGACGAAGATGGGCAAGGAACCGGTGGCCGCCGATGAGCTGAGCGACGTCAAGAACTATTTGAACGGCAACTTCGTGATGAGCCTGGCCAACCAGAGCGGCCTGGCCAATCAACTGGCGGCGCTCAAGATGAACGGCGTATCGAACGAATATCTGGAGAAGTACGTGACCAGCGTGCGCGCAACCGAAGCGGCGGCGGTACAGGCCGCGGCGGCGAACTATATCGATCCACAGAAGTCGGCCATGGTGGTGGTGGGCGACGCGTCGAAGATTCGCAAGGTGGTGGAGAAGTTCGGTCCCGTCAAGGTGGAAAAAGCGAACTAGATGGCGAAGCTGATTTCGAGCAAAGCGATTCTGAAGACGCCGATCTTCACGGTGACCGACAACACGCTGCTCGATCCGGAGGGCAACCGGATCCGGCGCATCATGGTGTCGCACCCAGGGTCGGTGGCGGTGCTGGCCCTGCATGAAGGGCGAATTTGCCTGGTGAAGCAGTACCGCTATCCGGCCATGCGGTATATGTGGGAACTGCCCGGCGGCGTGATCGATCCGGGGGAGAATCCGCTGTCGGCCGCCAAGCGCGAGTTGGCCGAAGAGACCGGCTTGCGGGCCGGGAAGTGGAAGAAGCTCGCAACGTTCTACCCCAGCGCCGGTTTTCAACAGGAGAAGATGACCGTTTTCCTGGCGACCGGGATCTCCGAGGGTGAGACGGCGCTTGGCAGCGACGAGTTCCTGCAGGTGAAATGGTTCGACCGGCGCAAGGTGGAAAGCCAGGTGCTGCGAGGGAAGATTCTCGACGCCAAGACGATCGTGGGAGTGCAGTTTCTGGCGGGGCTGCGGCTTTCGCCCTTGCCTTGACTTTTCAGGTCCGGTTAGTTTATCGTTCAGATTCGTCTTTTGCATGTGAGCGAGGCAACTAAGCACATCGATAGGATTCTCGATTCGACGCTCGACAGCGTGGACGCGGCGGAGTCGGACATTCTGCATCTGGCCGAGCGCATGGGCTTTGATGAAGACGCCCGCTATGAGCTCGGCATGGCGATCCGCGAAGCGCTGGTGAACGCCGTCGTCCACGGGAATCAGTACAGTACTCACAAGAAGGTGCATGTTCTTGTGTGGGAGGAATCGAGCGGGCTGAAAGTTGTCGTGAGGGACGAGGGGAAAGGATTCGAAGTGTCCACCGTGCCCGACCCGCTGGCCGAGGAGAACCTTTTGAAGGAGTCCGGACGCGGCATTCTGCTGATGCAGGCGTTCGTCGACGAATTGATGGTCCGGCGCCGGCCCCAGCAGGGCACCGAGGTGACCCTGGTCAAGTATTCCGCTATGCCAGGGGTGTGATTTTAGGTTTTCTCATGTCGAGGAGGATTGAACTACTGTGAGCGTAAGATTGAATTCCCGTCAGGTTGGCGACGTGACCGTGATCGACGCCGCCGGCCGCATCACTTTGGGAGAGGGCTCGAGCTCGCTCCGTGACACGATCAAGGCCACTGTTGACGGCGGCCATAAGAAGGTATTGTTGAACCTGGGCGAAGTGAACTACATCGATAGCTCGGGAATCGGCGAGCTGGTTTCGGCGTTTACGTCGGTGACCAACTCCGGCGGCCAACTGAAGCTGCTGAATTTGAGCAAGCGCGTGCAGGACCTGCTGCAGATCACCAAGCTGTACACGGTTTTCGAATGCCACGACGACGAGGCGGGCGCCATCCGCAGCTTCTCGTAGGTTTGGTTTTACCCGGAAGGGCCGGGCTTGCCGCCGGCCCTCTATTGAACGATCTTCACTTCCGCCACCCGGCCGTTGACCAGCCGCACCGAACCCACCGGTGTCCGCCCTTCCCGAAACGAATACACTTCCACCAGGCCCTGATCGTCGATGCTGGTAATCCGGCCCGCCGGTTTGCCTAGCCGCTGCACGACTTCACTCCGCGAGGCGCCCAATTCCATTTGCGGCAGCGTCGCCGACAGTGGCTGAGGCTTGGCTTCGGCACTCGAAGGCAGGGCGGCGGCTCCTGCCGGCAGGCCGGCGGTTCTGCTGTTTTGCGGCCGCATGACGGAGGTGCGCGCCGGTGCCAGTTGGGGTTGCGCGAATGCGGGGGCAGGCTCCTGCGAGGGGGTGGCGTTCTTCTTGGCGGACGGAAGGGAAGGTTCGGGAGGAAGGAACGGTGCGCGGCGGCCTTTTTTCTTTTCCTTATCGCCGGTCTTGGCCGCCTTGCTCAGCACGCCGCCCATGGCGTCGAGTCCGTCGCTGACTCCTTTCCCGGCCGCGCCCGCGGCCGAGCCACCGGCTGCGGAAGCCCCGATTTGATGCATCGATTGTCCTTCGGCCGCCTGGAAAGCCGCCCAAAGGAACAGGAGGAGTACGACGTTTAGCATAGAAACGATTGATTGCCTTGGAGCAAGCTTAAAGCGGAAGCGGGCCGCGCCCTATTGGGAAAAGTCCCCGAGAGCGGGCGGAAGCCTGCTTAGCCTTCAGATGGCGTGCGACTGGCGCTGTGGTTTATACTCAGGAAGTGCCCGCCTGAGGGCGCGTAGCTCAGTTGGTTAGAGCGCCTGCTTCACACGCAGGAGGTCACAGGTTCGAGTCCTGTCGCGCCCACCACTCATTATCAACACTTTACAGGCTGCCTGCTTGGTCTCCTGCTTTTTGAAGCATGTGTT
Organism: uncultured Acidobacteriota bacterium; assembly: GCA_902826685.1. Classification (GTDB taxonomy): domain Bacteria; phylum Acidobacteriota; class Terriglobia; order Bryobacterales; family Bryobacteraceae; genus CADEFT01. Next base: position 261,874 of record CADEFT010000005.1, read on the forward strand.
TCCTAACCTGACTTTCGCAGTTAACGGGCATTTTCGGCCCTCGAGCAGAAGAATCT
>CADEFT010000006.1:0-158961 GCA_902826685.1 uncultured Acidobacteriota bacterium
GGCCGGGTCTGGGGGTGGCGGCCGCCGAGGCGATTCATTTCGCCGACCAGGCGCTGTACGAAGCCAAGCGGGAGGGGCGGAATCGAGTGTGCTTCCGGGCCGCGGTGGCGTCGCCCGCCGCCTATTCCGAACCCGAAGCCCTGCCCTGCGCGACCTCGAAGTGACTCATCGTTTCGGCATACTGGGCGATGCCCCGGTATAGGGCCTCGGCGAGTTTCTGGCGGTAATCGGGCCGCTTCATCATCGCTTCTTCCTTGGTGTTGCTGATGAAGCCGATCTCGGCCAGGATGGCGGGCATCCGCGCTCCGATCAGTACGACGAACGGCGCGCGCTTGACTCCGCGATTCTTCGCCGCCGCGGGCGCGGGGCTCACCGGCGACAGCGAGCGCTGCACGCGTCCGGCGAACTCACGCGACTCATCCAGCTTTTCGCGCATGGCGATTTGCTGCACCAGGTCTTTCAGATCGTGCACCGAATGCTGCGACGAGGCGTTCTCGCGCGCCGCCAGATCCATGGCCTGGCGCGAGGTGGTGAAACTCAAATAGTAGGTCTCCATCCCAGCCGCTTCCTTCATCGGAGACGAGTTCACGTGGACGGAGACAAACAGGTCGGCCTTTTTCGAATTGGCGATTTGAGGGCGCGATTCGAGCGGCACGAAAGAATCGGTCGACCGGGTGAGCAGCGCTTCGCTGCCCATGCGCTCCTCGATCAGCGCCGCCAGGCGCTTGGAAACGTCGAGCGCGACGTCCTTCTCATGCAGGCCGTTGGGACCGGAGGTGCCGTAGTCCATGCCACCGTGGCCCGGATCGATGACGACGCGGCGGATCTTGAGGCCGAGAACGCGGGTCAGCGAACGGTCGCCCAGACTGTCGCTGCGCGCCTGCTGCGGAGCGCCGGACATGATTTTGTCGGGTGCAGGAGTGGTGGCGGGGGGATTCGGAACGGTGGCGGCGGCGTTTGCCGGTGGCAGCAAAGCGTTCGCGGCGGCGGCGAGACTCGGCGCTTCGTCCTTGCGGACCACCTCGGCGGGCGATTCCTGCCGCGCAGGCACGCTAGGCGCGGCTTCCTTCACCGCCTCGACGATGGGCGGCGCGGGCGCAGGCGTGTTGACGGTTAGCTGCGGCGGCTGCGGTTCGGCAATGGCCGGGACCGCGGGCGGCCGGCTGATGGCCCCCTTCTGGCGGACTTCGACCATCAGGCGATTGGGCAGCGAAAGCTGGGATGTGGCGACATCGACGTTGACGCCGGGCGCGAAATCGACCACGATGCGCGACAGCGACGGCTGATTTTCCGCCACGCGGATTTGCCGCACGCGCGGATCGTTGACCGGAATGGCGAGCATGCTGCCGTTGTTAATGTCGGTACGGGCGCCGCGCAGATCGAAGAACATCCGGTCGGGCTGATAGAGCCGGTTGCTTTCGAAGCTGAACGGACCGTTGGTCTCGACGGCGATACGAGTGACGTCGGACAGCGACCAGAAACGGACGGCGGTGACTGCCAGGGGATCGGCGCACACCGCGTACGGAACAGGCGCTAGAGCCAGCGCCAACAACGAGCCGATTCGCATCAGACTTCGCTTCTCCTCCACCACGGATCCCCCTTTGAGCGACTTAGTTTAACATCAAATTGGGCCGGGCATTACCAAGAACTCGAGTTCCCTTTCCTATCGCAACTGCAGGTGAACTCTCCCCTCGGCGTCAATCGTTTCATGGACGCGCTTGGGCCTTTCGGGAACCGCGGCGACCTGCCTGGTTCGTTCCGCGGCGCGGCGGGCGGCGCCGTAGCGTGCCCCCACCTTGTAGACGTAATCCTGTGTTTCCGCATAGGGCGGAATCCAGCCGTAGCGGGTGACGGCGCCCTCGCCGGCGTTATAGGCGGCCAGCGCCAGCCGGTCGTCGCCAAACATGTCCTGGAGCAGTTTCAAATAGCGCACCCCGGCTTCGATATTTTCCTTGGGATCGAAGGCGTTTCGCACGCCGAACCGGCTGGCGGTGGAAGGGATCAACTGCATCAATCCCTGGGCTCCCTTGGGGGACACGGCGTACTTGTTGTAGCCGCTTTCCACCTGGATGACGGAGTGTACCAGCAAGGGGTCGACACGATGGCGTTTCGCCGCCTCTTCGACCAGGTCGTTGACGGCGGCATCGGTGCTAAGGGGTACCCCGCGATCAAAAGTACGCTCCGGTACGGCTTTCACTTCAAGCGGCCGGATGAGTTTCGGCTGCACGACGACGCTGCGCACTAGGCGCCCGCTCGATGGATCGGCGCGCACGCTGAGTATTCTGCGCGCTTCGGGCGCGGTCCCTTCGGCGCGAAGCAGGCTGAAGGCCGTGGCGGTCCACATGAAAAGAAGACAAAAATTCATTGTTATCCGATTCAAGTCAAAACAACCACAACTGCCGAAGAAGCAAACAGTTAAATGGTATCATCTCTGCCATGCGCCGCGCTGGATGGGTGCTTACCGGAGGGTTGAGCGCCCGCATGGGACGGGAGAAAGCCCTGCTTCCCTACGGTGGTATGCCCCTGGTTCTCAACGTGGCGCGAATCGTACAAGAGGCGGCGGGCAGCGTCATCCTGGCCGGCAGAGTGGCTGCGTTCGCCGGACTGGGACTTCCGATGATTGAGGACCAGCACGCCGGGCTCGGGCCGCTGGGTGGAATCCACGCCGTGCTGGCCGCCACTTCGGCGGAGTGGAACCTGGTAGTAGCCTGCGATATGCCGCTGCTCGACGCGGGGTTTCTCCGGGCGCTGCTGGAAACCGCCGAGGCCGGGCAGGCGGACGCGGTGATGGCGCGCGGCGCAACGGGCGTTGCCGAACCTCTGTGCGCGGTCTACCGGCGCACGTGCCGGGAGACTGTCGAAACCGCGCTGCATGCGGGTAGACTGAAGATAACAGCGGCCCTCGAACCATTGACGGTGCGCCTGCTGGATGTTCCCCGCCCCGAATGGCTCGCCAACGCCAATACGCCGGGTGACTGGGAGCGGATCGGAAAGGGCGAGGCTCCGGTTGACTGATCAGTTTCCCCATTACATCGAATTCCGCCACGTCTATAAGACGTTTGACTACCCCGTTTTAGTCGATGCCTGTTTTGAAGTGGATCCCGGGGAGACGGTGGCCGTCATCGGACGGTCTGGAGTAGGCAAGTCGGTAAGCTTGGGCCACATCATGGGCTTCCTGAAGCCGGACCAGGGGCGTGTGATCGTCTCGCATACCGACATCACCGATTTCAGCGAGGCGCAACTGCGCGACATTCGCAAGAAGGTCACGATGGTTTTTCAGAACGGGGCGCTGTTTGACTCGCTCACCGTGGGCGACAACATTCTGTTCTCGCTCGAACTGCGCGACGACTACAACGACGAGAACAAGGAAGACGTGGTGGATGGGCTGCTGCGGATGGTGGAACTCGGTGAGTTCCGCGACGCCTATCCAACCGATCTTTCGGTGGGTCACAAGCGCGCGGTGGCGATCGCGCGGGCGCTGGCGGCGCAGCCTGAGTGCATTCTCTACGACGAGCCGACGACGATGGTGGATCCGATCATGTCGGCGCATCTGACCAGGCTGATGCAGCGGCTGAAGCTGCAGTTGCGGCTCACCTCCGTTGTGGTGACGCACGATCTCGAATTGATGCGGCAGGTGGCCGACCGGGTGGTGGTGCTGTTTGAGGGCAAGGTGATTTATTTCGGGCCGGTGAGTGAGATGGAACGTTGCGAGCATCCGCACCTGAAGGAGTTCCTGGCCATGGACCGGGTGGAACTCGGTTAGGACTTGGGGAGACGGAAAGCGGCCATTTCCTGGCCGTTGCGCACCAGCAGGATCTGTCCCGCGGCTACCGGATGATTCCAGGTCTTCCCTTCGATGGCGGGTACTTTGGCGACTTCGGTGAACTCACCCGGCGACGCTTTCACCAGCGCGAGTTCGCCTTCTTCGGAAAGCACCACAAGCAGATGCTGGGCGGCGAACAGCAGCATCTGGCCATGCCCGTAGCGTCCGCCCTTCCACTTGCGTTTGCCGTCCCGCAGATCGACGCAGGAAAGAATGGCGCCGTCGAATCCATAGGCGTGATCGCCGTCGACCACGAAGTCGTTGAAGTAGGGCTTGAGCCCGGTCGAAGTCCATTTCTCTTCGACTGACCAGTTGCCTGAGGCGTTTGAAACCGCCAGACGGCGCAGGCCGATGCCGCCCGAGATGTCGCTTCCCGCCATCAACAGACCATCGCTCAGCACGGCGGGTTGCAGGATGGTCCCACCCGACCACTTATGATTCCATAACGCCTTGCCATCGGCCGGGGCGAGGCCGGAAACGCCTTCGTTGTTGAGGAACAGAATCTGCGGCACGCCGTCGAAGTTCGCCAGGTGCGGGGAACTGTAGCCTCCACCGCCTTCCTTGTGAATCCACCGCGGATTTCCGGTCGCGGCGTCATAGGCGGCCAGGTGTCCCGAGACGGGCACGACAACAACGTCTCCGATCACCAGCGGCGAGCCGGAAAAGCCCCAATCGGGCCGCTTGGCTTCGGTGTCGGCGGCTCCGTTGCGCGTCCAAAGGAGGGAGCCGGTGCGCGCATCGAGCGCATTCACGATGCCGGTGGCGCCGAGCGTGTAGACGCGTCCGCGATGAAGGGCGGGCGTGCCGCGCGGACCGGCGCCGGCGTTCGATTCCCAGAATCGCGCCGCGTCGCGATGCGACCAGACGGGCTTGCCGGTGGCCGCGTCATAGCAGGCGACCACTTCCGACTCACCACGCTGTTCCTGCGTATAAATGAGCCCGGCGCCCACGGCGAACGACGACCAGCCCGGGCCGATGGAGCGGCTCCAGAGTTTGACGGGCGGTGCAGCGGTCCAGTCCTCGCCGATGCGAGCGGCGGTGACGGCGCCGTCGCGATGGGGTCCGCGGAAGCCGGGCCAGAGCGGTTCCGGGATCGCGGGCACAGGGGCGGCGGCGGGAGCGGCGACGGGTGTTGGCGCAGGTGGAGTTGGAGCTGGCGGCGGCGGTTCGGCCACCGGCGGGCGGGCGAGAAGAAGTTCCTCGGCGTCGGGCTGCCAGCGCCACGCCAGTTGGGGACGGCCGTCGCCGTTGACGCCTTCGGTGCGGGCGAGCAGCCAGAGAGCGCAGGCCGCCAGAATCGCCCCAACCAAAGCCACCCGGCGCGTTGTGGCTCCCAGGTAGCGCGAAGCCGCTGCCCAGGCGGTGAGCGCGAGGCTGAGGTTGGGAACCACGAAGAGGGCGAACATCATGCCCATCATTCCCTTGGCGATGGAGGGATGCAGCAGGCGCGGCCAGAACGCAATAGCGGCGCCGATCAGCGCCATTGCGCCCCACCGTTCGAGATGCGGCACGCGGCTCAGGAAAAGCCACCAGACCAGGACGGCCACGCCGCCGAGCAGACCCACCAGCATGCCCACGGTTCCGATGCCGGGGACGATGGCGGGCAGCACGACCCAGGCGAGCCATTGAATGGCTACCGCGGCGATGGCCAGATTCAGCCGGGATGGGGGCGGCATCGTAAAGAAAGGTAAAGAACGGCCGGTACACCGAGACTTAAGCCCCGGGCAAGGCTATAAGGGGATTGTAATATGCGATTTACCCTTCTCACACTTTTAGTGGCTGGCGCGGCCGCCGCGCAGACGCCGCCCGGTCACCCGCTCTTTGAAAAAGACGAGATCCACGAGATCCGGCTGCGCTTCGCCCAGTCCGATTACTGGAGCCGGCTGACCGCCAACTACGCCGAAAACGAAGACGATATCCCCTACATCGAGGCGAGCTTTGAATGGCGCGACCTGAAGTTCGACAAGATCGGCGTGCGGTTCAAGGGCAACAGTTCCTATCGCGGCGCGCGCACGGACAAGAAGCCGTTCCGGTTGAAGTTCAATGAGTTCGTCAAAGGGCAGAAGATCCAGGGCATCGGTTCGGTTAATTTGAACAACTCCTGGAACGATCCGAGCTATGTGCGGGAAAAGCTCTACTACGAAACGGCGGCCAGGGCGGGCATGAGAGCCAGCCGGACCAACTATGCGGCGCTATACATCAACGACACGTTCTGGGGCCTGTATGTGCTTGGCGAAGTGGTCAATGGCGATTTCATCGACTCGCGATTCCCTGCCGGCGAACGCAGCGGGAATCTGTACAAGGGCGACCCGGGCGGGACGTTCGAATATAAGGGCGCCGAGAAGACGGCCTACAAGAGCATGTATGAGAAAAAATCCAACGAGGACGAGGATAATTGGGACGATCTGATCGAGCTCAGCCGGGTTCTGAACGAGACGCCGGAGGAGCAATTGGTGGCCGAGCTCGAAAAGCGCATGGACATCGATTCGTTCCTGCGCGTGATGGCGCTCGATCTCATCACGGTGAACCTGGACAACTACATCGCCATGGCGCACAACTTTTATCTCTACCGGCGGCCTTCCGACAATCGCTTTGAATGGATTCTGTGGGATCCGTCGCTGGCGTTCGGCGCCTTCCCGGCCGGGCTATCGGTGGAAGAGATGAAGAACCTGCCCTTCCTGTGGATGCGAGCGCAGGGCGTGGGTGGACCGGGCGGGCCTCCGCCGGGTGGACCGGGACCGATGCCCGGTGGACCGGGCGGTCCGGGGCCGATGCCACCGGCGGGCGGCGGCGGGGCGGCGACGGGAGCGCGGCCATTGGTAACCCGTCTGTGGGCGATCCCCGAAATCCAGCGGCGCTACTACGCCAAGTTCGATGAATTCATGAAGGATGCCGCAAAACCGGAGCCGATCGTGGAGCGGATGCGCGAACTGCAGACGCTGGTGCGTCCGAGGGTGTCCGAGGATCCGAACAAACTGAACACGCTCGAGGAATTCGAGAAGAGCATGATCGCCGATCAGCAGTTGGCGGGCGGTCTGGGCGGCCCGGGTCAGGCGCCGCCCGGAGCACCGGGTCTGCCTCCTGGCGGCGGCTTCATGGGAGGAAATCAACTGCCGGGACTCGAAGCGTTCGTCCGGGACCGCAGCGCCTTCGTGGTGAAGACGGTCGCGGAACTGTTGGCGCAGTAGCGCCTATCAGAAAACGAAGCGGGCGCCCAACCGGGCTTTCCTGAACTCCTCCAGCGATAGGCAGGCTCTGAGCCTACACCCTGCTCTTGCGTAATTCGGCTATTTCCCGTTGCACAAGCTGCGGCTTCGGCGTGAAGAAATCAAAGGCTGTCACGCCAAGTCCTGCGAAGTCTTCCTGATAGGCCCGGAGCAGGAAGAGCTTGCCATCGGGAGATGCGCGCCAAAAGTCGGAGCTGCGCTCGAATCGCGATTCACGCATCCAGCATTCGATCGCGCCGTCGGAAAGCCGTCTAAGACGCATCTGGAGCTAATGGCTGGATCAAGCGAATTAAGCCGGGCAGATCGGAGGTCACCATTTCCGGACCTCCTCGAGGTCCACGCCCTCGTAGAAGTGGATGAGCTTGTCACGCGTGGCGGCACAGCTTCCACGGCACATCCGGGTGCGCCGCCCGGAACTCCGGCGATATCCTCTCTACCGCCTCGCCGATGAGGCGCGCGGCCTTGAGAATATCCAAAACATGCGCGTCATCGCGAGGCAAAATAGGGTTCCGCGCTTTCCAGGATCGCCTTGCGCCGGATCCAGTTCGAGCTTCGCTCGATGGCGCGCCGCGATACGAGATCTACCTTGCGCCCGACAATGCCCGAAAGTTCGTCTTCCATCTCGACATGGTTCAGCAGACTCCAGTCCGCGTCCGGTGCAAACGTCACCAGAAGGTCCAAATCGCTATCCGGCCGGAAATCATCGCGCAGCGCAGATCCGAAAACGTGGAGTTCGGAGATCTTCCAGCGGCGGCAGAACTTGGTCTGCCGGAATGGGGATCTCCGTCCGCATGGCGTTCTTCTTTCAACAGTTTGCCACAGGTAGCGGCTAGAAAACGAAGCGGGCGCCCAATTGGATGAAGCGGGCGTCCTGACCCACGACGTTGTACTGGCCAAAGTCGGGCGCGGTGATGGTCCGGCTGAGTTCCTGGAACGAAGTGTTGTTGAAGACGTTGTAGAACTCGGCGCGGATTTCGAACTTCTTGGTTTCCGAGATGGAGAAGTTCTTGTAGATGTTCCAGTCAAAGTTGCGCTCTCCGTTAATCCGGAAGGCGTTGCGGCCGAGACCGCCGAAGTTGCCAAGCAGGGGCTGGGACAGGCCCAGACGTTCGGCGTAAGTGGCGATATTGGTGGGCTGGCCGGTGGTCAGACCGAAGGGCGAACCTTCGGACCCGGTGGGCTTGGGGTCGAAAGCGACGTTTCCGGCCGCATTGGCGCGGACGGCACCGCCGCCGCCGATCACGGTGAGCGGATTCAGTCCGCGACGCGCGCCGGCTTCGATGGTGGTGGGGAAGCCGCCGCGGAAACTGGTGATGCCGGAGAAGCCCCAATTGCCGATCAGGTTGCGAGCCGCCCAACTGGAGGACCCGCGGAACCAGGTGGGCTCCCAGTTATGGGTAATCACCAGCCGGTGGCGCAGGTCGAACTGCGACGGTGCGCGGTTGTTACGGTTGTTGGTGGGATCCTGCTGATTGCTGGAATCGTTGATGAGGACGCCCAACACGTCGGAGCCGTCGTCGATGCTCTTGGCAAAGGTGTAGTTGGCGTTCATCAGGAAGGTGCGGCTGAGGCGCTTTTGCGCTTCGAACTGGAGGGCGTGGTAGTTGGAGTTGGCCGAGGAGTCGACGAACACGATCCCGTTATAACGGCCGTCGATGCGGTTGCTGCGCCGGGTAGCGCCGCCGTTGAGAGCGGCGAAAGCAGCCTGATACTCGGGCAGGCGGGCCGCTTCGTCGGCGAGGCTGGTGGTGGGCGCCAGGCGCGGCTGGACCAGGTTGATATCGCGGGAACGCTGCAGGTAGTTGCCCTTGGTTCCGACGTAGCTCGCCTTCCACACAACGCCGAACTGTTCGCGCTGTACACCGAGGTTCCACTGGTGCACCTGCGGGTTGCGAACCGACTGATCGATGGCCGGCGAGATGGCGCCGAAGTTCAACACGTTGGTGGCCAGTTGGCCCGCCTGCGCCGCGGTCTCGCGCTGAATCTGGGCATTGCCTGCCAGAATCGACGCCAGCGAGTTGGTGCCAGTGAAACTGGTCTGGCCCGAGAGCACGCCGGTGACGATGAACGGCGGCAGGAAGCGCTGGTTGGTGATGGGGTTCAGGAAGATGAAGTCGTAGGCGATGCCGTAGCCGCCGCGAACGACGGTGCGATTATTGGCGCCCGCGTTCCAGGCAAAGCCGATGCGCGGACCCCAATTGTAGTTGCTGCGGAAGGACGGTTTGCCCAGTTCGAGCAGACCGAACGGTCCCGAGCCGGCGGCGCCATAGGCCGTGTTGTTGGAGAAGTTGAGATTGGAGATGGTGCCGGTCTTCTCGGTGGGTCCGCCTGCCCACTCCATGCGCATGCCGAGGTTCAGGGTGAGGCTGCGTGTCACCTTCCAGTCGTCCTGCAGGAAGGCGTAGAAGTTCCGCACGCGGTTCTGGCGCACGGAATTGCCGAATCGTTGCTGATAGACCAGAGGCAGGCCGGCCTGAAAATCGGCGATATTGGCGAACTGCAGCAAGGGGCGGAAGAGCGCGTCGAAAACGCTATCGGCCTGCAGATAGTAGAATTCGCCGCCGGTCTTGAAGTTGTGGCGTCCGCGCGTAAAGGAGAAATTGTCGGTGAACTGGAAGGTCTTCTGCTCGCGGCCCTGCGGCAGGCCTTCCCAAACGCCGAAAGAGGCCACCGAGGCATCGGCGAAGGTGATGCGTGGCCCAAGCGGATACGGCGTATCGATCGGGAAGCCGGCATCGCTTTGTCCGAACCCGAACCGGAACTCGTTGACGGCGGAGGTTCCAAACAGGTGCGTATGGGCCGCGGTCGCCTGCCGCGGGCGGCCTTTGCTCGAAGCGCCAAAGCCCGGCAGGTTGGTATTGATGAAGGTGAGACCGGAACTTCCGGTCACGTCGTCGGACATGCTGTAGCGGACCCACACCGAGTCGCGGTTGGAGATATTGATGTCGCCGCGCAGGGCGAACTGATAGAAATCGGTCTTGTTGGGGGCGGCGGTCGTGATCTGGCCGGTGGGGGAAGTGGGCACCTGATACTGCTGGAGGAACGACCGCGTAGAGGCGTCGGTGACTCCGGCGACCTGGGCCGGCGTGAAGACCCTGGCAATACGGGTGGCGCCCGCGCCGCGCGTTTTCAGCCCCTGATAGTCGGTGAACCAGAACATCTTGTTCCGGCCGTCCACCAGTTTCGGAATGTAAACCGGTCCGCCGACCGCCCATCCATAATTGTTGCGGCGCAGGATGTTGGTCTTGCCGGTGGTGTCGAAAAAGGGCCGCGCGTTCAGTTTGTCGTTGCGGAAGAACTCAAAAAACTCCCCGTGCAGTCCGTTGGTGCCGTTCTTGGTGATGTAGAGAACCTGCGCGGAGGAGTTCCGGCCGTACTCGGCGCTGAAGTTGTTGGTGATGACCTTCACCTCTTTGATGGAGCTGAAGTTCAGCGGCCCGAGCGTGCCGCCGGTGCCGGTCACCGACACGTCGGTGGCCGTAATGCCGTCAACGGTGATGTTGTTGCCGCGTCCACGGCCGCCGTTGGAATTGAAGCTGCCGCTGCCGAGAAACGGGTTGTTACCGGAGACGGGCGCCACGCCGGGCGCGGTCAACACGAACAGGTTCGGGTTGCGGCCGACGGGAATCTGTTGAATTTCCTGACCGATAACCGAGGTCTGCAACTGTGCGTTTTCAGTATCGATATTGCTGATCGCGTCGCTGACCGTTACCGTTTCGGTCACTTGTCCGATTTCGAGGGAAAAGCGCACGAAGGCGACTTCACCGGTTTTGACTTCGCCCTGGGCGATCGAAACGCGGAAGTTAGACGCCTCGGCGCGCACGTCGTAGCGTCCTATCTTCAACAGGTTGAAGACGAACAAACCATCCGCGCTGGTGGTCACCTGGCGAGACTCGCCCGTTTCCAGGCTGCGCAAGGTCACCTTGGCGCCGGCGATGGCGGCAGCGGAATTGTCGAGAACGATGCCTTTCAGATCGCCGGTAATCTGTGCGGAAAGGATCGAAGCGGAAAGAGCAACGAGACTTGCTAATGGTAAAGTCAAGCGGACCCCCGGGATTTCAGACTGCAATATCTTTTAGGATGCCAAAAGTGTTTCACAAGATGCAACACCTTTGACATACCCTCAGTCGCGGGTTCCGGTACCTCCGATTGTTCCGACAGGAACCGCCGCCCTATCCCAATTCCTTCGCCGGTGAAGGAAACTATTTCTTACAATGAAGGAAACCAATGAGATTTCGAGTTCATGTTTCCCTCAAGGCTTCGGTGCTCGACCCGCAAGGACAGACGATCCGGTCGGCACTGAACGGACAAGGACACCACGCCATCGCCGATGTGCGGCAAGGCAAATATTTCGATATTGAGATGGCGCCGGGAACGGGCCGGGAGCAGGCTCGCGCCGAGGTCGATCTGATTGCGCGCGATGTGCTGGCCAACCCGGTGATCGAAGATTTCCGAGTGGAAGAGTTGGGATAAAGCGGAGAGGCCGCGTCAAACAACAACAGCGGCTTCCCGGAGGAGATCGGAGTTTCTATGTGCGGGATCATGGGCTACATTGGCGCGCGCAAGGCGGTGCCGATCATTTTGGACGGACTGAGGCGCCTCGAATACCGGGGTTACGACTCAGCGGGCATTGCGGTTCTCGACGAGAAAGGCGATCTGGTCGTTCGCCGGGCGTCGGGTAAGCTGCGGAACCTCGAAGAAGCGATTCGCAACAGCCCGGTTGAGGGCAGTTTCGGGATTGGACATACGCGATGGGCGACGCATGGCCGCCCGACCGAGGAGAATGCGCATCCTCATCGCGATTCCAAAGGCGACGTGGTGGTGGTTCACAACGGCATCGTCGAGAACTACCTCAGTCTGAAACACCGCCTGCAGGCGGCCGGACACACGTTCCTGAGCGAGACGGATACGGAAGTGATCGCGCACCTGATCGAGAGCCACTACCAGCCGGGCGTGAAGCTCGAATCGGCGGTGCAGAAGGCGGTGAACGAACTGCGCGGCGTGTTTGCGCTGGTGGTGATCGCCAAATCGTGTCCCAACAAGATCATTGCGGCGCGCAATGGACCGCCGGTGGTGGTGGGGTTGGGCGACAACGAGTTTTTCGTCGCCTCCGATGTGCCCGCCCTCCTGAACCACACCCGCGACATGTTCTTCCTGGGCGACGGCGATATGGCCGTCATCACCGAAGCAGGCGTGCACCTGACCGATCTGAACGGCAAGCCCGTGAAGCGCCAGGTCTCGCACATTCTGTGGGACCCCATCATGGCGGAAAAGGGCGGCTACAAGCACTTCATGCTCAAGGAGATCTTTGAGCAGCCGCGTTCGGTGCGGGATACGATGCTGGGGCGTGTGGGGCAGGAATCGGGCCGCGTGTTCCTCGACGAGATGGACATTTCTCCGGCCGACTTCAAGAGCTTCACCAACGTGCGTATCGTGGCGTGCGGCACCAGTTGGCATGCGGCGCTGGCCGGCAAATTCATGATCGAAAAGCTGGCGCGGATTCCGGTGGAAGTCGACTACGGGTCGGAGTTCCGCTACCGCGATCCGATCGTCGATGAGCGGACGCTGACGGTGGTGATCTCGCAATCGGGGGAAACCGCCGACACGCTGGCGGCGCAGAGGGAGAGCAAGCAGAAGGGCTCGAAATCGCTGGCGATCTGCAACGTGCTGGGATCGATGATTACGCGCGAGGCGGCGGGCAGCCTGTTGACTCACGCCGGACCCGAGATCGGCGTGGCGTCGACCAAAGCCTTCACGTCGCAGTTGACGGCGCTGTTCGTGCTGGCCATGCACCTGGGCCAGGCGCGCGGCACGCTATCGCCTGAGCTGTCGCTCTGCCTGACGCAGGAGATGCTGAAGATTCCGGGCAAGCTCGAGCACATCCTGCAAAGCGACCCCATCACCGAGGATCTGGTGAAGCGGCTGTTCCGCGCCACCGACTTTCTGTTCCTCGGCCGCAACATCCATTTCCCGATCGCCTTGGAAGGCGCGCTGAAGCTCAAGGAGATCTCCTACATTCACGCCGAAGGCTATCCGGCCGGGGAGATGAAGCATGGGCCGAATGCGCTGATCGACGAGGATCTGCCGGTGGTGGTGATCGCCACGCGCGACATGACCGATCCGGCCAGCAACACGCTGTTTGAGAAGACGGTTTCCAACATTCAGGAAGTGAAGGCGCGCGGCGGATTTGTGCTCGCCGTGGCCTGCGAAGGCGATCCGGAAATCGAAAAGCACGCCAACCATGTGCTGTGGGTTCCTCCGACCAAGGAAATCCTGCTGCCGATTCTCGAGATCGTGCCGCTGCAGCTGCTGGCTTACCACATCGCGGTGCGCCGCGGTTGTGACGTGGACCAGCCGCGCAATCTGGCCAAGAGCGTGACCGTCGAGTAATGAAGCAGTTCACCCACTCATTCGACGTCCGAACGGATGGGAAGGGGCTCTACAACGTCACGCGTCCGATTGAAACGTGGGTGCGGGGGTGCGGCCTGGCGACGGGCCTGTTGACGGTGTTCCTGAAACACACCTCCGCCTCGCTTACCGTGCAGGAGAACGCCGATCCGGACGTGGTGCTGGATCTGGCGGAGTTCTTTCAGAAACTGGTGCCGGACAATCCGAAGCTGTACCGGCACACCATCGAGGGGCCGGACGACATGCCGGCCCATATCCGCGCGGCGCTCACGATGACGCAGCTTTCGATTCCGCTGGTCGGGGGCGAACTGGCGCTCGGCACATGGCAAGGGATTTATGTATTCGAACATCGCGCGGCGGCGCACCGGCGCGAGGTGGTTCTGCATCTGATCGGCGATTAGAAACTACAGTTGTTGCGCCCCGTCGATCCTGGCGAGCCTGCGGTCGAAGGTTCCGAGAGGCAAGTGACCGGCTTTCTGTCTGGCGGATATCGTCTCTTGCGAGCAGGCGGATCAGAACGTTGGTGTCAACGGCGACCATACCGCTCCCGCACGTGCCGCCGGATTCCTTCCTTTAACTCAGCGGTAGTTCGCGGATTTGACGCGCCTTCCGGAAAAAGCGCGCGGTGAACATCCTGGGACGAAAAGCGGGCCGCGCGCCGCACGATGATTTTCCCGTTGTCCTCGTCCCATTCCAGAATGGAGCCGGGCCCGATACCAAGCCTTCGACGGATCTCCATCGGAACGGAAATCTGCCCTTGCGCGGTGACCTTGGAAAGAGCGAGCGGCATGACTTTAGATTTACCAGAGTAATGCGTGTCTGTCTTCGGGCGAGGGAACCCTTGTGGTATGGTTGGCCTCATCATGATGCCCCACTCTCTGCCCCGCCGCGGATTCCTTACGCTGGCCGCGGCCGCCGCGATTACGGCCAAGCCGAAGCGCGTGCCCGTGGGCGTCGAGTTGTATTCGGTCCGCGATCAGTTGAAGCAGGACCTGATGGGCACCGTGCGCCAAGTGGCGAAGATCGGCTATGAAGGCGTGGAATTCTACGCCCCGTATTTCGAATGGACGGCAGCCTATGCCAAAGAGGTGCGCCAACTGCTCGACGATACGGGCATGAAGTGCTTCTCCACGCACACCAGCGCCAAAAGCTACGCGCCGGAAAATATCGGCAAGGCGATCGAGCTGAACCAGATTCTGGGCAGCCGGTTCGCCATCATGTCCAGCGCGGGCGGGCGCATCGCCGATCTCGACGGTTGGAAGGTGGTGGCCGAGCGGTTGAATCAGGGTGCGGAGAAAATGAAGCCGGCCGGGATGCGCGCGGGCTTCCACAACCACGCGGCGGAATTCAAGCCCATCGGCGGCACACGTCCGATGGACGTGCTGGCGCGGCATACCGGGAAAGACGTCGTGTTGCAGCTCGATGTCGGCACGTGCGTCGAAGCCGGGTCGGATCCGGTCGAGTGGATCCGGCGGAATGCGGGAAGAATCGTTTCGGCGCATTTGAAGGATTGGGCCCCGGGCGGAGCCGATAAAGGCTACCAGGTGCTATTCGGCGAAGGAGTGGTGCCCTGGAAGAAAGTCTTTGACGAGTGTGAGAAATCGGGCGGCATCGAGTATTATCTGATCGAACAGGAAGGCAGCCGGTTTGAGCCGCTGGAGACCATCGGGCGGTGCCTGGCCACTTATCGAAAGATGCGCGGCGCATGAGCATCACAAGGCGCGGGTTTTTGGCGGCCCTGGCCGCGCCGCCGGCCAGCCTCACAGACACGGTGCTGGTGCATGAGCACGTGCTGGTGGATTTCACCTCCGGTAAGGCTCCCTATGACGAGGCCGAAGTATTCGCGATCGCCAGGCCGCACCTGGACGCCGTGAAGAAGCTGGGCGTGAGGCGGTTCCTCGACTGCTCGCCGAACTTCATCGGCCGGAATCCGAAACTGCTCGCCCGGCTGGCCGACGCCACCGGTCTTGAGATCTGGACGAACACGGGCTTGTATGCGGCTCGCAATCATCAGTTCCTGCCGGATTACGCCAAGACCGAGACCGCGGCGCAGTTGGCCAGGCGCTGGACGATGGAGTACCGGCAGGGTGTGGATGGCGTAAAGCCGCGGTTCCTCAAGATCGGCGTGAATGACGGTCCGCTGGGGGCGCTCGATAAAAAGATCGTCGAAGCGGCGGCGCTATGCAGCAGGGAGACGGGGCTGGCCATTCAATCGCACACCGGCAACGGCATCGCCGCCTGGGAGCAGGTGGAGATCGTCACGCGGGCGAAAGTGAGCGCATCGAAGTTCGTCTGGGTGCATGCCTATCGTGAGAAAAACCACGAGTTTCATGAGAAGGTGGCGCGTGCCGGCGGGTGGGTGCAGTTTGACGGGGTGGATGCGAAGTCCATGGCCTGGCACCTGGAATGCGTGCGTTTCCTGCAAGGCAAAGGCTTGCTGGGGCGGACAATGATCTCGCAGGATGCCGGATATTACAAGCCGGGACAGCCGCGCGGCGGGGCGTTCCGGCCTTACACTTTGCTGCTGACCGATCTGGTTCCGAAGCTCGATCCAGCGTGGGTGGAGGTGCTTTTGAAGAAAAATCCGGTGGAGGCGTACGGGGCTTAAACCCAAGCCAACCTTCGTTCTTCGTTTGACATCCGGGGAATTCCCCCGCTAAACTTAGAATTTTGTACGGCACACCGGGAGATCGTCTGTCCATATGAATACGCAGTTTCCATCCAAGAACGCCATTGAACGGTCTTGGTTCGTGCTCGATGCCGAGAATCAAGTGCTGGGCCGGTTGGCAACCAAGGCGGCCTCGATTTTGATCGGCAAGCACAAGCCCACCTATACGCCCTTCCTAGACGCGGGCGATCACGTGATCGTAGTCAATGCGGCGAAAGTCCGCCTGACCGGCGCGAAGGAAGAAGTGAAAGTTTACCGCAGCCACAGCGGCTATCCGGGCGGGTTGAAAGAAACCAGCGCCAAGACCGTTCGCGCGGTACGTCCGGCGAAGATGGTGGAAGAAGCAATCCGCGGGATGCTGCCAAAGACCAAACTCGGCAAGCAGTTGTACCGCAAGCTGAAGGTTTACGCCGGGGACAAGCATCCCCACCAGGCGCAGATGCCGGCCGGGCAGGCCGTCTAAGGGAGATATAGAATTGGCAGCGAAGTTGATTCAGCATTTGGGCACGGGGCGCCGCAAGAGGGCCGTGGCCCGCGTATTTTTGCGCCCGGGAGCGGGCAAGATCACGGTGAACGGACGGGACGTTGAGGTTTACTTCAGCACTCCCACCTCCCGCTCGCTCGTCAAGCAGGCGCTGCTTGCCACCGAGATGGCCGATAAATTCGACGTCCTGGTGCTCACCAACGGTGGCGGCACCACCGGACAGGCGGGCGCCATCCGGCTGGGCGTGGCCCGGGCGTTGATTCAGTTCAACGGCGAGTTGCGCGGCAAACTGAAACAGCTCGGCTTTCTGACTCGCGATTCGCGCGCGCATGAACGGAAGAAGTACGGCCAGAAGGGCGCGCGCGCACGGTTCCAGTTCTCCAAGCGCTAAGAAATTAGCCGCTTGGCGGAAGTTTATCCACTTGGGCCGCATCTCGTCTGAGGCGCAAATCTCGCTTTGGGCCGCGCCACGATGCCGATATGCGGCCGCAACCATGAAGGAGTCCATTTTTGCCCTCGATTACGATGAAGGAGTTGCTCGAAGCGGGCGTTCATTTCGGGCACCAGACCAAGCGCTGGAATCCAAAGATGAAGGAATACATCTTTGGCGAACGCAACGGCATTTACATCATCGACCTGCAGAAGACCCTGAAGCTTTTCAAGGACGCCATGCGGTTTGTGGAGGAAATGGCGGGACACGGCAAGACGGTGCTGTTTGTCGGCACCAAACGCCAGGCGCAGGAAGCGGTATCGGAAGAAGCCGCGCGCTGCAGCCAGTTCTACGTCAATCAACGGTGGCTGGGCGGCCTGCTCACCAACTTCAGCACGG
Organism: uncultured Acidobacteriota bacterium; assembly: GCA_902826685.1. Lineage (GTDB taxonomy): Bacteria > Acidobacteriota > Terriglobia > Bryobacterales > Bryobacteraceae > CADEFT01. Next base: position 17,440 of record CADEFT010000006.1, read on the forward strand.
TGAAGAAGTCCATCAACCGGCTGAAGGAACTGGACGGGATGGCCGAGGCCGGCTGGATTGGACGCGCCAAGAAGGAAGTGATCCGTCTTGAGCGCGAACGCAAGAGCCTTCAGTTGAACCTGGCCGGTATCAAGGAAATGCCGGGCCTGCCGGACATGCTGTTCGTGGTCGATTCGAACAAGGAAGCCATCGCGGTGACCGAAGCGCGGAAGCTGGGCATTCCGGTGGTGGCCGTGGTCGATACCAACTGCGACCCGGATGTGGTGGACCAGGTGATTCCCGGCAATGACGACGCTCTGCGCGCCATCCGTCTTTTCACCAACAAGATCGCCGAGGCGGTGATCGAAGGGCGGCAGCGGGTGACCGAATCGGAATTCGGCGCCGTGGCCGCGGCCGAGCCCGCCGAAGAGGGATCCGAGCCCACCGACATCAACCAGTATCTCGACCCGCAATATTCACAGCAGCTCATGGCCGAGAGTATGTCGGAAGAAGACCTTGCCGCGCTGCCCATCAAGGGCCGCCGCAGGCCGGACGAAGACGAAGCCTTCAAGTAGAGCGGCCGGTTCCGGGGCGGAGCCTTCCATCCAAGTCTCCGCTCCACTAGCGAATTCCATTCTGATTTCGTTGAAGGGAAAAGGGACAACTCCGTATGGCGGAAATCACCGCGCAATTAGTCAAAGAACTCCGCGATCGTACAGGCGCGGGGATGATGGAATGCAAATCGGCGCTGGGGGAAACGGGCGGCGATGTGGCGGCCGCCGAAGTGGTGCTGCGCAAGAAGGGCATCGCCAAGGCCGCCGGTAAGTCGGCGCGCGCGACCAAGCAGGGTATCGTGTGGTCCTACATCCACCCGGGCTCGCAACTGGGCGTGCTGATCGAGCTCAACTGCGAATCCGATTTCGTGGCCCGCACCGAGGACTTCCAGGCGCTGGCGCACGACATCGCCATGCAGGTGGCGGCGGCCGATCCGAAGTTTCTGCGCCGCGAGGATGTGCCCCAGGAGGCCATCGACAAGGAACTGGATATTCAGAAAGCGCGCGCGCGGGCCGAAGGCAAGCCCGAGGCGGCGGTGGAGAAGATCGTCCAGGGCCGCATGGGCAAGTTCTACGAAGAGATCTGCCTGCTCGAGCAGCCCTTCATCAAGGAAGAAAAGATGAAGATCGAGGATCTGATCAAGACCAAGATCGCCAAGCTCGGCGAGAACATCGGCATCGCGCGTTTCATCCGCTTCAAGGTCGGCGACGCGGGCCTGCCCGCGGCGGAAGAGACGCAGGGCTGATCGCGTGCCGGCTTACAAGCGGGTCCTTCTCAAGCTGAGCGGCGAGGTGCTCGCCGGCAAGGAACGTGTGGGGATCGACCCGGATAAAATTTCCGCTATGGCGCAGGAGATCGCCGAGCTGCACGCCACCGGATTGCAACTGGGTCTGGTGGTGGGCGGCGGCAATTTCTTCCGCGGCGTGTCGGCGGCGGCCCAGACCATGGACCGCGTGGCGGCCGATCAGATGGGGATGCTGGCGACGGTGATCAACGGCATCGCGCTGCAGGACGCGCTGGAGAAAAAAGGCGTTCAGACGCGCGTGATGACGGCGGTGACCATGAACCAGGTGGCCGAGCCCTACATCCGGCGCCGGGCGGTGCGGCATCTTGAAAAGGGCCGCGCGGTGATCTTCGTGGGCGGCACCTCCAATCCGTATTTTTCCACCGATACGGCGGCGGTGCTGCGCGCGCTCGAAATCAACGCCGAAGTGATGGCCAAGGCCACGCGCGTCGATGGCGTTTACGACAAGGACCCGATGGTACATTCCGACGCGGTGATGTTCCGGACGGTGACCTATTCGGACGTGCTGGCAAAGACGCTGCGCGTGCTCGACCTGCCGGCGGTCGCCATGAGCCGGGACAATAAACTCAAGATCGTCGTTTTCAATCTCAACGTTCGCGGCAATATAATGCGAATGGCGATGGGTGAGACCATCGGGACTCTCATTCACGCCTGAAACGAGGCTTCCTTATGAAACCAGGATCGACACCGGGCGCGGGGGCGCAGGGCCAATCGGTGAAGGCGCTAGAGACCACGGCCAGGACAAGAATGGAAAAGGTCGTCGCCGACCTGATGCACGCGATGGCCAGCATTCGCACGGGCCGCGCCAGCGTGAACCTGCTCGACGCGATTCGCGTGGACTACTACGGCACGCCTACGCCCGTGAACCAGGTGGCCAACCTGCATGTGCCGGAAGCGAATCTGTTGACCATTCAGCCCTGGGACGTTTCGCAGATCAATGCCATCGAGAAGGCCATTCGTGGCGCGGATCTCGGTCTGAATCCGATGAACGACGGCAAGATCATCCGCGTGCCGATTCCGCCGCTGACCCAGGAACGCCGCAAGGATATGGTGAAGCATCTGCACACGGTGGTGGAAGATCACCGCGTGGCGATCCGCAACATCCGCCGCGACGTGAACGATCAGTTGAAGAAGCTGCTCAAGGACAAGGCGATCAGCGAGGACGACGAACGCCGCGGCCTCGACGAGGTTCAGAAGCTCACCGATAGCGAGATGAAAAAGCTCGAAGACGCCGCGAAATCGAAAGAAAAAGAGATTCTCGAGATCAAGTAGGCTGGCGGCGGCCCTCAAAATAGGGGCGCAGGACCTCGTCGACCGCAAGGTGGCCGGTGGGGAACTTCACGCCTTCGAGCGGACTTCCAGCCTCCACCAGAGCCTTCACGGCGGCGGCGAACTCGCCCTCCGGATGGCGCTTCTCTACCAAACAGTCGTGCAGAGCCCAACCGAGTGGCGTCGCGTGAAACCCAGGGTCGCGCACATCCACCGGATGGCCGCGTTCGATCAACAATTCCACCAGGCTGGCGGAACCGGCCCACGCGGCATTGTGCAGGGGCGTGTAACCATGGTTGTGTTCGGGATGAGCGACGGGAAATCCCAGATCGAGCATCAGCTTCACCGCGGCCAAATCGGTGTTGGTCTCCCAGCAATACTTCGCCACCAGCTCACGATCCGCATCCGGCAGTTGCGGCACGATGTCAGGATGCGCGCTGGCAATCTGCTCCGCCTCGGCGCGCCGCGCCAGAACCGAGTTCACCAGCAATCGAGTCCGGTTGTCGCTTTCCGCATACAGGTAATCGAACATGGCGCGATGCCCTTTGAGCAGAGCAATCTGGTGCGGGTAGGAATTGAAGCGCAGCGTCCACTGATAGATCGTGCCGCCCCGCCTTTGATGGCCAACTGGAGGAAACTCCGGAGCTTTCCCGATCCGATGCGCCATGCAGCCCCGATCCTTGGCCACCAGCCGTTCGGCCAGCGCGAGATCACCGAGCGCGGCGGCGAGAAATATATCGGCTTGCGCGCCGCGCTGCAGCAGGAACCGCGCCACGTCCGGCGATTCGCCGATCCGCCACTGCGCGGGCGTTGAATCATGATCTTCGTCGCGGGCATCGATGCGAGCCCCGTGATCCAAAAGAACGGCCGCCGCCTCTACCGTTCCCGCGCAGTGCAGGGGAGTTCGCGCGTCCATTCCTTTGGCATCGACAAGGGAAGCATCGGCCGCCAGCATGGCCGCCAGGTCACCGGCGAGCCCCGCCCGGGCGGCCTCATGCACCGCCTGGTCGGCTTGATGTTGCGTCATCTGGCGGGAAGTTACCGGCCTTCGCTCGACGGCGGCACCAGACCCTTGATGCGCATGTAGGTCACGATGTTGCCGTAGTGTTCGTTGGAATGGCTGGTGTTGAGATTGAGCACGGAAAGCTTGCTGCGCTCGCGGCCGAACAGCTTGATCTTTTCGGCGCCCGCGCCGTCCGACATACCGGCATAGACCGAATCGCAATAAGCGGTGGCGTCCTTCAAACCCTGCACGAGATCGGCCTTTGAAGTCTTGCCCTTTTCGATGCCGCCGGCCGGCGCCTTTTCGCCTTTCACGGCGGCGCAGAACATGTAGTTGGCGTCGGCGAGGTGGCCCACCAGTTGGCCGAAGCTGCGCACGGTGTCAACAGGCTTGAAGGCGTAGTTCTCTTCGGGCATCTTCTCGGCGGCCTTGACGATGTTGTTCTTCACTCCGTCAAACATCCCTTTGGTGTCCATGGAAAGGGTGTTGGCGGTCTGCGCGCACAGGGCGCCGGCGCAGGCGGCGGTGAGCAATCCGAGCTGGATTTTCATTCGATTTCTAAAGCCTCCCGCAGGTTATTGTGCCATCTTTCGGCGGCGTGGGCATGAACGAACGTTAAGGCCGGCTGCACGGTGTACGATACAAGTTACCGATGTTTCGTCTGGCCGCCATCGTGTTGCTTTGCCTGGCGCCCTGCCCTGCCGAGGACAAGTGGGAAGAGTGCCGCGGGGGCCCGTTCGAGGTGTGGACCAACGACGACGACCGCCATGCGCGGGTGATGCTGGTGCGGCTCGAACAGATCCGCCACACCCTCGGCACCTATATGGGAAAGCAGGATCCGGTGTCGCTTTGGACGCTGCGGGTGCTGCTTCAAAAGAGCAAGCTGGCGTTGGCCGGGGAATGGAAAGACGGCCGCGACGCGTGGGTGTCGCTGCTGGCGTCGCAGGCCGCGCCAGGGCGGGCCTGGCAGAAGGATCTGGTGCGGCGGCTGGTGGAGTCGAATATACGGCGGATGCCGGGCGGTTGGGAGCGCGGCCTGATCGATCTGCTTTCGACGCTCGAAGCCAAGGGGCCGATGATTACGCTGGGAACGGCGCCGCCCGAGGCCGAGCGCTCGCGGGAGTGGGCGCGGATCCACATGCTGGCCACCAATCCCGAGTATTCGAGCCGTTTGCGCGTGCTGCTCAACAATCTGCAAAACGGCGGCGAGGAAGACGTGGCGCTACGCAACTCGCTGGGGATGACGGCGGCGGAGCTGGAAAAGAAACTGGATGCGTACCTGGCGGCCGGCAAGTTCGCGCCGGTGACGTTTTCCGGACGGGCGATGAGCGAACGGGATTTCTATACGCGGCCGATTGAAACGCCGCGCGCGCTGGCATCGCTGGCCGATGCGACGGGCGATATGAAGCTGGCGGCGGCGGGATCGCTTGAGGCGGCCGAAGGCTTGGGCCTCGAGGCGGCGCGGGCGGGACGCACAAAGGAAGCGCTCGATTGGCTGAAGAAGGCGGTCGAACTGGAAAGCAAGAGCGCGCGGGTGCACCTGGAGTACGGCAAGCTGTTGGCCGATCCTGAAGCCAAGCGGGCCGCCTATGTCGAAGCGGGCAAGCGCAATGCAAGATGGGCCGAGCCATACATCGAATTGGCCAACACGGAAACGACGCCGTCGCGGCAGGCGTTCTACTTGAAATCGGCCGCTGCGCTCGATGCGCGCAATTCGGCGTTGTGGCAGCGATTGGGCCGGGCTCAGCTCGAAGCGGGCGAATACGGCGAGGCGGCCAAATCGTGGTTTGCGGCGGAACTGGCGGCGCCGGGCGCGGCCGAACGCGAAACCGTGCGGCAGGCGCGTTTGCAATTTGAAGAAGAGCGCGCCGCGCGCGAGGCCGAGGCACGCAGGCGCGCCGCCGATGAAAAGCAGCGCGAGCTCGACCGTTTGAAGCAGGAAGCGCTCAATCGCGTGCGCGAGGCCGAGGCGAAGGCCAACCGCAGCCTGGGCGGCGGCGCGAGCGGCGGCAAAGTGGAGACCTGGTGGGACGATGGCAAGCCGAAAGAGAAATTATCCGGCACGTTTGAACGAATGGAATGCTTCGGCAAACGCGCCAGGGTATGGGTGCGCAAGCCGGACGCCAGGCAGGTAGCGCTCGAGATCGCCGATCCGTCAAAGATCGTGATCGTGGGACAGGGGAGCGCGGCGTTGCGCTGCGGCGTTCAGAAGCCGGCGCGCCCGTTCACGGTCGAATACACACCGCGCGTGGACGCCAAGTCCGGGACCATTGGCGACGTCGCCATGATCGAGTTCGCGCAGTGATGGCGGGCCGGTGGCTGGCGGTAGGCGTCTTCGCGCTGTACACCTCGCTCAATTACCTGGACCGGCAGACGCTGGCCGCGCTGGCGCCGCAGTTACGTTCCGAATTCCGCCTCTCCAACGAAGACTACGGATGGCTGCTGGCGGCGTTCTCGATTCCCTATGCGTTGTTTGCGCCGCTGGCGGGGCTGCTGATCGACCGCATTGGATTGACGCGGGGCGCTTTTCTCACGCTGGGTGTGTGGTCGCTGGCGGGGATCGCGACGGGCTTCACCGATGGCTTCGCGAGCCTGGTAGTCTGCCGCCTGATTCTAGGCGCGGCGGAAGCGGGCGGCATACCGGCTTACAGCAAAGCCACGGCGACATACCTGCCGCCAAAGGAACGATCGCTCGGCGCGGGGGTCAACTCGATTGGAGTCAGCCTGGGCATGGCGGCGGCGCCGGTGCTCGCCGTCTGGGTGCAGTCGCAATGGGGCTGGCGCGCGGCGTTTTTGGCCGCCGGAGTACTGGGATTTCTATGGATACCGCTGTGGGCGGTGGTTTCGCGGCGAGTGCCCGCTCCACCGGCGCCCCCGGCGGCGAAGGGGCAGGCGACGCCTTCGGAAATGATTCGCGACCGCGCGTTGTGGGGACTGGTGCTGGCGAATATCCTCATCATGACCTGTTACAGCTTGTGGACCAACTGGACCACCGAGCTTCTGGTGCAGCGTTATCAACTGACGCCGGCGCACGTCAATCGTACCTTCGCGTGGGCGCCGCCCGTGTTCGCGTCCCTCGGCGGGGTGGGCGGCGGCTGGATCGCGATGCGCCTGAGCGCGGCGGGCCGGGCGGTGAATGAGGCACGGCGAATGGTGATGCTTGTGGCGGCGATTCTGCTATTGGGCACGGCGCTGGCGCCGCGAATGCCGGACGCCACGTTCGCGACCGTCGTCATCTGTGCTAGCTTCTTTTGCTGCATGGCAATGAGCGCTAATCTTTACGCGATTCCACAGGATCTATACGGACCGGGCCGCGCCGCCTTCGCTCTTTCGGCGATCACGTTCGGATATGGCGCCATGCAAACGGTCTATTCGCCAATGGTCGGGCGCATGGTGGACCGGTATGGATTCGAACCGGTTTGCGCGTTGACGGCGCTGGCGCCGATGGCGGGATGGCTGGTGTTGCGGTACACGGAGCGGCGGGGGTGAACGGAATTAAGCAGCGCGTGAAGCGCAGTCTGTTCGGGCTTCTGGGCATGGATCCGGAGGCCGTGGTGGTGAACTACGCGACCGGTCCGGAGCCGCAGGTTCGAGACATGGTGGCGGCGGCCAGGCGCATGATTCCGGACCGGCGGCATTTGCTGGTGGCGGCGGGCGACGCTCCCGAAATTGAGGGCGTGGATGTGGTGGCGCTGGAGCCCGCCTCGACGCTGGGGCTGTGGTGGCAGATTCTAAGAAAGCTGTGGCGGCACCGGACGGGCATGGCGCCGGTGCTGCTGGGCGGCAACGCCACGGCACTACGGCGCGCCGCGCTGTTGCGTTCCCCGCTGCGCATTCTCGCTTTTAACGAGCGGATGGAGAGCCACCATCTGAAGATCTCCACGGCCATTTCCTCGCTGCTGTTCTGGCGCGGAGTGCCGCTCGACCGGATCCGTGTGCGGCCGGGGTGGCTCGCGTGGATGACGGGCGATCGCACCAGGGTTCCCGACGACGGGCTGGCGGTGGAGGGGCGGCCGGCGCGCAAGGGATTCCGCCGCGTGCTGGTGTTGACGCCTTATGCCCCTTATCCGCTGTCGCATGGCGGAGCGGTGCGGCTGTATCACATGCTGCGCGAGATGGCCAAGGAGTTCGACGTCTACCTGCTGTACTTCCGCGAGGGCCGGACGATGGACGATATCCGGCCTCTGCTGGAGTTTGTCACCGCGGCCGGCAGCGTAAGCAAGCCGCGGTACCGCGAACCGAAGTGGTCGACGCGCCTGCCGCCGGAGGTGATGGAATACGAATCGGCCCCGATGCGGCGCCTGCTGGCGCACTTCCGCGCCGAGCGGAACATCGACGTGGTGCAGGTGGAGTACACCCAGCTTGCCCTCTATCCGGGCGAGATTCTGGTGGAGCACGACGTCACGTTCGATCTTTACGCGCAGCTTCGCCAGCGCCACCCAAGCCGCACCGCGTGGTGGAACTGGAAGCGGTGGCACGACTTCGAGACCGCAGCCGTGAAGCGCTACGCCCGCGTGGTGACGATGTCGGCCAAGGACGCCAACCAATTGGGGGTGGCGCATTCCCGTGTGATTCCAAACGGTGCCGACCTTGCGCGCTTCCAGCCGGTGGCCGAAAAAGACGGGAAGAATCTCCTGTTCGTGGGTTCGTTCCGTCATTTTCCCAATGTCACCGCTTTCCGGTTTCTGATCGAGGAAGTGATGCCGTTGGTGCTGGCCGAACACCCGGACGCGAAGCTTCACGTGGTGGCGGGACCGAATCATCTGGACTACTGGAAGGAGCCGCTGCCCGAAGGGCTGAAGATCCGGATGGAAGGGTTTGTGGAAGACGTCCGGCCACTCTATCACGCCGCGAACGTGGTGGTGGTGCCGACGCTGGTCTCGGCCGGAACCAATGTAAAGGTGCTGGAGGCGATGGCGATGAAGCGGGCCATCGTGTCGACGGCGTCGGGCGCCGGCGGCATCGATGTCGAAGACGGCCAGCACGTGCTGGTGGCGCTCGATGCCGAGGATTTCGCGCGGTCGATCGTACGGCTGCTGGAAAGCGCCGCTCTGCGCGCGAGGCTGACCGGCAAGGCTTACCAGCTTGTCACCGAACGCTACGACTGGGTTAGGCTGGGAGACATGCAGCGGGCGATGATGCGCGAGTTGCTGCCGGATCCGATCGTGGTGCGGCGCGGCGAGGCGCACGATATCGCCGTCGTGCGCGCCATTCAGATGGAGTCCCTGCCCTCGTCGCGATGGGATCCGGAGCAGTATCTGCGGCACGAGTTTTTCGTGGCCACGTGTGAACGCCAGACGGCCGGCTTCGTGGTGGCGCGGCGCACCGCGCCAGACGAGCGGGAAATTCTCAACATCGCCGTGCGGCCCCAGTTTCGCGGCAAGGGCGTCGGCGAGCGGATGTTGCGGCGGCTGGTGCAGAGCGCGCCAGGGGACGTGTTTCTGGAAGTAAGAGAATCGAATACGAGCGCGCGGCGGCTTTATCAACGAGTCGGATTTTTTGAAACCGGCGCGCGCCCGAACTACTATGAAGATCCACCGGAGACGGCGCTGATCATGCGGGTGAGGACTTGAACTGAAGCAGCACGCCGGCGGCCAGCATGACGAACACCAGGCCCGCCATTTGCGGTTCCGGGACATGCTCCACCGCGACGTCGTCGAAGCCGTAGAAATCGGGCACGTGGCTGTAAGTGAACTTGATTTCCGTCTGGACGGTATCCGCGGTGATCTGGTAGGTGTAGAAGGTGTACAGGAAGCCTTGGGCGTTGGTCAGACTTAGGACCGTGTTCCCATTCCAGGAAGCGCTGAAGGAGTTGGTACCGCCGTACCCGTTGGCGACCCAGAACTTAAAGTCGTATTTTTCACCAATCATGGTGTTGATGGTTTGTGTCAGGGCGCCGGGCTGAACCGTGCCCGCATGGTAGCCGTATTGCCCGGTGTGGAAGAGATTGCCGACGCCGGTGGCGACGTTGCCGCCGGATTGCGTCCAGCCGGAAAAGTCGCCCGTTTCAAAGTCGCCGTTGACGATCTGATTGGCGCTGGCGGACGCGCAGGCGGCGAGCATCGCCGCGACCAACAGGAAATTGTTTCTCACCAAAGTTCCTCCGCCAATAGAATGGCCGGGGAAAAGGATCGGGCAAATCCCCCAGCGCGTACAGGACGGCGGCGGCGGTACGGCGGCGAAGCCCGGACTGATGGTTGGGGTACTTCGGGTAACTCAGGAAGGCGAGGGCAGCCCTTCGATGGCGCGAAAGGTGTCGCGGGCGATCAGCAGTTCTTCATTGGTGGGAATGGCCCAGGCGGCGACGGTGGAATCGGCGGTGGAGATGCGTGTCTCGGTGCCGATGGCGGCGTCGTTCACCGCGGTGTCGATGCGCACGCCGAGCGCGGTCAATGAGGCTCCGATCCGGGCGCGGATGGACGCGGCGTTTTCGCCGATGCCGCCGCTGAAGACGATGGCGTCGCAGCCGCCCAGGACGGCAAAGTAGGCGCCGATGTATTTCACCACGCGATGGCAGAACATATCGACGGCGAGCCTGGCGCGGGCATTGCCCTTCCCCGCTTCCTCAAGCAGAACGCGCATGTCGCTCGAGACGCCGGAAACGCCATAGAGTCCGGAATGGCGGTTGAGCATCGATTCGATTTCCTGCATATTCATCTCTTCCTGCGCGATGGCATGCAGCACGGCCACCGGATCGACGTCGCCGCAGCGGGTGCCCATGAGCAAGCCTTCAAGCGGCGTAAACCCCATGGACGTTTCCACCGACCGGCCGCGATCGATGGCGCACAGCGAGCAGCCGTTGCCTAAGTGGCAGGTGATGAGTTTGAAGGCGTCGCGCGGACGCTCATGAATCTGGGCGAAGCGATAGTTGAGGTAGCGGTGCGAAGTGCCATGGAAGCCATACCGGCGGATCTTGTAGCGTTCGTAGTACAGATAGGGCAAGCCGTAGAGATAGGCGTGCGGAGGGATGGTCTGATGAAACGAAGTATCGAAGACGGCGGCGTGCCGGGCCTTGGGGAGTACGGCGCGCGCGGCGTGGTATCCCTTCAGATTGTGAGGGACATGGAGCGGAGCGAGGTCAACCGTGTCTTCGATTTCATCGGCCACTTCGGGCGTCATGAGCACGGAGTGGTGGAAGCGCTCGCCCCCATGCACGACGCGGTGGCCCACGCCTTCGATCTCATCCGGAGTTTGAAGGCCGCCCAGTTGGAGGCAGGCGTCGAGGATGGACTGAAAGGCTTCCTCGGCTTTGTAGATGGGCTTGGGAGTCTTCGACTTCCGGCCATCCGGCGTTTCGCAATGGAGGACGGAAAAGGGCGTTCCCATGCGGTCGATGCGAATCTTGAGCAGCAGCCGGTCGGAATGGGAGGCGATCCGCCCGGCATCGGTTTCCACGAGTTGGCTCTTGGCCGAGGAACTGCCGAAATTGAGAACCAGGATCTTCATCGCAACCCTCTCATGGTACCCGTAAGCGGAGGGTTGCATTCGCCGTTCCGCTTCTGCTACAAGATGATTTCCGGTGCCGAAAGGCACCTATTTCTATGAAGAAGCCCAGTTCTGCCTCCCTGCCCGCGAAAAATCCTTCCGAAGGCAGCCAGGACGGCGCAGGACGCAATACGGTGACGGCACAGGCATTGCAAACGGAATCGTTCGACTCGGCGATGAAACTCTTCCATAAGCGGGAATTCGCCGCCGCTAAGAAGCTGTTCGAGAAGGCGGCGGCGGGTCCGAGCCGCGAGATGGCGCATGCGGCGCGGCTGCACGTCCGGATGTGCGATCAGCGGCTGGATCAGCCGAAGAACGAGGCCAAAAGCCCGGAAGATTTGTATCACTACGCGATTACGCTAATCAACCGGCGGCAACTGGGCGAGGCAGAATCGTCTTTGAAGCGCGCGGTGGAACAGGCTCCGAACGCCGATCATATCCACTACGCCCTGGCGCTGGCCTATGGCTTGCAGGGCAAGCTGGAAGAGGCGGGGCGGCATCTGACACGCTCCATTCAATTGGAGCCCAAGAACCGGCTGATCGCCCGCAACGATGCGGACTTCCTGGAGTTCGGACGGCAGGGTCCGCTGCGCGAACTGGTGTTTTCGGAAGCAAAGGAATCGAGTTAGCCATCGCGGACTCCCCATGCCGTTGAGCTCATCGGCCGGCAGGCGGCTGCCGGGACTCGAGCAGCCGCTGAGAATCCTCGCCATCGGCGGGGGCACCGGACTTTCCACATTGCTGAAGGGCCTGAAGCATTACGCCAAGCCCGTGCTGGGCGGCGGCAGGCCGTGGCTGGATATTACGGCCATCGTGACGGTGACCGACGACGGCGGCAGCTCGGGCCGGTTGCGGCGCGAGTTCGATGTGCTGCCGCCGGGCGACATCCGCAACTGCATGGTGGCGCTTTCCGAAGACGAAGCGCTGCTGTCGAAGCTGTTTCAGTATCGCTTCTCGACCGGACGCGGGCTGAAAGGCCATAGCTTCGGCAACCTTTTCCTGACCGCGCTGACGCAGTTGACCGGCGATTTCGCTCACGCCATTGCGTTGTCGTCGGAGATTCTGGCGAGTTCAGGCCGCATCTATCCTTCGACCGCAAGCAACGTGGTGTTGCATGCCAAGCTGGCCGATGGAACGGTGGTGGCCGGTGAGACCAACATCAGCAACAGCACGTCGCGCATTCAGTCGATTTCGCTGTCGCCGAAAAAGCCGCTGCCGCTGCCGGCCACGCTGCGGGCCATCGCCGAAGCCGATCTGATCACCTTTGGGCCGGGCTCGCTGTTCACCAGCGTGATTCCGAACCTGCTGGTGGAGGGCATTCCGGATGCGATCGAGAATTCGATCGCGGTGAAAGCTTACTTTTGCAATCTGATGTGGCAGCCGGGCGAGACGACCAAGTTCCGCGCCTCCGACCACGTGACGGCGATCCACAAGCACGCCAGGCGGCGGGTGCTCGACTACGTAGTGGTCAATACGCGCGAGGTGAGCGAGCCGCAGGCCGAAAACTACGCCATCAACATGGCGCAACCGGTGGAAATTGACCTGGCGAAGCTGCGTTCGATGGGGCTGCAGGTGGTGCACGAAGACCTGCTGCAGCGTTCGGAGAAAGTGCGGCACGACCCGGACAAGGCGGCGGCCGTCGCGCTGCGCCTGGCAGTGGAAGGGCGGAACCGCCGCGAACAGGCGGGACTGCTGCCGAAGACGGGGACGGGCACCCTGTAGAGAACGCCCCTTTCCGCCGAAATTTCTGAATGAGTCGAGATTCGCATGGCTAGACCTCTCATGGACACACCTCTGACGATCGTGATCCTGGCCGCGGGTTTGGGTACCCGCATGAAATCCCGCAAAGCCAAGGTGCTGCACCAGGCGGGCGGAAAGACGCTGGTGGAACACGTGGTGGACACGGCGCTCGAGCTGACGTCGCCCGAATCGGTGATCGTGGTGGTGGGCCACCAGGCCGACACGGTGCGGTCGCTGCTGGCCCGGCGCGGCGTTCGTTTCGCTCTGCAGACCGAGCAGAAAGGAACCGGGCATGCGCTGAAATGCTGCGAGAGCGAACTGGAACATCGCACGGGGCGGCTGGTGGTTCTATACGGCGATACGCCGCTGCTGCGCATGGAGACGGTGCGCAAGCTGATTGAGCTGCAGGGTTCGGCCGGAGCGGCGGCGGCGGCGATTACAACCGTGCTCGACGAGCCTCACGGCTATGGGCGCATCGTGCGCAACGCGGCCGGTGAGATGGTGGCGGTGGTAGAGGAAAAAGCCGCCACGCTCGACCAGAAGAAGATTCGCGAGATCAACGCCGGCATCTATTGCTTCGACGCGGGCCTGCTGTGGCGGCACATCGGCTCGATTCAGACCAACAATCCGGCCGGGGAATACTATCTCACCGACATGGTGGAGATTCTGAACGGCGCGGGCGGGAAGGTGCTGCCGATGGTGGTGGAGGATTCGAGCGAACTGCTGGGCATCAATACGCGCCTGGAACTGGCCACCGTCGATCGCATCGTGCGCGAGCGCAAGGCAAGGCAACTCATGCTCGACGGGGTGACCATCGAAAAGCCGGAAACGGTGACCATCGACATGGGCGTGAAGATCGGGCCGGACACGGTAATCGAGCCGTTCACGCGGATCCTGGGTTCGACGGTGATCGGGTCGGATTGCCGCGTCGGGTCGTGTTCGATCATCGAAGATTCGACGCTTGAAGACGACGTGCAGGTGGGGGCGTTCACGGTGATCGGGACGTCGCATCTGGAGCCGGGCGTGCGGGTGGGGCCGTATTCGCGGCTGCGCCTGGACAATCATCTGGAAGCGGGCTCGCAGGTGGGCAACTTCGTGGAGCTGAAGAAGACGCGGCTCGGCAAAGGCACCAAGGCGCTGCACCTGGCGTATCTGGGCGATTCGACCATAGGGGCGAAGGTCAACATCGGGGCGGGCACCATTACGTGCAACTACGACGGGAAGAAGAAGCACCAGACCAAGATCGGCGATGGCGCGTTTGTAGGCAGCAATTCGACGCTGGTGGCGCCCATGGAGATCGGCGATGGCAGCTATGTGGCCGCCGGGTCGGTGATTACCAGCAAGGTTCCCGACGATGCGCTGGCTCTCGGGCGGTCGCGGCAGGTGGTGAAGGAAGAGTGGGCCAAGAAACGGCGATGACGACGGAAGAACAGTTCTGGCACTGGTTTCAGGAACACGAGACGGAGCTGCTGGCCACGCTTGAAACCGATGCGGCCGCCTTCACGCGTCGCGTCAATTCGTGGCTGGGCATGACGCATCCAGGCCTTGGATGCGAACCGGCGGCGCGCCCCGACGGCGCGTATTGGAATCTGTACGTGACCGCGCGAGGCGTCATCGAGAATTTCGAGGCGGTGGATGCATTGGTGGCCGCCGCTCCTGTACTGGCCCATTTTCGCGCGGTGGCCTTTCTGCCCCCGGCCGAGGGCTTGCAGCCGCACCCGGAGGTTCGCTTCCGGCACGTGATGGACGATGATCGCGCCAGCGTCACCCTGTTTGTCGATGGCTACCGGGAAGACGACCTTGACCAGCGGGTGACGCGCGACATGCACAACCTTCTGTCGGCGCTGCTGGGCGAATACCGGTGCGAGACCAAGATCGGCGCCGTCGACGTGGAGCCGCTCAGCGAATCGGCGCGGAATCTGCCGCCGATCGAGCAGCTACCGCAGGCCCTCAAGTAGGGGGCGCAGCTTTTCCAGTCCCTCGGGGGTGAGCGCGGAACCGGTGAGATAGACACGGCGCAGACCGCGCATCGCCTGAAGCGGCGCGACGGCGGTGTCGTCGAGTTTGCGCGACAGGCCGAGGCGCAATTCCTTCAGACCGGTGAGCGCGGCAAGAGACCGGATGGCGTTGGCCGTCACGGGCTGCCGCGTGAGATCGAGATACTCGAGCTTTGAGAGGCCGGCGAGCGCGGAAAGATCGGCCAGCTCGGAACGCTCGGCTTCGGGGTGGCCGGGACGATCGGTACCGCGATCGGAGATGGTGGCGGCGGCCAGATTCAGGCGTTCGAGCCGGTGCAGTGAGCCGATGCGGGCGAGCGTGGTTTCCGTCAAAGGCAAGCCCCACAATCCGGAATCGACACGCTGCGTTCCTCCTACGTCGAGATCGGTCAACGCCGGCAATTGCTTCAGCAATAGCAGACACTGGCCGGTGAGGCGGTTGCCGCCGATGGACAGCTTGCGGAGCTTTTCGAGACCAAGCAGCGCTTCAAAGCCATCGTCGTTGATTTCAGTAAAGCCGAGGTCGAGCTCGCGCAGGCTTGTGAGCGGCGCCAGGTGCTCGAAAACCTTGCTGGTGACGCGCGCGCCGCGTAGATCGAGCTTTTCAAGCCGCTTCCATCGGGCCAGATTGGCCAGACCGTCGTCGGTGATGTATTCGGCGTAGCGCAGGCTCAATTCGCGTACATCGGGCAGATCGCGCAGCGCCCGCAACCCGGCGTCGGTGACCTTGGTTTGCGACAGATCGAGCTTGCGGAGAGCGGTGAGGCGGCTGACGCGCGCCATTTCCGCGTCGGTGACCCAACTGGAGGTGAGGTCGAGTTCGACGACGCGGCCCGCCGGGTCCTTCACTTCGACCGCCCGGTCGATGGGGTTGAACAAAGCGAGCAGGAAAATGAGCTTCACGCTCTCCTCCGGTTGGGCAGGGCGGAATCCTTGTCCCAGACGATGTGGCATCCGGGCAGCGCGGCCTTGAGTTCGGCGAGGCCAGCCGGGGTCACCAGGGTGTGATACAGATTCAGCGATTTCAGGTTGCGGTAATTCTTCAGCATGGCCACGGCCCGATCGGTGATGTGGGTGCTGTCGAGGCTTAGCTCCTCGATCGAGGACAGCGCGGCCAGCGGGTCGATGCCCTTGTCGTATAACTCGGCGTAGTCGAGCCGCAGCGAGGTGAGGCCGGTGAGGGCGGCAATGGATTTCATGCCTTCATCGGAGAGGCGCGTGCGGACCAGGTCGAGCCGTCGCAGGTTTTTGAGCGGGACCAGGTGAGTCAGGCCGAGGTCGGTGAGGCGGGCTTCGCGAAGAATCAACTCTTCGAGCTGGGTGAGCGAGGCCAGCGGTTTCAGGCCGGCGTCGGTCAGATCGGTGCTGGCGAGATCGAGGAAGGTGACCGATTTCAGAAGATCGAGCGGGGCGCCATCGGAGATATCGGTGTGAGCGAGCGACAGGCGGCGCAGGCCGGCCATGCGTCCGATGGGCGCGATGGCGGCGTTGGTGAGCGGGGAGCCGTGGGCGTCGAGTTCTTCCAGGCTCTTGAAATTCGCCAGGCCCTCGCCTTCCACATACGTATTGGCGATGGCGAGGCGGCGCAGCCTGGGCAGGGCGGCGAGCGCGGCGAGGCCGGTATCGGAAAGCGAAGTACTCGACAGGTTGAGTTCCTCGATCGAGGCGAGACGGGCGAGGGCGCGCATGCCCGCGTCTCCTACTTCGGTCGCTTCGAGGCTGAGCTTGCGCAGCGACGGCAGCGCGGCGAGCTTTGCCAATTGCGCATCGGTAATGGCCGAGCTGGCGAGCGAAACCTCGCTGCCGCCGGAGATTACTTTGCCGCCGATGGATGCGATCCACTGTTCGACCGGACCGGCGGCGGCCACCTTGGCGGCGGCGCGAGCGGGCTGCTGGTTGTAGAGCAGCCGGGCTTCGGGCAGCGCGGCATGCAGGGCGTCGATGCCCGCCTGCGTGACACGGCTATAGCGCAAGTCGGCTTCGAGCAGGCTCTTCATTCGCTTGAGAGGCTCAATGCCCGAGTTCGAAACGCGGGTGCGATAGAGGTTCAGCTCTTCGAGCGCGGTAAGACCGGCGAGGGCGGGCATGCCGGCGTCGGTGATGGCCGTGCCCATCAGGTTCAGTTTTTTCAGGCGTTTCAAGGGCGCGATGAATTGCAGGCCGGCGTCGGTCAGCGCGGTGCCGTGTACGTCGAGCTCTTCGAGTTCCGTCAGATTGCCGAGAGCGGCCAGCCCTTTGTCGGTCACCTCCGTATCGCCCAGGCGCAGGCGCTGCAAGCGTGTCATGCCGGCGAGGTTGGCGGCGCCCTTATCGTCAAGGGGAGACAGCGTGAGATCGAGCGCGCGCAGGTTCACGAAAGGCGCCAGCGTGTGCCCCTTGACGGCGCTCTGGCGGATGACGATCTCCTTGAGACCTTTCAGATTTCGAATCTCTTCGAGTCCTGAATCGCGGAAGCGAATGCTGTCGAGGAAGTGGAAGCTGAAGGTCAGCACTTCGAGGCTCTCAACGGGCGCGAGATATTTGAGATCGCGCGAACCGTCGCGGCCGCTATCGGCGTTGCGGTTCCACAAAGGGCCGGGCAGGTGCAGTTCCTTCAGAGACCGGAGGCCGGTGAGGCGTTCGAGATCGGGCGGATCGACGTTGACGCCGACCCAGTCGAGCACCTCGACGCGGATTTCGCCCGAGGGAAGTTCGGACACATCGCTCAGGCGGGAGGAGCCGCTCACGAGCTTGACGCGCCCGCCCATCGAGAGCGTCCACTCGGCGATCCTGCGGTCGGATTCGGCGGCCAGAAGGGCTCCGGCGCAGGACAGCAAAACGAGAGCGCGCATGAAAATTTAGCCCTGGCGCAGCTTCATCGACTCAGGATCCCAGTTGAGCGTCTTCTGATCGAAGTAGCTCATATTGGAAAGAAGCGCGGGGCCGGCGGCGCGGAACCCGAAGACGGAATCCTCGACGACGGGCTGGCGGCTGCGCACGGCGCGGATGAAGTTGCGATGGTGATCGAGGTGGTCGTTGTAGCCTCGGGGCGGGTTGTAGATCTCCTGGCGGTCGGGGCGGATGGCGTCGGCGCTGAGTTCGGTTGGCGGATACTTCTCGTGATACTGCTTGAGGAATTCCTTCTGCGTAGTCTCGGGGAAGGTGTTGATGGTGTAACCGGGCTCGGCCTGGCGCGGCACGCGGGAGACGGTGACGCCGCGATCGACCGATAGAGTGCCTTCGGAGCCGACAAAGCGGAAGCCCGAATTTTCGGCCGCGCCGTTGACGAAGTTGACGCGGAGGGCGAGGTTGAAGGCGGGCATCTTGCCGCGCTCCGGGTAGTCGTAAATGCCCAGCATGACGTCGGGTACGTCGCGGCCGTCTTTCCAGAAGCGCAGGCCGCCGGTGGCGTGGACGCGCGTGGGTCCGATGGCGCCGGTGATGAAATGCATGCCGCTGAACAGGTGGACGAAGAGGTCGCCGGCGACGCCGGTGCCGTAGTCGCGGTAGTTGCGCCAGCGGAACAGGCGGATGGGCTCGAAGGAACGCTTGGGCGCCTGGCCGAGGAAACGGTCCCAATCGATGTTTTCAGGTGTGGCGTCGGGCGGAATGGAATACTGCCAGGCGCCGATGGCGGAGTTGCGATCCCACCAGGCTTCGACCAGATTGAGTTCGCCGATGACGCCCGCGTCGATGAGTTCCTTGGCCTTCTGATAGACGATGGAGCTCACGCGCTGGCTGCCCACCTGCAGGATGCGGCCGGTGCGCTTTTGCGCCTCGACGACGGCCTCGCCCTGGTCGAGTTTCTGCACCATCGGCTTTTCGCAGTAGACGTCCTTACCGGCTTCCATGGCATCGATGGAGATGCGGGAATGCCAATGGTCGGGAGTGCCGACGATGACGGCATCGATGTCTTTGCGGGAAAGGATCTCGCGGTAGTCGCGGGTGGTGAACAGATCGGCGCCCCAGACTTCCTTGGCGCGTTTCAGGCGGCCTTGATAGACGTCGGCAACGGCCACCAGCTTCACGCCTTTTTGCGCCAGGGAGCTATTGGCATCGCCGCTGCCCATGCCGCCGGCGCCGATGAGCGCGATCTGAATGTTGTCGTTGGCGGAGGTCTTCTGCGCCAGGGCCTGGCTGGCCAGCGGCAGGGCTGAACCGGCTTGAAGGAAATGGCGGCGGGTGGTGGACATCGTTGTCTCCTCCCTAATACTGTACGCCCTATGAGACCCTGGATGGGTGCGTCCGAGCGAGTGGCTGATTGCAGCCTATTTTTCCTACACCGCCTTGTGCAGCCTGGTGATGGACGTTCGGCCGGGCATTCGTCCCGTGATCTTCACGGTGAACGCACTGGTGATCGCGACGGTGATACTGCTGGTGTTTGCCGAGAGGCTGCGCAGGCGGCTGGTATTGACCGTCATGCGCGACTGGTTTCCCTTGACGCTGATGCTGCTCGCCTATCGCGAGATGGGCTGGCTGGCGCCTCCTTTTCATACCTACCGGTGGGAGATGTCGTGGATTCAATGGGACCGGGTGTTGTTGAACGCCTGGGGACTGCGGGCGGCGATTGAGTCGCTGGGGCCGGTGGTGCCTTCGATACTCGAGATCTCCTACTCGCTGGTCTATACGATCGCCCCGTTTTGTATGGCGTGGATTTACTACCGGCGCAAGCCGGAGCGGATGGACGCCTTCCTGACGGTGTTCCTGGCGGGTATTTTCGGGTCGTACGCGCTGTTTCCATTCTTTCCGTCGGAGCCGCCGCGCACGGTGTTTCCCGGCGCGGACCTGCCCGGCGCGATGACGATTTTCCGGCGGTTCAATCTGGGTCTGGTGGGAAACTACGGCATCCACCTCAGCGTGTTTCCGAGCGCGCACTGTTCGGGTGCGTTTGCGGCGGCGTTTGCGATGCGCGAGATCTGGCCCGAAGACCCATGGGTGTGGCGGATGCTGCTGGTACTGGCGTTTTCGATTGCGACAGCTACGGTCTATGGGCGGTATCACTACGCGGCGGATGCGGCGGCGGGCATCGCTATCGCGCTGGGAGCGTGGACGATCGCGCGTGCCCGGAGGGCGACGATTTGATTTTCGATTCGGCGATGGCGATGGCCGAGGCGGTGCGGTTGCGCCGGATCTCCCCCCGGGAATTGGTGGAGGCGCACCTGTCGCGTATCGCCAAAGTCAACCCGCTGCTGAACGCGGTGGTGGAGATTGGGCGCGATTTCGATTTCCATGGCGGCGGACCTTTGGCGGGCGTGCCGATGACGGTGAAGGGCGCCTGGGATTGCACAGGCTTTCGCAACAGCGGCGGGACCGCCGGGCGCAGGGATTTCGTCGCCGCCGGCGATGCCACGGCGATCGCACGGCTGCGCGCTGCAGGCGCCATTCCCATCGCCGTGACCAACCTGCCGGAGTTCTCGTTTGCGTTTGAAGCCGACAACCGGATTCACGGGCGAACCAACAATCCTTACGATGCGGCGCGCACGCCGGGTGGCAGTGGCGGAGGCGGGGCGGCGGCGATCGCGGCGGGATGCTCGCCCTTTGAGGCGGGCGGCGATATGGGCGGCAGCATTCGCCTTCCATGCCATAGCTGCGGCATCGCGGGCTTGAAACCGACGTTAGGCCGCGTGCCGTTGACGGGCTATTTTCCAGGCCCTTTCGGTCCGGTGACGATGCTGGCGACGGCGGGTCCAATGGCGCGGCACGTGGACGATCTGTATCCTTTGCTGAAGCTGATGGCGGGTCCCGATGGCGAGGATGCCAATGCCGTGGACGGCGTGTTGCGCGATCCGGCGGCGGTGCGGCTGGGGGATCTGCGGATCGCCTTTCACGGCAGCAATGGCGTGTTGGCACCGGACACGGAGGTGATGCGCGCGGTGGAGGACGCGGCCAGGACACTCGATGGGGCCTGCCGTTCGGTGGAAGAAGCGATGCCGGAGGGCATGGCCGGATGCTTCGACCTGTTTCTGAGTATTCTGGGCGCCGACGGAGGCGCGGGACTCGATCAACTGAAGGCGGAGTCGGGCACGGACGTGTTGTCGCCGCTGGTGGAGGGATTTCTCGAGATCCTGCGTCCGCGGGCTTCGAGCGGAGCGCGCTTCGGCGAGTTGCTGGTACAGCGGGATCTGTTCCGCCGGGCGGTGGCGCGATTCTTTTGCCGCTACGACGCGCTGATCTGCCCGGTGAATGCGCACAGCGCGATCCCGCACGGCGAGTCGGTGGCGAGGCTCGCGTCCTATAGCTACACCATGGCGCACAACCTGAGTGGATGTCCGGGCGCGGTGGTGCGCTTCGGAACGGGGCCGGGCGGCCTTCCGGTGGGAGTGCAGGTGGTGGCGGCGGCGTGGCGCGAGGATCTCGCTCTGGCGGTGGCGTCCTATTTGGAAAACAACGGCGGCGGTTTCCGTCCACCCGCGCTGTGAACGGCGGCGCGGAGTTCGGCCGGTTCGAGCATCCTCCACTGGCCGGGCGCCAATCCCTCCAGCGTCAGATCTCCGATGGCGCTCCGGATGAGGCGCAAGGTGGGAAAGCCCGCCGCGGCCGTCATGCGGCGCACCTGGTGGTAGCGTCCTTCGGTGAGGATGAGTTCGAGCCACGAAGTTGGAATCGACTTGCGGAAGCGGATGGGCGGATCGCGAGGCGGCAGGCCGGGGTCGGCGATCAAGCGCGCCTGGGCGGGCCGGGTTTTGACGCCGCCGGCCGCTACACCCTGGCGGAGAAGGTGGAGCGCCGCCTCGTCCGGCACGCCTTCCACCTGCGCCCAGTAGGTGCGGGGGTGATGGAACTTGGGATCGGTGAGACGGTGCTGCAGGAGGCCGTCGCCGGTGAGCAGCATGAGCCCCTCGCTATCGTAATCGAGCCGCCCCACCGGATAGACGCCTTCTACGGGAATGAATCGCTTCAAGGTAGGACGCGGGTCCGCCGACCTGTCCACGAATTGACTGAGGACTCCATATGGTTTATGGAATAACAAGTAACGGCTTGTTACCGATTCGCGAGAGTGGGGCCGGCGCATAACTTTACACTGATTAACGAGTTTGCGAGGAACCTTTGCTCCCCGGCGGCGTTAACTCTTCCGTAGCATCGCGCAATTCTTGCGAGTCTCGCGGGCTCGAACATCGCAAACGAAGGAGGAGAACAGCGTGCATCGCTATCAGTGTCTCACGATGACGTTCCTCGCCGGTGTTGTATCTCTTATACCGCCAGCGGCATTTACGCAAACCACTACTACCTATAACAATCTGTCTTTCAAGGGGGACTACGTTTTCACGGAAACCGGGCTCGCGGGCCCCGGCGGCGTGCTGGCCGGAATCGGCGCCATTACGGCGGACGGAAGCGGCGGCATCACCGGCACGATGAACGTGCGCTGGCCGGGCCAGACTTTCTTCACCGCTCCGGCGCTGGGCCAATATCAGATCAATCAGGACGGCACGGGGACTCTCGCCCTCACCTTCGCGGCACCAACGGGCGATGAACCGGCTTCGATGACGCGCCGGTACAACCTGGTGTTCACCAGGCGCGGCTTGCTGGGAGCCACTTCGGACCAGGGAATCTTTTCGACAATCGAGCTGGAGGCGCGGCCCGCGGCGCCGGTGAACGGCTATAACTTCGCGTCGGTGGCCGGAACTTATGGGTACTCGGAAACGGGCGCGTTGAACGGCAGCGCCACGCGCGTGGCGATCGGCGACTTTGTTCTGGAGCCTTCCGGAGGAGTTACAGGAACGCTGGAAGAAAGAACCGCCGGCTTGAGTCCGCTTTCCTACGGGTTTACAGGATCTTACACGGTAAATACAGACGGCTCGGGTACGATGACGATCCGGCGGACGGTGGCAAGCGGCGGCGACGACACCGACGTGCAGGTCTTCGAATCGAAGTATAGCTTTCTTACCGGGAAAGACTCCAAGCTTTCGGCCGTACGGCTGGATTCGGGGCTGGTCTCGGTAGGCGTATTCGAGCGGCAATAGAGGGCTTCACGCCTTCAGCCGGAACAGCTTCATCGAGTTGGTCCAGAAGATTTTCTCCTGGACTTTGGGGTCCGGCGCCAGTTGCCGCATTTGGGCGATTTGCTGCCATCCGCTGCACTTTTCGCCGGATCCCTCCCAATCGTTGCAATCGCTGCCATAGAGCAGTTTGTTCTGATGGCGGGCGATGAAGCGGATGCCATGCTCGGGGTCGCGCTTGAAGGCGTTGAGGCCCGATCCGGCCGAAAGATCGGCGTACATGTTGGGGTAGTCGGCCAGCAGTCCGTCGGTGATGCCGCCGGGGGTGACTTTGTCCTTGGGATAGAGCACGCTCTGATCGCCGCCCTTGCTGATATTGGACCAGAACGTTTGCGCGTGACCGATGAAGTTGACCTTGGGGAACTTCTTCAACATGGTGTGGAACCGCTCGATGTGGAAGTTGTAGGTCTCGTGCTGGAAGTGCATCAGGACCGGCACGTTGTATTCGGCGGCCAGCGAGGCGATCAATTGCATGTGTTTGGAATCGGCGTCCACCGGGTACTTCTGTTCGCCGATGCCGATGGCGCCCATCTTGAGGTACTTCTCGATCACGGGGCGCGCTTCGGGAATGTCGGGCAGTTCATTGGCGAAGAAGTAAAACTCATCGGGGTATTTCTTCGCCACGGCCACGCAGCTATCGTTGCCGAACGCTTCGGCGGCCAGGCCGTACTTGGAACCGGCCGGCAGCAGGATGGTCTTCCTGATACCCATCTTGCGCTGGTGCGAGACCAGAACATCGTCCGGGCGTTTGGAATAGTGCGTGTGCTGGTGGATGTCGAGGATGGGGCTGGCAGTCTGCGCGACGGCGGCGGTGGCGGCACCGGCGCCCAGAAGAAAAGTTCGGCGGTCCATGAGAGAAAGTGTATCGCGGCCGCGCGATTCCCAGTTTTTTTCGTTCACCTGCCGGAGAGCGCCGGTCGCTTATAATCGCTTGAGTGCCTGTGCCAATGAGCCGCGTCCGCTGGTGGGTGCTGGGAATGGTCTTCGTCGCCACCACCGTCAACTACCTGGACCGCATCGTTTTCGCCGTGCTCATTCCCGTCATCCGGCAGGACCTGCAACTCGACGATCAGACCTACGGCAATCTCAACAGCGCCTTTCAGTTCGCCTATACGATCGGCTTCCTGTTCATGGGCAAGCTGGTGGATAAGTTCGGCACCCGCGTTGGCTACTCACTGTCCATCGCCTGGTGGTCGGTGGCGGCGGTCCTGCATGGAACCGCCACCAGCGCCATGAGCCTGGGCTTCTGGCGCGCCATGCTGGGACTCGGCGAAGCCGGCAACTTCCCGGCCGCCATCAAGGCCGTGGCAGAATGGTTTCCCAAGCGCGACCGCGCCTTCGCCACCGGTATTTTCAATGCCGGCACCAACGTCGCCGCCATGGCCGGACCGCCGCTATTCGTCTGGATGCTGCAAAGCCTCGGGCTCAGTTGGCGCACCTGTTTCTGGGTCACCGGCGGCGCCGGATTTCTTTGGCTCGCCGTCTGGTGGGTTACCCAACGGCTGCCCGAATCCCACCCCGGCGTGAATGCCGAAGAGTTCGCCTACATCCGTTCCGATGCGCCGGAAAAACAGGAGCGAGCGCTCACCTGGCGCGAATGCCTGCGGCACAAGGAAACCTGGGGCTTCGCACTCGCCAAGTTCCTCACCGATCCCGTCTGGTGGTTTTACCTCTATTGGCTGCCACCCTATCTATACGATGCGCGCCAGTTCGACCTGAAAGCCATTGCCTGGGCGCTGCCGGCGGTTTACCTGATGGCCGATGTGGGCAGCGTGCTCGGCGGCTGGATCAGCGGCTATTGGATTCGCCGCGGATGGGACACCGCCAAATCGCGCAAGATGGCGATGGCCGCCTGCGCGGCGCTGATGCCCATCGCGTCGATGGCCGCCCTGGCGCAAAGTCCCGTGCTCGCCGTCGCCCTCATCAGCCTCGCCACCGCGGGCCATCAGGGACTTTCCGCCAACCTCTACACCACGGTCTCGGACGTATTTCCCAAACGCGCCATCGGTTCGGCCATCGGCATTGGCGGCGCCGCCGGCGGCCTCGGCGGCACGTTGTTCTCAGGCGCCGTCGCCGGCTGGGTGGTCACGCACTTCGGATACGCGCCGCTGATATTGTCCATGGGCTGGGTTCACCTGATCGCCGTCTTCGCCGTCCACAAGCTGATGGGCAGCCTGCGTCCCATCCAACTTCAGGAGCCTTCATGAAATTCGTTCTCGCCTTCCTTGTGTCTTCGTCCCTGATCGTGCCCGCGGCGAGCATCCGCACCGTGGCGGGCACCGGCACGGCCGGCTATTCGGGCAACGGCGGGCCCGCCGCCTCGGCGATGATCAACAACCCCTACGGACTGGTGACCGGACCCGACGGCGCGCTCTATGTCTGCGAGATCGGAAACCACGTCATCCGCCGCATCGATCTCAAGACCGGCACCATCGCCACCGTCGCCGGTAACGGGAAACAAGGCTACTCGGGCGACGGCGGGCCGGCCACCTCCGCCTCTCTCAACGAACCCTACGAGATCCGCTTCGACAAAGCCGGCAACATGTATTTCGTCGAGATGAAGAATCACATCCTGCGCCGCGTCGATGCGAAAACGAAAATCATCACCACCGTAGCGGGCACCGGCGAGCCCGGATTTTCAGGCGATGGCGGACCCGGCACCAAAGCCCAGTTCCGCCAGCCCCACAGCATCGCCTTCGACCCGCAGGGCCGCGTGCTGATTTGCGACATCGGCAACCACCGCGTCCGCCGTCTCGATCCGAAAACCGGCGTCATCGAAACGTACCTCGGCAATGGCGAGCGCAAGCCGACGCCCGACGGCGCGCCCATTGCGGGCACCTCCGTCAACGGCCCGCGCGCCATCGATCTCGACAAGCGGGGCAATCTCTACCTGGTGCTGCGCGAAGGCAACGCGGTGTACCGCATCGACGCCAGGACCGGAACGTTCCACCATGTGGCCGGCACCGGCGAAAAAGGATACTCAGGCGATGGGGCCGATGCGCGCAAGGCTCTTCTTTCCGGGCCCAAGGGCATTGCCATCGCGCCCGATAACAGCGCCTACATCGCCGATACCGAAAGTCACACCATCCGCCGCATCGATCTGAAATCTGGCATCATCACCACGGTTGCCGGCAACGGCCAGCGCGGCGACGGCCCGGAAAACGATCCTCTGCAATGCAAGACCGCGCGGCCGCATGGCGTTTTCGTCGATCGCAAAGGCGCGATCTACATCGGCGACAGCGAAGCGCATCGCGTCCGGGTTCTGAAGTAGCTACAGACCGGTCCAGCGCGGAACCTGGCGGCAATACTCGTCATACGCCGCCCCCTGTTTGTCCCGCAGATGCGGTTCTTCGACGAACACAACGATCGCGAGCACGACACCCAGGTACATCGGATTGAAGAAGATCGCCGGAGTTCCACCGGCGGCGAGGAAGTTCAAAAGGCAAAGCAGATAAATTCCGCCGCCCGCAAGCAAAGGCGCCCAGCCCAGTCGCCACCATCCGGCCGCAACCGGAGCGCCGGCCAGAATCAAAGACGGAACCAGGACCGCCACCACCCCCGGGCACAAAAGCGTGAAGACGGCCGCACGCAGCCTCATCTGTGCAAATCTACCGCGTTTCGACCGGCGCGCCGCCGAATCGCCGCAACACGCGGCACAACTCCGCCAGCGCGACGGGCTTGGCCAGGTAATCGTCCATGCCGGCTTCGAGGCACGATTCGCGCGTGCCCTTCATGGCGTTGGCCGTCATCGCCACCACCGGCACGCGCACCGCGCGCCGGGACCCCATCGACCGGATCAGCCGCGCCGCTTCGAATCCATCCATGCCCGGCATGTGCAGATCCATCAGGATCAGGTCGAAGTCGCCGCGGCCGAACCGCTGCACCGCTTCCCTCCCGTTGCGCACCACCTCCACCGGACACCCCAGCCGCTGCAGCATCCGTTGCGCCACCAGTTGATTGACCGGATTATCCTCGGCGAGCAGGATGCGCAGCGATGGCACCTGTCCGGTGTGATATTCGAAGATCTGCTGCTGCACGGGGTCGGCTTCCACTTCCGCCAGTTCCACTTCGAAATGGAACGTCGTGCCGCCGCTGCGATTCTCCACCCACATGGTGCCGCCCATCAGCCCCACCAGCTTGGTGCAAATGGAGAGGCCCAATCCGCTGCCGCCGTGCCGCCGCGCTTCTGAATCCTCCACTTGCCGGAAGGGTTCGAAGATCTGGTCTTTCAGTTCCGGATCGATGCCGATTCCCGTGTCTTCGACCGCGAAGCAAATGCGGTTGCGTCCCGGCGCCTCGCGCCGCACCAGCACCCGCACATGGCCCGAATCGGTAAACTTGATGGCGTTGCTCACCAGGTTGAGCAGCACCTGGCGCATCCGCGCCGGATCGCCCACCACCCGCACCGGCACGTCGCTCGCGATATCCACCAGCAGCGCCAGTCCCTTCTGTTTGGCGCGCGCCGATAGCGCCGAAACCACGTTGCCTACGCATTCGCCCAGGTCGAAGGCGATGCACTCCAGCTCCATCTTCCCCGCTTCCACCTTCGACAGATCGAGAATGTTGTTCAGAATCGACATCAGCGACTCGGCCGAGGAGTGCGTGCCGAGCGCGAATTCCCGCTGCTCACCGCCGAGTTCGGTTGCAAGCATCAGTTCGGTCAATCCCAAAATGCCGTTCATCGGCGTGCGCAGTTCGTAGCTCATGTTGGCCAGAAACGCGCTCTTGGCGTGGTTGGCCGCTTCGGCGCGATGCTTCTGCAGTTGCAGTTCGCGCGTCCGCTCGCGCACCGCATGCTCCAGGTTCCTCTCGCGCGCCAGCACCGCTTGCATGCGCCAGCCCCAAAGCCTCCAGGCGACGACGCCGATCGTGAATAGCAGCGCGCTCAGAATCCACAGAGAACGCCACCAGGGCGCCCGAATCGGCACGTGCGCCGAAGCCACTGGTCCCCACGCCCCTTCCCCGCGCCTCGCCTGCACTTCAAACGTATGCGAGCCGGAGGGCAGGCTCGGATAGCGAACGCTCTGCTCGGTCGTCTCGGTCCAGTTGGCATCGGTATCGCCCAGCCGGTAGCGGAACAGTAAAGAGCCGTCTTCGACATACACCGGCACCGCGAAGCGGACCAGCAGGTTGCCCGAACGATAGTCGACCGGAGCCGCGGCCCGCATCGCCCTGGCTTGGCCGCCCACCTCCCAGCGCGTGATCACCGCCGCCGGAGGCGGTGGCAGCGGGCGCCGCGCCTGCGGGAAATAGTGCATCAGCCCCTGGCTCGTCGCCGCCCAGACCGTGCCGTCCCGATCCTCGAAGAATCCATTGGTGTCGCTGTCTTCCCAAAGCAGCCCGTTGCCGCGTCCGTAGTAATGCCAACGGCCCGCCTGCAGCACATTGAAGCCGGAATCGGTGCCGAGCCAAACCCAGCCGCGCCGGTCCACACCCACAAAGTACGCCTTGAGCGAGCTCAAGCCATCCTCGAGGCCGTAGTGCCTCACCGAAAGCTTGCCGTTGTGAAATTCAAACCGCGTGAGCCCCACGGAATCCTGATACACCAGCCAGAAAGCGCCGTCGCCGCCTTGCGTGATCGCATACGTGCGGTTCTTCTTCAAGCCATCGGCCGCCGTAAAGCGCCGGAACGTCCCGTCATAGCGGATCAAGCCGTTCGTACCCGGGCACCACACGGCCCCGGCGCTATCGAGCATGCATTGCTGGAAGGTGTCGTCTCCGCTCGCGCCTGGTAAAGAGAGCGCCTCGAAGCGCACCGCGCCCGCCGTGCCATTGGTTCGATAGAGCGCCCCGGCGGTGCTCAGCCATAGTCTTCCTTCCCGGTCTTCGAGAATCCCGTTGGCCCTGTCATGCCGTATTCCGTTCTCTGGACCGAAGGAAGCCACCACCCGCCCATCGCGGATTCGCGCCACCGAACCCGGCTGGCCCGCCGCCCAAATACCGCCATCCGATGCCATCGAGACCGCCCGCACCCGGCGCAGCGGAAGCCCCTTGCCGGCGTTCAGCGTCCGCCACGTCTTTTCGGCGGGCGGCAGATAATTGATTCCCTCGTTGCTGCCCGCCCATAGCGTGCCGGTTCCGTCTCGCCGTACCGCCCACACGACGTTATCGGAAAGCCCTTCGCCGCGGGTGTATCCTTCCCACTCCCCGAAGCCCAGCCACCGGTGGATGCCATTGCCCGCCAGGCCGATCCACAACGCCCCGTCCCGCTCTTCGAGCGCGAACACCGTCACATCGCTCTTCAGACCCTGCCCCCAGCCGATCAGCCGCCATCCGTCTTTTTCGGGAATCGCCAGGCCGCTCTCGGTGGGAATCCAGACCTCGCCGTTGTTCCTTCGCAGCATGGCCGCGCCGGGAATGCTGCTGGGCAGTCCTTCATGGCGGGCCACAAACGGCTCACCCGGCGCGCGCACGTAGAGTTCCTGCGTGCCGCGCACCCACAGATTGCCCGCGCCGTCGCGCTCGATGCTTTCCCACTTCCGCCTCGGCAGCCCCGCCGCCTGGCCGATGGCCACGGCCCGGCCATTCACCAGTTCGCACAGGTCCTCGCCGCAGCCGAACAGCACCCTGCCCTGCTCGCTGATGTGGACGCCATAGGCGGGCGCTTCCGTCAGCCGCTCCAGGCCGCCGCCAGAGAGCGGAAGGCGCACCAAACCCTTCGCCGTTCCCGCGTATATGTGTGTGCCATTGGAGCGGATGCCGCCCGCGCCGCTCACTTCAAACTCAGCGGCCCGTTTCGGACCTTGCGCGTTCGATGCCCAGCGGAACAACCCCTCGGCCGTTCCCACCCACAGCGAGCCGTCGCCGGCCACATGCAGCGCCCGCACGTCGGCCGCGCCCAGCGCCGCCTCGGCCTCAAAGCGCGTACCGTCGAACCGGTAAAGCCCGCTTTGCGTGCCCGCCCAAAGAAAGCCCCGGCCGTCCTGCGCCATCGAGGTGACCGTGAGGTTGCGCAACCCGTCGTCCTGCGCAAAGTGCCGAAAGCTGTATCTCTGCGCGCACACCGGTAAGGCGAACGTCAGCGATGCCAACGCCAGCGCGCCCAGCCTAATCACGGCGTACCTCAATCACGGCGTACCAGTGCGTTCAGAGAGGCTCCTCCCGCTTTCTGCTTTATCGGCGCGCTTTCTCGTTTTCCGTAGTCCGAGCTAAGGTAATCTGCGATTCTCCAGTTCGCCTCGGCGAGGTCGTCCCGATCCACCGCCCTACTACAGCACCAGACGGCTCTCGCCTTCCCGCCGCGTCACCCGTTCCCGGTCGAGATACTCAAGCAGCGGAATCGCGTATTTGCGCGATACGCCCGTCCACTCCTTGAACTCAGGCACTCCGAACTTCTGGCCTTTCTTGCCGGCCAGCAGTTCGCGCAGCGCTCCCATTGCGTCGGCATGGAACAGGAGATCGTCGGCAACCTTCACCAGGCGCTTATCCTTGAGCAGCATCTGCAATAGGGTGCGGGCGCGCACCGGGTCCACGCCGCAGCCGGCCAGCACATCGCGCGCGCCTGGCACCGCCAGCCACCCCCGCTTGAACGCCCCCTCGATCTTGCCGAGCGCCTCCTCCTCGTCGCCCTTCAGCGTCAGCTTGTGCGAAGCGAGCCGGATCGTTTCTCCCTCCGCCATCACCCCCGGCGCGGCTTTCATCAACGCATCGAGCAGGAACGGCGGGGAATCGGGCAGAGCCTTGGCGCGCAGATCCTCCTTCGGCATCCCCGGCTGCATCGGATTCTGCTTGTGATAGGCCGCCAGCGCCGCCTTCAGCCCTTCGGCCGATTTCTGCCACCACGCCTTGTCCACCACCCATTGGTGATCGGCCAGCCGTACACAGCCCGGCTGCTCGAGCGCCCGCGTCACTTCTTTCTCGATGAGCCCCGTGCGCCCCACCAATCCCGCCACGCTCATGCCGTAGCGCGACTCGCGCACCAGCAAGGCCAACCGCTCGGGCAGCGCGCCAGCCGACAGTGTTTCGAGCCGCCCACTGGCGAGACGCCGGGGAGGCGCGGCGTCCAGCACCCGCCCCCCGGCAATCGTGACCACCGGCGAAAATTTCCGCAGAATGAACCGGTCTCCCGGCAGCAGCAGGGCGGGCTCGCGCAGTACCAGCCGCGCCCAGCCGCTCGTCCCCGGTTCCAGTCTCGCCACTCCGGAAGGCAGCCGTACCTCCGCTTCGATCTCCGCCGTACCTGAATGGAAATGTACCGGTGCCCGATGCTTCAGCGGCTTGGCCGATGCCAGCAGATCGAGGCGGCAATCCACGATCCGGCCGGCTTCGAACAACCCCGCCGCCGAAAGCAGCACGCCTCGATAAAGATCGCCATGGTCGATGCCGCCCAGGTTCAACGCCGTACGCTGGCCCGCCACGGCCTTGGTCACCGCCGCACCATGCACCTGGATGCCGCGCACACGCGCCCGCCGCCCCAGCGGATGCACTTCCACTTCCTGTTCCACCTTGACCGACCCGGCCACCAGCGTTCCCGTCACCACCGCGCCGAACCCCTTCATCGAAAACGCGCGGTCGACCGGCAACCGGAAGTGCTGCGTCGTGTCTTTCGATGGAAGTTGCCGCGCGATCCGGACCAGTTCGGCCTTCAACCCATCGAGCCCGGCGCCCGTTACGGAACTGACCGCCACCACCGGCGCGCCTTCGAGAAACGACCCGGCGGCGAACTCCTCCACTTCGAGCCGCACCAGTTCGACGATATCGGCATCCACCAGATCGGCTTTGGTCAGTACGATCAGCCCGCGCTCGATGCCCAACAGCCGGCAAATATCGAAATGTTCGCGCGTCTGCGGCTTGATCGATTCATCGGCGGCGACCACCAGCAGCACGGCGTCAAGCCCGCCCACCCCGGCCAGCATGTTGCGCACAAAGCGCTCATGGCCCGGTACATCGACGAATCCACAGGCGATCTCGGGCGTCAGAGCCAGATGCGCGAATCCGAGATCGATCGAAATCCCGCGCCGCTTCTCTTCCTCCAGCCGGTCCGTATCCACCCCGGTCAGCGCACGCACAAGCGCGGTCTTGCCGTGGTCGATATGTCCCGCCGTTCCGATGACGCAGTGAATCATTCCGAAGCTAAGGATCTTAGCATCCGGTAGTGATTTCGCGAATTTTGCCGTGGGAATCCAAGCGGAACTGGACCGCCATGCCGTCCCTCCAGCCAAGATCTTCGAAAGGTTTCTGGAGACGGAGCCTCCGCATGAAAGCTCTTCTCCCCGCCGCCGGAACAGTCGCTCAGCCATCTGATGCAGTCCATCAATGTAAGCTTTCTCCTCGCGAATCGTTGACTAAATCCGCAGAGTTACTCGGATCGATCAGCAAAGGGAATGAACCATTTACCGGGTGGGAGGACTTTGCATTGTAGCCGCTACGCGGCGGAATCGATCCGCGAGACAGAAACCTTCACCCGGTAACCCAGTCCGCTCAACAGGCGGATCAGCAGATCGCTCGACACATTGTCCAGGTTCCCGTTCAGGATCGCGGTTACCCTGCTTCGAGACGAACCGCCGCGCTGTGCCACTTGGGCGTGGGTGAGCGCTTCATCCCGCACAATCTGCCGGAGTTTCTTGAGGAGCGCGTGCTGCACCCGCCATTCGTGCGACTCCGATCCACTCAGCCCCAGCATTCTCGCCAATGCCTCCGGAGTTCTGGCCACCACGAGCTTAGTCTTGTTCATCTAGCATCTCCTTCAATCGCCGCCGCCCCGTTTCAATTTCGGTTGGCGCGGTTCGCCGGGTCTTCTTTCGAAAAGCATGAAAGACCAGGATCCCTTGTGCGTTCACCGCAAAATGAAACACGCGAAATTGTCCGTTTTCGTCATGCAGACGCAGTTCCGAGACACCAGGCGCAACCGATGGCATCAGCCTCACGAGCGGCATCCCTGGCCGTTCGCCCGCCTGCCGCAAGTAAAGAGCCATGCCGAACCGTTCGCGAATCTCACGCGGCCACGTCCGAATCGTGTCACGCGCTTTCGGATGGAGTACGACCGGCCGCACGAATCGAGTGTATCAAAACCGGGACATCGCCTCTTTCCGCCAAGCCACGCCACCGCATGCGGTACCGTTGTCTGTTATGCCTTCCAACCAATTCGACGAAGTCCGCCGCCGCCACGACGCCGCCGAAGCCGGTGGAGGCGAGGAGCGCCGCAAACGCCAGCACGCCGAAGGCAAGCTCTCCGCCCGCGAACGCATCGAACTCCTGCTCGACGAAGCCACCTTCGAGGAAACCGATAAGCTCGTCCGCCACCGCTGCCGCGACTTCGGCATGGAAGGTCAGGTCATCGATGGCGATGGCTTCGTCACCGGCTACGGCCACATCCACGGCCGGCTGGTCTACGTCTTCGCCCAGGATTTCACCGTTTTCGGCGGCTCCCTGTCCGAAGCCAACGCGCGCAAAATTTGCAAGATCATGGACATGGCGCTCAAAAACGGCGCCCCCGTCATCGGCCTCAACGATTCCGGCGGCGCGCGCATTCAGGAAGGCGTCCTCTCCCTCGGCGGCTATGCCGATATCTTCCTGCGCAACACGCTTTCCTCCGGTGTCATCCCCCAGATCTCCGCCGTTCTCGGCCCCTGTGCCGGCGGCGCGGTCTACTCCCCCGCCATCACCGATTTCACTTTTATGGTCGACAAGACCAGCTACATGTTCGTCACCGGACCCGACGTCATCAAGACCGTCACCCATGAAGACGTGACCAAGGAAAAACTCGGCGGCGCCACCACCCACAACGCCGTCAGCGGCGTGGCGCAGTTTCTCGCACAGGACGACGCCGATTGCCTGCGCATGATTCGCAAGCTGATGGAGTACCTGCCGCAGAACAACGCCGATCCCGCTCCCCGCCGCCCCACCGCCGATCCCATCGACCGCATGGAGGATTCGCTCGATACCCTGGTGCCGCCCGAATCCAACGTCCCCTACGACATCAAGGAAGTGATCCACCGCATCGTCGACGATGGCGAATTCTTCGAAGTACACGAACATTGGGCGAAGAACATCGTCATCGGCTTTGCTCACATGGACGGCCGGCCCATCGGCATCGTCGCCAATCAACCAGCCTTCCTGGCCGGCTGCCTCGATATCAATTCCTCCACCAAGGGCGCCCGGTTCGTCCGCTTCTGCGACGCCTTTCAGATCCCCATCCTCACGCTCGAAGACGTCCCCGGCTTCCTCCCAGGCACCGAGCAGGAGTTCGGCGGCATCATCCGCCACGGCGCCAAACTCCTCTACGCTTATGCCGAAGCCACGGTGCCCAAAATCACCGTGATCACGCGCAAAGCCTACGGCGGCGCCTACTGCGTCATGGGCTCGAAACATCTGCGCTGCGACGTCAATCTCGCCTACCCCACCGCCGAAATCGCCGTCATGGGCGCCGAGGGTGCCGCCGCTATCCTATATAAGCGCGAGGCCACCCCCGAGAAAATCAACGAATACCGCCAGCGGTTCGCCAACCCCTTCATCGCCGCCGAGCACGGCTTCGTCGATGACGTCATCGAGCCCCGCCAGACCCGGCCCCGCGTCATCAAAGCCCTGCGCATGCTTGAAAACAAGGTGGATACCATGCCCCGCAAGAAGCACGGCAACATTCCTTTATAGTTAGCCGCCATCCTATAAAACATTTGCATTCCTAAATGTTCCGGTTGCATGCGTAAACCAGTTCGTCCACAATAGGTTTCGGAGAACCCATGCAGCTTCGAGTCCTGGCCTTCGTACTCGCCGGCGGAAAAGGTACCCGGCTCTATCCTCTTACCAAGGAACGCGCCAAACCCGCGGTTCCTTTCGGCGGCCAGTACCGTATTGTCGATTTCGTGCTCAGCAACCTGGTGAACTCCGGCGTTCACTCCATCTATGTGCTGATCCAATTCAAGAGCCAGTCGCTGCTGCAGCACCTGCGCGACGGCTGGGAATCCACCAGCCTGCTCAAGAGCCACTTCATTATTCCGGTGCCCGCCCAGATGCGGACCACCGGTGAGACGTGGTATCGCGGCACCGCCGACGCCATTTACCAGAACATCAACCTCATCGAACAGGCCGATCCGCACCTGGTCTGCATCTTCGGCGCCGATCATATCTACCGCATGAACATTCGCGAGATGATCGAGTTCCACGAAGCCAAGCGGGCGCAGGTCTCGGTCGCCGCCATTCCGGTCGAGAAGAGGCTCTCCAAGGAATTCGGCGCCATTGAGGTGGCAGGCGACGGGCGCATCCAGGGCTTTCACGAAAAGAAAGAGGACGTGCCGCCGATGCCCGGCGATCCCAGCATGTTCTATGCCTCGATGGGCAACTACATCTTCTCCACCGGCTGTCTGTTGCGCGAACTCTACGCCGACGCCGAGCGCGAAGATTCCACCCACGACTTCGGCCGCGACATTTTGCCGGGCCTGGTGAGCCGCGGCGATATGTACGCCTACGATTTCCGCACCAACCGCATTCCTGGCGATCCCGAAGGAGCCGAAGCCTACTGGCGAGACGTCGGTACCCTTGATGCCTATTACGACGCCTGCATGGATTTACGCGCCGTCAGCCCCAAGCTCAACCTGTTCAATCGCCAGTGGCCGCTGCGCAGCGCCGCCTACGACGATCCGCCCGCCAAGTTTACCTTCGACGACCAGGGCCGCCGCGGCCACGCGCTCGATTCGGTCGTCGCCGGCGGGACCATTCTTTCCGGTGGACGCGTCAAGAACTCGGTATTGGGCCGGGGCGTCAAAGTCCATACCGGCGCCGAGGTCGAAGATTCCGTCATCTTCGATAACTGCGACATCGGCCGCCATTCGAGAATCCGGCGCGCCATTTTGGATAAGAACGTTCGGGTCGCCGAAGGTACCGTGATCGGCTACGACCAGGCGAGCGACCGCGAGTTGTACTACGTCACAGAGAGCGGAATTGTGGTAGTGGAAGGGCGGCGTTCCCGTGTCGAGATCGCTTCCATGCAGTTGTAAGACCGAAGAGACAAACAGGAGGCCATCATCGTTCGAGTTTGTGCATTAGCCAGCAGCAGTTCCGGGAACACGACTTTCGTCGGTACCGGCCGCACCCGCATCCTTATCGATGCCGGCCTGTGCCGCCGCGACACGTTCCAGCGCCTGGCCGAGATCGGCGAGGATCCGGAGAAGCTCGACGCCATCGTCATCACCCATGAGCATGGCGATCATATCGCCGGCCTGCTGCCCCTGGTGCGCCGCCTGCGCATTCCCGTCTTTCTCACCCATCTCACCGCCCCGCTCATCGATTGGGGCGGCTTTCATCCCATCGTCGAAACCTTCCAGGCGGGCACCAGCTTTCGCATCGGCGATATCGACGTCGCAAGCTTCACCATTCCCCACGACGCCATCGACCCGGTGGGCTACAGCGTGCGCGCCGAAGGCGTCAAGATCGACGTCGTCACCGATTTGGGCTACATGCCGGAATCGATCTGCCATCATCTGCGCGGCTCCAACTTCCTGCTGCTGGAATCCAATCACGACCTCGACATGCTGAAGGTCGGCCCATACCCCTGGTCGGTAAAACAGCGCGTCATGGGGCGGCGGGGCCATCTTTCAAACGACGTCGTTTCAGGCTTCATCCGCGACAGCCTCGACACCTCCATTGCCACCCTGATGCTCGGCCATCTGAGCGAGCATAATAACCACCCGGAAATCGTGCGCCTCACCGCCGCGCAAGCGCTCGAGTCCCGCGGCATCGAAGCGAACCTCGTCATCGCCGAGCCGGGAAGACAATCCGAAGTGTTCGTGTATTAGGCCGTCAGAAGCGAACAGGGACCGGCGCGGTCCTCCAAAACATCAGGAACTGCGCTTACGCCGGTCTCCGTTGTTCGCGGTGCCTCAGAAGTTGCGGGATCTTGAGGAAATGCTGGTCCCGCGTAATCAGCGTCAGGTCGTGCTCCAAAACCATCGCCGCGATCCACAGGTCGTTATCCGGCACCGGCGTTCCGGCCCGCTTCAATTGAACGAATAGCCGCGCATAATGCTCCGCCGTCTCCCGCCCTGGAAACAGGATCGACACCGTCGATTTGGCCAGGAACGATTGCAGCAACCGTGCGTTCTTCGGCTGCCGCGTCCCGCCCTGGAACCCTGCCTTGATCTCGCCAAGCGCAACCAGCGGCAGCCACACCTCGTCGCAGATATCCAGATATTCCGCCAACGCCCGGTCGCCGCGGAACAAATCCGTGAGCCGGTTGGTGTCGATCGCGACTCTCACTTCCACTTATCCCGGTCGATCCGGCGCTGGGATTTCATCACGTCGTCGAAGTCCGGATCGTCCGCCCATTGGCCCACCAGATCCGAAAAATCCGCCTTCTTTCCCCGGCCGATGGTGGATCGCGTCAGGTCGTTCACAATCAGTTGATTCAGGCTGATCTTCTGCTGGGCCGCGCGGCGCCGCAACGCCGCATCCACCTCGCCGGAGATGCCTCGAATCGTGTATTGCAAACCCACCTTGAGATTCACCTTCATGCCTACATGCTATCACTATCCGCAGGCACCGCCTACTCCCCAATCACCTTAATCACCAGCCGCTTCGGCCGCTGCCCATCGAACTCGGCATAGTAAACCTGCTGCCATGGCCCCAAATCCAACTTGCCCCGCGTCACCGGCACAATCACCTGGTGATGCACCAGCAGACTCTTCAGATGCGAATCCCCGTTATCCTCGCCCGTGCGGTGATGCCGGTAGTTCTTCCTGTATGGCGCCAGATGCTCCAGCCACTCGTCGATATCGCCGATCAATCCGTCCTCGGCATCGTTGACCCAGACGCCCGCGGTGATGTGCATGGCCGAAACCAGCACCATGCCTTCGGCGATCTCCGACGCCGCCACCGCCGACGCCACCCACTCCGTGATATTGACGTACTCACGGCGCTTCTGCGTCTGAAACACCAGGTACTCGGTGTGTGATTTCATCCCCCCCGCCTTTCCTGGCCCGCCGGCGCCATTCAAACAACACCACACCCGCCGCCACCGAAACGTTCAGCGACGCGATCGCACCCGCCATCGGAATCCGCACTACGAAGTCGCACTGCTTTCGCACATGCTCATGCAGCCCCTTGCCCTCGCCGCCAAACACGAACACCGTCGGCGCCGCGTAGTCCACCGCGTCGTAGTCCTCCCCGCCGCGTTCGTCCACACCGTAAATCCAGAAGCCGCGCTCTTTCAGACGGTCGAGTTCCTGCCGCACGTTGACTACGCGCACCACCGGCAGATGCTCAATCGCCCCGGCCGACGCCTTGGCCACTGTCTCGGTCAAACCCGCCGCGCGCCGCTCGGGAATCATCACCGCATCGGCGCCCGCCGCATGCGCCGTGCGAACGATCGCACCCAGATTGTGCGGATCCTCCACGCCATCGAGCACCACCAGGCACCGCGCATCCGCCGCCGCCTCTTCCGGAGCCGCATACTCCTTCGCCGCCCCCATCGCCACCACGCCCTGGTGCACCGCGCTTCGCGCCGCACGGTCGAGCGCATCGCGCGGTTCAAACCGCACCGGCACTTTCGCGCGGCGGCAAAGGTCGACAATCTCCTGCACCTTCGGTCCGCCCGCGCCCTTGGCGATCATGACGCGCTCCAGCGGCCGTCCCGCCAGCAGCGCTTCTCGAACCGGATGGATTCCAGCCAGTATGCTCACTCGCGCCAGTATAGCCGCATGGCTCGTGCGGTAGACTGTGCTCGATGCAATTCTTCCCTCTGCTGCTCGCCCTATCGCTCAGCGCCGCCGATGCCACCCATGCCGTCGTCTACAAGGAATCCGGCCGCTTCGGCGGCTGGCCCGCCAATCATGGCGCCTGGGCGTGGGGCAACGAATTGCTCGTTGGCTTCGAAGCCGGGTACTTCGAAAAGAAAGAGCGCGGCCACGCCATCGATTACTCCAAGCCCGCCGCTCACGTTCTCGCCCGCTCGCTCGACGGCGGCCAGACCTGGAAGATCGAAGAGCCGGAAAGTCTCAAAGCGCCGCCCGGCGTCAAGCAGGCCAACGTGCCTACCGAAGCCGGGAAACCGGCCGTTCCCTGCCCTGGCGGCATCGATTTCACGCACCCCGATTTCGCCATGACCTGGCGCATGGCCAGCATCCATACCGGCCCCAGCCGCTTCTACTATTCCTACGATCGCGGCAAAACCTGGAAGGGTCCCTTCGAATCTCCAGAGTTCGGCACCAAGGGCGTCGCCGCCCGCACCGACTACATCGTCAACGGCAAACACGACGCCACCGTCTTCCTCACCGCCGCCAAGCAGGATGGCAAAGAAGGCCGCGTCTTCTGCGCCCGCACCAGGGATGGCGGCAAAACCTGGAACCTTCTCTCCTTCATCGGCGAGGAGCCGCCCGACTACGCCATCATGCCTTCCTCCTTGCGTATCGGACCCAAATCGATTCTCACCACCTTCCGCCGCCGCCCCTGGATCGAAGCCTGGCGCTCGGACGACGATGGACTGACTTGGCGCTCGCTCGGCAAGCCGGTCGATTCCACCGGCGGCGGCAATCCGCCCAGCCTCGTGCGATTGAAGGATGGCCGCCTCGCCCTCACTTACGGCTACCGGTCCGAACCTTACTCGATCCGCGCCCGTCTTTCCTCCGATAACGGCGCCTCCTGGGGTCCCGATGTCATCCTCCGCCAGGACGGCGGCGCCTGGGATCTCGGCTATACGCGCACGCTCGTGCGCCCCGACGGCAAGCTGGTTACCGTCTACTATTACAACGACAACAAGGACCAGGAACGCTACATCGGGGCGACGATCTGGGAAGCGCCCGCGCGTTGAACACTGTCCGGAATTTCTGACACCTGTCGGCGAAATCAGCCGCCGCCAGCGCCTCCGACATTGAAAACAAATTACTTCCACCCGGCCATTGGCGTGCCCTCCTTGTGGGCATGACCAACGCAGCCACGATCACCCAACTACAAAGCCAGCCCTTCCGCGACGCCAAGCGTGTGCAGCAAAGCCTGCTCGCCGGACTGGAAAAGCGCGTCCTCGTCTGGATGGCGCATCGCCTTCCGCACTCGATCAACGCCGATCACCTGACCATTCTCGGCTTCGCCTCCATGATCGCCGCCGGAGTGGCTTACTCGTTCGCCGGCACTTACCCCGCCGCCTTATTCATCGTAAACTTCCTACTTATCCTCAACTGGTTCGGCGATTCCATGGACGGCACCGTCGCCCGCGTCCGTAACAAGCTGCGCCCCCGCTACGGCTTCTATGTCGATCACATCATCGACGCTCTCAGCGCGCTCTTCCTGTTTGCCGGCCTTGGCTTTTCGGGCTACATGAGCGAACGCGTGGCCATCGGAATGCTCACCGGCTACTTACTTCTGGCCATCAATTCCTACCTCGCCACGCATTCGATGGGCGTCTTTTCCATCTCCTGGTGGAAGTTCAGCCCCACCGAGATGCGCATCCTTCTCGCCATTGGAAATACCGTGGCCTATTTCTGGCCCCGCACGCGCCTGTTCGGCCCCGAATATCTCTTCTTCGATGCCGCCGGCGCCGTGGCCATCGCCGCCATGGCGGTGGTACTGGTGGTAACGGTGATTCGCAACACCGCCGCTCTTTACGAAGCGGAGCCGCTATCATGAAAACGCTCTTTCGCTATCAAATGGTGGGCCTGGCCGGCGTGTTCGTCCAGCTTGGCATGCTCTCGCTGCTTCAAAGCCTGTTCGGATTGCACTACCTGGCCGCCACCGTACTGGCCGTCGAGACCGCCGTACTGCACAACTACTGGTGGCACTGGAAGTGGACTTGGGGGGCGCGGAGGGCGCCCCTCTCAAGCCTGGCGCGCTTCCAATTCACAACGGGGCTGGTCTCCATCCTGGGCAACGCCGCCGGGGTTAAGTTACTGGTAGAACTTACAGGATTACCAAGCGTAGCGGCTAGTGCTATCAGCATCGCTTGTCTCTTCTTTTGCAATTTTCTGACCGCGGACCGCTTCGTCTTTCGTAAAATCGAAACTGAGTGACGATCGACGCAGATTCGGCACGCCGCGAGATTCTCGATCCCGGCATCGGCTTCGTGGTAGTCCGCGGGCTTTATTCGCCCCAGCAAATCGATACCTACCGGGATTCCTGCGAACGCTTCATCGAATCCGGCACGCGCATTCGCCAGCGGATCCTTACCTCGCGGATTAAGGACTATGTGCATCCCCGCTCGCACGACCGCGAAGAGCGCACGGTTCGCATCTATCAATATTTCCACAATCACCACGGCGACGAGACGGGATCGTTCCTCGACCGCGCGATCGCTCTTCGCGACCGGATCGAGCAGGGCTGGCTCGACGATCCGGGTTATTCGAAAGAGCGCCAGTCGCTATTCGATTACGTCATCGTGACCCACTACAACGGCAACAAGGGCCTGTTGCCAAAGCACGTCGATTACGATGGCCCCGCGCCCAAGCCTCTGGTGCAGTTCTGGGTCGCCCTGTCCGAACCCGGCAAGGATTATCGCGGCGGCAACCTCATCCTCTATTCCAAGGACGGCTCCGCCCGGCGCGTGGAAACCGATTTGGAGATCCGCAAAGGCGACGCGCTGATCTTCGACAAGTCGCTGCCGCACGAAGTCGAGCTCACCGAGACTCCGCCCGGCGCGCTGGGCCGCTGGACCGTTCTCATCGGCGCCCGCGCGCACTGCGACACTCCACTCGAAGCTTTCAAGAAAAGGGTGATCTACGGCCCCCCGCTGTTTCCCCTGATCGCCTGGGGTTCCCGCGTTTTCTCCGGAATGCGATAACGTCGGCTATACCTGACAAGTCCTTTGCAGAATCGCAATAACTTTCTTGGCGCCTTCGTAATATTGTTGAAGACTGCTAAACGTTAAAGAAACCGACTCTCCGTGAGCGATCTTGTGCCGGTTGCCAACGATACTGTTTACGGCCGCCCTTAACTCCTCGTCGTAGCTGTCCTTCAAAATAGCCTCCCATTCCTGGCTGAACTGCCCAAAACACCTAGTGATTTCGTCGATCTTTGGATTCTGAAACCCGCGAAGGCTAGCCTGCACGAAATTTTGTATCTCCCGGCAAGATCGCTTTTTGCTGTACTCGCATAGGCACAGTTCCACTGAGTTTTCAATGAACCCACAGGCAAGGACGCAAAGATATCTGGCCCAGTGCGCTCTCAGTTCGATATCGTCCGGCAAATCCCGGGTTCGTGCAAATAGCGCGTCCAGGCGAATGCGCTGTGCCTCGATCTCTTTTACCGGCACTCACTCTACCTTTGAGAATGCCTCGGTCGCCAACCGGAGGCGCTCCTTGACGCGATCTTCGGTCGCCGTGCCTCTGCCGCAGAATTCCATGAAATCCGCATTTTGCAGCAGTGAATCGTAAGCCACCCGGAGCTCTTGCGGGTGCCGTATCTGCCCGGAATGGAGCCGCTTTGCAACGCCCACCATGACGGCGTCGAAGACCGCTGCATTCAGCGCCCTCGTGGGCCGGAATGCCTTGGTTCCAATGGCATCCTTGATCGTCGAGATCGTGGACTGAAACAGGTTCCGCATTTCGGTCCGCTGGTCTTGGTTCAGATCGCTGTACTTTTTCATGAAGCGGTTCAGGAAGAAGACTAACGGGCTTTCATAGCCCGTGGCATCGTAAAAGAGCGCCAAAAAGCGCAAAATCAACTCCTGGTCTCGCATGCGAGAATCCTCGCGGCCGTATACCGCTCGCCAATCGGCTGAGCGGTTCAAATCCTGAAGGAAATCCCGCATCGGAGCCGAATGAAACATCGCGCTTCGAATTTCGTGCGCTGTGAGCTTTTTTCCGCCGGAGTTGAGCCGCTCGAAAACTTGATACACGCCACTTTCGTCGTTAGACGGCTCATCCTGCTTGAATATCGTGGCATGCAGGATCGAGTCGTCAAGGCGCCGGAGATCTTCGTCGCGTAGCGTCTTGTATGTTCGACCTTCGAAGTCGCCGTCGACTCCGCGAAGGGCAAACTGAACCTTAGTAGGTACCCACACGCCATCGTAAAAGTGTTGCAGGGACAATAGCCGCTGCTGTCCGTCGACAACCAGCAGCTTGCCAGTTCTGGCTTCTCTTGAGAAGAAGATGCTCGGCACCGGCAATCCCAGCAAAAGCGACTCGATAAAACGCGATGCGTCCTTGATATCCCACACGAATGCTCGCTGGAACGGTGGGACATAAATCGATCCATCTCGCAATCGTTTCACCAGGCTGTCCACCGGATAATCGGCGCCATAACTGGAAATCGCGTAGCGGTGAGGCTCGACTTCACGCTCGTCGTCGCTGCGCACGTCTTCGAGTTCGGTTTCGGGGGAATCCAGTACCGTCATAGACCTAGCTTGAGTTTATCGCAGAAATCGGCGCGGGTACCGATGCGCCACTCACACTACTCTTGCCCACCCTGTTGCCAAACTGTCGCCGGGCACCTTGAGCCGCGTGCCACCGGAATGCGATAGAGTTACCGGATACAGAGGATTCAACATGAGGTTTGCCGCCAGTATCGTCATCTTCCTCGCCGGTTTGAGCGCGCAGGATTTTCGCGCCAGCCTCACCGGCCTAATCAGCGACCCCGCCGGAGCCGCCGTGCCCGGCGCCCGCATCAAGGCCGTCAACAGCCGCACCAACGCCACCGCCGAGGCGGTTTCGAACGACTCCGGCCGCTACTCCATCCCGTTCCTCATCCCCGGCGACTACACCGTCGATGTCGAAGCCCAAGGCTTCAAGCGCTTCATCCGCGAGAAGATCGAACTGCAGATCAGCGTCCGCGCCGCGCTCGATGTCACGCTCGAACTCGGCGCCCAAAGCGAGAAGGTCACCATCAGCGCCCAGATGTCGCAGCTTGAAACCGAAACCGCCTCCCGCGGCGGCATCGTCGATTCCAACCTGCTGCTCAACGTTCCTAACGCCGGCCGCAACGTCTATCAGCTCGCCTTCGCCATGCCCGGCGTCTTCAAACCTTCGGTCAACCAGGGCACCGAATTCAGCCTCGACGGCCTCGCCAATTCGCGCGCCTCGATCAACGGAGCCGCCTCCGGCACTGGCGGCACCGAATCGAATACCGACATCCTCATCGATGGCACCAGCGACGCCAAGGGCGACCGCCAGGTGGTCATGATTCCCGCGCTCGATTCGGTGCAGGAATTCCGCGTGCTCACCAATATCTTCGACGCGCAGTATGGACGTACCGGCGGCGGCATCATCACCACCACCACCAAATCCGGCACCAACGATTTCCACGGAGCCGTCTTCGATCGCTACTTCGATAACCGCCTGGCGGCAAACACGTGGTCGAACAACCGTCAGGGCGTCCCGCGCCCCGACCGCACCACGCACAACTTCGGCTTCCACAGCACCGGCCCGATTCGCATTCCGAAAGTCTTCGACGGCCGCAACAAGCTGTTCTACATGGTGAGCTACGACTCGAACCCGTCTTCCAGCCTCTACACCAGCCAGTTCACCACCCCGCTGCCCGAAATGAAGCGGGGCGATTTTTCGAATCTTCTCGCCGCCACCGGAGCCCCCGTCCTCATCTACGATCCGAAGTCCACCCGCGCCAGCGGTACCAACTTCATCCGCACGCCCTATGCCGGCAACATCATTCCCGCGGCCGAAATCAATCCCGTCGGCGCCAGAATCGTTGGCTATTATCCGGACCCGACCCTGCCCGGCCAGGGCCCGGCGCGTGTGAACAATTTCTTCCAGACCAGCAATAACGACGGCGAGTTGTGGCAGTGGACCGGAAGGCTCGACGTGCGCCCCAACGATCGCCGGGCGTTCTTCGGCCGCTATGGTGAAACCAACATGACGCGCTGCTGCGACCAGCGCTATCCGCAGGGCAACCCCGCCGAAACCAGCACCATCCTGCCACGCGTCCGGCGGGGCCGCACTATCACGCTCGATTGGACCGAAGTCCTTAGCCCCTCCACCACGCTCAACGTGCGGGCGGGCATGGCGCGCCTGGAAAATCTGTCGGGCAACGACGCCACGCTCGCCTTTAACCCCAGGGATCTCGGCCTGCCCGATTCGACGGTTTCCCAAATGCTCCGGCCGCAATATCCTTTCAT
This sequence comes from uncultured Acidobacteriota bacterium, assembly GCA_902826685.1. Lineage (GTDB taxonomy): Bacteria > Acidobacteriota > Terriglobia > Bryobacterales > Bryobacteraceae > CADEFT01. The sequence goes on from CADEFT010000006.1 coordinate 62,234, forward strand.
CGGCATGGGCACTTATATGTCGCAAGGCTCCGGTCCCAATACCCAGGCCGACGATACGTATACACTCGGCGCCACCGGCGGCAAGGTCATCGGCACGCACGTGATGAAATTCGGCGTCGAAGCGCGCGAGTTCCGCACTAACGTGCAGGCTTATGGATCCTCGGGCGGCAACTTCTCCTTCACGCGTCTCTGGACACAGGCCGATCCCAATCGCGCCGATGCTTTTTCCGGCAATGAGATCGCAAGCGCCCTGCTCGGCTACCCCGCTTCCGGCAGCATCGACATTCCCATCATTCCCGCCTACACCAGCCGCTATTACGCCCTCTTCTTCCAGGACGATTGGAAGCTCACCCGCAAGCTGACACTCAATCTCGGCCTGCGCTGGGATTACGAAACACCTATCGCCGAGCGTTACAACCGCCAGACCCGCGGCTTCGCTCTCGGCCAGGCGAGCCCCATCGCCAACCAGGTCAAAGCCGCCGCCGGCCTCGCCAACTGCCCCGCCTGCGGTAATCTGACTGGCGGCCTGCTATATGCCGGCAGTGAAGGCGACGCCCGTTATGCTTTCGTTCCCGACCGCAACAATTTCCAGCCGCGCATCGGCGTCGCTTACTCGCTCGACAACAACACCGTCCTGCGCGGCGGCTTCGGCATCTACTCCCTCGGCCAATGGGCGCTTGGACCGAGCACCGGCTTCAGCCGATCCACGCCGATGATCACCACCGTCGATGGCCTCACTCCTTCTGGCTCGCTCTCTAATCCCTTCCCCGGCGGATTGCTGCGGCCCGTCGGTTCCACTCTCGGCACAGCCACCGACCTCGGTCTCGGCGTCACCTTCGCCTATTCCGACCGGCCCCTGCCCATCTCCAAGCAAGTCTCGTTCGGTTTCCAGCGCACTTTCCGCGGCGGCCTGCTGGCCGATGTTTCCTACGTGGGCAATTTCACCACGCGCCTGCCCGTCACCGCGCCTCTGAACTCCATTCCTGTCTCTGAACTCGGCAAGGCCGCCACCTATTACAGCGAGCGCGTGGCGAATCCCATGGCCGGCCTGCTGCCAAACAATGCCGCCCTCAACGGCGCGACGATTCCCCGCCAATCGCTCCTCACCGCCTTCCCGCAGTACTCCGCCGTCACCGCCTCCAACATCCCGGCCGGTAGAACCCGTTACGACGCGCTGCAGATCAGCCTGCGCAAGCGCTTCTCAAACGGTTTGAATCTTCAGGCCAATTACATGGCCGCCAAGAATCTCGAACAATTGCAGCCGCTGAACCCGCAGGATATTTCAACCACCAACCTGCTGGAGCCGAATCTCGAAAAGCGCCTCACCATTTTCGATGTGCCGCAGAAACTCTCGTTCCTCGGCACGTATGAACTGCCCTTCGGCCGCGGCCGCGTGCTCGGCGGCTGGCGCCTCGGCTGGAACTGGACCTTCCAGCGCGGCTTCCCCATCGATTTTCCGAACGCCGCGCCCCTGGCCGCCCGCAGCGCGAAACTGCCCTCGAACGAGCGCACGCTCGACCGCTGGTTCGATACCTCGCTGTTCCCGCGCGTCGCCGGACCCGCCCCCTTCACCCTGCGCAACTTCCCCACCCGCTTCCCCGACGTGCGCTACATGGGCTTTCTGAACTACGATTTCTCCATCGTCAAGGACATCCCCATCTTCCGCGATCGCGTCAAAACGCAGGTGCGCGCCGACATCATCAATTCGCTCAACAGCCCTTACTTCACAGGCCTGGTGGGCAATCCGCCCAACGTCACCAGCGCCAACTTCGGCCAGATCCGGCCGCAGCAGGATAACCAGCCGCGTACCGTTTATCTTGAATTCCGGATGACTTTCTAACGCCATGACTGAGAAACCCTGGTTCTGGTGCTTGTTCGGAGCGGTCACCATGTCGCTCGGCTGGGGCTTGCGCGGCTACATCGGCGGCGGATTCCTCGGCGCCATGATACCCGGCACCATGATCGCCCTGGTTCTCTGCCTGCTGCTCGGCCGTGAGGAAGACGCCGGCTACATCGCCGCGTTCGGCGCCATCGGCATCGGCTTCGGCGGGCAGGAAACCTACGGCCAAACCGTCGGCCTCAGCTTCCTTCCCGAAACCTACGCCTGGGCCATTCTCGGCTTCGCCATCAAAGGGGCGGTCTGGGGATTGCTCGGCGGCGCGGTCATGGCCATCGCCTTCTCGGCGCGCCGCGACATCAGCGTTGCCATGGGCCTCATGGTAGCCGCCACCTGGACCGGCTGGAAACTGCTGAACGAACCCAAGCTCATTTATTTTTCCAATCGCCTCGACCGGCCGCGCGCCGAACTTTGGTTCGGCCTTTTCCTCGGGGCCCTGGCGCTTCTTGCCTGGCTCAGCCGCACGGGCGTGGGCCGGCTCCCTTTGCGCTTCGCGCTTTGGGGCGGACTCGGCGGCGGTATCGGCTTCGCCTCCGGCGCCGCGCTTCAGGTCTGGGGCCGCGGCGTCGATCCGCATTTCGCCGTCGGCTGGTGGAAGATGATGGAGTTCACTTTCGGCGCCTGCCTCGGCGCGGCCTTCGCCTTCTGCGCCTGGCGCCATCGCGACGAACTCGCCCCGCGCCCATCGAACTTCACCTTTCCGCCCTCCTGGATCGAGTCCGCCGCCGCCGCGCTGGCGGCCATCGCCTTCACCATCGTTCTGCCACCCCTGATCCCTTCGCGCCTGCCGCAGACGATCGCCGGAGCCTGCCTGCTCGCCCTGCTCCCCTATTGGCGCAAACTGAGTTGGCACGCCGCGATTACGGCCACTTACTGCGCCTTCGCCATCGACCTGCAGCGCAACCGTCCGGAATACGCGGCCACGGGCATGTGGATCTTCATCGTCGTCACCACGGCGCTGGTGGCCCTGCTGGTGGCCCGCCACGCACGCGTCCAAATCATGTTCCTGCTGCTGGTCGTCACCTCCACCGGCATGGCGCTGTTGAAGCAATTTCTGCCGCCCTGGCCCGAACGCCAGCAAGCCGCCACGCAGTTGGTCTTCGTCGCCCTGGCACTGCTGGCGGCGGCGGCCATCCGGTCGATGCCCAAACAACGCACGGCATGACCGGCAGCCTGCTGATCGTCGACGACGAACCCGCCGCGCGCTTTGCCGCCGCCAAAGTTTTTGAGTCGCTCTACACCGTCGCCGAAGCCGATTCCGTCGAACAGGCTCGCCAGCGTCTGCGTCAATCGCCGCCCGACGTCATCCTGCTCGACTACACCATGCCAGGCGAGGACGGCATGGTGCTGCTGGCGGAACTGGCCGCCTCGCCCGCGTCGCCCGCCGTTATCATGCTTACCGCCTATGGCTCCGAGCGCATCGCCGTCGAAGCCATCAAGTCGGGCGCCTACGACTATCTGCCCAAGCCCTACGACATCGACGAGCTTCGCGTCGCCGTCGCCCGCGCCATCGAGCATCAATCCCTGCGCCGCGAACTGGCCGACCTTCGCACGCGGCTTTCGGGCGAAGGCCAGTTCGGCCGCATGGTGGGCGAATCGGCCGTCATGCGCGCCGTCTTTCTGGCCGCCGAGCGCGTCGCCGAAACGGATCTGCCCGTGCTCATCCTCGGCGAAAGCGGGACGGGCAAAGATCTGCTGGCCCAGGAAATCCACGCCCGCAGCCTTCGCGCCCGCGCCCGCTTCATCGCCGTCAACTGCGCCGCACTGCCGGAGAACCTGGTGGAAAGCGAACTGTTCGGCTATGAAAAAGGAGCCTTCACCGGCGCTCTTGCGGCCCGCGCGGGTAAATTCGAACAGGCCCACCAGGGCACCCTCTTCCTCGACGAAATCGGCGACATGACCGCCGCGACGCAAGCCAAGATCCTGCGCGCCGCCGAGTCCGGCGCGGTCGAGCGGCTGGGCGGCGCCAGGTCCATCGGCGTCGACACGCGCCTCATCGCCGCCACCAACCAGAACCTTGAAGCCGCCATCAAGGAAGGCAAATTCCGCCAGGATCTCTATTTCCGTCTCGCCGGCATGACGCTCTCTCTTCCGCCCCTGCGCCAGCGCCCCGAAGATATCCCGCTGTTGGTCGAACGTTTCTGGCAAAGCCTGACCCAGAAGTACCGGCGCGACCCGCCGCCGCTCACTCCCGAGACGCATCGAAAGCTGGCCGCGCAGCCCTGGCCCGGGAATATCCGCCAATTGCGCAGCACCGTCGAGCGGCTGTTCGTTTTCGGAGGCGACCTCGCCGCCGCGCTCGACCCCGCTCCCGCCGCCGCCGGCGAGCCCTACTTCTCCGAACCTTCCTACCGCGAGGCGCGCCGCCTGTTCGAAGCCGAGTACCTCACCCGCAAACTGCGCGAAAACGGCGGCAACGTCACCCGGACGGCGGCCGCGATCGGCCTGGAACGTCAGAGTTTACAGGAGAAAATCCGCCAACTCGGCATCAGCCGGGATTAAAATCGAAGGGAAGGCATCACCCTCCCGCCATGCAGAAACGATATCTTTATGTCCTCGCCGCGGCCGCTCTGACCCTGACCGCCGCGCCGAAGCTGTCGCTCAAAACGGAACTCACCGAGAGCTGTAAGCCCTGCGATGACTTCTTCCAGTACGTCAACCAGAAGTGGCTCGACCAGCATCCCATCCCGGCCGAACAGGCGCGATGGGGGCAGTTTGACGCGCTCATCGAAGCCAATCAGGAGCGGCTCAAGGTCATCCTCGACGACATGAGCGCGCGCGGGAAAGCGGGTAAGCTCACCAAGGCGTCGAACGAAGAGAAACTGGCCGCCTACTTTTCCAGTTGCATGGACACCGCCGCCATTGAGGCGCGCGGAACCGCGCCCGTCAAACCTTATCTCGATCGCATCGCCGCCATCGACGGCCGCGCCTCGCTCGTTCAGACGCTGATCCTCCTGCAGGATGCGGGCGTGCCCGCGGCCATCGGCCTCGGCGCCAGCCCCGATTTCAAAAGCCCCGAAGAGATGATCGCCTGGGTTTCGCCCACCGGCCTCTCCCTGCCCGACCGCGACTACTATCTGAAATCCGACGATCGCAGCGGCAAGATCCGTGAGGCGTTCCTGGCTCATGCCGCGCGCATGCACCAGTTGCTCGGCCTCAGCCCCGCCGAGGCGCAAGCCGCCGCCAAGCAAGTCCTCGCCTTCGAAACGCGGCTCGCCGAACCTATGCTCTCGCGCACCGAGCGCCGCGACCCTTACAAGATCTCCAACCGCACCACTCTCGCCGCCGTCGAAAAGGTGGCTCCTTCTTACGATTGGGGCGCCCTGCTCGATCACAACTCCGTCGCGCGTTCGGCGCCCATCAATCTCAGCGAGCCGAAGTACATGGCCGCTCTCGAAAAGGAACTCAACGGCGATCTGTCCGATTGGAAAGCCTACCTGCGCTGGCGTGTCCTCGCCGTCACCGCCGATGAGTTGCCCGAAGCCTTCGACAAGGAGAAGTTCGAATTTGAAAAGGTGCTCACCGGTGTCAAGGAGCAGAAGCCGCGCTGGAAGCGCTGCGTCTCGGCAACCGACATGATGCTCGGCGAAGCGCTCGGCCAGTCCTACATCAAGAAGCATTTCCCGCCCGCCTCGAAGAAGCGCATGGATCAACTGGTCGGCAACCTGCGCGCCACCCTGGCCGATGAGTTGGGCAAGGCCGATTGGCTCTCCGCCGAAACACGAACACAGGCGCAGGAGAAGCTATCGAAAATCGGTCTCAAGATCGGCTACCCCGACAAGTGGAAGAACTATTCGGCGCTTTCCATCGATTCCGGCAAGTATTTTGAGAATAACCGCGCCGGCGGCCTTTTCGAACACAAGCTGGATCTCGCCAAAATCGGCAAACCCATCGACAAGACCGAGTGGGGCATGACGCCGCCCACCGTCAACGCCTACTACAGTCCGCTGTTCAACGAGATCGCCTTCCCGGCCGGCATCCTGATGCCGCCGTTCTTTGACGGCAATGAAGACGACGCGATGAACTATGGCGGCATCGGCGCCGTCATCGGACATGAGATCGGCCATGGCTTCGACGACAAGGGCTCGCAGTTCGACGCCTATGGCAAGCTCCGCAACTGGTGGACCGAAGCCGACCGCAAGAAGTTCGAAGAGCGCTCGGTCTCCTGCATCGTCAATCAATTCGATTCCTTCGAAGTCCTGCCGGGCGCGCGCCACAACGGCAAGCTGGTGACCGGCGAAGCCCTCGGCGACGTTGGCGGACTGGCGCTTGCCTTCAAAGCCTACCAGCGTTCGCTCAACGGAAAGAAGTCGCCCGTCATCGATGGACTGACGGGCGAGCAGCGCCTGTTCATCTCTTTCGGCCGCATCTGGGCGCAGCAGGCGCGCGAGGAGTACAAGCGTCTGCGGCTGCAGACCGATCCGCATCCGCTCGCCTATTACCGCGTGATGGAAACGCTCAAGAACACGCCGGAATTTCACAAGGCGTTCGGATGCAAACAGGGCGACCCAATGGTCCGCCCGGCCGAGAAACAGTGCCGGCTCTGGTAGTCTGGGCCGCGGCCTGGCTGCTTGCCCCGACGGCCGAGCAGCGAGCCATTGAACATCTGGCGCGCGAAGTGCCGTCGTGGTTCCGCGAGAACAAATGCTTTTCCTGCCACAATAACGGCGACGGCGCCCGCGCGCTTTCCCTCGCCAGGCGGAAAGGATCGCCGGTTGCTTCCGCGGCTCTCGCGGATACCACCGCCTGGCTGCTCGCGCCTGCTCGCTGGGAATCGAATCACGGCGACCCCAAGTTCAGCGATAAGAAACTCGCGCGCCTCCAGTTTGCCGCCGCGCTATCCGAGTTGCCAGACAGCGGCCAGGCTCTGAGGCAAGCCGCCGCGATGCTGGCGAACGATCAACGGGAGGATGGCTCGTGGACAGGCGACGCGGGCGCTCCCGCAGGCTCGCCCGTCACCTATAACGCCGCGCTGGCGACCTACCTCGCCCGGAAAGTTCTGCTACAGGCCGCGGAGCCGCGCTTCGACGAGCCGGTCGCCCGCGCCACCCGATGGCTTGAGTCGAAAGCCATCGCCAACACGCCCGACGCCGCCGCCATCGCCCTCGCCACGGGGAGCGAAGCCGCACGCCAGTGGCTTCGCGCCGCTCAAAATCAGGATGGGGGCTGGGGTCCCGCGCCGAAAATGCCGTCGGAAGTTTTTGACACGTCTTTGGCGTTACTGGCGTTGGGCCGGAACGCGAAAGCCCGCGCCTACCTGCTGCGCTCGCAGCTCGACGCCGGCGGCTGGCCCGAAACCACGCGGCCATCGGGAGGCCAAAGCTACGCCCAGCACATCTCGACTACGGCCTGGGCCCTTATCGCCTTGCTCGAAACCGCGCGCTGAGAGTTTTCAGAAAAGGTACTTCAGCGCCACCTGCACCTGCCGCGCCGCGCCGGCGCTCAGAATCCGTCCCGCGTTGGCGGCCGATACGTTCGCCACCGGATTGCCCAGGTTCACCCAGTTCGGGAAATTGAACGCTTCGGCGCGAAACTGCAGACGATGCTTCTCCCACAGCTCGAAATGCTTCATGAGAGACAGATCCCATTGGCGGTTGCCCGGCCCGTAGAAAACGTTGCGGCCTAGCGTCCCGATGCGGCCGGGATCGGCGGCGGCGAACGCACCGGGATTGTAATAGCCGGCGATCTGCCGCTCGCGCGACGCGCCGGATGCGAGCGCCGGATCGCCCGCCAGATTCGGACGGTCGTTGGCGTTGCCATCCAGGTTCGTATCGCGGCCGGCGGTCAGCGTGAACGGCGATCCGGATTGAAAACGCAGAATGCCGTTCAATTGCCACCCGCCCAAAGCGCCGCGCACCAGCCCGCCTGCATTGTTGAGGCGCGGCAACTCCCACACCCAACTCGTATTCAGCACATGGCGGATGTCGAAGTTCGATGGGCCGCGCTCGATGCGCCGGCTCACGTTGTCGACCAGCGTCACATTGCTCGGGCCGGTGATGTCGATGCTGGCATCGTCGAGCGACTTCGACCACGTGTAGTTGCCAACGAAACTGAAGCTGCGCGAAAAGCGGCGGTTGAGGCTCAACTGCAGCGCCTGATAGCTCGAATTGGCCGCGCTCTCAATCAACCCGATCTGCGCGAACGTGCCCGGCAGATAGGGCCGCCGGGCGTTGATGTTGCCTGCCGTCGCGTTCGCCGCAAACACGGGCGCGTTGTAGTCGCGCATGTACGGCAGCTTGCGCGCGGTATTGCCCACGAAAGCCGCCGTCACCGCCGTGCTCTTTTCCACCTGCTGCTCGATGGAGAAGCTGTACTGCTGCACGTAAGGATTACGGAACGCCGATTCGAAATTACTCACCGTCGCCGGCGTGGTGAATCGCGGATTGGCCGCGTTGAAATTCACCGGATAGGGACTGCCGCCCGGTGTCGCCGACCAGGGATCCACCAGCGAAGGCGTGCCGAAGACCGTCACATCCACCAGCCACGGTTGTCCCTGCGCGTTGCTTGTGATGTTGGCGAAACCGGTCGCGTAGTAAATCCCCCATCCGCCTCGAATCGCCGTCTTGCCGTTGCCAAATACATCGAGGGCGAAGCCCACGCGAGGCGCCCAGTCGTTCTTATCGGTCTGCACGATTCCTCTTGGAATGTCCGCATCGCCCGGGAACACCAGGCCCAGCGGCGCCTGCGGGAAGACCGCCGAGCGCTGTCCGAAGCGGAATCCCTGCACTTCATCGCGATGAGAAAGGAACGGCTGGTTCAGTTCGTACCGCAGGCCCAGGTTCAGCGTCAGCCGCCTGGTGACGCGCCAGTCGTCCTGCGCGAAAAAATGGTAGCTGCCGGACCGGAACCGCCGATCGTTGCCATTGTTCTGCCGGAAACTGGCCGCGCGACCCAGGTAGAAATCGGCCAGCACGTTGCGCGTAAACTGGGGCTGAAACCGCACCTGTCCCGACCCAAGCCAGTTGCCCTCCTCGACAAACTTGGTCCACAGGCCCCACGCTCCCGCTTTCACCGTGTGAGCGCCGCGCGTCCACGTCGCCACTTCCGACAGGTTGTAGGAGCGCTGGTCGAAATTCGACTCGCCGAACGTCCCCATCTGCCACCGCCCGGTGATGAACAACTGCGGCGGCCGCTTTGGCAGCGATCCGAACGCCACCCGGCTTCCAAAGTCGTCCCACGAATCCCGCACCTGCGAAAGCAGCGACGAAACGCGCTGTGTGTAGCTGAACCGGAGCTGGTTCAACAGGCTGCTTGTCACGATCCAGTCATGCCCGCCCAGGCCGTTGTTCTGGCTCAGCACCGTTTGATTCACGCCGTAGCGCGGAACCTGCGTCGCGCTGGCGAAAGGATCGAGTCCCGTCCCGCGCAGCAAAAACATCGTTCCATACAAACGGTGATTCGACGTGAGCTGATGGTCGAGCCGGCCGACGTACTGCGGCTCATCGTTGCGCCGCGAACCGCCAGCCTCCAGCCGCCCATCCGCGGTGGTGGGCAGCGGCACGAACCGGCTCACGATGTTCGCCGCCACAGGATCGAAACGCGAGAGCGGAATGCGTGCGGTGGGAAACGGCTGGTTGTTGGCATCGGGATCGACTGGCCTCTGCGCCGCCGTAGCCGCCGAGAAATCGCCCGCCCGCTCGGCCGCCGTCGGCGTCAGCCCCGCGTTTGTGAACGCATTCTGGCGGATCAAAATATTCTGATAGGAGAAAAACCAGAACGTCCGGTTGCGGCCGTTGTAAAGCCTGGGCAGCACCAGCGGGCCGCCGATAGATCCGCCGAACTGGTTCTGGCGCAGCGTATTCACCACCGGCTGAAAATAGTTCCGCGCATTCAGCTTGTCGTTGCGCAGGAAGTGGAACAGCGATCCGTGCAGGGCGTTGGTCCCGCTCTTGGTCACCACGTTCACCACCGCACCCGGCGACCGGCCGAACTCCGCGCTGAACGTGGAGGTCAGAATGCGGAACTGGTCCACCGCCTCCGGATTCGGCGCCGCGTTCCCCGTATTGCGCCACAAATCGTTATTGAACGCGCCGTCGAGCAGAAACGTGCTCTGCCGCTGCCGGTTCCCATTCACGTTCAGCGTATTGCCATCGTTGTCCTGCACGGTGGTGGTGCGCGAAGTCGTGATGCCCGGAAGCGTCAGCGCCAGATCGTAAACGTTGCGCCCGTTGAGCGGCAAATCGTTCACGCGGCGCGTGTCGACGGTTCCGCCAATCTGGGCTTCGCGCGTTTCCACCGGCGGCGGCGCTCCCGTCACCTCAATCCGCTCGGCCGCGGCGCCCACTTCGAGCGTAATGCCGGCTTTCACGTTGCGGTTCACTTCGAGCCCCACTCCCGTCCGCACGAAAGTCTTGAAACCCTGAAAACTCGCTTCCAGACGGTACTCCCCGGGCGGCAGCGATGGGAACAGATAGTCTCCCTGCGCATTGGAGGAAGCGCTTTGGGCCAGGCCCGTCGATACCTCCGTAACCCGGATGGCGGCGTTTGGCACCGCGGCGCCGGTGGAATCGAGGACGGTGCCAAACAGAGCGGCCGTCGTGCTCTGGCCGTAGGCAAGCCCGCCCATTGCCAGCGTGAAGAGAAGGATTAGCCGCATGTGCTCCCTCAGCGCGCCCACCCGTAGGCCGCCATCATGATCTCAAACAGGTGCGTGTTCGGCATGAACCCGCGCACCCGCTCGGCGCCCGGTCCGCGCGCCGCCACCACCACTTCCTCGCCCGTGTGCGAGTTATCCATCCGCACCGAAGCCAGCTTGATCGAACGCTCATTGGGCTCATGGGTCTTCTTCCATTCGTCGTAACCTTTGAGCAGCGGCTCGCCGCGCTTGCCCGAAAACACACGCAGGTCGAAGGAATGATCGGCGGTGAACAGAAACAGCGTCTCTTCGGGATTCACCATCGTTGTAAGTTCGCGAATCAGCTTGTCGAAAGCGATCAGCCGGTTCAGCCCCGCCTCCGGCTGATTGGTATGCGCGTCGGACTCGATCATCAGGAAAAAGCCCTTCCTGTTCTGCTGCAGCGCCTTCACGGCACGTTTGGCGGCCTCGTTGAGATCGAAGCCGTCGTCAACCACCGCCAGCGCGCGCCTGGCGTCCGCCGGAACCTCGGCCAGCGACGAGTACACCGTGCGGCCGCGCTGCTTCGCCGCCGCGTCGATGTCCTTGCCGATCTTCTGCGCCGACTCCCACAACCGCTTGCGACCCGGCCCGAACACCACATCTACGCCGTCGCCAAAACGCGGCTCGAAGATCTGCAGGAACAACTCGGCATGTTTGCCGCGATCGTTGGCATGCCCGTAACACGCCGCGGGCGTGGCATCGGCGATCAGAACGTTTGAGAGCACGCCGGTCGCGAGGCCCTTCTCTTCGGCGTATTCCAGAATCGTCTTCAGCGTCGCGCCGTCCTGCTTGCCCCGCACCGTATCGTCGCCCTGGCTGATGACGCCGTTATGCGTCTTCTTACCGGTGACGATCGCCGTCATGCCCGCCGCCGAGTCGGTCACCCAGCCGCCCGCGGGCGACGTATCGGAAAGTCCGATATGTTCCCAGCTTTGAAGGAACAGCTTCTGCGGCGCGCCGTGGCCCAGAATGCTGGCGGCGTTCAGTGTCGGAATGCCGCCGGCGTCGGCCAGCAGCAGAATCACGTTCTTGGCTTTCTTTGGACCTTTGGCGGCAGCCGAAGCCGGCAGCAGACAAACAAGCGCGGTGGAGACGAGGAATCGGATCATCGTCTCCAATTCTACGATTACGCCATCAGTTCGGTCACCGGTTCGCCGGTGCGATCCTCCAGCGAATTGGCGATCTTGATCGGCCGGCCGATGGGGCTCATGTACTCGCGCGTGTGGTCGATGCCCATCAGCTTGAACACGGTCGCGTACAGATCGCCCATGGTCACCACGCGGCTCGCCACGTTGTATCCCTTCTCATCGGTGGAACCCAGCACCTGCCCCGTCTTGATGCCGCCGCCGGTCAGCGCCAGCGACCAGCAGTTGGGCCAGTGATCGCGGCCCAGGTTTGGATTGATGGCGGGCGTGCGGCCGAACTCGCCCATGGCGATGACCAGCGTCGTTTCGAGCAACCCGCGCTCGCTCAAATCGTCGATCAGCGCCGACAGCGTGCGGTCGAGCGTCGGGCACAACCGGTCCTTGTGGCTTTTGTCGTTGTCGGAGTGCGTGTCCCACGAGGTTCCGTGATAGCCTGCCGCCGTCACGAAGCGGCTGCCCGCTTCGACCAGCCGCCGCGCCAGCAGGCACGATTGGCCGATCGAATCCTTGCCGTACTTTTCCTTCAGCTTCTCGGGCTCTTTCGAAAGGTCGAAGGCGTCGCGCACCGCCGGCGTCAGGATCATCTTCATCGCCTGCGCCGAAAATGCGTCCATATTGGTGTGCTCGGCGGTTTCGTTCATCGCGCGGTAGCGGCGGTCGACGGCTTTCAAAAAGGCGCCGCGGCTTTCCACCGAAGCTTCGGAAACCGATTTCGGCAAGCTCAGATCCGTCACCTGGAAGCCGGGCTTGGCGGGATCGGGAATGCACATCGGGTCGTAGTCGCCGCCGAGGAACGAAGCGCGGAAATAATCTTCATACTGCCGGCCGCGATCCCACTTCGGCACCAGCACGTGCGCGGGTACGGCGTTGCGCGGGCCAAGTTCCTTGTTGATGATCGAACCCACGCTCGGAAACTGCATGGCCGGGTTGATCTCATGCCCGGTGATCACGTAATGCGTCGCCTGCGGATGATCGTTGCCGCGCGTGTGCATCGATCGCACCACGGCCATCTTGTCCATGCGCTTGGCCAGTTGCGGCAGTAGCTCGGAAAACTGCACGCCCGCCACGTTGGTCGAGATCGGTTTGAAGTTGCTGTTGGGCTTTGGATCGAACGTGTCGATATGGCTCGGTCCTCCCTCCAGCCAGAACAGGATGACCGAGTTCGCCTTGGCCTTGCCAGGCGCCTTGGCCTCGGCGGCGGCGAGGTAGTTCTGAAGCGTGAGCCCCAAAAATCCCAGCGAGCCGGCCGAAATAAAATCGCGGCGGGTTCTTGGATGGTTCATTGACGGCGCCTCCCTATTAATGATTCTCGGCGAATTCACGCGAGCTGATTAGCGCCCACACGAACTCACGCAGTCCGGCCTCGCGATCGGGGCGTCCGGCCAATATCTTTTCCAGTTCCGCGGTTTCTTCCGGGTCCGGCTTGCGGGTCAGCGCGGCCAGATAAAACTCTTCGACGATCTGCGCATTCGAAGCGCCCGCTTTGAGCAGCTTCGCCAGCCTGCTGTTGCCCTCTCCCAGCCGGTCCGTATAGGTGGCGCCCGCCATGATGTGCAGCGCCTGCCCCAGGTTCGGCTTGCCGTCGCGCTCGGGAATCGCCCCCCGATTCGGCCGGCCATAGAGTTCAAGGAACCGCGAATAATACATGTCCGGATCTTTCAGGTTCACCGCGCGCGTCCCCGCCGGCGCCTGGCCCACCGATCCGCCTTCCGACACGGCGGTCGAAAATACTTCTGGCACTCCGGTCACATCCACCACCGCGTCAAGCAGTACTTCCGCATCGAGCGCCCGGGCCATCGAGTGCGAATAATTCAGCTTGTCGTGCTTGTTACTGGCGTTCGGCCGGGCCGAAAGCTGGTAGGTGCGCGACATCGCGATCGTCTTCATCAGCCGCCGCAGGTCGTGGCCGTGTGTGCGGAAATCGCCGCTCAGCGCCGCCAGCAATTCGGGATTGGTGGCCGGATTGGTCGAACGGAAATCGTCCACGGGATCGACGATGCCGCGCGCGAAGAAGTAGCCCCACATCCGGTTCACCGTCGCTTCGGCAAAGTAAGGATTCGATGTCATCCAGCGGGCCAGTTCCTGCCGCGGGTTGGCATCTGGCTTGAGGTCGAACGCCGATCCGTCGAGCAGCGCCGGTTTCACCTGCGCCTTGGTCCGGGGATGCAGCACTTCGATCTTCGCGTCCACGTCTTTGGAGCTCCAATCCATGTTGCGCGGATGATCGAACACCACGTAGCCGGTCTTGAACAAGCTGCCGAAGAACGACGCCATGCCCCAGAACTGATCCTGGCTCCAGTTTTCATAAGGATGGTTGTGGCATTGCGCGCAATCGAGCCGCCGCCCGAAGAAGACGCGTACTTCCTCGGCCATCACGTCCTGCGGCGGGCCAATCTGGTTGTATGGAATGAAGTGCGCCGCCGCCGGGCTGTAGCCTTGCGCCGAAAGCCGCTCCCGCGCCACTTCATCGTAGGGCCGGTTGGTTTCGATGTTGGTGCGAATCCATTCCCAATACTTCTGGCTCAGCTTCGGCGTCAGGCCGTTGGCGAAGATGGCCACGCGGAAAATATCGGAGAAGCGGAACGTCCAGTAGTCGACGAACTCGGGCGACCCGAGCAGCGCGTCGATGATGCGCTCCCGCTTGCGTGGATCCTTCGAAGCCAGAAACTCGCGCACGCGGCCCGCGGGCGGCAAGGTGCCGGTCAGGTCGAGACACACACGCCTCAGAAACTCTCCGTCGTCGGACAGCTCCGACGGCTTCATGTGAAACCGCTTCAGCTTGGAAAACACCGCGTCGTCGATGAAGTTCGAGCGGGGCGGATTCGGATAGCTGCCAAGCGGCGCTCCCACCACACCCACCCCGGCGCTGGCCACCTGCCCGGCGGCACGAATCAGAATCGCCGTTTCGCCCAGCCGACGGGCCGAGACCGTACCATCGGCGCCGACCGCCGCCACTTCGTCGTCATTCGACGAATACAGAACGTTGTGCGTGAAATCTTCGGTGTGGCCGTCGGAAAAATGCGCTGTCACCAGCAGCCGGTGCTTCCCGCCGGCCGGCATCACCGCCGTCGCCGGAAAGACTTCGAGCCGCGCCAGCTTCGAGGATCCGGCATCGGACCCATACGGCGAACCCGCCTCCACCCAATCCAGAATGGCGCGGTAGTCTTCGGAATCTTTCTCGAAGCGCTTCCCGCCGCCGTGCGGCTGAATCATGGTGGGCTTGGTGAGCATCAGGCTCGTTTCCGGTTTGTCCTGGCTGACGCGCGGGACGCGCTCTCCCTTAGACTCGGACGAAAGAACCTGATAGACGCCGCCTTTAGTAATCCATTCATGGTCGTCCTTGGGGAACAACCCGTTGGCCGATAATTTCAGACCTCCGCGTCCTTTTACACCGCCGTGGCACTGGGAGCTGTTGCAGCCTCGCTTGGTGAGTATGCCGCCGATGTCGCGCGCGAAACTGAACTCGCGAGCCCGGCCGGAACCCGCCACACGAACTTTCGACCGTCCTTCAACGCCCGAAAGGGCCGCCGACACCGTGAACTGCCCGGCGGACGTGGCCGTCACCCGCGCATTGGAAAGCCCGGCGGCGGCGGGAATGGAAACACGCCAGGCGGCGTCGCCGGTGATATCGCGCTCGGAGCCGTCGTCATAGGAACCGATCGCCAGAAATTGTTGAGTGGACTGCGCACCGGGCAGCGTGACTTCAGCCGGTACGGTCTTGACCGCAACCAGCTTGGCGGCAAACGAAGGGCTCGCCGCGAACCCGAGAATCAGGAAGAGGACATGCATGTCTCTTATGAACGCATCGTATCATTTCGGCCGGTCCGCGATGGTGGCCAACCCTTTTTCAAGCGCCGCGATCAGACGCGGCGCATCCTCTTTCCATAGCGCCGCCACATTCAGCCACAGGCCAGGAAAAATGCGCGAGCGAAGCGTTCCGTCGCGATGCGGTTTGAGCATCTTGTATTTTCCCTGCTCCAGGTACCTCCACTCGACCCGTTGCTCTTCGATCGGCACGGCGAGGTATTCCGGCACGCCTGCCGTCTGGTAGAGGGCGAGCTTCGGTCCGAGATCGTAAGACCGGCTCGACGCACAGATTTCGATAGCCAGTTCCGGCACGCCCGCGGCGAACTTGTCCTCCACCCAGGATCTCGCGGCGTGCTTCTGCAGATTCCTCAAGCTAATGTCCGGCTGAGGCGCATTCCCGCGCTTCATCAGCCAGCTTGCGTTTGCAAGTGACTCCACCCCAGGCACGTGAGCTGCATAGTAGAAAACCAGCCCGCTGAGAAGGCCGTCGAATCTGGCATTGGGTATCGAAACCGGTGATGGCATGTAGACAACACCCTCAATCAGCTCGGCAAACTTCAAATGCGGCATCTGCTCCCATCGGCGCAGGAATTCCTCGCGGCCCATGCAGTCGCCGGGAGCCAGCAAATCCGGCTCAAGCACAAGCATTTGATGCAAAGCTGTCATCCGAGTGCCCTAAGACAGGAGTCTATTTCAGCCTGAGAATCGGGGCCAACCCTTTCTCAAGCGTCGCGATCAGACCCGCCGCGTCTTCTTTCCACAGCGCCTCGACATTCAGCCACAGGCCGGGGAAAATGCGCGAGCGCAGCGTGCCGTCGCGATGCGGTTTGAGAAGCTTGTAACTTCCACGCTCCAGGTACCGCCACTCGACGCGCCGCTCTTCGACCAGCGCCGCGAGGTATTCCGGCACGCCTGTCGTCTGGTAGAGGGCGAGCTTCGGGCCGAGATCGTAAGACCGGCTTGACACGCAGATTTCCGCTACCAGTTCCGGCACGCCCGCCGCAAATTTACCCTCGACCCGCGATCTTCCTTTGACTTTACGCAGACTCAGATCCGGCTGGGGAGCGTTTCTCGGATTGATTAGCCATGTAGCGTTCGCTGACGAACGGCATCCGGGAACGCGCGTGGCGTAGTAAAGCAACAATCCGCCAATCATGCTGTCGAAATCAGCGTGCGAACGGGAAACCGGCGATGGCATGTAGACAACACCCTCTATCAACTCGGCAAACTTCAAGTCCGGCATCTGCTCCCACCGCCGCAGAAATTCCTCGCGGCTCATTTGATCGCCGGGAGCCAGCAATCCCGGCTCAAGGATAAGCACTGGATGCAAAACTGTCATGTGGAGCCCTCAAGCACGAGTCTATCGCACGGCGCTCACAAACCGGCTCCCCTTCACGAAGAACCGCAGTTCCCAATCCGCCGCCTTGCGGATCCCGATCCTCGGACTGACGCCGATCTCCGGTTCAACCCAATCCACCGGCCGCCGCACCGTCAGCCGCCCTTGCGTAACATCGGCGCCGTTATGACCGCGGCCGATGCCCATGGCAATCGTCAGCTTTCCGGGCCCCGAAGCCAGCGACTCGAGTTTCGCGACACCGCGCCGCTCGCGCATCGCCGCCAAGCCGGCCACAGGCTCAAGCGCCCGGATCAACACACATCCCGGAGATCCAGCGGGTTCGGCCACCAGGTTCAGGCACTCGTACATGCCGTAGATCAAATAGACATAGGCGTGACCGGGCGGTCCGTAAAGAACCCTGGTGCGATTGGTGAGACCGGCGGCCGCATGCGCCGCCGCGTCCCGCTCGCCCGTGTAGGCTTCCACTTCCACGATCCGGCCCGCCACGCGCCCGTGCACCAGCAGCATTCCCAACAACCCGCGCGCCACCTCCACCACCGGCCGCTCGTAAAATTCCCGAGCGAGCACCGCCGCCGAATCTACATAGAAGCCGCCACTCAATGAGATACTCTAGGAATTTACCAAAGCGATGCGACTGTTCGCCGGCCTCGATCTTCCCGACGCGATCCAACAAAACCTCGGCGCGCTGAT
Organism: uncultured Acidobacteriota bacterium; assembly: GCA_902826685.1. Lineage (GTDB taxonomy): Bacteria > Acidobacteriota > Terriglobia > Bryobacterales > Bryobacteraceae > CADEFT01. The sequence continues at coordinate 79,747 of CADEFT010000006.1, forward strand.
CGGCCATCTGCGCCCGGCCGCGGCCATTCGCTGGAGCCCGGCCGCCAACCTCCACATCACGACGAAGTTCATCGGCGAACGTTCGTCCGGCGATCTGGCCCGCATCGAACAGGCGCTCGCCGGCGTGCGGGGACCGGCCATCGAAATCACGATGCGCGGCCTCGGCTGGTTCCCCAATCCGCACAACCCGCGCATCCTGTTTGCCGCCGTGCGCTCACCCGAATCTTTATTGGATCTCGCGCGCTCCACCGATGCGGCTCTTGAGCCCGCGGGCGTCGCCAGGGAGAAGCGGGACTACAAGCCGCATCTCACGCTCGCGCGCATCGAAGAGCGAGCGGAGTTGGCCGAACTCCGCCAGCGCATCGCCGCGCTCGAATCGGACGCCTTCGGCCAATTCACCGCCACCGCCTTCCACCTCTATCTCAGCCAGCCCGGCCCGGGTGGATCGGTCTATTCCAAGCTGGCTTCCTTTCCGCTGGATCAAGCATGATGGCTCTTCTCGCCGCGATCGCCGCCTATCTCATCGGCGGCATTCCTTTTGGATATCTGCTGGTGCGCCTCAAGACGGGCCGCGATGTCCGCTCCTCGGGCAGCGGCAACATCGGCGCCACCAACGTGCTGCGCACCGAAGGCCGCGGACTCGGCCTGACTACCCTGCTGCTCGATGTGGTCAAGGGCTGGGTCGCCGTGTGGCTCGCCGCGTGGCTCACCGGCGGTGACACGGTGGCCATGAGTCTGGCGGCTCTGGCCGTTCTGCTCGGCCACGCCTTCCCGGTGTTTCTCAAGTTTCAGGGCGGCAAAGCCGTCGCAAGCTTCGCCGGCGCATTCCTCTACCTCACGCCGCTGCCTCTTGCCGCCACCGCCATCTTCTTCGCCGCTACCGTCGCTTTAACCCGCTACATCTCGATGGGCTCTATCCTTGGGGCGCTCAGCTTTCCGCTTGCCGTTTACCTCATCGACCATCCACCCGCCGAGGTGCTGGCCGTGTCTCTGGTCAGCGGCCTGTTCATCGTCTGGCGCCACAAGTCCAATATCCTCCGCCTTCGCAACGGCAACGAGAACGTATTCCGCTTTGGCGGGGCGAGGTGAGCAAGCGGCTGGCCGTCATCGGAGGCGGCAGTTGGGGGACCGCCCTTGCGTCGGTGCTGGCGCCGCGCTTCGACCAGACCCGGCTCTGGATCCGTGAGCCCGAAATCGCGAAACGAACCCAAGCCACCCGCATCAACGACGTTTTTCTGCCCGCCATCCCCATCCATCACGCGGTGGAAATCGAGACCGATGCATCGGCCGCCGCCAACGGGGCCGATATCGTGTTGATGGTGGTTCCCAGCCGCTATCTGCGCGCCGTCACCGCTTCGATCAGCCCCGGCCTGAAGCCGGACGCGATCCTCGTCAGCGCCACCAAAGGAATTGAAAGCAACACGTTACTGCGAATGTCGCAAGTAATCGGCGAAGCAAGTGGCCGCAGCCGCATCGCCGTGCTTTCGGGCCCCACCTTCGCACGCGAAGTGGCGATGGGCCAGCCGGCCGCCGTCGCTGTCGCCTCCTCGGACGCGGCCCTTGCGGCAACGATCCAGGAAGCGTTTTCCGGCCAGACGCTGAGGCTCTACACCAACCCCGACGTGGTAGGCGTGGAGGTGGGCGCGGCTCTCAAAAACGTCATCGCCATCGCCGCCGGCGTCTGCCACGGATTAAACCTGGGCGGCAACGCACAGGCAGCCCTCATCACACGGGGACTGGCCGAGATCACACGGCTCGCCGTCGCCATGGGCGGCCGGCCGCAAACCATGGCCGGACTCGCGGGTTTGGGCGACCTGGTATTGACTTGTACTGGAGATTTAAGCCGTAATCGAAAGGCAGGCATGGCTTTAGCCGCCGGACAAACAGTCGCTGAAATCGTCGCGTCGTCGCCCATGATCGCCGAGGGCATCGAAACCACGTTCGCCGCCATGGATCTGTCTCAACGGTTTGGAGCCGATCTGCCGATCACCGCCCAGATGAAGGCGATTCTCGAGGGCGTGAAATCGCCCGCCGAAGCGGTGCGCCAGCTGATGGTGCGCTCGCTTAAGGAAGAGTAATTTCCCCGCAACCTTCTGTTTCGGGCCGTGTTAATGAGGTTGTGACGGCTGTGGCGACCGTTGAGCACGACGCCGAGTTAATGCTGCGCGTGCGCGACGGCTGCTCCGGAAGCTTCGCCATTCTCCTTGAACGTCACCGCGGCCCTGTCGTTCACTTTATGTTCCGCATGGTGCAGAACCAGGCGGTGGCCGAAGAGTTGGCGCAGGAGGTTTTCCTGCGAGTCTACCGGTCGCGGGGATCCTATGAGCCAACGGCGAAATTCACCACCTGGCTCTACCGGATTGCGACGCATCTGGCTTTGAATTGGTTGCGCGATGGGAAACACGAACGAGGCCAGCAGAGTCTCGACACCGGAGCCGAAGAGGGAACGTCGGCCCGGCAGGTGGCGGATTACGAGCTTACTGTGGAGCAGCGGATGGTCCGGGATTCCCGATTCGTCGAGGTCCGCCGGGCGATCGAAGCGCTGCCAGGCAAACAACGGGCGGCCGTAATGATGCACAAGTATCGGGAGATGGAATATTCCCATATCGCGCGTGTGCTGGAATGTTCGGAATCGGCGGTGAAATCGCTGCTGTTCCGGGCCTACCAAACGTTGCGCGCCAGGTTGGCGCACCTCGGATGAGAAAGAGAGAAGGCAATGGCGGAAGCGAACCGGATCAAACGGGTGCGCAGGGAGTTCGTCCCGGCGCAATGCCCGCTGACCGCGGGTGAACAGAGCGCCGAAGTGTTGCTCGACTTCGTCAGCCGGCGTCTGGAGCCGGAAGCGGCCGCGGTATTCCAGAAGCACGTCGATCTTTGTCCCGCCTGTCAGGCTTTCGTCGGCACTCAATCGGCTGTGTGGCAGGCTCTGGACGCGTTTGAAGCCATGCCGGTATCGGAGGACTTCGACCGCAAGCTGTGGGCCAGAATCGAGCGGGAAGAGCGCGAGCCATGGTGGAAGCGAATCTCCGGCTTCGATGCGATCTGGAAGCCCGCGATTGCCGTGGCGGCGATGGCGCTAGTGATGCTCGGGTTGTGGATGCGGCCGGCACCGCCTCCCGCCGGTACGGCATCTCACGCCGAAATGAATCTGGACGTCGAGCAGATCGATCGCACGCTCGAAGACATGGAGATGCTGCGCGAGTTGGGCCTGGTGGCCGAGGCCGGCTCCGCGCGGCAGATGTAAGCGGATGATTCGACTCTCCATCGCGGCGTTGGCGCTCGCCGGTACGCTGGCGGCGCAGCCCAAGGGCGTGTTGCGTGCGCCCCGGGCGCGCGTCAATCAGATGGAAAAATTCAGCAGTATGACGCCCCAGGAACGCAGGCGCGCCATTGAGCGCCTGCCGCCCGAGCGCCAGAAGCAGATCGAGCGCAACGTCGAGCGCTACAACAGTCTTTCCGGCGATGAAAAAGAGCGGCTGCGCCATCGCTTCGAGCGCTTCCAAAATCTTTCGCCCGAAGACCAGCGGCGCACTCGCCAGCTTTCGCGCGAAGTCAACGATATGCCCGAAGACCGCCGGCAGCAGGTGCGGCGGGAGACGGCGCGGCTGCGGCGCATGAAGGAAGACAAGCGCAAGCAGCGGCTGGCGAGCGATCAGTTCAAGAGCCAGTATTCGCCCGAGGAACAGCGCGTAATTGAGGGGCTGGCGGCGATTCCTATTGAGTAGCAGACCATTTTGGGCTGCACTTAACGGGAATTTTAGCCTCGACTCAGATTCCAAGCCAATGCGCCGGCTACACCACGATTCGCTTGACTGAGTCAGGTGTCATCGTGGAATATGGTAAGTTCGAGAGCCCGATAACCTGAATGGTCGATCCGCCGTCGTTTCTCACAGCGTGTGAAATGTGCGGCTCGATCTCGACGACAACAACTCCAGACCCCGAGAACGTGGCTCTCTTCACGTCGGTTCCGTGGCCAGTATCCCAATGTAAAGACCATTGATCTTTAAACACTACGCACAGAATTTCGCGTCGATCTCGATGAAAGTGATTACCCCTGATTGAACTGGGCTTGATAGTGGCGATATGAAAATCTCCCAGTCGAGGTATAAATTCCAAGCACTGCAACGGAACTTGAAAGCTATCGCCGCGATGATCGGGCGAGTTGAGCAATTGCGTGATTCGCAGCCCGTGGCTCATTTTTTCTCTTTTCGCGCGAGTTATTAAACCTAGCTTGAACTTACCAGTACCTCGACCAATTCGGCAACCTGCTTCCGAAAAGGGCGTTCCTTGCCGTAGGCCAGATAGAATAGCGCTCTTGCGGGGTGCCCTTTCTGCATTCGTGCTGGAATCAGATTTGGAGTCCGAAGGACGCGTCTAGCCGCTTTGAATGGTACAGCGATCAAAGTCCAAGCAAGATCACCGGTGAGTTCGTACATTAGCAGCGCAAGCATCACACCACCAATTGAAAGTGTGATGTCGATCGGCTCATCGAGGTTAAGCAACTCATTCAAAAAGGGCTTCTCGGCCGTCGCTGATTTGATCTGCGTGATCAAGTGCTCATCGAGCCTACTCGAACTTCTTGGAGAGTACAAAAGCTCGTGAAGATCACGCTTGAGACCTGAGTTCAGAAATCTTTGGAGGTGCTTGAACGACATCACGGGCTTTACGTATTTTAGAACTGACATTGCGTCCTGAACATCTTTCGGCGTGGCATCACCTCCACTTTGTGCGAAAGAAGTGGTAACTTCGGGCGACGCCGCGCCGAGAACAATACCTTCGATCAAAGCCATATGCTGACCGGGTGTGATCGCTACATGAGCACCGGCGGATACCATCGCCCGAGAGTGATTATAAAAGTCTCGCAAGATTGCGCGCGGGACTGCTTGACGACGTTCTCTGGCCCGGGTAGCTTTTTCAAGAATTCCCGTCGGTAGTGATTTCTCTGTGAACAATTTATTGAGTCTTCGCTTTAGAGCTTGGCCATTTTGTGTCAACCTCGCATCAGCATCGATGAAACCATTCTCTTCTTCCGCAATTATTACCCGACGACGAGAACGAGGCTTGCCAGAGTCTTCTAGCGCAAACCGCTTGACGACGCCATCAAATTCATCTAGCCATTTGGCCCCTGGCCAAGGATGTTTGTCTCGAAATGCCTTGTCGCATAACCAGTTTTCACGTCCAATCATACGAACTGGCGCATCCGCATTGTCGACGAGAGTCAAGAGATCTTTTGGCCGTAAGAACGCTTGTTGTGTAGCCAAAAGCAGCCGAGCAGCAGGCGCCCAAATCACAGCAGGGTCGCTGACACAAGCAGCATAGGGTATGTAAACCATGCCTTCCGAACCAAACTCATCAGCGTGAAAAAAGGTTCTCCTCATGTCTTGCTTTCCGTTCAAGCAATCAAAGCTTGGAGAAGTGTATCACGGGAGTATCCAATGCGCTGACGGTTGGACACTCTTTCCGCCGATGAGATCCCCAAGGGAGGGTTGTCGGGGGCCATAAGCTTTCACTTCGATACTAGAAAAAGCTGGAACGTCGTGCGGAAAATCCGCACGATGATCTGAAACGGCTGACACAGCCGCGATAGAATCGGAGGCAATGCTCCTGTTTCTGGCCGCGCTCTCCGCGCTTGCGGCGGATTTCGCTCGCGATGTCGAACCGGTTCTGCGCGCACGGTGCCAGGGCTGCCATGGCGCGCAGGTGCAAAGCAACGGCCTTCGTCTCGACAATCGCGAAGACGCGCGCAAGGGCGGATACTCAGGTGCTGCGATTCAGCCGGGCAGCGCACAGGCAAGCAAACTGATTCAAATGATCGCGGCGGGCAAGATGCCGCCGGGCGCCCCTCTGCCGCCAGCCGAACTCGCCGTGCTGCGCGAATGGATCGACTCAGGCGCCGATTGGCCCGCCACCACCCGGCTGTCCCATACAAGGCCGAAGCCCTGGTCGTTCGCTCCGCTGCGCCGGCCGGCGATACCCGGCGGCACCTCGCCGAATCCCATCGACCGCTTCGTGCTGGCGCGGCTCGCACAGGAGAAGATCGCCCCCGCGCCCGAAGCTTCCAAGGCCACTCTGCTGCGCCGCCTCCACCTCGACCTCACCGGACTGCCGCCATCGGAAACCGAAGCCGCCGCTTTCCTCAGCGACCGTGACCCCGCCGCCTATGAGCGTCTGGTAGACCGGCTGCTCGAATCGCCGCACTTCGGCGAGAAGTGGGCGCGCCACTGGCTCGATCTCGCCCGCTATGCCGATAGCGAAGGCGGCGTGCAGGATTACCCGCGTCCCTTCGCCTGGCGTTACCGCGACTGGGTGGTGCAGGCCTTCAACCGCGACATGCCGTTTGACCGCTTCACTATCGAACAGGTGGCCGGCGATCTGCTGCCCAACGCCACGCTCGATCAGAAAATCGCCGCCGGTTTCCACCGGCAAACGGTCACCAGCCGCGAAGGCGGCATCGATCTCGAGAAGCTTCGCTACGACCAGTTGATCGACCGCGCCAACACCGTGGGTACGGTGTGGCTCGCCTCAAGCGTAGGCTGCGCGCAATGCCACGACCACAAATACGATCCCATTTCGCAGAAGGATTACTACAGCCTCTACGCGTTCTTTGAGAACGCCCGGGAACTCGACTTGGAAGCGCCGCTGGCCGGAGAACTCGGTGTTTATCGCGGCTATATCCAGACCTATCTCAACGAGCGCCGCAAGCTTTGGGATGAATACAAAGCGGCGCCACTCGAAGCCGAGTGGGAAACCAACACACGCGACGCCGCGGCCAATCCCGGCCAGCGCCCGCACTGGGACGTGACCTTCGATTCCTTTTCAAAGCTGGTCGACAACGGCCCGAGGATCCTGCACACGCCTGTCGGCCGGCGCACCCGCCGCGAACAGGAAGCGATCGAGAACCACTTCGCCAAAAGCGCCGCCGCCGGATTCGGCAAGAAGCGGTTCGACGAGCTGAAGCTCAAGGAGTTGAGCGACAAGCTCCAGGCCTTGAACGAAAAGTATCCGGCGCTCAGCATCGTCATGACGCTGGCCGAAGAGGACCGGCGGCGGCCCACACACATCCGCCTGCGCGGCAGCTTTGAGGACCTGGGCATCGAAGTATCGCCCGCCGTGCCCCAATCGCTGCCGCCGCTCGACCCGGCGCGCACGCCCGACCGGCTGGCACTGGCGCAATGGCTGGTGGCGAAAGAGAATCCTTTGACGGCGCGCGTGACCGTGAACCGCTTGTGGCAGGAGTTGTTCGGCAAAGGACTGGTGCGCACTTCGGAAGACTTCGGCATGCAGGGTGAAAGGCCCACGCATCCGGAACTGCTCGATTGGCTGGCGGCGGAGTTTCGCGATAACGGCTGGAGCATGAAAAAGACGATCCGGCTCCTGGTGACGTCTTCGACTTACCGCCAGTCCTCGAAGCCGCGGCCCGATCTGGAAGGCAAGGATCCCGCCAACAACCTGCTGGCGCGGCAAACGCGGCTGCGGCTTCCGGCTGAGTTGATTCGCGATTCCGCGTTGATCGCCGCCGGCCTGCTGATGGATGAAGTCGGCGGCGAGAGCATCCGGCCGCCGCAGCCCGAAGGCGTCGCGGATCTGCAATACAGCATGAAGTGGGAAGAGACGCAGGGGCGCAAACGATACCGCCGCGGCCTTTACATCCATACGCAGCGCACGGCCGCCTATCCGCTGCTGATGAACTTCGATGCGCCGGACCGCCTGGTAAGCTGCGCGCGCCGCGAGTCCTCGAACACCCCGCTGCAGCCATTGAACCTGATGAACGACCCGGTGTTTGTCGAAGCGGCGCAGGCGCTAGCCTATCGTGTGCTGCGGCAGCCCGCCGCCGCGCGGCTCGAGTTTCTCTATCGCATCGGCTACCAGCGCGAGCCGTCGCCAAGGGAGCGCGATACGATGCTGAGCTACCTGGAGCGCCGCCGCGAACTGGCGCGCCACAATCCCAAGGCAGCCGAGGCCATGCCGCTTGGCGATCTCGCGGGCATCGATCAGGCCGAGGCTTCGGCCTGGTTTGGAGCCAGCCGCGCGCTGCTCAATTCCGATGAGTTTCTGACGCGGGAGTAACCCCATGGATCGAATCCTCAAACGCCGCGATTTTCTCCGCACCGCCGCCGGCGGCCTCGGCCTCACGGCGCTGGCGAGTGAGTTGAAGCAGCCGCACTTTCCCGCCAAGGCCAAGAACGTGATCTTCCTCTATATGGAAGGCGCGCCAAGCCAGTTGGACCTGTTCGACCCGAAACCCGAGTTGCAGCGCTGGCACGGGCAGCCATTGCCCGATTCGATGACGCGCGATCTCAAGCTGGCGTTCATCAAGAAGAACGCCAAGGTGCTGGGGAGTCCGCGCACGTTTACCCGATACGGGCAAAGCGGCGCCGAATTCAGCGACTATCTCAACGCCTGGAAGCCCATCGCCGACGATCTGTGCATCGTGCGCTCCATGCACACCGATGCGTTCAATCATCAGCCCGCCGATCTGATCCTGCTATGCGGCCACATGCTGCCCGGGCGGCCGACCATCGGATCGTGGGTGCTCTATGGGCTTGGGTCGGAAGCCGAAGATCTGCCCGGTTTCATCGTGCTGAGCACGGGGCGCAGCAACATGAGCCAGGCGGCGCAATGGACCAGCGGCTTTCTGCCGTCGAGTTACCAGGGCGTGATGTTCCGCCGCAAGGGCGATCCGGTGCTCTACCTCTCCAACCCGAACGGGGTCACCAGCGAAGAGCAGCAGGCCGATTTCGGCCTGGTCACGGCGCTCGATCGCGAGCGGCGCCTGGAGACCGGCGATGCCGAGATCGCCTCGCGCATACGCTCCTACGAGATGGCGTTCCGGATGCAAGTGAGCACGCCGCAACTGCTCGATCTTTCCAAGGAAACGGCGAAGACGCGCGAGGACTACGGATTGGAACAGGAAACGACGCGCGCCTTCGGAACCAATTGCCTGATGGCGCGGCGGCTGGTCGAGCGCGGCGTGCGTTTCGTCATGGTGTCGCATTCTTCCTGGGATCAGCACAGCGAGTTGAACAAGGAGCTGAAGAAGAACTGCGACATCACGGCCAGTCCGGTGGCCGCGCTGATTCAGGACTTGAAACAGCGCGGCATGCTCGAAAGCACGATTGTCGTTTGGGCGGGCGAGTTCGGCCGGACGCCGCTCGGGGAGTGGCGGCGCGAGCAGGAACTCGAGTACGCCGGGCGCGATCATCACGCCAATTGCTTCACGGTATGGCTGGCCGGAGGCGGCATCAAACCGGGTGTGACCATCGGGCGGACCGACGACCTTGGCATGTCGATCGCCGAAGACCCGGTGCATGCCAACGATCTGCAGGCCACCATCCTGCATTGCCTGGGCCTCGATCACAAGCGGCTGACCTTCCGTCACATGGGACGCGATTTCCGGTTGACCGACGTGGGCGGCACGGTGGTGCGGAAAATGCTGGCGTAGCGTACGGCCAACAGGGCCACGGCCGGCAATCCAAGCGCCGCTCCAAAGGCCCAGAGAAACGAATCGCTGCCGGCGAAGAACGCTCCGGCGGCCGAATACACGATCGCGATTCCCAGGTTCGAGGCCGAGCAGAGGGCGAGGAACCGGGTCCGCGGCATGGCCGTGAGTCCGGCAAAAAAGACGGAAGCTTCGGCGAGCACTGGCACGGCGCGGAATACGATCAGCATCCAGTCGCCGAACCGCTCGCGCGCCCGGCGCACACGGTCGAGTTCCACCGGTCCCAGTAACTTCGCTCCGTTGGTGCGGCTGCCCAGCCAATACCCGATCCCGCAGCCCGCCGTCATGCCCAGCCACGTCGCGGCGACGCCCGGAACAAAGCCCAGCAGCGCGCCGGAGGCCGTGCTGAGAATGCTGGAAGGAACGGGCAGCAGAATATCAGCGGCCAGTAGCGCGGTGATGACACAGGCTACCGGCCACCATCCGGCGCCGGAACGGACATAGCCACCGGCCCAATGCTCGATCTGTTCGCCCCATAAAAAAAATGGGATGAGGATACAAGCCAGCATTGCGGCGGAAACGGCGGCCAGGCGCATTCTTCCAGTATGCTGGAGTCATCATGCTCGTTTCCGGCATTCTTGCCGCCCTACTGGCGGGGCACTCTTGGTGTGCAGAAACTCCCCAAACTGCGATTTACTTTGAACAAAACCTGGGACAAGCGGGCGCCGAGGTACAGTATCTGGCGCGAACGCCAGGATACAACTTGTTATTGACTGGGCGCGAAATGATCGCCGACGTCAATGGCCGCCGTCTCCGCATGTTGTTGGCGGGTGCGAATCCGCTTGCTCCGCTCGAAGGGGTGAACGCCCGGAAATCCGTCACCGACTACTATCTGGGAAACGATCCCGCGCTATGGCGGAAAGGCGTGCCGCACTTTGCGCGCGTAAGACGCCGCGCGGCGTATCCGGGAATCGACGTTATTTTCTATGCTTCGGGGAATCGGCTCGAATATGATTTCGAGGTCGCGTCTGGCGCCGACCCACGCCGCATCCGCCTGCAATTCGAAGGTGCGCGAAAGCTGCGCATCACGAAAGCCGGCGAGCTTGCTGCCGACACCGGCGAAAGGGAGTTTCTGCACGGCCGCCCCGTGATCTATCAGACCAACGCCGCAGGCGCGCGCCAATCCGTCGCCGGACGCTGGGTGGTGGAACGAGGCGGCACGGCCCGTTTCGAGATCGGCCGCTATGACCGGAGCCGGAAACTGGTGATCGATCCGGTGATCTGGGACGGCGTAGCGGTAGGCGGCAGCGGCCGCGATGAATTGGTGGCAATCAACGGCCGGGTTGTAGCGGGTTCCACGCAGTCGCTCGACTGGCCGCTGGCTGCGCCCCGCCGGCAGCGGGATACATTCCTGATGTTTTTGAACATCGACATGTCGATCAGCCGCGTCGTCATCATCGGCGGCAGCGGCGACGATTGGCCGGTAGCGGTCAACGAAATCCAGATCGCCGGAACCACCACATCGCGCGACTTGCCGACAGCACGCCCGCTACGCGATACCAGTTTCGGACCGGTGTTTCAGCCGCAATATGGAGGCGGCGCTTCCGACGGTTTCATCGCCACATGGTGGCAAAATGGCTTCGATTTTCACGTCAGAGTCAGCTATTTCGGGGGCAGCGGGGAAGACCGCATTCTGGCAGGGGCTTCAAACTGGATTGCCGGCGAAACAAACTCCCCAAATCTTCCTGGTGTGATGGCAAGGCCGACAGGCGGTGGCAAGGATGGATTCATCGCGCGCATAGGAGGTCAGCTTCAGGGTGGCCCATTCCATACATACCTCGGCGGGTCGGGTGACGACGCCATCCACGGAATTGCGGTGGGCGCCGGTGGAGTGTTCGCCGTGGGAGTAACGCAGTCGGCGGATTTCCCTACAACCGATGGCGCCCTTTCATCGGCGCTGCAGGGCAAGCAGGACGCCTTCGTAGCCCGTATGTCAGTCGCGGGCGAACTGCTGTACGCGACGATGATTGGTGGGCAGGAAGAGGACTCCGCCTCGCAGGTATCGATCGCCGGAAACAGGATCATGGTTGCGGGCTTCACCCGATCCTCCGATTTTCCGGTCGCCAACGGATTCCAAATGAAGCCGGGCGGAGGAAGCGATGCATTCCTCGCCTCGTTCAGCGCTACGTTGCAACCGGAATGGGCGACATTCCTCGGCGGAACGGCGGACGATCAGGTGAAAGCGATGGCCGTAACGGCGTCCGGATCCGTCCTGGTGGGCGGAAGTACCTCATCGCGCGACTTTCCGGTTTCCGGTCCCGGACAGAGCACCTATGGCGGTGGAGGTGAAGACGGCTTCCTGGCCGAATTCAGTGCGGGCGGTACGCTCGCCTGGAGCAATTTTCTCGGCGGCGGTGGAGCGGATTCGGTCGCCGGCGTCTGGCCGCAGGACCCGTTGGTGGTGGCGATGAACAGCACGGCCCCGTTTGTAAACAACGCCGCGCGGGGCGGTCCGGACGGGATGCTTCTGACCATCACCCGCGACGGCATTGGAATAACGGATACGCTGATCGGAAAAGGGCTGGAGAAGGTGGTCACTCTTCGCATCGGCCTGCCACGTGGATCGAGCCCACGCCGGGTGACGATCTCAAGCGGCAACCCCGGCAGGTTAAACGTGGGCGCCGGGCATCTCCCCTTTGGAACGCCGTCGGCCGAACTCACCTCGGATTGGCATTCGATCGCCATTACACTGTTCGCAGGAGATACCGAGGGCACCGTTCCGCTGACGGTGGAGGTTGAAGGCGCGGAGCCGGTCACCGTGCCGATCCGCATCGTTGCGTCGCGCCTGATGTGGAGGCAACGGAATAGTGAAAACGTACTGGAAGCCGTGGCTACGGATCCGGCCACCGGCGAGCAGGTGCGCGCCGGCGATCTCGTGTCATTGTTTGAGCGCATCCGCGTGCGTTCGTTGAATCCAGATATCGCAATGGCCGATTTTCAATCCGATGGAAGGCTAACGCTTCGTCCCGTCAAGCCCGGTGTCGTTGAGATCGCAACTGGAGTTCCACCGGGCTGGACGCCAGTCGAACCTCTGAGAATCACAATTCCGAACACGTTGACAATTAGAACTTCCCAAAGCGTCGCGAAAGGTTTGACGCTTACTGGCTCCGTCGGCCTTTTAGCAGCGAGCGGTAACGAGCCCGATGTCGTGCTTTCCAGCAGCGATCCGGAGAAACTGGCGTTCGTGCATCCGGTCACGCAACAGCCGGTGGCTTCGCATCGCACGTTAGCAAATCGTATCTTTCAAGTGATCGCTTTGGCGGGGTCCGGAGAAGTCAGCCTGCGCGCCGAAGCGGCGGGCTATCCATCCGCGGAGGTTGCCATCGCATTAACGGCTCCGGTATTTCGCATTCGTCCACTATCTCCGCCGGATCCGTTATACGCGGGATACATGTTTTCGTCATCGGCGGCCGCCATTATCCGGGGAGCCGGAGATCTGGAACTCGGCATCACGCCACAAATACCCTTGGCGAGTCCCATCACGTTGGAATTGAACACCAGCAACCCGGCGGCCGGGTCGCTGAGCAGGCGGCAAATTCAGATTCCCTCGCAACAGGGCACGTTTCGCTTCACTCCCGCCGCCGCCGGCGTCACCGATATTTCCGCTCGTGCCCTGGAAGGGGCGGCGATCGAAATGCCGCCATTTCGCGTGACCGTGCAGGATCCAGCCATCTCCGTGGCGGACGCGTATGTGGGTCTAGGTCTTGAGGTCCAGATGCGCGTCAACTTTTTGGGAGCGGCGCCTCAGACGATATCGATCCGCAGCGGCGATCCGAACCGGCTGGTGGTGCGAGGTGGAGCGGCCGCTTTGCCCGAGATCACGATCTCCGGCCAATCGCCTGTTTTCTACGCACGCGCTCTATCGGGCGGCGGCACGGTGCCGGTCACCATCTTGGCGCCGGGCTTCCCGCCAGTCATCGCGAACGTAACCATCACCCGGGGCGGCATCGCTTTTCTGAACGATTCGTTGACGGTCAATCGGGGCCAGATCGTAGCCGCTGGCATCCAGCCATATGCATTGGACCCGGGTACGAATCTTCCCTTGCAGGAGAACAGTTTCCTGCCGGAAGTTCCGCGCCTGGCGTTCGCGGTCCGCAGCGTGAATCCCGCTATCGCGACGGCTCAATTGCTTGCAGCGGTGCAGGTGACGCCCGTTTCTCCCGGTGAAACCGAATTGATCCTGGATCAACCCGCCAGCTTCGCCGCTCCATCGCGGAATCAGCGCTTAAGGGTAAAAGTCCTGCCAGAAATGCCGCAAGCGTATTCTTTCCGGGTGGCGAAAGGTGCGCAAACTGCCGCGTACGCAACAATCTCTGCGCTCGAAAGAGTCGCTGGCGCCATCGCCACGATCACCAGCACCGACCCGGATCGTGTGCTTCTCGCGCCGGATTCCAATCAGCCCGGTACGCCAAGCGTGACCGTTCTTCTCAGCTCCGGCAGTGCCTCATTCTACATACAAGGATTGGGTTCGAGCGGTAGCGTGCCGCTGCGCGTATCCGCACCCGGAATCGAGACAACGTGGCAGGCGATCTTGCTGCCTATGGAAGCGGCACTATCCTTTAATCCTGGTGCCGCTGCTTCCGCGACGCAGCCGGACATCGAGCTCTCGATACCACTGACCTCCGCTCCGGCTCAGGTGTCGATCGTACTTCGCGTGGCCGGTTGGAAGCTTCACACGGATAGAGACGTCGCAATGCTGCCTGGTCTCGAATTACCCTTTACGGCGCGCAGTTCCAATCCGTCAGTAGCGGTGCCTGTGCCCGGCACCGGCGTCTTGCGCGGGCCGGGAGCCGCAATACAACTCCGCCCCGTGGCCGCCGGCACCGCCACCATCACGGTGGACGTTTCCGGTCAACCCCCCTTGAGTTTTCTTATGGAAGTGCGGGCTCCCCGACTTACCATGCAGCGAATGGTAATCGGTAAGGATCTTCAAACCCTGGCGGCGGCCTATGCCGCAGACTGGACTGGCGCGTTGCCGCAGCGGGTGACCGTGACTTCGAGCGACCCTTCGAAATTGCTGTTGAGCACCGATGCGCGAAGAACTGGTACGGCGAGCGTCACCGTCTCGAGCGAGAGCGGAGCCTTCACCTGCTTCGTGCAGGCTGTGTCACCCGGCGATGCGATGCTGAAGCGGGAAGCGAGCGGTGCGGCGGAAACCAGCACCCATGTGACAGTTGTTCCGAGCGCGCTGGTCTTCGACAACTTCCCCCGTCTGGTGGAGGCGCGTGCCGGCGGCGAACCATATCAGGCTCGCATCCTTTTGGCACCGTTGGAGCGGACGGAATTCGATCCTTCCTCCACCAGCGTTCGCGCAGGAGCGCCGCCGCTGCGATTCGCCATTACCAGCAATGCCCCGGACGTCGCGGCGGCAGCGGAACAAGAGGTCACGCTGCAGCCCGGGGACACAGGCAAAACCATCGCCATCCGCACGCCCGGGCGTGGAGACGCGCTCATCACGTTGACCCCAGCGCCAGGAACCGAAACGGCGCCGTCCAATCGGCAGACCTTGATCTTTTGGGTGCGGTGAACGGCCGATTTAAACTAACGGAATGAAACTGCCGCCGCTGCCCACGCCCGAAGAGGCGCGCCGCCTGGCCCTTGCCGCTGTATCGCAGGAGAAGTTCCCCGTCCTGGCAACCGTGGCCGGCGAGGTTCCGCGCGTGCGCCCCGTATCGCCCGTCGCCACCGAGGGCTTCACGGTCTTTGTCGCCTCCATGCGCTCCTCCGGCAAGACCGGCGAGATCGAGGTCAATCCGAACGTCGAGCTTTGCTACATGACCCAGGATCACGACCAGGTACGCATCAGCGGACGGGCCGAGCAGGTGATGGAACCGGAGGTGCGGCAGCGGATCTGGAACGCCAATCCGCTGCTGCGTGCCTATCTGAAATCGGAAGACAATCCGGAATTCATGCTGTACCGCATCGTGCCAGTGCGGGTCCGGTATATGAAGGAATGGGCTTTGGAGTATACGGAGGTCGAGATCTGAGAGCCTACTTGCCGCTCTTGACAACCTCTCGGCAGCGTCCATAAAGTCCGAGCAGCGCTTCGGCGTACTCTTCCGGGCCCGACTTGGCGCTCTTGCCGGAGGAAAATCCTGCCGCCGCGGAGGCTGGCTTGCCATAGCCAGTGGTGAGGGCAATGAACTTCATCATTTCCAATGCCACCTCATCGACGTTCGTGGTTGGAGCATCTTTGCTCGGTGTGGTATCTTCCGCCATAGTAGTTAGTGTAGCCCTAAGACCTCGCGCTGCGCCCGAATGCCACTGAGAGCCCGATCGTGGATCCGCAAGATGCGCGGCGGCGCGCAGTCGCATCTGGTGGCCGCCGACGACGGCAACTGTTACGTAGTCAAGCTGAAGCAGAACGCGCAGCATCGCCGTATCCTTGTCAACGAATGGGTGGCGGGCACGCTGCTGCGCTACCTGCAGATCCCCACGCCGCGCACCGAACTGATCGAGATCACCGAGGACCTCATCTCGACGTCCCCGGAGTTCAACGTGGTTCTCGGTTCGAAGACCGCCGCCATTACCCCCGGATTCCACTTTGGCTCGCAGGTGCCGGTGGACCCGATGCGCCACGCGATCTACGATTTCCTGCCCGAGCGGATTCTGCGCGAAGTGGCCAACCTGCGCGATTTTCTGGGCGCGCTGGTGTTCGACAAATGGACTTCGAACGCCGACTCGCGCCAAAGCATTTTTTTTCGCGCCAGGGTGCGGGAATGGACCGGCGCGCGCGAGCCGGAAGCCCGCCGCGTGGCGTTTGTCGCCGTGATGATCGACAACGGCTTCATCTTCAACGGACCGCACTGGAACTTCGAAGACGGGCCGATCATGGGCCTGTATCCGCACGCGCTGGTGTACCGCCCGGCGGTGGGGCTCGATTCGTTCCAGCCCTGGCTCGACATGGTGGCCAACATCACCACCGGCGTTCTCGATGATGCGTTCCGGCAGATTCCCGATTTCTGGTTGAACGGCGACCGCGAGGCGCTTGAACAGGTGCTGGAGACGTTATGGCGCCGCCGCAGGCGCGTGGCCCACCTGATCGAAGATTGCGTGGCGGCTAAGCCAGGCGACTTTCCAAACTGGAAATGATTTCACCGGCGATGCGGGCGGCGGTCGCGGGCGCCAGCAGAATGCCGTTGCGATAGTGGCCGTAGGCAAGCCAGATCGCCGTATCGTCCAACCGGCCGAGCGATGGCCCGCGTTTGGCCCCCGGCCGGAACCCGATCCAGGCATCCTGTGCAACGGCGGGTATAATGCCGCCCGCCAGGGCATGCGCCCGCGCGGCGATACCGTCGACGGTGGCCGGATCGAGTGTGCGATCGAAGCCAACCTGCTCTTCCGACGTTCCGGCGATCGTGTATCCGCCGCGCCGCTGCACGGCGTAGGTGTGATGGAAGCGCAGCACGTGGGGCAGGCTGCCTGCAGAGAGCGCGTAGCCGATCAGGTGGCCGCGTACGGGAAAACAGCGCGGCAACCGGACTCCAGCGTCGATGAGGTTGCTCCACGCACCGGCGGCGATCACCGCCCGCGCCGCTTCGATGACGCCGCCATCGCTCGACTCGATTGAGACCGCTCCGTCGCGTGGAATCAGGCGTGTCACCCGGGTATGTTCGCGAATCTCCACGCCCGCGCGTTGGCAGGCGATGCGCAAAGCCGCCGTAACCGTGCGCGGATCCACCTGGCCTTCCTTTGGAAAATAAACGGCGCCTTCGAGCGGCGCGGTCAGACCTGGCACCATCCCGCGCAGCTCCTGCGCTTCCACTACGCGGCAATCGATGCCCAGTCTCCGCTGCGTAGTGGCGAGGGTCCGCAGTTTCTCGAACTCGGCGGGAGATCCGGCCAGTTCCAGAGCGCCGCACAACTCAAAATCGATGGAGGTATCCGATTCGCGCTCCAGTTGGGCGGCGAATCCGGGCCAGGCGGCCAGGCTTTCCAACGCGAAGGTGAGTTCCGGACAGGCGCGCGAATATTCCGAGCCGGGCACCAGCATGCCGGCACCGGCCCAACTGGCTTCGCCGCCCAACACGCCCGCGTCGCACAGGATCACTCGACGGCCGGCGGAAGCGAGGCGCCACGCGATAGAGCAGCCGATAATGCCGCCACCGATTATCACGATGTCAGCCGTGCCGTGCCGCAACAAGTCTCATCATAAACAATTTCGCGCCCGCACGTTTTATACACAGGATTTGCAAGCAAACGGCATCGCAAAGTGTACATTCGACGCGAAATAAAGATCTGTGCGAAAGCCCCGTTCCAGTACTTTTTGGGTTGACTCGCCAACGAATCAGGCGCATGATGTGGATGGTTCCAAGAGGCACACGGAACAGTGAGCCGGGTGGGACGTAGCGGACTCGGAACGGTGATCTGTCGGGCGAAGCTTATTAAACGGTTAGCCTGACGGGGAGCGAAGAGAGATCGGGCGTTCTGCTATCGGTTAGCCTCTCCACTGAGGAACCTGTTGAGCGCGTGTTCGCGCCGCAAGGCGTGGGCGCGGGGAAGCGAACCGCAAGGAACGTGGAACCGTGGATCCTGAGGGGCGAAAATCCCGACGGGGAGCGGCGGCAGGAAGACCGGTGGGGAACGGGACGGGAAAGTCTGGCAACGGGCTGCAGGCGTGGATCGGCCCCGGCGTTAAGTCGAGGCTGGGAGCCTGCAGGTGGTTCGAGAGCCGCAAGGGGATCGGGCCGCAATCTCAAAAGGATCCGAACGGGCCGGATGGAAGCGTTCCGGAAGAGCGAAGCGGTAGGCCGGGATCGTTCGAACCTGCCGGGGTGGCCGTCGAAAGCGGCAGTCCCTGTAGGCGAGAGAAAGGTCGCCGCGAGCGAAAGGCTACAGGCATTCAAAGCCTGCGGAAGGACTCGAAAGCGTTGAAGCGCAGCCGCCAAACCGGTTGCGGGGAGCTTGAGAGACGCCATCCAGGCTGAGTGACTGCTTCGCAGACGCCTGGCATGCAGGCGGAAGCACACTGCAAGCCCGTAGGTCACTTGGAACCATTTTCGTTTTACCCTACCCCTCTTCCCCTCACATGAGGTGTAAGGCCACCCCCTGAGTGCCCCCTACAGCTTAAGCCCGATAACACTGCAACGTGAACTAGTCGATTAACTCCTGCAAGCAAAAATTAATTCCGCTTGGAGGAAGAATGCGATTGATCGGAACCACGCTTGTCCTGTGTTTCACCGCTCTGGCTCAGGATACGGTTCGCAGCACTATCAACGGTTGGATCGAGAAGTCTCAGGTTTTGCCGTTTGCCAATAACAACACAACAGAGCAAGCCGTTGGACGGGTCCGCGCTCTAGCGACAGTGGCGGAGGATACACTGGAACTGCATCGTGATCTGGATGGCAAGCGCGTCGTCGTGCTGCGCGCCACCGCTCCCGGTGCGGCCGCCGTCCGTTTGCACTTCGAAGACTTCCGGCTGCCGGCGGGGGCCAAGGTTCTGGTCTATGGCTGGAGCGCCGAAAAGGGCGTCACCCGCGTTCTGAGCTATCAGGATTCCGGTCCATTGAAGTCGGGCGAGTTCTGGACTCTGGCCGTTCCGGGGCACCAGGCCGTTATCGAATTGCAGTTTGAAGCAACGGTGGACACGCTGCCGTTTCGCGTCAGCGAGATCGCGGCGGCCGACGGAATCGACGAATCGGCTCTGTCTTTCGGCTACCAGGAAGCGCGGGAACTGGAGACGCGGTACGGGACCTTCCGCGGCATGCCGGTGGCCTACCAGGTAGTGGACGGCATGGCGGTGTGGGAAGGCGACATTCTACTGGGCCGCCCGGAGGAATTGGCGCCCTCGGGAAAGCAGTATGAACGCAACGCGGGCTCGATTTCAGGCTCGACCTACCGCTGGCCGAACGGCGTGGTGCCCTATGTGATCGACGCGGCGATGGCCAACCAGGCTCGCATCGCCGACGCGGTGAATCACTGGAACACCAACCTGTCGGGATACGTGAGATTGATTCCGCGCACCACCGAAACGGCCTACATCCGCTTCGCCGTCGCGGCGCCCGGTACGTGCTCTTCCTACGTGGGCTACTACCGCTACGCGGGCCAGCCGGTGAATATCGGAGATTATTGCTCGACGGGCAACGTCATCCACGAGATCGGCCACGCCCTCGGGCTCTATCACGAGCATACGCGCAGCGACCGCGATACCTACGTGCGGATTCAAACGCAGAACGCGGACCCGGCCTCGATCACCAACTTCAACATGGTATCGAATTCGCTCAATCCCACCGCCTACGACTACAACTCGATCATGCACTACGGCACGCATGCGTTCTCCGTCAACGGACAGCCGACCATCGTCACCAAGCCCGACGGCATCTACATCGGGCAGCGAAGCTCTCTTTCGGCCAACGACATCGCCGGTGTGAAGATCATGTATCCGGCGGCCACCACTCCGCCAGTGGCGCCGCCTGCCCCGGTGCCGCCGCCGTCGGCCACGCCGGTCCGCATCACCATTCTTTCCAACCCGGCGGGCCGCCAGGTAACGGCCGATGGAACCACCTACACGACGCCTGCGAATTTCGACTGGCTGCCGGGCTCGCAGCACACGCTGGTGGCGGCGGCGAGCGAAGTCTCCGCCGGTGCGCGGTATAGCTTCGTCGGCTGGAACGACGGCGCCCCGGCGTCGCGCACCTATACCGTTCCTTCCTCGGCCGCCACGCTCACCGAGACCTTCCAGGTGCAGTATCAACTGGTGACCAGGGCCGGTGTTGGCGGATCGGTCTTCGCGTGGCCGGTTTCGGTGGATGGCTACTATGCGGTGGGCACCAACGTGACGATTTCGGCCGCGCCTCAGGACGCCTATTGCCTCACGTCTTGGAGCGGCGTGCTGCCGGTGAGCACGCTTTCGGTGAACGTGCAGATCGCCAGCGCCATGAACGTGCAGGCATCTTTCGCCACCGGCGCCCTCAATGTGACGCCGTGGACGCTGAACACCCCCTCGGCCGGCGGCCAGTTCACGGCCAACCTCACAACCGGGAGCGCCTGCACCTGGAGCGTGGCCAGCCGCACGTCGTGGATCACGGTGGAAAGCCCCAGTGCCGGAACGGGCTCGGCGCCCATCCAACTGCGCGTCCAACCCAACACGACCGGCCGCGTACGCTCCGGCATCGTGATCGTGAGCCAGCGGGCCATGATCGTTCGCCAGAACTAGACCGGACAGGCGGCGGGTACCTGCCGCCTCCCGAGTTTCCCCTATACTACACATGGATGTACCTGGGGAACCTGCAGTATGACCCGTTGCTGCTGGTGAGCGAGATGAGCCTGGAGCTGAATCTCGTTTCCGGCGAAGCCGACGTGTTCGACGTGGCGGCCCGCTACGCTCCCCTGCTGTTGCGGGCCGATCGCTCCAGCGTCGCGCTGCTCGACCCGGGCGGCGAGACGATGCAGTTAAGAGTGCTCGCCAGAGCGGGCAGCGGGACGGCCGCCTCCCGGTCGCTGGCGGTGGCGGGCACCGTAATCGAAGCGGCCATCCACGGCCGCCAGCCCGTGGTGGTGGAGGAGATCGGCGCCACGCGCTTCACCAATTGCACCGTGCTTCGGGATTCCGGGATGAAGGCGTTGATCTGCGCTCCCATTCTCGATCGCGGCTCGGCGCTCGGTTCGATCAACGTCGCCTATGCGGACACGGGAGTGCTGCGGCCCACCGACGCCCATCTGCTGCAGCAGATCGCTTCGCTGGTAGGCAGCGCGCTCGCCAAGACGCGCCTTATCCATCAGGTGCGGGAACAGGCGCGCCGGCTGGCGGTGCTGCACGATCTGGGCACGGCGCTGGCCGCCGCCAACACCGAGTCCAAGGCCCTGGAGGCGTTGGCCTCGCTTCTGCCCCGCATGATCTCGGCCGATCGCTTCTGCTATCTCATTCCCACCGAAGACGGACAGTTCGCCAGGGTCGCCTGGGCCAAGGGCGTGGGCGCCACCGAAAGCTCTCTCGTGCCGTTGTCGAAGATGCTCATCGGCCAGGCCGTACGTTCTCTGCGGCCGCAGCGCATCGCCGATCTTTCGCTGTGTCCGCTCGCCGGCGACGCCCGTTCGCTGCTGCGGGCCGGATTGCGGTCGGTCCTCGATTGCCCGGTGGTGCTGGGCGATCGGGCTCTCGGCGCCATCGGCGTGGCCAGTTGTTCCACCGGCGCGTTCAACGAATCCGACGAGCACCTGCTGACGCAGGCCGCCAACCTGATGGCCCCGACCATCGAAAATTCCCGGCTGCTGGCGCAGGCCACCGCCGCCCGCCGTGAAGCCGAACGCGCCAGCCGCGTCAAAAGCGAGTTTCTGGCGCACATGAGCCACGAGATTCGCACGCCGATGAACGGCGTCATCGGCATGACCTCCCTGCTCACCACCACCGATCTCACCGCCGAGCAGCGCGGGTTCGTCAACGTGATCCAATCTTCCGGCGAATCGCTGCTGGTCATCATCAACGACATCCTCGATTTTTCCAAGATCGAAGCCAACCAGATGGCACTCGAAAGCCATCCCTTCGAGCTGATGAAGGCGATCCGCAACGCCTGGGAGATCGTGGCGCCCACGGCGCTGGCCAAGGAACTCGAGTTCCGCATGGAGCCCGCCGGTCCGTTGCCGCACACCGTCCAGGGCGACCCCACCCGGCTGCAGCAGGTGTTGTTGAACCTGCTTTCCAACGCCGTCAAGTTCACCCATAGCGGAAGCGTGCGGCTGGCGGTCGGCGCCGAGCGGCAGCCGTCGGGCGGCGTATGGCGGCTCGATTTCACGATCGAAGACACCGGCATTGGCATTCCCGAAGAACGGCGCGCGCGGTTGTTCCAGCCCTTCTCGCAGGGCGACGCCAGCACGACACGCGAATACGGCGGCACCGGACTTGGGCTCGTCATCAGCCGGCGGTTGTGCGAATTGATGGGCGGCCATCTGGAACTGGAGCGCAGCGATGCCAGCGGGTCGCTGTTCCGGTTTCAACTGCGGCTGCCGGAGGTGGCCTCCGGTTCCGAGCCCGCCCCCACGCCGCCCGAGGCGTTACCGGTTGCCGCCGAGCGCAATCGCGTTCGCATCCTGCTGGCCGAAGACAACGCCGTCAACCAACTGGTGACCACCAGCATGCTGAGGAAGCTGGGCTTCAGCTCCGACGTTGCGCTGAATGGGGCCGAAGCCGTACGGGCCTCCGCGCGCCAACCCTACGACATCATCCTGATGGATGTGCAGATGCCGGAGCTCGACGGCCTCGAAGCCACTCGCCTCATCCGCTCCCGGCCGGGCCATCGCCCGCGCATCATCGCGCTCACCGCCAACGCCATGCGCGGAGATCGCGAAGCGTGCCTGGCCGCGGGCATGGACGATTATCTCGATAAACCGGTGCAAATGGGTCCGCTGCTGGAGGCCATCGAACGCGCGGTGGGAAAGGATCCCCTTCGCGGCGTTAGAATACCGGCGCGCCGGCTTCCTGGAAATACGCCTGGCGGTAGCTCTCCCAGCGGAGATAGTCCGCGAGGGTAAGCGCGCCGTCGCCGTCGTAATCCATGCGGCGGCTGCTCGCCGTCACGGGCTTGCCGATCTGCCACGCCAGGATCCACGCGTCAATCAAGGAAACGGCGCCGTCGTCGTTGAGATCGCCCGCCAGTGGATTGAATCCGATCACCAGCGGATCGTGGTCGGACGTCCGGAACGGTCCAGCCGAGTAGTAAGCCGCGGCCTGCGCCTCGCTTTTGGCCTGCGTGCTTCCGTTGCCGCCAAAGTCGAGATTGTAGTCCAACACCACCGGCTCATCGGCGTTGATGTGCCACTCCCCCGCCCCGGTAATCAGGCGCAGCAGCGCCGGATTGGCCAGCGCATGATCGAGCGCTCCGGACTCCCCGTTGAACAGATACGAATACCCTTCCGGGATCAGATCGGTGAAAACGGCTTTCGGATTCGGCGCGGCCACCGCGCTGCCGGGTTTGAAGAACGCCGGATCGGTGAGCGCACGGATGGGATCTTCCATGCTGTAGGAATTCAGATCGCCCACGATGAGCACGCGTCGATCCTCGGCCGGCGTGGGATCGTTGGTCGGATTGGTGGCCAGCCAATCGAGCAGCGCGGCCGCCACGCTGATGCGCGTGTTGTTGCATTCATCCTGGCCGTCGGCAAGGTCCGGGTCTCCCGCGCAGGCGCTGCCTTTGGATTTAAAGTGGTTCGCCGCCACGGTGAAATGTTGCAGTTTCGCGGCTGCGCCAGGCACGCGGAAGGTTTGCGCCACCGGCGGGCGATTGAGCCCGTCGATGGTCCGCGGATCGATGGCGTTGGTGAGCACCTTGTGCGCACCAACGGGTTCGACCAGCGCCGGCTGATAAAGGAACGCCATGCGGATGAGGTCCGTTCCGGTCACTCCCGTGTCGATGTAGGCCCACTTGCCGGGCTGATCTTTGTTCAAGCTGTTGCCGAGCGGGCCGCTCGGGCCCGCGTCGTTTACCAGATCCTCCAGCGACGCGTTGACGTTGTTCTCAATCTCGCCCAGAACGACGATGGCCGCGTCCATCGCCTGAATCCCGGCGATGATTTTGTCGCGCTGGCGGATGAATTCGGCGAGGTTGTTCGCGCCCCGGCTATTGAAGGTGGTGAAGTAGTTCAGGACATTGGCGCTGGCCACCTTCACGCGTCCGCCCACCCGCGGCGGTGCCGCCGGCCGGGGATTGGCGGCGTCGAAAGTGACCGGGGCGGTGGGATGGACACGATAGGTATTGAAGTCGAATCCCAACACACCCACCAGCGGACTGTCGGCATTCACTCGCGCCCCCAGCCGGATCGGATTCAAAGCCGCGAGCCCACCGGCCGTCAGCGGATAGGTTTGGCCAGGCGCCAGCGCGCCGTAGCTTCGATTGCTGGCGTCGTCGAGCAGAATGCGCGAGCGGTTGTTGAGATCCCGCACCGCGTTCGCCGCCGCGCCGGGCAGCGCAACCTGCGTCCCCGTCATCAGACGGGTGTATGGTTCCGGAACCCAAGCCAACCCAACCTCGTTGAAACGGCCAAGATTGAAATGATCGGTCACGCGCAGCGTTTGCGGGAACCGCACCCGCATGCCCTCGAATCTTTCGAGAAAGGAAACGGCCGGCAGAGGAAAGGTCACGTCAACCGGCGCGGGCAGCGCGTTGCCGGTGGTGCAGACTCGTTTGTCGCTGGCCGTGAGCACGGTCTGGTTGAAATTCTCAGACACCAGGCCGCGCACGCGCACCAGGTCGCCGGTTCGAACTTCAAGTCCCGCACCGCCATCGTTGACGAAAATCCCGTCGGAGGTGGCGGCGTCGCCATCGCCCGACGGCTCCTGCACGAAGAATCCGCCCAGCATGGGAAGCGGCTGAAAATCCGCCGTCACCACGGCTTCGATATCCACCACCTGGCCCGCCAGTGGACTGGCATTGCCTGAGCCCTGAATCGCGCCGATGAACGTCTTCGGCCCGCCGCACGTGAATACGGGCGTGACGGGGAGAGTCACGTTGAAAGCGCCCATTCGCGATTGCGCATCGCGCACCGTGCAGGGCAGCGAGTAGACGCCAACGGCCAGCGCCGCCGGAATCGTGTAGGAGAACCGGAACGAGTTGCCGTCGACCGTGATGGGTTGAGCCGCCGGACCGCCCGCCGCCGACAGATTACACGTCACGGCAAGCCCTGTCGAAATCGGATTCACACCCGGTGTAATGACGCCGGCGATGACCGCTACCGCGCCTGGCGAGGCGGCCATCGCCGTGGCTGTGGCCGAAGGATTCGCCGGTTCGGCGCTCGCGGTCAAGGAGAAATCGTCCACCGCCAGCCCGTCATCGGCGCCGATGGCATCGAAATCGTTCCACCGCAGAAAAAACACCGCACCATCCGGGATGTTCAGCCCGCCGATGGTAGCCGTGATCGGCACCGCCGCCGAATTGCCATCCACCGGCCCGGCCGCCGTCCGCATCGGTGCCACAAAATCGAGTGCATCGACATCGACCCAGATCGCGCCATCCAGCGAATACTGAAAATCCAACCGGTCGCCACGGGCCACCGTGCCGAACCGCCATTGCTCGCCGCGGTAACCAATGGAGAGGCTGGTGAGCGTAGCGCCGGTGCGATTGACGAAAGACGCGCCGATGGTGGAGACCAGGCTGCCGCTGCGCAGCATGCCGAAGGCGCGTTCGCCGGCCGGGTCCGCTCCGAAGCTGTAGGTGTCGCCGGAATTCGCCGCGCCCGAACCGGCGCTGTAAAGCCCGTTGGCATTGACGCCGGTTTCAAAGAAGGCCCAGCCTTCCGGAACTTCGGAACTCGTCCCGCTCGCGGCCAGCGAGTCGAAGGTCTGCGTGTAGGGCGTCCCCGGGTCGGTCAATGGGACTTGAGCCTGCAGGCTGCCGATCAGCAGGGCAGTTGAGAGGACGAGGCGCATGCCCTCTGAGTGTACCCACGCGACGGCACGGCACGCATCGAACGCAGTGCCTCCCGGCGGCGATCGGCTTCGCACGCTGGCAACGACGGTCTGCGTATAGGCCATGCCCGGATCGGTCAGCAGGGCAGCTTGAGAGGGTGTGCGGGCCGTAACCGGCAACCTGCGGGCTCGGTCCGTTGACCGATCCGGTCAAGGTAGTTGAGAGGGCGACGCGCATGCCCTGTGACTGTACTCAGGCGACGAGTCGGACGCATCGCCGCACGCAGCGCCCCCCCCGGCGGCAATCCGCTTCGGCACGCTGGGCTGCTTCTGGGCCATGCCGGCATCCTGCGGGCTTAGGTCCCTTGTCCGATCCGGTCAGCAGGGCAGTTGAGAGGGCGACGCGCATGCCCCGTGAGTGTACCCAGGCGAGAGAGCCGGACGCATCGCCGCACGCAGCGCGGGCAGAGCCTGTTCGGCCGCCTGCTCTCCGGCGGCAATCAGCTTCGGCACGCTGGTGAAGTCGTCCCACGCCACACCCGACACCTCCGGCGTAATCACGAAGTCGCTGTTTTCGCGCCAGTGCTTCTCCGTGCGCCGCTGCATGATCTGGAAGCACCGGTTGACGACGGCGAACATGCTGCCCGGCTCCTGGCTCACCACCGGCGGCGGCAGCGCCACCGAAACCACCTGCCGGACACCCAACTGCCGCAAAGCCTGGGCGGGAATTTCCATACTCATGGCGCCATCCACCAGCAGGCGGCCTTCGTGCCGCACCGGGTGAAACAAGCCCGGATACGAACAACTGGAGCGGATCGCGGTGAAGACTTCGCCCGAGCCGTGAAAGACCACCGGGTCGCCGGTGCGCAGATCGGTCGCCACCACCGCCAGCGGCGTCTTCATGTCTTCGAAGCGATGAACCTTCAGCGTGCGCCGCAGGAAGCTTTCCATGCGCTCACTGGCGGCCAGACCGAGCCAGCCGGGACGCCATCCGGCCACATCCTTGAACTTCAGCGCGCGCGCGATGACTTCGAGTTCTCTCACGTTCGCCCCGGCCGCATAGGCCGCCGCGACGATGGCGCCCGCGCTGACACCGGCCACCCAGTCGATGGGGATGCCTTCGCGTTCCAGAACCCGCAGTACTCCGACATGGGCGATGCCGCGGGCGAATCCGCCGCCAAGCGCCAATCCAAACCCGGTGGGCGGTACGGACACCGCCGCGGAGTCCCCTTTCAGACGGCCCCAAAACGCCTTGGCCGCGCGGACAGCCGCCGTGGTTTCGGTACGCATCCTTTCAAGCCCTCCTCGCATCCTCTACCATATAGAAACGCCGACAGCGTCTCAGAGTTTCAGAAATCGGTATGCCAGCATCGCTTTTGCTTTCCCTTCTCTTGGCGCCCGGATGGGCCCAGCGTGAACTCGCCGGATCGGCTGAAATCCACCACAGGCTGCAGCGCCTGAACAACCTGGGCCGGGTGCTGATGATCGCCGCTCACCCCGACGATGAGAACACGAATCTGCTGGCCTGGTTCGCGCGTGGACGCCACTATCGCACGGGCTATCTGTCGCTGACGCGCGGCGAAGGCGGCCAGAATCTCATCGGCGCCGAACAGGGCGACGCGATGGGCGTCATTCGAACCCAGGAGTTGCTGGCCGCCCGCCGCATCGACGGCGCGGAACAGTTTTTCAGCCGCGCCACCGATTTCGGGTTTTCGAAAACGGCCGACGAAACATTGGCCAAGTGGGGACGCGAAGCCGTGCTCTCCGACGCCGTGTGGGTGATTCGCCGCTTCCGCCCGGATGTGGTCGTTTTCCGCTTTTCGGGTACGCCGCGCGATGGACACGGCCATCATCAGAGCTCGGCCCTGCTGGGAAAGGAGGCCATCGCCGCCGCCGCCGATGCCAACCGCTTCCCGGAACAACTGAAATACGTCAAGGCGCATCAAACGACCCGCGCCTTCTTCAACCTGTTCGCCTTCAACGAACAAATGGAGCGCGAGAACGCGAAAATTCCCAACACCGTGGCGGTGGATGCCGGTGTGTTCGATCCGGTGCTCGGATTCTCCTATGGCGAGATCGCGGGCATGAGCCGCAGCCGCCACTCGAGCCAGGCCATGGGAGCGCCGGAGCGGCGCGGCGCCATCGTCGATCGCCTGGCGCTGGTGGCAGGATCGCCCGCTTCGGGCGATCCGTTCGACGGAATCGACACGACGTGGAATCGCGTGCCGGGTGGAGCCGAGATTGGCAAGACGCTTTCCGTGGCGATCGCACAATTCGCGCCCTCGCATCCGGAACGCACCGTCACCGCTTTACTGAGCGCGCGTAAGCTCATCGCGGCCCTCAATCATCCCGCCGCCGAAGGGAAGCTTCAAGAGTTGGACGAACTGATCGCCGAATGCGCGGGCCTGTGGCTTGACGCCACCGCAGATCGTCATTCGTATGCTCCAGGCGGCACGGCCCGCATTACCCTCACCGCGGTCAACCGGCTGGGCCTGCCGGTGACGCTGACGCAGAACGGCCGCCAACCGCTGCCCGCCAATCAGCCGTGGACGGCGAACATCGAGTGGAAGATCCCCGCCGATGCCCCGTTGAGCCAGCCGTTCTGGCTGGCCCGTCCCAAGCAGGGCACGCTCTATGACGTGGCGGACCGGATGCGCATCGGCGACGCCGATAATGCGCCGGAGAAGACCGTCGAGTTTCCGCTCGAAATCGAAGGCCGGCAGATTCGCGTCCGCCGCCCCGTGATCCATCGCTACGTGGATCCGGCGCGGGGCGAACTGACGCGGGCGGTGCGCATCGTGCCCGCCGTTGCCGTGGAATTCACGGAATCGGCCATCGTCTTTCCCGACGCCAAACCGCGCGCCGTGCAAGTGGAGGTGAAGGCATCTCAGCCCAATCAAAGCGGCAGCATTCGCCTGCGCACAGCCGCCGGTTGGAAAGTGGAACCGGCTTCCCAGGTCTATTCGCTGAAGGCCGCCGGCGAGCAGACGACGCTGCGGTTCGAAGTGACTCCGCCAGCCGCCGATTCCGTCGCCATGCTGAGCGGGGAAGGCTACGGCATCCGCGACATCGTCTATCCGCACATTCCGCCGCAAACCCTTTTTCCACCGGCCGAAGTGAAACTGGTACGCGCGGGCATTCGCACACTGAGCCGCAACGCCGGATACGTGATGGGTGCGGGCGATGAAGTTCCAGCGGCATTGCGCGGCTTAGGTATCGCAGTGTCCCTGCTGAGCGATGACGATCTGGCCAAGGAAGATCTCAGCCGCTACGACGCGATCATCGCCGGTGTGCGCGCCTACAACACGCGTCCCGCCTTGCGCGCCAATCATCAGCGCCTGCTCGACTACATGACCAATGGCGGTACCTACGTGGTGCAGTACAACGTCGTAGAAGGCTTTCCCGGCCGCGAGCGCCGCGACACCATCGAACGCATCGGCCCCTATCCCATCACGCTCGACCGCGCCCGCGTTACGGTGGAGGAGGCGCCCATGCGCTTCCCCAACCCGGACCATCTTCTATTGCGCGCCCCCAACCGGATTACCGAAAAAGACTTCGAAGGCTGGGTGCAGGAACGCGGCCTCTACTTCGCCTCCAAATACGACCCGAAGTACGAGTCCGTGTTCGCCTCTCACGATCCAAATGAGGACTGGCTGCCCGGCGGCATGCTCTACACACGCTACGGCAAAGGCGCCTACGTCTTCACCGGCTACGCCTGGTTCCGCCAGTTGCCCGCGGGCGTGCCCGGCGCCTATCGCATCTTCGCCAACCTGATCAGCGCGGCAAAGGCGGCGCAGTGATCGACGAACCGCCTCCGTTTCTCGGCACCTGGAACCGCGTCTACGCGGCGGTGGTCTGCTACCTGATCGCGCTGATTCTGCTGTTTGCCTGGTTCGGACATCACTTCACACCGGCGGCCATTCGATGAGGCCGCTCGATTGGGCGGTGATGGCGGTCTGGCTGATCTATCTGATCAGCTACGGTCTTTATCGCGCTCGCGGCTCCACGTCGACACACAGCTTCCTGCTGGGCGGCAAGACGATGCCGTGGTACGCCGTGGCTTTGTCCATCATGGCCACGCAGGCGAGCGCCATCACGTTCATCTCCACCACCGGGCAGTCCTACGTCGATGGCATGCGCTTCGTGCAGTTCTATTTCGGCCTGCCTCTGGCGATGATTCTCATCAGCATGACCGCGGTGCCCATCTTCCACCGCGCCAACGTCTACACGGCATACGAATATCTGGAAAAGCGCTTCGACCGCAAGACGCGCTATCTGGTCAGCCTCATCTTCCTGTTTCAGCGCGGACTCGGCGCGGGCATCGCGCTCTACGCGCCGTCGGTTGTGCTGAGCGTCATCATGGGCTGGAGCGAGCAGGCAACCACCATCATCATGGGCGTGCTGGTGATTCTGTTCACCACCACCGGCGGCGTGAAGGCCATCACCTGGGCCGACGTGCAGCAGATGATGATGATCCTTTCCGGACTCGCGCTCGCCCTGGTGATTGCCGTCGCCATGCTGCCGGGCGAAGTGTCGCTCGGCGACGCGGTGCGGCTTGCCGGCGCGGCGGGCCGCGTCAATCCCGTGGTGACCGAGTTCAACTGGAACGACCGCTATAACCTCTGGAGCGGCCTCATCGGCGGCATGTTCCTCGCCCTCGCCTACTTCGGCACCGATCAAAGCCAGGTGCAGCGCTATCTCACCGGCCGGTCGATCGCCCAAAGCCGCCTCAGCCTGATCTTCAACGCCGCCGCCAAAATCCCCATGCAGTTCTTCATCCTGTTCATCGGCGCCATGGTGTTTGTGTTTTTCGTCTTCCGCCTGCCGCCGGTGCTGTTCCAGCCGGCCGATCTGGCGCGCGCCGAATCGAAGCCCGGCTTCACCGAGGTCCGTCAGAAGTTCGAAGCGGCGCACGAGGCGCGCCGCCAGGCCGCGTTCCACTTCCTAAAGGCCGAAGGAACCGATCGCGACGCTTTCCTCGGCATCTATCGCGGCGCGCAGAAGGAACTCGACTCGGCGCGCAAGGAAGCCTTCGCGCTGGCCGGCTCGTCAAACGACACCAATTACATCTTCCTGTCGTTCGTCACGAAATATCTGCCGGCGGGAGTCGTGGGTCTGATTGTCGCCGTCATTTTCGCCGCCGCCATGTCCACCAGTTCGGGCGAAGTAAATTCGCTCGCCACCGTCACGATCATGGACCTCTACCGCGCCGTCCGTCCGCAAGCCTCCGACACGCATCTGCTGCTCGCCTCGCGCCTGGCCACCGTGTTCTGGGGCGCCTATGCGGTGGCCTTCGCCAGCTTCGGCTCCCGTCTCGGTTCGCTCATCGAAGCGGTGAACATCGTGGGCTCGCTGTTCTATGGAGGGATGCTGGGCGTATTCGTATTGGCGTTCTACGTGAAGCGCGCCACCTCCAACGGAGCGTTCCTCGGCGTGCTGGCGGGTGAAGCGGCCATCTTCTACTGCTATTGGTTCACCGGGATTTCATTTCTCTGGTACAACGTGGTGGGCGCGCTCACCGTCATCCTGGTTGCGATCCTGCTGAGCCGCCCGGACGCCGCCGCACGTCGATACTCAGACGCTTGATCTTCTGATTGAGCGTGGAAAGCGGAATGCCAAGCTTTGCCGCCGCTTCGGTCTGCGATCCGCCCGCCGCCTCCAGCGCCTCAATGATCTTGCGGCGCTCGTAATCGGCCACGACTTCAAACAGCGTCGCATCGGGCGGCAGCGGCGCGGATTCATCCTGCCGGATGCGAAAGCCCTGCGAATGCAGCAGCGTTTCTGGCAGCACGTCGGCGCCCGCAACCGGATGGGTGGCCAGCACCACCGCGCGCTCAATCACGTTTTCGAGTTCGCGGATATTGCCCGGCCAGTTGTGATCCATCAGGATCTTCATCGCCTCTTCGTCGAACCGGATCTGGCTCTTGCCGTCCGAGCCGACGTACTTCTCGTTCTCGGCGCAGTACTTGGTGAAGAAATGTTCCACCAGCGCCGGAATGTCCTCGCGGCGGTCGCGCAGCGGCGGCAGGTTGATGTTGATGACGTTCAGCCGGTAGTAAAGATCCTCACGGAAACGGCCCTCATCCATCCGTTTCTTCAGATCTTCATTGGTGGCCGCCAGAATACGCACATCCACCTTCACCGTATCGCCCGAACCAAGCGGCATGAATTCCTTTTCCTGAATCACGCGCAGAAGCTTGGCCTGCGTCTCGATTCCAATCGTGCCGATTTCGTCGAAGAAAATCGTTCCGCGATTGGCCAGCTCGAAATAGCCTTTATGCGTGGCGTGCGCGCCGGTGAACGCCCCCTTGATGTGGCCGAAAAGCGTGGATTCCAGCAGATCGGGCGGCAGCGAGCCGGAGTTCACGGCCACAAACGTATGATCGGCCCGCGCCGAATGCGCGTGGATCGCCTTGGCGATCAGTTCCTTCCCGGTGCCCGTTTCCCCGGTGATCAATACCGTCGTCGAACGCGAAGCCGAAACCTGCGTCACAAGGTCGAGCACCTTCGTCATCCGCTCGCTCTTGCCGATGATGTTGGGGAACGAGTAGCGCTGCTTCAGCGCGCGCTTAAGCTGCGTGTTCTCCTGCTCCAGGCGTTTCTTGCCGATCAGCCTGTCGATCTCGATCAGCAGCTTCTCGTTGTCCCAGGGCTTTGAGAAATAGTCCTGCGCGCCGGCCTTGAGCGCGTTCACCGCCACTTCCACCGACCCATAGGCGGTGATCATGCAGACCGGCGTGTCTTTGTCCCGCTCGCGAATCTCTTTGAGCAGGTCGAGCCCGCTTTTATCCGGCAGCATCAGATCGAGCAGCACCAGGTCGTAGCGCACCTGGTCGAGCGCGCGAAGGCCGTCGGCGGCCGTGGCGGCTTCGTCGATGGAATAGCCCTCCATCTCAAGCAGCGTCAGCAGCGACTCGCGAATATCGGCTTCGTCGTCGATGATCAGGATACGGGCGCGATCAGGCATTTACGGCTTTGCGAACCAGCGGAAAATCGAGCAGGAATCGCGTACCCTGGCCGGGTCTGGAATCGGCCTCGATGTGGCCGCCGTGTTCTTTCACAATGCCATAGGTTACCGCAAGGCCAAGCCCGGTGCCCTTGCGGGCGCCCTTGGTGGTAAAGAACGGATCGTAAATGCGCGTCAGATTCTCGGCGGCGATGCCGGAGCCGGTATCCTCCACCTGCAGCCGCGCCAGTTCGCCATCGGCCGCCGAGCGCACCGTCAGTGTGCCGCCGCCATCCATCGCGTCGCGCGCGTTGAGGAAGAGGTTGAGAAACACCTGCTGCAGCTTGCCCGCGTTGCCGCGAATCGGCCCCATGGATTCGTCCAGTTCCAGTTGCACCCGCACGGCGGACTTCTTGAGCTGATGCTCGATGAGGCTCGCCGTTTCACGAACCACGCGGTTGACATCCACTTCCTCGTACTCGGTGTGGGAAACCCGCGAGAAGTTGAGCAGGGAGTTCACGATCTCACTGGCGCGGAAGGTCTGCTTGGCGATTTTTTCGAGCAGCTTCGATTTTGCGTCGTCGCCCGAAACCTGCTTGGCCAGCATCTGCGCGTAGGACGAAATCACCGCCAGCGGAGTGTTCACTTCATGGGCGACCCCGGCGGCCAGCAGGCCGATGGAAGAGAGCTTGTCGGCCTGCATCAGCTTACGTTCCAACTCGCTGCGCTCGGTGATAGCGTCGAAAATCACCAGCCGGCCGATCTGCTGCAGATCCTTGGCAACCAGCGGCGCCACCGCCAGATTTACCACCGACTCGAATTTGTGCCCATTTCCGTTGTGGCCGTTGGAGGAAATGGAGGGCCGCAGCGCGAACTTGTAAACGTGGTGCACGCCTGTCTGCCCGCGCACTTCGTCCAGGCGCCGGCACAGTTCGGCGGGCAGCAGATCCGGCAGGCGGCGCCCCACGGCGCGGTCGCGCGGAATGCCCGTCAGCCGTTCGATCTGCGTGTTCCAGCTTTCCACGCGGTCGTCCAGATCCGCCGCCAGAATGCCCACGTTGATCGACTCGACGATGTTCTCGCTGAATTCCTTGAGCCGTTCGAATTCCTCCACCTTGCGCTCAAGCGACCGGTAGAGCCGCCCGTTTTCGAGCGCGATGCCGACATACCCCGCCAGCGACAACACCAGGTCGATATCGTCGGAGGAAAGAAAATCGCCCGTGGCCGAACGGCTCAACCCGATGTAGGCGATGTTGCTGCCACGCACCGTGCAGGGAACGTAGTAGGTCAGGTCGAGATCGGCGATGGTGCGCCGCACCGCCGGCGGCAGCTCCCGCGAGACGATATCGAGGGCATGCCGCGTTTGTTCGAAGAACAGGTACGGCTTGTCGATCTCCTGCCGCAGAAACGCCAGATCCAGACCGCCCGCGGTGAACTCATCGAGCGTGCGCGTGCTGCGCGTCAGCTCATAGCTGTCCTGCCCGTCCCGGCGCACGAAAAACGCGACATGGGCGATGTTCAAGGTCCGGCGCAGGCGGTCGGTCACCGCGTCGAGCAGCCGCTCCTGGTCGGTTTCCGAGCTGATCTCGCGGGCGAATTCGTTCAGCGTGCGGCGATAGTCGTAGCGGTCGCGATAAAAGTAATGCCGGTCGAGCACTTCCTGAATCCAGTTGCGGATGGGCTGGAAAACGAACGTCGCAATCAGGATCAACGCCACCAGCGCCGAGGGACTCAGGTCGTCGTAACGCTGCAGCGAGAAGAACACGCCGTAGAACATGCCGATGACCGCCAGCGTCGCCAGCGAATAGGCATACCCCTGCTGGAAGATGATGTCCACATCCATCAGGCGGTAGCGAATGATCGCATACGCCCAGGTCACCGGAATCAGCGGCAGCGACAAAACCGATAGCTTCATCCACGGCCCTGGAATCACGCCCATCGAATAGGGCACCAGGTAGAACACCGTGATCGGCAGTATGCCCAGCACCACTCCGTTGCGCAGCCACTTCAATTGCTGGCGGGTGATGGGATCGTCGGTCCGCCGGTGTTCGAGCGTCAATGCCAGCGCGCCCAGCAGGTAGACGAAGCCGAACATCAACAGCCATACGCGATCGAGCGACCAGCGCAAATCGGTGAGCGAGAAACTGCCCAGATGCAGAAATCCGCTGCCAACGGCCACGAACAATGCGAAGATCGCCGCCGCCGGAACGTACAGCAGCAGGATTCGCCGCCCTTCAAGCCACGGTCGCCGCCGCGGAAAGCTGAGGCAGAAGTGCAGGAAAATGGTGGGCGCGAACAGGCCCGCCCAAAGATTCGACCAGTAAATGACTTTGTCGAAGTTATTGAGCTTGCCTGTGTAATGGAAGGTGGAGACCACGAACGAAACCAGGCAGAGAATGAAAAAGTGCCGCGCGATGGGAGCGTTGGCCCGCCGCACCATAACGAAGAGCCCGATCAGCAGGTACAGCGCGCCGACGAAATACTGATAGTACACGGCGGGCTCGGGAACGCCTTCGCTGACGTAGACCTTGGCTTTGAATTCCACGCCGCCGCGCCCAATTAGGTACTCGGCTTTGCTCCAGGCTCCCAGGCGCGCCAGAATTTTCGGCACCGCCAGGGAATTTTCGACCGTGACCGTGTTGATACTTCGCAACACGTCGCCGTTCTTGATTCCAGCCTTGGCGCCGGAACCGTCCGGAGTGACGAATATCGCCACAACGATCTTTTTCCCACCAACCGGCCGGTCCGCCCAGGTCACGCCGTCATCCGGCAATTGATACCTGGATTGCTGCTGGAAATTGATGCCGGCGGCGATAACCGCCGCCACCGTCAACACCACCAGCAACGCATTGGCTAGTTGGACCTTCAGTTCCCGCAAGCCGTAACCCCTTCAGACACGAAACCTGTTCACAATGACAGTAGCAAACGAGGTGCCATGCCACAAGCCCGCGTAGAGGGAGTATCTCCCGTACTCTTTTCAAGCAGTTGCACTTCTCTAAAACGTTTCGAGCTATGGTTTTCGGGAGCCCTGCCCTTCCAGATTGCGGAAACGGTAGCGGCGCGCCCCGGCAACGGTGTTTGATGATATACTCCCTGTTTGCCGGAGGCTCCATCCGCTCTATGAAGCGCTTCTTTCTAAACGCCGCATTTCTGGGCTTGCTCGCCGCGGGTTGGGTCGTCTCGACCCAGTCCTTCTCCTCGCGCCTGATTGGCGCCGGGGCCAACGTCAGCGGCCAGGGAAAATACAAGTTCCGCGTGCTCTACGATTCGGCTCACTTGCCGGCGCAGGCGCGCGAGACTTCGGTGCTGACCAAAGCCCATGGCGGGTTTGCCATCGATCGCCGTTCCGGAAAGGGCGAGACCTATTTCGCCTTGCCGGGGGCGGGCATCATCCAGATCAGCGCCGATCTGAAGAGCACGCGCATGCTCGATACCGCGCCCGAGATGCGCGATACCAACATGCACAACGCCACCATCTGGTATGCCGCCGATGGAACGCCGTTCATGAGCTTCCCCGGCAACGGCGTCAATCGCGTCTTCACCACCACCATCGACGGAAAGCTGGTGCATACGCTGGCGCCGCCCGATGGCGGCACCGACCTCGGCTACCCGGTCCCCACCGATTACTTCGCCGGCCGCGGCAATTTCATCCCCACCGATGTCGAATATCTCGATGGCATGCTCTACATGACCACCGGCTATTCGAACCTCGATTTCGTGCTGACGGCTCGCGTTCTCAGCACCAATCCGATGCGGATGCAGTGGCATGACCTGGCCTTCGGCGGCCGCGGCCCAGGCGCCGGCCAGTTCGGCACCGGCCACGGCATCACCATCCCGCCGGGCACGCGGCGCATCGATGTCGCCGACCGGCCCAATTCCGAAATCGACCGCTTCACCCGCTACGGCCAGTATCTATCCACGCTGCGCATGCCCTTGGGTTCGTTTCCCTGCGACATCGCTTATCTGGGCGACTACGCGGTGGTGGGCTCGCTGCACGGGCCCGATCGTTCGAAGGGCGCTCCCATTTACCTGATGAAGAACGATCAGTTGATTTCGACCGTGATGCCGAAGGAAGACCTGGGCCTCAAGAACTTCCAGCATATTCACAACGCCACGCTGCGGGAAGTGAATGGAAAGCTGTACATCATCGCGCAGGCGTGGAATCCGGGTGATTTTGCGATTCTGGAACAGGTCAACGAGCCCTGACGCCGCAATTTACAGGAGCGGTGATTGAGTAAGGTCATCCCGTGGCTCCTCCAGCCGCAGAGAAGTAAGCAGCCAGGAAAGCTCCCCTTCGGGTGAAGCAGCAGTGTCCTCCAGAATCAGGCCGAATTCGCGGGAGAGCCAGCATAGCGAGTCGGTTAAGAGAACTTCAGGGGCCAGCGTCGATACATGAACCCCGAGCCACTCCAGTCCGTAGCGCTGACGGCGCCCGGTCGTATCTCGTTGGGCAAACGGTCCGCGGATCGTCCATTCTGATTCCTCGGGAAAAGTCGGATTCTGTATCGTGCCAACAGTGCCCGTAGTCAGATCGTATTGTGTAGAACTGTGCTCCGACGGCGACCAGATGAGAATGGATGTCGGTGCTTGGCCAAGAGCGCCATAGCCCGTTCGGGTAACCCCCTCGGTATTCCGCCGGAACGAAACAGCGAGTAACGGCATGGTGGAATGCAGCAGAATGGACTCCGCCACGACCGGCCTGTCTAGAATCGATAACGGCGGCACTAAGCGAGGCAACAACGATAATGCTGTCATGAAATATTACTTGGCCTGATGGAGTCAATCTCCCGATCGATTCCCGAAAATACACCGGTCAATCCGGCAGCAGGATCACTAACTCCAACTGAGGCGCCGTAAAGTCCCCCGGCACATACGCCGCGATATTGCGGCCCTTGACGATCGCCTCCCAGTGCTCGCCCTCCTGCGACAGGCTGAAATAGGAGTGCTTCAATTTCACCGGCAGCGCCGCCGGTGGCTTCTCCTGGTGCGTCAGCGGCACGCCGCGCAGCGCGTTCGAAATGAGGTAGTCGATGCGGTCGATGGACCCCACCTTCACCAGCATGTTGGTCTTATCGATCAACTGTCCTTCATCCATCTCTGCGTTGATCGAAAGATACATGCGCGTACGGCGGAAATATTTATCGTCGGCCAGAGACGCACCATAAACGAACGGGCGGATGTATTTGAGTGGAATGGAGACGTAGTTACTCTTAACCACCGTCTCAAGCAGGTCGCGCACAATCTCATCGAGTTGCGCAAACGGCATCTCGGCGTTGTCGTGATCGTACTTCGGCAAGTCGCGCGGGTGCGTCTTGAGCGAAAACGTGGTCAGGCAGCCGGCGAGCGACAGCATCTGTTGAAACAGCTCCATCGGATGGCCGCGCCGCGTGTCGGCCAGATGCCGGATCGCGGGAAAGTGCGAATTCACCGTGTACAGCAGCCAGAACGGAGCGATGTCGCCTGAAGTGAAATCGGCCAGAGTCAGGCTTCGCTGGCGGCGCGAACCGGAGAGCAGCGTGCTTTTCGACCCCATGATTTCCACCAGCCGCCTGGCGATGGTCATCAGTTGCGGGCTCGCCTTGATGTCGAGCAAAGGCGGCAGGAACCGCGTGTCGTATTCGAACGTCCCCGAAGGCAGGCGCCGCAACCGCGCCACGCGCATCGTCGAGTGGCCCTTCAGATTCTCGCCCTCAAACAGAAACCGCAGATTCTTCCGCGCCACCTGCACCGGTTTCTCGGCCAGTCCGCTGTTCTCATCGCGCAGGTTCAGCACATCGGCCAGAAAGCGCGTCTCGCCGGTGGCGCCGGGCATCGCTACATTGAGCCCGCCATCGCGATAGTCCGGCACCGCCAGGTAAACGTCGGCGGTCTCCTGATCGTCGTCGAAGTGGTCGGCGGCCGGCCGCCGCGGCGGCGCCTGATCGGAAGATGGAATTTCAAACAGCAGCCCGTCGGGAAACATGCCGGAGGCCGAGACTAGCCGCACATCCCCGGCGGCCAGGGCTTCCTGGTCGAACCGTAGTTCACTGAAGCCCCACGGAAAGGAACTGAGCGAGTCCACCTGGAATCGCAGCACCGAATCCAAATAGCGGTCCTGGCTTTGCAGGTACTGGGCGTTGAGAAAGGTTCCCTTTGTCCAGATCACGGGCTGGAGTCGTCTCATTAAGAAACCAACGTATCAGATTTTGTAAAATTGAGAATTGCTCCCCAGTACTTCGGCCGGTGAACGATTTCAGGAATTGGTGGCGATCATGGAACGCCTGCGGGCGCCGGATGGCTGCCCCTGGGACCGGGAACAAGATTTTGACACCATCAAACGCTACCTGCTCGAAGAGACTTACGAAGTGATGGACGCCATCGACTCGCGGGACTGGCGCGCGCTGGCCGAAGAGTTGGGCGATCTCATGCTTCAGCCCGTCTTCTTCGCCCAGATGGCGGCCGAAGCCCGGCATTTCACCATCGCCGACTCGATCGAAGCGATCAACCGCAAGCTGATCCGGCGCCATCCGCATATTTTCGGCTCGGGCGAGGCGCGCACGGCCGAAGACGTGAAAACGAAGTGGGACCAGATCAAGGCCGAGGAAAAGAAAGAGCGCGGCGAGAAGCCCCTCGAAGGCATGCTCGACGGCATTCCGCGGGCGCTGCCGGCATTGGTGGAATCGTCGCGCCTGAGCGCCAAGGCCGCCGGTGCGGGTTTCGATTGGGAGAGCCTCCATCAGGTGATGGATAAAGTCCGCGAAGAGATCGGCGAGATCGAGCGCGCCGGAACGCTCGAAGACAGGGAGGGCGAGATCGGCGACCTGTTGTTCACCGTCGTCAACGCCGCCCGCTGGCTCAAAGTCGATCCCGAACAGGCCTTGCGCCGCACCAACGCCAAATTTCGCAAACGGTTCCGCCACGTCGAGCGATCGCTTGCCAGCCGCGGCAAAAGCTGCGCGGAATCGAGCATCGAGGAAATGGAAGCATTGTGGCAGGAGGCAAAGTCGCTGTGAGTCTCGCGGTGAAGCCCTTATCGACGATTCCCGAATTCGAGGAAGCCGTCCGCCTGCAGAAAATCATCTGGGGCTTTGAAGATATCGAACTGCTGCCGCGCCGCCTGTTCGTAGTGGCCAACAAGGTGGGCGGCCAAACGCTGGGCGGGTTCGACGGCGGCCGTATGGTGGCGTTTCTCATCGCCATTCCGGGCCTTAAGAACGACGGTTCGGTCTACCTGCACAGCCATATGCTGGGCACGCTCGCCGAGTATCGCGATAAGGGGCTGGGGCGGCTGTTGAAGCTGGCGCAACGGGACGACGCCATCGCCCGCGGTATCGCTTCGGTCGAATGGACGTTCGATCCGCTCGAGTTGAAGAACGCCTACTTCAACATGGAGAAGCTCGGCGCCATCGTGCGCCGTTACGTGCCGAATCAGTATGGAACCACGTCGAGCCATCTGCACGGTGGCCTGCCGACGGACCGCTGCGTCGCCGAATGGGCCGTCGGTTCCCCGCGCGTGGCCGCCATCCTTGAGGGCAAGCCGCCGGTGCGGCCGGAGGTGCTGGCGCGCATAGGCGTGCCCTCCGGCGTCGCCGATCTCAAAATCGCGAATCCCGCCGAAGCGCGCCGCATCCAAGAAATTATCAGCCGGCAGTTTCTGGAATATTTCCAGAATGGCTTAGCGGTCATTGGCTTTGAGCGCACTGCCACCGAAGGGGTCTACCTGCTGGGACATCCGCATGAAAATTGAACAGATCGTGCTGCGGCTGATCGAGATGCCGCTGGTGCACTTCTTCGAAACCAGTTTCGGACGCACGTATGTGCGCCGCATGGTGCTGGTGGAAGTTCGTTCCGATGGCGCCGCCGGTTGGGGCGAAGTCACTTGCGGTGAGAATCCCTTCTACAACGAGGAGTGGACCGAATCGGCGTGGATGATCCTGCGCGATTTCGTGGCCCCGCGCGTTTTGAGTCACGAATTCGCTTCCGCGGCTGAAGCAGCCGGGCGCGGCGCCCACATCCGCGGCCACAACATGGCGCGCGGCGGTTTGGAGGCGGCGGTTTGGGATCTGGAAGCGCGCCTGAAGAACGAGCCGCTCTGGAAGACCATCGGCGGCGGCGCTCAAAAGGAAATCGCCTGCGGCGTCTCCATCGGCATTCAGGATTCCATCGGCCAGCTTCTTGAAAAGATCGAAACGGAAGTGAACGCCGGCTACCGGCGCATCAAGATCAAGATCAAACCCGGGTGGGATTTCGACGTCATCGCGGCGGTGCGCAAGCGCTTCCCGTCGATCCTGCTGATGGCCGACGCCAACAGCGCCTACACACTCGCCGACATCGACCGCCTGCGCCGGCTCGATGAGTTCAACCTGATGATGATCGAACAGCCGCTGGCGCATGACGAGATCATCGACCATGTGCCGCTGCAGGCCGCGCTCAAGACCCCCATCTGCCTCGATGAGTGCATCCGCTCGGCGCATCATGCCGAACAGGCGATCCGCCTCAAGGCCTGCGGCATTCTCAATATCAAACTCGGCCGCGTGGGCGGCTTTACCGAAGCCCGAAAGGTCCATGACCTGGCGCAAAAGGCGGGCATTCCGGTGTGGTGCGGCGGCATGCTCGAAGCGGGCATTGGCCGCGCCCACAATATTGCGCTTTCTTCCCTGCCCAATTTCACTTTGCCCGGCGACGTTTCCGCCAGCCGCCGCTATTGGAAGCGCGACATCATCCAACCCGAAGTGGAGGTGACGCCGCGCGGGACCATCCTGCTTCGCGACGAACCGGGCTTCGGATATGCGCTCGACCAGGGCGGAATTCAGTCGATTTGTTTACGTGAGGAGATACTTTCTTGACGGAGGGTGTGAGTAGCAGCCCGTCGGCGCGGCGGATCTACAGTCTGCTGTGCTTGATGGTGACCTTGTGGGCGCTGAACTTTATCATCGCCCGGTATGCCGTTCGTGAGATTCCACCGGTTGTGGTTGCTTCGATGCGCGCCGTTCTGGCGGGCCTGATTTTACTTCCCTTCTGGTGGCTGCGCGCCCGCGCCACCGGCGAAGCCGCCTTCGCCCGTGGCGACTGGCTGCGCCTGACGGTGCTCAGCGCCACCGGTGTCTCGCTGAATCAACTTTGTTTTCTCGTGGGCATCGGCAGCACCAGCACGTCTCACGCGGCGGTGCTGATCGGCCTCACCCCGCTGTTCGTGCTCGCCCTCGCCGCCATGGCCGGGCTTGAGACGCTCACGGCGAGGAAGATGCTGGGCATGCTGATTGCGATGGCAGGCGTCGCCGTGCTCCAGTTCGCTCGCGGTTCGTCGGGCAACGCAACCCTGGCGGGCGATCTCATGATTGCCGGAGCGGCCCTCACATTCGCCGTCTACACCATCCTCGGCAAGAAACTCACGGCTCGCATCAGCGGCCTCGCTTTGACCGCGTTCTCCTATCTCATTGGCGGAATGCTGCTGTTGCCGTTGGCTCTGTGGCAGGCGCGAAACCTCGATTTCTCTCAAATCAGCGGCACTGCCTGGACCGCCATGGCCTACATGACGTTGTTCCCCTCGGCGCTGTGCTACGTGATCTTTTACTACGCGCTGAAGCATGTGCCAGCTTCCCGCGTTTCCAACGTGGGCTATCTGCAACCGGTCCTGGCCATGGGCCTGGGCATCTGGCTGCTCGGCGATTCCCTCACGTCCGAGCTGCTGGCCGGCGGCTCGCTGGTTCTCACGGGCGTCGTTTTGTCGGAGCGGGGCTGATGTCCGGCTTCGTTCAACTACTGCGCGAAAATCGCAACTACCGGTACACGTGGCTGGGACAGGTGGTAAGCGAAGTGGGCGACCACTTCAACAACGTCGCCGTCTTCAGCCTGGCCGTGCAACACGACAGCGGCGGACTGGCAGTGACCGGCGTCATGCTGGCGCGCGCGATTCCGGCCATCGTCATGGGTCCGCTGGCGGGCGTGGCGCTCGACCGGATGGACCGCAAGCGCATCATGATCGGAAGCGATCTGATCCGTGCCGTGGTGGCCCTCGGCTTCATCCTCACCGTGACCCGGCCGGGCGAGGGCAGCCTGCTCTACATCCTGAGCGCGCTGCTCATGGTGTCGTCGCCATTCTTCACCGCCGGGCGCGCGGCCATCCTGCCATCGGTGGCGACCAAGGCCCAGCTCCACACCGCCAATTCCCTGACGCAAACCACGCAGTGGACCACGCTCACCCTGGGGGCGATGCTCGGCGGCGCCAGCGTCGCGCACTTCGGCTATGAATGGGCGTTCTTTCTGAACGCCATGTCGTTCCTGTTTTCGGCCTGGTGCATCTCGAACCTGCGCGCGCCCGCAGGCGGCTTCCGCGCTACGCGGCGCCAATCGCTGACCGAAAACGACATCTCGCGCCCGTGGCATGAATACGTCGAAGGGCTGCGGTACATGCGAACCACGCCGCTGCTGGTAGGCATCGCCGTCCTGACCATGGGCTGGGCGTCCGGTGGCGGCGCGGCGCAGATTCTCTTCAGCCTGTTCGGCGAAAAGGTGTTCAATCGCGGCGCGGCGGGCATCGGCACCATCTGGGGCTTCGCCGGACTGGGACTGGTGGCGGGCGGCGCGCTGGCGCATCGCGTCTCGCCGAGGATCGGCTTCACCGGCTACAAGCGCACCATCGTCGCCGCTTACCTGGTTCACGGCCTCGCCTATGTCGTCTTCAGCCAGATGACCAGTTTTCCGCTGGCCTGTTTTTTCATGGCGATCTCGCGCGCCGGCGTCGCGGTGAGCTCGGTCATGAATTATCAGCAATTGTTCCGGCATGTTTCCGACCGCTACCGGGGCCGCGTCTTCGCCACGCTCGAATCGCTTACCTGGAGCGTGATGATGCTCTCCATGCTCGCCGCCGGACTCGCCAGCCAGCGCTACGACCCGCGCATGATCGGCGCCGTGTCGGGTTGCCTGAGTTCGCTCACTGCGTTTTACTGGTTGTACCTCGACGGCTCCGGCCGCCTGCCCGAGCCTCCTGTCGAAGGTGTGGACCCCGAGGAGATCGAAGTTCATGAGCCAACCGTCGGTTGAGGCGGCGCAAAGTCTCGAAGGAAAGCTGGTGCTGGTCACCGGCGGAGCCAAGCGCATCGGGCGCTCCATCGCGCTGCGGCTGGCCCGGGAGAAGGCGCGGGTGATCGTCCACTATGGCGAGTCGGAAGCCGAGGCCCGGCAAACGGCGGCCGAATGCGGCGCGGTGGGCTTATGCCGCGCCAACCTGGAGAACGTGCCGGAGATCGTCTCTCTGTTTGAAGGCATCGAAAAACGCTTCGGCCGTCTCGACGGGCTGGTCAACAACGCGGCGCGTTTCACGCGCTTCGATCCGATGGACGTCACCGAGGCCGATTGGGATTTTATCCACTCGGTCAACCTGAAGGCGGTGTTCTTCTGCTGCCAGCAGGGCGCGCGCCTGATGCGGAACACCGGCGCGGGCCGCATCGTGAATCTGAGTTCGCTTGGCGGCATCCGCCCCTGGGCCGACCATGCCCACTACTGCGCCTCGAAGGCGGGCGTGCTGATGTTGACCGAAGCTCTGGCCAAAGCCTTCGCGCCCGCCATCACGGTGAACTCGGTGGCGCCGGGCGTGGTCCGGTTCGCCGAAGTGGAGGAG
The DNA here is from genome assembly GCA_902826685.1 of uncultured Acidobacteriota bacterium. GTDB lineage: Bacteria > Acidobacteriota > Terriglobia > Bryobacterales > Bryobacteraceae > CADEFT01. The sequence goes on from CADEFT010000006.1 coordinate 124,127, forward strand.
CGCGCCCGGGACCTGGTGCGAGTCACTCCGGCCGCGCGGCACGGCAGCGGCGAAGAGGTGGCCGAAGCGGTGGTCTATTTCCTCAAGGCGTCCAACTTCATCACCGGCCAGACCATCGCCGTCGATGGCGGACTCGGCCTGCGCTAGTCTCCTGGGGAGTGCGCGCGAACGGATGGACGTGGATTGTTCTACCCTCAATACACGATGCTAGACCGGCGCGGCTTCCTTTCATCCCTCGCCCCATCCCTCGAGCGCCCTTCCTCGAGGCGGCCGAATCTCTTATTCATCGTGGCCGATCAGTGGCGCGCGCAGTCCATGCCCTCAGCCGGCGACTCGGACCTCATCGCTCCGAATCTGGCGCGGCTTGCTGGAGAAGGAGTCGACTTTCGCCGCGCCTACACGAGTTATCCGGTGTGTTGTCCGTCACGCGCCGCCATGCTGACCGGCAAGTTTCCCCATGCCGCCGGCGTGTCGCGCAATCATATGCTCCTTCCTTTGACCGAGAAAACCTTCTCGGCGGAGCTGAAGCGAGTTGGATATCGTACAGGGTACATCGGGAAATGGCACCTGGACGATGGGGGAGATCAGGGATTCGTACCCGTGGAGCGGCGTCGCGGGTTCGATTACTGGGCAGCGCATAACATCAACCACCGGCACTACGGCTCCGTCTATTTCACAGACACGCCCCAGCCAATCCCCGCCCGCGGCTTCGAGCCCGACCATCAGACCGATCTGGCAATCGAATTCATTCGCCGGAAGAGCGCGCAGCCCTTTTTCCTGTATCTGTCGTGGGTTGCGCCGCACCCGCCGCTCACGCCTCCAACCCGCCACGCGATCTATGATCCCGGCAAAATCCGCTTGCGTCCGAACGTGCCGGAGGGCAGCGCGGCCGAAGCCCGGAAGAACACAGCCGGGTTCTACGGGTTGTGCACCGCGGTAGACGAAAATCTCGGGCGGCTGCTCGCGTCGCTCGATGAAAAGGGATGGACGGAAGATACGATCGTCGTTTTCACGTCGGATCACGGATGGACGCTCGGATCTCATGGGCTCGACGAGATCGATCGGCCTTACGAGGAGTCGTCGAAAATTCCGCTGGTGATCCGATTTCCCAGGCGCGTCAGGAAGCGAACGGAGCATGATGCGCTTATTTCTAATGTCGACTACGCGCCGACTCTGCTTTCGCTGTGTGGAGTCAAGCCTCCTGCCGGCATGCAGGGCGTCGATCATTCGGAGTGGCTGACAAGCGGTCGGGCCGCGCCTCGGAAGTCCATCTATACGGAGGGAGCGCTCGGATCTCCCGATGAATGGAGAATGGTCGTCCGAGGTCTCGACAAACTGATCGTCGACTACACTCTAAAGCCGACGCATATGTATCACCTTGGTCAGGATCCGTATGAGCTCCGGAACTTGGCCGCAATTCCCGAACAAGGCCGCAAGCGCGACGAACTGCTCAATCTTCTGCGCCGCTGGATGTCGGACACATCGGATCGGATCCTGTACGCGGCGCCTCGACGGACTCGCGCGGGCAATGGCCCTTGAAGATCATGAGGGTGCCCGCGTTCCGTTTGGGGCTGGAAGCTTATTGCTTCTTCTTGCCGGCGCCGCCGCGCGGGCGCGTGTAGTCGAACGATTTCCAATCCGTACCGGCGCGTCCGTTGAGATCCCAAACCACGCGCCCGGCGCGCAGGGTCATCTCCGCCTCGATCCGCCGGTCGCCATCGCGGCGCGCACCGGCCGAATCGAGAAACCCGAACGATCCGCGTTCAAGCGCCAGCACCGCCACGTCCGCCTCCGCCCCCACGTCGAGGTTTCCGAGTTGCGGCCGCTTGATCTCCCGGGCCGGGTTCCAGGTGGACATGCGGATTACCTCCGTCAGCGGCAGCCCGAGGTTCAGCATCTTCGACATGACGTTGGTCATCGACTTCATGCCGGCGTTCATGCTGGTGGTGTGAAGGTCGGTCGAAATCGAGTCGGGATAGAACTTCTGTTCGAACGCCGGCGCCGCGATGTTCCAGAAGAAGCTGCCGCCGCCATGACCGACGTCGAAGACGATGCCGCGCTTGCGTCCGATTTCCATGGCCGGATTCACTTTGCCGTCCACCACCTCGCGCCGCAGGCCGGAATAGCAGTGGGTGTAGATGTCGCCGGGCCGCAGCTTATCGCCAAGCAGGGTCGACAGGTTGCGCTCCTCGGTGGCGCGCCCGAAATCCACCATCACCGGCAGTTCCGTCGCCTTGCCCGCCTGCAGGGCTCCGTCGATCGACGGCCAGCCTTCCCCGCTGTAATGGGCCGACTTGAATCCCACGATGACGTCGGGATGAGCCTTCGCCATGCGCGTCATCTCCTCGCTGTTCATGTCCTTGGGGTCGTTCTCCCCGGCCGCGCTCATGCCGTTTCCCACCACGTTGAGAAGGGCCAGAACGCGCGTGGCGGCGCGGTCGATGACGCGCTGGCGGAAGTCGGGGAAGTTGCGCCAGCCCGACGTGCCGGCATCCACCATCGTCGTCACGCCGCTGCGGAAGGAAAAGCCGTCGGGGTAAACGCTGAGGTCGCCCGTGTAGGCCCGCTTTTGGCCCGTGCCCGCGTAAACGTGCACGTGGATATCCACCAGCCCCGGAGTCACGAAAAGGCCGCCGGCCTTGGCCACCCGCCGCGCCGACGATTCGGGAATGTTCTCCGCCACGCGGGCGATCTTACCCCCTGCGATCGCCACGTCCATCACGCGGTCGATGTTGTTCTTGGGGTCGATGACGTGGCCGCCCTTAATCAGCAGGTCGTAAGTGGGCTGGCCGGAGGCCGCGGCGCAGAGAAGGATTGCGAACGGAAGACACCGCATAGAACCACTAGCTTACACCGCCACTGGAGCGGGCTTGCGGGTGGGGAAGAGTTCCTCCCGCGCCGACTGCAGAATCGCCAGGACGGCCGGATGCTTGAACTTCCGCTCCACCGAGATGGCGTAGTAATGCTCCAACACCGTGTCGATCCGTCCCACGGCCACCACTCCGTAGTTCTTCTTCACGCTCTGCTCCACCGCCGTTGGCGCGGCGAACACGCCGATGCCCGCCTGGCCGAAGGCCTTGGCCAGGGCGCTGTCCTGGAACTCGCCCACCAGCCGCGGCCGGATCCCGGTCGATTCGAACCATTGGTCGAGCGAGCGCCGCAGCGTGGAACTCTCAAGCGGCACCAGAAACGGCATGCCATTGAGCGATTGCGGGAACTTGCCGCGCATCTTCCGGGCGAGCGCGGGCGCCGCGAAGAGGCTGACGCCGCAGGAGCCCAGCAGGTGATTGTAGGTCTTCACGCGCACCGCCGGCATGCTGGGCGCATCGGTCAGCGCCACGTCCAGGTCCATGGTGGCGAGGGCGGCCAGAAGCCGCTCGGGATGATCTTCATGGCAGATCAGATGCACCGGCTCCTTCATTTCAAGCGCCGGCGTCAACAGGCTGTGCACCAGCGATTTCGGCAGCGAATCGGAAATGCCCACCACCAGGCGCAGCGGACGTTCGGGCGACCCGCCTTTGCTGACTTCGAGCAGCTCGCGCCCCAGCCCGAAAATCTCGTCGGCATAGCCGAACACCATCCGGCCGAATTCCGTCAGCACCAGGCTCCGGCCCGCGCGGCTGAACAGCTTTTCGCCCAGCGAATCCTCGAGGGCGCGAATCTGCGCCGATACGGTCGGTTGCGCCAGCCGCAACTGATCGCAGGCCTTCACGATGCTGCCTTCCTTCGCCACCACCCAGAAATAGAGCAGGTGGTGGTAGTTCAACCATTCCATGGCTTTTCTCTATTGTCACTTCGATTTTTTGGAATGGAAATACTGTAAACTATCTATTTGTCTATGCTCGGATCCGGCTTCACGGACGCGGCCGCCGTTCAGGAAGACCGATGAATCCCTTCGTCCTATTGGCGTGGTGGCTGGCGAGTGAGCTGCCCGATATCCGTTCCATACGCCCGGACCTGACCACGCCCACCGTCACCGAAGGCGCCCCGGCCGCGGGCAAACGCGTGCGCCAGTCGATACCCGAATGGCAGGGTACCGCCGTCCATCACGCCCTCTATCTTCCCTCCGATTGGCGTCCCGGCCGCCTTTACCCCGTCATCGTCGAATATGCGGGCAACGGCAACTATAAGAACGCCTATGGCGACGTTTCCGAAGGCACGGTGGAAGGATCGAACCTGGGCTATGGCCTGTCGGGCGGGCGCGGCTACATCTGGATCGCCATGCCCTTCGTCGATACGGTCAACCGGCGCAATGCCATTACCTGGTGGGGCGACGCGGCCGCCACGGTCGACTATTGCCTGAAAGCGGTGCGCCTGGTGTGCGAAACATATGGCGGCGACCCGTCGGCGGTGATCGCGGCCGGGTTCTCGCGCGGCGCCATCGGCACCAACTACATCGGCCTGCGAGACGATCTGATCGCCGATATTTGGCTCGCCTTCTTCCCTTATAGCCACTATGACGGCGTTCGAAGCTGGACGCCCGGCGACCGCCCGGCGGACGCTTTGGAGCGGTTGAAAAGGCTCAAAGGCCGGGCGTCGTTTCTCACCCACGAAGTGTCGGTGGATCCTACCCGCCTCTACCTGGACACCACCGGTGTACGCGCACCGTTTACCTTACGCGCGCTGCCCTACCGCAATCACAACGACGCCTGGACCCTGCGCGACATCCCGCTGCGCCGCGAAGCGCGCGCCTGGCTGCGCGACACCGTGCGCGCCAAGCCGGGGACCCACACCATCTCAGGCAAAGTCCGCGACGGACGCGGCAAGCCGGCGGCCGGCGTGACGGTCGCCAGCGGCCCGACGCATTTCGTCACCACCGACGCGCGGGGACGCTACCGGCTGGCCGGTCTAATCGACGGGGAGCGGCTGATCACCGCAGGCCGATCCTCGCGCCAGGCGACCCTCGCCGGCCGCGACCTGACGGGCATCGACCTCGTCTATCGCCCGTGATAAGCTCAGGTTGAACTATGGTCACCCTGAGAGTTTCCGCGCTCTGTTTTGCGCTCGCCGGGTTGTCGATGGCGGCGCCGGTGTACACCAGGGACGTGGCTCCGATTCTCTACAAACACTGCGTGCAGTGCCATAAGCCGAAGGACATCGCGCCGATGTCTTTCCTGGACTACAAGAGCACGCGGCCGTGGGCCAGGTCGATTCGCGAAGCCGTGCTCAGCCGCAAGATGCCGCCATGGTTCGCCGATCCCAAACACGGCCAGTTTTCCAACGACCCCAGCCTGACCAAAGCCGAGATCGAGACCGTCCGGCAATGGGCGGATTCCGGCGCCAAAGAGGGCGATGCGAAAGATCTGCCGCCCGCGCCCGTCTTCACCGAAGGCTGGCAGCTTGGCAAGCCCGATATCGTCGTCGATATCGGCACCGATCACGAGGTGAAGCCCGGCAACGACGCCTATGAGCACTTCGTAGTGCCTTCGAACCTCAAGGAAGGCGTGTGGATCCGCGCCGCCGAGATCAAGCCCGGCAATCGCCAGGTGGTCCACCACGTTCACGTCGTCATCGTGCAGGAGGGCAAGGCGAACACGGTCTCCACCAAGGGCATGCCCGCCCTCGACCAGTTCTTCCTGAAGGAAGACAACATGACGCGCATCAAAATGGATGCGCCCGTGGTCAACGATGGCTGCGCCTCGAGCATACCCAACCTGCCCTATCTGCGCGGTTTCCAGGAAGGCGGGCTCGCCGCATTTCTGCCCGGCCGTCCACCGGACGTGTTTCCCGCCGGCACGGCCAAGTGGGTGCCGCCGGGTACCAAGCTTGAGTTCATCATTCACTACGCCAAAATCGGCGGCAAGCCGCAGACAGACCGTACCAGCATCGGCCTGTTCCTGGCGCCGGGCGCGCCCGAGCGTCCCCTGCGCCGCCTCGATTTGCGCAACTTCTTCTTCCGTATCCCACCCGGCGAGCCCCATCAGCAAGTGCGCCGCTGCTATGACGCCGAAAGCGATAAGCTGCTGCTTTCCTTCACGCCGCATTTCCACTATCGCGGCAAAGACGTCACTTACGAAATCATCGAGCCCGGCGGCCGGCGCGAAACGCTGCTGCACGTGCCCAATTACAATTTCGAATGGCAGCTTGTCTACCGCCTTAAGGAGCCGAAGCTGCTCAAAAAAGGCAGCCGCCTGATGGTCACCGTTCACTACGACAACAGCCCCAACAATCGCGCCAATCCGGATGCCACCCAAACCGTTCGCTGGGGCGACAAGAGCGAAGAAGAAATGATGACCAACTGGATCGAGTTTCTGGAGGCCGGCCCAGCCGCTCCCGCCACCGATTCCGCTCAATAACGGTTCCATGTTTCCTAAAATTTTCGACCTCACGGGCAAAGTCGCCCTCGTAACCGGCGGCAGCCGCGGCCTGGGTAAGGCCATGGCGCGCGCCTATGCCGAAGCCGGCGCCGACATCATGATCTGCAGCCGCGATGAAGCGGAGTTGAAGGCGGCCGCCGCCGAAATCGCCCGCGATCTGAAGGCGCGCGTCGAGTATCGGGTCACCGATATGACCGATCGCGCCGCTGTCGACCAACTGGCCAAGACCACGCTCGAACGGCTGGGCCGCGTGGACGTGCTGGTCAACAACGCCGGTTCGAACGTTCCGCAGCCCATCGATGAAGTGCGCGACGAAGATTGGGATCGCATCGTGGAGCTCAACCTCACCAGTTGCATGCGCCTCACGCGCGCCCTCGTCCCGCAGATGAAAGAGCGCAAGTGGGGCCGCGTGATTCACATTTCCTCGGTTCTCGGCCTGGGCGGCAAGGAAGCGCGCAACGCCTATTGCGGCACCAAGTCCGCGCTGCTCGGCCTGGCGCGCGCCTCGGCCATCGACCTCGGCCCCTATAACATCACCGTCAACTGCATCTCGCCCGGGCCCTTCCTCACCGATCTTCCAGGCAAGATCTTGACAGCCGAACAGAAGCGGCAATTCGTCTCGCGAACCGCCGTGGGACGTTGGGGGGAACCCGATGAGATCGCTGGTACCGCGTTGTTACTAGGTACCGATGCCGGCAGTTACATCACCGGCACGGTCATTTTGATCGATGGCGGCGTTCTCGCTCGCGTTCTGTAGACGCGGTGTGCGACAATCGCGAGGCTGCCCGCTCTCGCGCGGCCATTCTCAATGACTCGCAGCGCCACAGCCATCGCCGTATTGCTGCTATGGGCGAAAGCATCCACGGCCGCGCCGGCCACCGGCCGCGGCGAGGTGGTCTCTCTCATCACCGCCGGTGGACCTTCCGGCCGCGCCCTCTACGACATCGCTTTTGAACAAGGCCAGGACGGCCGGCTGAATCAGGTTTGGATCGCCACCGCCAACGGCCTGTTCGCCTACGATGGGTTCCGCTGGCGCAGCTTCGGCTCCAAGGACGGCCTGCCCAGCGATTTCGTGCGCTCCGTACTTGTCGCGCGCGACGGCAATCTTTGGGTCGGCACCGATAAGGGCGCCGGCATCTTCGACGGCACCGCCTTCCGCGCCGAAGGTTCCACGAAAGGGCTGGCCGGCCCGAACGTCCGTCGTATCGCGCAGGATAAAGACGGCGCCCTCTGGTTTTCGAGCGAGGCGGTGGCCGGCGTTCGCGGCGGCATCGCCAGACTGCGGCAAGGTCAATGGAAATCCTGGAGCGCCGGCGACGGCCTGCCCGCGGGCTCCGTCGTCCATCAGTTTACCGATGCCGCCGGACGCCAGTACGCCGTCACACCGCAAGGCCCCGCGCGCCTGGCTGGGGATCGCTGGGTGCCCGAAGTCACGCCGCCGCTGGCCAAAGGCGCCACCTGGGCCGCGGCCACCATGAACGAATTGCCTCGCTTTGGCGTGCTTCTATCCAATGGCGCGCAGGTGTTGATCTCGGCCGGCACTTACTGGTGGGCCATGGGAAATCCACCCGCGCATCGCGGCGCCATGACGGTCACCGGCGAAAACCGCGTCGTGATCGCCGGCGATTCCAGCCCCGGACGCCGTGCCTTCTTCGAGTGGAACGGCTGGACGTGGAATCAGATTTCCGAGGATTTTCCGGCCCCCGGCGGCAACGGCGAACAACTGCGCGAAGCGCCCGACGGATCCCTGTGGTATGCCGGCTTCGACTCGCTGGTTCGCTGGGCGCGCTCGGGCGGCAGCGAGTGGACTTCCCTGCCCGCCGCCCCAGGCACGCTGTTTAACGACAGCGCCGGCGGCGTCTGGTCTTTCTTCAATCAGGTGGTCTACCCGAACTACCGGCAGCTCGCGCAGCTTCAGGGAACCCAGTGGCTTTACCGCGGGCTTTACCAGCATTACGCCGCCGATCATCAGGGCGGCGTCTGGGCACTGGCCGATAACCGCGTGACGTATTGGAAGGACAGTGCCGCCCGGCAGTGGGGCGCCGACGGCACAGGCATCGCCGCGATACTCGCCGCCACGGTCGACGGCGGAGGCATTCTCTGGCTCGTCGGGCGCGACTTCTCGGGTAACGCGGCTCTCGCCACTTTCAACAAGGGCCAGTGGGAAAAGCGTCCCGCGCCGGAGTTGGGCAAACCGGGCGCCGCGTCGGCCGCTCCGACCGCGGGCCTCGGCGCCTGGTTCGCGCTGCTTGAAGGTTCGCAGATGCGGCTGGTCTTAAGCGGTACGAAACTGCAGCAATTCCCCGTGCCTTCCGAAGCGGTCTCCAGGCAGCCGCCCGAATTGAAGGCCGACGGAGACGGCAGCGTCTGGCTCTTCGGCGACGCCGGACTGCACCAGTTCGGCGCCAACCGGCGCTGGAGCCAATTGCGCGACCTTCCCGCGCGCGGCGTGCGGTCCATCGGATTTCAAGGCCGCAACGTGTGGCTCATGATGGACGCCTCCGGCGGCGGCCGGGACGGCCTGCTGCGCATTACCCCAACCGGGCGTCAGTTCTTCGACGGAGAGTACACTTCGAAATTCACGCAGTCCTCCGATGGCACGCTAGCCGCGGGCGGCAAGGGAAAGTTCTACGTCATCCCGCCCGACGCCGGCGCGCCGGCCGGAATGATCGTACCCTCCGGCGCCACGGTGCTCTCGGCCATTCGCGCCCAGGGCGGACGCTTTCTCGCTTCCACCGCCGCCGCCACGGCCGAGTTCAAGCCCGATGGCGTGCCCCCCGATACCGATCTGATCAACCCTTCCACCGCCGTGCTGGCGGGCCAGGCCGTCACTCTTTCGGCCGAAGCGCGCGAGCGGTTCCGCGCCGGCGGTCCCGGTTCCGAGTACTCCTATTCCTGGCAGATCGATGGTGGACCGTGGACGCCATTCGCCGCCTCCAACACCCTGCGCATCGAACCCCATCGCCTTTCCACGGGCAGCCATCACGTCGCCGTTCGCGCCCGCGATCGGGGTCTCGATGTCGACCCCAGCCCCGCCGAGACCGCCTTCCAGGTTCACTCGCTTCCCTTGCAGGAAAAAGGATGGTTCCGCGTCCTGATGGTGCTCCTGCTGGCCCTGCTCGCCGGAACCAGCGCCGCCGCGATTTTCGCCGGACGCCGGACGGCGGTCCAGGCCAGGGAACTGGATCGCCGCGTCGACGAACGCACGGCCGGCCTGGTCAACGAGATCGTACGCCGCGGACGCGCCGAAGTGGACCTGCGCACGAGCGACCGGCGTTTTCGCGATATCGTCGAAGCCGCACAGGAAGGCATCGCGTCGTTCGACGCCGAAGGCCGCTGCACGCTCGCCAATCGGGAGTTCGCCCGCATGACCGGCACTCCTCTCGAACAGATCACCGGCCGCAAGCCGGAGGAATTCCTGGGAGCAGAAGCGCTTCCCCTGTTTCGCCTCGAACTCGACCATCGCAATAGCGGCGATCCGCCGCCGGCGTCCAACCTGACGCTGCGGCATGGAAACGGCAAGTCCCTTCATCTCAGCGTGCGCGGCCGGCCGCGATTCGATTCCAACGGCAAGTATGAGGGAAGCGTGGTGACCGTCGTCGACGTCACCGCGCGCAAGGAATCGGAGAACGGACTGCGGCGCCATGAGGCCTACTACCGGTCGTTGTTTGAGAGCAACCCCCATCCGATGCTGGTGATCGATCTCGGCACGTTCCGCTTCTTCGCCGTCAATCAGGCGACCTGCGAGGCGTACGGCTACAGCCGCGAAGAATTTCAAAAACTCACGATCCTCGATCTCCAGGTGGCGCGCAACGTTCCGGCGGAGCGGGCACGGTTGGCCGAACGATTGAAAGCCTCCACCTCGTGGTCCTGGCAGCATCGCCGCAAGGATGGGAAAACGATAGACGTTCAGCTCTCGGCGCAGGATTTGGAATTCGAAGGAAAGCGCACGCGGCTGATTACCGCCGCCTTGACCGGGCCCGCCGGCGAGGCGAAAGCCGCTTCGGCCTAGCCCCAGAAACGGGCGTAAGGCGGCGCGCCAGGCTGCGCGGCCGCGATGCGATCGGCTTCCCGCGAATCGGCGCAGTCCGGCCCATCCGGATAGCGGTGCCGCGCAATGAAGGCCTCTTCCATTTCGATGCCCCAACCCACGGCCGGCGGCGGCAGATAGTGTCCGTTGCGTACTTCCAGCGGAGAGCGGAACACGCCTTCCTGCAGAAACTCCAGATACTCCAGCCATCGCCCTTCACTGCCGAACCACGCCTGGTCGAATATCGACATAGCCCCCACCAACTGGCCGAGGCCAATGCCGCCGCTGTGCGGACACACCGGCACGCCGAACTTCGCGGCCAAGGCGATGATGGCGAACAATTCGTTCACCCCGCCCACGCGCGCCCCGTCGATCTGGCAGTGCGTCAAGCCGCCGCCCGCCAGCAGTTGCTTGAACGTGATGGCGTCCGGCGCCTGCTCACCGCCCGCGACGCCGATGCCCACCGGCTCGAGCGCCTTCTTCAGACGGATGTATCCAAGCACGTCGTTGTACGCGATCGCCTCCTCGATAAATAACGGCTGATAGCCGGCCAGCTCTTTCATGTAGGACGCGGCGTTGCGCCAGTCACCCAGGTTCTGATTGGCGTCGGTGAGCAGCAGCGCGTCCGGCCCCGTGGATTCACGAATCGCCTGCAGCATCCGCCGGTCTTCGTCGAGCGCACGGGCGCGATCGTACTGCTGCCCGCGGCCCACCTTCGCCTTGAAGGCCTTCGTCCCGCGCGCATACAGGCCGCCACAAATCCTTCGCACTTCGTCGATCGGACGGCCCGACCATCCCGCCGTGCTATAAACGCGCACGCCATCGCGTTCGAGCCGTTGCAGGTTCGCCGCCCGGCCCGCTTCGCGCGATCGCAACATTTCGAGCAGCTCGTCTTCGGTCAACGCATCGCGCAGATGATGGAAGTCGATCGACTGGACAATCTTCTCAGGCGCGAGGCTGGTCAACAGCCGCCACATCGGCAGGTTCTCGCGTTTCGCCCAGAGATCCCACAACGCATTCACCACGCCGCCAACTGCCATGCGATACACACCAAGCGCCAGCCACCGGAGCTGATGATGCTCGGCCAGCGATTGCGCGAACAATCCCGGCTCGGCGATGAAGTCCTCCAGATCGCGGCCCACCACGAATGGGCGCAGCGCTTCAATCGCCGCGGTCTGAATCTCCGTTCCGGCGCCGATGGTGAACACCAGCGACCGGCCTTCCAATCCGCTGTCGGTACGCAGAATCGTAATGGCGCAGGAATAGTTCGGCGCCAGGTGCCGCGGATCGGATCCCGCCATGCCCAGGCGCACCGTGGGATACCGGATATCCAGCGTGTCGAGCGAAACGATCTTCATCGCTTGGCCCAGCGGCGGAATTCCAACCCCGGCTTTTCCACGCGAAACTGCACCAGCCGTTTGTGTTCCACCTCGGTCACATACGCCGTCCGGCCATCCGGCCCGCCAAAGCAGATGTTGGTGGGCATCTTGCCCAGCACCGGAATCTCGCGCAGCACTTTTCCTTCGGGCGACACTTTCACCACCGTGCCCTTGCCATGACGCGTGATGTAGAGGTTGCCGTCCACGTCGCAGCGCATGCCGTCGAACCCGAAATCGGGGAACTCGATCAGCAGCCGTTTCCCCGAAAGTCCGCCATCGCGCTCAATCTGAAACGCCCACACCTTGCGCTGTACCGATTCGTTCACGTATAGAGTCCTGCCATCCGGGCTCACTTCGATGCCGTTGGTGGTGCCCATGTCCGAAGCCACGCGCCGTGTCTTCCCCTTGCCGTCCACAAACCATACCTGCCCGGTGCCGTTCTTCCAATTCGGATCGCTGGCATAGAACTCGCCTTTGAGCGTGATGGCGATGTCGTTCGGCTGATTCATCTCCGCGTTGTGCGCGAACACGGAAACCTGGCGCGTCTTCGGGTCGATGCGCAGCACGTTGTGCCTGGCGTAGTCGGCCACGTACATCAATCCGCGCCTGTCGAACCGGATGCCGTTTCCCAGGCTGCCGTTGGTGAACTCGATCCAGATCTCGCCTCTGCCTTGCGGCGTCACACGCCCGATGGTGGGCTGTTTGGCGAAACTGACGGCGTAGATATGGCCCGCCTCATCGACAGCCGGGCCTTCGATGTGTTCGGTAAAGCTCCCCGGCTCGGTCAAGGGAACGGGTTCGTAAAGACGCTCTTCGGCAAAGGCGGTGAGCGCGGTCAGGAACATAACGTTAAGCAAGAATTCCTCGCACGATTTTCGCGGGCCGCACATCGGTCAGCTTCTCATCCCGCGTGTCATGATGATAGGTCAATCGCTCGTGATCGAGCCCCAACAGGTGCAGCACGGTGGCGTGGAAATCGGCCATCTTGACCGGCTGCACGGTCGAGTGATACCCGAACTCATCGGTGGCGCCATACACGCATCCGCGCTTCACACCTCCGCCCGCCAGCCACAGCGAGAATCCGAATTTGTGGTGATCGCGGCCGTCCTTGCCCTCCGCCATCGGCGTACGCCCGAACTCCCCGCCCCAGATCACCAGCGTATCGTCCAGCATGCCGCGCTGCTTCAAATCGGTGAGCAGCGCCGCCGCCGGCCCGTCGGTGCGCCGCGCAATCTCGCGGTTGCCCTGTTCGTTCTTCGAATGCGTATCCCAAGGCTGGCTGTGCAGCAGCACCTGAACGAACCGCACCCCGCGCTCGGCCAGCCGCCGCGCCAGCAGCAGTTGCCGCCCATGAATGCCCGATTCTGGATCGCCGGTGCCATAAAGATCGTGCATCGCCTTAGGCTCCCGCGCCAGGTCCAACGCATCGGTTGCCGCCATCTGCATCCGCGCCGCCAGTTCATAGCTCGCAATCCGCGCCTCGAGATCCAACTGATCGGTGCGCGTCCGCAGATGTTCGCGATTCATCTCCTGCATCAGCTCCAGCCGCGCCGACGCCGCTTCTGCCGGCCCGGCAGGCTTCAGGTTCAGCACCGGATTGCCTTCGGCGCGCATGGCCAGGCCCTGGTACAACGGCGGCATCCACCCGCTCGAGTAATTGCGCGTGCCGTCGATCGGCATCCCCTTGGGATGCAGGATGGCCGCGTACGCCGGCAGATTCTGATTCTCGGTGCCAAGCCCGTACACCACCCACGATCCCATCGAGGGGCGGCCCGGCGTTGTCAGCCCCGTATTGAAATACCAGATGGCCTGTTCGTGGTTGGAATGCTCGCTCACCATCGAGCGGATTAACGTGATGTCGTCGGCATGGCGCGCCAGTCCAGGCAGCAGTTCGGAAAGCTCCATGCCGCATTGTCCGTGCCGCGTGAATTGAAACGGACTCCCCATCCACGTGCCGGTCTTCTTGATGTCCACGGTGTTGATGAACCCGTCGCCCGGCGCCTGGCCGTGGCGCTTGCGCAGTTCGGGCTTGGGGTCGAACAGGTCCATCTGGCTGGGACCGCCGTTCTGAAAAAGCAGGATCACGCGCCTGGCCCGCGCGGGAAAATGCGGCTGCTTCGGCAGCATATCGAACCGTGCCGGCGCCGCCTGCAGCAGCGACCCCAGCGCCATACCGCCCAGGCTGACATGCAGATTGCGCAAGGCATCGCGCCGCGTAAGCAACCGCCGGATCGGCGTATGAAGAACGTGACTCATGGCTTCAATCCAGATAAACGAACTCGTTGGCGCCCATCAGCGCCTGGCACAAATCGGCATAGGCAAGCCGCTGCCGCTCCGCCTCCGGCGCATCCGCGTAAAGGGACTCCTGTTTTTTCAGGAACGTCATCATGCGGTCGATTTCGGCGGGCTTCGGCTCCCGCGCCAGCGCGATGCGAAACGCATGCCGCAGCCGCGCGCCGTCGCCCTCGGCGCCGTTCAACACACGCCGCGCAAACTGCCGCGCCTTCCCCGTCACGAACTCGCCGTTCATCAACGCCAGCGCCTGCGTGGCCGACGTCGTGGTCACCCGCCGCGTGCAGTTGATCTCCATCGGCGGCGCGTCGAAGGCATTCAAAAAGCTCTGCGGCACCGATCGCCGCACCAGTTGATAGATGGAGCGCCGCCCGGCTGCGTCGTCTTTCTCCGGCGCCACTTCCCCGGAAGGCTTGGTGACCGTCTTCACAGGCTCGCCGAACATGTGGATGTCGAGCTCGCCCGAAGCCGTGAGAATCGCGTCGCGCACGCTTTCGGCCTCGAGCCGCCGCGGCGTCATCCGCCACCGCAGTTTGTTATCGGCATCCATCTCCAACCCGTCCGCGCGCGCCGCCGCCGATTGCCGGTACGCCGCCGACATCACCATCAGCTTGTGCAGCTTCTTCACGCTCCAGCCTTCGCGCACGAATTCCGACGCCAGCCAATCGAGCAGTTCCGGATGCGTGGGCGCCGCGCCCGACTTGCCGAAATTATCCAGCGTCGCCACAATGCCCGATCCGAAGTGGCCCGCCCAGACGCGATTCACCATCACTCGCGCCGTCAACGGATGGCCGGGCTGCGTCAGCCAGTTGGCGAACGCCAGCCGCCGTCCCGTGGTTTTCGCGCCCTCGGCGATGGCAGGCGCGCTATAGGGTTCGGGCGCCGTCCACAGCACCTCCGGCACACCGGGAGACACAGCGGAACCCGGACTCAACGGATCGCCGCGCAGCAGCACATGAGTGGGCGGCGGCGCCGTGTCGATATCGTTCAACATGCGGATCGTAGGCAGCACGATCCGTTTCGCCTCGGTCTCTTTCAACTCGGCGGTGGCCGCCTCCATCTTCGCCCCGTAATCGGAAAACGCCGCCCGTAACTCTTCCTCGGTCGCTTGATCTTTCTTCGGATGCATGGCGCGGAACTGCTGCCGCCGCGCATTCTGCAAATCGCGCAACGCCTTGGCCACCGCATCGAGCGGCTTGTTATTCTCTTCCGCCCGCTGCTGCTCAGCCTTTGGAGCGTCCACGACAAGGCGCTTATACGTCGGGAGCACGGGCCCCGTCGGCCGGATCGCACTGGCCAGCACCGCCTGCACGGCGTAATAATCGCGCTGCGTGATCGGCTCGTACTTATGGTCGTGGCACCGTGAGCACTGAATGGTCAGCCCCAGCAGCGACGACACCAGAATCTGCTCGGTGTCGAACAGCGTGCGCCACTGATACTCGGCGAAGTCCTTGGGAAGGAAATCCTCCCGTGTCGCGTCCACCGCCGTGCGCAGGAACCCCGTCGCTTCCAGCTTCTCCACCACATCGCGCGGCAGACGGTCGTGCTTCCAATACTCGCCGATCTCGTCGCCGGCGATCTGTTCCCGCAGGAACTGGTCGTAAGGCTTATCGGAGTTGAACGCGCGAATCACGTAGTCGCGATAGCGCCACGCATTCGGCCGCACCACATCGGCATCCAGCACGCCTTCGGAATCGGCATAGCCCGCGGCGTCGAGCCAATGCCGCGCCCAGCGCTCACCGTAGCGCGGACTGGCCAACAGCAGGTCCACCGCATGCTCATACGCATCCGCCGAACGGTCGTTGAGAAAGGCATCCACAGCCTCGGGCGCCGGCGGCAGACCGGTCAAATCGAAGCTCACCCGCCGCAACAGCGCCGCCCGGTCGGCCTCCGGATTCATCGCCAGACCCTTGCGTTCCAGCGCCGCCAGTACAAACAGGTCCACCGGTGTCCGCACCTGCGTCCGCGCCTTGACCACCGGCAGCGCCGGCCGCGCCGGTGGCTGAAACGCCCAATGTTTCCGGTCCTTTTCCGTGATGTGTCCCAGGGCCGGCTTGGCTTCCGGGCTCTCGGCCGGAGCGCCCACTTCAATCCACCGCCGCACCAAATCCAATTCCGCATCGGCCAGCTTCGGCCCGCCCGGCGGCATCTGTCCTGAACGCAGGCGGAAATAAAGGACACTGCGGTCCGGTTCACCGGACAGAAACGCCGCACCCGATTTGCCGCCCTTGAGCAGCGTGGCCCGCGTCCGCACGTCAAGCGAGCCTTGCGCCGCTTCCCCGGCGTGGCATTTCACGCACTTGGCTTCAAACAGCGGCAGGATGTCTTTCTCAAATTGCGGAGGCGGCGCGGCCCACGAAGAAACGGCGATTGCAACAAGCCAGCAGGAGCGCATAGATTAGGAACACGTCAGATGCCTCAAATTATATACAACGCCTCCGAGATCGATTTCGCCCGGCCCGGCAAACATCACTATCAGGTCGCCTTCGGAATGGATGGAACCTGGGGCTTCGTCCTGATGCCGCTCACGGTGATCAACGGCTTGCTGCCCGCCGCCTCCCAGCCGCCTGGCGTTTATTTCAACGGAGGAAACCACGGCAACGAATACGAAGGACAGGTGGCCGTCAAGCGCCTCTGCCACGATCTCGACCCCGAACGCATTCGCGGACGCGTTATTCTCATCCCTCAGCTAAACGAGCCCGCCTGCACCGCGGCCCGCCGGGAATCGCCGCTCGACGGAGTCAACATGAACCGCGCCTTCCCCGGCAACCCGCGCGGCACCGTCACCTATCGCATCGCCGATTTCGTGAAGCGTTTCGTCTTCCCGCAGGTGCGCGTCGTCATCGACATGCACTCCGGCGGAAAGGAAGGCGCGTTCGCCATGTGCACTTCGTTCCACCCGATTCCCGACAAAGCCCAGCAGGCCGAAACCGCCCTGGTCGCGCGGCTGTTCGATACGCCGGTGGTCATGATCTATTCGCGATCCCTGCATTCCGGCCTGCTGCCCGATGAAGCCGAAGACGAAGGCAAGATCAGCATCGGCAGCGAGTTCGGCGCCGGCGAATCGTGCAGCATTCAAGGCGTCAAGCACGGCTACCACGGCTGTCTGAACGTGCTGCGGCACTATGGCCACATCGATGGACCGGTGGTCCGCATCGACCCCACCCGCACGCACGAACCGAAGTTCGTCGCCGCGCCCGAGCTCACCTACTACACGCCCTGCCCGCGCGATGGCATCTGGGAGCCCACCGTCCCCATGGGCGCTTCGGTTCGCGAGGGCGACGTGCTCGGGCGTCTGCACGATTTCGCCGATCACACCTCGGCGCCACTCGACATCCGCTCGCCGCGCAATGGCGTGCTCATGATGGAATACCTCGGCGCCGTGGCTCGCAAAGGCAGCACGCTGTTTGTCATCGGCGAAGAAATCGACGCTGCTAAGCTAGGCGTTTGACCCCGTTCCCCGATTTTCACGGCAACCAGGCGGTGGCCGCCTCCCTGCGGCGCATGATCGAGCGGGATCGCATTCCGCAGACCATCCTGCTCGCCGGACCCGAAGGCGTCGGAAAAGCTACGCTCGCCCGGCGCTTTGCCGCGACTCTGCTGGGCGGCGAAGCCAAAATCGAACAGGACGATATGAGCCTGCCCGAAAACCTGGAACGTATCGGCGAGCGTGACAAACTGCCAAGCGACAAACGCGCCGAAGATCCGCTGGTGTTCGCCACCCATCCCGACTTTCTCACCTTCCCGCCCGATGGCCCGCTGCGCCAGCTATCCATTCAGCAAATGCGCCTGCTCAAGGAGCGCGCGCAGTTCACGCCGAGCCGTGGCAAGTATCGCGTCTTTCTGATCGACCACCTCGACCGTGCCAATGAACAGGCCGCCAACTCGCTGCTGAAAATCACCGAGGAGCCGCCCGATCACCTGATCATCGTTTCCACCGCGGAAAATTTCTACGACCTGCTGCCCACCATCCGCTCGCGTTCGTTGATCTTCCATCTCTCCACCCTGCCGGTGGAGGACATGCAGGCCTTTGCCGCCTCGCGCCAATGGAGCCACGACGACCGGCGCCTTCGTCTGGCCTGCGGCTCGCCCGGCGTGGCCGTGGCCATGGATCTTGAAGAATGGGACAAACGCCGGCAGCGCATGCTGGCTCTGCTCGATGTCTCAAGCGGGCAGGCGAAGTTCTCCGCCTGGGTGAAACATTCCGAATCCATCTCGGCCTCGAAGAACGAGAAGCTCGACTACTACATCCGTATTCTCTATTCGCTGCTGGAAGACGTGCTGCTGCTGCGCGAAGGCTGCCCTCCCGCGCGCAATCCCGACTTGCAGGCACAACTGGCGCGCATCGCCGGCGCCGTTAGCTTCGACTGGATCCGCCGCTTCACGGCGCGCCTGGACGATCTGGTGGAATTTTCCCGGCGCAACATTCAAAAGGGCATCGCGCTCGACGCTCTGGCCATCGAACTACGCCGATAGGCCGGGCTCGGGCTTCAGCACCAGCACGGCCATCGGAGGCAGCGTCAGCACAACGCTGGCCGGCCGTCCCTGCCACGGCTGCGGCGACGCCTGAACCGCCCCGCCGTTGCCAACGTTACTGCCGCCGAACTGCGCCGCATCCGTATTCAGTAACTCGCGATAGATACCCGGCCGTGGTACGCCGATGCGGTAGCCGTGCCGCGGCACCGGAGTCAGGTTACAAACCACCACCAGAAACTCGCGCCGGCCGGCCGAATAACGCAGGAAAGCGATCACCGATTGATCGACGTCGGCCAGGTCGATCCACTCAAATCCGTCCCAGTGGAAATCCACTTCATAGAGCGCCGGCTCGGTGTGATAAAGCCGGTTGAGCTCCCGCACCATCGACTGCAGGCCGCGGTGATAGGCAAATGCCAGCAGTTCCCAGCGGATACCGCGCTTCTCGCTCCATTCCTCGTATTGGCCGATCTCCTGCCCCATGAACAGCAGCTTCTTGCCCGGGTGCGTCCACATGTAAGCGAGAAACGCGCGCACGTTGGCGAACTTCCGCCACTCATCGCCCGGCATCTTGCCGATCAGCGATCCCTTCATATGCACCACTTCGTCGTGCGAGACCGGCAGCAGGAAGTTCTCCGTGAACGCGTAAAGCAGGCTGAAAGTAACGTCGTGATGATGGAACTTACGATGAATCGGGTCCATCTTGAAGTAATGAAACATGTCGTGCATCCACCCCATGTTCCACTTCATCGTGAATCCCAGGCCGCCCAGATACACGGGCCGGCAAACACCGGGATAAGACGTCGATTCCTCGGCCACCGTAAACGCGCCCGGCACCTCATGAGCCAGTTCGTTGAACCGCCTTAGAAAGCCGATGGCGTCCAGGTTCTCGCGCCCGCCGTACTGGTTTGGAATCCAATCGCCCTGGTTGCGCGAGTAATCGAGATACAGCATCGACGCCACGGCATCCACGCGCAGGCCGTCGAAATGAAAGTGGCGCAGCCAGAACAGCGCGCTCGAGAGCAGAAACGCCTTCACTTCGTTACGCCCGTAGTTGAAGATCAGCGTGCCCCAATCGAGATGCTCCCCCTGCCGCGGGTCGGCATGTTCATAAAGCGCCGTGCCGTCGAATCGCGCCAGTCCGTGCGCGTCTTTCGGAAAGTGTCCCGGCACCCAGTCGAGAATTACTCCGATCCGCGCCTCGTGGCACTTGTCGATGAAATACATCAGGTCTTCCGGCGGCCCGAATCGTGAGGTGGGCGCAAAGAACCCGGTCACCTGATACCCCCAGGAACCGGCGAACGGATGCTCCAGAACCGGCATCATCTCGATATGCGTGAACCCCATGTCCCTGACATAAGGCACCAGCTTTTCGGCCAGGTCCCGATAGCTCAGCGTTCGTCCGTTCTCGCCTTCCAGCCAGGACTCCATGTGGACTTCATAGATCGCCATCGGCTGCTTCAAACAATCGGTCTTGGCGCGATGGTCCATCCATTCGCCGTCGCGCCACTCGTATTCCGGCACGCCCCAAACCCGCGACGCCGTCGCCGGCGGCACTTCCGAGTAAAAGCCATAGGGATCGGTCTTCAACTGCCGGTGCCCGCCAACCCAGGTCACGCAGAATTTGTAATTGGCGCCCTTTGAAAGCGCGGGCAGAAACAACTCCCAAATGCCTCCGTCGCGGCGGCGCATCGGATACATGTTCGCGTTCCACTGGTTGAAATCGCCGGCCACCGAAACCGATTGCGCATTCGGTGCCCACACCGCGAACCGCACACCCTTCACGCTTTCGCATTCGTCGAAATGCGCACCAAGCGTCCGCCACCCCTGCGCGAGCGTGCCTTCCCCGTGCAGGTGCAGGTCGTAGGCGGAAAGCAGGGGTGGAAACCGGTAGGGATCCTCAATCTCCACCGGCTTGAGCGGATATTCCACCGCCAGTTTGTAGGCGCCTGGCGCGCCGGCCATGGCGGCCGTGAAGAACCCTGCTTCGTGCCGCTGCTTCATGGGCGTGCGTCCGCCCGCGCTTTGCACGAAAACCCGCTCCGCTCCAGGCAAGAACGCGCGTACTTCCCAGGCGGTGCCCGATGTCGCGTGCGGACCCAATATCTTGAACGGGTCCCCGTGCGACCCGTCGACGATTTGATCGATCTCGGATGAAATCACCAGAGGCTATTATGGCAGCAATGCTCGATTTCATTCAGAGCTTGCCCAAGGCCGAGTTGCACGTCCATCTGGAAGGCTCGATTCAGCCGGAGACTCTGCGTGAAATCGACCCATCGGTGACGCTGGAACAAGTACGCCAACGCTATGCCTACACCGATTTCACGGGCTTCCTGAAGGCGTTCGCCTGGGTGGCCCGCCACCTGCGCGGCCCGCGCGAATACGGCATTGCCGCGCGGCGGCTGCTCGAAGCCCTTGCCGCCCAGAACGTCCGCTACGCCGAAATCACCGTCGCCGCCGGAGTCGCGCTCTGGCTGAGCCTCGATCTCGCGGCCATTCATGAAGAGTTGCTCCGCGCCGCCGCCACTTCGCCCGTCAAGACCTTCTGGATCTGGGACGTCACGCGCCAGTGGGGACCCATTCCCGCCTACACCGCCATGGAAATGGCCGCCGAGCGCCACGACGACGGTGTCATCGCCTTCGGCATGGGCGGCGATGAAGCGCATGGCCCCGCGCTCTGGTATCGCGATGTTTTTCAGAAAGCGCGCGACCGGGGGCTGCGTCTGGTCTGCCATGCGGGCGAAAGCACCGGTGCGCAGTCGGTCCGCGATGCACTCGCCATCGGAGCGGAGCGGATCGGCCACGGCATCGCCGCCCACACCGACGCGGCCCTGCTCGAACTGCTCGCCCGCCGCCAGGTGCCGCTCGAGATTTCCATCTCAAGCAATGTGCGCACGGGTGTCGTGGCCACGCTCGATCGGCACCCTGTAAGGAAGATTTTCGACGCAGGCGTGCCGGTGGTGCTCAACACCGACGATCCGCCGATGTTCGGATGCACTCTGAACCAGGAATACGCGCTCGCCGCCGAACGGTTCGGCTTCACTCGCATCGAACTGGAGCAACTGGCACGCAACGGCTTCCGCTACGCCTTCGCCCCGGTTACTGCTTGATGATCTGCCCGTCGCGCTTGCGGACTTCGCCCCATCCGCCATTCAACCGTCCGCGCTCGCCGCGATCGTTGCCGCCGAAGGGATACTTCTTCGCCGCCGCTTCGTTCACCTCGATGCCCCAGCCCGGCTTTTCGCTCACCCACAGGTAGCCGTCCTTCTGCTCCGGGCAGCCGTCGAATACTTCCTGCAGGCGCTCATTGAAGGGCGAATACTCCTGCACGCCGAAGTTGTAGCTCACCACGTCCAGCGTCACGTTCGCCATGTGGCCGATGGGGGAAACGTCGCCGGGCCCGTGCCAGGCGGTCCGCACGCCGTAGTGCTCGCCCATGATCGCCACCTTGCGCGCCGGCGTGAGCCCGCCCATCTGCGAGACGTGCATGCGCATGAAGTCGATCAGCCGTTCGGAAATGAGCGGGCTCCATTCATGCGGGCTGTTGAACAGTTCGCCCATCGCGATGGGAGTCGTGCACGCATTGCGGATCAGCCGGAACCAGGCGATATCCTCGGGCGAGAGTGGATCTTCGAAGAAGAACAGCTTGAACTTCTCCACGTCCTTGCACATCTGCACGGCCTGCGTGGGCGTGATGCGCTCATGAACGTCGTGGCACAATTCGATGTCATCGCCTAACTGCTTGCGGCACTCCTCAAACAGCTTGAGCGCGCGCCGGATGTAGGCGGCCGGTTCAAACACCTGTCCGGAATGCAGGGCCTTGGCCGCCGTGGCCGCTCCGCGCGTGCCCGCGCCATAGCCCGCCATGCCCGGCACGCCAACCTGCACGCGAACATGGCGGAATCCGCGCTCCATCCATTGTTTGGCCTGATCGACGCATTCCTGAATCTCGCCGCCCGAAGCATGGGCGTAACAATCGGCCGCTTCCCTGACCTTTCCGCCCAGCAGTTGATAGACCGGCAGACTCGCCTGGCGCCCCTTGATATCCCACAGCGCCTGATCCACGCCGCTGATGGCGTTGTTGAGCACCGGCCCATTGCGCCAGTAGGAGGAGTTGTACATCGCCTGCCACAAGTCGTCGATACGATCCGCGGATTTACCGATCAGCAGCGGACGCAGATACCTCTCGACGGCGGGGACCACCAGGTCGGCGCGCTGCGTGAAACACGCGCAGCCGTAGCCATAGAGGCCGTCCTGATCGGTGAGAATCTTCACCACCGGCAGCCGCAATCCAGCGGGTGCCGTCTGTATCACCTGCACATCCTTAATCTTTGGCGAAGGCAACCCACGCACGGCACGGGCCGTGCGTTCCTGGGCCGCGGCATCGCGGGCGGCCAACGTGGCGGCGGCGCCGCCGGCCATCTTGAGTAAATTTCTACGGTTCATCGTTTCGCCTCTTTGTCTTCCAACATGCGCCGCACGCCATCCAACTCCCGGCGCAGCTTTCCTTCGCGCATCACCAAAGAAATTACATATACCACCACAATGACCCACACCGCCGCAAAGCCGTAGAACATGTAGGTGAAATTTCGTGCGTCCATTGCCGTCTCCGTTTAAAGCGCGTGCGCCATCCGGCGCAGCGATTCAATCTCACGCTGCTCGCCTTCCTGCCTCATCCGGATCATCACCAGCACCACCGCCAGCGCCAGCATCGGAAGCCAGTTGAGATACAGCATCCGCTCCATCAGCGGATCCATCAGGCCGTCTGCGCCGCGGATCGTCAACACGGGCGCCGGGTGCTGCGTCCGCCACCATTCAATCGCCTTGTAGGTAATCATCACGCTGGTGAAAGCGAACATGTTGAACACGGCCGAAAGCCTGGCCCGCGCCGTCGGATCGTCGATGCCGCGCCGCAGCATCAGGTAGCCCGCATAGATCAGCCACGTAATCAACGCCCAGGTCAGCCGCGCGTCCCAGGTCCACCAGATCCCCCAGATGATGCGCGCCCAGATCATGCCGGTCGCCAGACCGATGGCCACGAAGACGGTGCCCACTTCGGTCGCCGCCACCGCCAGTTCATCGTTGCGCTGGCGTCCCTTCCAAAGGTACAGACCGCTCGCCACGCCCGAGACGATGAACATCGCAAACGACGTAAACCAGGAAGGCACATGGAAGAAGATGATGCGATAGATGGCGCCCTGGTCTTTCTCGTCCGGCAGGCCGAGAAAGATCACATACAGGTTGCGGACCAGCATGAGGGCCGCGAAAATCGACAGCGCGTAGATGACTTTGGTTCGCATGGTTCACCCCACCAGCACGACTTCCACCAGGGCCACGGCCAAGGCGGTGAAGATGATATCAATTCCAATCAGCAGTCTCACCCAGATCCAATGATCGCCGCCAATGGCCTGCCCCGACATCAGCACCGTCGTCAGGTGCATGGCCGACATCAGCGCCGGAATCATCATCGGATAGAGCAGCATCGGCAGCATCAATTCCCGCATGCGCAGATTCACCGTCAGGGCGCTGAACATCGTGCCCACCACCGTCAAGCCCCAGCTCGCCAGCACCAGCACGAACAGGTGCCAGCCGAAGCGGTCCGCCCAAGCCACGTTGTAGAAAATGCCGAAAACAGGC
Organism: uncultured Acidobacteriota bacterium; assembly: GCA_902826685.1. GTDB lineage: Bacteria > Acidobacteriota > Terriglobia > Bryobacterales > Bryobacteraceae > CADEFT01. Next base: position 148,255 of record CADEFT010000006.1, read on the forward strand.
AGGCACGCCAGTTCCACGATCAGCAGCAGCACAAAACTGGCCAGCGCCTTCCCCAGAAACAGCGCCGCGCCCGGTACCGGTGAGAAAATCAGCGCGTCCAGGCAATCGTTGAACAGCTCGCGCGCGAAACTGCGGTTGAGGATCAACGCGCCCGCGAACGCATAGGACATCCACAACAGCCCGCCCGAGATTTCCTGAATCTGATCGGCGCCGGGATCGAAAGCGAAACTGAACAGCAGCAGGATCGTGAGCGCGAAAGCGAGCGACGAATTGAGCGCCTCTTTCGTGCGCAGTTCCGAGCGCAGGTCCTTGGCGCAAACGGTCCACACCTGCCGGAGGAACACGGCCGTTACGCCTCCCCGTGCCGGCGGTAAAGCCAGGTGGGATCGGCCAGCATCTCCGCCGGGCGCGGCCCATGGAACGTCAATTTCCCGCGGTCGAGCAGCAGCACGTGCGTCGCCAGTTCCATCGCTTCGCGCAGTTGATGCGTAGAGAGAATCACCGTGGCGCCTCGCTTCAACGATTCGGCCAGCACGGCTTGCAGCAGGGCGATCGAACGGTCGTCGAGCGAGGTGAACGGCTCATCGAGCAGCAGCAGCGGCGGTTCATGCAGGAAGGCGCGCGCCACCGCCAGACGCTGGCGCATCCCGCGCGAAAATTCCCTCACCAGCGAATCGCCGACGTTCCCAAGCGACACACGGTCGAGCCAGGCGCGCGCCGTCCCCGCCGCGTCCTTCACGCCATACAGACTTCCAAACAGGCGCAGGTTTTCAAACGCCGAAAGCTCTTCGTAGACGCCGATGCCATGGCCCAGCACCCCAATGGAAGCGCGCGCTTGCCCATCGCGCACCGGCCGTCCGAACACTTTCAACTCGCCCCGCTGCGCGGCGGTAAGACCCGCCATCACGCGCAGCAGCGTGGTCTTCCCCGCTCCGTTGCGGCCGAGCAGGGCGAGGCATTGGCCCGGCTCGACGCCGAAGCGGATGTCGCGCAAAGCGGGATAGTCGCCATAGTATTTCCAAAGCCCGCCGGCTTCGACGGCGTTCATCCGCGCTTGTTTTCCTTTCCCGGTTCGGGAAGCTGGGCGCGGTAAAGCAGCGCCAGCGACAGCGCCAGGATCATCCCCGCCAGGCCCACCACCACCGGCCATTTTTCGTACAGGCGCGGCATCACTTCCTGCACCTGCGGCGATTCGTCCGCCGATTCCCCGCCGCTGATCGCGCCCGATCCTTCCACTTCCGCCCGCAGCAGCGGTCCGGACGCTTCGTAGATCAGGGCCTGGCTGCGCGGCTCGCGGCCCACCTCGCGAATCCCTTCCCCTTTGAGCGTGACTCCCGGCGGTGTCGCCAGACGCGTATCGCCTTCCTTGTGCAGCAGCCGCACCGACCAAACCGGCGGCGTGCCGAGCGGCATTTCATACGTCGCCTGAATGCGCGTTTCGCCCGGCTTGATGGGAAAATCGACGGCGTATACGTTGTCCTTCACCAGCTTCGCGGTGCGCTCAATCGGCATGCTGCGCGGCCCTTCGCACATCACCCGCGCCTTGCCTCCGGTTTCCGGCGGCAGATACAACCGCACGCTGCCCGCCGGATCGTTGAACGTCCGCGTACCGCGATTCTCATACACGATGTTCTCGGCCACCTGAAGTTTGCCGCCGGCGGGCTCGAGGATAAACACGTGCTGCCGCACCGTCACACTGGCCGATGCCGGTGAACTCGCATAAACTTCCACCTCCAGGCCCGTCGACGGCGCGCCCGGCGTGATCATCTTGTTGTAGGTGACACCTTCGAAAGCCGCCTGCACCAGGTGCGGTCCGCCCGAGGCAGTCGCCTGCATGACGAACTTCCCATCCGGTCCGGACTTCACGCTCTCCATCGATTCCATGCCCGCCTGGCCCAGCTTGTAGATGGTGACGGTCGCGTTTGGCTGCGGCTTGCCGGTGGTGCGATTGATCACGGTGCCGTCGACGGCGGCCCACACCGGCAGAGCGGCGAACAGCAGAACGGCGGCGCGGGTCATACCCCCGCCCCCATCGATTTGCCGCACTCGCCGCAAAACTTCAGCGCCTTCTCGAACTTCGCGCCGCAGTGCGGACACACATTCCGCGGCTTGGCCGCGGTCACCGTGGCGGCCACTCCCAGTTCCTGCTTCAGTTTGTCCACATCCGCCATCACACGCGACAATTCCGCCTGCAGTTCGGTCTTCGATTTCTGGTAATCCTCGTCCGATAGCTTGCCCACGCGAAACTCAAACTGCAGATCGCGCAGGCTATCGTAGATGGCCGCCTTGCGGTCGTCCAGATGTTGAAATGGGGAAACCTCTATGGGCGCGGCCAGGTCGGCCGGCCGCACAATCACGACCAGGGCTACCGCCACCGCGATCAAAAGCGCTGCGAAAACGATGATCATCAGTCGAGCTTGGCCAAGTCTTTCTCGATCTGGTCATGATACCGGTCGAGCGTCGCTTTGTCGATCTGGGGAGCCGCCGCGGGAACGGTCTGCCGCTTCTGCTTCACAAACGCCAGAATCGCCAGCAGGCCGAGCCCGATGGCAATGAACGGCATCGTCCAGCTCAGCAGGCTGAAACCTTCGGCGGGCGGCATCGCCAGCGCCTTCAAGCCCTCCGCCTTTACAAACGAATCCACAATCTCCTGGTCCGATTTTCCTTCGGCCGCCATCTTGGCGATCTTCTCTTTGGCGGGGCTCGAATAATGGCAGCCCAGCATCACGCAGGTGGCAACGGTATTCTTGCACGACCCGCACAGACAGGCCAGCCGTTCGCCGACGCGGCGCACGTTGGGATTGGTCACGTCGGAGGAACTCTGCGCCAGGCACAGCGCCGCCGCCAGAATCAACGAAAGCTTACTTAGTAACCGGGGCATCTTTCTTCACGTATCCGACCACTTCGGTCTTCACGTACTGCATCTTGACCTTCGGCGGAATCAGGCACACCAGCGTGCCGAGCAGCAGCGATACGAACCCGATCCAGATCCACGAAACCAGCGGGAACACGTAGCTCTGCATGGTGGCCGTGCGCGCGCCGCCCGCTTCGTTCACCGCCGCCAGGTTCAGATACAAATCCTCATTGAGGCGCCGCCGGATGGCCACTTCCGAAGTCCCGCGGCCGTTCACTTTGTACTTGCGCTGTTCGGGCTCGAGCGTGCCGACCTGGCTGCCGTTCACCGAAACGTCGATCACCGCCTTCTGCCAGATGTAGTTGTCGTTGTCGCCCACCAGCACGTCGCGCAGCTTGAGGTCATACCGCCCCAGGTGATACGACGAGCCGACCTTCACATCGACGGTGGCATCCTTGTTGAACGCCGCGCCGGTGAAGCCGATGAACAGCAGCACCATCGCCATATGGACGATGTAGCCGCCATAGCGGCGCGTATTGCGGTGCGTGAGCTCAACCATCGAAACAATCAGGTTGCTTCCGCTCTTGGAACGGATCGCCGCCGCGCCCTTATAAAACTCCATCGCGATGGTAGCGGTTACGAACAGGCAGAGCGCGAACGACATCAGAGCGTAGGGATGATAAATGCCCATCGCCACAAGCGCCACGGTCAGCGCCACGGCGGCCAGCGTCGGCCACCGGAACGCGCGCTTCAGGCTCTCCCACGATGAGCGCCGCCACGCGATCAACGGCCCCACGCCCGTGAGAAACATCAGGAACAGGCCGATGGGAACGTTCACCCGGTTGTAGAACGGAGCGTCCACAGTGATCTTCTCACCAGTGACGGCTTCGGAGATGACCGGGAAGATCGTACCCCAAAGCACCGCGAAACAGCTCGCCAGCAATAGCAGGTTATTGAACAGGAAACTGGATTCCCGCGACACCACGCTCTCCAGTTGCGCTTCGCTCTTGAGGTAATCCAGCCGGTCGAGAATCAGGTACACCGTGCCCGCCACGCCGGTGGCCAGGAACATCACGAAATACTTGCCGATGGGCGACTGGGCAAACGCATGCACCGATCCGACAATGCCCGATCGCGTCAGAAATGTTCCGAAGATGCACAGGAAGAAGGTGATGGCGATCAGCGCCATGTTCCAGACCTTCATCATGCCCTTCTTCTCCTGCATCATCACCGAATGCAGAAACGCGGTGGCGGTGATCCACGGCAACAGCGAAGCGTTCTCCACCGGATCCCAACCCCAGTAGCCGCCCCAACCGAGCACCGCGTACGCCCAGCCGGCGCCCAACAAAACGCCAGCCCCCTGGAAGCCCCACGTAATGAGGGTCCATTTGCGCGTCGTGTGAATCCATGCTTCCCCCGGCTGCCGCGTAATCAACGACGCCATGGCGAAAGCGAACGGAACCACAAACCCCACATACCCCAGGTAAAGCGTGGGCGGATGGATCACCATCGTCCAGTATTGAAGCAGCGGCTCCATGCCCTGTCCGTCGGGAATATCGGCCGGTCCCTTGCCCACCGCCAGCACCTGAAACGGATTCTCCGGGAAGGCAACCAGGAACAGGAAGAACATCTGCGTCACCATCAGAATGGCGATGACGTAGCCCATCATGTCGCGAAATTTGCGCCGGTTGGTGAGAACCACGATGGCGCTGTAGCTCGAAAGAATCCAAGCCCACAGCAGCAGCGATCCTTCCATGCCGCTCCACCAGGCGGAAAACTTGAACACCGTCGGCATCGCCTTGTTGCTGTGGCTGGCCACGTAGGCGTTGCGGAAGTCGTCGGTTAAGAAGGCGTAGATCAGCAGGCAGGAGGCAGTGGTGAGCAGCAGCCAGATGGCGTACACCGCCCGTTCGGCGCTAAGCGCCACCAGGGGCTTGCTTTTCCACTTGCCCACCAGCGCCGCGACAATCGCATACGCCGAGAAACACAATGCCAGCAGGATGGCCAGTGCGCCTAAATTTTCCATAAAGCTCTAAGACTCCCGCAGACGGGCTTAGGATACTTTCTTTTCGGTATAGACCGGAGCCCCACCGCCGCCCGGCTTGGCTTCGTACTTCGAAGCGCATTTGGCTTGGATTCGCGTGGCATGGAAGACGCCTTCCGGCGTCAGCTTCCCATCCGCCACCGCCTGGGCGCGATCGCGAAACGTATCCGGCAGGGGATCGCTGCCCTGGTAGATCACGCGCAGCTTCTCGGTCTGCTGGGCCAGCACGAATTCCACTTCCTTGCCCCGCCGCACGATCGACCCGGGCTCCACGTCGCCCGCCACCCGAAGACGCTTCGTCTTCGCTTCCGGATTCATATCCCGCAGCTCGGAGACCGTCTTATAGTAGGTCTGCGTGTCCTTGATGCCGCCCACCGCCAGCCAGGCCAGCGTGCCGATGATGACGGTGATCAGACCCGCGAATTTGACGTATTTGGCGTTCATCTTTCGTATACCTGCCTCAAGTATAGCTCCCTTGTGGAGACCCTTTGTAAGAAGATGTCACGGTGGCGTGTCTATTCCCGTACGAGGGAATTTTTCCGGCGAGGTGTCGAATTCCGCCATCCCCGTTCGATTCCCAGGCAGAAGGAGAGAATCAAACCGATGCGATTCATGATGATCGTTCGCGCAACGAAAGAGTCCGAGGCCGGCGAAATGCCCGAACGGGAGTTGATCGAAGCCATGGGCCGCTACAACGAAGAACTGGTGAAGGCCGGTGTGATGCTCGCCGGGGAAGGCTTGCAGCCGAGTTCCAAAGGCGCCCGCATCCGCTTCTCCGGTCCGAAGAAAACGCTCATCGATGGACCGTTCCCGGAAGTCAAGGAACTGATTGCCGGCTTCTGGATCCTGCAGGTGAAATCGAAGCAGGAGGCCATCGACTGGGCGCTGAAGAGCCCTGCGCCGTTTGAGGGCGAAGCGGAGATCGAGTTGCGCCAGATCTTCGAGACGGAAGACTTTTCGCCGGACATTCTGACGCCGGAAGAAGCGGCCAGAGAGCAGCGCCTGCGCGAGCAGATCGCCGCCCGCGGCGGACGGTAAAAAAGGAGAGTAGAAGATGAAGCCCAAAAACACGATTTGCCTGTGGTTCGATAAAGACGCCCATGAGGCCGCCCAGTTCTATGCCGCGACCTTTCCGGACAGCAAGGTCACCGGGGTTCACAAAGCCCCCGCCGACTTTCCGGGCGGCAAAAAAGGGGATGAGCTTACGGTCGAGTTTACCGTTTTGGGCATCCCCTGCCTTGGTCTGAACGGCGGCCCTGCATTCAAGCAAAGCGAGGCTTTCTCTTTCCAGATCGCCACGGACGATCAGGAAGAAACGGACCGCTACTGGAACGCCATCGTGGGCAATGGAGGCCAGGAAAGCCAGTGCGGTTGGTGTAAGGACCGCTGGGGCCTTTCCTGGCAGATCACTCCCCGCGCGCTGGCCGAGGCGATGGCCGCTGGTGGCGACCAGGCCAAGCGCGCTTTCGCGGCGATGATGACGATGCGGAAAATCGACATCGCCGCGATCGAGAAAGCGCGGCGCGATGACGCGATCCCATATACTTAAGTCCGATGAAGCAGGGCAAGGAAAGCCGTTCTCCTGAGGAAGAGCGCGCCCTCGAAAAGCTCTACGGCTCAAAGCACGGCACGGAGGAGCACCGGCGCAATGAACAGGCGTTCAACGATCTGCGCAAGGGGCGCCTGGAAAGCGAAGGCCGCGGCGCTGAGTGGCGGTACCAGAAGGATGTTCGCCACCAGTTCGAGTACGGCGAGCAAAAAGACGCCAGCGGAGAAGTGACCCATCAGACCGCGCGAACCAAGCCAGGGCATCACCTCCACAAGTCGGAGGATGTCATCAACTGGCGCCACACCGAAGCCGGCGAGGCGGCCGATGCCCGCGCCCGCAAAATGTCCAAACAGACCGGAGACGACGCCGGCCACCTGATCTCACCGGAACACGGAGCCGATCCCGGCGACAGCCGCAACATCGCCCGGCAAAACTTCCTGCAGAACCAGGGCGGTGGAACGTGGCACAACCAGGAACGGCAGATCAGCCACGACGTGAACCAGAGCGGCAAGCGCGTGGGCATGTCGGTCGAGATCCAGTACAACGCGGACAAACACGGCGATCGCCCATTTAATCGCAAGGTGGGAACCTGGCAGCAGGATGAGAAAGGCAATACCGTTACGGGCTCCAAGCAGTCGGTCGAATACGGCAACTTCACCACGAAGGAAGTTCGCGCCCGCCAGGACGGGACCTTTCAGAAGGGCACGTCCGCGGAGCTGCGCCAGGAAGGGTACCAGCAACAACGCGAAGTTCGCGAGGCGCAGCAGTCGCCCGATGTCGGGAAGCAGCGCGCGGAGTGGGCCGAGCTGAAGCGAACCCGGGACAAAGACAAAATGCGGGAGCGCGTAGCGGGTAAGGAAGCGGCGCCCGAAAAACAGCGCTAGGATGGCCCGATTAGTCTTCCCGAGCGATGATCTCTCGCGGCAGCGCGTCGACATTCTCGCCGCGCCTCCTCAGCACATGTATCCGATGGTGGCCGTCAAGAATGGTGCCATCCGGCCTCGCCTTTAGACAATGCAATTGTCCCGGCGCCAGTGACCGTTTCAGTTCCTCGTCTGAAATCCGCTCTAACGCGACTATCTTCGCCAGGCTCAGTGAACTGATTGGATGGAGCGGCCTCAAAGGAGGTTGCGAACTCATGGCGAAGCGGTCACGATCCCGGCGTAGTGGTCGATCCATTGCCGCTGCTCGGATGTTTCAGGAATGGCGGTGCCACGCGCCGCACTCAAACGGCTCACGGCGGTTTGAGAATCGATTCCCTTGGCCACGAACAGGCAAGCGGCAACCAGCCCTGTACGCCCTATCCCCTGTCTGCAATGCAAGACCACATTGCGGCCCATCGCGAGTTCGGCTTCAAGCCTTGCCAGTCCCTTGGCAAGACCGGCTTCGGAATCCGGAACCTGCCGGTCTGGTATGGGGTAGGAAAGAAATTCCATGTCGTGCGCACGGGCGGCCGCCCTCTCTTCCGTCAATTCGAGGTCTACCTCTTCCTCGGCCGTCAACAGGGAAAACACGGTATCCACGCCCTCGCGCCGCCAGCTCGCGATTTCATCCTCGATCCAGTCCCCACCACGAGGCCGGGCGGCCAACGCCAGGTTTCCAGGCCATGGGCCGTCTACCCAATGAAGTTTCGTTCCCACCATCAACTACTCCCAGGACTGCTGCTTCAGCTCTTCCTCAATCCGCTCCTGCACTTTGCCGCCCGCAAATTCCGCCGCCACCCGAATGGCGTTCTTCATCGCATTCGCGTTCGAGCGCCCGTGGCAGATAATGCAAATGCCGCGCACCCCAAGCAGCGGAGCGCCGCCGTATTCGGAATAATCCAGCCGCTTCTTGAAATCGGCATAGGCCGCGCGCGAAAGCACGTAGCCGATCTGCCGCGTAATGGTCGCTTTCAAGGATTCCTGCAGCATCCCCTTGAACACGTCCACCAAACCCTCGCTCACCTTCAACGCGACGTTGCCAATGAAGCCGTCGCAAACGATCACGTCCACCGCGCCCGAATAAACGTCGCGGCCTTCCACGTTGCCGATAAACCGGATCGGCAGCTTCTTGAGCAGCGGGGTGGCCGAGCGGGTCAGTTCGTTGCCCTTGTGCTCTTCTTCGCCGATCGAAAGAAGGCCCACCTTCGGCTCGCGTACGTGGAAGATCAGACGGGAATAGATCTCGCCCATCAGGGCAAACTGCGCGAGCATTGCGGGCGAGCAATCGACGTTCGCCCCAACGTCCACCACCACCACCGGCGAGCCTTTCAGAGTCGGGAACGCCGAAGCGAGCGCCGGCCGGTCCACGCCCTTCACCACGCCCTGCACCATTTTGGCCGTGGCCATCACAGCGCCGGTGTTGCCCGCCGACACCACACCCTGCGCCACTCCGTCGCGTACCAAGCGCGACGCCACCCGGATGGAACTGTCTTTTTTGGCCCGCATCGCCTTGGCCGCGCTGTCGTCCATGGTGATGACTTCGCTGGCATGCTGGACGCGGATGGGCAGGCTCCGCCATTCCGGAAACTCATCCAGTTCCCGTTCGACCAGGTCTTGCTTCCCAACGAGGATTACTTCGACCGGTAGGCTCTTAACCGCGCGGATCGCCCCCTCGACTTCCGCCTTGGGGGCATGGTCGCCCCCCATGGCGTCGACCGCAATGGTGACCATAGAAGGCGGTTGGCTTATTGCTCGACTTCGATAACTTCCCGGCCTTTGTACATGCCGCAGTTGGGGCACACACGGTGGGGCAGCTTCTTTTCCCCGCACTTGGGACAATCCGATTGCGACGCGGGGCGGAGAAAGTCGTGCGCCCGGCGCGTCGCCGTCCTTTCGGCGGAGTGTCTACGTTTTGGATTCGGCATTCAATCTTTCCTTTTAGTTGGACGAATCTTTTAGCTTACCAAGTTCCGCAGCGCCTTCCAGCGATCGTCGCCCGCCTTCACCGCGCACGAACAGGCAGTCTCGTTCCGGTTCTGCCCGCAGGACGGGCAAATCCCTTTGCACTCCGGCTTGCAGACCATCTGCATGGGCAGCGCCAGGAGGATAAACTCGCGAAGGACGTCCTCCAGTTCGAGGCCGTCGCCTTCATAAAAACCAATCTCTTCTTCCCCGGAAGCGATCTCCGCGTCTTCCTCGTCCGGCACCGCTTTCGCAGGCCGGTAGAACAGATCGAAGTCCGAGCCGATACGAAACGCGGCGGGCTCCAGGCACCGGTCGCAAGCGCTACCCACCTCGGCCTGAAGATAACCCTTGATCCGGATCTCGCCCAGCGTGTGCGGCAGCAGTTCCACGACGCCATTGGCCTTCAACACGCCGTTCTGGTGCAGCGCGGGATCCAGAAAGTCGATTTCCCCCGGTGGAAAATCCACATCAAAATGGATTTTCCGCAGCTCCAGATCTTGTACGGAAAAGAACACGAACGTCTCCCACCCCGGGGACCCGGTTACTAAACTTCGAGTATACCGCACGCAGGAGGCGATTACCGTTTGCGGCTCTTCTTGGCCTCGTTCTGAGCGATGCGGGCTTTCACCAGGCGCTTGAGCAGCGCGCCCGGAATCGGCCTGCCGACGGGAAATCGGATGGTGCCCTTTGAAAGCTCGTACTTCTCAAACCCGGTGGGGAACTGTTCCATCACCGATGGATTGAATGGAAACAGGCTGCAATGGCTCTCGAAGGCCGCGAAGCCGATCAGAGGGCCGTTGTAGTGAAATGTGGGCACGCGATAGCTGAACGTCTCGGTGGTTCCCTCGGGCACCACCGACCGGATGACGCCGCACATTTTGGTTAAGGTCGTCCGCGCCGGCTCGGGCACTCCGGCCAGGTAATCGTCGATCACGCTCACGGCCGCTCCGCCGAAGTCTTGCGATAGGCATCGACGATCTTGTGAACGTATAGCTGCGTCTCGCGATAGGGAGGCACTCCGTTGTAGCGGTCCACCGCGCCGGGACCGGCGTTATAGGCGGCCAGCGCGCGCCGCAATTGATCGGGATGGTCTTTGTATTTCAGCAGCAGGTCGCGCAGATAGCGTGTGCCCGCCTCCACGTTCTGAACGGGGTCGTGAGGATCGGCATTGAGGCTGGCCGCCGTTTCCGGCATCAACTGCATCAGTCCTATAGCGCCCTTGGGCGAGCGGGCATGGACCTGGTAGTTCGATTCGGCCTTCGCCACCAGGTGCAGAAACTCGCGTGGAATACCGCTATCGTCGGCCGCGCGGTCGATCAGTTCCTTCGGGCTGAGGGGCTTTGCGGCCTCGGGTAAGGTCTTCACCGGTTCC
>CADEFT010000006.1:158971-226465 GCA_902826685.1 uncultured Acidobacteriota bacterium
GGTCACGCCGCTGCTGGAATAAAGCCGGATTACCGCGCCGTCGCGCTCAAAGCGGTCCGCCTGCAAACGGAAGCCACTGGTGAGCACAACCTGTTCTCCGGCCCAGAGCGCGGCGGCGGACAGGAGAATCGACAGCATGGGCAGTTATCTACATTGACGCACAAAAGGGCGCTAGCGTGCACCCCGTTCGATTTGCCGTTCGATCCGGGCCACCGAGCTTTCCAGATTCTGCGAGCGCTGCACTTCCATCTCGATCTGCGCCCGCAGCTTACGGATCTCCGCCAGCAGCTCCTCGCGCCGCGCCCGCGTTTCGAGCAGTTCCTTGGACGCTTCCTTGGGAACCGGGGCTCCCACAAACCGCGCCAGCTCCTGAATGGGCGTATCGTCGTCGCGATTCACCACCAGCTTCACGGTGATGTCTTCACTCAACCGGCCGTAGTTGATGAAGCCTTTGCGGGCCGTATCGCGATCAAGTGAAACCGGCGCCAGCGGACGTCCATCGGTGATGTAGAGCGTCGCGTTCTGCGCCTTGCGAATAGTAGAACTCTCGCGGTCCCATTCAATGCGAAGCTGCCCCTTGGCGTCCTCCAGCCGCAGTTGCAGAGTTTCGGCCGCGTCGCGGCCGGCGGCCCGGCGCATCGGGATGGCCAGCACCAGCGCGCCGCACAACAGAACGCCCAGGCAGGCATAGCCCCAGCCTGGAATCCGGCGCCAGACCGCCGGCCGCAGGGCCGCCACCTGAGGACGCGGCGGCACGCCCGAACCCGCCGCGGCCGCTTCGGGTCCCTCCACCATCGGCATTTCGATCGGCGGGAACTCGGTGCCCGTCAAAGTGCGCCGCGCAGGTTCGGGCAGCAATTGACCATCGGCGCCGCGAAGGAACACCGCCGCTTCGGTCGCAAATCCTTTCCGGGTGTGCAAAACCATGCAGACTCGGTTGGGACCAGGAAAGAATTGATCGAACAGGTCGCGGTCCTCGTCGGTGAGAACCAGGCCCTTACGCGTATGGGAAACGAAAAAGCCAACCGGCTCCAGCACCTGCAACGCCGGATCGCTCTCGGCGGCGCCCAGTTGATTGGCCAGCGCCTGCCGGTCGTCGTTTGAGAGCAGAAACGCAGGCCCGCGCGTGTGTTCGCATGCGATCGACCGCCACGCGAATACATGCACCTCGGCGCCCACGCGCCGTCCGAACAGAATCCCCCCGGCCTCCATCCCGCCGCGGCTCAATTTGCGCACGCCGGCATCGGCGAACGTCAAAATCTGCCGCAGAACCACGCGGGGAAATTCCACGGGAAGCGTGCCGTCCGCTCCGAAACGGACTGCTTCTGTCTCGCCATTCTGATAAGTTTCCATCACAAGCTAACCTCCGCCAATCTGCGCGCCCGCGGCGCAGCTTCGAGTGGGCACCTCGGCGGGTGATTTATTCGTGATTTTAGCGCAGAAGGCGGGCGTCGAACCTGCTTTTTCAGAGCGTTGGTACAATACCCCGAGTGAACGCGTTATCGTTCCAGGACGCCAGGGGCACGGTGTTGGAAAAAGTACTGAGCCTGCGCGCCTACCCCACAGTGGAACGATTGGCCCTGTCGCGGGCAGCCGGCCGCGTGCTAGCCCTCGACGCCCTCGCCGATCGCGATTATCCCCCACTTGATCGTTCCGTCCGCGATGGTTTCGCCGTACGTTCGTCTGATTTGCCGGGCCGCCTCCAAGTCATCGGGGAGGTCCGCGCCGGTGAACCGTCCACGGCATCGGCCGGCCCAGGCCAGGCCATCGAAATCATGACCGGAGCCCCCATTCCAGACGGCGCCGACGCCGTGGTGATGGTGGAACACGTGACGCGTGAAGGCAACACGATTTTGACGGAACGAACCCAAGCCCCCGGCGATTTCATCAACCGGCGCGGCTCGGAATCGCGACAGCGAACCGTCGTCGTACCAAAGGGCGTAGTGCTCACCTACCCACGCATCGCCATGCTCGCCGCCATCGGGATGACCGGGGTCACGGTCTATGCGAGGCCTCGCGTCGCCATCCTGTCGACGGGGGATGAGGTGGTCGATATCGCCGCCGCGCCGCTCGACTATCAGGTGCGCAATTCCAACGCCTGGTCGCTCGCCGCGCAAGTGGAACGGGCGGGCGGCGATCCGGTGGTGCTGCCGGTGGCGCGCGATGAATACAACCACACGCGCGCGCTCATCGAGCAAGGGCTCACCAGCGACCTGCTGCTGCTCTCGGGCGGCGTTTCCGCGGGCAAGTACGACATTGTGGAGCGCGTGCTCGCCGATCTCGGCGCCGGGTTCTACTTCGACCGGGTGCGCATTCAGCCCGGCCAGCCGCTGGTCTTCGGCCGCGTGCGCGAGCGCTTTTTCTTTGGATTGCCCGGCAACCCGGCGTCCACCATGGTGACGTTCGAAGTCTTTGCGCGCGCCGCGCTCGAACTGATCGCCGGCCGCTCTTCAAGTCCCCTGCCCTTCTGTTATGCACCGCTGACCAGGGACTTCCGCCACAAGACCGGCCTCACCCGCTTTCTGCCGGCCGAACTGAAAGAGAATGGCCTTACCCCGGTGGCCTGGCAAGGCTCAGGCGACGTCGCCGCCATGGCCCGTGCCAATGCCTATCTTGTGGCGGACGCCGATCGGGAAGCCTGGACGGCCGGTGAGATGATAGCGGTTCTGCCCCAATGAAAAAACTCTCGCACTACGACCGCAAGGGAACCGCCCGCATGGTGGATGTGTCGGCCAAGGCCAACACCAGGCGCACGGCCCGCGCCCAGGCTTTCGTCAAGATCGCGCCCGCCGTGCTGGCCAGGCTGCCCGCCAATCCCAAAGGCAATCCACTCGAAATCGCCCGCTTTGCCGGCATCGCCGCCGCCAAGAAAACCTCCGAGCTGATTCCGCTCTGCCATCCCCTGATGATTTCCCACGCCGACGTGGAAGCCACCGTCGAACCGGGCGGCGTTCGCCTCACATCGACGGTAACCATCACCGGGCCGACGGGCGTCGAAATGGAAGCGCTCACCGCGGCGGCGGTGGCGGCATTGACGGTTTACGACATGACCAAGGCGCTCGACAAGGGCATCGAGATACAGGATCTTTACCTGCTCGAAAAAACCGGCGGCAAGAGCGGAACATACAAGCGATGATCCGCGCCGCGATTCTCACCATCAGCGACAAAGGCTTTCGCGGGGAGCGCGAAGACCGCTCCGGCCCCGCCATCGCCGCCCGTGTGACCGAGCTTGGCTGGCGGGTGGTGAAGACCGAAGTGATCCCCGACGATCGCGAGATGATCTCGCAGCGCCTGCGCGCGCTGGCCGATCACAACGAAGCCGCCGTCATTTTCACCAGCGGCGGCACCGGCGTCGCCGAACGTGACGTAACGCCCGAAGCCACGCGCGCCGTGATCCACCGCGAACTGCCGGGTTTCGGCGAACGCATGCGAGCCGAGGGCCGCCAAATCGCTCCCATGGCCGACCTGAGCCGAGCGCTGGCGGGCACTCGCGGCCAAACGCTGATCGTGAACCTGCCCGGGTCTCCCAAAGGCGCCCTGGAATCCTTGAATGCTATCGTGGGCTTGGTGCCTCACGTGCTAGATCTTCTTGTCGGCAAGACGGAGCATTCCCAATGAAGATTCCTCGATTGGCGGCGGCAATTGGCGTGGCCGGCGCGATGTTTCTGCTCGCGCAGGATCCAAACGACACGATTTACCGCCAGTTCATTACCAACGTGGTGGCGCCCACCATCGTTCTCGATAGTGAAGGGCGCATCGTGAACGGGTTGCAGCAGCATGATTTCGTGCTCAAGGACAACGGCAAGCTGCAGGACATCAAGGTCGACGTGGCGTTTCAGCCCATCGATGTGGTCATGGTTCTGCAAGCCGATGGGGCTTCGGAAGAGGTTCTGCCGCGGGTGAAGAAGCTGGCGCCGCTGCTTGAGAACCTGGTCATCGGCGAGCAGGGCACCGTCGCCATCATCGCCTTCGATCACCGTATCCGAGTCATGCAGGATTTCACCTCCGACGGCGCCAAGATCAAAGCGGGCCTGGAGAAGATTAACGCCGGCAGTTCTTCAGCCCGTCAATGGGACGCCGTCAACGAAGCCGCGCGCATGCTGTCCAAACGCGACAAGAACCGGCGCCGCATCATTCTGCTGATCGCCGAAACGCGCGATAAGGGCAGCGAAGGCCGCGGACGCGAGACGCTGCTGCAGGTGGAGATTAACAACGTCCAGGTCTACACCGTCAACATGAGCCGCTTCGTGAATACGCTGATGGCGAAGACGCCCGTCCCGCGGCCCGATTCGATCCCGCCTTCAGCCCGCCACATGCCGGCCGGCGGCGCCGCCACCCCTACCACCATGCAGCAATATCACGGCACCGGCAACGTGCTGCCCGCGTTTGTCGAAGTGTTCCGCCAGGCCAAAGCGGTGTTCATTCCCAACCCCGCCGAAGTGTTGACCAAATTTACCGGCGGCGCCGAGTTCGGCTTCGTCAGCCAGAAGGCGCTTGAAGAAGCCGTCAGCCGGATCGGCGAGGAACTCCACAGCCAATACCTGTTGAGTTACAACCCCAACAATAAGGTGGAAGGCGGCTGGCACGAGATTCGAGTCGAAGTACGGCGGCCGGATCTGAAGGTCCGCACGCGGCCTGGCTATTGGCTCGCGGGCGTTCCGAATTAAGGAAGCTGGTAGCCCTTCTTGTTGACCCGAACGCGGTGAACGCTGCCACCTTCGGTGATGTACAGCATGTTCGCATCCGCCCCGCGTCCGAAGCCAACGTTGGTGGGTAAATTCTTCGTGGGCAGGAACGCAAGTTCCCTACCTTCGGGATGGTAAACGACAATGCCCGGCCGGCTGATGCGCCGCACGGCGACGTAAAGATTGCCGTCCACATCGGCCGCGAGTCCATCCGGGCCGTCTTCGGGCGCATAGTCGGCCATCACTTTTCGAAACTTGGCCGTGCCATCGGCGGCCAGATCGTAGGCGAGCAGAGCCATGCGTCCGCGGTGCACGGGAGCGCTTTCGGGCACCCGTCCGATGGCGGTGGTTCCATTCTCGTTCGAAACCACGTAGAGCGTGCGCTGGTCGGGCGACACGCAAACGCCGTTGGGCTTGCCGGCGTCGGTGATGATGCGATGAATCGAACGGTCCGGATCCACGCGGTACACCGCCTGAAACGGCTGATCGATGGCCTCATGGCCCAGGTAGCGGGGATCGCTGAAATAGACGCGGCCCTTTTCGTCGATGGTGATGTCGTTGGGTGAATTCAGCGGACGGCCTTCGAACAGCCCGGCGAGGATTTCCGCCTTGCCGGTGCGCATGTCGGTACGTGTGATGCGGCGTCCGCCGTAGTCGGCCCCTTCGGCCGCAAGCAGGCGGCCCTGTGCATCGAACTTGAGCCCATTCGACATGCCGCTGGGGGACCGGTAGACCGACACCTGCCCGGTCCTGGGGTCGTATTTCATGATGTGGCCGGCCTGCATGCCGGAGGCGTGTGTAAACGTGATGTCGCTGAAATAGACGGTCCCATCGGGAGCCGACGTCACGCCTTCGGTCAGAATGCCGCCGGTAAAGATCTGTTCGAGCCGCGCTCCGGCCGGAAGAATCGAAGGATCGCCGGAAGGCGGCGCCTGCGCATAGAGCGGCGCCAGTAGAGTCAATAAAGCGAGCGTCATCGGCCTAAGATCGTATCATTTCGATGCCGCCAAAGGCAGATTGTCCTTGGCGATATCGAGATTCACGATTTCGGAAATGACGGCGCTGAGCTTGGGATTACGCAGCGCCCAGGCGTAAGCTTTCTGCGGACGCTTCAAGGGACCGGGTACGGCGGTTTCGATCTTCTGCACGCGCTCGGGCGGGTCTGCCGGGCCGTTGCTCCGGCCGCTGTACACAGGCTTTGCGACTTTCATGGCAATCACACCCATACCCGCGGCGCGAGCTTTTTCGAGTCCTGCATCCACATAGCCATGGTTGACGATGTTGTAAGCCACCATCGCCGCCGCGTACTTGCCCGTTCCAGCCGCCGCTTCGAGCACTCCGCCCGGGTCGTTGTGCGACGAAACCCCAAGAAAGCGCGCCTTCCCCGCCTTCTTCACGGCTTCGAAGGCATCGAAAATCTCCGGATAATTCTTCAGCTCATAGCCCGAGCAGGCGCCGTGCGGACACATCAGCAGGTCCACGTGATCGGTGCCCAGCCGGGCCAGGCTTTCATCCAGCGAATCGAGAATGATCTGGCGGTAGTTCTTACCGCGATCGATGCCGCGCCCGTACTTCTTCTCCATCACGTTGGCCAGCGCGGCCTGCTCCATTTCTTCTTTCTGTCCGTTGAAGTAATTGCACCAATAGTCGGGATCGAGCGCGCGCCGCCGTTCGATCTCCTCGGTTGCTTTCGCTCGTATTTTCTTTTGCTCGGATTCGGACAAGCTCTTGAAAATATCCTGATAGAGCTTGTTGCGGTTGATATCCCACAGGCTGATCTTCGTGTTGAGGAAGAACGAATCGCGCTTGCGCGCCTTCAGCACCTGGCTATAACCTTTCTCGCTGGCCGTGCGGCCGTAGGCGGGCGCGGTGTCGAGATAATTCAGGCCCTGATCGAGCGACCACAACACGTGATCGTAGTTGGTGGGACTGATGGTGTTGCCGCCCATCACCACTTCCGACACCATGAAGCCGGTGCGCCCCAACTGACGGTACGCCATGCCCGATTGCCGGTTGCGCCATTCGCCCGCCGTGGACGGTGGAGCGGCATCAGCCTTGGCGGCGACAGCCGAGGCCATAGCCGCTTGCAGGAACTCTCTTCGGGATGTCCGCGTCATCCCTATACTCTATTACGCCGGCGGAACAGGGAAGAGCGTGCCGCGGCCCAGCAGCCACTTCGGATCGAGCCGGCGCTTGACCGCCATCATCGAGTCGAGCTGCTGGCGCGAATATTGCAGCTCCAGGAAATGCGCCTTGCGTTTCCCCAGGCCGTGTTCGGCCCCAACGGTGCCGCCAAGCGTCACCGCGTGCGTGGCAAAAGCCGTCATCAATTCCTTGCCGCGATCGAATTCTTCCTGGCAGGTAGGCAGGATGTTCACATGCACGTGCGCATCGCCGATGTGGCCGAAGATCACGTAGCGGCCGGGAAACTGCTCGTCGAGCCGTCGCCGGTAAAACGCCATCATCTCGCCGTTCTTGGCGATGGGCACCGCGAAATCGGACCCCAGCTTCAGGAAGCCGTTACGGCGCACGGTGTCGTTCACCGCTTCAGGCAGCGCATGGCGGAAACGCCGGAACCGTTCGCGATCGGCGGCGGTGCTGGCAAACCAGCTCGCTTCGCCCATCGCTTCGGCCGCGTCCAAACGATCAAGCCACGCATCGACTTCCGGCGAGTCTTCGGAATCGAGCTCCTGCTCGATCAGAAGCGCGCCACGCGCCTCGCCCGGCGTCTCGGGATACTTCGGCCGCAGCAGCTCAATGGACCCCGCGTCGAGATATTCCAGCATGCGCAAACGGTCCACACCGCGCCATGCCTCGACCGCCGCCAGAGCGCCCGCCTCGGAGGCGAAGAAGACGACGCCGGTGAGCAGATGCGCGACGTTCGGAAGCAGCCGCACCTCGGCTTCGGTAACGACACCGAGCGTCCCTTCGCTGCCGATGAAAAGATCCAGATAATCCATGCCCGGCTTGAGCCAATAACCGGCCGAATGCTTGGTGGTGGCGGGCATCGGCAGCGACGGGATCTCGAAGGGAGCCGCCTGGCCGCGCTTCAATTCGAGCACCGTGCCGTCGATGAGCACCACCGTCATCCCCATCACGTGACGCCGCGTGTCGCCGTAGCGAAAGCTGCGCGACCCGCTGGCATTGGTGGCGATCGTGCCGCCGAGCGCCGCCGAATACTCGGTTGGATCGGGCGCGTAAAACTGGCCGGTGGGCACGGCCGCCGCCTGTAGATCTTTCAACGAAACCGCCGCGCCCACACGCGCGCTCGACTGGCCGATTTCGAGTTGGCGGAACTTCTCCACCGAAACCACCCAGCCACCCTGGGCGCATCGGCCTCCGGCCACTCCCGTGCCCGCGCCGGCCACGGTGACGGGTACCGCATTGGCGTGCGCACGCTCAAGCACGTCGCGCAATTCCTCAACCGATTCGGGAGCGAACAACGCTTCGGCTTCCCCCTGATAGCCCGAAGCGTCTTCGAGGTAAGAGACCGGTACGGCGAACATCACACTTCCAGAATGACAGGCATGATGAGCGGACGGCGCGAGGTTTGCTTGGAAAGGAAGCGCCTCAGATCGACGCGGATTTTTTCCTGCATCACGCCCCAGTCGGAGCGCTCCTCGGCGGTAGAGGAATCGAGCGTCTTCACCACCACCTGCCGCGCGTTCTGCATCAATTCCGGATCGTCCTCAAGCGAAACGAACCCACGCGAGACGATTTCCGGCAGGGTGACGCTCTTACCGGTCTGCTTGTTGATGGCGATGATGGGAAGCACGAATCCATCTTCGGAAAGATGGCGTCGGTCGCGGATGACGATATCTTCCACCACCTCGTCCACCGAGCCCGAATCGATGCATACGCGGCCCACCGAAACCGTCCCCGATTTGCGCGCGCCGGTGTGATCGAACTCCAGCACTTCGCCGCATTCCATGACGAACGAGCCTTTGAGGTGATGATGCAGGACGCTGTGCGCCAGCGAGGCGTGTTTGGAAAGCTGGCGGTATTCGCCGTGCAGCGGCATGAAGTACTTGGGCCGCACCAGGCTGAGCATCAGCTTGAGCTCTTCCACGCTCGCGTGGCCGGAAACGTGAACGGGTGGATTCATCGATCCATACACGACATCGGAGCCGCGGCGCGAAACGTGGTCGATCATGCGGTAGATCGCCTTCTCGTTACCGGGGATGATGCGCGCGCTGATCACCACCATGTCGTCGGGGCGCAGGGACAGATGCTTGTGGTTATCCACCGCCACGCGCGACATCGCCGACATCGGCTCGCCCTGCGTGCCCGACACCACCGCCACCACTTTGCTCGCGGGAGTCGACATCACATCCTGCGGCCGCAGCAGAATGGAATCGGGCACTTCGAGCAGCTTCAAGTCGTGCGCGATTTCGGTGACGCTGGTCATGCTGCGTCCGATGAACGCCACGCGGCGGCCGTAGTCGGCGGCCAGATCGAGAATCTGCTGCAGCCGGTGAATGGAGCTGCTGAAACAGGAGATGACCAGGCGTCCTTCGGCGCGGCGGAAACAATCTTCCAGACGCGGCCTGACGGCGCGTTCGCTTTCGGTGTAGCCCTGCCGGTCGACGTTGGTGGAATCCGATAGCAGCAGCAGCACCCCGCGCTTGCCGTAGTCGGCCAGCGTGTGCAGATCGACGGGGCGATTGTCGGTGGGCGTGGGGTCGATCTTGAAATCGCCCGTATGAATCACGACCCCAAGCGGCGTGGTGATCGCCACCGCCACCGCGTCCACGATCGAATGGGTGACGTGGATGAACTCGATCTGAAACGGGCCGATCTCGATGCGCTCACCGGGTTCGACCTCCGCCAGGTCGGGATCTTCCTCGAGTTGGTGTTCCTCGAGCCGGCGCTCCACCAGAGCGAGCGTGAACGCGGTCCCGTAAATCGGAATGTTCATCAGGCTCAGCAGAAACGGTATGCCGCCGATGTGGTCTTCGTGGCCGTGAGTGAGAATCAGAGCCCGGACGTGCTCCTTGTTCTCCTGCAGGTAGCTGAAGTCGGGTACCACAATATCGACGCCCAGCAGTTCCGCGTCGGGGAACATCATGCCCGCGTCAATCACAAGGATGTCGTCGCCATAGCGGAGGGCGAGACAATTCATCCCGAACTCCCCCAATCCACCTAAGGGAATTACCTGGAGCTTTCGATCTATCATGAATCCTTCAGGCTAACATGTCCTCAAAAAATGAGTTTGAATCCGAGTTGCAGGCGCCTCGGATTTTGCGCGCTTTGAATGCGGCCGAATGACGGCAGTCCGAAATAAATGTCGGGCAAATCGAAGTTGGCGCGGTTGGCCAGATTGAACGCTTCGAGGCGGAACTGCGCCGTGGCGCGCTCGGAAAGGGCGACGTTCTTCAACACCGACAGATTCAGCGACGCCGAGCCCGGCCCGTCGAGAATGTTGCGGCCCGCGCCGCCGAACGAACCGAAGGGCGCCGGCGCGAAGGCTTGCGTATCGAACCAGCGCCCAGGGGTGGGGTTCGACAGCGCCGGGTCGCGCAGGACGTTCGGCCGGTCGTTGGCTCCGAAGCCAAGATTCGATCGGCCCGTGTTGCTGTTGTCGAATTCCGGCGGCAGCGCCACCGTGAAGGGGCGGCCGGTCTGGAACGTCACGATGCCATGCGTCTGCCAGCCGCCGCGCAGCTTCCCTCTTCCCAAAGGCAGGTCGTAGGAATAGCCGGCGGTGAACCGCTGGCGCACGTCGAAATTCGACCGCGCCCGTTCGAGCGCCATGTTGCCCGAATCCTGCGGGAAGTTCGGATCGCCGGCGGCCGGAAAGAACGCCGAGGCGTCGTCAATCGACTTGCCGTAGGTATAGGCCGCCAGCGCCGACAGTCCGCCCGACAGCCGCTGCTGGAAGCGCATCTGCAGCGAGTGGTAATTCGAATTGCCGCGCGACTCCAGTTGGGTGATGTCGTCAAATTGCGGCAGCGGGCGCAGGTTCAACGGCGCGGCCGAGGGACGCGGCTGATTGATATCGCGCGCCGAGTGCAGGTGCGTCCCTTTGGAGCCGACGTAGCCGGCCTCGAAAACGCGCGAGGCGCCCAGTTGCCGCTGCACGCTGAAGTTCCACTGCTGGGAATAAGGCGTGCGCAGGCCACGATCGAAGGCGAACGCCGAAACCGGCAACTGCAGCGGATAGTCGCGGGGAAATGGATTCTGAATCGATAGCGGATAGGTGGGCTGGAACAAATAGAGGCGCAGGTTGAAGTATGGCGCGTTGAAGTAGAGTCCCTCGCTTGGCGCGAGCGACGACAGATCGTAATAGATGCCGTAGCCCGCGCGCACGACGAATCCGGAATCGCCGGGCGTCCAGGCCAGCCCCAGGCGCGGACCGAAGTTGTTGCGGTCGGCACTGTATCCGGCGCGCGGCACGCCGCCCGAGCCGACGGGAACCAGGCCGCCGGTCTGACGGTCGAAGAGATTGGCGCGATCGCGCGGATCGACGGGAGGCGAGTTGTACTCATACCGCATGCCGAGCGTCAGCGAAAGACCGGGCCTGAGGCGCACCGTGTCATTGACGAACACGTTGTAGGATTCGCCGCGCAGGTGTTGCGGATTGTCGAGCGTGGCGCCGCCGGTAACGGTGGGCAGGCCGAGCAGCAGATCGCTCATCGGATTGCGCGTGATGAGGCCGAGAAACTGCAGGAACCCGCGCGACTGCACGTCGCGAAACGCGTTCTGCTGAAGCTTGCGGATCTCGCCGCCGAACTTGAGCGCGTGGCGCCCACGGTTCCAGCTCAGTTGTTCGATCAATTGATACGTATTACTGACACCCGATTGCGGATTGTTGAACTCGTGGCCAAGCGGGGAATAGCCGGTGATGGTGAGAAAGCTAAGCCCTTGATCGCGCGGGAGCGAACTGAGCGACGGCAGACCGACGGCGCTATTGACGTTGCCTGCATCGACTTCCTGCGTCACCCGGTTGGCGACGCGGTTGAAGCCCACGCGCAGTTCGTTCAGCAGGTTCGGATGCAGCGTGCGCGTTTCGCTCAGCATGACGTTCCGAGCCCGCCTTGGCACCTGGTTGCCGTAGCCCGGCACTTGCGCGAACGCCGGCCCGGCGAATGGCTCATACAGATCGCGATCGGCGAAGCTATAACGGAAGGAAAGCTCGGACCGGCGCATGGCGTGATCGAGGCGCGCGTCGAACTGATCGGAGCGGTCGCGCTGCGAGGGCGACGAGACGAAGTTCTGGACCGGGTCGGCGCGATTGGGCAGCGGATAAAGCGCCGCGATCGCACGTCCGATGGGATGCTGAAACGCCTGGGGCAGAATGCCGCCGGGCAGCGGCATGCCGGAAAACGGGTCGATCGGCTTGGCCTGCGACGCGGAGAAGTCGCCGCTGCGTTCAGCTTGCGTGGGCACGCGCGTCAAGCGCGTGAAGCCTTCTCCCACCCGGCGCCCTTCGTAGTCGGTGAAAAAGAACGTACGGTTGCGGCGAACCGGACCGCCAAGCGAATAGCCAAACTGATTGCGCCGGTAAGCGGGCTTCGGTTCCGGCGGCGGCGCGAAATAATTCCGCGCGTCGAGTGCGCTGTTGCGAAAGAATTCATAGGCGGTGCCGTGCACGGCATTCGTACCCGACTTGAGCACCACGTTCACCTGCGCGCCCGCGTTGCGGCCGAAAGCCGCGTCGTAGTTCGAACTCAGCACTTCAAACTCACGGATGCCATCCACCGGCGGCTGGACGCCGATGCCGTTCAGCTTGGGATCGCCGTTATAGATGCCATCGAGCAGATAGAGGTTGGCGTCTTCGCGCGCGCCATTGACGTTCATCGCGAATTCGCCGCGTACCGATCCGGCCGAACCCTGGGCCGAGGGCGCCGCGCCCGGCGTGAGCAGACTGAGTTCGACGAAGTTGCGCCCATCGAGCGGCAGCCCGGTCACCTGCCGCGTCTCGATCGCCACGCCTCGCGCCGCCGTCTCGGTATGCAGCAGCTCGCGGGCCGCTTTCACTTCGACGGTTTCGGTACCGCCGCCAGGCTTCAATTCCACCGTGACGCGCAGTTCCTGATTGAGGCGCAGCACGAACGGCTGAACGCTTTTTTGAAATCCCTGGCGCTCCGCTTCAAGGCGATAGAATCCGGGGGGGATCTGAGCGATGGCGAACTCGCCGCCGGGTTCCGAGGAAGCCGTGCGGCGAATGCCGGTCTCGGTTTCGATGAGGGAAACGGAAGCGCCGGCGACGGCACGATGCGCCGGATCCACGATGAGACCGCGCACGCTTCCACGAATATTCTGCGCGGAAGCCGCGCCGGGGAAGAAAGCCAAACAGAGAAATAAGAAACGCATTTTTTACAGCTTGACGGCGTTCCGCTGGACGTACTCACGCACACGATCGGGCTCCGGGCCGATGTAGTGGTATTGTTCGGCCCATTCGAGCCCGAAGGCCTGGCCGATCTCGCGGTCGCGACGCATGACGAACTCACGGATGTAGTTGCGGCTGGCGGCCAAATCGTCGCCCTCGAGCAGAGGCAGCCTCAGACCCTGGCTGGCGAGCGATGCCTTGAGCTTGGCTCCGGTCTCGCCGGCCGGGCCTTGGGCCTTATTGGCGAGATTGACGTCGATTTTCTTTTCCACCCAGCGGGCGGTATCGACCACGCGATTCACACGCTGCTGGAAACGGCCGAAGTAGTACTTCTCGCGCACCGCGTGAGGCTTCAGTCCGGCGGCGAAATGCTCTGGATAGTCCTTATCGCCCGCCGCCATCCAGGCTGCGGCTTCCACACCCGCCGCCGTGACGTAGTGATCCGGATTCTCTTCGTAATGACCCCATGGGTCGTAACAGACCACCGTATCGACCTTCAGCAGCCGGAAGAGAAAAATCAGCCGGCATTTGAGTTCGGGAGGCGAAATGGCATCCATGTTGTGGTTGCCATAGTTGAGGTCGAAAACGCCTTTCATACCGAAGATTCGCGCGACCTCGTCGTTGTCGCGTTTGTTGGCGGCGACGGTTTCGGCGACGTTGCCGGGGCCCGCCATGTCGTCATTGGTCATGCGAATCAGGTAGCCGGTGTAGCCTTCTTCAAGCAGTTTGAAGATCGTGCCGGCGGCGAAGATCGGCAGATCGTCGGAGTGCGGCTGGATGGCCGCCAGCACCTTACCTTTGTGCGGCTGGCCGGAGGCGGCGCGCTCAATGACGACGTTGCCGTGGGCGTGAAAATCGCGGCCCGGCTCGGTGGTAGCCTGTGGCTCGGCGGCGGCCGCCGTGAACGTACTCCCGAGAAAATGTCTACGCTGCATTTAGTGCGGCAGGTCGCCGTGCGGCTTTCCCGTGGAAAGCTCTTCGAACGTGTCTTTTACCTGCGTGGGTAGAAATTCACCGACCCAGTTATCTACCGCCGAAGGTAGATTGAGACGGGTGGCTACGGCCTGGCCGTCCTTCAAAGTTACTAAGTCGGTCAGGGTCTTGCCGGCGGCCATTTCCCGTTGGACGTTCTTGCGTAGCTGGGTCATGAAGTCGATCTCGCCGGTGAGCACTTCGCGCCCGCCGGGAGGTCCATGGCCCGGCAGAACACGCTGGATATCGAGTGCCGCGGCCTTGGTCACCACCGAGGGCCAATTGGATACGTTGCCGTCGCCGGTGAAATTGTACGGGCCGTTGGTGACGGCGTCGCCGGTGCAGAGAATCTTTTCGTTCGGCAGATAGACGAAGCCGTCTCCGCGCGTATGGGCCCATCCGAAGAAGTGGAACTCCACCACCCGGCTGCCGTCCTTGAGGACGAAAGGAGACTTATCGAAGGTCTGCGCGGGCGGCATGGCGGAGGGAAGCTTGAGCTTGCGCACATCCTCGCGCTCCTTGGCCGCCTCCAGCCAGCGTTTCGGCTCATAGCGCTTCATTTCTTCAGCCACGCCGATATAGGCCAGCGTGGTGGCGCCCGCCTTCGCCCAAACCGGATTGCCGTAGGCGTGGTCGCCGTGATGGTGCGAATCGAAGACGTATTTGACCGGCTTCTTAGACACCTTGCGGATATCGCGCAAGGCGGCCTCGGCGCCGCTGGGGAAATTCGCATCGACGACGATGAGATAGTTTTTCATCTCAATCACGATGTTGTTACAGTGGCCCTTGCCTTTCAGGTCGCCTTCGCGGAACCAGACCCCGTTGGCGATTTTCTTGAAGGTGTCCGGCTGGGCTTCCGAATTGGTGGCCAGAAAGCCCGCGCCCGCCAGCACCGTGAATGCTGGAGCGAGCCAAAAGCGTCTCGTCATCCTCGAATTGTATCAGGCATTTCCGGGCGCTGATAAACTGAATTTTTATGGCAATCATCATCCGGCGGCGGTCCGTTCCGGTTCTTGTGGGCGGCGTTGCCGTGGGCGGCGGACACCCGATCGTGGTGCAGTCGATGACAAATACGGATACGGCGGACGCCGCCTCCACCGTCAACCAGGTGATGGCGCTGGCGGGTGCCGGTTCCGAACTGGTGCGCGTAACGGTGAACACCGAAGAGGCCGCGCGCGCGGTGCCGCGCATCGCCGAAACGCTGGAGAAATTCGGCGTGCGCGTGCCCATCGCCGGCGACTTTCACTACAACGGGCACATCCTTCTGAAGAAGTACCCGGACTGCGCGCGCGCCCTGGCCAAGTACCGCATCAATCCCGGCAACGCGGATATCGGCCGCAAGGACGACGGCAATTTCCGCACCATGATCGAGGCCGCCATCGAATACGGCAAGCCGGTGCGGATCGGCGTGAATTGGGGCTCGCTCGACCAGGCGCTGCTGACGCGGATGATGGACGAGAACGCTCAGGCGGCGGAACCGCTCGAGGCGCGCGAGGTTACCTTCAACGCCATCGTGGCGAGTGCGCTGCTTTCCGCCAAAGCGGCCGAAAGCTATGGCCTGGCGCGGAATCGCATCATTTTGAGCGCCAAGGTTTCAGGCGTCCAGGATCTGATCTCGGTGTATCGCAAGCTGGCCGCGCAGTGCGATTATGCGCTGCACCTGGGTCTGACGGAAGCGGGCCTGGGCGCCAAGGGAATCGTGGCCACCACCGCGGCGCTGAGCGTGCTGCTACAGGAAGGGATCGGCGATACCATTCGCGCCTCGCTCACGCCCGCGCCCAATGGCGACCGCACCGAAGAAGTCCTCGTCAGCCAGCAGGTGCTGCAATCGATGGGGCTGCGCAGTTTCACTCCGCAAGTCACCGCCTGTCCGGGGTGCGGCCGCACCACCAGCACGTTCTTTCAGGAACTGGCTTCGCGCATCCAAACCTACCTGCGGGACCGGATGCCGGTGTGGAAAGAAAATCACGCCGGCGTGGAAGAGTTGAAGGTGGCCGTGATGGGATGCGTGGTCAACGGCCCGGGGGAATCGAAGCACGCCGACATCGGCATTTCCCTGCCCGGCACTTTCGAGGATCCGGTGGCGCCGGTCTACGTCGACGGCCGCCTGTTGAAGACGCTGCGCGGCGAGCGGATCGTGGAAGAATTTACTGCTATTCTGGACGATTACGTGGCTCGAAAGTATGCAGTGGCCGAAACTGCGACCGTCACGGGAGACTGAAGAGTCTCCTTTAGCCAAGCGCCTCAAACGGCTCGCCGGGAAACTGGACGAACTGCCTGGGAAGGATGCTGTCCGCATCCGCCTGGCGGAGGAACTCGAACAGCAGCAGCGGAGCGCGGCGGCGGAATTGCATCACCGTTGCCTCACGCTGGTCGGCACGCTGAACGGCATCCTGAAACACACGCAGTTGCAGATCGCCCCCGAAACGTTCGAGGCCGATCGCATCTTCAGCGTCAGCGAAACCCTGATTCAGATCAATGCCAGCGGGCGGATCGTGCAGATCGTGCTGCGTCCTCCGGCGATGGCGGCTTCCACCGAGCATTTCTTCATTCCATATGTGCTGGAGGCGCGGATCCGCTGGTTCAACCAGGATCTGCTCGACCGCGACCAGATTCCCGAGCACCATCTATACTTCTGCGTGGGACGCAATGGCGAGACGGGGTGGAAATACTTCGACCCGCGGACGCGCAAGGTGGGCGCGGCCGATGAAGAGTACCTGGCCGATACGCTGGAGCAATTGCTTTAATTGGCGCCAAGTGCGAATCGCCTCCCGCATCCGTTATAATCGGCACTCGGCTAAAGGGAGAGTTTCAAATGAAACTGTTGGCGCTCCTCCTTCTCGCTTCCTTCTGGCCGCTTCCGGGTCAAGTCACATCCCGGGTTCGCGGAACGGTCCGCGACACTACCGAAGCGGTCATGCTCAACGTTCGAGTAACCATCACAGACGTCAATCGTGGAACCGCGCTGGTCACCGAAACCAACGACGCGGGGCAGTATTCGTTCCCCTCCCTCACCGTGGGCGAGTACCGCATCCTGGCCGAGGCGCCGGGCTTCAAGAAATCGTCCACCAACTCGTTCCGGGTGGATGTGAACCAGACCGTCGAGATGAACTTCCGCCTCGAACCGGGCCAGGTTACCGAGACGGTGGAAGTGTCCGCCGCGCAGGCGCCGCTGCTGCAGACCAGCGACTCACAGTTGGGCAACCTGATCGAAAACAAGACAGTGGTGGAGCTGCCGCTGGCCGCGCGCGATTTCATGCAGTTGACGCTGCTTTCGGCCGGCGTTTCCGAATCCACCGGCAACCGCAGGCATCAGACCGAACGCGGCACATGGCTTGGCTCGTTCAGCGTGCACGGGCACAACCCCACTTATAACCAATATCTGTTTGACGGCATTCCTGGAAAGGAAGCCGCTCACCAGACCAACATCTTCGCCCCTTCGGTGGATTCGATCGCCGAGATCAAGGTGGAAACCGCCAACTACTCGGCCGAGTTTGGCGCCGAGGCGGGCGGCTTTCTGAACGTGGTCACCAAGTCCGGCACCAACTCCCTGCACGGGGCGCTGTTCGAATTCGTTCGCAACGACTATTGGGATGCGCGGGACAGCTTTGCCGACCGCAAGGCCCAGCTAAACCGCAACACGTTCGGGGGAACGATCGGCGGCAAAGTCGTGCGCGACAAGTTTTTCTACTTTGGCTCGGTTGAGTCGATGCGGCTCCGCCAAGGGTTCACGCAAAATACGACCGTCCCCACGCAGGCGATGCGCGACGGCGACTATTCGGCGCTGCTGGCCACCGACCGGTCGAGTCCGGCGGCCATCGCCATCTACGACTGGACCGGCGGCGTTCCGTTTGCGGGAAACATTCTGCCCCGCAGCCGCATGCACCCGCTGCCGATGCGCTTCATCAACGATTTTGTGCCGTTGTCCAACCGCGCCGGCATCGGTGGGATTCTGCCGAATGCCAACTACCAGTCGCTTGAGCCGCAGAAGACGCGCACCGACCAGGCACTCACCCGCATCGACTACAACCTCGGCGCCAATGACCGGCTGTACGGCCGCTACACGTTTTCAGACACCACCACCATCGGCCCGCCGGTGTGGCCTAAGTTCGGATACTCGCATGAGCTGCGGGGCCAGCACGCGATGTTGAACTGGTCGCACACGCTGAGCCCCACCACGATCAACGAGTTTCGCGCCGGCTATTCGCGGTTTTCGCAATTTGAGCTGGTGGAGAGCGCCTTCAATCGCGACGTGGCTTCGGAGTTGGGGCTGAAGGGGACGTGCCGTGTCCCGGCCTGTTGGCACGCTCCCTATTTTTCGGTGCAGGACTTCAGCCTGTTCGGCAATCCCAACGGCGCGACGCTCGGCCAGGGAGTCTCCGGGCCGCGCGGCTGGAAGGACGAAATCTTCGTCATTCACCAAAGTCTGATGATGGTGCGCGGCAATCACACCGTGCGCGCGGGCTTCACCGGAAACCGCTACCGCGATACGTTCCCCGAAGCCATTCGCCCCGTGGGCCAGCACAATTTCAACGGACAGTGGACGGCCGGGGCCGGCTCTCGCGGGTTCGCCTTGGCGGACGCCTACATGGGATTGCCACGGCAGATTCTGGCCAGCATCGATATTTTCGATCCCAATTTCCGCAACAGCCACGCCATGCCGTGGGTGCAGGACGATTGGAAGGTTTCGCGCAAACTGACGCTGAACCTGGGTCTGCGGTATGAGTGGATGGGCCGCCCGTTCGCCAATCGCGACGCCATTTCGAATTACCTGATCACCGGTCCCAACTCCGGCCGGATCTTTACCCCGGCGGACCGCCCGGATGGCATCGGACGCGGCCTGCAGCACAATGACAATAACAACTTCGCTCCGCGCTTCGGCTTCGCCTATCAGGCGGGCGGGCGCACGGTGGTGAGAGGCGCCTATGGGATTTTCTTCCAGAAGGTTTCGCAGCAGGAATCCATCAGCCTGTCGATCAACACGCCGTTCATCCGCACCGGCGATGTCGTGCTGGGCGTCACCCAGCAGGATTTCCTGACTTACCCGATCGACGATCTGACGCCGGTAGTGAATTTCGTGGCCCCCGGTTCGCGGCCGGCGCTCACCTCGGTGGATGTGAACATGAAGGACGCCTATATTCAGCAGTGGAACCTCTACATCGAGCGGCTGATCTCGCAGGATCTGGTGTTCAAGTCGGGCTACGTCGGGACCAAGTCCACCGGGCTTGCGATCTACCGCGAAGGGAACGCGCCGCCACCGGGTCCGGGCGCGGTGCAGGCGCGGCGGCCCTACCAGAACATCGCCTCCAACCGCATCGCGCAGTCGGAAGGCTTCGCCACTTATCACGGGTGGGAGAGCACTCTGCAGAAGCGGTTCTCGGCCGGCGTCTCCCTGATGGCCAACTATACGTGGGGCAAAACCCTCGACAACAACGGCCAGATCGACCTGCGGAACTATCCGCTGAACAAGGCGCTTTCGGCGTTCCACACCGGGCACCGCTTCAGCTCCTCTGGCGTTTGGGAAGTACCCTACGGGCGCCGCCGTAAGTGGGGCGCCGATGTGCCGGCGCTGGCAAACGGCATCCTCGGCGGCTGGCAATTGAGCGGCTGGCTGGTCATGCGTACCGGCGTCCCGCTGACGCTGGGTATTCAAGGGGACCTGCTCAACACCGGCGGCGGTTACACGCAGGTACCCAACCGGATCGCCGAAGCCACGCTGCCCCGCTCCGAGCGCACACGCGGCCGGTACTTCAACACGGCGGCCTTCTCCCGGCCGGACATGTACCAGATTGGCAACGCCGGCCGGAACATCATCATCGGCCCAAGCAACGTAAACCTGGATGCCACCGTGGCCAAGGAATTTCCCCTGACGGAGAGCAAAAGGCTACAGTTCCGCGCGGAGTTCTTCAACGCGGCCAATCACCCGAACTGGGGCACGCCGGGCGCTACTCTCGGAACGGCCGCCTTCGGCACGATTACTTCGAACGAGAATCTGCCTCGCGTCATGCAATTGGGATTGAAGTTCATTTACTGAGGCGGCGTTACGTTTTGAGCCGCCACCGCCCATCGGCGAATATGGCGTTGTCCTCCGACCACGGACCGAATTTCGACGCCATCTGGCCGCCATCCACCACCAGCGCCGCGCCGGTGATGTAGGAAGCCGCCGCGGAGGCGAGAAATACGATGGCGGCCGCCACTTCCTGAGGTGTGCCGCCGCGTCCCATGGCGATCTGCTGGAAGTAGGGCTTCACTACCTCGGAACGCTCGAAGTGGGACTCGGTGAGGCGCGTGCGGATGAGGCCGGGACAGACCGCGTTGACGCGGATACCGTAGGGCCCAAGCTCGTTGGCGGCGGTGTGTAGAATTCCGAGCAGGCCGGCCTTCGACGCGTTGTAGGCGGTGAGCGCGGCTTCGCCATCCCAGGAATTGGTGGAGGCCGTGAGCACGATCGCGCCGCCTTTGTTCTTCATCAGGCGGGCGGCCGTCTGCAGGGTGAGGAAGGCGCCGGTCAGATTCACGTCGAGGGTGCGCCGCCAGAGTTCGTCGGTCGCATCGAGCAACGCTTCCTGCCGCGCTATTCCTGCGTTGACGATCACGATATCGGGTGCCGGGACGCGGGCGAACGCGGCGGCGAGCGAGGCGCGGTCGCAAACGTCCACGGCGATCCCCTGGCCGCCGAAACGCGCGGCCGCCTGGGCGGGATTCTCGGCCGGAAGATCGAACAGGAAGACGCTTGCGCCAGACGCGGCCAACTGCGACGCCGCGGCGAATCCAATGCCGTTGGCGCCGCCAGTCACGATGGCGGTTTGACCTTGAAAATCGAGGACCATTCTCTCATCGTAAACAACGGCGGTGCTATACTACGGGTTTCGCCCGCCCAGGGCCTGTAGCTCAGTTGGTTAGAGCGCTACCTTGACACGGTAGAGGTCACAGATTCGAATTCTGTCAGGCCCACCACCTTTATCACTTCCCCAGGCGAGGGACAAACCCATCTTTGTAAGAATATCGGTGCAGGTGCTGCCGGTGTGGCGCTCAAGCCTTGCGGCGACGGCCGATCAGACCCAATCCCACCAAGCCCGCTCCGATCAGAATCAGAGTGTCGGGTTCCGGAACGGAGACTTCGGTCAGTTCCACGGAAGGCGCAGCCAGACAGATTGTGGAGAGGGCCGAAGCGGAGCCCATCAGGATTCCAAACAGCGTTGCGGTGCGGGCGAGTCTGCGAAACATGATTATCGGAAAAGTCCCGGCAATTAGCCGAGATTCAACCTTATGCCGGATTAGACTGAGAGTCAAGTACCCTTTTGGCCATCACCTTTATCGTCAACCACTTATGAGAGAACCAGTACCGATACCCTCATAGGCGACTGACGTTATATACGGGCGTATCCGGCTCTAAAAATCTTAATAATCGCTCGCCTTCCAAACGCAGTTGCGCCGCGACTACAGAGCGGAGTTGGCCAAACGGATGAATCTCAAGCGTAGCCTCGCGCCGATCGCGCGCTACCCTCCATGTACCGGCGACGAACCCATCCACAAGGAAGGTGGCCAGAACCAGAAGATTCTTAGTCACCACCCGCGGGCGGTGCTCGTCGGCGATGATGCGGGAACGGTCGGCATGGCCCAGGATCGCGTTGTCGAAGTCGGCGAGGAAGATCACGGGGACCGGGTCGCCAGGGTCGGGCAGGGGCGCCTTGAGGACGTCGAAAAGCTCGCGGTTGCGTTCATCGCGAAACGTGCGAAGTTTTGGGCGTAACGCATCGAACACTTTGGCAGTGGCGCGGAGGCCCGACCAGGCCTGAAAATCGGCGGGGGTCGCCGGCCCAAACGCGCCGAGATAGCGCATCACCAGTTCCGGAGTCTGGTCCGCGAGATCGATGGGAGCGCCCAGCCAGGAACTGGCCAGAGCGAACGGCGGGTCGGCGGGCCAGCGCCAGCGGGACTCATCGGGAACCGCAATCAGCGGCAGGTGCGTGCGAACGGCGTATCCCATGGCGCGCTCATCGTGAGGAAACGCCCGCGCCAGATCGTCGCGCAACTGGCCAAAGGTTCGCGGACCGGCGGCGAAACTGGCGCGGGCCGCGTCGAGCAGCGGAGGCAGGTCGAGCCCCACGGTCCTGCCCTCCACGATGGACTTGGCCGCGGCCGACAGCGCCGGCTGCAGGCATCCGCGAAAGGCCAGGTAGTCGGCGGCGGTCATCAGGTGCAGCGTGGTTCGCATGGCCGTGGCCCGCACCAGCTTGCGCGAGCCGATCAGGCTGGCGATGGCGCCCGCCTCCCCGGCGGCTCCCCTTGAGAAAAGGGCGGCGAAGGGAGGGCGCGGTTGTTGTGCCTGCACTCCGATGAGCCGTGAGACCGCCTGTAAGATACCCGGGCGCTTACCCGGAAGAAGCAGTTGGCGGGCCAGCAGGGCGCGATTCAGAGCTTGCCGGGTAAGTAACGGAGCCCGTGTATTCATTAATTTCCTTCAAGCATCCCGGAGCGATGGAAAGTCCGATGATACACTCTCAAGAAAGCCGCGCCTCAAGGGGGCGACCGGCGAAAAGGAGAGTCAGAAAATACCATGAAATTCATGCGGGTATTGTTCGCAATGATGTTGGCAACGGCGCTGCTATCGGCGCAAGGCGCGGCGGACAAGGCCAAAAAGACGGCCACCGACACGACAACCAAGACCGCCAAGAAGGCGGCGGAAGCGACGGCGGAGGGCACCGCCAAGAAGGAAGCCGTGACGGAAGCGGCCAAGGATGCCAAGGACGCCGCCAAGCCGAAGGCCGCCAAGGCGGCGGCCACGTCGGCCGATCAATGCACGGCGATGACCGCCGATGGCGATCGCTGCAAGCGCAAATCCAGCGCCGGCAGCAAGTTCTGCTGGCAGCATGGCGCCAAGAAAAAGGCCAGTTAAGCGGGAGGCTCGGCGGCACGAAGCCTGTCGAGCCACTCCATTCCCACCGTTGGATTCCCCAGGCGCGTTCCTACCTTGTTGCTTCCGTGAAAGTCCGATCCGCCGGTGACGGCGAAGCCGTAGCGTCTGGCTAACTCCAGATAGCGGGCGCTGTCGGCCGCGGTTTGATCGGGATGAAACGCCTCAATGGCATTCAGCCCTGCCTCCTTCATCGACCCGAGAAACTCCAGTTCCTGCCCTTGGCCGGGGAACCCGATTCGAACGGGGTGGGCGAGGGACGACACACCGCCCGCGGCCCGGATTCGTTCAATGGCTTCCACCAGGCCGGGACCGCGCCGTTCGACAAAAGCCTCGGCGTGCTCGCCCAGGTATCGGGAGAACGCTTCCTCCATCGTTTTGACGTAGCCCTTCGCCACCAGCAGTCGCGCGAAATGCGGCCGCCCGGTCATGGTGCGGCCAAGCGCTTCCACCTCGTCGAGCCGGATCCAGACGCCCAGGGTATTCAACCGTTCCACCAGACGCACGTTCCGCTCCGCCCGGTCGCGATGCGTAACTTCGAGCCATTGACGGAACCCGGTGCCCGGATCCCCGGTGAGAAAGTAACCGAGCAGGTGGATGTTGTCACGCTCCCACTTGGTGGTGATCTCGATGCCCGGGATCAGTTCAAGCGCCTCAGGCACGGAGCGCGCCGCTTCGTCATAGCCGCTCAGGGTGTCGTGATCGGTGATGGCGAGGGCACGTAACCCAACCGTGGTGGCGAGCCGCACCAGATCGGGCGGTGTGCTCGAACCATCGGAATGGTCTGTGTGCGTATGGAGATCGATCACGGAGCGGGATGCTCCGCCGGGAACTCGAATACCTGCCCGGCCGCGCGAACCGTGAGGCTTCCCTTGCCGAGCGGCTTGCCATTGTTGTTATAGAAAACGGCTCCGTCGGTGCTTTGCCCAGGCGCGAGCTTGGCGTCGACAAAGGCGATGGCGCTGGCCGCGGCGGCGGCCTTGATCTTGGCCGAAGTCAGCTCGGCGAAGGCTGCCTGGCGGCGCTGCTCATAGCCGTTGGTGGACATCATTCGAGTCAGGCCGTAAAGGCCGATTTCATACGTGGCGACGAGCTTGATCACATCTCCGCGGCCGGCCTTGTCGATGAGCTCGTTAACGACGCTGCGGGGTTTGGCGGGCTGCAGGCGGACGCCATCCGCCTTTTCGAACCAGAAATCCTCGGTCTTGACGACGCAAGGCGTGCCCGAACCGTTCGAGACGGCAACTTGCAGAATGGAGTATTCGCGCACCTGGGCCGGAAGGTGGGCGTACATGACGGTGACGCCGTTTTTGGTCAAAGTCTTGTAGAGCAGACCGCCCGATTCGAAGTCGATCACTTGCGCGACGAGCGGCGCCGCGGCCATCCAAACCGCCGCCAGCCGCAATCGTCTCATATCCAGCATTATCCTACAGGGCGTTGGTATACTGCTTGTATCTTATGGGAAGCACAGGCAATTCTGTTCTGGATTCGCTCAAGGCATCGGGGATCAGAAACACAGGTGAGGCTCACTGGAATCTGAGCGCGGCACAGCTTGTCGAAAGCGCCGTGAAACGGGGAGAAGGCATTCTGGCGGCCAACGGGGCGTTGGTCGTGCGAACCGGTCAGTTTACCGGCCGGTCGGTCAAGGACAAATTCGTGGTGCGCCAGGCGGAGACCGAACGCACGGTGGACTGGGGCGCGGTGAACCAGCCAATGGCGGAGGAACACTTCGACAGGCTCCACAGCCGGGTGCTGGCGTTTTTGCAAAGCCGCGAGATTTTCGTCCAGGATTGTTATGGCGGCGCCGATCCCTCCTACCGGCTGCCGGTGCGTGTAGTCACACAGCGCGCCTGGCACAATCTGTTTGGGCGCCAGCTTTTCATTCGCCCCTCGGCGCAGGAACTGGCCGATCACCGGCCGGAGTTCACGTTAATCTTCGCACCCGATTTTCAGGCGGATCCGGAAATCGACGGGTCGCGCACCGAGACTTGCATTGCGCTGAATTTCCGCAAGCGGGTGGTTATCATCGCCGGTACCGAATATGCGGGCGAGTTGAAGAAGTCGGTGTTCACGATTCTGAATTACATGCTGCCGGAGCGCGGCGTGTTTCCCATGCACTGTTCGGCCAACATGGGCACCGACGGCCGCGTGGCACTGTTCTTCGGTCTCTCGGGCACGGGCAAGACGACGCTATCGGCCGATCCCACGCGCCGCCTGATCGGCGACGACGAGCATGGCTGGAGCGACGCGGGCGTATTCAATTTCGAGGGCGGCTGCTATGCCAAGTGCATCAAGCTCTCGCATGAAAGAGAACCCCAGATCTGGAACGCGGTGCGGTTCGGCACCGTGCTTGAGAACGTCGCCTGCGACCCTGTGTCGCGCCTGCTCGACTACGACTCCGACGTCATCACCGAGAACACTCGCGCCGCCTATCCCGCCGATTACATCGACAACGCCCTGATTCCTGGCGTTGGCGGCACGCCGGCGCAGGTGATCTTTCTCACCGCCGACGCTTTCGGCGTTCTGCCTCCCATTTCCAAACTGACGCCGGAACAGGCGATGTACCACTTCTTGAGCGGTTACACGGCCAAGGTGGCGGGCACTGAGCGCGGTTTGGGCAAAGAGCCCCAGGCAACCTTTAGCGCGTGCTTCGGCGCTCCGTTTCTGCCACGCCATCCGCGCGTGTACGCCGAGATGCTGGGCGAACGGCTTCAGAAACACCACGTTTCCTGCTGGCTGGTCAATACGGGCTGGCAGGGCGGGCCGTACGGCGTGGGCGAGCGCATGAGCCTTCCCTACACGCGCGCGATGGTGCAGGCGGTGGTCGAAGGCAAGCTCGACAAAGCCGCCGTGGCGCCGCACCCGGTCTTCGGAGTGATGGTGCCGAAGGAATGTCCCGGCGTTCCCGCCAAGCTGCTGGACGCGCGGGCGCAGTGGCCGTCCGCCACCGGCTACGATTCGGCGGCGGCTAACCTGAGCGCCCTGTTCCGCAAGAATTTCCAGAAGTTCGGGACGATGAGCGAAGAGATTCTGGCGGCGGCGCCGGTGGGCTAAGTCCCGCTCCAGTGGAAGAAGAATCCCTAGGCAAATTCTATGACGGGCGGCTGCTCAAACGGCTGCTCGGTTATCTGCGTCCTTATCGCGGCGCGGTGTTTTTGGCGGTGGCGTGCATGCTGCTCGATTCCGCCGCGCAGATTGCCGGACCGCTGCTGACCAAAATCGCCATCGACCGCTACCTGGCCCCGGCCGTGCCCGTCGAACGGGCGGTAGCCGTCGAAGGGATGATCTGGATCTGCGCGCTCTACCTGGGCGCGCTGCTGGCGCAGTTGTCGATGCAATTCGCGCAAAGCTACATCATGGCGCGCACCGGACAGTCGGCGCTGTTCGACCTGCGGCGCGACACGATGAGCCACCTGCAGAAGCTCGACCTGAGCTACTACGATAAGACGCCTGTGGGGCGCCTGCTGACCCGCGTGACCACCGACGCCGATGCGCTGAACGAGCTGTTCGCTTCGGGCCTGGTGACCTTGATGGGCGACCTCATCATGATCGCGGCCACGCTGGTGGTGATGTTTCAACTCAGCCCCGGCCTGACCCTGGCGCTGGTGCTCTCGCTGCCACCGATCACGCTGGTCACAATTCGGTTCCGGCGCGATGTGCTCAAAAGCAACCGGCGCATCCGC
This sequence comes from uncultured Acidobacteriota bacterium, assembly GCA_902826685.1. Classification (GTDB taxonomy): domain Bacteria; phylum Acidobacteriota; class Terriglobia; order Bryobacterales; family Bryobacteraceae; genus CADEFT01. Next base: position 185,561 of record CADEFT010000006.1, read on the forward strand.
ACCGCCGTGGCGCGCATCAACGCCTTTCTGCAGGAGCACATCAGCGGCATGGCCGTGCTTCAGTTGTTCAACCGCGAGGCGCGCGGCCGGGCCGATTTCGAGGCCGTCAATCGCGATCACATGGAGGCCTATAAGGAATCCATCATCGCCTATGGCTGGTTCTATCCGGCGGTCGAATTCATCAGCATGACGACGGTAGCGGCGCTGCTCGCCTATGGCGGATACAGAGTGCGGGACGGCGGACTGAGCCTGGGCGTGCTGGTGGCGTTCTTCCAATACGGTCTGCGATTCTTCCGGCCCATTCAGGACTTGAGCGAAAAATACAACATCCTGGTTTCCTCTGGCGCGGCGGCGGAGAGGGTGTTCCAGTTGCTCGACACACAGCCCGCGATTCGAGGCGGCGAGGCGCGAGTTCCTGAAGCTGAGGCCCCGGTGGAGTTCGATCGCGTCTGGTTCGCTTACAAGGGCGAGGACTGGGTGCTGCGCGACGTGAGCTTTCGAATCGAACCCGGCGAGACGATCGCCGTCGTGGGCCATACGGGCGCGGGTAAGACCACGCTCACGAATCTGCTGCTGCGGTTCTACGACATTCAGAAGGGCTCGATCCGCATCGGCGGCCGCGACATCCGGGAGCTGCCTCTCGGCGAGCTTCGCAAGCGATTCGCGGTGGTGCTGCAGGATTCGTTCCTGTTCACCGGGACGGTGGAAGATAACATTCGCCTGGGCACGCGCGGCATCGACGACGGCCGGATCCGCGCGGCCGTCGATCAGGTGAACCTGTCGCAATTCGTGCAATCGCTTCCAGAAGGGTTACGGCATCCAGTGCGCGAGCGCGGCGCGGGACTTTCCACCGGCCAAAAGCAGTTGATCAGCTTCGCGCGCGCCCTGGCGCACGATCCGTCGTTCCTGATCCTGGATGAAGCCACCTCAAGCGTCGATACGGAAACTGAAATCCGTATACGGGAAGCCGTCGATCAACTGGTGAAAGGGCGGACGTCGCTGATCATCGCGCACCGTCTTTCGACGATTCAACGGGCGACGCGAATCTTCGTGCTGCACAAAGGCCAGTTGCGCGAGACGGGCACGCATCAGCAGTTGCTGGCGCTGCGCGGCATCTACTGGAAGCTCTACCAGCTTCAGTACAAGGAACAGGAAATCCGGAGTTAGTCCACCGCTCCGCCGGCTGAAGTGGACTTCTTTTCCAGTTGCTTCAAACCGGCCTTGGCAATGGCGGAATCCGGAAACTGATCGAGCGCTTCGCGGTAAGCCTGTTCCGCCGCTTCCAGGTCGCCGGAACGTTGCGCGAGCCGGCCGAGCGCTTCGGCCACTGGCCGGGGATAGAACGGCGGCTCGGAATAAACGAGCGCGCGCTGGCGCTTCTGCGTGCGCTTCAACCGCTCAATCGCCTGCGGGATGCGATGGCGCGCCACCAGGATGTGCGCGGTCAACTCCTGGCGCGCGACGCGCAGTTCGCTTGGAACCGCCTGCTTCACTTTCTCCTGATACATGTCGAAGGCTTCGTCCATGGCATTGAGGGTGGCCTGCGCTTCGGGCGCGTCTCCCTTTGCGGCATGGGCGAGGCCAACGGCCCAGTGGCGCCAGGCCTGTTCGCGCGGCTTATCCCCAAGAACGGGCAGAGTGGAACCGTCGAGGATGAGATCCCATTTTTCGTGCTGCACCAGCGCGCGGAGAAGCGCGAACCAGCCCTGGCGATAAGCGGTGCGGTTGTTGTCGATCTGCGCTTTCTCGCGCGGGTTTTCCTCGAATGCCAGCAGGCTGCGCGCCGCTTCGACGGCCTTCTCGTATTCGCCCTCGAAACTGTAAGAGGTCGCCAGGTAATTCACGTTGTGACCGTGATGGCCCGTCGAATAGAGGCTGTCGGCCTTGATCCATTTGATCTCGTTCTCGGCGGCCGAGGCGAACGACCGGACGGCGTCGTTCCAACGGCCGGTCTGCGAATAGATATGGCCCGGCATGTGGAGTGCGTGGGGGATATTGGGCGCCAGTTCGGCGTAGCGCTTGCAACTCGGCCAGGCGTCGGAGGCGAACGTCGATCCTTCATACCCGTGGATCACGTAGTGGTGCGGACCGGGATGTTCCGGCGCTTCGACCAGCAGTTGCTTGAGCAGTTGCACCGCTTCCATGGAGCCTTCGCGCGGCGTTTTGTCCGGCATTTCAAAGCCGCGCATCAGATGCAGCGCCAGATAGCTCTTGGCTTCGACTTCCCCTGGATACTTGGCCACAATGGCGCGCAGTCCGGCGATGTAGTCGTCATCGGGCTTGCGGGCGAGCGGATTGCGCCGGGCGGCGATCGAGGCAATGTACATCTTCTCGACGTCGGTGGCCTTACCGGGCATCTCGGAGAGTTCTCTCGCCTTGCGCACGGCTTCATCGACGCGCGGCGCCAGGTCGAGATTGCGCACCAGGTCGCGATAGCCCTCAAGTTGAAAGCGCGGCCGGAAATCGCCGGTTGCCACCATGGCGATGCCCCAGTAAGGCATGGGCGCTTCCGGATCGAGCGCGGCCGCCTGCAGGAACGAGCGTTCCGATTCGACGGCCCAGAAGGAATGCATCTGCGCCACGCCCTGCAGGAAGAACTTGCGGGCTTCTTCACTGCGCGTGGTGATGGGGAATTTGATGTGCTCGGTTCCCTGCCCTTCGAGAAGCTTCGCGGGCAGCGACGGCGACACGCGGCTGGCGGGCGGCGTACAGACGTCGGCCTTCTTTTCCTGCGCCAGCAGCGGCATCGACAGGGCGGCGGCGAGCGCGAGCCACGAACTCGGGTTCATGGCTTATAGGATATCGCGGCCTCAACCAGGTCGCCCAACTGCTGAGCCGTGAAGTTGAGACCCTCCACGCTCGCGCGCAGCCGCCCGTCGCGTCCGATGACGGCTACGGTCGAGGTGTGGGTAATCACGCCTTCTTCGGGCCAATAGACGATGCCGAAAAGCGCGGCGGCGCGGCGCACCTGTTCGACGGTGCCTGTGAGGAAGCGCCACTGCGCGGGCGTGGCGCGCCAAAGGGAGGCATAGCGGGCAAGCACTTCGGGCGTGTCGTACAACGGGTCGAGCGTAACGGTGAGAAGAGCGATGTCGCGGCCGGCGAAACGCCGTTGAAGCCGGGCGAACGCCGCCGCCAGGCGCGGGCAGACATCGGGCAGGGGGCAGCGTGTGTATAGGAAATTCACCACGGCGACCTTTCCACGAAAGTCGCTCAGCTTCGCGCGGCCACCCGTCTGATCGGTAAGCTCGAAGTTGGGGACAAGGGCTCCGGGCGCTACCGTCTCCGGCGGTGGTTGCAGGGCAACCACGCGGCCGTCTTCCTCGATTTCATTCTTCACGGGCACGGCGGCGATGCGGCTGAGATAGGATCCGCCGCCGCCGCCCGTAACCAGCTCGAAGCGGATGAAGGTGCCGGGCCGCAACCCGTCGAGCAGCCTTACATCCCGCACACGGAACGGCATCGCCATGGCGGGCATGAGGCCGGGAATCTCTTTGTGCGAAACGGTTACCGTGAGACTCGCGCGATCGATGGCGAGCACCAGGCCCTCGGCCTCATCCCGCCGGACCAGCAGCAGGGCGAGCAGGAGAAGCCGCATGATTACGGGAAGAAATAGAGGATATCGGGCCGCACGCCAAAACGGATCTCGGCGCACGGGCCGCACTCGGTTTGGTACCCGTTCCAGGCGGCCATCACCGCGGCGGGCACCGTTCGCGGATGGTCTTCCTGGTGATAAGTGGACAGCGACAGGCGCGGATGATGGCGGGCGATGGTTTCACGGCCACCGGCCAGCGCGCGCGTTTCGGCGCCCTCGATGTCCATCTTGATGTAGTCCACGCGATCGAGCTTGAGCTCGGCCACCAGCTTGTCGATGGTGGTCAGCGGCAGCTTGACGCTATCGCGCGCGCCTTCGCGATGGATGACAAAACTGTCGGCGGCGGAGTTGTGCGGATCGACGTGCATTTCGAGGAAATCGTCCTTATCCCAAACGCCCTTCGGATAGACGATGACGCGATTGGCCTGGATTTCTTCTGAGAAGTTGCGCCGCAAACATTCGATGTTTTCCGGCGCCGGTTCGATGGCGACCACCAGCTTCGCTCCGGCGGCGAGACTGGCGCGCGTAAACACGCCCACGTTTGCGCCGCAATCGAGCACGACGTCGCCCTGCTTGACCCCGTGTCCGTTCCAGCCGTAGATATTGCGCGCCTGTTCGGCGAGATTGAACGGCAGCACGTACTCGCTGCCTACCGGAATCCAATAAGGGCCGTCCGGCGTGCGATACAGCTTGTAGCCCGCCGGGTCGGTACGCTCCAGCTTGCTCGCTGCGAGGATTTCGTCCTTCTTGGCGATCTGTTCCCTGACGCCACTCTGGCTGCGCACGGCGTTCGCTTGCGGGCACCCTTGTGCCCGGCCGAGCCATACCCACATCGTCAGGCGCGCCGGATCGTAGAAGGCGACAAACGCCGCCAAAAGAGCCAACAAAGCGAGAAGACGTTTCAACATCTTCCATGCTAACCCAGCGATAGCGCCTGCCGTCCGCGACCGGTGAGGTTGTTGGACGACCACGGCGGATCCCAGGTCTGCTCGACAACGACGCGGCGCACACCAGGCACTTTCATCAGGCGCTGGCGTACGGGCACCGAGTTGCCGCCCGATCCGTAAGTGAAATAGCCGAGCAGCGGACGGCCGCGATGCGGCATGGTCATGACCACCGTAACCGTGTCGCCGCGCACCTGGATGTCGTATACCAGGCCCAGATCGACCACACTGACGTTCGCCGCGTAGAGCTGTTCGTCCTTGCAATCGGCGAGCGCTTCCCAGAGAGCGCGTTTGGAAACCGGCGAATCACCGGCTTCCCCCACTCGCGCCAGCCGGCCGGGGCTTGGGCGCGCCGCGCCGGTGGGCGCCTCCCCCGCCGATACCGTCAGCGGATTCATCAGCCGGTGGCGCATGGTCTCAACCAGTTCCGCCCCGTTGCCGGGATAGTTGAGCACCAGGTAGGCGTTGCGCTGGTGCAGCACGGCGCCGGCCGGCACGTTGCGCCCAGGCAGAGGATAGCGGCTCCAGACGTGGCCGTGCCATTTGTAGAAAAACAGCGGTGCCCCGCCATGGCGCAGGGGCGGAAGGTTGTCGCCGTGGTGATCGAGGTAAAGCGCCATAAACGCGTCGCGGGCGGTGTTGTGAACGAAGCCGACACCCCACAGATCGAACTCCTGGCCTTTCGGCACAGCGCCCGTGTGGAGTTTGCCATCTGCCGACATCCAAAGCGAATCGGTGAAGGACTGTCCGGAAAACACCCACTCGTCGTCGCGCAGTGCGTCGGCTTCGAAATCCTTGAGCGCTTCCATGCGGCTCGATTTTTGAAACCACGGCAGGCCCGAATAGAACCGGTATTCCACCCACACGTGCAGGCGGCTGGGACTGAAGACCGGATGAACGGGCGAATGCGGAAATCCCCACCGCCGCACGATGGTGCACAGCGGTCCGCGGATGATCTCGTAGTCCGGACACTTCTCCCAAAGCGTGACGCGGAATTTCTGGAAGTTGCCGGAGCCCACGTAGTCGTGCGCCCAGTCGATGCCGGGCGGCTCGCCGTGTCCTTCGCCGCCGGCAAACAGCTCCAGGCCATGCTCGCGCTTGAAAGTGAGGCGTTCGAGTTGCCCCATTTGACGCGAGAGTCGCGCGCGAAAGAAGTCGTTCTCGATATCGAGGCCGTAGCCTTCGCCGGTAGTGATGAGGTCGGAGGGATAGGCGGGCAGTTCGGCTTCGGGATTGCCGAAGAAAATCAGATAGGTGGAACGTACGTGCGCCGCGGTGGAGGCAAGAAACAGCACACGGCATTGGCGCTCATTGCCACGACGGATTTCCGAATGAACCTGGCTCGGAACTTCGAGCAGCGTTCCGTTCTCGACGCGCGCGACACGCACTTCGCGGGCGAGCGACACCACTCCGGCGGCGGCCATCGTCACTTCGACAGGCTCGGGCGGCCGGTCGCGCCCGATGGTTTCATCCAGCGCGATGGCATGGAAGCTCGACCAGCCGGCGGCCCACTGGCGCCAGGGTTCGGGCAAGGAGGATACCGCGCGGGCCGCGCCGGCGGCGAGCAACGGCTTGCCTGACTCTTCTTCCTGTTGGGCCTGAATGGCGGTATCGCGCAGCGAGGCGGTCAGCGCGCGGGCGACGTTATAATCGCGCCGCTTCCACGCCGCTTCGAGCAGGCGCATTTTTTCTTCGAACGTATCGGTGCGATCCCAGTAGCGGGTCTCTGCCATCCAAAGATTACATCACACCGCGTTAGCCGTAGCCTGCTGCGGCGTGGCCGGTTCCACCGCGCCCAGCTTGGTAAAGGCAATGGCGTAGCGGTGTCCCCGATGTTCGAAAAACGCCGGATAGCGTTCCGGATCCGAGGCGCGCACCAGGTCGAACACTTCGGCCAGAGTTTTGTCGGGCGCAACCCGGCTGTCCTCCGGCCCGCGTTTGCGATAGTAACTGCCTTCCGACGCCGGCTGCGGCCGCGGCTCGATCCGGCCGAAGTTCGCCACGGCATGACTCATCAGTTCCAGTTCGGCGGAGAATAGCCGCTGGAACAGTTCGTCGAACAGCTCATGGCCCTGGAAGCGCAGTGTGTGCTGCGCCCAGATGTCGCCGGAATCCACCTTGTCGGCGGCTTCCATCATGGTAACCACCACTTCGTTGCGGCCTTCGATGATCTGCCAGTTCAGCGGCGCGAATCCACGGCCGTGCGGCACATCGGAAGCGTGAATGACCAGCACTTTCCGGAACCGGTCCCGCACGCTACGGCGGACGATGTCGTTGCAGGAGATCAGAAAGAGCAGATCGCCCGATGTGACGTCGGTGAGCTTTTCCACCATCCTGATTTCATGCGTGTCCCGTACACGCTCGCACCAGGCCTCCAGTTGGGGCCAGACGGGGTGATTGCGGGAAGAACAGAGAATTGTGATCTGCATACGCTTACGCATGGACGTATGCAAGTGGATGACCGCGATGGAAGTGCCTGAAAATGGATTCGCTGTGCCGAATCGGCGCCCGGATTGAAACGCTCAGTTCTTGTTCGGAACCACGGGCGTCTCTTTGGTCGCATCCTCCGGCAGCGGGTCCGGAGTATCGAACTTGATGGTGGCATCGGCGCCGAACTTGCGATACATGCGGAACTCGACCTCGTTCTTGGTGAGGTTGCGTCCCTCTCGCATGCGCACTTCGGCGCGCAGCGGCAGCACGTGCTCGCTTTCGCCGATCCGGATGTAATCGTAATCGAGTTGCGTGCGGGCCTGCTGCACGGGAAATGTGGGCGGAATATCGATGGCTTCAAACAGGATCCGCGTCACGACATTGGTGTCGGCATCGACGAAGACGAGACCGCGATAGCCCGGCACGATGCTCATCTTTTTCTCGAACCAGATGGAGTATTGCGACCGCTCCTGCCGCACGCGATAGGTGTAGACGTGATTGCGGCGTCCGCGCAGCGTGGCCCAACGCTCCCAGTGAAACTCGGCTTCGCTTGGGCGATCGAAGATCTGCTTCAGCATCGATCCGAACTCACCGCTGGAACTTGCGCCCGAGAGTTGATCGTGGCTTATATCCATCGGCTGATTGTTGACCAGGATGACCTTGTAGTCTTCCTTTTGCTCAAAGTAGCTTAGCCGTTCGGTGATGGTGTCCATCCGGTGCCACATCTCAAGCCCCGACGGGTCGGCATAGCGCCGCGTCACCTGCACGCAGATGAAATCGGGCAGGCGCTTGGCGTAGCTCAAGGCGTACTGGCGGGCGTTCTCAATGACTTCTTTCTGCTCGGCGGCGCTTGGCGCGGGCAGCGGCGGCGGCGCCGGCTTCTCCACCGGCGGAACGGCCTTGGGCAACTCCGTCGCCGTGGAGGCGAGCGCGCGCAGGGCCTCAACGGTTTTCGGACCCGCGCCCAGACCCTGGAGGACTTCAATGCTGCGGTCGTCGAGTTGCTCGCTCAGCTTGACGCGCTTCAGGTATTCGGCCACGCGCCGGTCTTCATGCTTGAGCTTGACCGAGGACTCGATGAACTTCATCAATTGGTCCACCGTCAGCTTCATCTGGGCGAGGGCGAGCCCCGTCCAAAGTCCGGCGAACAGAAGCAAGACACGCATATCCTTACCTTACAGGGACGCGCGCGGCCCCGCTCCGGATTTCAAAAAAGCGATAAATTCTTCCGGCTGGCGCGTCAGGCTGGGAAACGTGGCGATCACCTTCTCATCGGCATCGATGAGCGCGTAGTAAGGAATGGCGATGGTGGAGAACTTCTGGTTCTGCAGCTCCTGATTGGCCTCCGACGCGGCGTCGGTGCCGTCGGTGTAGAGTTCCACCAGCACGAAGTTTTTCAACTCCGCCATTACTTCCGGGCGGGGGAACATGTTGGCCTTCATCCAATGGCAATTGGTGCAGGCGTAGCCGGTGAAGTTGACGAACAGCAGCTTATTTTCGGCCTTGGCCTTGGCGAGGGCTTCCTTGTACTGGTTCTTCATCCAGGCCAGCTTCTCACCGGAGTCACCGGCGCACGCGCTGATGCTGTTATTGGAGGGAAGCGGGATATAACCTTCCAACTCGCCTAACCGGCCGCCGAACATGCCGGGCAGCAGGCTGATCGCGAAAGCAAGAAACGCAGTGGCGGTCAACGCGCGGCCCACGCCCAGAGGTTGATCGGGCTTGATGCCCTCCAGACGCAGGAAGCCCATGAGGTACAAACCGGGCAGGGCGAACAGCACCACCCAGGCCGCGAGGAACCGTTCGCGCGACAGGACGTTCCATTGCATGACCTGATCGACATTGGCGAGATATTTGAGCGCTAGCGCAAACAGAACGAACCCGAGCACTACCTTGACGCGAGCCAGCCATCCGCCGCTCTTCGGCATCTTCGACATCACCGACGGGAACAGCGCCAGGAAAAAGAACGGCGCGGCCAGACCGGAGCTGAATGCCGCCATGCCAATGGCGGGCTGAAGCTTATCGCCCTGCACCGAAGCCGCCAGCAGGCTGCCGACGAAAGGTCCCACGCAGGCAAACGACGTCAGCGAGAAGGTGAGCCCCATCAGCAGCGAGCCGAGAAATCCGCCGCGCTTTTGCGATTCCTGATCCATGCGCGTTAGCAGGCTCGATGGCAGCGTGATTTCGAACGCGCCCAGCAGGCTGCAGGCGAACGCCGCGAAGATGAGCGCGATGAAGCCGTTGACGATGGGGTTCGAACCCAGTTGTACGACCCCGAAGGGGCCCACCAGCGCGGTCACCAGCAATCCCATGGAGGTGAACAACAGCACGATGCCTCCGGCGAAGACGCCCGCCTGCAGCACGCTGTCGGCCCGGGAGCCGGACTGGCGGTTCAGGAAATAGGTCATCGTGAACGGGATCATCGGAAAGACGCAGGGTGTGAACAGCGCGGCAAGCCCGAGTCCGAAAGCGACCAGGGCGAAGCGGCCGAGATCGCCCGGCGGCGCGGCAGGCGCGGCCTCGCTTGTCTTCGCCGGACTCTCGGGTGCGTCGCTCACCAGGGCATACCCTTCGGCCGGAGTGAACGCGACTTCCTTCGCGCCCGCCTTGATCGCGAGCGTGGCCGCGGCGTTCCGCCTCACCGGCGGCAGGCACTGCTTATCCGTACACGCCTGATAGCGGGACTGCGCGGTCAACTCGAGCGGCCCCGCGGCATCCGCCTTCACAAAGACCTTCAAATAGAAGACGGCCTGCTTGTCGTAGGTCTCGGTATCGATGCCGAAGTTGGGATCGGCTTTGCGCTCCGGTTTGGGCCGGTACACTTCCACGCGATCGACGGCGGCGTTCTCCGCCAGACCGATCTTGGTGACGATAGGGCCGCCCTTGGGTGTAGTGGGCGAATACAGATGCCAGGGTTCCTCGATGGCCGCCGTCAGCTTGCCGATGGCATACCCGCCGGCGCGGGCTTCAGGCGTCTCCCACTCCAGCTTCCATTTGACCGGATCCAGTTTCTGCGCCCAGACCGGGGCGGTTGCCAGCAGGAGCGATACGAAGACTCGACGCATACCTACCTCTGATTGTAAGCGCGGCCGTCAGACGCGAACCGGTGTTCCCTTGATGGCGGCTTCCTGCGCGGCGAGTGTCGCCAGGTGCCCGCGATAGATATCGGAAAACGGCAGCGCGGTTGGTTTGCCGTTGTAGACGTGATCGAGATAGTCGAGAAAGACCTGGCCGCGCGGCGGAAGCTCGGCGATCTTTTCCGGCTTGCTGCCTTCCTTCATCAACGTCACGCCGGTGGCGGCCATGTACTCGGCGACGCCTTTGGTTCCCGCCAGCCGCAACCGGTCGTCGCCGTGAGTGGGAGACGATTCGGGACGGCAATAGTCCATGTGCAGCATCGCCACGCCGCCGTTGTCGAGCTTGAAAATGGACCCGGTGGTATTTTCCATTTCCCCGATGCCCGGGGGCGCCTGAATCTGGGCGCGATAGGAAAACGCCTCCGTCATCTCGCGGCGCGAGGTGAAGCGCATCAGGTCGATCATATGAATGCCGATCCACGGAATGGTGCCGCCGTAGGTCGACATGCGCCTCATCCATTCGGGACGCGAGCCGGCTTTATAGGATTTCTGCGACGTGATGTTGATCACTTCGCCGATTTCACCTGAAGCGGCGATCTTGCGCAAGGCGAGATATTCGGGTTCGAACCGCATGGGCAGCAGGGTGCCCAGCTTGACTCCAGTGGTCTCAACCGACGTTCGCACACGCTCCAGATCGCGGCGCGTGAGCGCCACCGGTTTTTCCGCGATCACGTGCAGCTTGCGATCGAGACAAGCGAGGATGGCTTGCGCGCGCGGTCCGTTGGCCGTGCAGACCGATACCATGTCGAGCTTCTGGTCGTCGAGCATGCGGCGCCAATCGTTGTAATACTGCGCGGCCGAGACACGCTGGTTCGAGCGGGCCAGCTTCTGCACCACGGCCGGATCGGGATGGGCGATGGCCGCCACTTCGATATCGGGCAGCATCGGCAGAGGCTTGAGAATCTCTCCCACGTGGCCTTCGAGATCGATCAGCCCCAGGCGGATCTTGTGCGGCAGGCGAAGCTCGGCAGCCTGCGCCGCCAGGGCCGCGGCCGCTGTCAACAACTGGCGCCGTGTAGTTTCCATAGGGCCCTCAAACCGCGACGGGCGCACCCGCCTGATTGGTGGCATACAGATCGGCGGCGGCGATTTTTAGCTTCGCCAGTTGCTCGGCGCTGAGCGGCGAAATGAATGGCGGAATCGGCCCTGTTTCAGCAATGCCAGCCAGCGCGGTGGCGGCATGCAGCACTCGCGCCGGTCCCCAGCCGTCGCGCAGATCTTCGTGCGCGATAAAGGACTGGCGCACGGGTTCGGCGGCGGTCCAGTCGCCCGCCTGGCAAGCCTGCAGGATGCGCAGCGTGAGCGCGGGAGCGATGCATCCGCTGCCGGTGGTGAAGCCGGGCAGCTTGAAATCCCTGAGATGCGCGATGGCCGGCCGCTCCCCAATGCCGCTAATGACCACGCTGCGGTCCACCCGTTTCAGCAATCCATCCAGATAGGCATCCACGGACGGATCCTGCCGCACCACGGCGTACTTGATACCGATGCAAACGCCGTCCGCCACCATGCGCGCGACGGCATCGAGACCGGCGTCCAGATTGGCGCCGAAGTTCGTTTCGTCCTTGAGATAGAGGATCAGCGGTTTGCCCAGCGCCTGAGCGAACTCGCGCAGTCCGCGCTCAAGGCCGGCCGCATCGCGCGGATCGCCGCACGGCAGATGCATCACCGTGGGGAAGTTGTACCGGCGCAGCAGGGCGGCCTGATCCATCAGCCGGCCATAGGAAGGACCGGCGCTGGGAATGCACCAGAGATCGTCCGCCAGCCCGTTCAACCAGCCGAGCAGTTCATCGAATTCGGCGAGCGTGATGTGATACAGAAACGCGTTGCCGCCATAGAGCAGGTTGCGAATGCCGTTCGAGTGCATATACCGCACCAGGCGATTGTTGGCGTCAAAGTCGAGGCTTCGCGTTTTGTCGTTGCGGCGGCACAGCGGCGGCACGGGAAAAACGCCGCGCCAATCGGAGGTCTGAACGGGAGTCGTACGCATTGTCGTCTTTAAACAAGCTACTACATTTCCCCGCCTTCGCCCGGCGCGTTATTGCACGTTCACCTGGCGCGCGGTGGAGCGGCCCGCTCCATTCACCAGGACCACCGACACCTGCGTGATTTGATTGGCGTCGCCCGTGATGGTGAAGGGCATCGTGAGCTTGAACAGGCTGCCGAATTCCACCGCCCGCGCATCCTGAAACCAGGCGCGGATGGCCGCCGCCGTCTGCACGGTAAAGCTCGATTGGGTCAGCGTCGTGCCGCCGGTGAATTGGAACTCGGCGGAGGCGACTTCGCGGCCCGTGGCGAAGCCGACGATTTCCACATTGATGGCGTTGCCCGCGCGGCGCGCCACGATCGAATCGATCACCGGAGCGGCGGCGGGGATGCGGATGATCTGCTGCGGCGCCGGGTTGGGCGTCACATTCACGCCGTTCGCGGTGAGGCTTACGGTCAGCGTGATGGTGCCTGCCACCGTTCCGCTTTGCAGCATGAGAGTGGACGGGAACACCGCCTGCGTTTGTCCGGCGGTGAGGCGGAAAGTGGCCGTGCGCCGGTCCGGCGTATTGAGGCCCATGGCGGGGTCGGCGGGCCCTCCGTCTTCGGCCACGAAGGTGAGACGCACCACGCCATCGACAGCAGCGGGCAGCGGATTGGCCACATCGATGGTGACCGTCTGCTGTTGCCCCGGCGGCACCTCGGCCGGCCGGATGGTGACCGTGCTCGGCGGGAATCCGTTCACGGTGAGCGAATAGGGGGACTGGCCGCGCGCTCCTTCGCCGTCGGCGACCGCGACGGTGAAGCCGAAGCTGCCCGCCGTGGTTGGCGTTCCGCTCAATAATCCCGCCGCCGTCAGCGTAAGTCCGGGCGGCAGGTTGCCGGCGGCGACGCTGAAGTTCGACGGTGCGGTGGCGTTGCTCGAAGTGAAGGCCTGCGAAACGGGAACACCCACCGTGGCGGCGCTGAGCGAACCCGGTGCCAGCAGAAGGATCGGCGTGACGCGCAGAGTAAGAGCGCGGGTGGTTTGCCGCCCCACTCCGTCACGAAGTTGGAACGTCAGGTTGAACGTGCCGGCCTGCGTGGGCGTTCCGGTGATCGCGCCCGTCGAAGGATTGAGCGCGAGGCCGGCAGGCAGCGCACCCGATGACAGCGACCAGGTGAACGAACCGTCGCCGCCTGTCCCGTCCAGCGAGGCGCTGAAGGCGTCGCCCTGTCCGCCGAGCGGCAGACTGTCCGTCGCGATGACCAGCCGTTCGGCCACGGCGATGGTGTAGTTGCGGGTGGCAACCTGTCCCGTGGTGTCGGTAGCGCGTACCGTGAAGACGAACGTACCGGTGGCCGACGGCGTGCCGAGAATGCTGAGTCCTTCCAGACGCAGACCGGCGGGCAACGCGCCGCCCGACAGCAGCAGCGAGACGGTCGCATTGGTGCCGGTTACGGTCATCGCCTGGCTGTAGGAAACACCGATTTCACCCGGCGGCACCGTTGATGGATTGATGGTCAGCGGTCCACGCACGACCAGGGAAAACGTCTTGCGGGCTTCGTTGCCGGCGGCGTCGCGCGCCAGCACGTTGAGCGGCGAGGAGCCCGCGACGGCGGTGCGGCCCGACAGAACGCCGGTGGCGGAATCGAGAGCCAGACCCGCCGGCAGCGTCCCGGTCTCGATCGACCAGGTCACCGGCAAAACACCGCCCGTGGCTTCGAGCGCAACGGTATAGGCTTCGTTGACGCTGGCTTCCGGAATCGTCTCGGTCTGAATGAAGAATGAGGGCCGCACCACAACCCGGATCAGTTTCTCCACCTGCGTGTTGTTCTGATCGGTGACGCGGAATCGCACGTTGGCGTCGGCGGCCGCAAGCGGCGTGCCCGATACCTGCCCGCTCTGCCCATTGAGCGTCAGCCCGCGCGGCAAATCGGGGGGCGCGATCAGAGTCCACGTGTAAGGAGGCAGTCCGCCGGCCGCCACAAGCGTCTGGCTGTACAGGGTTCCGGTCTGACCGGCGGGCAGCGTATCGGTGACGATCCGCAGTTCCGGATTCACGGTCAGCGTGACCAGCTTCGAGGTGCCGATACCGATTGCGTCGGTGACCTGCAACGTCACGGTGAAGGTACCCTGCACTGTGGGAATGCCGCTGATGACGCCGCTATTGATGTCAATGACCAGCCCCGGAGGCAGGTCGGGAACGGCGAAACGCAAAGGCGGCGCGCCCCCTGTGGCGGTGACCGTCGCCGAGTACGCCCGGCCCTGCGTCGCCGCCGGCAGGCTTTCCAGCGTAATCAGAATGCCGGGTGAGACCGTGATGCTCAGGAATCTTTCGGCCGTGGAGGTCGAATCCGTCACTCGGACCTGAAACGAAAAATCACCCGCGACCTGCGGAGTGCCGGTGATGAGGCCGGATGCAATGTCGAGCGTCAAGCCCGTGGGCAGCGCGCCAAACGTGAGACTCCAATTGCGGGCGCCGCTGCCGCCTTCCGCCAACACCTGGAACGAGTAGGGCTGGTTTACGCGCGCCGCCGAAACCGCCACCGTAGTGATGGCGAGCGTCTGCCCGATGTTGATGGGGATCGTCCTCGTGGCCGTGCAGCCAAGCGAATCGGTGACGCGGAAGGTGGGGCTGAAGAATCCCGCCTGTACCGGCGTGCCCGTAATCGTTCCGTTCGACGCCAGCGTCAGACCGGGAACGCCGTTCGCTTCAAGCGCGAAGGTATAGACGCCCGATCCGCCGGTGGCCGAAAGCGCGGCGGAATAGGGAACCAACGGCGAACCGGCAGGCAGGGCGGAAGTGAGCAACGCCAGCGAGGAAGCGTTCAAAGTCAGAGCGAACGTCTTCTGCACGGCCGTTTCCCGCACCTGGTCCCGCACCGACACCACCACGGAGAAAACGCCGCTGGCGTTGACACTGCCCGAAATCACGCCGGTCGAAGCATTGATGGTGAGACCGTTGGGCAATCCGGCCGCCGACCAGATCAGCGGTATCGCCCCGCCTGTCGCCGTCACCGTCGCCGAATAGGTGGCGCAAGCCGAGCCAGTGGGCAGCACCTCCGTCGTGATGACCAAAGCGGGAACGATCTGAAGCGTGAACGCCCGGGTGGCCTGCTGCGAATTGCTGTCGGTAACCCGCACCTCGAAGGGGAACGTACCGGCGGCGGCAGGCGTACCCGAAAGCAAGCCGGAAGCGGCGTTCAGCGTCAGGCCGGCAGGCAGATTGCCGGAAGCGATCGACCAGGTATAGGAGCCGGTTCCACCGGTGGCCTGGAACTGCGCCTGATACGGCTCTCCCTGAAAGCCCAGGGGAATTTGCTGCGTGGTGATGGTCAGCGGATTGCCCTGCGTCACGGCAATCGGGATCACCTTGGTGACCTGGCATCCGGCGCCGTCGCGAACCGAGAAGACGGTGTTGAAAGTCCCCGCCTGCGACGGTGTGCCTGTAATCAGACCGGCCGCCGAAACGGAAATCCCTGGCGGGACATCGCTCACCGCCGCGAATACGTAGGGCGGCGTTCCACCGCTGGCGGCGAGCGTAGCCGAGTACGCCGTGTTGACCGTCGCCCCAGGCAGAGAAGCGGTGGAAATCGCCAGCGTGATCGCCGGGAAAACCAGCGAGAACGTCTTCTGCACGCCGGCTTCTTTTTCCTGATCGCGCACCGTCACGACGACCGAATAGGTGCCCGCGGCCGCCGCGGTTCCCGATATCAGCCCCGTCTGCGCGTTGATGCTAAGCCCGGCGGGCAATCCCACCGCCGACCACGCATAAGGAGGCACCCCGCCCGTCGCGGCCAGCGCCGCCGAATAGCTGCTGCAAAGCGACCCGTCGGGCAGCGCCTGGGTGGTGATGACCAGCGGCGGCAGGATGACGATCGTGAACGCCTTGGTGGCCTGTTGGCTGCCATCGCTCACCCGCAGTTCGAAAGGGAAGGAACCGGCCACGGTGGGCGTTCCGGACACCAGGCCCGACGCGGCGTTCAGAGTCAACCCGCCGGGAAGGAACCCGGTCGCAATCGACCATGTGCGCGTGTTGCCCGCGCCACCCGAAGATTGGAACTGCGCGCCGAAAAGCTCGTTCTGAAAACCCTGCGGCGCCTGCGGCGTCGTAATGGTCAGCAGCGGCGGCTGTATCGTGATGGGCAGCGTTTTCAAAACCTGGCAGGACGTGGAATCGCGCACCGCAAAGACGGAGCCAAACGTGCCCTGCTGGGTGGGCGTACCGGATAGGGCTCCCGATGCCGCCGCCACGGAGAGGCCGGGCACACCGTCGCTCCAGGCCAGAAACGTATAGGGAGCCACGCCGCCGGTGGCGGCAAGCGATCCGCTGTAGGATGCGCCCACCCGTCCGCCGGGCAATGCCGTCGTGGTCAACGCCAGCGAAGGCGCGCCCACCTGCAAGGTGAGATTGACCACGGCCGTCGCATTGGCGGCGTCGCGAACGGTAACCGTCATCGTGTAGGAACCGGCCGCCGGAGGCGTTCCAGACAGCACGCCCGATTGCGGATTCAGTGTCAACCCTTGAGGCACTCCGGTCGCCGACCATGTATAGCTGCCGGTGCCTCCGGTGGCTGTGATGGTGGCCGAGTAGACGGCACAGGCCGACGCCGCCGGCAGCGTTCCCGTCGTAATGGTGAGCGGGGTGGCCGCAGAATTGATTGTCAAAGAAAAAGTGCGCGACGCAAATTGCGGAGTGCAGGACTCGTTAGTAGGGGCGCAATCCGTTACCACCACGGGGATACTGAATGTTCCCGCCTGCGTGGGCGTACCGCTCAAGATACCGTTCGCCGCCAAGCCCATCCCAGGAGGCGCCGAGCCCCCACTATCGAGCACGTATAGTAACGGACTGCCCCCGGTGGCGACCAATTGCGTTTGATAGAACACGCCACGCGTGCCCGATGGCAATTGCGGATTGGTCTGCCAGGTCAACGGTGGCGCTGTTACGAAAAAAGTGACCGGAGCGCTGGGCGGAAGCGCCTGCATGCAACCGGTACCCGTGACGTACGTCACCGTCGTAACGGAAACGGGGCGCGGAATGAGGAGCTGAACGGCGGGAATCGTGGTGCGAATGCTGCCCGACGTCACGAAGGTGGTCGGCTGCGGCGTGCCGTCCCAGCGGATAATCGAACACCCGTCGAACGGACCGCCGTTGACCGTGAGCAGCAGGTCGCCCGAGCCCGCCTGCACGCTGGCGGGACTGAGCGACACGATCTGAGCCTGGGCTACGGCCGAGACCGCCGCCAGTAGAAACGCGAGGCGGCTCATGAACTATTCCTCCCCTTCGGCGCGCCGTGGCAGGAAGAGAGCCCGCGGCTGCTCCTGGCGCCAGTCGAGCATCCATGTCAATTCGGCATCGCCGCCGGTAATGCGGAAAACGTCGCCCGCGCCCAACCGTGCCAGCGACGCCGGCGCCACCGGTGTCTCCACTTGCCGGGTTGAGCCGGATTCGATATCGACGGCGGTCGCCACGAGCCTCGCCGGACTCGCAAAAATCGCCAGGCGGCCAGACCGGGCCACGTTTACATGCGCGGCTTCGCCTTCGGCCAGCAGGCGCCTGCTACCGGCGCCCTCCACGCCTTCAAGCAGCCATAGGCCCGCGGCCGTTCCCACCACCACGGTGCCCGGCCTGCCAGTGAAGGCGACATCCAGAACCTCGGCGTCGAATTCCTGCTTCCAGCGATTGCCCGACTCGTGGATCACCCAAAGGTCGCGGCCTGTGGCGGCCAGCAGCAGCGCACCGGCATCGTCGACGGCCAGCGGCGGATCGCCGGCGGGCAGACGCACCTCGCGCGCGGCGCCGTCCGGTCTCATCACCCACGCCACGCCATCGGCGTAGGTCACGGCGGCGGCATCTCCGCCGGCGCTCAGGCGAAGGCGCAGCGCGCCGGCGGGCAGATTCAGGCGCGTCCAGACGTTGCGGTTCAGCCGGTAGACCCCGCCTTCTTCGCTCAACGCCAGCGCGCGATCCTGGCTCGCTTCGGCGAGGCGAAACGCCACCGGCGAATCGAATTTGGCCCCGATGACCGCCGACCCCGGGATGCCCGCCACCAGGCGCACTGCCTTGGCGCTCTCATCCCAAATCACTCCTAAAGTTGGACCCTCGACGCCGCTCTGTGCCCAAAGCGCCGCATTCAATATCCATAGAATGGCCATAAAGAAGATGTCTCCAGAGTCGATCGGGCTCTTAGCGCGGCGGCCCCACGCTTGGGGAGCCTGGCGTGATTACGGTTTGCGTGGGGGTAACGGGCGTGTTACGATTCCCGTTGCCGCGAGTGGCCACCACCGCTCCGCCGGCCGCGGCCGCGCCGCCAATGACGGCGACGATGGCGATGATCTTGGCGGCGCCCAGTCCCGCGCCCGCTCCGGCGGCGGCACCCGCACCGGCTGCACCCGCTCCAGCGGCGGCGTTGGTTTGAGTAATATTACGGCTGGTATTAACGCCCCGATAAGACGCATTCACGCGGATCTGCATCTTGCCGGCCACCGAATTGGGCTGCAGCCCGCGCGCCACCGCCTGGCCGTTCTGATCGGTCAGCACCGTGAGAATACGCGATCCATCCGTGAAAGCCCCACTGGCGCCATTCTGCGGGAGCGTAAACACCACCACCGCGCCCGCCAGCGGTTTGCGATTCTCATCCTCCACCCGGACCACAGGCTCCCGCGCCACTCGATCCCTTATGTTATTGATGGCGCCGTCGCCTTCGACGATCTCCAGACGCAGCCGGGATGGCCGCGGTCCACTCTGTTCCTGCTGCCAGGTGGCGAAACCAGGCCCGGGACACACCAACAAAAACACGAGAAAGACACACCACGACTGGCGAAAGCTCACGGTTTGACTCCTTGAGAATGCAGATTATAGCGCCTGCTGCCGGTTCCGCGTTTAGTGATCTTCATGAAACAACCGTTTCAGGAATCCCGCCGATTGCTTGACGTTCGGCCCGCCGCTGGTTTACTCTCATCCCGAACGCCACCAGGAGGTGTCAAGGATGCAACGTCTTCTGCTAATCGGTTTGGCCGCCGCCATCCTGCTCCACGGCCAGCGCCACAAGCTCACCATCAACGCCGAGACTCCGGAAGGCCAGCTTCTCCAGCAGATTGGTCAGGAAAGCGACGCCGCCAAGAAATTGACTCTGATGGAGGAATTCATCCAAAAGAATCCGAAGCACGAAGGCTCGGCCTGGGTGCTCGATCAAATGGTGGCCGCGAATCTAAAGGCGGGCAGTTTCGACAAAGCGCTCGATGCCGCCCAGAAACTCATCGCCATCGATCCCGACGATACGGTTTCCGCCCACAATGCGCTGAAGGCGGCCGAAGGCAAGAAGGATCCCGACCTGGTGAAGCAGTGGGCCGGTATCACCAGTAAGGCCGCGCGCAAGGCGGCCGCCGCCCCCGAGCCCACCGAAGCCGACGAGAAGGAAACCTGGAAGAACACGGTGGACTACGCCAAGCAAGTGGATACCTATACCGAATATTCCCTTTACGCCAGCGCGCTTTCCACGGCGGATGGGGCCAAGAAGCTGATGCTCGCCGAAACTCTGGAAGCGCAGAACCCGCAGAGCGAGTACATCGGACGGGTGCGCGATCAGGTGTTTCTCGCGCTGCGCCAGTCCGGCCAGAACGACAAGGCCGTCGCCCTGGCCGAAAAGGTGATCGAAAAGGATCAGACCAACGAGGACATGCTGTTGGTGGTGGCCGACAAGCTGATGAACGCCAAGAAAGACCCCGACCGCGTCGTGGCGCTTTCCAACAAGCTGGTGGAGGTGATGAAGACCAAGCCGAAGCCGGAAGGCGTGGCGGACGCCGATTGGGCCAAGCGCAAGGACATGATGATGGGCATCGGCCACTGGATGGCGGGCATGACGCTATCGGGCCAGAACAAGTTGAAGGAGACCGATGTGGCCTTGCGCGCGGCGCTGCCGCTGATCGAGAACAATCCTCAACTGGCGGCTCCGGCGTTGTTTCAGCTCGGACTGGCCAATTACAAGATGGGCTCGGCAAGCAAGAACAAGACCGTGCTGGCCGATGCGTTGAGCTTCAACCGCCGGTGCGCGGCCATCAAGAGCCCCTACGCGGCCCAGGCGGTCAAGAACGCCCAGGTGATCCAACAGCAGTTCGGAATCAAGTAGTCTTCAGCTTCTTGACGAGAATCTTCGACCTTCGCCCGCCAGCATCGTATTTCTCGCGGCGCTCCGGCGGCAGATCGTCCACCGAGCCCTCGCCGAAGCCCGCCTTCGACTGAAAGTAATTGAACGCTTGAGTCGATAGCGTGATCAATTCCGTCAGCCCCATCTCGCGCGCCTTGGTTTCGGTGAACTGAATCAGCTTGCGTCCAATGCCCTGATTCTCGTGGGCCGGATCGACGAACAGACTCGCCAATTCCCCTTTTTGCTGCGCCGGAAAGACGTGCAGCGCCACGCAGGCCACCGGATTCTTGTCGATCTCGAAAATGTAGTAGTCGGCGAGGCTGCGCTCGATATCGGCGCGCGTGCGGCGCACCAGCTCCCCCGCCTCCACGGCCTTTCGCGTCAGCATCTGAATCGCCCGCGCGTCTTTCTTCTTGGCCGGGCGGATCTTCTCATATTCGTTGGCGTAGACCAGCGTGCCGATGCCTTCGTTCGAAAACACCTCGGAAAGCAGGCCCTCGTCCTCACGGCCGCTGATCACGTGCACGCGCTGCACCCCGCCGGCGCAGGCCGCGGCCGCATGCTGGGCTTTTGAAAGCATCTCCGCCGGAAACCCCGTTGCGGTCTGTACCAGCCGCTGCAGATCGCCCACCAGAATCTGGCGGATCAACTGGCCGTGATAGCGCAACCCGTCCTGCGCGGTGATGTAGATCAGCTTGATCGCCTTCAACGATTCGGCCAGTTCGACGGCGATGCTGTCGGAATTGACGCGATACGTCCGGCCGTCGCCATCGAAGCCAAGCGGGGGGACTACCGGAACGATGCCCTGGCTCAGCAGCGTTTGCAAAAGCTCGGCGTCCACCCGTTCCACCTTGCCGGTGAACAGGTGATCCACGGCCTGAATGATGCCGAGCGGATGCGCCGTGATCGCGTTGGTGCAGGCGCCGCGCAGATCGTTGGCCGAAAGCCCTTCGAGAATTTCGTGAGTCAGGCGGTTGGCCGCGTCCATCGCCAACTGCAGCGTGACCGCGTCGGTAACGCCGGTGCCATCCAGGTTCGACGCCGCAAGCCCCTGTTTCGCGGCCAGCGCCTGAATTTGAACCGAGGCCCCATGCACCAGCACCACACGAATATTCAGGGAGCGCAGCACCGCGACGTCCAATAGAATATTGGCGAAGTTTTCATCGGTCACGATCACGCCGTCCACGGCGATGATGAACGTCCTCTCGCGAAATTGCGGGACGTACTGCAGGATCCCGCGCAGATCGGTCAGCTTCATTCCTTATTCCCCGCTCTGCTGCAGCAGCTTCGCCACCAGCCCCGTCCAGCCGGTCTGATGGCTGGCTCCGATGCCCGCGCCATTGTCTCCGTGGAAGTACTCGAAAAACAGCAGGTGGTCGCGAAAGTTCGGGTCGGTCTGAAACTTCCCGCTTCCGCCATAAACCGGCCGCCGCCCCTGCTCGTCGCGCAGAAACAGGCGCGAAAGCCGCCGCGACAATTCCGCCGCCACGTCGCCCAGGTTCAGCCAGCGGCCCGACCCGGTGGGATACTCCACCTTCAGGTCGTCTCCGAAATAGTGGTTGAACTTCTGCAGCGATTCAATGATGAGAAAATTTACCGGAAACCACACCGGGCCGCGCCAGTTGGAATTGCCGCCGAACATCCCCGTCGTCGATTCGGCCGGCTCGTAGTTCACCGAATACGGGTTCCGGTCGAGCCACAAGGTGAACGGACTGTCGCGGTGCGCCTGCGACACGCTGCGAATCCCATGGGGCGAAAGAAACTCGGTTTCGTCGAGCATCACGCGCAGAATGCGCTCCAGCTTGTGCCACGGCACCACGCTCAGAAGCCGTCTGAGGCCGACGCCCTCGCGCGTCATCGAAGCGAGATTCGAGCACAAGCCAGGCCGGTTCTCCAGAAACCATTCCATGCGCTTGCGGAATCCGGGCAGCCGCTCGATCACCGCCGCCTCAAGAGTATCGACGGCGAACAACGGAATCAGACCCACCATCGAGCGCACGCGCACGGGAATCCGCTCGCCGTTGGCGACGATGCGGTCATAGTAGAATCCGTCTTCCTCGTCCCACAGCTTGACGTCGGAACCCGATCCGCTCATCGCATCGGCGATATGCAGAAAATGCTCGAAGAACTTGCTCGCCACGTCTTCGTATACGGGCTTGTGCAGCGCCAGTTCGAGTGCGATGCGCAGCATGTTCAGGCTGTACATGGCCATCCAACTGGTGCCGTCGGATTGCTCGAGCGTGCCGCCGCCCGGGATCGGCTTGCTGCGGTCGAACAGTCCGATGTTGTCGAGCCCCAGAAACCCGCCTTCGAAGATATTGTTGTCGCCCGAATCCTTGCGGTTGACCCACCATGTGAAATTCATCAACAGCTTGTGGAAGACGCTTTCAAGGAACGCGGTGTCTTTGCGGCCCTGCAGACGCGCGTCGATCTTGTAGACGCGCCAGCACGCCCAGGCATGCACCGGAGGATTCACGTCGCCGAGCGCCCATTCATACGCCGGAAGCTGTCCGTTGGGGTGCATGTACCATTCGCGCAGAAACAGCGCCAGTTGCGACTTGGCGAATTCCGGATCCACCAGCGAGAACGGAATCATGTGAAACGCCAGGTCCCAGGCGGCGTACCACGGATATTCCCACTTATCCGGCATCGAAACGATGTCGGAGTTGAACAGATGGATCCAACCGGCGTTGCGGCCTTTTGACCGTCCGGCGGGCGGCGGCGGCTGACCGGGATCGCCGGCCAGCCACTCGTCGATGACGTAGTGGTAATACTGCTTGCTCCACAGCATGCCCGCAAACGCCTGCCGCTGCACGTTCCGGGCGTCGATGGAGAGCGTGGACGGCTGAAACGAACCGTAGAACTCGTCGGCCTCGCGAATCCGTTGGGCGAACACGTGGCGGGAATCGGCTTCGGGCGAACCTTTGAGCGACAGCCGCAGGTGCAGAGTCTCGGACGCTCCGGCGCCGATCGCCAGGCGGTAGTAGCCGCACCCCTTGGTGCCGAGCAGCGCCGGGTTGACGGCATGCCGGTTCCCGGCGATCACATACTCGTGGAAGGCGTCCTTATAATGCCCGCCGCCGTCGAGATTCCAAAGCCGCCGCGGATTGGAATCGTTACCGGTAAACAGCATGACGGGCGTGCCTTCGAAACGCAGCAGGTAGCGGCCAAGCGTGGCTTCTTCGGCTTCGATGACGTTGGAATCCACCTGCCACAGAGCGGGCGGCTCCGCTCCATGGTCCCAGCTCCACACATTGCGGAACCATAACGTGGGCAGCAGATGCAACACCGCGGCTTCAGGCCCGCGGTTCACCGCTTGAATACGGATATGCATGTCGTCGACGTCGGCCTTCGCATATTCGACGAAAACATCCCAATAGCGGTCGTCGTCGAACAGGCCCAGGTCGGCGAGTTCGAGTTCGGGGTCGTAGTGGCCCCGTCCGTGCCGCACCAGCGCGGCGTAGGGATACTCGCGCTGCGGGTACTTGTAGAGGCACTTCATGTAGGAGTGCGTCGGCGTTGAGTCCAGGTAGTAGTAAAGTTCCTTGACGTCCTCGCCATGGTTGCCTTCGTTGCCGGTCAGGCCGAACAGGCGCTCCTTGAGGATGGGGTCGCGTCCATTCCACAGCGCGATGGCAAAGCACAGGCGCTGATGATTGTCGCTGATGCCGCAAAGTCCGTCCTCGCCCCAGCGGTAGGCGCGCGAACGGGCGTGGTCGTGCGGAAACGACTCCCAGGCGGTGCCGTTGGGCGAATAATCCTCGCGCACCGTGCCCCACTGCCGCTCGGAAAGATAGGGCCCCCAGCGCCGCCAGTGCCGCCGCTTGCCTCCCGCCTCGATCAACCTGAGCTTTTCGTGTTCCATTTCATCCCATGCGGCGAGCCGATATCGCGTAGTCCAGGCTCCCGTTTCCAGCTTCCACCGCGATCCGCCCAAACCCCGCTTCTTCTAGGTAAAACGCGAGCAGCGGCGCGGGTACGGGGCGGCGGCGCGACGGATCGAGGTAAAAGTGGGCGGTGAAGGCGGGACATTCCGGATTCGAGGCTTCGATCACCAGCAATCCCCCTCGCCGCAGAGCCTGGCCGCACAACCGGATCAATTGCGGCAGCCGCGCCGGCGGCAAATGCTCCACCACCTGGCCGCAAAAGATTCCGTCCACCGTGCCCTCTTTGAGCTCGGTCAGGAATTCGAACAGATCGGCGCGCTCGGCGTAGAGTCCCTTCGATTCGCAATAAGCCACCAGTTCCTCGTTCGCCTCGACGCCGCGCGCCAGGATTCCCGAGTCGCGCAGGCATTCGAGAAACTCGCCGCGGCCGCAACCGAGATCGAGCACTTCCACCGAGCCTTCGAAGTGCTTGACATAGCGCCGTCTGGCTTCGCGGACGCGCTCTTCGGAACCGCGAAACCGCTCGGCGAACCGCAGCAGGTCGATGCCGGGCGCCTCTTCGCCAGGTGGCGCCGCCAACGGTACCGGAGCCGCCACCGCGGCGATCCCGCGCTGCCGCATCACCCGCAGTTCGCTGTCGATCAATCTCTCAAACTCGCCGCGCACGCGTTCGAAATCCGCCCGCAACCGGTCCTGAGCGTCGATCCGCCCCTGATCGAGCGTGACGGTGAAATCCTTATGCTGGGTCGCCGTGAGATCGCGGAAGTTGCTTTCCATCAGCATGGCACGATGCTGAAAGGCCGCCTGCAGATCGGCCACGCTGCGCAGAAGCTGCACTTCGGAGGAGGCGGCGGCGAGCCGCGTCTGTTCCATCTCGTAGCGCAGCGCCGTGAGCGCGCGATTGGTCCTGTTCACCGCCTCGATCAGCGCGTCCACGCAGTCGATGGAAGCGCGGTTGAACTCCGCCTGTTCGCCGATGCCGAGCCAGCGGGCCACAAAATGTTTGACTCCCTGGCTGAGAGAACGGGCCAGGCCGGCCGCCCGCTCGCGCGCCTGCTCTGCCGGTCTCGGGTCGGCCAGGGTGAGGCCGGCCCTGGCCTCATCGGTGTCCACGTTTGCGGCTCCACTTGGCCGTGATGCGCGAATACAACCCGCCGCGGGGCGCAAAGTCGCCTTCCACCGTCACCGCGACCGGCTTGCACGCCTTCACGATGTCTTCCACAAACCGGTTGACGATGTTTTCCTGAAAGATGCCCAGGTTGCGATAGGCCAGCGTGTACATCTTGAGCGATTTCAATTCCAGGCACGACTTGTCCGGCACATAGCGGATGGTCACCGTGCCGCTATCGGGCAGCCCGGTTTTGGGACACACCGACGTGAACTCCGCCACTTCGATCTCGATCTCGTATCCTGTGCGGTACTGATTGGGCCAGATCTCAATTTCCGGCAGTTCCGCGCTCACGCCGGCCGACGCGTGTTCGTCCGTGTAGGCTTTCTTCATCGCTTCCCCAGTTCGCGCGAGAGCAATTCGAGGAACAGGCCCACGTCGGTCACCACGCCGATGGCCTGGCCCGTGCCGCGGTCGCTCACCTTGGTGGCGACGGCGGGATTGATATCGACGCAGACGATCTTCACCCAACTGGGCGACATGTTGCCCACGGCGATCGAATGCAGCATCGAGCCCAGGCACAGCACCACGCCCGCGCCCACCAGTTGCTCGGCGTAAAGATCCTGAGCGCGGTTCATGTCGGTGACCGTATCGGGCAGCGGGCCGTCGTCGCGCAGCGAGCCCGCCAGCACGAACGGGATCCCCTTCTTCACGCACTCATACATCACACCCGTCTTCAGCCGGCCCGATTCCACCGCCTGCCGGATGCCCCCGGCGTGATAAACGGCATTGATGGCGCGCATGTGGTTGCGATGGCCGTGATCTTCCAGGCGCCCGTCGGCGGTGCGTACGCCAAGCGACGTGCCGAGCAGCGCCGATTCGATATCGTGAACGGCCAGCGCATTCCCCGCCAGCAGCGCATGCACCCAGCCTCCGCCAATCAATTCCCCCAGCGCCTTGGCGCCGCCGGTATGAATCACCACCGGCCCCGCCACGGCCACGATCCGCTGACCCTGCTGCACCGCCTGGCGCAGCAATTGAGCCGTCTGCCGCACAGCCGTTTCCACCTGCCGTTCCGACGAGATGCCGTTCGACATGAAAGCGAACGACAGCCGGTCGCGCTCTTTCGACTCGGGAATGACGCGGATGCCGCGCATCCCGGCGACGATGGCATCGCCCTTCTTCACGTCGCGCAGCTTGCGGCACGACGCGCGCCCGTTTTCAAGGACGATGGCCGCATCCATGCGCTGGCGGTCCACGTCGATCCACCGGCCTTGATGCCGCACCATGGTGCGATGGTTGGTGGTGGAGTAAAAATCCTCGGGCGCGCAGCAGTCCTTCCCGGCGCTCTTCCACTCGGCGTCGCCGCCCTCAACCGGTGTGCAGCCCAGTCCCAGCAACTGCACCAGCATCTTGTTCATCAACTCGCCCGACGGCGCTTCCACCCGCAGGCGCAGACGCGACGGATCGGCATTGGTTCGCCCGATGTGGAACTCCTGGACGTCGAAGCGGCCCTGGCATTCCACCACCGAGTCGAAGATTCGCTCCATGATGTGGGAGTCGATCAGATGCCCTTCGGCCTCCACAATTTCATGAAACGGCAGTATGGAATTCGAACTCATGAACTCTTAGGATATCTTGACGGGGGCGGCGCGAGAGTGGATGCCCGGCCACCCGATGCGGTAACATCCATTTCTGGCAGTCTGAAACCAGATTCCCCGGAGCACCGTCCATCCGAGTGCGGCCGGTTGAATGAGGAGGCTTGATCACCGTGAATCAGCAGGACAACTACCAGGCACCCTACGGTAACCCGAATACGAAAATCGCAGTGCTGGCCGGCGCGGTCATCGCACTACTAGCCGCTTGCATCTACCTCTTTGTCCAACTGGATAAGACCCGGCAGGATATGGACAAGCGCGCCGAAACCACGCGGCGCGAAATCGAAAGTCTGCGCGAGGCGTCGTCGGTGACGGCGCAGAATCAGAAGCGCACGGTCGAGACCCTGCGCGATGAACTGGAAACCGCCCGCCGTTCGGCCGCCATGGCCGTCGGCCAGGCCAAGACCGAAGCCGAGAACCGCGTGAAGAATGTGCAGGCGCGGCTCGACAACGAAGCCAAGAAATTGACGGAAGCACAGGCGCGCGCCGAAGCCTCGATCTCGGAAGTGAAGAAAGACGCGGCCGATACCGTCGCGAAGGTAGGCGAAGTCAATAAAGAGGTGGGCGCGGTCAAGACCGAAGTTGCCTCGGCCAAAAGCGAACTGGAAAAGACGATCTCCGATCTGAAGCGCGTCACCGGCGATCTGGGCGTGCAAAGCGGACTCGTCGCCACCAACGGCAAGGAGATCGCCGCCTTGCGGGCGCTCGGGGAACGCAACATCTTCGAATTCGATCTGAAAAAGACCAAGGATCCCATTCGAGTGGGCGATGTGGCCATGCTGCTCAAGCGCGTCGATCTCAAGCGCAACCGCTACACGATCGAACTGGTGGCCGACGACAAACGGACCGAAAAGAAAGACAAGTCGTTGAATGAGCCGGTGCAGTTCTACACCAGCAAGGCCCGCATCCCGTATGAAATCGTGGTCAACCAGGTGAAGAAGGACAACGTGGTGGGCTATCTGTCCACGCCTAAGGTAACCGACGCCCGCTAAGTGCCATCAATCGAGGGGTAGCGCTGAAACCAGCAGTTTCTCGCGCCCCTTGATTTCCACCTTCACTTTTTCCCCAAGCCCCAGATTGCCTGCGATGGTCACGATGTAGTGGCCGCGCAGCACCTCGAAAATCCGCGACGGCGCGCTGCCCGCTCCGCCTCCGGTCCGCTGCAGATCCCGCAGTTGAAACGACGCGCCGCCGGTCCGCCGGGCCAGATCCTCGAACAACCCTCGCGCCGAACCCGCGGCATACACCGGATAGATGGAAACGCCCGCCCGCCGCGCCAGCCGCGCCACTTCGCGTTCGTGCGTACGGCTCGATCCTTCGTATCCAGTAGTCACCAGCAGAATCACGCGGCGGAACGTGGCGTGTTCGAAGCCTCCATCCATCGCCGCCGTCACGCCATCGAGCACGCGCGGCGTATTCCCGTACTTGACCTTGGAAAGCGCCGCCGCCAGAAGCTGTTTCGAAGAGGTGAAATCCTGAACCATTTCGGCCGAGGAATCGAACGAAACCACGGCCATCTGTTCTTTGTCCTTCAGCTCGCCGATAAGCCCCTGCGCCACCGGCTGCACCATGCCGCCCACCAGCGACGTATCGAGCAGCAGCATGACGTCGATGGGACGTCTGGCGAATTCCGAAGCTTCCACGCGGCGTGGGAGCTTGTCTTCCATGACCAGGAAGTCCTCTGCCTTGAGGTCTTCCACCGGCTTGCCGGATTTCTGCTCCACCACGGTGACGACGATGCGCATCGAGGCAGGCGCGCTCACCGCGAGAAGCAGAATCGCCATCAGACGCTTCATTCGGCCGCCGCCCGCTGGTCCTTCTTCGCCGGCGGCGCCTCGGCCTCTCCGGTTTGCACGCGGCTGCCGGTGTCGAGCCGCCCCAACTGCCCGGTGGCCACCGTATCGCCTTCGGCCAGGCCTTGCACGATCTCCACTTCCGTTTCGAACCGGTCGCCGAGCTTCACATCGCGCGCTTCGATCAATCCGCTCTGGACCACGTAGGCCTTGTTCGATCCCAACACATAGTTGACGGCGGTATTGGGAACCACCATGATGCGCTCGGACTTGTCGGTGGGCACTCGCGCCCGTGCATAAGAGCCCGCCTTCAGCGCACCGCTTGGATTGGCTATGAGCGCTTCCACCACGAATGTCCTTTTGGACTGGTCGACGGTCGGCGAGATGCGCGAGACCTTGCCTTGAAACTTCCGGTCCTGAAACGCCTCGACCCCGATTTCGGCGATCTGCCCTTCGCGAATCCAGGGCGCCATCCGCTCCGGCACGTCGAGCCGCAGCCGGATGGGGTCGGTCTTCACCAGCGTCAACAGCGGCGTGTTCGGCCGTACGTAAAGGCCCACCGTCACCTGGCGGTCTTTGACCTGCGCGGCAAACGGCGCCCGGACACTGGTGTCGCGCAGCTTTTTGCGCTGCAGATCGACGATGGCCTTGAAGCGTTCCACTTCCTGCGCCAGGTTTCGCGTCTGGTTCACGGTCTGATCGTAGGAGGCCTGCAGGGCCTGCAGACGCGCCGTCGCCTGGTCCATTTCCGTCTTTGGGCTGATGCCCTGCTCCACCAGTTCCTTGACGCGCTTGTGGCGCTGCTCGGCTTCAAACAGCTCGGCGCGGGACCGCCGCACCTCCGGCGTCTCCCGAACGTCGGTTACACGATCGGCCTCGTTCTTCAGTCCCAGCCGCTCCAGCGACATGCGAAGCTGCGCTTCATTCTGCGCCAGAATGTATCGCTGCTCTTCGTCGGAAACGTGCACCAGCACCTGCCCGGCGGCGACGCGATCGCCCAGGTCCACGTTCACCTGGTCCACCTTGCCTTCAATCTCCGCGCTGATGAGAACTTCGTCATGCGGATACAGCGTTCCCACCGATTCCACCACCCGCTGCACCTGCTTCATCCGGACCTGTGCCACCGGCACCTTGAGGGGTCCGCTTTCCTGTTTCTTGGCGGCGGGCGGCGGTTGTTTGCACGCCGAGAGCAGAGCGAGAAGAACGGCAACGGCGCTGGCGAGCTTCATTGAGAATCCTAAACCTTCGATTGTACTGGATCGGGGAAACCGGGCGCGGTTAAGGCTTTTGACCTGTCTTGCCGATGGACCGGAAGGCGAAGAACCGTCGTGCAGGAAGCCGTTAACTTACGAAGTGGACCGGACGCTCCTTCAAGGGGCGCGGCGTTTACTATTTTCGTGATCGCGATGGGCGCCTTCAGCCTGGCCACCAGCCTGCTGTCGTTCCATTCCGAAGAGCCCGTGCGGTATGCGATTTTTCTGCTATTGGCGGCGCTGCTGTCCAGTCTCCGCGTAGGCCTGCCGACCGAAGCGGCGTCGATTTCGCTCAATTTCGTATTCGTGCTGGTGGGCATCGTCGCGCTCAGCCGGGGCGAAACGGTGGCGCTGGTCTCGACGATCATACTGGTGCGGAAGGCGCGGGTGGGGCGGCTGGGCGCGATGGGCATCTGCTTTCACGTGGCGGCGGCAGCGGCAGCGGCCGACGCAGCTTACTATGTCTTTCAAGCCTGGCACTTCCGCGGCCTGCTGGTGGACGTCCCGCTCCGCATCCTGCTTGCCACGGCCGTCTACTTCGTCCTATCGAGCTTTCCACCGGCGGTGAGCGACGCGCTGGCGCAGGGACGCTCGATCGTTAGGGCCTGGAAAGACTCTTACACCTGGACGCTGCCCTATTATCTGTTGGGTGCCATCGCCGCCAGCAGCTTCGGCTTTCTGCGCTCGAGTTTCGGCTGGCCCACGCTCGTATTGAGCGTTCCCTTCGTCTACCTCCTCTACCGGCATTACCGCCTGTACCTGGCCCGTCTCGAAGGCGAAAAGAAACACTCCGAGGAAATGGCCGGCCTGCACCTGCGCACCATCGAAGCGCTGGCGATGGCCATCGAGGCCAAGGATCAGACCACGCACGATCATCTGTCGCGGGTACAGACCTACGCTCTGGCCATCGGGGCCGAGCTTGGACTTCCACCGATGGAAATCGAAGCGCTGCGGGCGGCCTCGCTGCTGCATGACATCGGCAAGCTCGCCGTCCCCGAACACATCATTTCCAAACCCGGCAAGCTGAACCGGGAAGAGTTCGACAAGATGAAGATTCATCCGGTGGTGGGCGCGGAGATCCTTGAACGGATCCGCTTCCCCTACCCGGTGGCGCCGATCGTCCGCTATCACCATGAGCGCTGGAACGGCGGCGGCTACCCGCAGGGCCTCGCCGGTGAGAATATCCCCATCGGCGCGCGCATTCTCGCCTGCGTGGATGCCTTCGATGCGCTGGCTTCGGCACGCCAGTACAAGAAGGCGCTGCCGCTCGACGAAGCGATGGACCGCATCGAGGCCGAAGCTGGCGTTTCCTTCGATCCGAAAATCGTAGAGATCCTGCGGCGCCGCTATCGCGAACTGGAACGTAGCGCCAAGGAATCGGAAGCCGGGCGGGCACCAGTCGCAACCGAGCCGCAGCCCCAAAACGGCGTACTCCCCGCGGCGGGCCTGGAAACCCCGGCGCCCGAGAAAGCGGCGGGATTCCTCAATTCCATCGCCGCCGCGCGCCAGGAAGCGCAGTCGCTCTACGAACTGGCGCAGGAACTGGGCACGTCGCTCAGCCTGGACGAGACGCTGTCGGTGTTCGCCGTGCGCTTGAAGCGCATGGTGCCTTACGACTCGATCGCCGTCTACATCCTGCGCGACAATGTGCTTCGTCCGGAATACGTCAGCGGCGAAAACTTCCGCTTCTTCTCCTCGATCGAAATTCCATTGGGGCAGGGGCTGTCGGGCTGGGTCGCCGAAAAGCGGCGTCCCGTTCTGAACGGCAACCCCGCGCTCGAGCCCGGTTACGCCAATCCGGTAACGGCTCTGCAGTCGGCGATTTCCATTCCGCTCGAAGCGGTGACCGGCATCGTGGGTGTACTCACCCTCTACCGGACCGAGAAAGACGCATTCTCACGCGATCACTTCCGCGTGCTGCAGGCCATCGCGGGCAAACTGGCCATCTGCGTGGAAAACGCACTGCGCTACCGGCAGGCGGAAAACTCCGCC
This sequence comes from uncultured Acidobacteriota bacterium, assembly GCA_902826685.1. Lineage (GTDB taxonomy): Bacteria > Acidobacteriota > Terriglobia > Bryobacterales > Bryobacteraceae > CADEFT01. Next base: position 217,471 of record CADEFT010000006.1, read on the forward strand.
TCCACCGATTTCCTCACCGGCTTGCTGAACGCCCGCTCGCTGTTTCTCCACCTCGATAGCGAACTGGCCCGCTGCCGCCGCCTGAATCTGCCTCTCGCCGTGCTCGTCTCCGACCTCGACGGATTCAAACAGGTCAATGACCGCTTCGGCCATCTCGAAGGCAACCGGCTGCTGCAGCGCGTGTCCCAGCGGCTTAAGGAAAGCTGCCGCGAATACGACTGCGTCGCACGCATGGGCGGCGATGAGTTCGTTCTGGTACTGCCTGGCATTACCCCGGAAGTGGTTCGCGTCATGATTCCGCGTCTTCGCGAGACCGTGAGGCAGGCGGGCGTGGAGACGCTACAGGAAGACGTCATCGGCTTCAGCGCCGGCGAAGCCTATTTCCCCACCGATGGCGAGGACGCCGAACAGTTGCTGGCCGCCGCCGATCGCCGCATGTATCAGAACAAAGCCCAGCAAAAGGCGCTGCGGGGCTCGACCCGGGGCTACGATTTCGATTCCTCGCTGGCCAGTTGACTGCCCTTAGAACGGCATCTTCAAATCCAACACCGCCGCCAGCCGCGCCGCGATCCCCGTCATCTCAAGCGGCGGAATCTTTCCCGCCTTCACACCCGGCCCCCAAAGCGCGAATACCGACCGGTAATCGTTCCGTCCCGGCCACAACCCATGGCTGCCCCGCCCTCCCGCCTTGGTAACGAAAGCGCCTTTGCCCGATCCGAACATCACATGCGCGGCCGGCTCGAAAGCGGCGTGCACCTTGTGCGAATCGCCCAGGAACCGGCGCAGCTCTTCGGGCGGAATCTCGCGTCCGATCCCCGCCTCCGCATCGCCCAACAGCTTCCGGATCGCCGCGGCCGCCGCTTCATCGCGCGCGATCGCGAGCGGCGCCGAGATCTCCACCGCCGCGCCCGGCAGCTTCTGCCCGAGGTGTACGATGCGGTCGATCCGCTCAAACCCGTGGTCGGAGACCAGCGCCACCACGTACTCGCTTCCACCAGCCTTCAGAATGGACCCGATCAGCTCGTCGGTATACTCCATCACCGCCTTGGCCTCGCGCGAGAACGGCCCCCGCTCGTGCGCCTCCGAATCGTGATCGACGAAATGCAGCAGGATCAAATCCGCCCGCTTTTGTTTCATCAGGAACACCGTGGCCAGCGCGCGCGAGCGGTCGTCCATCCATTCATGGGCAAACGAAGGATGGGCGCGCGCAATCTCCTCCACCAGCCCCTTGGTGCCCTGGGCTTCGATGGTGTCGAGATCCATCGCCCCGCCGTTGCGGCGTTTGAAATACTCCGGCAGATTGAAATCGATGTCCGCGCCGCCGGTAACGGGCCAGGTAATGGCGGCCGTCTTCAAACCCGCTCGGCGCGCCGCATGCCACAGCGTTTTCACCTTCAACAGGTCCACCGTCCAGTAATAGTCGCCGCCCTCGGCCGCCGGCCGGTGATTGTCTAAGATGCCGTGCACACGCGGCGGAACGCCCGTGATCAAGGTTGTGTGCGAGGGCCAGGTCACCGTCGGCACCACGCCCACCACGCCGCCGGCCCACTGGCCCTCGGCAATGAGGCGCCGCATGTTGGGAATCTTCAAACCGAGCGCATCGTAGTCGCGCAAGTACCGGTGATCGAGTCCGTCCACCGAAATCACCACCAGCTTGTGCCGCGCCGTCAGGGGCGCGAGCGTCAAAAGCGCCAGCAGAATAAGTTTCATTCCATCCTCAGCGGGCGTGGTTGCACCAGCTTGGCGATCTGCGGGATATCGGCCGCCGCCAGCAATCCGAACGCGAACATCTCCGGCTGTTTGTCGGCGCCCAGATCGTCGTCGAGAACCTGCTTCAAAGACCGCATCGAGCCATGGAGCGCCGCGCCGGCGATAGCGCTCTCGGCGACGGCGGCGGCAATCAGCGCCGCCAGGCTCGTACGCCGCCCGAAGGCTTCCACCGTCACTGGACTTGAGTGCCGCCGCCGCGTCCACTCCGCCACCGCGCGAATCTGCGCCGCCTGCAGTCCAAGCGGACGCTCGCCGAGCGAAGCCAGCAGCAGGGCGAACAGAAAGTCGCGCGTCGCGATCTTCGATTCCCCGAAGTAGAACGGATCCATCGCCACCACGCGCTTTCCGTCCGCCGTCAGTTCCGCCACGCGCTTGGCCAGCGACTTGCGTCCTTCATCGGCCACCAGCAGCACCGTCTCCCGCGCCGCCGCCGGAGCGGCTTCGGTCACCGGGACCGTCCACGCCCCGCCCATCTTCAGCCGCCAGTGCGTCACGAGAAAGCTTCCAACGCTCTCGGAAGCGGCCAGGCGCGCCTCCACGTCCAGCGAAGGAATCCGCAGCACGCGGGTCAATTCCTCGCGCGTGATCGACTCGGCGGCAGGCAGCCCGCGGCCGAGTTCGCGCGCCAGGGACCGGAACGTTGCATTGTCCTCCGGCAGCGGCACGCGCAATTGCTCCGCCGTGCGCGTCTCCGTTTCCCGGGCCGCTTCCGCGGCCGTTAGAGCGTAGCCCCGCCCGTCGAGGAAACGGTAAAGCTCGTCGCGGCTGTCTTCGTTGTAGTTGTGCCCGGCGGCGTGATTGAGCGAATAGCGCAACTTGTCGAGCGCGCCGTGCAGCGAATAGATCGAACGCGCCACCTGCAGCAGCGGAGCCGGTGCATAGTCGGCGCGGAAACAGCACGAATCCTTGGCGTTGTTGATCAACATCAATGGGCGCGGCGCCATCATCGAAGTCAGATGCTGGTAGTCGGCCACCGCCGCCAGATCCGACGGCGTCTGCTCGCTGTCGCCCAGATCGAGTTCCGGCCACTGCGCCCGGGTGACGAAACTCGAATGGCCGGCCACCGGCACGGCAAGCTTCACCCTCGGATCGAGCGCGCTCAGGAACGTCGTCTGCCAGCCGCCGCCCGACAGTCCGGTCACCGCGATCCGCTCCGCGTCGATGCCGGGATACGCCACCAGCAGATCGAGCGCGCGCTGCATGGCCAGATAAAACACCGCGATCCCGCTGGTGCCGGTGAGATCGATCTGCGGCATTTTGTAGTGATCGTAGTCTTCCCAAGCCAGTTGCCCGCGGCCCAGCCATTCCGGGTTCAACGCCACCACGCCGCGCCGCGCCAGATCGATGCAGCGCATCTGGATATAAGGAGTCGCCACGCCCGTCTTCTCGTGGCCGTTGAGATTGAGCACCGCGGCCACCTTCGCGCCACGGCCGGCGGGTTCGTAAAGCAGCGCCGGCACCGTTAATCCAGGCAGCACCCGATAGCGCAGCTTGCGGATGCGGTAGCCATCGCCTTCAATGGTCTCAAGCCACTCCACCTTGGCGGGCGATTCGCGCCATCGTGCCGCCTCGCCTCGGAATACCACGTCTTCAAGCACGCGCTTGCGCAACTCGGCGGCATAGCGCTGCCACTCGTCGGCGGAGCGGAAACCAGGCACCAGCGGCACGCGCGATGCCGTATAGACTTGCGCCTCCACCAGCGCCTGCCGGGCATCGAGCAGCGGCTTTTCCAGCCACTTCCCGGCATCCTCCGCCGTCTGGGCGCAAAGCGCCACGGGAACCAAAAACAACCAGCGCATCGACTTTCCTCACACAGGGATGCGGTAGAGCATGGCATCGCCTTCCCAGCCGTCGTTGAAAGCGAACGTCCGGCTCATGTGGACCGCGATCTCGCGGGTCTGCCGGTCTTCGCGCGCATAGAAATTGGAAAGCGTCAGAATCTCGGACTCGCCTTCCTTCCGGTCGTCCACCACGCGTACCGTCCGCTTGTCGAGCAGGCCGGAACGCCGGTCCACTTCCGCGATCACCATCGGATAGCGGGGCCGGTTGCCGCGCGGGTTGGCCGGCGTGATGTTGCCGAGCCAGAACAATCGTCCACTCGAATGTTGGATCAGTTGCGAGCAGGCGCTGGGGGAAAAGAAAGATTCCCCGTTGGTGAAGGTCCACGGCACCGGCACCGTCCAGCGGAACCCGCCGTCGGCGCTGTAGGAGATCCACTTGGAGCTGAGCAATTCCGGCTTCTTGTCGTTCGAGCCGCGCATGACCATGATCAGTCTGCCATCGGTGAGATAGGCGAGCGTCGGCTCCACCATCCCGCGCGTCGAGCGCGCCGGGTCGCCCTTCACCAGATCCGACATGCGCCAGACGAGCTTGCCGCCCTGCCACCGGCCATGCACGACCGCGCTATCGGTGTAGGTGTAGCCACCGCCCGGATTGTATAGCGTGCCATCGGGCGCCGCTATGCTCGATTCGATCGGCAGCAGGATGGAGCCGTCGGGCGCCGCCAGCGGCACCGAACTCTGATCGCCCAGCGCCGCGCAGTTCTTCCCGATATGAACACCCGGCAGCGGATGCTCCGCCGAATACTCGCCGCCTTCGTGAATCACGTTTTCCACCGGACCGAACTTCACGCCATCGTTCGAGACGCGATAGAGCAGCTTCCACTGCCGCATCCCTTCGAGCGGATCGTCGGTCGGCAGGATGCCTTCGTTATAAAACTCGATGTACCGGCCGGTGCGCGGCTCCACCCATCCGGCGCGCGGATGGCGGCGCAGCATGCCGCCGGATACTCGCTCCCCGGTCTTGCGTTCTTCCGGCGCGCTCCACGTCCTGCCGTAATCGGAGGAACGGCGCAGGTAGGCGACGTCGATGGTGTCGGACCGCGACCATCGCTGTTCGATCGACACCATCGCCCCGCCGGTCTTGCGTGTGTAGAAGGCAAACGCCATGACCGCGGTGCCCTTGCCGGGTGAGCGCAGAAACACCTCCCGGCGCACACCGGACGGCGCGGCCATCGCCGCCGGCATCGCCAGCAACGACCGTCGCGTCATGCCCCCGCTCCCAAAGCCTTCACATGCGCCTCCACCGCCGCCGCCAGTCCCGCCAGGTTGTACCCGCCCTCGAGCACCGAGACCAGCCGCCCCGCGGCCGACGTGTTGGCGATGTCCAGGCAAACCTTCGTCAGTTCCGCGAAGTCGTCGTCGGTCAGTTGAAACCGCCCCAGCGGATCGCCGGCCCGCGAATCGAACCCGGCCGAGAGAATCACCAGTCCCGGACGGAACGCCTTGGCCGCCGGCACCAGCTTCTTCTCGAAAGCGCCCAGCACTTCGTCGCGACCCGCTCCCGCCGCCAGCGGGCTGTTCAAGATTTTGCCTTTTCCCTTGCCCTCGCCCGTCTCATCGGCGTGGCCGGTTCCGGGATACCACGGCGACTGGTGCGTGCTGAAAAACAACACGCTGCCATCGGAATAGAAAATGTCCTGCGTGCCGTTGCCGTGATGGACGTCCCAATCGACGATCAGTACTCGATCCACTCCGTGGCGCTTCTGGGCATACCGCGCCGCCACGGCGGCATTGTTGAACACACAAAAACCCATGCCGCGATCGGGTGTGGCGTGATGGCCCGGAGGGCGCACCGCGCAGAACGCGTTCTCGCCTTTGGCCGCCATCACCGCATCCACGGCATTCATCGCGCCGCCCGCCGCCCGCAGCGCGACGTCGAGCGATCGCGGACTCACCACCGTATCGCCGGTCGAAAGATCGCGCAGCCCTTGCTCCAGTCCGCCCACCTCGCGTTTGACCGCTTCAATATAGGAGCGTGTGTGGCAGGCGGCGAGTTCCTCGTCCCCGGCCAGTCGCGTCTTCAGCCGTGGCAATGTTTTTGCAAGCGATTTCTCCAGAGCTTCGCTGACCGCTTCGTACCGCCCGGGCCGTTCCGGGTGTCCGGCACCGGTCAGATGTTGCTTGTAGACCGGATCCAGCAACAGGTGAGTTGTCGGCATGTCCTTGTCATTCTTTCATATATCCCCTTTGCCCTTTGCGCGATTTGGAAACCCGCGCAAAACGGAGCCGCGGCGGGCACGGGACGCCAGCGCTCGATTGAACCTTAGCCGCCTGGCCGCCGGGCCCTTTGCGCTATTTGGAAACCCGCGCAAAACGGAGCCGCGGCGGGCACGAAACACCGGCGTTCGATCGAACCTTGGCCGCCTCGCCGCCGGTTCCTTTGCGCTATTAGGAAACCCCGTCAAGGCGGGCGGCGTCGGTTGTATACTGAACTTTAGGTTAAGCGCTTCGCTATCACGATTTTCTGTCTTAGGTTCCATGCGGAAATACAGTCTTGTTTTTCTCCTGACGGCGGCGGAGCTCTGCCGGGGAGCCGAGTTTTTTACCGGAATGGCCGCGCGCGCCGTCATCGGCCAGCGTACGTTTACCGAACAGTCTTCCGGCGCTTCTGACATTCTTCTCGGCGCGGTTGGCGGCCTCGCCTACGCCAACGGCACCCTTGTGGTGGTGGACGACAATCGCGTATCCGCCCTGCCCCAGAACAACCGCGTCCTGATCTTTCGGGACGTGAACTCGTTCCTGCCGCAGCCGCTGGCGGAGCTACCGGTCACCGAAGATCGATGCCCGGTGTGTGTCGGACGGGCCACAACTGTGATTGGACAGCCCGATTTCGCCAAGACCGATCTCGGCCTGACCGAACGCAATTTCAACCGGCCCACCGGCATTGCCACCGACGGCCGGCGCCTGGCCATCTGCGATACCGATAATAACCGCGTCCTACTGTGGAATTCGCTGCCCACCTCCAACAATCAGGCGGCGGACCTCGTGCTCGGCCAGCCCGATTTCCGGACCCGCGTGGCAAACGAAGGCCGCGGCCTTCCGAGCCAACGCAGCCTCAGCGGACCGCAAGGGGTCTGGATTCAGGACAACCGGCTGTACGTGGCCGATACGCTGAACGATCGCGTGCTGGTGTGGCGCACTTTCCCCACGCAGAACTACCAGCAGGCAGACTTCGTGTTGGGCGCGCCCAATTTCACCACGCAGCCTCCGCAGGACTTGCGGCAGCAGTCGTTCGCTCCCAAGGCGGACAACCTGCTGCAGCCGGTTTCGGTCACCTCCGACGGGTCGAAGCTGTTCGTCTCCGACCTCGGCCACAACCGCGTGCTGGTCTGGAATTCGATTCCCGACCGCACGGCCGCTCCCGCCGACGTCGCCATCGGCCAGCCCGATTTGACCAGCGGCGTCGCCAACAACACCACCAAGCTGTGTCAGGATGAGTGGACCAAAAACGATGCCGGCGAGGATGTCTTCCCGTTTATCTGCAAAGGAAGCCTCGATTTTCCCCGTTTCGCTCTTTCCGACGGCCGCCGCCTTTTCGTGGCCGATGGCGGCAACGATCGCATCCTGGTGTTCAATCAGATTCCCACGCAGAGTGGCCAGAATTCCGACGTGATTCTGGGGCAGATCGCCTCCCGATTGAACCAGGTATCGGATGGCGCCAATCCGCTCGGCCGCGGCAGCTCCGATTCGGTGGCCACGCCCATGGGCCTTGCCTGGGACGGCGTCAATCTCTTCGTGAGCGATCCGTTCCGCCGCCGCGTGCTGGTGTTCACACCGGGTGAGACGCTGATTCCCTACACCGGCGTACGCAACCTCTTCAGCCGCGACGTGTTCGCCATCGGCACGCTCACCTTCGCCGGCGCGGTCAAGGAAAACGACGAAGTCACGATGACCGTCGGCAAGGATGGCGAGGGCACCAAGAAGCGCGAATACAAGTACAAGGCGAAGGCCAACGAGGGGTTCAACCAGGTCATTCAAGGGCTGGTGGAACTGATCAACGCCGGCGATGGCGACGCCGAGGTCCTGGCCTCGCCGAACCTCACCTTCTCCACGCTGATTCTCACGGCACGCCTCTCCGGCGACGCCGGTAACGCCATCGAATTCGCGCAGACCGTTTCCACCGGCGCCGAGATTACCGTCACCACCAGCGGCGCCACTTTGAACGGCGGCCAGGACGCGGCCAAGATCGCCCCCGGAACGCTGGTCACCGTCCTTGGCGACAATCTCTCCGATGAGACCGCTTCGGCCCCGGAAGGCGCCAATCCGCTGCCCAAGGAACTGGGCGGCGTGCAGGTCTACTTCGACGGCATCCGCGCCCCGCTGTTGAGCGTTTCGCCCACCGAGATCCGCGCCCAGGTCCCGCTTGAAGTGAACGACGCCAATAGCATCAGCGCCTATTTGCGCATCCGCCGCCGCTCCGGTGCGATTCAGACGACCGCCGCCGTGGCCGTGCCGATCATCGGCCAGAACCCCGGCATCATGGCCGAGGACGGCACCGATCCGCGCCCCGGTATGGTCTATCATTTCTCGAGCAACGCCACGGCCACCGTATCGGTGGACGGCTCGGTACAAGCCAACGACAGGGCCACCATCGTCATTGAAAATCGCGAATACACCTACACCGTGGTGGCGGGCGACACGCTCGAATCCATTCGCGACGGCCTGGTGAATCTCATCAACGCCAATCCCGAAGAGCGCGTCACCGCTTCGTCGGCGGGCGTCTTCACCCGTGTCCGCCTGCGCGCCAAAATCGCTGGACCCGAAGGCAACGGCATCCCCATCGGCGGACGCGTACAGGATGGGGCTCAGGTGATTCTCACCGCCACCAATTCCACCACCTGCTGCGCCAATCAGGCGGGGTCGCGCGTCACCGTCGATAACCCGGCCGTTCCGGGCGAGACCATCGTCGTATTGGCGACCGGGCTCGGGCTGATCAATCCCACCGATGCGCTGCAATCGGCGGCCACCGGCTTCCGCTACTCCGGCCCCGAGATCAACCGTCCCAACGAATTCGTCTCTTCGCTTGCCGGCGGCAAGACGGCCAACGTTCTTTACGCGGGCCTGGCGCAGGGCCTGGTGGGCATCTATGAAGTCCACCTGGAGCTGAATTCCGATCTGCCGGTCAATCCCTTTACCCAGGTCACCATCGCGCAGGATATCTACGTCTCCAACATCGTCACCTTCCCCGTCAACAAGCTCCCGTAGTAGACTGGAGTAGAGAAGGCGCGGGAGTAACTCAATGGTAGAGTCACAGCCTTCCAAGCTGTTGGTTGCGAGTTCGATTCTCGTCTCCCGCTCCAAAACCTCTGGCTGAGTTTTTTGGCCGGCGTAGCTCAGTTGGTAGAGCATCTGATTTGTAATCAGAGGGTCGGGGGTTCAAGCCC
>CADEFT010000007.1 GCA_902826685.1 uncultured Acidobacteriota bacterium
CCGCCGAAGTTGCCCCCGTACTGGCGCGAACCCGGCTCGGTGAACTCTTCGATGTTCGGCCGGCCGTATTGCTGCAGTTCAATACCCGCCGTGATAAACGGCCGGAAGCGCTCCCCGGCGGGCATGAAGTAGGCCAAACCGTTGAAGGCGCCCTGGCGCAACTTGATCTTCGCACTGCGGATGACGTCGGCCGTCGCGCCGCTCGGCCGGATCGCGGTTTCCAGAATCGGACGAGCCTCGGCCGCCGACAACTCAAATCCGTAGTATCCCTTGGTATTCCAGGTGGCCCGGAGACCCGCTCCCTTGCCGGGCTTCAGCCTCGTGTGAAGATCCCTGGCCGTTGCCTGCAGCGAACCCAAACCGCCCGAAGCGCTCATGCGGAAGTATCCGTAAAAGGGCGAAATTTCATAGCGCTGAGCGCTGGCGCACACCGCCAGCATCATGAACAAACCCGTCGCCCGAAGAATTCTGATCATACCTGCCTTGACTAGCTTGTGAGACGGAAGACCGCCGATCCAACCTCAAATTATGGCACGGGCCGCCGCGCCGGCAATCCGCGTAGTGTAAAATCCACTGGAGGGTTTGAGCCACCATGACCACCAGACGTAGTTTCCAGGGTTCGATGCTCGCATCGCTTGCCGCGTCCCCCGCCGCCGCCGCCCCCGCCGTGACGCGCTACGTACGCATCCAGCACAAAGGCAAGATCGTTCATGCCGTCGAGGAAGCGGGCGAAGTCCGCGTGATTCAGGGCGATCTGTTCGGCGCCCACAAAGTCACCAGTGAGAAGTACAAGCTGGCCGATGTGAAGCTGCTGTTCCCCATCGTGCCGCCCAAGGCCCTCGCCGTCGGATTGAACTACAAAAGCCATTTGGGTAACCGTCCCGCGCCCAAGCAGCCCGAAATCTTCTATAAGCCCATCACCTGCCTCTGCCATCCCGGCGACCCCATCGTCATTCCGCGAGAATCGAAGAACACCCACTATGAGGGCGAGATCGTCGTCGTCATCGGAAAGAAACTGGTGAACGCCACCCGCGACCAGGCCATCGACGGCATCTTCGGAGTCACCTGCGGCAACGACGTCAGCGAGCGCGACTGGCAGAACGGGCCGGAGAAAGATCTGCAATGGTGGCGCGCCAAGGGAGCCGACACCTTCGGCCCCATGGGTCCCGCCATCGTACGCGGCTTGAACTACGGCAAGCTGCTGCTCGAAACGCGCCTCAACGGCAAATCGGTTCAGAAGCAGTACACGTCCGACCTGTTGTTCGATTGCCCGGCGATTGTGAGCTACGTCAGCAAGTACGTCACGCTGACGCCCGGCGACGTCATCTTCACTGGCACCCCCGGCTCCACGCAGAAGATGTCGCCCGGCGACGTGGTGGAAGTGGAGATCGAAGGAGTCGGGATTCTGAAGAACACCATTAAGGCCGCCTAGGCCGCGCGGAACTCGAATCCGGCCGAGGCGATCCGGTCGCCGATCTCCTTGGCCGCCCACCGCGCTTCCAGGTGAATCAGACCCGTGTTGGCGCCCACCTGGCCGATAACGGCCAGCACCGCTTTATTGCCGGCATTGTAGAGAAAGATCTGCCCTTCCGAACCGACCAGGCTGACCTCGGTCAGCGGTCCCGTGTTGAGCGATTCACTCACCCGCCTGCCGACGCTTGCCGCCGCGGCCGCCATGGCGGCGAACCGTTTGGCGTCGATTTCCGGCGGCAGGTGCGCCAGAATCGGCTGCCCGTCGCTCGAAGCCAGCAGGACGCCGGCCAGGTCGGGCACGGTCGCTCGAAGATTCTCAATGTCCTTCTCAATCGCTTCGAGACTTGCCATTTGGTATCTGCGCTGCCATCGACGGCTTAGGGGAATGACTTTAGACGTCTGCGCTTCGGCGCGGCTAAAGTTTTGCTCCGTTCCATCGATGGTTGGTAAAGGACTCCCAACCGGAAAAACTCGGGCCTTTCCCTTCTGGAATTTCCCGCGTCTGCTCTTTAGGATGGGGAAGTGAGGAGCTTGTGCCCATGGCTTGTCAGGTCTGCGGAAAGCCGGCGGCGCCCCAACCGGGCGTGGACCGGCGTTTTTGCGGGCTTGCCCACCAGCAGCACTTCGAGCGGGAACAGGACCGCGCCGGATTGAACTCGCTGCTCACCAGGCTGCAACAGGACGACCGCGCGAGCCGCGTCGAAGCGGTAGCGCGCACGGTCTCGATGATCGGACGGACCACGCTGGGCGACTGTCCTTCACCTGCCCGGATCTTGCTTCCCATGCCCATGGCCCGGGAAATATGCTGGCCCTCGGGCACTGGCATCGCCCTCGCTCCGGCGGGCTTCGATCCCTGCCTGGCGCCGTCCACCCTGATCGTCGAAGTGGCCGCCCCCACGCCAATGAATCCGGACGAAGTACCGGCGCTGCGTCCCCCGGCCCCACTCGAGAGTCGCGTGGCCTTCGATCCGGTCGAGTTCCTGGGCCCGCCGCCCAGGCTTCCCGCCTTCGTCAATTTTCCTTTGCGCTATCGCTACTTCGGCGAGTTGGCGCCTGCCGCCGGACCGGCGCCCGCCGGTGCGCCAGCCGTCGCGGTGCTGGAACCGGAGCCCGTGGTTCCCGTTCAGACTCCTTCGGCGCTGGCGGATGTTTTAGCCAACATGGTGACTCTCCTCAAAGGAGGCAAGCAATGCAAGTGATTCAGGATCGTCATTGGGTCTGGTACGTCGATGACGACCTCATCCCGGCGCTGCTCGCGGTCGAGCCCGGTAACCCGGAGCTGGAGCGCCGCGCGGCGTGCTGCCCGGCCTTTGTCGAGGCCGTGCGGTGCCATCGCGAAGGCCGCCTGAATGACGCCATCCGCGTTCTCGAAGAAGGCGCGGCCGAGCGCCGCCACGCCGGCGAATGCTATGCCGGAGCGGGCCAGATCTACTTCGAACAACAGCGCTACGAAGAGGCCGCCCGCGTTTTCGAGGCCGCCGCCGCCGCCGTGCCTCCTCATCCGGCCGCGCGCTTCAATCAGGCCGTTTGCCTCGAAAAAATGCGCCGCTACCGCGACGCCGCTCTCGCCTTCGAGAAGGCGGCGCAACTGGAATCGAACGGCACCGCCACCATCCTCGGTCTGGCGCATTGCCTGCTATGCATGCGGTCGCTCGAACCCGCCCTCGCCACTTTTGAACGCTGCCTGGAAATCGACCACCGGCACTTTCAAGCCCGGTTCGGCCGCGCCGCCGCGCTGCAGTTACTGGAGCGCTACGACGAAGCCCTCGACGTCTACGGTGAGCTACTCATGGAGCGGCCCGCCGATGAGGACGTCCTCGCCAACCTGATTTCGATGTCCATCACGCGCGGCGATCTCGAAGCCGCCCGCCGCCACTCGGAAAAACTTCGCGCCCTGAAGCCGGACCATCGTGCCGCGCTCGAAGGACTGGCCGCCGCCGCGCTCGCCGCTCAGGACTATCCGTCCGCGGCCAAATACTGCGTCAAGCTGACCGAAGTCGAGCCCGAACTCATGGAAGCCTGGTTCAACCTCGGCATCGCCTCGCAAAAACTCGGCCGCCTCGAATGGGCCGCCAAGGCTTTGAAACGCGCCTCCGAACTGCGCCCCGATCAGGCCGTGATCCACACCTGCCTCGGTGCCGTACTGCAATTGAAAGGCGATTGGGAAGGCGCCGCCGCCGCGTTCGCCCTGGCGCTGAAAGTCGCGCCGAACCACCTCGAAGCCCTATGGGGATTGGAACAGGCCTGCGAGCAGACCAGCGCATCCTCAAAGGCCGAAAAGGTTCTGGAGCAGATCCTCACCGTCACCGCCGACTCGCCCGAAGCCTGGTTTCGCCTGGGCTGGTTCCGCGCCCAGCGGCAGGCATGGGCTCCCGCCGCCGCCGCCTTCGAACGCTGTTCCCGGCTGCGCGACGATTGGGCCGATGCCTTCCTCAATCTGGGTATCGCGCAACTGAAGCTTGGCGACGAAGACGCCGCGCGCGCTTCCTTTCAGGCGGCCGGCGGCACGGGACAACCGGTCGCGCAAGCCGCCGAACAATCCAACTTCACCAACGCGCTCGTCAACCTCGGCCACGCCCTGCGCGGTCTCGGCAAAGAGAAGGAAGCGCGCGAGTGCTGGTCGATGGCGGCGGAAACGCTCTCTTCCGGCCAGTAGTTCATCCCTTGCCTGGCGGCGGTCCGAACACCACCATCACCGTCAGCCGCGCCGGCCCGCTATTTCGCATCGAGTGCATCACGCCCGCGCGCGCCAGCACCACGTCGCCCGCCGTCACCGCAGCCGTTTCTTCCCCCACCGTCGCCTCGCCTGCGCCTTCCAGCACCACATACAGCTTGTCCTGATCGGCGTGCACATGCGCTTTATGCTCCTGGCCGGGCTCAAAACAATTCAGCCCGGCATAGAGGTAATCCCCCGCCGCGATCGTCGCCTTCCCCATCTTTTCAGAGGCGAACTGCGCCAGGGAGGCGGCATTCTTGATGATCATCGTGGCAGCTCCGAATCCCACGGCCGATAGCCGTTGGCGGTAATGTACTCGCGGGCGCGCGCTTCAATCGAAGGATCCACGTAGAAGAACGCGCCCACGCGCTCGGTCTGAAATACGACGCCGCCGCGATAGCGGTCCGGCTCGACATAGTAGTCGAACTCGGCGGTGGTGAGCAGTTCTTCGAGGGCCAGCGCCTCCTTCAGCTTCTTCGCGATATAGATGAGCGACAGCTCCCGGTCTCCAAAGAACTCCCCTTCGCGCCGCATCGCTCTTTATCGAACCATGTTGCGCACCATGGCCGCAAACGTGTCGTAGGCTTCCGGCGAATGCCCGTTCATATACGTCCCCATGCGGCCGGCCACCGCTTCCAGGTTGTGATAGAGCCGCGTATTCTTGCGCGCCTGGCGCAGCGACGGAACCAGTTCCCGGATCTTCTCCCAAACCAGCAGCAATTCGCCTCCGCTTTGAAAGAACAGTTCCTCGTTGAGCACGCCCTGGCCGATAAAGCTCGCCACCATTTCCCAATAGCTGGTCACCATCCGGAAATACGCGTTCGGTCCCGAACCGGGCGGGCACGCCTTGTTGAACTCCTCCACGGTCGAAACCGGCTTGAACGAGCTGGTGAACCACTGGCGCGCCTCGCGCATCTTGTCCTCGCGCCGGATCTCGTAGAGGCGCAGCACCAGATTCACGTCGTCGTATGTTGCTTTGGGCATGCTTCGAGGCTAGCAAACCGCCCCGCCGTTCCCACGGAACCGGCGCGTCGATAGTGTAAAATTGCCGTCCATGGCGAAGTGGTGGATCGTGTTCCCGCTGTTCACTGGAGCGCTCAGTGCGCAGCCGTTATTCAACCAGCACTGCGCCGTCTGTCATGGCGCGGCGGGCGAAGGCGGCTCCGGACCCGATCTCACCAGCCCCGCCTGGCACGCCGCCATGACAGACGCCGATCTGGCTCGTGTCATCCGCGACGGAATCCCCCGAACCGCCATGCCGGCCTTCGGCTCGCGCCTCTCCAACCCGGAGATCGCCGCGCTGGTGGCATCGGTGCGCAAGCTTCAAGCCGACACTGTGCCCGACACGCGCTTCCCCGCCCCGAAGATCGACGTCACCCCCCAGCGTCTGTTGAACTCCGGCTCCGAAACCGCCAACTGGCTGATGTACGGCCTCGACTACACCAACCAGCGCTTCAGTCCCCTTAAGCAGATCACACGCGCCAACGTGAAGAACCTGGTCACGGCGTGGACGTTTCAAACGGGTGTGCCCGATGGGCTGCAGGCCACGCCGCTGGTGGTGGATGGCGTGATCTATCTCACCTCGTCCTGGAATCACGTCTTCGCTATCGACGCGCGCACCGGACGCGAGATCTGGCATTACAAGCGCCGCCTGCCGGCGCAATTGAAATACTGCTGCGGCCCGGTGAATCGCGGCGTCGCCGTCAGCGGCTCGATGGTGTACCTCACCACTCTCGACGCGCACCTGGTGGCCTTGGATGCCGCCACCGGCCGCGTGCGATGGGATGTCGTGATGGCGCGCGTCGAAGACAACTTCAGCGCCACCTCGCCGCCGCTGATTGCCGGCGGCAAAGTAATCGCGGGCATCGCCGGAGGAGATTTCGCCAGCCGCGGCTTCATCGACGCCTACGACGAAAGGACCGGTGCGAAGCTGTGGCGTTTCTACACCATTCCGGATACCGGCGAACCGGGCGTTGAAACCTGGAGCGGCGATTCTCACAAAACCGGCGGCGCCGCCACCTGGATGAATGGATCCTTCGACCCCGCCTTGAACCTGGTCTACTGGGGCACCGGCAACCCGTTTCCCGATTACGACGGCGACGTGCGCGAAGGAGACAATCTTTACTCGGATTCGGTCGTGGCGCTCGACGCTTCCACCGGCAAACTTCGCTGGCACTATCAATTCACGCCGCACGATGTCTGGGACTATGACGGCGTCAACGAAATGGTTCTTCTGGATCTGAACTGGCAGGGTCAAACCGTCAAGGCCCTGGTGCATGCCGACCGCAACGGCCACTTCTACGCGCTCGACCGCTCAACCGGCCGCTTCCTTTATGCCAAGCCATTCGTGCGCGTCACCTGGGCGACGGGATTCGATAGCGCCGGCCGGCCCAGGATCGACCCGAAAATGATTCCAACTTACGAAGGTGTGACCGTGTGCCCCGGCGCCGCCGGCGGCAAGGAATGGAATGCCATGTCCTTCAGCCCGGTCACGCGGCTGGTCTATGTTCCGGCCATCGAAAACTGCGCCAACTTCTACAACTATGGCGCCAGGGCGAAGGAGAAGAACCTTCCGCCCGGCCCCAATGGATTCCGCTATCTGCCCGGCAAGGCCTACGGCAAACTGGCCGCCATCAAAGCGGACACGGGAGAAATCGCCTGGGAACAGCGCATGCGCACACCGATGGGCGCGGGCACGCTGGTCACCGCCGGCGGCCTGGTTTTCACCGGCGACGCGGAAGGGAATTTTCTCGCCTATGGAGCCGAAGACGGAGAGCCGCTATGGTCGTTTCAGACCGGCTCCGGCATCCGCTCCGCCGCCGTCACCTATCAGCTCGACGGCGTGCAGTATATCGCCATCCCTGCAGGCATGGGCGGCGCCGTGGGCGGCTACACCGGCGCGGGCGCCCCCTGGATGAAGGGTTACCGCACAGGCGATACCATGTTTGTGTTCGCCCTCTTTGAAGCCGGGCGATCGAATCAATTTCACGGCGGACGGAAATGAAACCTTATCGCGTAGGCGTCGTTGGCCTGGGTTGGGTCGCGGGCGCTCACATTGAAACCTTCAAGAAAATTCCCGGAGTGGAAGTGGCGGGCGTCAGTACACGCCGCCATTGGACCGGCGAATCCCTGCAGCAGAAATTCGGCGTGCCGATGCGCGCCTACGCAAGCTACGAGGAGATGCTGGCGGATCCCTCCATCGACGTCATCGACATCTGCACGCCGCATCCCCTGCACGCCGCGCAGGCCATCGCCGCGGCGCAGGCGGGCAAACACCTCATCATCGAAAAGCCGGTGGCCACCAGTTGGCGCGACGTCTCGGCCGTTCGCGACGCGGTGCACGCCGCCAAGGTAAAGACATGCGTCTGCTTTGAGCTGCGCTACAGCCGCCAGGCCATCGCCATTCGCGCCGCCATCGACAAGGATCTGCTTGGCGAGCTGCATTACGGCGAAGTCGACTACTTCCACGCCATCGGCCCCTGGTACGGGCAGTATGAATGGAACATCAAGAAAGAATTCGGCTCGAGCGCGCTGCTCACCGCCGGCTGCCACGCCATGGATCTGCTGCTCTACTACATGCCCGGCGGCGTGGCCGAGGTAACCAGCTACCAGGCCCGATCCTCAAGCAAATACTTCAAGGCCTACGAATACGCCACCACTTCCGTGTCGCTGCTCAAGTACGCCGACGGCCGCGTGGGCAAAGTGGCCGCCGTCATCGACTGCCTGCAGCCCTACTACTTCCACATGCACCTGATCGGAAGCAACGGCACCGTGCTCGACGACAAGTTCACTTCGCTCAATTGGGAAGGCATGGGCCGCGACCGCTGGGGCTCGCTCGGCGTCCCCGTGGTCGACTCCGGCGACGTGAGCGATCATCCCTATCTGCCCCAGTTCTGGGCCTTCTTCGACGGCCTGCGGCAGGACAAACCGATGCCGAAGACCGATATCGATGCCGCCGTCGAGACCCATCGGGTCTGCTTCGCCGCCGATCGCTCCGCCGAACTCGGCCGCCCCGTGAAACTGGCGGAGCTTGACGCTTGACGGCTCTGATCGCCTGGCTGGTCGCGGCAAGCCCGCTGTCGGCGCAGCACGTGCTCGTCGATGTCATGAAGGTGCCCGTGGAAGGCGACTTCCGTCAGGCCCTGGTGCGCGTGAACGTCCCCGCCACGCTGCCCGAGATTCAATGCGACATGATGATCGCCGGCGCCGGTATGGGAGGCGTGGGCGCGGCGCTTCAGGCCACCGCGCGCGGTATGCGCGTCTGCCTCACCGAAGAGACCGACTGGATCGGCGGCCAGGCCACCTCGGGCGGCGTCTCCGCTCTCGATGAGCATCGTTTCATCGAAATAGCGGGCGCCACCCGCAGCTATCACGCCTTCCGCCAGGGCATCCGCGATCATTACCGCCGCACTCACAAACTCACGCCCGCGGCCCTGGCCTGGACCAACTTCAATCCCGGTGCCTGCTACGTTTCCTCGCTCTGCTATGAGCCGCGCGTGGGCGAGCAGGTGCTGCGCGAGATGCTCAAAGGCCGCCCGATCGAGCTGTTGCTGAGGACTCAGGTCTTCGCGCTCGAGCGGCAAGGCGATACGATCCGGTCCGCGCTCGCCTGGCGCTTCGACCAACGCAAGGCCGTGCGCCTCCGCGCCTCTTTCTTTCTCGACGCCACCGAGCTCGGCGACCTGCTGCCGCTCGCCCAGGTGCCCTATGTAGTGGGCTCCGAGGCGCGCGCCGACACGCAGGAGCCGCACGCCGCCGCCGATCCCAACTCCGCCTGCGTGCAGAGCTTCACCTATCCCTTCGCCATCGAGCGGCGCGACGGCGAGCGGCACACCATCGCCGCCCTCGAAGACCACCGCCAGATCGTCGCACGGCAGAAATTCAGCCTCAGGATGAATTACCCCGCGGCTCACGGCTGGCGCGGCGATTTTGAGTACAAGATGTATGGAGCCGATCCGCCCGTGCCAAACAACATGTCGCCCGGGCCGTTCTTTTCCTGGCGCCGCCTGATCGCCGCGCATAACTTCACCGGAGGCCCGGCCAACGACGTGGCGCTAATGAATTGGCCCCGCCAGGACTACGCCGAAGAGTCCATCCTCGACCGCACCCCCGAAGATTTCGCGCGCATTCTCCAGGCCGCCAAGCGCACCTCCTACGCCTTCCTGCACTGGCTGCAGAAGGATCTCAACCATCCGGAGCTGAAGCTTCGCGCCGACATGATGGACACCGCCGACGGTTTGTCGAAGTATCCCTACATTCGCGAATCCCGCCGCCTGCGCGCCCAGAGCCGCGTGGTGGAACAGGATATCGTCGAGGAGGCGCAGCCCGGCCCCCGCGCCCGCTGGTTTGAGGATTCGGTGGGCACCGGCTTCTACATGGTGGACATTCATCCCTGCGGCGCGAGCGAACGGGGACGCATGATGATGCCGCGTCCGTTCCAGATTCCCATGGGCACGTTGCTGCCTCGCGGAGTCCGTAATCTGTTCGCCGCCGGCAAGAACATCGGCGTGACGCATCTGACCAATGGCGCCTTCCGGCTGCATCCGGTGGAATGGAACGTCGGGGAAGCCGCCGCCGTCATGGCGTCTCTCGGCACCGCGGACGTCTTCGCCGTGCAACGGGAACTCACCCGCTCCGGCGTCCCCATCGTGTGGTTCGACGATCTGACTACCGGCGATCCCGGCTTCGCCTCCATCCACCAGGCCGCCATCCGCCGCGTCTACCCGCTTGGCTCGGCCGATCTGCATGCCTCGCCGGACGCTCCGTTGACTCGCGCCGAAGCGGCCATGGCCCTATCGGCTTATTTCGGACCGCCCATGTCGCGCGAAGACGCCATCCGCCGCGCCGTCTCCGAAGGATGGATGGCCGCCGACCATCGCAACTGGTTTCATCCCGACCTGCCGTTCTATTGGACCGATTGGCGCGAGGACAAATTTCCCAAGCCGCTGCCGCGGCGCGAACCCGGCGGCAGCGGTCCGGTCAAGCGCCGCGAATTGGCCGTGCGCCTCTTCCCGTAACGCCTACGGAGCGGCCTTCCGCCACGCTTTCCGGTATTCGGCTTCCACCCATCCGGCGTCCGCTTCCCGGTTCTGAGCCTTCAGCGCTTCCATCAGCCCCTTCAACGAACGCGGATTGCGCGGGTTCTTTTCAAGATCGGTACGGAAAACGGCTTCCGCCTCTACCGCTCGATTCAGTTCCATCAAACCCTGTCCCCACGCCTCACGCACCGGGAAATACCAGGGTGGCGGCTCGTCGTAGACCAGGTCGTCCTGCAGATCCACGGCCCGCTTCCAATGCGGCAGTTGCTCATCGCTACGCGCCGCGAGCCGGCCGGCAATCACTTCCGAAGCGATCTCCAGCAGCACGCTGCACT
Organism: uncultured Acidobacteriota bacterium; assembly: GCA_902826685.1. Lineage (GTDB taxonomy): Bacteria > Acidobacteriota > Terriglobia > Bryobacterales > Bryobacteraceae > CADEFT01. The sequence continues at coordinate 10,563 of CADEFT010000007.1, forward strand.
TGTTGTTGATGAACGTCGCATCGGCGGGAACCGCCTTCCGCGCGGCTTCGAACGCCTCCCGCTCCGCCTCCGCCCGAGCCCTGTCGCCCTTACCGAGCAGCGCCATCGTGCGTGCATACCGCCACATCGCGCGTGTCACCGGCAGTTTGGCATCCGGCTCGGCGATCTTCAGAATCTCGTCCCATTTGTGAAACCGCTCCAACACGAAAATCGGTGTGGGAACGAACCCATCCGCCATCGCCGGCGCTTCCTTGATGAATGGACCCATGCGGTCCACCAGCTTGACCGCCGCCGCATGCGCATCGGCGAACCGGCCTTGCATCATCCGCGCCGCCACCAGAAAATGCAGGTTGTGCGCGTAGTAGCCCAGGTAGCCCATGTGCATGCCGGCGTGATGGAAATGCTCCTCATCGGCCGAGATGGCGCGTTCGTTCGAACTGGCCACCACCTCATAATCGCCGACGCGGAAATAGATATGGCCCGCCATGTGCACCAGGTGGCCCGCATTCGGAGCGATGCCGCCCATCAACCGTTGCGCCGAAGGTAGCGCGCGCTCCGGCGACGACGACATCTCCACCGCATGCACGTAAAAATGATTCGCGCCCGGATGGTCGGGGTCGCGCTTCAGAATCGCTTCAAGCACAGCGATGCACTCCGCCATCTCGCCCGCCGGCTGGCCGTCTTTGGTAAACCACCGCCAGCGCACAGGCACCATCAACGTCTCCGCATAAAGCGCGGCCGCATCCAGATCGTCCGGATACTGCTTCTGCAATTGCCGCATGGCCGCGCGATGAGCCTCGTCGCCGTCGCACAAGCCGCGCATCGCTTGAGCATAGGCTTTCTCGTAGGCGCTGCCTGCGCGGCTCAATGCCTCATTGGCGGATGCGCAGGCTTTCTTCATATCCACATCCGCATCCAGATCCATGTTGATATGCGGCGAATACGTGGCGGCGATGCCCCAGTGCGGCATGGCGGCGTTTGGATCGAGCGCCGCCGCCTTTTCGAACGACCGGCGCGCCTCCGGCCGGTTGAATCCGTACAGCAGCACCAGCCCCTGATCGAAATACTTCTGGGCGTCCGCGTTCGATGTCGCGATCGGATGATGATGCAGACCCATGCCGCGCCACAGCTGAACCGGTTTCTCTTCGGCCGGGCTCAAAGCCGGCAGCAGAGCCAGCAAAAGACAAGGCAGTCTCATAACTTCTTCGTGCCTCCTCGTTCTTACATATAACCTCGCGAAGAACGATCGTCCATTGGCTCACGAAATCGTATCGGCGGTGGCGCGCCGAGCCAGAGCGTCGCGCGCCGAGATCACCGATCGCACGGCCTCTTCCACCGTCGGGGCAAGCGCGGTCAGATGTCCCATCTTGCGTCCCGGCCGAGGGTCCATCTTGCCGTAGAGGTGAATCTTGACGTGCCCGTGGCGCGCCGCCGTCACCCAGTCGGGCTCACCCACGGCCCAGACGTCGCCCAGAAGGTTGGCCATCGCCGATGGACAGTGTTGGTCCGTCGAGCCGAGCGGCAATCCACAAACGGCCCGCAGTTGCTGCTCGAACTGGCTGGTCACGCACGCGTCGAAAGTGAGGTGTCCGGAATTATGCGGCCTCGGCGCCAGTTCGTTGATCATCAATTCGCCGGAGGCGGTCAGGAAGAATTCGACACAGAGCACGCCTACCACATCGAGCTTTTCGAGCACCACGCGCGCCAGTTCTTCCGCGTCGCGCCTGACGCGGCTCGAAACCCGCGCCGGAGAAATCGAGAGGTCCAAAATGTGATGGCGATGCTCATTCTCAATCGCGCCGTAGTGCGCGAACGAGCCATCCACTCCACGCGCCGCCACCACCGAGACTTCTTTCTCAAACTTCACGAACGCTTCGAGTACCGCTTCCCGCTCGCCGATACTCTTCCACGCCTCGCCCGCCTGCGACGCCGCGCCGATTCGAAACTGGCCCTTGCCGTCGTACCCGAAATCGGCGGTCTTCAGCACGGCCGGCGTGTCCAGTTCCTGAAGCCCCGTGTCCAGTTGTTCCAGCGAACGCACCACGCGGAACGGCGTGACGGGCAAACCGGCGGATTGAAGAAACGTCTTCTCCCGGATGCGCTGCTGCGTGGTATGGAGGACGGAACCGGCAGGCCGCACCGGCGCGCATTCGGCCGCCGCCGCCGCCGTCTCCGCCGGCACGTTCTCAAACTCGAACGTCACCGCCTGCACCCCGCGAGCGAACCGCCGCACCGCATCGAGATCTGAATACGGCGCCGCCACTTCCAGATCCGATACCTGGCCCGTAGGCGTATCGGAATCCGGTGAGAACGTATGCACGCGGTACCCCATACGCCGCGCGGCGATGGCGAACATTCGTCCCAGTTGGCCGCTGCCCAGCACGCCGATCGCCGAGCCCGGAAGGATGGGCTTCATTCGAGCGAATCCGCCTTCACCTTCGCCGTCTGCTCTTCGCGGAACTCCCGCAGCCGGGCTCGCAGCTCAGGCCGCTTGTTGGCTAGAATCGCGATCGCCAGCAGCGCCGCATTCGCCGCGCCTGCCTTTCCGATCGCCAGCGTGCCGACCGGAATGCCGCCCGGCATCTGCACGATCGAAAGCAGCGAATCCATGCCCTTCAGCGAGTGGCTTTCCACCGGCACTCCCAGCACCGGAAGCAGCGTGTGCGCCGCGACCATCCCCGGCAAATGCGCCGCGCCGCCCGCGCCCGCGATGATGACTTCAAGTCCACGGCTCTCGGCCGACTTGGCATATTCCGCCATCGCATCGGGAGTGCGGTGGGCCGATACGATCCGCGATTCGAACGGAACCTGAAAGCGCTCCAGCATCTCCGCGGCATGACGCATCGTCTCCCAATCGGACTTGCTACCCATGATCACGCCGGCGATTGGTTGGCTCATTCGAGACCTTTCACGATAACAAACCGCGCGCCGTTGCATCCTGGTAGGAATGCCTGAAATGGAGAACGGATACCAATCGCTGCGCCCCGGCCAGATCGCCTCGGTCGTAACGTACCTCGAGATGCGCCATCCACCGGAGCTCACAGCGCGCCAGTTGCCTGCCGGCTTTGAAATGCGTCGCATGGAGCGCCTCGCCATCGCCGATTACCGCGCCGCCTTCCGGGCGATCGGCGAGAACTGGCTCTGGTTCAGCCGTCTGGTAATGCCCGATGCCGATCTCACCGCGCGTCTGGCGAATCCCGCCATGGAGGTACACTTCCTGCTCAACGCCGGCAGGCCCGTGGGCATCCTCGAACTCGACCTGAGCCAGCCCCCGGATATCGAGATCGTCCTGTTCGGTATCGAGCACGGTCTGCGCGGCCAAGGCCTTGGTGCCGCCATGATGCGTTATGCCTTGCAAACGGTCTGGGAGCGCAACCCGGCGCGTCTGTGGCTCCACACCTGCACGCTCGACGATCCGCGCGCCCTCGGCTTCTACATCCACTCCGGCTTCATGCCCTACAAGCGCGCCGTCGAAGTGGCGAATGACCCAAGGCTTCAGGGCATACTGCCGAAAACGGCCGCGCCGCAAGTGCCCCTGCTCTAACCTTGTCTGTTATCATTCGGCTTCATGTCGGAATTCTCGATTGGCGTGGACCTGGGCGGCACGAATCTCCGTACCGCCGTAATCGATTCAAATGGGCAGATGCTGGACAAACTGGCCGGCACCACCGATCTCACCGAAGGGCCCGAGCGCGTAGTGGACGACATCGTGCACGGCATCGAAACCCTGCGCGACAAGTACTCGACGCATCGCATGACCGGCGTCGGCATCGGCGTGCCAGGCTTCATTCGCATGGCCGAGGGATACATCGTCGGCTCGCACAATTTGCCGGTGCTCAATCATTACCCCATTCGCGATGCCATCGAAAAGCGCCTGGAAACTCCGGTCATTCTCGAAAACGACGCCAACGCCGCCGCGCTCGGGGAAAAATGGATTGGCGCGGGCCGCGACGTGGACGACCTGGTGCTGTTGACGCTTGGCACCGGCATCGGCGGCGGCATCGTTTACAAGGGCCGCGTGATGCACGGCGCGGTGGGCATGGCCGGCGAATTGGGGCACATCACCGTCGTTCCCAACGGCAATCCCTGCGGCTGCGGCAATCGTGGATGCCTGGAGAAGCACGCTTCCGCCACCGCCATCGAGAGCATGGCGAACCTGATGGCCCTTGGTGAGAACCTCACTTCGAAACAGGTGCATGACCTCGCCCTCGCCGGCGAGGAGCGCGCCATTCGCATCTTTCAGTCCATGGGCGAAGCGCTCGGCATCGGCATCGCCACGCTTGTGAACACGTTCAATTTCCCGCTTTACCTGATGAGCGGCGGTGCGCTGGCGGCGTGGGATTTTTTCTATCCCACTCTCGAGGCGGAAGTGCGCGCGCGCAGCTTCACCTATCGCAACGCGGAAACCAGGATCGGAAAGGCGCTGCTTGGAAGCGAAGCGGGGCTTTTTGGAGCCGCCTATCTGCCGTTCCAGGCGCAATCGGTCACTCGGTCCTGACGAGCAGCTTCATCGCCTCTTCAATCAGCGCCATCCCGCCATCGGCGTTTGTCATGACGACCGCGCCGTTGCCCGATTCCACGTATAACGTCAACAGACACCGGTAGCCGGCATTGGCGCCGCCATGCGAGAACCGCAGCGGACCGTCCGTGCTCAACGCCACGCCCAACCCATACGGACCCGTCTGCCGCTTCAGCATTTCCCGCGCCGTGCTTCGCTCGATGATTCGATTCGCTTTGCCCAAATAAGCGCCGCGCAGCTCCAGCGCCCACAACGCCAGGTCGGATGCCGTGGTCCATAATCCGGCTGCCGCCATCTCGGGATACGTATGAAAGCCTCCCGCGATCGGGATGCCCTTGGCGTCGTGGCCCCTGGCCGCTTTCCCGCTCAGCGCCGCGGGCAGCGGTTGCTCATAGGTGCTGCGCTTCATGCCGATCCGCCCCAGCACCATCTTCTGCATCAGTTCGGGAAACGCCATGCCGGTGCGATCCATCAGCAACTGCTGCAGGACGGTGTACCCGCCGCCCGAATAGCGGAATTTCGTCCCAGGTTCGACATCGGCTCGGATCGCCGCCGTGTTAGAAGGCGGCTCTCCGTCCAGAATCTGCTGCAACGAAGGCACTCTCTCCCCAGCCGCGTATCCGGGAAATCCATGCACGGTAAGCCCGGCCGAATGACTCAGCAGCCGCCGCGGCGTGACCTTCTCTTTCGCGGTGAACCCATTGTCCGGCACCTTCCAGGACTTCAGCCTTCCGTTGACATCTTCATCCAGCGTGAAGTTGCCGTACTGCATCATATGCAGCGCCGCCATGGCCGCCACCGGCTTGCTGATGGACGCGGCCTGAAACAGCGTCTCCGGATCCGCGCCTCCGTAGCCCTTCGCCCAGGCGATCCTGCCCCCTTCAATCACCGCCACGCTCACGGCCGGTATCGAGTGCTTCTGGCGCAGGGCTTCGAGATCCACCTGCTGCGCCGCCAGCGCTGCCGCCAGCACCGCGCCGATCACAGCAGCCCCTCCAGGTTTCCCGAGAAGATCGCGGCGGCCGTTTCCCGCGACACGCCTACTTCCACCAGCGCCGCCTGCTGCGCGTCGAATACCGCGCGATTCCATCCACGCGGAAAGAAAGACGAATCGGTGCCAAACAACAACCGCGACGGGCCCGCGACGTCGAGCGCCCGCCGCAACACGACAGGTAAACTCAAGCCTTCATACTTCATCCATCCGTTCGAGCTCGAAGTATCCAGGTAAACGTTCGGGCACATATCCGCCAGCATCAGCGCCTCGCGCCAATACCCCGCGCCGAAATGCGGCACCACGAATCGAAGGCCCGCATGCTTCAACGCCACGGCGTGCAAATCGAGCGGATTCGAATACCGCATATCGAACGGCGAGGCGAGCCCGAGTTTCTTCCGCACGCCCACGCTCAGCACTCCGCAATGCACGAACACGGTCTTGCCCGGCAGAGCCTCCAGGAACGAATCCACGCGCGCATCGGCCATCGAATACCGGTGCATCGCCGGAAACAGGCACGGCACTCCCGCGATCCGGCTGGCATCGGCCTTGAGCGGATCCACCATGTAGTACCCCAAGAACCGCGACGGATGCTTCCCCACCGCCGCCGATACCGATGCGCCGTCTCCCGGCAGGCTGGCAATCAGCGCCGCCTTCGATACGCCGTGACGGTCCAGCTCTTCCACCCACCGATCCGCCAGCGCGCCGGCGTCTTCCGGGGGCATTTGCCATCCCAACGCCGGCCCGATCGACTCCACCGTCAGCCCCGCGCGCTGTTCCGCCAGCAGCCGGAAGAATCCATGCGAGAAGAAATGGACATGCGCATCCGAAACTCTTAAATCGCCCCAATTGGTTGTCATATCTTTCGCAGCACCAGTGCCGAATTTTTGCTTCCGAAGGCGATGCAATTGGCCACCGCCAGCTCTATCTCCAGCTTACGCGCCGCACCCGGAACATAGTCGAGATCGCATTCCGGATCGGGCACTTCCACATTGATCGTGGGAGGAGCCACGCCATCCCGCATGGCCAGCAGCGTAGCCGCCACACCCGCCGCGCCGCAAGCCCCCTGTGGATGCCCGATCAGGCTTTTAAGCGACGACCCCGCCAGCCGCCGCGCGTGAGCGCCAAAGGCCAGCCGCACCGCGCGCGTCTCGATGCGATCGTTCAGCTCGGTCGACGTTCCGTGATAGTTCACGTACTGCACCTGCTCCGGCTTCACGCCCGCCTCCTCCATCGCCATTTCCATCGCCCGCGCCGGCTCCTCGCCGCACTCTTCGAGCCGCACCCGATGATAGGCTTCGCATGTCGATCCATACCCCGCAATCTCACCGTAGATGCGCGCCCCGCGCGCCCGCGCTTTCTCAAGCGGCTCCAGCACGAAGAACCACGACCCTTCGCCCAACACGAATCCATCGCGATCGGCGGAAAACGGACGGCTGGCGCGGTGCGGCTCCGCGTTCCACCGCGTGCTCAGAATCCGCATCAGCAGGAATCCGCGCAGAATCAAAGTGGCCAGCGGAGCATCCACGCCGCCCGCCACAATCGTATCGATGGCGCCCGTCTGAATCGTCCGCCACGCATACCCGAGCGCATCGGTCGAAGACGTACACCCCGTCGTCACCACATGGCTGAACCCGCGAAACCCGAACCGCATCGAGACTTCGCTTGCCAGCGTACCCGGCGTGGAGCTTGGGATCACATAAACGCTGCACTGCTTTTCATGCCCGGTGTAGTAAAGCCGGTACTGCTCCTCGGTGAACTCGTGCGCCGCACCGCCGGTGCCCACACAAACGCCGATGGCCCGCAGTTGCTCACGCGTCATCCGCCCCGGCTCCAGACCCGCATCGGCGATCGCTTCGCTCGCCGCCGCCACCGCCAAAGGCACCGCGCGCGAAACATGCGGCCGGTCCTTGGCGGACACCCAATCCTGTTCACGAAAGCCGGGAATCTCGCCCGCGATCCGCGCGGCGTACGGCGAGGCGTCAAATCGCGTGATCGCACGCACACCGCTTTCCCCCGACTTCGTCGCCTCCCAAAACCGCTCCCGCCCGATTCCGTTAGGACTCACCGCGCCGATGCCCGTAACCACCACCCGCCGCCTCAAGCCGAAACATCCTGATTCGAAAACACGTGTGTTAGTATAAGGTTTTTTCATGGACGAACGCCGCAACTTGCCGGCGCGATTACTGGCGGGCTTGCAGATGGGCATCGTCGGCGGACTCGCCACACTGATTTGGTTCGTAAGCGTTTCGCAGTTCCATTTCCGCGCGCCCTGGACTCTAATCAATCTCTTTTCCGCGTCCTTCCGCGGTAACCCCTCGTGGGGCTACGGCTTTTCCTTCGCCACCGTATTTGGCGTGGCGATGCACCTGTTCGCCTGCGGTCTGCTGGGCATGCTGATCGGATGGGTGCTGCCAAGACCCAGCAGTGGTTCGCGAATCTCCATCACCGGCGCGGCCTTCGGCACCATTCTTTCGCTGATGGTTTATGAATTCTTCTGGCGCCGTCATGTGCCGCGTTTGAGCGTCTTCACCCATCCCGCTTCCATCCTCATGGTCCACTTCCTGATGGGCGCCTGCTTCTCTCAATTCCCCCGCTATTTTCTGCCGTTGATCCGGCCGGGCGCCTCGGCTGAGGAAACGTAGGAACACGTGCGGCTCGCCGTTGCCCTGCTCTCCCTGATCGCCACCGCCGGGTTCTTCCATGAGTTCCTGCCGCCCTCCAAAGCTCTTCACCTTTGGGCAGATTTCGACGGCTATCACCATCCGCTGTTCAACCACGCCTACAAAGCGCTCGCACAGTTCCGCTTCCCGGAATGGGATCACACCATTTACAGCGGCACCCCGTTTGCCGGCAACATTCAGGCCGGCCTGTTCTACCCGCCAAACTGGTTGCTGTTCGCGATGAACGCGGGCCGCGGCGCCATCCACACCCACACCATGGAGTGGATCGAAATCCTCCACATCTGGCTTGCTTTCTTTCTGGCGTGGCTTTGGCTCCGTGGCCACTGCACGCGCGAATTGCCCGCGCTGCTTGGCGCCGCCGTGTTCGCCTTTGCCGGCTATCCGGTGGCGGAAATGCAGCACTACGGCGTCATCGCCGGATACGCCTGGTACCCGCTCGGCATGATGGGACTCGACGCTTGCCGCCGCTCGGGCGACTGGCGTAAGTTATGGATGCTCGCCGCGGCTTCGGCCTTGTGTCTCACCGCCGGCTACCCGGGCAATTGGGTCGCCTTTTGTACGGGCATCGCAGCCTATGGAATCGCCATCGCCGGTCTGCGCGGATTCGCCACCGCCTCGGGTGCCATCGCCTTCTCGCTCCTGCTAGCCGCCGTCCAACTCGGCCCCTCGCTCGAGGCCTCGACGCTGAAACTTCGCGATCCTTCCTATTTCCCTCTCGTCGAGCGCCACGCGGTTTTCTATCTTCAATTCCTGTTGCCCAACTTCGCCGAAAATTCACCGCTCATGCTGAACGCGCCAACGCCCAGCGAACAGTATTGCTACCTGGGCTCGCCGGCCATCGCCGCCATCCTCTGGCTGCTCTACAAGCGAGCGTGGCGAGCCGCTTTGCCCGCCATTTTGGTGGCCGCGCTGGCATTCCTGTTTCTGACGGACCCCGGCGAAGTTCTGTCCCGAATCGTTCGAGAAATCCCTCTCCTTCGGGAAACTTGCCGCGGGTGGAATTTCCTGGCGCTGCTGTCGGTGTCGGCCGCTTTCGCAACAACCGTAGGACTCAACCTGTGGAAGCCCGCACAAACCCCCGATTGGGCTCGCAAGGCCGTCATCGCCCTTCTGCTCGGCTGGGCCGCGCGCCAATTTTTCTTCGGACATCACATCTTCTGGCTTGCCAACGGATGGTGGACCGCCGCCGAGGCCGCCACCTGTGCCGTCGTGTTCGCCGTAGGCTATTCGCTTTCAGCCTCGCGCCTCACCGCGGCGGCCTTGCTGCTCGCGGTCTTCGCCGAGCTTCACGCCTATGGCGGTGGACGGCGATTCAACGGCAAACCCGGCGACATCGCCGATATGTTCGGTAAGGATGCCCGCTTCGGCGGCAACGAAATGATTGGCGTTGACAACGCCGTGTATGCCGCCACGTTGCGCGAACCCACCTACCGCGTTCTCATCATGTGGGGCGCTCCCCATCCCACCGACATGCGCCACTACGGACTCTCCACGCCCCAGGGCTTCGACCCATTCCTCTCCCGCCAATACCGCGCCGCCATCGAAAAGTTCACACCCTTTGAGACCAACCGCACCTTCCCCGGTCCCGACGACGCCAGGTTCTGGGATCGCTTCGGCGTGCGCTATCTCATCACGCGCAATGAGACGGAACTGCAGGCGCGCTACAAAGCCGACCCGCGGTTGCAACTCATGACACCCGCCGACAGTTTCTACAACATCTTCGAATACCGCAACGCCACGCCGTCCTACTCGTTCGAGGCCGGCCGTGTCGAGTGCCGCCATTGGCGCCCCGAATACCGCGCCTTCCGCGTCAACTCCCCTACCGGAGGCGCGTTTGTTTTGAAAGAGCAGCTCTTCCCGGGCTGGAAAGCATACGTCGACGGCCGCGAAGTCCCGGTCACTCTCGCCCTCGATACTTTCCAATCCGCTCAGATTCCCGCGGGCGAACACGAGGTCGAATTCCGCTATCGCTCCCTTGGCCTGCGCATCGGCGCGCTCATCAGTTTGGCTGCGTTGGCCGCCCTGCTGCGGCTACGATAGAGAGTTGCACCGGCAGCCTTCAACCAGTGGTTGCGCCGTGGAGGCGGATCGTCTCTCTTACCGCTATCCCGACGGCCGTCTCGCCCTCGACAACCTTTCCCTGAACATCGAACCTGGCGAGCGGCTGGGCATTATCGGCGCCTCCGGGGCCGGAAAATCGACGTTTCTGCTGCATCTGAACGGAGTTCTGCTCCCATCGTCGGGCGCCATTCGCATCGCCGGCGAAGCGGTCGGGCGCGGCAATCTCACTCGCATTCGCGGCCGCGTGGGCATCGTTTTCCAGAACCCCGACGATCAGCTCTTCACGCCGACCGTCGAAGAGGACGTCGCCTTCGGTCCGCTGAACATGGGCTGCAACCCCGCCGAAACCGCGGAACGGGTCGCGCTCGCGCTCCATCAGATGAAGCTCGAAGGTTACGAAAAACGTTCCACTCACGATCTTTCGTTCGGCGAGAAGCGCCGCGTCGCCCTCGCCACCGTGCTCGCCATGCGCCCCAGCGTGATCGCCTTCGATGAGCCCTTCGCCAACCTCGACCCGGCCATGGTCGAGCAATTGATCGGCGTCATTCAAGGACTGGATGCGACGGTCGTCCTCATCTCGCAGGAAATCCTGCCGGCCATCGCCTCGGTCGATCGTCTGGCCGTGTTCCACGCCGGTAAGCTGGCCGCCGTTGGCCCGGCCCTCGAAATCGCCGCCGACCGCGCCTTACTGCAGCGCTGCGGCATCGACTTCCACTTTTACGCCGGCATCTGGGCCCGCATCCTCAAGCCGCCTTCCGCGCCTTGAGCCCATACAAAACCCCGGTCGCGCCGAACATCAGCGCCAGCCCCACCGCCGCCCGCTCCCAGCGCGAAACCGGTGCCCTGGATGCTTGCACGGGCACCGTTGCCACGAACCGTTCCGGCACCTCGATCCGCACCTCGCGCCGGTGCCCCTCTTCGTCGTCCACCACCACGCGCCATCCACCGGCCGCATCGGGAACGAACGAGAACACGCCCCGCCGGTCGGTGCGCCCCGTCTGGAACTCCTGCTTATCGCCCTGGGGACCAAAAACCTGTACAGCCGCGAATGGCACCGGATCGCGGCCCGCGTAGGCCGACCTCACCACCACCGCCGGCGGAACCATCTCCGCTACCGCTTCCAATTCATGAGCCACTACGCAGAGCGGAGCCGTCAACCACAAAACCAATCCAAAACGCGTTGAGTTTCGTAGCACGATATTACAGGTTATGCTACCAATTAAGGAAGCCTTGTCGAAAGGAACCCACTGGATGCTCCCTCGCTTTATCGCCTTGTTTGCCGCGGCTACGCTCACCGCCTTCGCTCACTATACGTGGCTGGCGCCGGCCGCGGCGTTTGAACCAGGCAAGCCTGCCACCATACGAATCGGCCACGGCCATCTGTTCCCGCAAAGCGAAGAGGCCATCAACGCCCGGCAAGTGGAGCTGTTCGCGGTCGCGCCCTCCGGCGCCAAAATCAAATTGCAGCCGGCCCAGGGCGCTTCCTTCGTTTCGGCGACGTTCACACCTACCGAGCCAGGCGCCCATCGCCTCGCGCTGACGCAAGACCGCGGCATCGCCAGCCGCACGCCGAAAGGCGTAAAGAAAGGCGGACGCGATCAAAACCCGGATGCCTCGCAATCCTACCGTACCTTTCGCACCGCCGTGTCCTACTTGGGCGCGGCTTCCGGCAAACCGATTGGACTCGAGATCGAACTGGCGGCCGAACGATCCGCCGGTGCCTGGCACGTCCAATTGCGAAAGAACGGCCAGCCCGCCGGTGGAGTGGAAGTCGAGGCTTTCCTCGCGGGAGCGGCTCATCCCACCGCGCTCGGGAAAACGGCGGCCGATGGCAAAGTCCACTTCACCCCGCCGGCCGGAGCCAAGGGGCCGGCCATCTTCACCGTCGCTTTCAAGGACCCGGCCACCGGCGCCTCCTACGATTTCGTGAACTACGAATCCTCGCTTTACGTGACCTGGTAGCATGCACATCGCCGACGGCATCATCCCCAATCTCTGGTGCGGCGCCGCGCACGGAGCCTCCTGGACCGCGATGTACTGGCTGGGCCGCCGCGTCGAGACCGAAGAGGTCGTGCGTCTCGGCATGCTCGCCTCCGCCTGCTTCGTCATCTCACTCATTCACTTCCCGCTCGGCGGCACTTCCGTACACCTCGGCCTCTACGGTCTGGCCGGCATCCTCGCCGGACGCCGCGCTTTTCCGGTCATCTTCGCCGCGCTGCTTTTTCAAACGATTCTCTTTCAGCACGGCGGCCTGGTTTCGCTCGGCCTCAATGCGCTCAACATGGGCACCGGCGCCCTGTTCGCGGCGGCTCTCTGGCGATCGGACATCGGCGCCGAAGCGGTCCGCGCGTTTCTTTGCGGCTTCGCCGGGGTTTTGATTCCCGCGCTGATGATCGCCGTGGAATTCGCCTTCACCGGCTACGGTAAGGGTTTCTATTTCATGGCCGCGCTCTACACAGGAGCCGCCGTACTGGAAGGAATCCTCACCATGGCCATCGTCGGATTTCTGCGGCGCTCCCGGCCCGCCATTCTTGGAACCGCCGCGTGAAGGGTTTTTTTGAGCGGCTCGATCCCCGGACCCGTCTGCTCGCCATAGCCGCCGCCATCGTCATCGTCACGTCCACACCAGCCGGCGCACTCCGGCCGTTTCCTTTCTACGGCGTGGCGATTCTCATGCTCCTCGGCACCGGCAGGGCGTCATGGATTCACCTGGCTTTGCGATGCCTGGCCGCATCGCCCTTCATCCTGATGGCCGGCGGATTGCTCGCCTGGCAGGATGGAACGCCGGCGGCGGGGCGTCTGGCGCTTTCCGTGGCACTAAAGGGATATTCAGCCGCCCTGTTGCTCGCGTTCCTCACCGCCACCACCAGCCTCGGCGAATTGCTGACCGCGCTGCGATTGCTTAAAGCCCCGCAATCGCTGAACCTTATCCTCGGCATGATGTACCGCTACACCAGCCTGTTCTCGGAAGAGTACGCGCGCATGGAGCGGGCACGCGCCTGCCGCACGGTGCGTCCCCTGGGCCGCCGCCGCTTCTCCATCTACGGCCATCAATTCGGCTCTCTGATCCTGCGCAGTTGGGATCGCGCCGAGCGTGTTCACGCCGCCATGGTTTCGCGCGGCTTCCATGGAAGCTGGCCGTCGCGGCTCCAACCGGTCTTCACGCCGCGCGACGCGCTCTTCCTCGCCGCCGCGCCGGCGCTATTGCTGATTCCCCGCCTCTGGTAGACCGCTCATTTCCCGCATGACGCGAAAGAACACACTGGCCAGCGCCGCCGCCAGCAACTGCAGCCGCGGCGTCAACTCCGGATTTCCCGGAAAGATCACGTTCAACAGCAGCGGCCGTTCCGCCGCCTCGAGGTACCGGTCCGCTTCGGCGCCGAAGAGCGGATCGAGCACCGCCTGCTTCAGCGCCGCCATCATCTGCCCGTCCGATTCTTCATTGACCCCGGCCAGCAGAATCCCCATCGACACCGGTTCCTCACTTTCGTAGAACGAGGCCAACGCCGCGCCACCTGCGGCCGACGCCCACTCCAGCTCGATTTCGCCCTTCTTCAGGAAAGGCAGCGCGGCCCGAAATTCCGGCGGCTGAGACGAAAGAAATTCCAGAAACAGCGCGCACACCGCCCGCCCTTGTTCATTACTGGGAACGATTTCAAAGGTGCCGGTCTCGACGCGCGCCTGCTCGGGAAAGATCGTGCGAATGGTGAACAAATCAGGCCGCCGCCAGGCCCTGCCGGTCGAGCAGCGCCTTCATCTGCGGATCGCGCCCACGGAACTGCCGGAACAGATCGGCCGGATCTTCGCTGTCGCCCTTCTCGAGAATGCACGACCGGAACCGCATGCCCGTCGTCCGGTCGAATACGCCACGCTCCAGGAACAGGCTGAACGCGTCGGCATCCAGCACCTCGGCCCACTTGTAGGAGTAGTATCCCGCGCCGTAGCCCACCGGGCTCCCGAACAGGTGCGTGAACGCGAGAATCATCGCATGCTCGGCCGGCAACGGAGCCGGTGAGAACTCCTGCATGATCGCCCTCGAGTAAGCCACCAGGTCGCCGTCGCGTGCCGCATCGTATTCGATATGCAGCTTCAGATCTAGAATGCCGAAGCTCAACTGCCGCATCTGATCGTTGGCCGCGCGATACGTTCGCGCCCGCCGCATCTTCCGGTAGAGCGATTCCGGAATCGGCTCCCCGCGCTGCCAGTGCCGCGCAAACAGATCGAGCGATTCGCGCTCCCAGCACCAGTTCTCCATGATCTGCGAAGGCAGTTCCACGAAGTCCCACGGCACCGCCGTCCCCGATAGCCCGCGCACTTCCACGCGGCTCAAACAGTGATGCAGCAGGTGGCCGAACTCGTGGAAGATCGTTTCCACTTCGTTGTGCGTCAACAGCGCCGGCTTGCCGTCCACCGGAGCCGTCATGTTGCCGCAAATCGTTCCAACGTGGACGCGCCCCGCCACCGCGGGCTCGCCCGTGACGAAAGCGTCCATCCACGCACCGCCGCGCTTGGTCTCGCGCGGATGCCAATCGGCATAGAATGCGCCAATCGTGCGGCCGCGGTCGAGGATCTCGTAATACTTCACTTCCTCATGCCACACCGGCACGTCCTTCACTTCCTTCACCTCGACGCCATAAAGCCGGGAAACGGTATCGAACATCCCCGCCACCACCTGCTCCACCGCGAAGTAGGGGCGCAGTTCCTCTTCATCGAAATCGTAAAGAGCCTTGCGCTGCTTTTCGGCATAGTAGGAAACGTCCCACGGTTGAAGCTTCGGCGCCCCCGGCCCTTCGAGCGTCCGCCGGAACTCGAACAACACATCGTTCTCCTGAACGGACGCGGCCGCCGTGGTGACGTGCAGCGAGTTCAGAAACTCCAGCGCCTTGCCGCCCGTCTTGGCCATTCGCTCGCCTAAAACGAAATCGGCGAAATCCTTGAAGCCCAGCAGCCGCGCCTTTTCCCGCCGCAGTTCCAGAATGCGCGGCACCAGTTCGCGATTGCTCGTCGGCGCCTGGGAAGCGCGCGTATTGAAGGCGCGGTAAAACCGCTCGCGCCGCGCCGCGTCGTCCAAGTACGTCATCAACGGCACGTAGCTCGGCGCCTGCAGCGTGAAACGCCACCCATCCACGCCCTTCTGTTCGGCCGAAGCGCGCGCCGCCGCCACCGCGCTTTCCGGCAGCCCGGCCATTTCCCGCTCCTCCGTTACCACTTCCTCGAAAGCGTTGGTGGAATCGAGTACATGCTCGGCGAACTTCGTCGTCAACTGCGCCATCTCGACGTCGATTTCCGAAAGCCGCTTCTTGCCTTCGGCGTCGAGATCCGCCCCACGCCGCCGGAACGCATCGAGCGTCTTCTCCAGATACCGCTTACGCACGCCAGTCAACGCCTGCGCTTCCCCTGTCGCCGCGAACGCCTTTAGCGCTTTCCACAGTCCTTCATTCAGCGGAATCGAGGAATAGAACTCGCTCGTCTTCGGATCGACCGCATTGTGCGCCGCCCGCAGAGCCGGAGTGGTGACGACGAACTCCAAATGCCTCACCAGCGTGCTCGCGTAATCGAGCACCTCCGTCGCTTCGTCGAGCGCGCCCAGCGTATTGCCGAAAGTACGCGGCGACGGATCGCTGGCGATCTGTTCGATTCGCTGGCGCGCCGCCGCAATCAGTTCATCCACCGCCGGCTCGACATGCTCCGCCTCAATACGATCGAACGGAATGGGAGCCAGGATGTTCAGAAGGGGGTTCATTGGATTTGAAATCAGTCGACGATCTGGTCGAGCAGTCCGCCCAGCCGGCGAACCTTCTCGTTCAGCCGGTCGCGCAGCGCCCGCAATTCCCGTTCGGCGTCGTGGAGTTGATCGGCCAGGTGCAGGCACGCCAGAATCGCCAGCCGCGAAGTATCCAGGTTGCCGGAACGGGCCGAAACGGTGGCGATCAGGTCGTCCACGCGTTGCGCCAGTTCCAGCACCTCACGATCGTCGCCGCTGGTGACAACGGTAAAGCTCTGGTTGGCAATGTGGACCTTGACCGGCCGTTTTTCCTTGCCCCCGGCTTCCTGCATGAAATTTCTAGCCCGCGCCGAAAAGATCCATCTGGCCCAGCAGCTTTTCAATGCGCGAACGCACCTGCTTGCGTTCCGCCTGCAGGCCTTCCAACTCTTTCCGCAGGCCGATGGAATCGTCGTTGGCTTTCGAAACCAGCTCCTCGGCGGCCTCGCGATCGGCCACCGCCTGCGAAAGCTTGGTCGACAGCGCTTCGTTTTCCTTCCGAAGCGCCGTCACCAGTTCCACTGCCTTGCGAATCCGGTGCTCCAGGCTCTCGAGCACATTGACGTCTTCCTGCACCTGGGTCATGCGTTCCCTACGCCGCCTGCGGCAGCGCCGCCTTGGCCTTTTCGATCAGCGCCGCAAACCCGGTCGCGTCGTTATAGGCGATCTCGGCCAGAACCTTGCGGTTCAGCTCAATGCCCGCCTTCTTCAGGCCGTCCATGAAACGGCTGTAGGAAAATCCGTGCTGTTTGCAGGCGGCGCCGATGCGGACAATCCAGATGCCCCGGAATTCCCGCTTCTTGCGCTTGCGTCCCACATACCCGTAGCGCTGGGCTTTTTCAACCGCTTCCTGCGCCGACCGGTACAGCTTACTTTTCGTGAGAAAGAACCCGGAGGCCGCTTCCAGCGTCTTGTGACGGTTGGCTCTCCGCTTGGGTCCACGTTTAACTCGAGGCACGTTTTTCTCCTTTCAATTTCAAAACAGCGGGCCGATCGGGCACGTGCAAAGAGCTCCGTCCGCACCGCAAATATCGGGCCTTAATCCAGGCCGTAGGGGATCATCTGCTTGACCTTGGGCGCATCGGCCGGATCCATGACGGCGCTCATGGCCAGCTTGCGCTTCCGGCCAGACGCCTTCGAGGTCAGAATGTGCCGCGCAAACGAGTGGCGTCGAACCACCTTGCCCGTTCCGGTCACCTTAAACCTCTTGGACGCACCCTTGTGTGTCTTCAACTTCGGCATGAATGGAATTCCTTCTGTCGGTAGGGAAAACTACAGAACCTTCCATTGAGAATAACACGATCTGATAGAATGAGTCACTCTAATGAAGCCACGTCTTCTGCTCGCGCTGGCCCCGTTTGTACTCGCCGCGCCGGCCCAGGTTTTCTATGCGCCCAAAGGCGAACCGGGCGCCTACACCGCCCCGCACCGCCCCATTACCCGCCTGGCCGATTTGAAGGCGAGACATCAGGGACAAGCTTCCTGGCGCGAACTCATCGTCGACGACAAGCACCTGCGCAGCGAATACATCTTCGCCCAGCCCGGCCATCGCCATCCGAAAGCCTTCCATCCCGATACGCGCGCCTGGTGGGTGGTCATGGAAGGCGAGGTGCGCTTTGAAATCGAATCGGCCGAGCCATTCACCGCCCGCAAAGGCTCCATGGTCCAGGTGCCGATGCAGACGCTGTTCTCGTTCGAAGTCACCGGCAGCGCGCCCGCGGTGATCTTTGAGACCAATATCGCCGGAGCACGCACAATCTACGCCGAAAAGGCCGCCACCCCCGAGTTGCCCGGACTTCAATGGGCGCGCGTCAAATTCAACAACCGGCTGGTCGGCAAGTACCTCCACAACAACAAGCCGCATGTGCACTTTGACGAGGTGGCGCAGGGCATCGAAACCGGCAAGCTCAAAGGCACCATCCGCATCGTCGAGGACGACCGTGGAGCCGCCAACTTCATCTACGGCTACAACAGCAAGCTGCCGCCGTTGAACGAAGCCAATCGAGGGCACTATCACCCCGAGGGCGCCGAATACTGGCTGATTTTAAAGGGGCAGATCCGCTATCCCATCGAGCGCATCGGCGTCGTCATCGCCAATGAAGGCGACGTCGTCTACGTGCCTCCCTCCACCTTCCACGCGCCGCGCTGGTGGGGCGATGGCGCCTCCTGCCGACTGGCCATGAACGGCTTTCCTCAGATCGCGCACCTGTTCGACCCCGATTGATGACGCGCCGCTCTATCCTCGCCGCTTTGCCCGCCGCCCGCCTGCTTCCCGGCGCGGCCCGTTACACCCCCGATCTCTGGCAGGCGATCGCACCAATTTTCCAGGCCACCTTGAAGCATCCGTTTCTCACCGGGCTCGCCGATGGCAGCCTGCCCCGCCCCAAATTCCAGTTCTATCTCGTGCAGGACGCGCTGTATCTCGATGCCTTCAGCCGCGCGCTCAACATCCTGGCGTCGAAGGCTCCTCGCACCGATTGGGCCATCGCCTTCAGCCGCGATTCCATCGAATCGCTCGAAGTCGAGCGCCAGATGCACAGCCAGGTCTTAGGTTCCTACGGCGTCACCGCGCAGGCCATCGCCGCCGCCTCCATGGCCCCCGCCAACTACGCCTACACCAACCATCTGATGGCCGCCGTCGAGCGGGGATCCTTCCTCGAAGGCCTCGCCGCCATGCTGCCCTGCTACTGGATCTACTGGGAAGTGGGTAAGCACCTCATCAAGCGCGGATCGAAGAACAAGGATTATCAGCGCTGGATCGCGCAGTATTCAAGCGACTCCTACGGCAAGACCGTGGAGCGCGTCCTCGCCATCGCCGACCGGGAGGCGGCGGAGGCGAGCCCGGCCATCCGTGACCGCGCCACGAAACTCTTCGTCCTTTCCGCCCGCTACGAATACCAGTTCTGGGATAGCGCCTGGCGCGAAGAGCGCTGGCTGCCCTAAACCGTCGTCGCGTTCGCCGAGCGCAACGGCACCGCCGCCACACGCTCCGGCTGATGCGTCTTCCACCACGCCGCCGCCATCTCCGGCGTCCATTCCACGGCCCACTCCCGCAGCCGATGCCGCAACTCCGCCGCCGACCGCGGCCGCAGGGCCGGATCTTTCGCCAGGCACTCGAGAACCAGCCGGTCGAGTCCGGCCGGCACCGGGGTCTCCACACGCCCCGACGGCGGAACCGGAGCGCTGTTGACGTGCTCCATCAACATCGAAGTGGCCGTCTTGCCCTCGAATACAAACCGCCCCGTCAGCAGCCAATACGCCGTGCAGCCCAGCGAGTAAATATCGGCGCGGCCGTCGAAATCGACGCCCAGCGCGACTTCCGGAGCCATGAACGCCGGCGTCCCCGTCGTCGATTCGGGCCGCGTAATGCGCAGGTCTTCCGCGCCGGCCGCCTGTTTCACCAGCCCGAAATCTAACACCTTGACGAAATCGCTCTCGGCGCCCAGCCGGCACACCAGCGCGTTGCGCGGCTTGATGTCGCGATGCGTCAGCCCGGCCGCGTGCGCCTCCTCAAGCGATGCGCACATCTGCGCCACCAGGTGTGCCGCGCGCGCCGGAGGCAAGGGACCGTACTTGGTCACCAGGTCGTCCAGGTCGAAGCCGCGCAACAGCTCCATGACGTAATAGAGCCGCCCTTCCTCGGTCACCCCGTAGTCGAACAGCGTCACCGTATGCGGCGACTGCAAGGCGGAAATCGCCCGCGCCTCACGCTCGAAACGCTGCCGCACAACCGGAACGCTCTCGCCCCCGGTCGATGGCGAGATCAGCTTGATCGCCGCCTCGCGCGCCAGCAGGCGATGCTCGGCCCGCCACACCTGGCCCATGCCGCCCTGCCCGATCGGCTCTACCAGCCGGTAGCTGCCCATCGCTTTCTCCTGCGACACGCGCATTCCCAGCCGGTAAATCGTCTGCGCCAGAACAACCGCGACGCCAGCCATAAGAAACGGAGGAACAAACACCGCCGGCAGATCGCGTGGAAGCGGAGGCGTGACACCGTGCAGAGTCACCTGCAGCCAAAGGCCCAAGGGTCCCATCGCCGCGGACGTGAAAGCCGCCACGGCCGACGCCACAGGTCCCACCGGCACCAGAAAAGAGAAAACCGGAATCCAGGCAGCCAGAGCCGAGAATCCGCGCATCGATTCGCCCGGTGCATAAGAGTGCTGATTCTCGGCCAGCGAGACCAAAAGGCTGGTCGCCACTTCGAACGCCAGTCCCGCCAATAGCAGGCGGCGCGCCGACGAAGCGAACGTTCGTGTCGCCCAAAACAGGCCCAGGCCCATCGACAGCGACACGGCCAGCAAAACGTCGTAGAAAGCGCGATCCGCAATCAGGCCGATCGAGCTGAACCGGTAAGCGAAGTGCGCCGCCACGTAGCAGACCGCATAGCTCACTCCGGCCCATCCCAGCCGCTTCACCGATTCCGCCAGCAACTCGTCCGGCAGCCCAAGGCTGCTGGGACTGCCGGTCATGCCTGCTTTGACGATGGCGCGTGCGTTCACTAGTCTCTTGTCTATCACAGGAAGCGCTCAATCGATGTACGCGAATTCGGCCGAGTTCAACATCGCGTGACAGAAATCGGCCAGCGCGTACCATCGCGCCGTCGCCCCGCGCGGCGCCGTCGATTTCTGCGCTTCAAGGTGCGCCTGCCAATGCCCCGTCAATTTCTCGAGCGAACCGAGCGCCCGGGCCATCTCCCCCGCGTCCGGCTGCCGGCCGAGCGCCGCCCGGTAAACCTCCGTCACCTGCCGCGCGCGATCGCCGCCATACTGGTCCTGCAGCCGCGCCGCCCAATACCGGGCGTGCTCCAAAATCATGGGACTATTGCGCATCTCCAGCGCCTGCGCCGGCACCGTCGAATAGGGCCGCTCGGTGCAATTGGGCGACATCGGCGGCAGATCGAACACCTCCAGCAGCGTCACGGGAGCCGTACGCCGGTGCAGCACGTAAATCGCACGCCGGAAACTTTCCTTCTCCCCCTGCGCCGCGACTTCCCCACCCGGCTTGGTCTCCACCTCGACCGGTGGACCGAACTGCTGCCGCGAGAGCCGCCCCGTTACCTGCAGAATCGAATCGTGAAGCTGCTCGGCATCCATGCGCCGTGGATTTCCCACCGCCCGGTAGGCCGCCGACGTCATCATCAGCCGGTGCATCTTTTTCACGCTCCAACCGCCGCGCTCGAACCCGGTGGCCAGCCAATCGAGCAACTCAGGATTGGTGGGCGCCACGCCCGTGCGCCCGAAATTCGCCACCGACGCTACCAGCCCCGTGCCGAAGTGATGACGCCAGATCCGGTTCACCATCACCCGCGCCGTCAACGGATGGCCGGGCTGCGTCAACCAGCGCGCCAGCGCCAGGCGCCGCCCGCTCGTTCCCTCACGCGGAGCCTGAACGCGATACGGTTCCACCACCTTCGCCAGCACCGATGGCGTCCCCGGCTCCACCGCTTCCCCGAGATTCTGCGCATCGCCGCGACGCAGCAGATACGCGGGCGAGGGATCGCCGCCCATGTCATATAGCGCCCTCACCGCCGGCAGCGGCTTTAACTTCTTCTTCCACTCGGCTACGGCCTTCTTTTGATCGGGCAGCGCTTCCAGCTTCCGTATCTCAGCCTCAACCGGCGCGTTGTGCTTTTCCACGATCGCCCGTTCCGCGGCAAGCGCGACGTCCAGATTGCGCTCCGTGGGCTTCACCCAATCATAGGGATCGAGCGCCGACTGCAGAATCGCGCTCAACCGGTAATAGTCGCGCTGCCGGATGGGATCGTATTTGTGGTCATGACAGCGCGCGCAGCCGATCGTCAACCCCAGCACCGACGAACTCAACACCTCGATCTCATCGGCGATCACGTTGATCCGCTCCGCCACCGATCCGTTGGCCGGCGAATACGTCCCGTCCGGAGCCATCCGCAGGAACCCCGTCGCCGCCAGCACGTCCAGTTGTTCCGGCGTCGGGTTCCGCAAGCCCCGGTGATCGAGCAACTCATCGCCCGCCAGTTGCTCGGTGAGAAAGCGATCATAGGGTTTATCGGCGTTGAACGCGCGGATCGCGTAATCGCGGTAACGCCACGCGTCGGGCCTCAGCTTATCTTCATCGATGATGCCCTCTGAATCCGCATATCCAGCCGCCTCCAGCCAAAACCTCGCCCACCTCTCGCCATACCCTGGCGATTCCAGCAGCCGGTCAATCAGCCTTTCGTAAGCGTCCGGCCGGGCGTCGTTGACGAACCCATCCACTTCACTCGCCGGCGGAACCAATCCGGTCAAATCGAGATACGCGCGGCGAATCAGCACGCGCCGGCTCGCGGGTGCGGGCTTCGCCTTCAGAAACGCATCCACCGGATGACCCGCCGCGGGCGGCGCCACCGCCTTGGGCCGCTCGAACGCCCACCAGGCGCGATCCTTCTCCGTGATATCGTCCACCGCCGCCTGCCGGGGCGGCGCGGCCGGAGCCCCCGCTTCAATCCACGCCTTCAACGTGTCGAATTCCGGATTGGTCGGCGGCCGCACGAACGCCTCAAACAGCATCTTCGGCGGCGGCATCTCGCCGGCGGCGATCCGCTTCACGATCAGGCTCTCCTGCGGCCTGCCAGGCACCAGCGCCGGACCCGATTTCCCACCCTTCAGCCGGCTCGCCTGCGTGCGCAAATCCAGCCCGCCTTCCTGCTTCCGCTTGCCATGGCAGGCGACGCACCGCATCTGAAACATCGGCGTCACATCGGCTTCGGTCACCGCGGGCCGTTCCGGCTTCTGCGCGTCGATCCACTGCCGCACCACTTCGATCGACGCCGCATCCAACCGCCGTCCCGGCGGCATCAATCCCGCCGCCATCTTCGAAATCATCAGGCTCGCTTCGGCGTTCCCGGGCGTAAACGCCGGCCCGCTCTTGCCGCCCTTGAGCGCCGATTCGCGCGTGGCCAGATCGAGGCCGCCTTGCGCCGCCGCTCCCTGATGGCAACCCAGGCAGTTGGCCCGGATCACCGCTTCATGGCCGCCGCCAAACCGGTAAAGCGCCTTCCCCGTCCGCACATACAACCCGTCCTCGGCCAGCGCCGGCGTCGCGTACACCTCATCGCCCAGGTCGTTCACCGCCAGCACTTCCCAATCGGCGCCGGCCTTCACCACCACCAGCTTTCCCTCATTGTTGGCGAGATAGATACGGCCTTCCGCCGCCACCGGCGACGCATAGTAATCGCCCAGCGCGCCCGTCAGCCGTCCCTGCTTTTGCACGTTTCCCGTCCGCGCATCGAGCGCCGTCAGAATGCCCCCGTTCTGCACCATGTACACCGATTGGCCATACACCAGCGGCGAAGCCACATCGGGAATATTGCGCAGGTGTTTCCACAAAACCTTCCCATCGCGAATCGCCGTCACCGCGCTCGCGGGCGACGCCGCCTCGATCATCTCCGCCCATTCGCCCGCATCCACCAGCCCGTTCTTGTTGCGGTCCACGACGCCGAAATACATTTTCGCCGGACCCTCCGGCGCTTCCTCCTTGCCGATGAATCCGTCTTTGTTCCGGTCGTTCTGCTCGACCGCCACCTCAAACGGAGCGATCGCTGGCAGCGAGTCTCCATAGAAACTGCGCGCCAGCGCGTAAACCGTTCCATCGGCCACAACCGGAGTCGCCTTCGGCTGCGGAGGCAGTCCGCCCGCGCTCCATACCGGCTTTCCACTCGCCGTTTCGAACGCCTCGATCGCGAAAGGCGAAAACGTCACGAACGTTCCGGCATTGAGCAGCACCGGCGTCGTATACGCGCCGCCCGGCGCGGGCCTGCGCGCCTGCCGCCAGATCAATTCGCCGTTGCGTGGATTCACGGCCATCATGTAGGAATCCTGCGCCTGATCGACAACCAGGATCAGCCGCTCGCCCGCCAGAATCGGCGAGCCCGCCACGCCCTGCATGCTCGGCATCGCCGGCAGCGCCATCCGCCACAGCTCTTTGCCTTCCGGCGAATATCCCACCAATCCGAAATCGGGAAAGAACGCGAACACGCCCCGCGCATCGGCCACCGGAGTCGGCGCGGCCGGATCGTTCAGCTTATGCCGTTTTTCCTGGCGCGCCCGCGTCACCTCGCGCCGCCACAACTCGCGGCCCGAAGCACGGTCGATGGCCAGCGTCAGAAGCCGGTCGCCATCATGGCCGGTCAAAAAGATCCGCCCGCCCGCGAACACCGGCGACGATTTGCCCGGCGGCAAATCCGCCCTCCACACCTGGTTCCGCCCCGGACCGAACTCCAACGGTAACCCCTTGGCCTCCCCGATCCCGGAGGCGTTCGGACCGCGGAACTGATTCCACTCGGCGCCCGCCAGTGTGAAGAGTAGAAAGCTGAGCAACGGCACTCGATCAGTCTATCGCTATCGAAGTTGGCATAATGACCTCTACCATGAGGCTCTGGATCTACCTGCTCGCCGCGCCGCTGGCCGCGCAGATCTTCGACCGCTCCGCCGACATCGGCTCCATCGAGCGCAAAGGCTCCATGCAGTATGAGGCCGCCACCAACATCTACCGCCTCACCGGCAGCGGTGCGAACATGTGGGCCACCGCCGACGCGTTCCACTTCGCCTATAAACAAGTGACCGGCGACGTCACCCTCACCACCGATGTCGACTGGACTACCCGCGGCGGCAATGCGCACAAGAAGGCGGGCCCGGTGTTGCGAGCGGGCCTCGACGCCGGCGACGCCTACGCCGACGCCATCGCCCATGCCGACGGCCTCATCTCGTTCCAATACCGCCTGCAAAAAGGCGGACCGACCGCCGAAGTCCGCACGGCGGTCAAAGCTCCCGCCACACTCCGCATCGCCCGCCACGGAGACGTGATCTCGGTGGAGGTTGCGCCGAAGGGCGAAGCCTTCCAGCCAATCGGCGCGCTCACCATTCCCATGCCGGAATCCATCTACGCCGGTCTCGCCGTCTGTTCCCACGACGCGTCCGTTTCGGAAACCGCCGTCTTCTCCAACGTCCAGTTGAACAATGATGGCGCCGCCGCCGCCCGCATCGTGGAAAGCACGCTCGAAACCATCGACATCGAAACCGGCCGGCGCCGCATCGTGCGCCGCGCGCTCGAACACTTCGAAGCACCCAACTGGTCCGCCGATGGCCGCTATCTTTACTACAACGGCGGCGGATCTCTTTGGCGCATCCCCTCCGGCGGGGGCACACCCAAACGTATCGCCACCGGCGATGTACGCATCAACAACGACCACGGCCTTTCCCCGGACGGCAAAGCGATCGCCATCAGCGGCAGCGTCAACCGCGCCCAGTCGCAGATCTTCCTCATCCCCATGGCCGGCGGAACGCCCAGGCTGCTTACCCCGCTTGCTCCCTCTTACTGGCACGGCTGGTCGCCCGACGCCGCCACGCTCGCCTACTGCGCCCAGCGCAACGGCAATTACGACATCTACACGATGCCCGCCGGTGGAGGCGCGGAAACCCGCCTCACCACGGCCGAAGGGCTCGACGATGGCCCCGACTATTCTCCCGACGGCAAGACCATCTTCTTCAACTCCGAACGAAGCGGCCTGATGCGCGTCTGGCGCATGAACGCCGATGGCTCGCAGCAGACCATTGTGTCGGAAGGTCCCGAAACCGCCGATTGGTTTCCCCATCCCTCGCCCGACGGCAAATGGATTGTCTATCTGTCCTACGAGAAAAGCGTGAAAGGCCACCCGCCCAATAAGGATGTGCAATTGAGACTGGCACCCGCATCGGGCGGCCCATCCAAAGCGCTTGCCATCCTATTCGGAGGCCAGGGAACCAACAACGTCAACTCCTGGTCGCCCGACGGCCGTCATCTCGCCTTCGTCAGCTACCGCCTCGTGGCCAATCCCGAAGCCCAGATCCGCGCCCTGCTCGAGCGCCAGCCTGGCGATTGGAACCGCGGCGACATCGCCGCCTTCATGCAGGCTTACGAAAACAGCGATACCGTCACCTTCATCGGAGCCGAAGTAACCAAAGGCTACAAGCCCGTGCTCGAGAGCTACGGCAAGCGCTACGCCAATCGCGATCAGATGGGCCAGCTTCGCTACGAGTTGCCCGAGATCCGCCTGCTGGGCGAGGATCATGCATTCGTGTTCGGCCGCTTCTTCCTCACGCGCACCGAACAGGGAGGTGGCAACAAGCAGGGCAAGTTCACCTTGCTCCTGCGCCGGACCGAAGCCGGCTGGAAGATCGTCGTCGATCACACCAGCTAACCGTCGGTGCGCTTTGGTCCCCGCCCCGCCTCCTTCAACGCGCGCCTTAGCAGAAACTCGATCTGCCCGTTCAAACTGCGCAGATCGTCGTCCGCCCAGCGCTTTACGGCTTCGAGCACATCCTCGTCCACGCGTATCAGAAATGATTTGCGGTCGGCCATCTAGTGATAAATCGTGCCCGCGTTCAGCACCGGTTGCGTCGATCGTTCCCCGCAAAGCACCACCAGCAGGTTGCTGACCATGGCCGCCTTGCGCTCTTCATCCAGATGCACCACCTGCTTCTTCGAAAGCAGATCGAGCGCCATTTCCACCATGCCCACCGCGCCTTCCACGATCTTCGACCGCGCCGCCACGATCGCCGAAGCCTGCTGCCGCTGCAGCATCGCCGCCGCAATTTCGGCCGCGTACGCCAGGTGGCTGATACGCGCCTCCAGCACTTCCACGCCCGCCTTCGTCAACCGGTCCTGAATCTCTTTCTTCAGATGATCGGTTACCTCCATCGTGTTGCCGCGCAGCGAAACGCCGCCTTCCTCGTGCGAATCGTAGGCGTAAGCCGTCGCCAGGCTCCGCAGCGCCGCTTCACTTTGCACATGCACGTAGTTTTCGAAGTTATCCACTTCAAACGCCGCTTCCGCCGTATCCACCACCTTCCACACCACCACCGCCGCAATCTCGATCGGGTTTCCGATGTGGTCGTTGACCTTCAAATGCTGCGTCTCGAAATTCCGTACCCGCAGCGAGATCTTGCGTTTGCTATAGAGCGGATTGGCCCACTGCAACCCCGCCACCCGCACCGTGCCCTTGTAATTGCCGAACAACTGCAGCACCGCGCCTTCATTGGGGGCCACCGTGAACAAGCCCTTGAAACAAGCCGCCGCGACCGCCAGGGCGATTCCCAGCCCCACCAGCCACACGAAACTGGAGATGGGAACCGCCCGTATACCCCGCTCGCCGGCAACATTGACGATTCCTGTGAAAGTGCTCAACAGCAGGTATATGAGCCCGGCGCAAACCAAAACCAAGGCAGGGAGCGCTACGAGTCCGGGCACTGTAGAGCGCTGCTTTTCGCGGATCATGAGAGTGATCTCCTTTAGATATTACAGTGATATCACTTTGATCGCAGAAAAGCAAGCGGAAACCGAACCGGAATCTATTTCGCCTCAAGCCCGATCGAATGCACGATCATCCCCAACTCGCGCAACTCGATCTCACCCGCCTTGATAAAGCGGTCGAGCGAGAAATCCACCGTCACCGCGTCGCCGGGCAGCGCGGCGGCCGGCACATCCTTGCGATAAAAGTGCTTGCCGCCGGTAGAGTAGCTTTCACCGGGAATGACCGTGCCATTGATGGTGGCCGAAAGCGTCATGGATTTCGTGCGCGCCAGCACCGCGTCGGGCAGCGTCAATTCCACCACCAGCGTGGCGCCCTTTTGCGCCGCGTTCGCCGGTGGACGCAACGTAGCGCTAAACGTGCCCGCCGACCAGCGCCAACCGCCTTGCTCGATCTCATGGAAGCCCTTGAGCAACTGCGTTTGCACGCGCGGATCGGCGGTATGCACCACCGAGCGTAACCCGGTCTCGGGCTCCTGCTCGACCGCGCTCACCTGGCGCCGGCGCTTGCATCCTTCTCCACCGCCCGCCAGCAGCAACGCCGCCAGCGCCAGCGTCAATCGCCGCATCGTTCCACTTCGACCAGGCAGCTATAAAAGGTTGGCCCGCCGCCCTGATCGGTGAGCCTTTCGGAAACCAGCGCATTGATGCCGGTGCGGTTGGGCGACCGTTTGGGCCAGCGCACCGAGGGAGCGCGCACCACTCCTTCCCTAACGCTGCCATTGACCGAAGCCTTCAGCACGCACGCGGCGCGATCGTTATAGACCCGCACCAGGTCTCCATTGGCGATCCCGCGCTCGTCCGCGTCATCGGTGTGCATCCAAAGCTCGGAAGTATCGCCGTCCACCTTGTCGCGATGGCCGAAGGTGGAGTTCATGCTGTCGTCGTTCTTCGAACAGATCAGCTCCAACCGATAGCGGCCCGCGGCCGACCCAAGGCGCGATTCCACTGGCGGCACATATTCGAGCCCCTCCGGCTTCAGCTCGCATTTGCCTTGCGGACCGCCAAAGCCGCCCTGGGCGAACGGTTGAAACGGCTGCCCGACGTTGAGCCTCACCGAACGCTCGGCCGCCAACCGCTCGAAGGTGACGCCCTTCAGAAACTCATGGCCCGAATCGAGCAGGCCGCGGATGATTTCCTCATCCGATTCAAACAGGCAGGGATCGTCGAACCCAAGCCGCGCCGCCAGCAGGCGGAACACTTCGGCATTCGACTTCGCCTCGCCCGGTGCCGCCACCGCCGGCCGCGCCATCTGCAAATAGTAGTGGCCATAGGCGAGATAAGCGTCGGTGTGTTCCAGGAATGTGGTGGCCGGCAGCAGGATATCGGCGTAGTCGGCCGTATCGTTCTGGAAGTGCTCCATCACCACGGTGAACAGATCCTCGCGCGCCAGCCCTTGACGCACCGTATTCTGATCGGGCGCGATGGCGGCGGGGTTGGAGTTGTAGACCACCAGCGCATGCACCTTCGGATTCGCCAGCGCCGTCAACGCACTGCCCAGCGCCGACATGTTGACCAGCCGCGCTTCCCGCCCGAGCGTGGACTTGCGCTGCAGATCCGGCCTTTCAAGCGCCGCGGCGTTCACCTGAAAAGCCTGTGAAGTGGAAAGCGTCATGCCGCCGCCCACATCCTTCCACGATCCAGTGAGAACTGGCAGATAGCAGATGGCACGTACCGCGGCCGCACCCCGGTCGCTGCGCTGCACCCCGTAGTTCAGGCGTATCGTCGCGGGCCGCGTCGAGGCGTATTCCCGCGCCAGTTGTACGATGTCTTCCTTGGCGATTCCCGTCAGCGCTTCCACCCGCTGCGGCGGATACTCGGCCGCCTTGCGCCGAAGCTCCTCGATTCCAACCGTGTACGCGTCCGTGTAAGCTTTGTCTTCCAGCCCTTCGCCCAAAATCACGTGCATCAGGCCCAGCGCAAGCGCCAGATCGCTGCCCGGAAAAATGCCATAGAAGCGATCGGCGAGATTGCCCGTGCGGTTCTTCACCGGATCGATGACATAGAACCGCGCGCCATTGCGCCGTGCCTGCTGGATGAACGGCCACAGATGCACGTTGGTGCCGAGAATGTTGGCGCCCCAGGCGATAATCAGCTTCGAGTGCGCGTATTGCTCCGGCTCGGTGCCGTAGCGCAGGCCGCCGTAGGCTTCGCTTGCACCCACCATTCCAGCCTGCGAGCAGATCGTGCGGTCGAGCCGGCTGGCGCCCAGCCGGTGGAAGAACCGGCGATCCATGCCCCGGCCTTGCACGTAGCCCATCGTTCCGGCGTAGCTATAAGGCAGGATCGCTTCGGATCCATACCGGTCGCTGACGCGCGTGAGGTTGGCCGCAATCGTGTCGAGCGCCTCGGCCCACCCGATGCGCTCAAACCGGCCGGAGCCTTTCGCTCCACTTCGCCGCATGGGATACAGCAGGCGATCCGGATGGTACTCGCGTTCCAGGTACTGTGTAACCTTGGCGCAAAGAAAGCCCTGCGTCACCGGGTGATCGGGGTTGCCTCTGAGTTTGGTCGCCTTGCCGTCTTCGACGTTCACCAGCAGCGAGCAGCAATCCGGACAATCCAGGGCACAAACGGAATGATGAACCGCCATGCCCGAATTATAGCTACCGGGCGTTGATCAGTGTTTCGACGACATCAAGCGGCGCCTTGGCGTTCACTTTCACCGCCGTTTGATTCATCGCGACTTCGATCTTGTCGATTACGCCCAACAACTCGGGCTTCTGCGTCGTCAGCCGCCCGAACGCAATCAGACCGCGTACCGTGTCGTGCAGTTGCTTGGCCGACTTCTCATCGGAGCAGTCGCCAGTGGCCGCCAGCGCCACGCCGTCGCTCAGATCCACCGCCAGCGTGGCCGCTTGAAGACTCGCAAACACGCGGCCCAGATTGGCCAGATTGCCGCGCTCGGGCACCGGCAGAAACGGCACGCCGCCAATCGAAACGGCCCACGCATGGCTCCCGCGCGGCAGCGAGGAGAGCTTCGCCAGCACGGCCCGGCGGTTCGAATCGTCGCCCTTCATTCCCTCCACCGCGGCGCGCACCAATTCCACCGGACCCGCCACGGCCACCTTGCCATCGAGGAAACTCACCGCGTGGCCTTCCGCCAGGAACACGGTCCGCGAGCCCATCGCGATCCTTTTGGCGCCCTTCGACTCCAGTTCCTTTTCGACGGCAGCCTGATCTTTTATATTGAGGCGGGCGATGGCCAGCGTCTGCTTGCCGTTCGAGGCGGCGTAGACTTCCTCCAGATCTCTCTTGGCATCGAGCCCGGTGCGGCGCGCTACCTCTTCCAGTTCGTCTGGAAGCCCACGCGACTCGCCGAGCCTCGCATAGGCGCGCGTCTTGAGAATCTGAGCGACATTGACACCACCCAGAACCACCGTATCGGGCGGCATCAGATTTACGATGGCCGCATCGACCCCGCCACCCGGCCCGCTCTTTGAGCAGCCCATCAGCACCGCCGCCGCCGCCACTACATACCAACGTCTCATTCGATCGCCCCCCTCGCCTGGCAAGACGACCTAGGGTACCGATTTGTTCCCATCTCGTGCCACACGATATTTATCGGCCTTGCTGTTCTGCGTGTTCCAGGCGGGTTCCTGGGACCGGCTCGCCAATTCCCAAATGCCGGCCGCCATCGTCCGCGCGATGCGAACCATGTTCTGGTAGTCGATCTTTTCCCAGTGGTCGCCCAAACCGTGATAGTCCGGAAAGTCGTAGGACACCACGAACGTATGCGCCGGAATCCCAGCCTCGGCAAAAGCGGCATTGTCGCTGCGATTGAAAAACGAGTCGCTCTCGCGGTCTTTGCGATACAGCATCGTGCCGGTCTGCCGCGCGGCCGTTTCAAATACAGTCCGGATGTCGCTGTAGTCCATCCCGGTCATGGTGAACTTACTCAGGCTCGCCCCGTCGGGTGCATCCGTGCGGCCCATATGTTCCAGGTTCAGATTGGCCACCGTCTTTTCGAGCGGAAACAGAGGATGCTTGGTGTAGTAATACGAACCTAGCAACCCCTTCTCCTCCCCGAACAGCGCGATGAACACGATGGAACGTTTTGGCCTCGCGGCGGCCAGCGCCGTGGCCACATCGATCAGCGACGCTACGCCGCTGGCATCGTCGTTGGCGCCGTTGAACACGCGGTCGCCATCCACTTCCCCGCTTCGCCCCACATGATCGTAATGCGCCGTCACGATGACATAGCGGTCCTTGAACAACGGATCGGAACCGGGTAGCAGGCCCACGACATTCTTCAGCTCCACCTGCCGTTCCACGGCCTCCGGCAGATCGAACGACAACGAGGCATCGGTGCGCCCTTCGGGCAGAGTGTCGAAGATCTCCGTAATCGCGCGCGAATGCAGGTGAGCTTTCGCCGGTCCGGAAGGCATGGGAATTTCTTTCTCGCCCTCCGGGTCGATCAACTGAACCGAAGCTCCGGCGCCGGCGCCGCTATCCCGTCTCACACCAAAGATCGCGGCCGGCTTCAGCCGCTCGATCGCCTGATAGACGGCCGTATACTGCCGCTGCGTTTCCGATCGCTCTTCGCCCGTCATTTTCCGCAACCGCTCAAACGGAATCGTTTCGAGCAGCACCACGCTGCCCGCCAGCGACCCCGCTTCAAGTTCCTTCAGCTTCCCCGCTCCGCCCGCCGTCGTCTTGAACACCGGGGCGCGCTCCAGCCGGATGGCGGTAAGCGAGCTGGAACTGATCTCGCGCGGCTCGATCGCCGTGCGGCGCCCGCCGATCTCCAGGCTGGCCGTCAAACGGCCCACCTCGATCTGCCGCGCCCGCCAGGACGCCACCTGAAAATAGGAGCCGTTGACCGCGGGCTCAAGACCAGCCGCCCGGAATCGGGAAGCGATAAACTCGGCCGCCACGTCCAGTCCGCGCGAAGGCGTTTCCCGCCCTTCAAGCAGGTCCGAAGCGAGAAACGATACGTTGCCGCGCATCGAATCGGCCGAGATGCGAGCCAGCGCCGAGCCTGGAATCCGCGCCGTCCGCGGGAGGGCGGCCGTCTCTTTCGGCACCGGCGGCGCACTCCATAACAGCACAGGGAGAGCGAGAACCGGAAGCAGGCGCGCAGTCATGGCTTCATTCTATCCCGAGGCCTTGGAAACACCCCTCGCGTAACGGTCCCACATACCCTGAAAAGACCATTGTCACTCGGTCGCAGTTGTGTTAACGTCTTCTCAGAAACTTGCAGGAATGCAAACCGGCACGTACAACATCAACGGTTCCATTCAGCCCACCGAGCCAGACTATCCAAAGGACAATTCGACTCGGCGTGGTACCTCAAGAAGGAGAAAACCCTGTCTATGGAGATCACGCAAGAACTACTGAAAGCGCAATTGATGGAGTCCAACGATTCTTTCCGCCAGTTGGTTCACCAGCACGCGGAATACAAGAAAAGAGTGGAGTTCCTCGAACACCAGTCTCACCCGTCAAACGATGAGATTGAGGAAGAGGCCCGGCTGAAAAAGCTGAAGCTTCAGATCAAGGATCAGATGGCCGAGATGCTGGAGTCTTACCGCCACCAGCAGGTCTGAAGCGAACAGGGACCGGCGCGGTCCTCCAAAACATCAGCAGTTCGCTCGCGCCGGTGTCCGTTGTTCGCGGTTCTCAAAAGCCGTCGGATTGCGCTGTTTCGAGTTGGTTTGAATCAAAATCGGGAGCCCCGCCGGTTGTCGTACCGCGCGGGGCTTCTGTATTTTAGAATCATGGATCCGCTGGTGAAGCGCCTGTTCACCGAAGCCGCCAGCCTGCCGCCCGCCGCCCGCGCCGCGTTCCTCG
The DNA here is from genome assembly GCA_902826685.1 of uncultured Acidobacteriota bacterium. GTDB lineage: Bacteria > Acidobacteriota > Terriglobia > Bryobacterales > Bryobacteraceae > CADEFT01. Next base: position 43,673 of record CADEFT010000007.1, read on the forward strand.
ACCGGCACTGCCCGGACGCCACCCTGCGCGAGGAAGTCCTCTCCCTGCTTGAATTCGACGAAAGCTCCACAACTGCCATTGGCCATCCGGTGCAGGCGGTTCTCGAAAACATGCTCGCCGCCGGGGGAGCGCCCGGCCTGCGCATCGGCGCCTTCGAACTCGGCCCGCTGCTTGGTTCAGGCGGCATGGGCCGCGTCTACGAAGCGCACCGCGTCGATGGGGAAGTGCGTCAGAAGGTGGCCATCAAGATCGCCGATCTACCGTTGAAAGGCCCCGCCCGCGCCGAGGTGCTCGAACGTTTCCACCGCGAGCGCCAGATGCTCGCTTCCCTGCGCCATCCCTACATCGCCAGCCTCATCGACGCCGGCACCACCGCCGAAGGCGTTCCCTACGCCGTCCTCGAACAGGTGGATGGAGTCGCCATCGACGAATACTGCGAACGCCAGGGCGCGAGCCAGGCCACCCGCATCCGGCTCGTCCTGAAGCTCTGCGAAGCCGTACGCTTTGCCCACCGCAACCTGATCGTCCATCGCGACATCAAGCCCGCCAACGTCCTCATCGCCGCCGATGGGACGCCCAAGCTGCTCGACTTCGGCATCGCCAAGGATCTTTCCGGCACCGCCGATCCCACGCGCATGCCCGCGCTCACGCCCGAATACGCCAGCCCCGAACAGGCGGGAGGTCTCGCGGCCACGGTGGCCACCGATGTCTACGGCCTCGGCGGATTGCTCTACCGGCTGCTGCTCGGTGTGCCGCCGCGCCGTGTGGCCGATGCCGCTCCAGCCGAATGGATCCGCCAGATTCTCGACCGCGACGTGCTACGCCCCTCGGCGCTCGATCCCAAAATCGGCGCCGACCTCGAAAACATCCTGCTCAAAGCGCTGCATCGCGAGCCCGACCGCCGCTATCAATCGGTCCCCGAACTCGCCGACGACCTCGAGCGCTTCCTCAATCAACAGCCGGTGCTGGCCACGCCGGATTCGCTAGGCTATCGCGCTTCCTGTTTTCTGCGCCGGCATTGGATGGGGCTCGCCGCGGCCGCGCTGGTCTCGGCGCTGCTCGGCGCGGCGACCGTCGTGTCGGTGCATGAGCGCCGCCTCGCTCAACAGCGCTCCCTCGAAACGCGCCAGCTCGCCGGCCGGCTCATCTTCGATCTCCACGATGAAATCGGCAAAATGCCCGGCGCCACCCGCGCCAAGGAGAAGCTGGCCGCCACTGCCTCCGAGTATCTGGAAAAACTGGCGCCCAATGCCTCTGCCGATCCCGAACTGGCCTGGGAGCTGCTCAACGCCTATGGCCGTCTGAGCCAGACTCGCGGCGGCGCCAATTCAAGCACAGGCGATACTCGCAGCGCCCTCGAATACGCGCGCAGAACGCTCGCCATGGGCCGCATCGTGGAAAGCCGCGGCGATCTGACCACCGACCGCCTGCAGCGGCTGTTTGCCCTCTACGACGGTCTTTGCGGAGTCTTCACCGAGGGCCAGCTTCCCGCCGAGGAACTGGAGACCGTGACTCGATTGCTCGCGCTCGCTCCGCGGCTCGACAGTCTGCGCCAGGCGCGCGCTTATTCGTCCTCGGCCCGCTATCACGACCGCAATACGACCGCCGAGCGCGCCGCGCAGGATCTCGATCGCGCCGTCACACTCTTGCGCGGCCTCAACCGGCAGCCCGCGCCTCCGGAGGAAGTTCGCTCCCAGTTCGCCGTGAGCCTGAACAGCCTTGGCCGGACCCGCGCCAGGCTGGGCGATTTCACCGGCGCCTCCGCCGCCTTTGAAGAATCCATCGCGGTGCTTGACCCCATGGCCGCCCAATCGCCCAACAACGCCGCCCTGTTGCGCAGCCGCTACTTCAGTCATCTGTGGATGGCCGATACGCTCGCCGGAGCGGATCGCTTCAACACCGGCCGGCTCCGCGAAGGCGAGAAGCATTACCGCACCGCTCTTGACACCGCCCGCCGCCTGGTCGCGCTCGACCCGCACAACGAAATGGCCAAGCTCGACGCGGCCCGCGCCGCCGGCAAGCTCGGATCGGCCATCGCCTCGTCGCGGCCCGCCGAATCGCTGGCCCTCATGGATCAGGCCAATGAGTCGCTGGCGCAGACTTCCTTCGGCAACCGCTCGGGCCGCGAGATGCGCCTGGCTTACCTCCGGGAGTCGGTGGCGCCGCTCGCCGCCCTTGGCCGTTTCGAACAGGCGCGCGCCCACCTCGCCGAAGCCCGGCGCATCGCTCGCGAAATCAGCGCCGGTAATGCCAAGGCCTGGGAAAACGAACTGGCCGATATCCTGCGTTTCGACGCCATCTGGATGTTCGCCGCCGGCCAGACCCGCGCGGCCCTCGACGCCGCCGAACGGCAGTGGAAGCATCTGCAAAACGCACCCACGCCCGGCGCGCTCGCCGATAGCTGGCTGGTCGTCGACGTTCTCGAACGCATCCAGACCTACGCCAGGACCATCGACCCGGCCGCCCGCGCCGAAGCCGCCGCGCATCTGGAACGCGTGTGGGCGGGCCTCGCGCGCCGCTTCCCGCAATCGGAGTTCCTCCGCGCACGCGCCCGTAGCGGCACCTAACGCAAGCTTTCCTGTATCGTGAACCTTATGCGCTGGTTCGCTCTACTTCTACCCGCCTTCGGATTCGCCCAGGCTCCGGACCTGATTCTGCACAACGGCAAGATCGTCACCGTCAACGCCCGCAACGAAATCGTTCAAGCCGTGGCCATTCGCGGCAGCCGCATCGTGGCCGTTGGCGCCGACCGGACAATCCTGGCCCGTAAGGGCGCCGCCACACGCCTGGTGGATCTCAAAGGCAAGACCGTTCTTCCCGGCCTCATGGATTCGCACACCCATGCCGCCGACGCTTCCATGTACGAGTTCGATCATCCCATCGGCGACATGCGCACCATCGCCGACGTGCTCGCTTATTTGCGCACCCGCGCCGCCGCAACCCCGAAAGGCGAGTGGATCACCCTGCGCCAGGTCTTCATCACCAGGCTCGAAGAGCAGCGCTACCCCACGCGGGCGGAACTGGATGCGATATCGAAGGATCATCCGATTCTCTTCGGCACGGGTCCCGATGCCTCGCTGAACTCGGCGGCGCTCGCCCGCAGCGGCATCGGACGCGGCAAGCATCCCGAGGAAGGCCGTGGCGGCAAGATCGAACGCGACCCAACCTCCGGCGAGCCGACCGGCATCCTGCGCAGCGCCGCGAAATTCGTCAACGTCACAAATGCCGGCAAATCGCCCTCGCTCGACGATCGCATCGGGCGGCTAAAGATGATGCTCGCCGATTACAACTCCGTCGGCATCACCTCCATCGCCGACCGCGACGCATCCCCCAACGAAGTGGAACTCTACCGCGCCGCCCGCGCCAGGGACGCTCTCAGTTGCCGCGTCTTTCTCAACTACCACGTCGAGCCGAACGATCCGCTCGAAAGCATCGAGGCGGCCATTCTCAAGGCGGCTCGCGATCCGCTTCACACCTACGACGACATGCTGTGGCTGCGCGGCGTGAAGGTATTTCTCGACGGCGGCATGCTCACCGGCAGCGCCTACATGCGCGAGCCCTGGGGCGTCAGCAAGGTCTACTCCATCATCGATCCCAACTACCGCGGCCTCCTCTACGTCGATCCCGAACGGCTCTACCAGGTGGCGAAGCTCGCCCTGAAAAACGACCTGCAGTTCACCGCGCATTCGGTTGGCGATGGCGCCGTGCACGCCTTGATCGCCGCCTATGAGCGCGTCAATAAAGAGCTGCCGCTGCGCTCGCGCCGCCCCTGCATCACCCATTGCAACTTCATGTCGCCCGAAGCCATCGAACGTATGGCCGCCGTGGGCATCGTGGCCGATCTGCAGCCGGCCTGGCTCGAACTCGACGGCGCCACGCTGCGTAAACAGTTCGGCGATCCCAGGCTGCGCTTCTTCCAGCCTTACCGCTCGCTTTTCGAGAAGAATGTGATCGTGGGCGGCGGGTCCGATCATATGCAAAAGATCGGCAGTTTCCGCTCCATCAATCCTTATAATCCGTTCCTTGGCATGTGGATCGCCCTGAAGCGCCAGCCGCGCTGGACCTCGGATCCCGTGCATCCGGAAGAGCGCATCACGCGCGAACAGGCCATCCGCCTCTACACCGCCAACAACGCCTTTCTGATGTTCGACGAGAAGAACCGCGGGTCGCTTGAACCCGGAAAACTCGCCGACCTGATCGCCCTCGACAAGGATATCCTCACCTGCCCGCTCGACGACGTGAAAGAAATCAAAGTGGAATTCACCCTGCTCGGAGGCAAAGAAGTATACAAAGCAAGGCCGTAGTAGAATCAAGCGATTAAAGGAAGGACTTTTACCGTGGCCGTTCAAGACATGCCCTCCACCCTCGATACCGCGAGCGCCTCTGGCGAACTGCGCCGCCTGGACGACATCGGCTTCCTCACCGCCATGACGCTCACCCTGCTCGGCAACTACGCGCAGACCGGCCACTTCGGCGGACCTCTGGCCTACACGCCCTACAACGTCGCCCTGCACCTGCTGGGGCCCGAGGCGGGCGCCATGCGCTACGACTACCGCCGGCCCAAACATCCCTTCGGCGACAAGTTCATGCTCGCCGGCGGCCACTGCATTCCCACCTGCTACGCGCTGTGGATGATTATGGGCGAAGCCTTGGCGCGAAAGGCCGCCTCCACCGGCAGCAGCCGCTATCGGGTGGATCCCAAGGTTGCCATTCTGTCCGTGGATGCGCTTGGTTTCCGTCGCGGCGCCGGCGCCCTGGCCACGCTTCTCGAAGAGAACGGCCTCGCCAATCATCCTCTGTTCGCACAGGCCAAACTGCGTGGCATTCGTGCCCTCGCCGGACACGCCGAATCGACCGACGTCACCAACGACGTCAACGGCGGACCGTCGGGTGTCGGCATCGCCACCGCCGCCGGTAAAGCCGCCTTCTGGGATATCGCCGGCGCACCCATCGGCTCCCCGAAAGTCTTCGCCCTCGAAGGCGAGTTCGCCATGACCGAAGGCCATGCGCAGGAATTGAAAACCCAGGCGCTCGCCCTACAGGTGGGCAAACGCCTGCGCGTCATGTTTTCCGACAACAACGCCGGCATCGACGATTCCCTGATCGGCGGCGTCATCAAGGCCAAGTACGAAGCCTATCGTCTCCCAGACCAGTGGACCTCCTACGGCTGGAACCTCTTCCACCTCGACAACGGCAACGACTACGCGCAGATCGCCGAAGTTCTCCAGAAAATGGAGGATTGGGATCCCGCCGACCGCCGTCCCATGATCGTCATGGGAAAAACCGTCAAGGGTTATTGGCCCGCCGCCGTCGATGGCAACATTCCCGGTTTCGGCAAACAGGTGATCGGCTATCCCAGCCATCCCTACGCGATGAAGATGAACTCGGAATATTTCGTCGCCCTCGCCCAGACCTTCGAGCAGCGCTATGGCGTGCAGTTTGAAGGCATCCGCCAGGGCGCGGTGACCGATCCCCGGGAACGCCTCATTCAATTCAAGACCAATATCGACATCGCCCTGTCGGCGCTCGATCGCAATGGCCTGGGCGACTGGCTGGCCGACCGCCTGGTGGACATCGGCGACACCGTGCGCGACGACTTCCCGTTGCGTATGGATACCCGCACCGATCCTTTCCTCGATGAGCGCCTGCGCGTCGCCAACCTGCCGGTCGAGCCGCAAACCGTCACCGTCAGAAATCCCGTCACCGGCGCCGAAAAGCAGGCCGGTATCACGCTGTTCCGTAAACCGGGCGAAGTCGCCGGAACGCGCCGCGGCATCTCCGAAATCCTCAAGTGGATGAACTACGTCACCGGCAATCGCTTCCTCACGCTGGCCGCCGATCTGTCCGAGTCGATCAACCTCGAACACGGCAGCCTGTGGGGCCACTACGATCCGGAGTCCAATCCCGTGGGGACGCGCATCAAGGCCGCCATTCAGGAAGCGGGCAATTCGCTCACCGCCATCGGACTGGTGGGTCAAAGCGCCTCGGTCGATCCCGAAAAGTTCGCCGGTGTGTGGGCCATCAGCGGTACCTACGGCGCTTTCACTCCGCTCATGTATCTGCCCGCGCGCGTCTGGAGCCAGCAGAATCAGGACAGCCGGTTCCGCATGGGCGTGCTCCATATTCTCGCCGGGCATTCGGGGCCTGAAACCGCCGCCGACGCCCGCACCCACTTCGGCATCTTCGCTCCGCAAGTGTGGAAATTGTTCCCCCGCGGGCAGTCGATTCATTTGAGCTTCTGGGACTATAACGATGTCGCGCCGGGATACTTCGCCGCCGCCGAAATCGCCGCGCGGGAACAGAAGGTGGGCCTCATCACCATCGAAGTGGCTCGTCCCGATTTCCCGGTGGCCGACCGCGCCACCTTCGCCGACACCGATATTCGCGCCGCCGCCAAGGGCCTTTATGTGATTCGCGACTTCGCCCCCGGTCCGCGTCATGGCCACGTGGTCGTGCAGGGGTCGAGTTCCACCGTCAATCTCGTCAAGATCCTGCCCAAGCTTCAACAGGCGGGTATCAACGTGAAGGTCATCGCCGCTATCAGCGAGGAGCTTTTCGATCGCCAGCCGGAGTCCTACCGCCGCAAAGTCCTTCCCCCGGAGGCTCTCTACGACCTGATGTTTGTTACGACCGGAACGCGCCGCATGTGGCCCGTGCGCGACACAGGCCCACTCACCGACGCCTACTCGCTCACTTCCGATTGGGACAACCAGTGGCTCACCGGCGGCCTCGAAGCCGAAGTCATCCGCGAGGCGCACCTCGACCCCGCCTCCATCTTCACCGGCATTGAGCGCTTCGCCAAGGAGCGCGCCGACCGGCTCGCGCGCCAGCGCTCGGCGATTGCACAACTCGCCTGACGCATCATCATGGCCGAGCTATTGCTGCCGCTATTTCCGTTGCCGCTGGTGCTTTTTCCCCGGCTGCCCCTGCCGCTGCATATCTTCGAGGAACGTTACAAAGAGATGATCGGCGAGGCCATCGACGCCGGCTCGGAATTCGGAGTGGTGCTGGCCAAGGACAACGGCGTGGTCAATGTCGGCTGCACCGCGCGGGTGGAACAACTGGTGCAGCGCTATCCCGACGGCCGGATGGATATCGTAACCCGCGGCGGGCGGCGCTTCGAAATCTCCGAGCTTGTCGAGGGCAAGCCGTATCTGCGCGGCCGCACCGAATTCTTCGACGATGAGGAGTTCGAGCCCACCCCCGCCGACATCAAGCGGCGCGCTCTCGAAGGTTTTGCCAGCGTTCTGCGCGAGTCGGGCGGCGCGCACCAGACCGAGCCCGACGGCAACGATCCGCAGTTGAGTTTTCAACTCGCCCAGGTTCTCACCGATCTCGACTTCCGCCAGCAGATGCTCACTCTGCGCAGTGAGCGCGACCGCATGGCCAGGCTCGCCAGCTTCTTTCCCGACTACCTCAGCCGCATGCGCTACGCCGAGCACGTACGCGACGTGGCGCCGCGCAACGGGTTCGGGAAACATCACGAATGAATGGGCCTGGGCAGCATCTGTTGATCGACGCCGACGATACGCTGTGGGAAAATAACATCTACTTCGAACGGGCGTTTCATCGCTTTTGCGAGTTTCTCGACCATTCCGAACTGACGAACCAACAGGTCCGCGCCGCGCTTGACGAAGTGGAACTGGTGAACAATCGCTTGCACGGTTATGGCTCGGCGAACTTCGGCCGCAACATGGTCGAGTGCTACCACCACCTGGTGGAGCGCGCTATCTCTTCTTCCGACGCGGAAACGATCCTTGGCTTTGCCACCGCCATTCAGGAGCATCCGCTCGAAATCATCGGCGGCGTGCCGGAGACGCTTGAATACCTGACGCGACGGCACGACCTGATTCTCTTCACTAAGGGCAATCCGCTGGAGCAGACGCGCAAGATTGAGCGGTCGGGGCTTGCCGCGTTCTTCAACCATACGATCGTCGTGCGGGAAAAGGACACCGCCACATACCGGCGGATCGCGCAGGAGCGATCTCTGCCGCCGGATTCCAGTTGGATGATCGGTAACTCTCCAAAGTCCGACATTAACCCGGCGCTTGACGCCGGACTGGGAGCGGTTTACGTACCCCATGACCGGACCTGGCACTTAGAACGGGAAGAGATCCGGCAGGGGGCACGGCTGCTGGTTGTAGAAACATTCGCCGGTCTCGTGAATTATTTTTAAAGATGCCGCCGTATTCACCGATGAGGAAGTTACGAGGCATGGAGTATGAGTATCATCCAGTCGGGCTTGGAAGGTCTCCAGCGGGCGCAGTCCGCCGCTGAGAAATCCGCCTCCCGGATTTCCCGGTTGTCTTACGGCGGAGGCGCGCCGGAGGATGTGGTGGACATCAGCGCCGAAGCCGTCGCGCTCATGACCGCTCGCAACGGGTTTGAAGCGAGCTTGCGTGTGATCGAAACAGGCAATGAACTGCAGCGGTCCACCTTCGATCTACTGGGCTAGGCCCTGAATGCGCGCAATCGCTTTCGATAAATCCTGCGGCGACGAGATGGGAATCGTCTTCCCGTTGGCGATTTTCTTCACCACGTTGTCGATCCAATCGTCCGGCGACAACCGCAGATAGCTGAACGTCAGGTAGTAAGTCGGTGGCAGTTCCAGTTTGATCTCGCGCACCTCGGCCAGCATCTTGCCCGCGAACCGGTGCGCGGGTCCCAAAAACACGATCCGTTCCGATTGTTCCTTGGCCTTGTGTTCCCGCTCGAGCAATCCCGCCAGCAGCTTGTCCGGCCGTTCGCGGTTCAGCTTGTCGATCCCGATGGTGCCGAAATCCATCTTGTTCAATGCCTCGGTCAAGGCACGGTAAGAGCGCGGCGTGAAATCCTCGGCCTCGTACACAATCCGGCGGCCGTCGATGTCGAATGCCACCACCCGCGCCGACGCATAGCGCGACCGGTTCAGCAGCGACACCAGGCTGTTCAGCAGAATCATGCGGTCCACCGGCGAAAGCTTGGTGCTGTAGCGCCGTCGCACAATCGGCGCTGCGTGCAGAAGCACCGTCACCCGCCCCCGCCTTTCTTCGCCAGGCGGAAAGCCGCGCCACCGGTTTGACGTGAAGCCCGAAGCGGTGTTGGGCGGAAGACCGCCCTCCACTTTGCCGCCGTCCGTTTTGACGGACCAGTCTTTCCGGCACACGCGGCTCGAACGGTCGATGGCCAGCAGGTCGACATCGTATCCACCCGGGCCCAGGTAGAATCCGCCGTCGAAATAGAAATCGTGCCTTTTCGGTTCCGGCACGGCGAGCAGGCCGAAGCGGCCCGTGAAGAACAGGTACTCCTTGGCCGGCTCGTTCTTGGGCCGCACCCGCGCGAAAATCGCCATCTCCGAAGGCTGCCCTTGAAACTGCGCCGCCGGTAGCTGGATGCGGTAGCCCGACCACGTGCGGAAGTCGAACCCATGCCATAGCGGCGCGCTCGCGATTTGACAGCGCAGCGAGGGTTTCGTGGCCAGCGCATTCCGGTAGAGGTCTACGGCGGCGGCGCCATTCGGAGTGGCCGGGTCAACCAGGATCTGCGACCGCGCACACAGCGTCAGAAGGAATGCGGCCGCTGTCAGGCGAGTCTTCATGGCGCACTACCAGGATAGGCCCGCGCGGCGCGACTATGCCGTGGGACCGGATGCCATCTTCACCGCGAACTCCAGCGCGGCAATCAGGCTCCGCGTGGAAGCGACGCCTTTGTAGGCGATATCGAACGCCGTGCCGTGATCGACCGAAGTGCGGATAATCGGCAGCCCCAACGCCACGTTGACGCCGCCTTCGAAATCGAGCAGCTTCAGCGGCACATGGCCCTGATCGTGATACATGCACACAATGGCGTCGAATTTCTTGCGCTGCACCGCCAGGAAAAACAGCGTATCCGGCGGGAACGGCCCCTCCACCGGCAGTCCACGCTCCCGCGCCCACTCCACCGCCGGGCGGATCTCTTCGATTTCTTCGCGCCCGAATAGGCCGTTCTCGCCCGCGTGCGGATTCAACCCCGCCACGGCGATCCGCGGCGTCTTTTTGAGGCGCGCCACGGCGGCGCAGGTCATCTCGATGATCTTCTGAATGCGCGGACGCTTGGCTCGTTCGATCGCCTCGCGCAGCGAGACGTGCGTGCTGACATGGGTCACGATCAACTGCTCGGAAGCGAGCATGATCGTCACGTCGCCCGCGCCGCACACTTCGCCGATGAGCTCGGTGTGGCCGACGAACTTCGGATCGGTCAGTTGAGTGGCCTCCTTGTTCATCGGCAGCGTCACCATGGCCGCGATTTCTCCCGCCAGAGCCGCCTTCGTCGCGGCGACGACGTAATCCCGCGCGGCCGCGCCCGAGACGGCGCTGATCTCGCCAGGGCGCAGGTCCCCGGCGCTCATGCGCTTCAAGTCGCGCACATTCAGGTAGCCGTCGCGCACGTCCGCCGGCCCTTCGACCGCGCGCAGTTTCACGCCGTAGCCAAGCAGGCGATTGGCGTGATCGAGCACGGCCAGATCGCCGAAAACCTGAACTTTCGGACGCAACTCGCCCTTCGACCAGGCGCTCAAAAGGATCTCCGGGCCTACTCCGCTCGAGTCGCCCATGGTAATTCCGAAAATCATGATGCTTTCTCTAACTTCGCACGGATTCGCGCGGCAAGGCCGGGTGAGCCGAATCCGCCGGCCTTGGTGATGACGATCTGCGTGCCGACGCGGGAAACTGGAACCCCCGGCTCCACCTCGCCCAATGGTTCCACGTCCCGGCAGCCGAGCAGCGTTAGCACCGCGTGTGCTGTATCGCCGCCGAAGATCACCAGCGCGTCCACCGGGGACCGCTCCAGCGCGGCGGCAGCCAATCGGGCCGCGGCGCGCTCCCGCTCACCGGGCTCGAACTCACCCGTCGTAAGAACGTCCCACCCGAGTTGCCGCGCCTCCTCCGCTTGATCCCTGGAGCGTGCATGCAGGCTGCCACACAAGATGCGAAACGAACCCACGGAAGGCAGCGGCGCGACGGATTTTCGAGGCATCCGAGCGGCCCAGTGGGCGGTGAATCCGGCGGGACTCGCCACCAGCGCCTCTGTATCGACGCCGGCGAAATCCCGCTCCGTCACGCCATCGCGTACGTCAATCGGAAACGCACAGTCGCGCTGCATCAGCCGCACTACCGAAGATTCAGTCACCGGATTGCGCGCATCGCGAGCGAAGGCCGTCGCAGCTATGGGCACTCCGTCAACGTAAAGCACCCCGCCCACCACCGTCCGCCCTAGCTTGGGATAAGCGGGCAGATAGACCAGCTTTCGTCCCGTGGCTTCGATCAGACCGCTGAACTCGGCGCCGATGTTGCCGCGCAGCGTGGAATCGGTCTTCTTGAAAATCGGTCCGGCCCAACGCGCCGCCACCCGCCGGTGCCACTCGCGCGCCTGCCGTGGGGTGGCGTGGCGCGTTTCTGAATCGACGACAAGCACGCCACCGTCCACAGGCGCATGCTCTTCATCGAGGGTAACCAGCGAGCGCACACCCATGCCGGCGAGAATCGCGCCCACTTCGAACGCACCCGTCAGGTCGTCGGCGATGGCCAGCGCTTCAGTCGACGTAGGCAATGCAGTCGATCTGCAACAACTGGCCGGGACGCCGGAATCCCGTGGCGCCCCAGTAAGAGCGCGCCGGCTTATTCTTCGGGAAGAACTTGCTGTAGGCTTCGTCCATCGGACCCCAGTTCTTTTCCGGATCCACCAGCGCCACGCTGACCTTCAGCACGTTGTCCATCGATGAGCCGGCTTTTTCAAGCGACGATTTCATGATTTCCAGCGCGTCGGCGGTCTGTTCCCGCGCGTCTCCGGGCTTGGGCTTACGCTCCGGATACCAGCCTCCAATACCGCTCAAGAAAAGAAGATGACCGCTGCGAATGGGACCGCTGGCCGATTGCTTCTTCGGAGTCCAGTCGCCCGGAGCCGCCTGAGCCGAAGCGGCGCCGCCAAACAGCGCCAGCGCCGCCGCGTTCATCGCTTTCCGTCTCGATGCCCTGGTCATGCATTCCCCCGCTGCGCCGTGAATTTCGCCTTGCCGTATTCGCCCAGCACGACGTCACCCACCAATCGCCCGCCCTCCAGGTTCCCGCTGAACTCATAGCCGTGCAGCGTGGACCGGAACTTGACGCGACTGCCGTCGGCGACGCCTTTCACCGTGCCTTTCTCGCTCCGTCCGGAATGGGTCCCGCGAATCTCGTTGCCGTCCACTTCCAGATCGAAAACGTGCCGCGCCGCGCCGTAGGAAAACGTCACTTCGGCGGTCCATTTCCCGCCGATGCCGTCCGCCGGACGCGCCAGGCTCTTCGACACACCCTTGGGTGCCGAGCGCAAAATCTCTTCCAGTCTCCGCGCCACCGGCTTCACATGCTCCGGCTTCATCGCCACCGGCCGCAGCAGGAACGAATGCCCATCGCCCGAAGCATGCGACATGATACGAGGCTCGCCGTTGAGCAGCAGCTTGTAGACCTCGCCCGCCGTTATGCCGGTCAGTTGCGGATCCCATGAAATCGTCATCACCGGAAACGGACTCGCACCAGCCGGCGGCATATTCTTGGTCGTGACGCCCGGAATCTTGGTAACCACCGCGCCGATCTCGGCAAACCACGATTCCCACATACGATATTCGGCCTGCAGGTCGCGCGTGGAACTCCACACTTCGATGGCCGCCACCATCCCCATGATCTCTTCCTTACCCACTTTCAGAGCGCGCAGGAAGCCGTGATGCGGGGCGATATTCATACGCGCCGCCGTGATCAGATCCTTGCGGCCAAGCAGCAGGCCCGCGCACTGCGGCCCGCGCAGAATCTTGCCGCCGCTGTACGCCACCAGGTCGGCGCCGCGCGAAAGGAACGGATTCGGTTTCAGCGGCAGTTCCGCCGCGCCATCCACCAGCACCGGCACGCCATGCTTGTGCGCCGCCGCGGCGATCTCTTCCAGCTTCAGCTTGCCCTTCGGCAATCCCGTGCCAAGCACGGCCACCAGCGCGGTGTTCTTGCCGAGCGCCGCCTCCAGTTGCTCGCGCGTGGAAAACTCGATGAACTTCACTCCCGGCGCTCGAATCGCGGCGTCATATTCATTGCGCGATTCCTTGGGCATCAGCACTTCATGCGGCAGCCCCTGTTCGCGGAACCACTCCATGTGCGGCAGCCGCAGCATCCGTTCCGGATCGCCGCCCGCCACCGCCGCCGCCGTGGCCACCATCAGCGCCGAGGCCGCGCCGCTGGTCACCAGCGCCGCTTCACTGCCAAGCAGGGACGCAATGCGCTCCCCCGCCTTCTCCTGCAATTCGTCGATATTGACCGAATAGTTCGAGGCGTCGTCCATGGCGCGCTTCACTTCCGGCAAAGTGAGCGTGCCGCCGTTGATGGTATACGTGGCCGTAAGGTTGATGAATGGTTTGACGCCGATCCTTGTATACACGGACGCGTCGTTGGCGGACTTTGCGGGCGGTGCCGCCATGGCCAGCATTGCGGCCTTGAAACTTTCGCGGCGGTTGGGCTTCATTGGTCCATTCTACAGAGGTTCGGCCAAGGCGTCGATTCAGGCGAGAATCGGATGCACCACGCTGCCCGCCACATCGGTCAGGCGGAAGTCGCGGCCGCTATAGCGGTAAGTCAGCCGCTTATGGTCGAGCCCCATCAGGTGCAGAATCGTCGCGTGCAGGTCGTGCAGATGCACGGGATTCTCCACCGCCGCGAATCCAAACTCATCCGTCGCGCCATAAGCGATGCCGCCCTTCACGCCGCCGCCGGCCAGCAGATACGTAAAGCCGCGGCTGTTGTGATTGCGGCCGTTCTGGACGTTGGCGCGTCCGGCCGTCTCCACCGACGGCGTACGTCCGAATTCGCCGCCGATCACCACGAGCGTGTCCTTCAACAGGCCCGACGCCTTCAGATCCTGCAACAGCGCGGCGATGGGCCGATCCGCCTGCCGCGCCAGATCGCGGTGCACCAGGATGTCGTGATGGCTGTCCCAGGGAATGTCCTCGCCGAAATAGACCTGCACCATGCGGACGCCGCGCTCCACCAGGCGCCGCGCCGCCAGGCAGCCCCTGGCGAAATCGCCGTCCCGCGTCGCCGAACGTTTCTTGGAGTCAAGCACCGGCGGCTTGTTCGGTACACCATAGCGTTGCCGCACCGTTTCCGGCTCCCGCCCGATATCGAAAGCGTCAAGGGCCTCGGTCTGCATGCGGAACGCCGTCTCCATAGCCTGGATGCGTCCCTCCAACTGCGGATCGGCTCCACGGCGGGCCAAGTCGATCTTGTTGAGCGCGGCCACCAGGTCCATCTGGCGGCGCTGTTCGTCGCGGCCGATCCGGCGATTGGTCAGATCGTGGATCATCTTCTCGGGCTCGGTCTCATCGCATGGCACATAGGTGCCCTGATAGGCCGTGGGAAGAAAGCCGGAACTCCACAGGTCCGCGCCCACGTTCGGCATGCCCGGGCACATGGCGATGAACCCTGGCAGATTCTGATTCTCGGTTCCCAGTCCGTAGGTGATCCACGAGCCCATCGACGGAAACCCGGCAATCAGCCGGCCGGAGTTCATCTGCGTGATCGCCTGCGGGTGCGCCGGCAGGTCCATGTGCATCGACCGCACGACACAAACATCGTCGATGCATTCGCCCAGGTGCGGAAACAGATCGCTGACCTCGAGCCCGCTCCGCCCATACGGGCGGAACGAAAACGGAGAGCCGAGCAGCCGCCCATTGCCCGTATTGTCGAGCTTGCGCTTGCTCAGGAACTCAGGCGGTACCGGCTTACCGTCGTAGCGTGTCAGTTCGGGCTTGGGATCGAAGGTGTCCACCTGCGACGGGCCGCCATTCAGAAACAGAAAGATCACGCGTTTGGCCCGCGGCGCAAAGTGCGGCGTGCGCGGATCCATCGGTCCGGCCGTGGGGCTGGCGGCGAGATTGGCCAGGCCCAGCATTCCGAATCCCGTGCCCAAAGTGCGTAGCGCGTCGCGGCGGTTCATCGATGGCTGTCTCCCTTAGTCGATCATGGCGAACTCGTTGGACATCAGCAGTGCCTGCGCGTAGAGCGCCAGCCGGTCCTTGCCGCCAGTGAGATACTGCGCGCCCAGTTGCGATTCGGCGGGCTGCGGCGCGCGTCCGAAAATACGGCGATACAAAACTTCCACCGTGCCCGCCTGACCGGCCAGCGCGCGCGCCCGGTCCATCACAAACGGACCGTTCATGAAGAACAATTGCTGCGGCGGCGTGATGGTGACGGTGCGCTTTTCGCTGGTCTGGTTGGCGTTGGGAAAATCGAACAGCGCCAGCGTCGAGTCCAGATGGCGGCGGCTGACGAACCCATACACGCTGCGGCGCTTATTGGAAAGCTCGGTCAAACGCTGCGCCCGGCCGCCGGTTTCGAGATCCAGCTCATTCGAAACCGCCAGCAGCGAATCCCGCAAAGATTCCACATCCAGGCGGCGCACATTGGCGCGCCAGTACAAACGGTTATCGGGATCGAGATCGGCATTCGCAGCCACCCTCGCCGACGAAAGCCGGTAAGCGCTCGACAGCATGATTTCGCGATGCAGCGATTTGATCGACCATCCGCTTTCCACCAGACGCGCGGCGAGGTAGTCGAGCAGCTCCGCGTTCGACGGCCGGTCGCCCATGAATCCGAAATCGCTGGGCGTGCGCACCAAGCCCGTGCCGAAGTGATGCGTCCAGATGCGATTCACCATCACGCGCGCGGTGAGTGGATTGTTGCGATCGGCAATCGCCTCGGCCAGTTCCAGCCGGCCCGCGCCTTTCGTAAAGGGCTGAGGATCGAGCCCAGGGGCCAGAATCGTCAGGAACCGGCGCGGCACCTCCTCGCCCTGATTGTCCTCCACGCCGCCCAGGCGCACGCGCTCGGTCTTCAACTTATCGGAATCGGCGATGGTGTGCAGGAACGGATATTGCGCCGGCAGATTCGACTTCAGCGCGGCCAGTTCTTCGCGCAGCCGGTTGAGATGCTCTTTCCACACGCCGCTCAGGAACCGTTCGATCGTCCCGTCGGATTCGTAATAGCCGCGATTCGGCCCGTAGTAGAGCAGGCCGTCGTCTTCCTGCTTGAACACGTTGCCATAGAAATCGTTGAAGAACAGATCGCGCCACAGATAAAAGGATTCGGCCTTCAACGCGGTCAGTTCTACCGCCGCCTTCGGCCCTTTCTTCTTCGCCTCGGCGCGACGGAACGTGTTCTCCTCGTCGACCGCCTTGCGCTCCTTGAGGACGGCGAGCACCCGCTCCTGAAACTTCGTGGCGTCGAATTGATCGCGGCCCCAGTCCTTTAGATAAGGATGGTCGAAGCGCTCGCGCGCGAGGTAGCTCTTCCAGCGGGCCAATGTCCCGGCATCGAGCTTTTCCACACCCTCGCCGGTGCGCACGGCGGTAACATACCGCGCCGTCTGGCTCGCCAGCAAAGCCCCCATTTCTCGAGCCTGCGCGTATAGAAAATCGCGGATCTCGGCCTTCTTATCCTCCACCGCCTTGGCCCGCGCCTTGTAATCCTTCACGACATCGTCGGCGGCCAGCGGAAGCTCTGAATTCTTCGTACTGGCAAAGACGCCGAGCAGCGCATAGTAGTCGGTGGTGGGAATCGGGTCGAACTTATGGTTATGGCACTGCGCGCATCCGGTGGTCAGGCCGAGGAACGCACGTCCGGTGACGTCCACGCGATCCTCCTGCGTATCCGGACGGAGCGCGTAAAACCCAAGCCCCGCCGAATACTTCCCCTTCTCGGTCTCGCCCATCAGGTCGCCCGCGATCTGCGCCTTCACGAACCGGTCATAGGGCATGTCTTCATTGAAGGCGCGGATGACCCAGTCGCGATAGCGAAAGCTGTTCTCGTAAGGCGCATCGACTTCCGATTCCAACCGGTCGTCTGAGTAGCGCGCGACATCGAGCCAATAGCGCGCCCATCGTTCGCCATAGCGGGGCGAATCGAGAAGCTGGTTTACCACCTTAGCGAACGCATCGGGCGAGGCGTCGCGCTCAAACGCTTCGATCTGTTCCGCCGAGGGCGGCAAGCCGGTCAAATCGAAATAGGCCCGGCGCAGCAGGGTGCGCTTCAAAGCCGGCGGGGCCAGGGTGACGCCTTTCGCTTCGATGGGCTGAAGCAGCAGGCGGTCGATATCCGTACGGGCCCAGGCTGCGTGGCGCACCGCCGGAATCTTGGGCTTCCGCACGGGCTGGAAAGACCAGAAGCCGCGCTGCTCCGCGGTAATGGTGAAATTCGTTTTCTTCGGAATCGAAGCCGCCGTGCGCGGCCATTCGGCGCCCGCTTTGATCCAATCGGCCAGGTTCGAGATCTGTTCATCGGTGAGCCGCGGCAGTCCAAGCGGCATCTTCAACCGCTCATGGCTGTGCGTCACCGATTGCAGCAGCAGGCTGTCTTCCGGCCTCCCTGGAACAATGGCCGGCCCGATCTCGCCGCCTTTCAGCAGGCCTTCGCGGGAGGATACGTCGAGTCCGCCCATCCGCGTCGTAGCGTGGCAGGCGTAGCAATTCTTCGCCAACACGGGCCGGATCTTCGTCTCGAAGAATTCGTCGGCACCGAAAGCGTTTAGTGTAAGGACGAACAGCAGGCTTCGCACGGGACACAACGATGATATCGGAATCAGGCGGCGATTTGTCGCAGCGCCCGCTCCTGCACCGACGCGGCCATCTCCCGCAGAGTCACCACGCTCTTGGCGCCCTCCACCAGCAGGGCGAAAGACTCCGACATGCGATCCATCTTTTCCCGCCAGTTGCCGCTCAGCCGTTCAAGCGAGTGCGTGTACCCGGCCGGAACATCCTCTTGGCCCAGCAGATCCGCCGGATGAATGCAGTAGTTGAAATGCGTGCGCACGGCGAGCGCCTGGCGCATGAACTGGAAGTGCCGCCGCCAGCCGAAAACAAAGCCCGTGGTGCCCCACACGGCCATCCCGTTGGCCACCGGCATCGGCACCATCACCAGTTCGCCCTCACTGTTCTCGATCACATAAGGATCGCGGCGCCCGCGCACGCCTTCGAGCCAATCCTTGCGGTCGAGCACGCGGCGCAGCTTCGCCGGCTGGTTCAGATGATTCAGCGCGTTCTTAAATAGAAAGCCATAGAGCAGCGGCGTGGGGAACAGCGACGTGTCGTATTCGTAGCCGCAGGAGATCAACACGCGCATCAGGCGTTCGGAATAGCTCCAGGCCGGGGCGACGAAGCCTTTCGGCTCATAGCCCACGCAATCGGCGATGCGGTAATGGCTGGCACGCACTTCAAACCGCATCTCTTCAAGCGGCATCGCGCCCAGGTTAATGTAGTGGCTCCAGCTATGATTGGCGATCTCGTGGCCCTGGCGGGCAAGCCAGCGCAGCCGCTCGCGGTTCGCTTCGTCCTCCAGATCCTTGCCGATCACAAACACCGACCCGCGAATCCGGTGCTTGTCGCACAGCGCCTGGAAACGGTCGAGCACCTGGTGATAGGCGGGGTCGCGGAAGCCCTCGGGATAGCCGAACGCTTCGCCCAGCGAATCGAGATGAAGGCTGACACCGGCGTATTGCGACATGGAATCTCCTTAGGCGGCCACCGCCGCTTCCCCTTGCGATTCGATGCGTGCAAACGACCGCACATGGGAAGCCACTTTCTTCGCCGTATCCTTGGCCAGGCCGATGCTGGTGTTCCATGCGTTCACCTGCGGATACGCATGCGCCGTGGTGCACAGAAACACGTTGGTGTAGGGAATCTGCGACGGCGGCCGGTTCTGCAGATAGTTCACCGGCCACACGGGCTCCACGTAGGGGGCGCGGAAAACATAGGTCGCTTCGACGGCGTCTTCATTGAACGTGGAGTACAGGCGTTTCAACCCGTTGATCGCCTGGTAGCGGTAAACGTCGTCGGGCCGTTCGTAAGCCTCACTGCCGGGCTGGCAATAGTTCATCAGGTATGTGATGTGCTTGCCCTTGGTCCAACGCGCGGGGATGACGCGCGTCGTTTCGACGATGCCCTGGAACGGGAACCGCGGATTCACCACTGCGTTCCAGTAGTAAGGCTGCAGCGGCTCCTTCGAAACCATCACCACGTTCACCACGCCCTGGTAAGCCAGGTCCGGGCAAGGCACTTCGGGCTGCAACGAACCCTGGGCGATCTTACGCAACTGCGGCAGCGGCAGCGTGGATACCACGGCGTCGAACCGCTCTTCCACGCCATTGGCGCGGATAAGCGCTCCGCGGGCGTCGTTGATCACGCTTTCCACCGCGGCGTTGCGGCGAACAACGCCACCTCGCGATTCGATGGCGCCTTCCACGGCATTGGCGATCCGGCGGTAGCCGCCCTCGATGTAACCCTTGACTTCCGGTCCACCGCTCTTTTCGCGGCGCATGCGGCTCCAGAACCAGTAGGCCGGCACCTGCGAGTAGAGATCGCCGAACTTGGCGCGCAGCAGCGGCAGCCAGATCTTTTCAAAAGCGCTATCGCCGAACCGCTGCCGCAGGAACTGGTCGACCGGAACCTGGTCCAGTCCCTCGGCGTCGTTCATGCGCGAAAGCGCCAGCGCGCCGGCGCCCGTGCGCACTCGATCCATCATCGAAAGCGCGCCGAACTTCAGCAGATCCATCGGCGTGTTGAAAGGATACAGCTTGCCGTCGATGTGGAAGCCCATGCCCGTCTTGGTCCAGCGAACCGATTCGTGCAGGTGGAGATCGCGCAGCAGCCGCATCAGATAGCGGTCGGAATTGAGCATCACGTGGTAGAAGCGCTCGATGGCGACTCCATCGTGGCGGAACACCGAGCCCAAGCCGCCAATCTCATTCGACGATTCAAAAACCACGGGCGTGATGCCGTGACGCTGCAGATAGTAAGCGGTGGCCAGGCCGGAAATGCCGGCGCCCAGAACGGCGACTCGGGTGCTCATCGTGCGCGCGCCCCCGCCAGCGCCGAGGAGAGCGAATGCGGCGTCCACGCCATCCACGCCAGGCGGCTCATCAGCCGCACGTGCGCCTGGATCGCGGCGCCCACGTTGATCTTCGATTCACCATGCACGCGCCGGTCGAGCCTGACCGGCATCTCCTGAATGCGGTAACCGGCGCGCAGCGCGGCCACCAGAAATTCGGCCACGGCGACGAAGCCGTTCGAGGTGACCGGAATCTTTTCGATCACTTCGCGGCGATAGGCACGGAAGATCGACGTGTAGCAGTGCAGCTCGCTGCGCAACAGCACGCGATAGAGGCGCGAGCAGCTTTGGCTCAGCACCTTCCGCACCGGATGCACGTCGCCCTTGCTGCTGGAAGGATGCCACGGTGAGCCGGTGGCGATATCGGCGCCGTTTCGGACCAGGGAGATCAGCTCGGGCAGCCGCTCGGGAGCGAACGTGCAGTCGCAGTCCATCGAGCACACGATGTCGCCTTGCGCGTGCTCGAAGCCGGTCTTCATGGCCGCGCCCAAGCCAAGGTTGCGCGGATGCTGGATCAGCCGCACCCACGGGTAGCGCGCGGCGGCGGCCTGTGTGACTTCGGCGGTACGGTCGGTGGAACCGTCGTCGATCACCAGGACCTCCCAGCGCTTGGCTTCGGGATCCAGCAAGGCGATTCGTTCAATCGCCGCCAGAATGCTGTCTTGTTCGTTCAGGCAGGGGACGATCAGGGAAATGGCCGGTTTCATACTCTCCTCGAATGTTCTCGGCTCCGTCATACTTTGCATTTTTCCCGACGCGCGCATTTCAAAGAATCTTCTGTTCGTACCGTTTTGACCGGTACGATGCCGGTGGCGCCGGTGGCCGTCAGGTTCCACCGCGTTGCGCCCCCCTAGTACTAGGGGGGCCGACGATAGGCACCGCTCAATTCACCGCACACCCCGCCGGTCCTGGTGCGCGCCGCCCGCAGCGGTGCGCCCGCGCGCCTGACCACCCCTGTGGGGATTGTGGAATCGCCGCGCAGACTTTACATTCGTGAGTGGTTCAACGCCAATACAGGGGAGTCGATGAGCTTCATCAACGCGAAGCGGATATTGGTGGGGACCTCGGAGGAAACGGTAAGGCTGTACGACGAAATGAGCCGTGTCGCGCCGTCAAACGCGCCGGTGCTCATTCTCGGGGACACGGGGACCGGCAAAGAACTGGTCGCTCGCACGATACACGAGATGGCGCCGCGCGGCTCATTCGTCACAGTCGATTGTTCGAGCCTGGTTGGTACGCTGCTGGCAACGGAACTTTTCGGCTGTGTGCGGGGGGCCTTCACCGGCGCCACCGAGACCAGGCCGGGATTGCTGGCGCTAGCCGACGGGGGCACCGCCTTTTTCGATGAAATCGGCGAGTTGCCTCTCGATCTGCAAGCCAACCTGCTCCGGGTTCTCCAGGAGAAACGATACAGACCCGTGGGGTCGGTGCATGAGAGCCGCTCCGACTTTCGCGTCATCGCGGCAACCAATCGCAATCTGGCACGCGAGGTCGATCTTGGGACCTTCCGGCGCGATCTTTACTACAGACTGAACGTGGTCACGCTACACGTGAAGCCGTTGTGCCGGCGGCGTGACGACATTCCGCCTCTGGTCGAACACTTCGTCGCCCTTCATGGCGACGGACAAACAACCGATCCCGATTTGATGGACATTCTCATGGCCTACCATTGGCCGGGAAACGTCCGCGAACTCGAAAACTGCGTCCGGCAAATGCTGGTTTCAAGCCACGGCCCATCGCTCGGCGTTCATTGTCTGCCGTCTCACTTGGCCGAGTTGTTCGGGGCGCCCGGCCAGACGCCGGGGCGCATTCCACCGAAGCCGGTACCGTCCGGCCATCCCATCACGCCGCTGGAGGAACTGGAAAGGCGCGCCATCACGCAAGCTCTGGCACACACCGGCGGCGACCGTACGGCGGCGGCCAAGGCTTTGGGCATTGGCCGTACGACGCTGTATCGCCGGTTGAAGGCGCTCTCGGTCGAAGCGTCGTGAACAGCGCGGTGCGGTCAAGCCATTACCTGCCGCAGCCGGACTTCGCCCGAAGGATGCACGGCAGAAGTCCGCGAAGCCCGGCTTTTTGTCGAAAGCGCGGGCGCGGCAATTTGGCTCGACCACCCGCGTCCGCTGCCGAAGCTCGAGGTTTAACCGCTCCAGCGGATTGGTCGAGCTGATCCGAGTGCGGTGCGCCGCCGGGTAGTGCAGACGAAAAGAGCGCCAAGCAGAAGGCGGCGGATTTGAAGCGATACGGCGCGGTTCGGTCAAGCCATTACCTGCCGCGGCCGCACCACGCTGTATCGCTGGTTGAAGGCGCTCGCGGTCGAAGCCTAATGAATCTTACAGCGGCCGGACTTCGCCCGACGGGTACACAGCGAACGACCGCGAGGCTTCCCGCGCCAGCGCTCGTCCGGATTCAAAGGACTGCATCTCATCGAATCGCGGCAGCACCAGCCATTTGCCGTAGGTGTCGATCAGGCCCCACTTGCCGTCGAGCTTGACGCCGGTGACACCGGCATAAAACTCGAGCCCGGCGTCGAACCGCGGCCGGATCACCCATTCGCCCTTGGTATTGATGTAGCCGCAGCGGCCAAAGCGCACCAGCGCCAATCCTTCGCTGAATCGCTGTGCCGCGCTGAAGCGCAGTTCGATCGAGAGCTCCCCGCTCTGCGAGACATATCCGAACGCGCCGCCCTGGCTCACCGCGCCGAAGCCTTCGGAAAACGCCTGAGCCGAATCGTAAGCCGGCGCAATGCGGAAAGTTCCATTGTGGTCGGCGTAGCCCCACTTGCCGCGATACAGTTGGGGCTCCGGCGCAGGCGCTGCCGCGGGGGAGGTCTGCGCGGCACGCGGCGAAGCAGGTGCGGGAGCTTCCGGCTCCTGGCCCAGCGTCTGCTCCAGTATCCGGAAGGCTTCATTCAGCAGCTTTACTTTTTCCTCGCACCGCCGCCGTAGCCGATCGTCCGATTGAAACCGGTCCGGGTGCCAGACGCGCACCAGGTCGCGGTAGGAAAGTTTCGCCTCGCTCAGAGAAGCCCCGCGGGGCACCTCGAGCACCTGATAGCTGTCGATAAGATTGAGCGAAGATACGGCCATCGCGTTTGAACCAATCTATCGCGGAGGCCGCTGCCGGCCGAATAGTACACGGCTCCCAAAACGGTGGGCCGCCGGCACACCGTCTCTCCCTCGTTGGTAAGGGCTACCTCAAATGCCCGATACCGCGCCGCCATCCACCCGAATGACCGATCCGGTAACGTAAGCCGCGCGCTCGCTCGCCAGAAACGCCACCACCTCGCCAAACTCCCGCGCCGTCCCATAGCGCCGCAGCGGCACGTTCGCCGAACGCTCCACCCGTATTTCGTCGAGGGTCTTTCCCTGTTGGGCCGCGGCCATGCCATCCATCGATTCCGACCGCGCCGTCAGAATCCGACCCGGGCACACGCAATTCACCAGGATGCCGTCGCCGGCC
Organism: uncultured Acidobacteriota bacterium; assembly: GCA_902826685.1. GTDB lineage: Bacteria > Acidobacteriota > Terriglobia > Bryobacterales > Bryobacteraceae > CADEFT01. The sequence goes on from CADEFT010000007.1 coordinate 67,045, forward strand.
AGTTCGCGAGCGATCGTCTTCGACCATCCCGCCAGCGCCGGCCGGAATGCGTTCGAAACGATAAGGCCCGGAATAGGCTCCTCCACCGACGTGGAGACAATGTTAAGGATGCGTCCCCACTTGGCGGCGCGCATGCCCGGCACGACGGCGCGTGTCAGACGAAGCGCCGAGAGAAACACCTGCTGGTAGGCCTGATCCCACTGTTCTTCGCTAATGGAGTCAAAGGTACCTCCAGGCGGCCCGCCGCAATTGTTTACGAGTATCGATGGCGCGCCGAGCTCGGCTTTTACCTTCCGCATGGCCTCCTCGATCGACGAGGCGCTCGCCAGATCGCATGCCACGGCGAGACTGGCGCCGATCTCCCCGGCGGCGCGGTCGAGTTCCCTCTGTCGCCGGCTGAGAATGGCTACCCGCGCGCCTTCGCGCACCAGTGCCTCGGCCGAGGCTTTCCCCAACCCTTGACTGGCGGCGGCGACCACCGCCACTTTGTTCCGGATTCCAAAGTCCATTCCCACAGTCTACCGGCTTCGAAACGGGCGTCGGTTTCCCTTCCAAGGGTACCGCCCGACACCCGGTTGACAACCCCACCTCTCTCGGCTATATTGCTGAAGTACTGATATTTCAACGGCTTGTCAGTTTAGCGGGGCGTCGCTGAGAAACCTTCTCCCAGTCAGTCGAAGTTTTTCGAAGTTCTGCCTCAAGGTCAGTCAACCGCGGCCGCTAAGGGGGATGGGGCAATGGCCAACGAACCTGAGGATCAAACCTTAGACAGCGTTCCTGCGGACGGCCCCGACGACTACGAGCACCTGCTCGAAGAGTACAGTCATTTAGCGCCTCCGGCCGAGGGAGAAATCCTACCCGGCCACGTCCTCCGCGTCACCGACAAGGAAGTGATCGTCGACTTCGGCTACAAGTCCGAAGGCATCGTTTCGATCGAGGAATTCAAGCTGCCCGACGGCAGCATCGTCGTCAAGAAGGGCGACGCCATCGATGTGATGGTGGACCGGCATGGCCCACACGTCGAAGGCTACGTCACGTTGTCGCACGACAAGGCGACCAGACTGCGCAGTTGGGACACGCTGGAGCGCGCCTTCAATGAAGGATTGCTGGTTTCCGGCCGCGTGCTGACGCGCATCAAGGGCGGACTTATGGTGGATGTCGGCACGCGCGCGTTCATGCCCGCCTCGCAGGTCGACGTGCGGCCCGTGCAGAACCTCGACAGCCTGATCGGCGCCGACATCGCCGTCAAGATCGTGAAGCTCAACCGCCGCCGCGGCAACGTCGTGGTCTCGCGCAAACTGGCGGTGGAAGAGGATTCCGTCTCCCGCAAGCAGCAGGTGCTGACCGGCGTCGAAGAAGGTTCCACCGTCACCGGCACGGTGAAAAACCTGACCGACTACGGCGCCTTCGTCGATCTCGGCGGCATCGACGGCCTGCTGCATGTCAGCGATCTTTCCTATGGCCGCGTCGGGCATCCGGCCGAGATGCTGCATGTCGGCGATCAGATCACCGTCAAGGTTCTCAAGTTCGAGAAGGACAAGGAACGCATTTCGCTCGGCCTCAAACAGCTCCATTCCGATCCCTGGGAGTCGGTAATCGAACGCTATCCGGCCGGCGCCAAGGTCATCGGACGCGTGGTCAGCATCACCGACTACGGCGCGTTTGTCGAGCTTGAGCCCGGCGTCGAGGGGCTGATCCACATTACAGAGATGACGTGGTCCCGGCGCCTTAAGCATCCTTCGAAAGTCGTCAAGGTGGGCGATAACGTGGAAGTGGTGGTGCTTGAAGTGAAGTCGGGCGAGAAGCGCGTTTCTCTCGGCATCAAGCAACTCGAGCCCGACCCCTGGACCACCGTGCAGGATCGCTACAGCGTGGGCTCGGTCGTCGAAGGGCGGCTGCGCAAGCTCACCGACTTCGGCGCCTTCATCGAGATCGAAGAGGGCATCGACGGTTTGGTCCACATCTCCGATATGTCGTGGATCAAGCGCATCAAGCATCCTTCCGAACTGCTCAAGAAGGGACAGATGGTGCAGGCCGTCATCCTCAGTATCGATGCCGACAATCGCCGCCTTTCCCTCGGCATCAAGCAGCTTCAGCCCAACGCCTGGGAGACCTTCTTCAGTTCCCATCAGATCGGCGACATCATTCGCGGCCGCGTCAGCCGCGCCTCTTCCTTCGGCGTCTTCGTTGAGCTGGCTCCGAGCGTCGAAGGTCTGTGCCACAATTCCGAGATTCCCGGCGCCGCCGCCAAGCGCGATGAATCCCCGCTGCCGATCGGCGAAGAATTCGATTTCAAGATCATCAAGTTGAGCGAGCCGGAAAAGCGCATCGGGCTCAGCCTGCGCGCCGTCGCCGAAGAAGAAGAGCGGACCCGCCTCGAGGATTACCAGCGCCAGGCCGCCGCCGCCACCATGACCATCGAAGAGGTCATGCAGATCAAAGGGCACGGCGAAGGCCGTTAACAGGCGCGTCCCCGCGCCCCCAAGTTTTCGAAATACGTTCAAAAGTCATAGTTACCTACGGTTTACGCAGGGTGCTGGACATTGGTAAGCTGTAGGACGTTGGCGGATTGAGATAATTGTGAAGACCATGACGAAAGCCGATCTCATTGAAGAAGTGTCTCGCGTAGTTGAGATGACACGGAAAGACTCAGAAGTAATCGTGGAGGCGATCTTTGACGCCATTGTGCGGTCTCTTCGCGGCGGCGACAAAATCGAGATTCGCGGGTTTGGCAGTTTCCGTACCCGCCAGCGGCAATCGCGCGTAGGCCGCAATCCGAAAACCGGCACCCGTGTCGAAGTTCCTTCCAAACAGATTCCCTACTTCAAACCCAGCAAGGAACTCAAGGATCTCGTCAATCAGGTCAAAGCGGCGCTCGAGGCCAATCCGCCCGCCGGCCTTGCTCAATAGCTTCCTCAACACATGGATCGTCTCTGGAGCCCGTGGCGCTACCGGTACGTCGCCAAAGCCGAACCGGCGCCGGGATGCGTCTTCTGCGCCAAGTTGTCGCAGGGCGCCGATGCCGAAAACCTGATCCTCCATCGCGGCAGGACCTGCTTCGTGATCCTCAATCTATACCCCTACGCCACCGGGCATATGATGATCCTGCCGTTCGAGCATATCGCCCAGTTGCCCGGCCTTTCAGTGGAAGCATCGCATGAACTGATGGATCTTACGCGATTGGCTGTAAAGGGTTTACAGGCCGTGTACAATCCTCGCGGATTCAACGCCGGCCTGAACCTGGGCGAATGCGCCGGAGCGGGTGTCGCCGATCATCTCCATATGCACGTGCTGCCGCGCTGGCCCGGCGACGCCAACTTCATGACCACGGTGGGGGAAACTCGCGTACTGCCCGAAGATCTGGAAACCACCTACCGCCGCCTGCTGGAGTGGTTTCAGCGAGAGGCGTACTCCGGCGGTTCTCTGTAGCTAGGCCTTCCGCCATCCGATAGGAAAAGAGGATGGCCGAAGTGCGCGTAAAATCGGGAACCGCGTTGTTCGGCGTGGCCGCGGCCGCGCTGACGCTGCTGGTTTGCGCCTTCGGCTGTTTCGCCGTCTGGGTCCTGCTGCAGTACGGATCGAAGTCGACCGAATTCGAGTGGCAGGCGCAGCGGCTGGGCGAGCAGTGGTACGTTTCCTACGTGGTGCCGGAAGGCAACGCCGACGGGTCCCTGGTCAACGGCGACCTGCTGGTGGCGATCAACGGGGAACGGACCGGTAACGTCGCCTCGCTCGGCCCCATGCTGCGCTCGGTGGCCGGCGCAAGCCTGTACTGCGTGCGGGTGCAGCGCGCCGGGAAAGAGACCGAAGTGTGGCTGCGCGCCCAGGTCCGGTCGAAAGAAAATTTCTTCACCGAGCGCCTTCCCCTTATGGCGGCGAGCGCCTTCTTCTTCCTGGCCGCGTTGACGATGCTGGCTCGATGGAACAGCCCGGCGGCGCGCATCGGCGCCATCGCGGCGCTCGCTTCCTCGCTGCGAATGGGAGCCTGGGCGATGCTGCCCGTCGCGGGCTTCTTCCGGCCCTGGGAACTGCATGCCTATTTCCTGTTCTGGCTGCCGGTGGGCCTGGCACTGCCAGCCACGCTGCATGCCTTGCTGCGGTTCACCGACGACGAAGAACCGGGCCGCGCCTGGTGGGCCGTTTGCGCCTCCGTATACCTGCTCTGGGGCACCGGCGGACTCACGCTGCCGCTCAGCGGATCGGTGCCCGCCGCCGTGCCCGATGGCATCGCCTACGTCTTCTGGGACCATGTCGGCTACTCGCCGGCATCGGCCTTTGTCACGCTGGGATTTCCGCTCCTGCTGCTGGCGAGCCTCGCCGCCTGCGCCATCCGCCTGGTCCAGTTGCTGAGCCTGCATCCGGAAGGCGACATCAACCGCCGGCTGCATTGGCTGCTGACCGGCGGCATCCTGTTCGCCCTGCCGATGCTGTTATGCGAAGCGGCGAAGTGGCTGGGCCTTGAATACCAACTGGCGTCAAGCTGGCTTTCGTCGCTCACCGCCATCTCGGCCAGCTATGCCCTGGCGACGGACTCGGTTTCGGCTCCGTCGGTGGTGGTGCGCGGCGTGGCCGGTGCGATCCTGCCCTCGCGCTGGTTCGGCCGGCTCGACCAGAGGTACTTCCCTCAGTTGTTCGCGGCCGAGAACACGCTGCGCACGGCGCTTGACCGGCTGCGCCGGATTACCCTCGACGAAGACTGGCGCGCGGTGGTGTCCGGGGCGATCGAAACCGCCTTCCACCCCGTAACCTTCCGCATCACCGGATCGCTGGCGCCCGGCGAGTTGATCGAGATCGGCGGCAAGCGTTCCGGTGAGCCCTACACGCGGCGCGAGCGGATTCTCGTCGACCGCATCGAAGATGCTCTCCTGACGCTCATGCAAGGCCAGCGCAAGCCGGCCGAAGCCGCCGCGCGGCCGGCGCCCGAGGCGATCAACCTCCTCCGCGAGTGCCCCAAGTGCGGCGCCTGCTATGGCGACGACGCGGTGCGCTGCTCCGCCGATGGACAGATTCCGGCTCTGACCCTGCCCGTCGAGCGCGTCGTCGACTCCAAGTACCGGCTCGACCGCCTGCTCGGCCGCGGCGGCATGGGCTCGGTCTACTCGGCGCGCGACCTGCGTCTGGACCGCAAGGTGGCCGTCAAAATCATGCTGAGCGATCTGTTCGGCCATCCCGGAGCCGTCAAGCGATTCGAGCGCGAAGCGCGCCTGGCGGCCAAGATCAGCCACGCCAACGTAATCCAGATCTTCGACTTCGGCCCCGTCGGAACCATGGGCGCCTACCAGGTGATGGAACTGGTGGAAGGACGCACGTGGCGCCAGGAGATTCACACCGCCGGACGGGTGCCCATCTCCGATTGCCTGCCCTGGGTCGAACAACTGCTCGACGGTGTGCAGGCGGCGCACGAGGCCGGAGTCATCCATCGCGACCTGAAACCGGACAACCTGCTGCTGGTCGACCGCGACGGCGCGCCGCCGCTTGTCAAGATTCTCGACTTTGGCCTCGCCAAAATGAATCTGCTCGATCTTTCCCGCGAGGAGAAGCTGTCGATCGGCATCACCACCATCGGCACCGTCGGCTACGTACCGCCGGAACAGCTTACCGGAGGCATCGCCGACCAGCGCAGCGACGTGTACGCCGTGGGCCGCATCCTCATCGAAACCCTCACCGGCTCGCTGCCTTCCGAAGGTGGGGCCGTGCTCGACAATCCCCTGCGCGATGTGCTCAATCGCTGCACCGCGCTTGCTCCCTCGCAGCGGCATGAGTCGGTAGCGGCGCTGCGCTCGGAACTGCTGCCGGCCCTGCACGCGGTCTCGGCCGAGGCGGCCGCACCCGTCTAGCGCTTCACAAGCTTTTCGAAGTTTTCAATGGCGCGATCGAGCCGCTGCGGCTTGTCGAGCACGCCCGCGAATAAATCTCCCACGCGCGCGAACCGGTCGAGCACGTTGCGCAGATGAAACTGCTGAGGGCTCAATCCCGTCTTCACCTCGCGCCATTCGAGCGGCGTGGCCACCGGCGCCCCGGGATAGGCGCGCAATACATAAGGCGCCGAAATTGTTTTCCCCGAAGAGAGCTGCATCCAGTCGAAGTACACTCTTCCCTTCTCCCGTTTCGATACCGCGCGCGCCGTGGTGAATAAATCGGGCCGCTCGGCCGCCAGAACGCGCGAGATCACTTCGGCGAACGAGCGCGCCTGCTCAAAGCTGTACACCGGCTCAAGCGGGATGTAGATGTGCATCCCATCGCCGCCGGTCGTCTTCGGATAGCCCGTCAGTTCGAGCAGATCGAGCTTCTGCCGCACCAGCAGCGCCGCCTCCACGATCTTGTCGTACCCGCACTCCTGCGGATCGAGATCGATGAGGATGAAGTCCGGGTGCTCGATCGTCTGCAGCCGGCTCATCCACGGGTTCTGATCGATGCAGCCAAGGTTCGCCAGGTAAAGCAGCGAGGGAAGATCGTTGGCGACGACGAAATGAATCTCGTTGTCGTTGTGGCTGGAGTAAATCGGCGCGGTGCGCAGCCAATCCGGAAAGTGCTCGGAAGCGTCCTTTTGAAAGAAGGACTCCCCCTCGATGCCGTTCGGATAGCGGCGCAGTGAAAGCGCCCGGTCGCGCAGATGCGGCAGCAGCAGGCCCGCCATCTGGTGGTAGTAGTTGATCAGGTCGCGCTTGGTGTAGCCGTCCTTTGGATAGTAAAGCTTGTTGAGATTGGTGAAGCTGAGCCGCCGTCCCTCCACCTCGACAATCGCTTTTTCGGCGGGAGGGGCCAATAGAGGAGGCGGTACGTCGAAGGCCGCGCCGCCCGCCGCCGCCGGTCCCGCTTCGCCCTCAAACACACAATCGGCCGCGCTCACGTCGTCGCGGAAGCCGAGGTAGACCGGCGCCCGCAGCCGCCGGTCTTCAGTCCAATTGGCGAACTTCACCTGGCAGACCAGTTCCGGCCGGATCCACACCGCGTCGCGCAGCATATCCGGCCGCTCGGCGAACGGGCACCGCGATGTCACCAGCGGCTTCATCCGCTCAAAAATCCCGGCGATCGTCGCGTTGTCGAATCCGGTTCCGGCATTGCCGGTCCACAACAGATTCGCCGAGCCCGGTTTTTCATACAAGCCGAGCACCAGCGAACTGAAGTGCTCGCGCTCACCGGTCGTGTATCCGCAGAGCACGAATTCCTGCTGCTGGAAGATCTTGATCTTCAGCCAATCCGCCACGCGCCTGTGTTCGTAGCAACTGCCCAGGCGCTTGGCCACGATGCCTTCGAGCCCCGATTGCCGCGCCAGCGCCATCAGGTTTTCGCCCTGATCGAGAAAATCGCCGGAGAGACGAATGCGATCGTTCGGCGTCAGCACGGTTTTGAGCACACGCTTGCGATCCTCGATCGCACAGCGGCGCAGATCCCACCCATCCAGGTAGAGCAGGTCGAAAACATACAGGCAGACCGGCTGCTTCTGCGCCATCGCCACCGCCGCTCCGCGCCCGCCCACATGCATGCGCCGTTGCAGCAGGCTGAACGACGGCAGACCGCGCTCGTCAAGCGCAACGATCTCGCCATCCACGATGGCCGTTTGAGCGGTGAGGGTCTCGGGCAGTACGGACAGTTCCGGATACTGCCTGTCCATCGCGTTTCCATTGCGCGAAACCAGTTCGGCCTTGCCTTCGCTCACGTAGCACAGCGAGCGTACACCATCCCATTTCACTTCGAACAACCAGCCGGGATCGGCGGGCGGCCGCGCCGCCGTCTGCGCCATCATCGGCGTCAGCTTCGAAGGCATCGGCGCCTGCGCGGCTCCCTTCAGGCGGCCGAGCTGGGAGCCGCCGCCCGAGATCGACGGGGTCTCAAGCCCGGCCGCAATCTCCTCCTGCGTGCGGCCCGTCGCCACGCTGATGGCATGCGCGTCGATACTCCACCCCTCCACCACATAGGCGTCTTTCTTCTTGATGCACAGCCAGTCGTTGTTGCGGGTGCGCACCAGCACGAAATCGCCGTGCAGCTTCTTGCCGTGGAGCCGGAACTTGAAATCGCCCCGGGTCATCTGGCCTTCCGCCGCCGGATCGCCGATCACCTCGTACGTGCCCACGTCCCACAACATCACCGAGCCCGCGCCGTAGTTACCCTTCGGGATATTGCCCTCGAACGTGCCGTACTCCATCGGATGGTCTTCCACGTGGACGGCCAGCCGCTTTTCCTTTGGGTCGAGCGTCGGCCCCTGTGGCACGGCCCAACTCTTGAGCACGCCGGAAACTTCCAGCCGCAGGTCATAGTGCAGCCGGCGCGCATCATGGCGCTGAATGCAATAAAATCCGCCGCGCGTTTGGGGACCGGCCTCCGGCGAGGCACCCGCCGGTTCGGGAGTCTTTTCGAAATCGCGTTTCCGGGCGTAGTCCTCAAGCGCCATCTTCAACGATTATGATGGCAGCAGATGAACCGCCGCCAATTCCTCGCCTCCGGCGCGGCCGCGCTGCCCAGCGCCGCGAAACCGGACACCCGCCCCAACATCGTCGTCATCATGGCCGACGACCTCGGTTTCTCCGACATCGGCGCCTATGGCTCGGAGATCGCCACGCCCAACCTCGACGCCCTGGCCAAGGGCGGCGTGAAGTTCACCCAGTTCTACAACACCGCCCGCTGCTGCCCCACGCGTTCTTCGCTGCTGACGGGACTCTACAGCCATCAGGCGGGCATCGGCCACATGGTGCAGGATCGCGGCAAGCCCGGCTATCGCGGCTTCCTCAACGACAAGTGCGCCACCATCGCCGAAGTGCTGCGCCCGGCCGGCTACTCGACGCTCATGTCCGGCAAGTGGCACGTCGGCGAGAAACGGCCCCACTGGCCCACCGATCGCGGCTTTGACCGCTATTTCGGCCTCATCAGCGGCGGTTCCAATTACTGGAAGCTCGACAAGGGGCGGCAGATGGCGCTCGACGACAAGCCCTATCAACCCGAGCCCGGCAAGTTCTACATGACCGACGCCTTCACCGATTACGCGGTGAACTTCATCGCCGGGGCGGGCCGGAAACAACAGCCCTTCTTTCTCTACCTGGCCTACACCGCGCCGCACTGGCCGCTGCACGCCTGGCCGGAGGATATCGCCAAATATCGCGGCAAGTATCTCATGGGGTGGGACCGCCTGCGGCTCGAGCGTCACGAGCGCCAGTTGTCGCTCGGCGTAGTGGACAAGCGCTGGCCGCTTACCCCGCGCGACGGCAAAGTGCCCGCCTGGGATTCGGTTGAGACCAAAGACGATTGGGATCTGCGCATGTCCATCTACGCCGCGCAGATCGATCGCATGGATCAAGGCATCGGCCGCGTGATGGCGAAGCTGAAGGATCTGAATCAGTTCGACAACACGCTGATCCTGTTTCTGGCCGACAACGGAGGCTGCGCCGAGGAAAACATCGGCGGCGAGCTGCCCGGTGCGCCGGGCCCCGTCGACTCGTTCACCAGCTACCGCACACCCTGGGCCAACGCCTCCAATACGCCGTTCCGCCTTTACAAACACTGGGTGCATGAGGGCGGCATTTCGAGTCCCCTGCTGCTGCATTGGCCCAAGGCCGTCAAAGCCAGCCGGCAATGGGTGCGGCGGCCCTCCCACCTCATCGACATCATGGCCACCTGCTGCGACGTCAGCGGAGCGAAGTATCCTTCTTCGGTGACTCCGGCGGAAGGCGAAAGTCTCATGGCCGCCGTCCGTGGCCAATCGAGCCGCCGCAAGCCGCTCTACTGGGAACACGAAGGCAATCGCGCGGTACGCGACGGCGATTGGAAGCTGGTCTCGCGCCACCCGGGCGATTGGGAGCTCTACAATCTCGCCGAAGACCGCACGGAGCTCAACAATCGCGCTCCATCGGAAACCGCGCGCGTCTCGGCCCTGCGGCGAAGTTACGAAACCTGGGCCGTGCGCAGCAACGTGCTGCCTTGGGATCAGGTCCGCGCCTGAGATCTGCCAGAATAACGAGATGGTTGTTGAGATTGAAGGTGTCCCGCTCCATCTGGCTCACCCCGATGAATTGCCGGTGAACTGGGTGGGGCAGGACGACGCGATGCGGCAGTTGCTGGCCGCCTGGCTGGTGGTGGATGAGCGCGATCTGCCCATGAATCCACGGCTGGTGGGCAAGCCCGGAGTCGGCAAAACCACTCTCGCCTACGCCGCCGCGCGGCGCTTGGGCAAGGACGTTTACATCATGCAGGCGACCGTCGATACGCGGCCCGAGGACCTCATCGTTCAGCCCGTCATCGAAGGCGCCGGCAAGCTGCGCTACGTCGCCTCTCCGCTGGTTTCGGCCATGCTGCGCGGCGGCGTCGCCGTTGTCGACGAGGGTAATCGTATGAGCGAAAAGAGTTGGGCCAGCCTCGCCCCGCTGCTCGATAACCGCCGCTACGTGGAGTCGATCGTCGCCGGCGTGAAGATCCGCGCCCATGCCGAATTCCGCATGGTAGCCACCATGAACGACGACGCTTCCACCTTCGATCTGCCCGAGTACATCCATTCCCGCCTGCAGCCGCAGATCCTGATCGACTTTCCCGAACGCGACGAAGAGATGGCGATTCTCAAGGAGAACCTTCCCTTCAGCGACGAGTACATTCTCGAGTACGTGACCGATTTCCTCCAGAACGCGCATGCCGCCGACGAGCGCTACTCGGTGCGCGACGGCATCAATCTGGCGCGCTACGCCACCAAGCTGCGCAAAATGGCCAAGGACGCCGGCGCCTACGACAACGCCCTGCAGGTGGCCATTCTCGAAACGCTTGGCCAGGAAGCCATGCGCTACGCTCCGCGCCCCTGAGCGTTCAAAGCCTGGGAGGCGTGGTGATCACCACCGCCTTGGCCGCCGCCTGCGCCCGGTAGGAGTGCGGTTCGGATGCGTCGAAATAAACGCTGTCGCCCGGCTTCAGCACATGGTCCTCGCCCTGCAAGTGGATCACCAGCTTCCCTTCGAGCAGGAAGAGAAACTCAGCCCCGTCGTGATAATGTTCCGGTGGCGTTCTCGCGGCCGCCGTCTTCGGAAAGGCCGCCAGATAGGCTTGCAACCCCTTCTCCTGCGCTGAAAACGCCAACACTTCGAAGAAATAATCGGGCGACGGGTTGTCGGCGCGATCCGGAAAACGCAGCCGTTCGGAAGAGCGGACCATCGTGAACGCCTTGCGCCTTCGCTTGTCGCCGAAGAAATAGTCGAGCCCCACGTCGAACACCATCGCCACACGGGCAAGCGTCGGCAGCGTGGGGACGAGCTTGCCGTTTTCCAGTTGCGAAAGCATCGAAGCCGACAGGCCCGTGTGCTTGCCAAGATCTACCAGAGAGATCTTCTTGCGCAGCCGAAGCAGGCGCAGTTTGTTTCCCAACTCGTATCCGGAAAGCACGCGGGAGATGGTTTGGTGGCCGGTTTCCTCTTCCATTTGAAATTCATTTTAACACCGCTGAACAATATTGCGTTCTATTCTCTGTCACTTAAATTTTTTGTTGTATTGCTGAATTCCGCTCCCAAAGCTTTGCTAGCCTGAGGCCAATGAAGACCAGTGAAGCCTTTCCCGATGTATCCGACGAGCGGTTGGTGCATCTGGCGCAAGCCGGCGACACCTCCGCCTTCGCCGAGTTGATCGCCCGCCATCGCCCCGGCTGTCTCAAACTCGCCGTCTCCCTGCTCCGTAACACCGCCGACGCGGAGGACGAAGTCCAGAACGCCGCCTGGAAAGCGTTCGAGCATCTGGCGCAGTTCCAGCGCGACGCCCGGTTCTCCACGTGGCTTACGCGAATCGTGGTGAATCAATGCCTGATGCGGATGCGCCAACTGAAGCGGTCGCGGCTGCTTTACATCCAGGACGCTCCCGCCGGAGAATCGCCGGCGCCCTACGAACTGCCGTCCGCCGATCTTTCCCCCGAATCGGAACTGGCAAGGAGCGAAGTCTCGCGCGTGGTGGACGCCGAAATCCGCCGTATTCCGTCGCTGCTGCGCAACGTGGTCCTGCTGCGCGACGTCGAGAGCCTGCCCATGCCCACCGTGGCGCAAAGGCTGGGTATCTCGGTGGCGGCTGCCAAGTCGCGCCTGCTGCGGGCACGCGGGGAACTGCGGCAGCGCATGGCGAGGCACGAAGGAAAGCTGGGGCCGGCGACCCTGCTCGCCAATTTCTAAACGTCGTTCTGGTGGCCGCAGGAAAGGCCGCCATCGACCGGCAGCATCACGCCCGTAATCCACGAAGCATCGTCGGAAAGCAGGAACAGAATCGCTTTTCCGATGTCTTCGGGTTCGCCCATGCGGCCGAGCGGATGCATCGCCTCGATCTTGGCTTTGCGCTCCGGATCGGCGAAGATACCAGCCGTGAGTCCGGTGCGCGCAAACCCCGGGCACACACAATTGACCCGGATTCCCTTGGGCGCATAGTCGAGCGCCATGTTTCGCGTCAACGCCACAATGGCGCCCTTCGACGCGGTGTAGACCGCGCGATTTCGTGTTCCGATGATCCCCACGCCCGACGCAATATGCACGATGCTTCCGCCGCGGCCCATGCGGGCCAGCGCATGCTTGGTACACAGGAAGACACCGCGCACGTTTACGTTCATCACCGCGTCCCACCCGGCTTCGTCCTGCTCGCCGAGCGGGAACCGCTGCGCGATGCCGGCCGAGTTGACCAGCCCATCGAGGCGCGTAATCTTGCGGAACGCGGCGTCCACCGCTTCCGATTCCGTCACATCGACGGCGATCGATTCCGCCTGCCCGCCCGCCGTCCCGATCTCGGCCACCACTTCCTCCAGCGGTCCCGCCGTCCGGTCGAGGCAATAGACATAGGCGCCCTCGGCCGCCGCCATTACCGCCGCCGCTTTGCCTAACCCCGACGCGGCGCCAGTGACCAGCACGGCCCTGCCCGACAGACGTTTTGCCATATGCGCCTCAATACAGAATCCAGCCAGCGTCCACGTTCAACGTTTGACCGGTCATCGCATCGCTCAGAGAACTCGATAGAAACGCGCAGACCTTGGCGATCTCAACCGGTTTCAACCGCCGCTTCAACGCCTGAAGTTCGATGAACTCCTGGCTCTGCTGCTCGGTGACGACCTGCTTCTCCGACTCGGTTTGAATCGCGCCAGGCGTGATGCAGTTGACGTGGATATTATGTTCGCCCAGTTCCTTCGCCATCACGCGCGTCAACCCCACCACGCCGCCCTTCGACGCAACGTAGTGGCTCAGCAGTTTCGCTCCCATGAAAAACGTCACCGATGAAATGTTGACGATCTTGCCATGCCCCTGCCGCACCATGTGGCGCGCCACCTGCTGCGCGATATAGAACGTCGACTTCAGATTGATATCCTGCATCTCGTCCCACTGCCCCTCGGTCACATCCAGGAACGCGCAGCGAGGGTAAATGCCCGCGTTGTTGATGAGGACATCGATGCGCGAATGCCGCTCGACGGTGGCTTCGATGGCCGCCGCCATCGCCGCGCGGTCGCGAATGTCGCCGTGAAACGCCAGCGCCTCGCCGCCCGCCCCATTGATCCGCGAGGCCACCGCTTGGGTTCGTTCCGCATCCCGGTCGATCACGGTGACTTTCGCCCCCAGCTCGGCAAAATAGAGCGCAGTCGCCTCGCCGATGCCGGCGGCGGCGCCCGTTATGATCGCAACCTTGTCCTGCAGCACCAGATCAGGGTATCAATTCACCGCCGGGCCCTTCAATGCGGCCAGCAGCGCGAGCGCCACCCGGCCCGACTGGCCGTCTTCATCGAGACCGGCATTGTAGTTGGTGAGTGCAACGGCGGCCAGCGGCACGGTCGCGGCCACCAGTTGGATAAGAGCGGCGGCGTCTGGAAGCGGCAGGCCTCCCGGTCCGCGATAGTTCACGCCGGGGTTCTCTTTGCCCTCGATGACGTCGAGGTCGATGTGAAGGTACACCGCATCGACGCGGCCCGCCAGTTGGTCGAGCGCCACCGGCAGCAGGCCGGGTGAGTCGGACGGATGTACGCTGATCCAGGACTCGGCCAGCCGCTCCCGCTCGCCGTCCTCGATGTCGCGAATACCTGCGAGCACAACATTCTGATCGGACACAACGGACTCAAGCCCGATCCGTTCGAGCAGTTCCGCCTGGCAGTGCCCAACCGAGGCCGACAGCGCCATGCCATCCAGAAAGCCGCTGCGGCTGGTCGAGGGCGTGTGGAAATCGGGGTGCGCGTCCAACCATACGATGCCGAGCCGTTCCACATCGCCGCAACCGGCAAGCGTGCCGAGGCAGGAGTTGCAGTTGCCCGCCAGAACCACCGGCAGCGTGCCGCGTTCCCGCGCCTCGGCCACCGCCTGGCGCAGCATCCGGTTGACATCGACCACGGCGTCCAGACCGCTGCTGGTCGAATCGCGCGGCCTCACATGTTCCACCTCCGCCGGCATGCCATCGGCACTCAACACCTGGTCGGCGCCGGCACGCAAGAGCGCCCCGGGCCCCTTGCCCACGGCCACTTCCTCCAGGCCCATGTGAAACGGAACTTCGAGAATCGTATAAATCAACGCGCCACCATCAGCTTTCGAAACAACTCATAGACACGCGGATAGTCGACGTCGTTGATCATGCGCACCGGCGTGGCCCCGGCGCGAAGACGCGCATCGAGGTCCACCACTTTGCCGTATGTTTCGCCGAAGCGCGTTTCGACGTCCAGGTACCGCTCCTCCACGCCGCCGAAGGCCTCCGGGTCGATCAGCCAGGCGGCCACCAACGCATCCCACAGCGAAACCTTCGCTTGGGGATTTTTGAGGAAGCCGGGATAGCGCACGCCGAAGTCTTCCCGGAAGCGCGCCGCAACCGGCCCGGCCTCGGCGGCGATCCGGTCAAACCCTGCCTGATCGAGCATCGCCTTGTCGCAAACATCGAGCCCGAACATCACCTTCTCCGGAATCGCCGAGCGCAGCACCACCTGCGCGGCTTCCGGATCGAACCAGAAATTGAACTCGGCGGCCTTGGACGCGTTACCCTTCACGCGGTACTGTCCGCCCATGAAAACCAGCCGGCGGATTTTGCCTGCGATATCGGGCCGCAGCCGCAGCGCCATGGCAAGATTCGTCATCGGTCCCAAAGCCGCGATGGTGATCTGGCCGGGGCGCGCATCAATGGCGCGAATCAGATGGCTTACGGCGTTCCCGGCGCGCAGCCCGCCGGGCATGCGCGCGGGCTGCTTTTCATCGAAAGCGCCACGGAACTCGATGCCGGTTTCCATGGCGGCCATCGCCGCGGTGCGCACCAGGGGCATTTCCGCACCGGCGTAAACCGGCACGCCCGTCTTGCCCAGCAATCCGAGGATCTCCTGCACGTATCCGGCGCTTTGCCTGGCCCAGACGTTGCCGCTCACGATCGTGATCGCTTCTACTTTCACAATGCCCGGCTGGCGCAGCAGCATCACCAGCGTGGTGCCGTCGTCGCCGAAGAAGCCGCAGTCCGTATCGACGATCAGGGTGATCGCGGCCAGCGCGGCGGCCGCGCTCAAGGCGCAGGCTCCTTATTGAAGTCGACGCCTTCCCAACGGGCCACCACCGCCGTCGCCAGGCAATTGCCTAACACGTTCACCGACGTTCGAGCCATGTCCATGATGGCGTCCACGCCGAGAATCGCCGCCACGCCTTCGGTCGGCAGGTGGAAGGCCGAAAGCGTCCCCATCAGGATCACCAGCGATGCACGCGGCACACCGGCCACGCCCTTACTGGTGAGCATGAGCGTCAGCATCATCGCCACCTGCTGCCCGATGCTCAGTTCAATGCCCGCCGCCTGGGCGACGAACACCGACGCCAGCGAAAGATAGAGCGTGGTGCCGTCGAGATTCAAGCTATACCCGGTCGGCAACACAAACGCCACGATATGTTTCGGCACGCCGAAGCGCTCCATGTTCTCGAGCGCGCGCGGCAGCGCCGCTTCACTCGATGCGGTCGAGAAGGCGATCAGGAACGGTTCCTTGACGGCCTGGAAGAACCGGCCGAAAGGAATGCGCGCGATCAGCATCACCGTGCCGAGCACGAAGACCACGAACACGACCAGCGCGCCCATCATCGTGCCCACCAGCTTGCCCAGTTGGATCAGCACGGCCAGTCCCTTTGTGCCAACCGTAATGGCCAGCGCCGCGCCCACGCCAAACGGCGCCAGCAGCATCACGTAGCGCGTATACCGGAACATCACTTCCGATAGCGACTCGGCGAAATCCACCATCGGCTTGGCCTTTGCGCCGATGGCCGCGCAGGCGGCGCCGAACATGAACGAAAACACGACGATCTGCAGCACTTCGCCTTTCGCCATCGCGTCGATGATGCTGGCCGGAAACGTATGTTCCAGGATCTGGCCCACAGTGGTATGCTGCACGGGCAGATTTTTGGTGTCTTCGGAAGGCGCCAGATGCATGCCCACGCCGGGCTTGGTGAAGTTCACCGCCGCCAGGCCCAACACCAGCGCGATTGTCGTGACGACTTCGAAATAGATGAGAGCCTTGAGTCCGATGCGGCCCATCGAGGCCGGATTATGGCCGCCACCCGCCATGCCGTAGACGAGAGTGCCGAACAGCAGAGGCGCCACAATCGATTTGATCAGGCGGAGGAAGATATTGCTGACAGGGGCGAGGCTCGCCGCCGATGGCCCCATCGCCACGCCGAGAGCGATGCCCACGGCCATGGCGATAAAAATCCAGGTGGTGATGGAAATGCGCTTCAAGATGTTAACGCTCCCCCCACTTCAACTTCGCGCGTAGAACGTCGAAAAACTTCTGCGATGGCGGCCGCACCAGTTGGATGGACTTCGCCGAGCGCCGGCAAACGATGCGATCGTCGCGCATGACCGGCTCGCCCACCTGGCCGTCGATGGTGAGATAGGAAGGCTCACCGACGTCGGTGCAGACGATGTGGACTTCACTGGTATCGGGCACGATCACGGGCCGGTTGGTGAGCGTGTGCGGACAGATGGGCGTGATGGCCAGCGCCCCCACGGTGGGAAAAATGATGGGGCCGCCGGCGGCGAGCGAGTACGCCGTCGATCCCGTGGGTGTGGCGATAATCAGCCCATCGGCCTTGTAGCTCGATACGAAATGGCTATCGACATAGGTGTCGAGATTCACCATGCGCGCCAGCGCCGCCTTGTTCACCACCGCGTCGTTCAACGCTTCGTATTCCGCCACCTTCCGCCCGCCGCGATGAAGCTCGCAGATCAGCATGCGGCGCGGCCCGATGCGATGTTCCCCGCGCAACGCGCGCTCAAGCTCCGGATAAATTTCGTCCACCGTGATGGCGGTGAGAAAACCGAGGCTGCCGAGGTTCACCGCCAACAACGGAATTTCCTTGTCGCCGATGGCGCGCGCGGCCGAAAGCAGCGTCCCGTCTCCCCCCAGCACGATCACCAGTTGCGTGCCATCGGGAACCGTTTCGCGCGGCCAGGCGTGGATGCCAGTGGTGTACTCGGCGGTTTCCCGGTCGCAGCGCGCCGCGATGCCGCGTTCTCCGAGCCAGGCGAGCAGTTCCGGCACCAGCGTGCGCGCACGGTCCGCGCCCGGCTTGCTGATGATGCCGACTGTATCAATGGCTTGCATGCAATAGAAACTCCTGGTTGCCTTCGGTTCCCAGAATCGGGCTCGGAATCGTCGCGGTCCGGTAGCCCAAGGCGCCGGCGCAAGCCTTCACTTTCGCACACGCCGCTTCGCGCAGCGCCGCATCCCTTACGATTCCACCCTTGCCCACTTGCCCCTTCCCCACTTCGAACTGAGGTTTTATGAGGATAACGAATTCTCCCCGCCCAGTGAGCAGCGGCGGGAAACGCTCCATCAACAGCGTCACCGAGATGAAGCTGACGTCGCATACCAGCAGGTCCGCCGGTTCGCCGATACCGGCGGGAGTGAGATAGCGCGCGTTGCAATTTTCCTTCAGCGTCACGCGCGGATCGCCCCGCAGTTTCCAATCGATCTGACCGGCGCCGGTGTCGATCGCATAGACTCGTACCGCGCCGCGCTGCAGCAGGCAATCGGTGAACCCGCCAGTGGAAGCGCCAATGTCGATGGCGGTCTTGCCGGCCACGTCAATGGCGAACGCGTCGAGCGCGGCAGCCAGCTTCAAACCTCCGCGGCTGACATAAGGCAGGCGGCCGGTCACTTCGATCTTCGCCTCCGCATCGACGGACCGGCCCGGCTTGTCGGCTTTCTGATCGCCGATGCGCACCTCGCCCGCCAGTACCAGCGCCTGCGCTTTCTCCCGCGATTCGGCCAGGCCGCGTTCCACCAGCAACTGGTCGATGCGCCGCTTGGCTCCGGCTTTCATGCCTTGCGTCTCACGATGAAATCGGCCAGGTCGTGGAGCCGCGCGGCGCGTTCGCCGAAAATCAGAAGCGATGCGTGCGCCGCGCCCAATTCTTCCGCCGCCATGCGGCGCGATTCGGCCAGGCCGTAAACCGCCGGAAACGTGATCTTGCTCTGCTCGGCGTCCTTGCCCGCCGTTTTCCCCAGCGTGGCGGAGGACTCTTCGACATCGAGCAAATCGTCCACGATCTGAAACGCGAGGCCGACGCGGTTGCCGTAGGCGGTGAGCGCCGCCAGTTGCTCTTCCGTCGCGCCGGCGTAGAGGCCGCCCAGGCGCACGCTGGCCGTCAGCAACGCTCCGGTCTTGGCGCGGTGAATCGCATCCAGACGCTCTGGCGTCGGTTCCAGCTTTTCGCCTTCGATGTCGCGAACCTGCCCGGCGATCATCCCTTCCACGGTGCCCGATGCCGCGGCCAGTTCCGCCACCAGCGCCGCGCGCGTCCCGCCATCGACGCCAGGGAGTTGGGCCAGCACCTGGAAGGCGAGCGTCAGAAGCGAATCGCCCGCCAGTATCGCCATCGCCTCCCCGAAAACCTTGTGGTTGGTGGGCCGGCCGCGGCGCAAATCGTCGTTATCGAGCGCCGGCAGATCGTCGTGAATCAGCGAATAGGTATGAATCAATTCAAGAGCGCAGGCCGCCGTCTCCACCCCCGCCACGCGGAGGCCCACCGCGCGCGCCGCTTCCATGCACAGCATCGGACGCACGCGCTTGCCGCCCGCAAACAGGCTGTAGCGCATCGCCTTGTGGATGGAGTGCGGGCTCTCGGTCTCAACCGGCACGACGCGGTCGAGGGCCGCATCCACCAGTTGAATCTGCTCTTTCAGATATTCAGGACTCGTCATGCATGCGCAGCGGCTCGGCTTCCACGCGGTTGCCGCGGCGGATCAGTTGCTCCACGCGCGTCTCGGCCTCGTCCAATTGCTTGCGGCACGCGCCGCTCAGTCCGGTGCCTTGCTCAAACAACGCCAGTGCGCGTTCAAGCGGCAGGTCCCCGCTTTCCAGTTCCTTGACCACCGCTTCGAGTTCGCTGAGGCACTGTTCGAAACTCGGCGGTGCTTTCGCTTCTTCGGGCATTGAATTTATCTTAGACTCTCGACTTCGGGCGGTTCGACGCGCACGCTGCGCCCGGCCTTCACCAGTTCGTTCCAGACGCCTTCGGAAAGCGGAATGCCTTCCTTCAGGCGAAGCTCCCTACTGCGCCATTCCGGCTCATTGGCGATCAGAACCTCGTCGTAACCGGGCGCCGGCCGTGCCGCCTTTACACGTCCTACCAGATCGTCCATGCGCTCGAGGAACTCCTCCACCGGCATGTAGCGGGCGACGTCGATGGCCAGAAACATTTGACCCGCGCGCATCGGCTTGGTGTGGTTTCGAATCCCGCCCAGGTCGGTGGACATCGCGCCGCCGCTCAACACCGCCACCAGAATCTCGACCATAAAGGCAAGGCCGCTGCCTTTGTAGCCCCCAAGCGGCATGGGCAATCCGCGGAAGGCCGCCTCGGTGCTGGTAGTGGGCACGCCCTCGGAATCGAAGGCCCAGCCGGCGGGAATTTCCGCCTGGCCGCTGAAGCGCGCCTTAAAGATCTTGCCCATGGCGACCGTGGTGGTGGCCATGTCGAGCAGCCACGTATGCTCGTCGCGGCCGGGTACGGCCATGCAGATCGGGTTCGTTCCGAATCGCGGATCTTTGGCCTGCCATGGCGGAACCTGCGGCGTGGCGTTGCACATCACAATTCCGATCAGGCCGTTGCCGGCGATCTTTTTCGCCCAAAACGCGGCGGCGCCAAAATGATTGGAGTCGCGCACCGTGACCAGCGCGACTCCATGGGCTTTCGCCAGGCGGACGGCGTGGCCGGTGCAGATATCGGACACCACCTGGCCAACCCCGTTTTCGGCGTGATACACCATGCAGCCGCCCGATTCGGAGATCACGTGTCCTTCGGCTTCCAGCGCGACACAACCGGCCAGCATGTGCTCGACGTAATAGTTGAGCAGTTGCACCCCGTGGGAATCGACGCCGCGCAGGTTCGATTCCACCAGCGACCGCGCCAGCAGATCCGCATGATCGCGCTTGAGGCCCACTCCCACGGCCATGCGGCGCACATAGTCTTCAAGCGCCGCCGCCTCGATTCGAATGTATTGTTCGGCCATGCTTTCAGTTCTTCTTCAGATCGGGAAACAGCAGTTGTTTGAACTCGGGTTTGGCCAGGTCTTCTTTGTGCACCAGGACGGCGCTGAGATCGACGCGTTTGGGCGGCGTCTTCCCGTTGAGTTTGTCCACCAGCGTGCGCACCGCCTCATAGCCGATCTTGTAGGAATCCTGCACGATCATCGAATCGATGGCACCCTCGCGCAGATCGTCGAGCATGGTGTCGCTGTTATCGAATGCCACCAGGCGCACCTTGCCCATCAGTCCACGGCCCTTGATGGCGAGCGCGGCGCCCACCGAACTCGGCTCGGTGGAAGCGAAGATGCCTTTCAGGTTCGTTTGCGCGGTGAGGAAGTTTTCGGCCGCGGCCCGTGCCTTGGCACGGTCGGATTGGCCGAACTGTTCGGCGGCGATCTTGATTTTTGGAAACTCCCTGGCGATAGTCTCGCGGAAACCGCGCTCGCGATCCATCGACGACCGGCTTCCCGGCATGTGCATCAGCAGCGCCACGTCGCCTTCGCCGCCCACCAGTTTCGCCAGTTCGCGCGCCGCGATCACGCCGCCTTCCACATTGTTGGTGGCGAGGAACGTCATGTAGTTCTCGCCCGCCAGCCCCGAATCGAACACGGTAACCGGAATGCCGGCGGCCATGGCGCGATCCACCGGCTGCACCAGGGCTTTCTCTTCGGCCGCGGCGACGGCGATGGCGTCCACGCGCCGGGCCACCATCGAATCCACGATCTGGATCTGCCGTGTGTATTCGGTTTCCGCCGTAGGCCCGTTCCACAGCACATCGACATCGAACTCGCGCCCCGCCGCCAGCGCGCCCGCCTGCACGGTCAACCAGAACACATGCGACGTCGCTTTGGGAACCACGGCGATCTGTTTTTTCTTGGGGCCGCTCTGGCAGGCCGACAACAGCACCAGGGAGGCCGCGAGGCTAAGCCGCACACCAGCCTCCGTCGATGAGGATGTCGGTACCGGTGATGAAGCCCGCATCGGGCGAACACAGATAGAGCGCCAGTTGGCCCACCTCTTCCACTTTGCCCCAGCGCCCCAAAGGAATCTTCGAAACAAACTGCGCGTTCAATTCCGCGTTCTGCATCAGCGGAGCGTTCATCTCCGTGCCGAACGGACCGGGCGAAATGCCGTTGACGGTTATGGCGTCGGGCGCCAGTTCGAGCGCCAGCGCGCGCGTGACACCAAGCAGCGCCGTTTTGCTGGCCGAGTAGGCCGTCCGCTCGGGCAGCGAGACATGGCTCATGATCGACGTCATATTCAGAATGCGCCCATAGCCTTTGCCGCGCATGTGAGGCACAAAGGAGCGGCACATCAGGAAGACGCTGGTGAGATTGCTATCGAGCACCCGCGACCATTCCTCGAGCGTAAAGTCGGTGATCTTCTTGCGAATGTTGATGCCGGCGTTGTTGATCAGAATGTTGCACTCGCCGTATTGCGCGACGATCTGCTTCTCCGCCTCGCGCACCTGCGCCTCGCTGGTAACGTCGGCCAGGAACACCGAGGCTTCGGCGTTCAAGGCGCGGGCGGCGGCGGCCGTCTCTTCGAGCTTGGCGGCGTCGCGCGCCACCAGGGCCAGCTTCGCTCCGGCACCGGCGAGCGAGAGCGCCATGGCCCGGCCCAATCCGCGACTGGCGCCGGTGATGACGGCGACCCTGCCTTCCAAAATACGTTCGCTCATTTGCTCCTGTTTCCTACCCGGTCGAGAATCTTTTCCGCCACCGCGCGCGGCTCGCTCACATCCTGCATGGTGAGACTGCCGGCATCGCCCGCGGTGACAACGGTGATATCGCCGACGCCCATGATCCGCTGGCCCAGCGATTGGCTCACGGTGATGTCCTGCACTTTGGTCAGCGGCACGCTGCGGGACGTTTTCGACGCCATACCGGAGTCCATTTTCAGACGGTCGCCGATGAGTTCAAGCGTGGTGAAGCGGATCTTCAGATGCCTGCCAACGGCGGAGACGATGAGAATCGCCGGCACGATCAGCCCCCCCAGCAGCGCCGGCTTCTTCAGCGTGTGCCAGTAATAAAGGACGGCACCAATCAGCACGAGGGCGAGAGCGTACCGCGCCTTGATCAGCGTGGTGCTGGGATGCACTTTCATGTCCGCGTTGGGCATAGTAGGCGAAAACCCTTAGTGTACCCGACCGGGGCCGGTGTCGTACCCTGGGAAAAGAACAGGAGGTTTCCGTTTGAACCCCAAAGTAATTGTATGTTTGGCGCTGGGTTCGGCCACGTTGCTGGCCGATTTCAGCTACACCACCACCAGCCGCGTGACCGGCGGCGCCGCCGCCGCGATGTCGCGCATGATGGGTGGACTCTCCAAGAGCGCCCGCCAGGTCACCGAGGGCACGACCCAGACCGTCGCGATTCAAGGCAACCGCAAGGTGACCTATGACGACAAGCACGCCAGCATCATCGATCTGGACAAGGAGGCGTTCATCGAGATCAATTTCGAGAAGCGCACCTATAGCAGCGTGACCTTCGCCGAGATGCGCGAGGCGATCAAGCGCGGCATGGAAAAGGCCAAGGAAAAGATGGAATCGAAGCCCGACACCAGCGGCGTCGAAGCGGATTTCAAAGTGGAGGTCAAACAGACGGGCCAGGCCAAGACCATCAACGGCATTCCCACCAAGGAAATGGTGATGCTGATCCAGTTCATCGGAAAGGACACCAAGACCAATCAATCCGGCGCCATGGATGTATTGAATTCCATCTGGGTGGGAGAGCCCAGCGCGGTGCCCGGCCACAAGCAGGAAGAAGAGTTCAATAAGAAGATGGCGTTGAAGATGGCGGGAGCTTTCTTCGGCTCAGGCGCCAATCCGCAGGCCGCGATGGCCGGCATGAATCCCAAGATGATGGAAGCCATGCGCAAGGCGGGCGAGGAAGCGAGCAAGCTGCAAGGCGTCCAGGTGATGCATATTTCCAAGATGGGAGCGAACCTGGATCCGGCCACCGCTTCGCAGATCAGCAATCCCAACGACACGCCGCAAGGGCCCACGGCCGGGCAGGTGGCGGGCGACGCCGCGGCCGGAGCCGCCGAGCGGGAGGCTCTGGGCAGGCTCGGCCGGTTGGGTGGATTCGGCGGTTTTGGCGGGCGCCGCAAGAAGAACAAGGACGCGGAAGAACCCAAGGCTCCGGCCGAAGCTTCAACCGGTACGGCTCAGCAGGCGGGCCTTCTGATGGAGATGGTCATCGAGATGAACAACTTCAGCACCGCCCCGATCGATGCCAGCCGCTTCGAAGTTCCGGCCGGGTTCAAACAGGTGGACCGGCCCGGCATGCGGAATTAGCTTCCGCCTGCTTACCTCGCCAGTTTTTTGGCGATCTCGGCCACGTGCCTGCCCTGGGAACGGGCGATCGCAAGCTCGTTCTCACTGGGCTGGCGCGATCCATCGCCGCCCGTAATGGTGCTGGCGCCATAGGGGCTGCCACCGCTGATTTCCGTGATCGTCGTCTGCCGGCTCTCCGAGTACGGCATGCCCACCACGATCATGCCCTGGTGCAACAGCGTGGTGTGGAAACTCAAGATCGTCGATTCCTGTCCGCCATGCTGCGTCGCGGTGGAGGTGAAGACGCTGCCCACCTTGCCGATCAGCGCGCCCTTGGCCCACAGGCCGCCGGTCTGATCGAGAAAATTGCGCATCTGGGCGCACATGTTTCCAAATCGCGTCGGTGTGCCGAAGATAATGGCGTCGGCTTCGGGCAGCTTGGCGGTTTCGGCCAAAGGCACATGCGCGAACGCGGCGCGGGCCGCCTTGGCGCCGGTACGCTCGAGTGCGGCATCGGGCACCAGTTCCGGCACCTGCAAAAGGCTCACCTCCACGCCTTCCACCGAGCGGGCTCCTTCGGCCACCGCTTCGGCCATCTTGTAGACGTGTCCGTACATGCTGTAGAAAATCACTTGAACTTTGACTGCCACGCGATACTCCTTTTTCGATCACCGGTGAAAGAGGGCGAGTTGCCCGCCGGTGTGCCAGAACAGAATCCGCGCATCGTCGCGGAAACGTCCCTTCCCGATCTGGTCTAACATCCCCGCCATCGCTTTGGCGGTGTACACGGGGTCGAGCACCAGTCCTTCCGTCCGTGCGGCCAACTCAAAGGCCGCCCGCCCTTCCGGACTCTCGATGCCATATCCTGGCCCGGTGTAGGCGTCCAGCACTTCCACACTGGTCTCGAACTCGACGCCCAGCTTTTCCCCAACACCGAGTAGGATGCGGCTCACGGTCGATTGGATGCTCGCCGAGTCGTCATCGGGGCTGATTCCGATCAGTTTCGTTTCCGGCAGGAATAGCTGGAGACCCGCGGCGAGTCCGGCCTGCGTCCCACCGGAGGAAGAACAGACGAAGATCGCGTCGAATTGAAATTCGGTTTGAGCCGCCAGTTCCGGCACCGCCGAAACGAAGCCCATCGCCCCCAGCGGGACGGAAGCACCCAGAGGAATGATATGCGGCGTGCGGCCTTCGCCCTGCAGGCGCGCGGCGAGTTGCTCCATCATCGGAGCGCGTTCGGAACCCCTTGTCAACGCGGGTGACCCTCGCTCCCACCCATTCATCGATGGCGAGGCTCGCCGGAATGCCGTCCACGACCGCCGGCGGATTGAGCACCAGGTGGCATTCGAGGCCCAGTTTGGCGGCCAGCATCGCCGTCGCCCGGCAGTGATTCGATTTCTCGCCGCCGCAGGTGACAACGCAATCGGCCCCATTCGAAAGCGCGGCCGAGAGCAGATATTCGAGCTTGCGAACTTTGTTGCCGCCGAAGCCCGCCCCGGTGTAATCGTCGCGCTTGACGTAGAGCCTGGGACCGCCGCCAAGGGCCGTACGCAACCGCGACAGCTTCTCGACCGGGGTTGGATAGTGCCCAAGCGCCAATCGTGGAATCTGTTCGAAGCGGTCAATGGCCTTGGCGCGGTCCATCGGATGAATCATGGTGGCAGGCTTGACAAATGGCTCTCGCGTTTCATAGGGTAGCCTATCGGCCTCTGTTATGTGGCAACAAAATTACACTCCGCTTGCCGGCAGCCTCGCGCTATCCGCCTTCGTCGCCGCGATCCCGATTTTTGTGCTGTTGTTCCTGCTGGGCGTTTTGCGTAAGCCAGCCTGGATGTCCGGTCTGGCGGGCCTGGCCGCCGCCATCCTGGTAGCCATCGGCGGCTACGGGATGCCAGCCGGTCTGGCCGCCAGCGCGGTGGGCTACGGCGCCACGTTCGGCATGTTTCCCATCGGCTGGATCGTGTATTGGGCCATCGTGCTCTACCGCATCGCCGTCGAAACGGGCAAGTTCGAAATCATCAAGGACTCGGTGGGCGGATTGACCGACGACCGCCGCCTTCAGGCGCTGCTGATCGCCTTCGCCTTCGGTGCGTTCATCGAAGGCGCCGCCGGATTCGGAACTCCGGTGGCCGTCGCGGCAGCCATGCTCACGGGCCTCGGCTTCTCCCCGTTCTATGCCGCCGGTATCTGCCTGCTGGCCAATACGGCGCCGGTGGCTTTCGGCTCGATCGGTATTCCGCTGATCACGTTGAACGGCATCACCGGACTGCCGCTGCTCGATTTGAGCGCCAACGTCGGCCGCATCTGCGCACCGCTTTCGGCCTTCGTGCCGGCCTACCTGGTGCTGGTGATGGGCGGCTGGCGCGCGCTCAGCGGTGTGATGCCCGCCGCGCTTGCCTGCGGCTTCGGTTTCGCCATCGCGCAGTTTTACGTTTCCAACTACCTCGGACCGCAGCTCACCGATATCGTCAGTTCCTTGACTGCCATCATCCTGATGGTGCTGCTGATCCGGTTCTGGAAACCCACCAACCACTTCGAGCTGGAAGGCGCTACGAAAGGCGCGCCGCCGAAGAAGCATCCCTTCGGCGAAGTGATCCTGGCCTGGTCGCCCTATCTGCTGCTGGTGTTCTTCGTGTTGGTGTGGGGTGAGAACAAGGCCGCCATCGACAAAGTGGCGTCGATCAGCTTCTCCTGGCCCGGCCTGCACAACCTGATCGAACGGATTCCGCCGACCGTTACCAAGGCCGCGCCCTATGCGGCGCCCTTCTCGTTCAACTACCTTTCGGCCTCGGGCACGGCCTGTCTTCTCGCTTCCATCGTTTCCTGCTTCATCCTCAAGATTTCCCCCGCCCGCTATTTCAGCATTCTGGGCAAGGCGTTCAACCAACTCTTCCTCTCGCTGGTGACCATCGGCGCGGTGCTCGGTCTTGCCTATCTGATGAATTACTGCGGGGCCACGGCGACGCTCGGCCTGGCGTTCGCCGCGACCGGCTCGGCTTTCCCGTTCTTCAGCGCGATGCTCGGCTGGCTGGGCGTGTTCCTCACCGGCTCCGATACTTCCGCCAACGCGCTGTTCGGCAATCTGCAGGTGGTGACGGCGAATCAGCTTGGGTTGAACCCCATCCTGATGGCGGCTTCCAATTCGAGCGGCGGCGTCATGGGCAAAATGATCAGCCTGCAGAGCATCGCAGTGGCCGCCGCCGCCACCGGTATGCCGTCGAGCGACGAAGCGAAATTGTTCCGCTTCACGCTGCGGCACAGCATCTTCCTCGCCTCCTGCATCGGCGTGATCGTGCTGATTTATGCCTACGTCGTGCCTGGTTGGGTGCGATAAAAACAGCCGTGTTATAATCACGATTGGCTGCCCCCCCCAATGCTGGGAGGTCGTCTAATGGTAAGACTGCAGACTCTGGATCTGCGTATCGGGGTTCGAGTCCCTGCCTCCCAGCCAACCGCCGCTTCAGGCTGATAGCTTCATCAGACAAAGCCCGCAAACGATGAGCGCGGCCGCCAGGACGCGGATGAGTGTCATCGGCTCAGAAAAGGGGATGATTCCAGTGGCGAAGGCGCCCAGCGCTCCAATGCCGGTCCATATCGTATACGCAGTACCCAGCGGGAGCGTCCTCATCGAAATCGAAAGAAGAACAAAGCTTGCCAGCATCGCAACAATGGTGATGGCTGACGGCACTCCGCGCGTGAAGCCGTAAGAAAGCTTCATGGTGTAGGCCCAAACGATTTCCAGCAGACCGGCGGCGATCAGAAAAATCCAGGACATAACAGCCCTCCTTCAAAGGATCGGGCCGTCCCGGATTGCCGTCCCCTAATGAGAGTGAAGGGCGTGGCCTTCAGTTGACGAACTTTAAGTATCTCACGCCGCCTGGCCAACCGCCACCGCCGCCGCCCCGCCATCCAACTGCAGCCGTAGCGCCCGCCGCATGCGCATCAATCGCACGCGAACGGTGACCGGCTTCATGCCCGTTTGCTCGGCGATCTCCTCCGCCGTGTAGCCTTCCAGGTAATAGCGGGAAAGCAGCGTGCTCTGCGCGCTATCGCAGCGGTCCAAGATCCCGCCCGCGTCGAGTTCATAGTTCGGACAGGAGCCCGCCGCCGAGGCTTCGGTCAGTTCCTCCATCCGCTGATCCACTCGAATGCGATTTCGCAGCATGTTCTTGGCGATGCTATTCACCCAGGCGCTTACCATTCCAGGCTGCCGCAACTGAGTGCGGCATTCCCATCCTTTGGCCCAGGCGCATTGCGCCATCTCTTCGGCCAGATCCGGCCGCGCTCCGAGGGACAGCAGGAATCGCACCGTCATGGGATAACTGCGCTGGTAGACTTGCCCGAACTGGCGCTGGTTGAGCGTATTTTCCTGTTGGATCGTTGGCTGCACGCTGTCGCCTGTTGCATGTCGCGTGCCAACCCTCTTAACTGTTGAAAACACCCGCATCTGGCGCCCGGCTTCGAAGTGGCCGTGTAGTTTCATCTGACGTACCGGAAGTTTTCTCTCGGAATGGGGCGCCACCTGATATCGTGGACCTTTCATGGCTGCGTTTCCACGAGTCTTCCTGCTTTCCCCCGCCCGCGTCGGCGGCGCGCGCACGGCCATGCTGCTGCGGGAAGGCGCGTCGTTCGATGTGGCCCTGCGGCTCAAGGCGGGCATCGCCACCACCGGTGAAATCTATTCCTTCCTCAGCGGTCTCTACTTCCGCGGCAAGATGGCCTACGCGGGCGCCTTCCACCACCCGCCGGCAAACGTACCGCCGGCGCTGGTGATGGTGCCGGGCGCGGGTCTGGTTCCTCCCGAATCGACGATGAGCCGCGACCAGGTGCTCGCCATTCCATCCGTCCCGGTCGAAGAAGACGAGCCTGCCTTCCGCGTTCCTCTCCTGCGCGATGCCAAGGATCTCGACCGGCGCGCGGGTCCGGAGTGCCGCGTCATCCTTCTCGGCAGCGTCGCCACGCGCAAGTATACCGGGCCGCTGCTCGAGGTGTTCGGGGAACGCCTTCTGTTTCCCTCCGAATTCGTCGGCCGCGGCGATATGAGCCGGGGCGGCCTCATGTTGCGCTCGGCCCGATCGGGCGATGAGCTTTCCTATGTGCCCGTGCTCGGCACACCCAACCACGGCCCACGCCCGCCGCGCCTGCCGCGCTGATGCCGGTTGCTACACTCGACTATGGCGTTTCTCTATGCCAGTGCGCTTGAATGTGCCGTGGAAGCGGCCACGCGCGCCGGCCGTCACCTGCTCGAAGAATCCCGCCGGCCCGGAGGTCCCCGTGGCTGGGGATCGCACGCCGACGCCGATATCGAAGCCGAAGCTTTAATCCACGCGAAGCTTCAAAAGCAATTTCCGGATTGGGGATACCTGGGCGAAGAGCTCGGCGTCATGGCCGCGCCCGGGGAACATCTGTGGCTGGTCGATCCTAACGATGCCACCTCGGCGTTCCTGCAAGGGCTGCGCGGGCCGTCGGTTTCCATTGCCCTGCTGCGCGACAGCCAGCCCGTGCTCGGTGTCGTGTTCGCCTACACCGCACCCGATGAGGCCGGCGACCTGATCGCCTGGGCCGAAGGCTGCGGCCCCATTCGACGCAACGATGTGGCGGTCAACCGTTCCTGGCCCTCCGAACCCACCGCCAGTTGCGTGGCGCTGGTGTCGGTGAAACGCACCGCCGCCGATCTGCAACGTTCGGCCGCCATCGCCGACCCCATCTCGTTGCGCCAATACCCTTCCATCGCCTACCGCCTGGCGCTGGTGGCGGCCGGCGAAGCCGATCTGGCGGTTTCGACTACCGGCTTGAAGTCCTGGGATATCGCGGCCGGACACGCCATGGTGCGGGCGGCCGGCGGCGTATTGCACGGGGGCGGCTCGGCGCCGATTGAATACGCACAGGACGGCTCCATCGACTCCGGTGGGCGAGTGTTGGGCGGCTCACCCGCACTAGTGGCGCATGTCGAACAGCGGCTCCGGCAACCACCCACTACCGATAGGGGCGGTCGAAAATAGTACACACTATGCTGAATACCGCTTGCTTTTCCGCCGCCTAGCCGCTACTATCAAACCAATCCCCCGAGACTGAAACTCTCTCTCGATGTTTCAGTGCGACAAGCTTTGTCTGTTTGAAGGGGTGTTTCGTTGCTTCAAATCAAACGCCTGGAAATCCAGGGTTTCAAATCCTTCGCAGATCGTACCGAACTCAAGTTCCGCGGAACCGGTTTCACTGCCATCGTGGGCCCGAACGGCTGCGGCAAGTCGAATATCGCCGACGCCATCAGTTGGGTGCTGGGCGAGCAATCGGCCAAGAGCCTGCGCGGCAGCCGGATGGAAGACGTGATCTTCGCCGGCACGCGCGACCGTAAGCCGCTCGGTTTCTCCTCGGTGACGATGGGGCTGGTGGACCCGAATCCCGAACCGGAAGCCGCGCCATCCGCCGAAGCCACTAACGGCAATGGCAACGGCAACGGGCACCACAAGCCCCGTCCCCGCGAGATCACCATCACGCGCCGGCTCTACCGTT
Source organism: uncultured Acidobacteriota bacterium (assembly GCA_902826685.1). Taxonomy (GTDB): domain Bacteria; phylum Acidobacteriota; class Terriglobia; order Bryobacterales; family Bryobacteraceae; genus CADEFT01. The sequence continues at coordinate 97,288 of CADEFT010000007.1, forward strand.
CCGGCGAAAGCGAATACCTCATCAATGGCGAGAAGGCGCGGCTGCGCGACATCCAGGATATTTTCATGGGCACCGGACTCGGTCCGGAAAGTTACGCGATCATCGAGCAGGGCCGCATCACTCAGATTCTTTCGACCAAGCCGCAGGAACGCCGGTCGGTGATCGAGGAAGCGGCCGGCATCAGCAAGTTCAAAACCCGCCGCCGCCTGGCCGAAGCGAAGCTTGAAGGCGCGAAACAAAATCTGGCCCGCGTGTTCGACATCCTCGAAGAAGTGGGCCGCCAGGTGAATTCGCTGAAGCGGCAGGCGGCCAAGGCCAAGCGTTACGAAGAGCTGAAGACGGAGATGCTCGGCTTCCTCCGCCGCGCCGTCGCCGGCCGCTACCAGGTGCGGGAACGCGAAGCCGCCAAAGCCGCGCTCGATCTGAACGAAGCCCAATCGGCGCTGCAATCGCTCAACGCCGGCGTGGCCGGTAAAGAACAGGAGCAGGTGCAACTGCAGGAGCGATGCTTCCACCTGGAGCATGAACTCACCGGCCATCGCAAGAGCCTGGCCGAGCACCGGGTCGAGTCCGAGCGCGCCCGCGGACGCCTGGAAAATCAGGCGGGTCAGGTGGCCTCCATCGAAAAGCGGCTGGCGCAAGGCGAAGCCGAGTTGGGCGGCATCGATACCCGCCAGCGCAACCTCGAACAGGAGTTCCAGGCGCATGCCGACACTCTTCAGGACCTGAACCGCCAGTTCGACGAAACGCGTCAACTGCTGGCGTACAAGAGCGAAGAGCGCGACCAGCACCAGTCGGCGCTTAGACAGCGCGAAGTTTCCATCGAAAGCGGCCGCCAGGCCGTGCTGCAGCTTCTCGGGAAATCGGCCACGCTCAAGAATCAGATCGCACAGGTGAGCGAATACCTGTCGAGTCTCGACCGGGAATCCACCCGCGCCCAGCGCGAGGAACAGAACGCGGCGCAGGATCTCGAGCGGTTAGGCCAGCAGAAGGAAGAGCTTTCAAACCTCATCTCCACGCGGCAGATGGAATTGATGTCGGTGCTCGATCAACGCCGCACCGTCGAAGAGGAGTTGCTGGCACGCAAGGGGCATGCCTCCGAATCCCGCCGCGCGCTGGAAAACGTACGCGCCGAGCTTTCCCGCCTGCGCGCGCGCCGCGACTCCACGCAGGAGATTCTTTCCCACCGTTCCTACACCACCGATTCGGTGAAGCGTTTGTTCGGAGCCATCGAGAAAGGCGCCGCGCAGGATCTGAAGCCGATGGGCGTGCTGGCCGACTACATGGACGTCGAAGCCAGGTGGGAGAAAGCCACCGAAGAATTTCTGCACGAGGAACTGGAATATGTCGTGGTGCGCAACTGGGTAGAGGCGCATTCGGGCGTCGACCTCATGCGCAGCGATCTCGACGGCCGCGCCACGTTTCTGGTTCACCCCGATGCCGGAGAAGAATTTCCGGGCCTCGTTCCGCGCGAGCCGGTGATCGGACCGGAGACCGGCATCCTCGCCCGGCTCAGCACCCAGCTTCGTCTCACCAACGGCCTGACCAAGGCCCCGGCTGAATTGATTCCGCGCCTGGCGCGCTGCTTCCTGGTGGAAGATCGCGCCGCGGCGCAACGTCTTGCGTTGCAGTATCCCGATCTTTACTTTCTTCTGCCCGACGGCGTCTCTTACCACGGACACGCCGTTAGCGGCGGCAAAAAGACCGGCAGTGGTCCCTTGGCTCTGAAGCGCGAGCTCAGGGAATTGAGTGCCGCCGTACAGGAGAAAGAGCAGTCGGTCGCGGAACGGCAAAGCGCGCTCGAATACCTCGAACAGGAGATTCATGTTCTCTCCGAGGATCTCGAGCGTCTTCGCGGTACCCAGCAAGTGCAGGAAAAAGACGCGCTCGCGCTCGATCATGAAATGCGCAAGCTATCGGAAGAGACCAGCCGCAACAACCAGCGGCTTTCGGTAGTGCGCCTGGAACTCGACCGGCTCGGAAACGATCGCGACAAGGCGAAGGAACGGCTGGCGGGCGGGCAGGAAACGCTGGAGCAAACCGAAGCCGGCCGCGCCGGACAGGAAGCGGCACTTGAAGCGAGCCGCCTGCTGCTGACCGAACTGCAGGCCGCCACCACGCGCCTGGCCGAGGAACATTCGGTTCTCCGGGCAGGGCTGGCGGGACTCGAAGAACGCCGCCGCTCCGAACAGGCCGTGCGCGCGCGTCTCGATCATCAGATCCGCGAGTTGAACACCCGCCGGCAGGATCTGTCCGCGGAAATGGAACGGATCGGCGTCGATCGCGCCCGGCTGCTTTCCGACAACATGGAGCTGGACGCCCGGCTCTCCGAACTCACTACCGCCATCACCTCCCTCGAGGACACCGTGCGCTCGCTTGAACAGCAGGCGCAAACCGCGCGCGAGCAGTTGGCCGCCGTCGAAGAGGCGCTTCGCTCGCTGCGCGGGCAGGTGGCGGGCGCCCAGGAGAACCGTTCGCATCTCGAAGTGGTCCTGGTCCGCCTGCAGTCCGAGCTTCAATACCTCGACGAAACCTGCCGCAAGGAACTCGGCTGTTCGCTCGGCGAACTGACCGCCGGTCTCGAAACGATTCCCGAGGAAAGCGAACTGGTGGAAGCCGAAACGCGCTACCAGGAAGTGCGCACGCGCATCGACAACCTGGGTCCCGTCAATCCGCAGGCGCTCGAGGAATTCAACGAAGCCCAACAGCGCTACGACTTCCTCAACACGCAGCGGCAGGACCTGCTCGACTCGATCCGCGACACCGAAAAGGCGATCAAGGAAATCGACGTCGAGTCGCGCAAGCGCTTCAACGACGCCTTTGAACACATCAACAACAATTTCCGCGAGATGTTCAAGGTGCTGTTCAACGGTGGCCTCGGCGAAATGCGCCTCACCGACCCGCAGAACGAAGGCGAATCGGGCATCGACCTGATGGCCTCGCCCCCCGGCAAGAAGCTGCAGAACGTCCTGCTGCTCTCGGGCGGTGAGCGCTCCATGACCGCCATGGCCCTGCTGCTGGCCATCTTCCAATACACGCCAAGCCCGTTCTGCGTCCTCGACGAAGTGGATGCCGCCCTTGACGAGGCCAATACCGCCCGCCTGGTGCGCCTGCTCAAGGATATGTCGATGGAGACCCAGTTCATCATCGTCACCCACCACAAGAAAACCATGGAGGCTTCCGAAGCCCTCTATGGGGTGACCATGCAGGAACCGGGCGTTTCGAAAATCGTTTCCGTCCGTTTTAATCAGGCCGCGCCGCCGCTGCAGGGATCTCCCTCCTTTGCGATGGCGGCCGGCGCTGATTAGGCTCTTACCTCCGAGCCGGAAGAGAGATTGGGGCCGGGCCCGTTCCCAATCGTGTTCGTTTCCCAATCTCTCATTTTTTTATTCCACCACGGCCCAGATAGGCTCCAGGTCGAGTACGAAGCCGGCGACAGGTCCTTCGCCTTCCAACTTAGTTATGCCGGTGTGGACCTCAGGTTCAAGCCCTGGCCGGAATACGGTCACTGTTCTTGCGCGCGGATCGATCATCCATCCCAATTCGGCACCATTGTCGATCCACTCCCGCATTTTTGCCAAAACTTTCCTAGGCCGATCTGAAGGAGACAACAGTTCGATCACGAACTGCGGGCATGTGGGACGACGTCGCATTCGTGTGGTCGAAATCCAAGCCGCGTCCGGCGCCAGCCGCGCACCGTTCGGAAGAAGATAGCCCCCGCTCGACTCGGTGACCATACCTGGCCCGCCCAACGCCCATCGTGTGAGCTGATAGGCAATCAAATTGTTTTGGATACTGGTCTCCGGATCCGTGGGCGGCATGAGAACTACTTCTCCGTCGGCGGTATATTCGATCCGGTAGCCGGCATACCTGTCGCAAAGCTCCGCGAACTGGTCGTCCGTCAGTCCGGGAGCGGAGAAGGTCACGGGCAAATTGGACTCCTCAACCATCACCATATTTCCATCCTACTCTCGGAACTTGCATCCCGCACCGCACAGTCCTTTACCGGTAAGCCTCGCGGCGGTTGCGAACGCGTAACACGGTGACGGTCACGCCGTCGGTCTGGAAACGGACGCGATAGTCGCCGACGCGGAGGCGGAACTCGGGCGGAACCATACCTTGAAGCCGCTTGATGTTGCCTGCACCAATCTCGGCGAAACGCTCGACGGATTGCTTGACGCGGCGGGCGACGCCTTTGTCGAGGGAGGCCATGTCGGTCAGGGCCGCCCAGTCCATTCGATCTCCAATTGATTACTCGAGTGCCAGCCGGCGCACAGCTTCTGCGTGAGGGACGCCCTTGCCGCCGTTGTCGCGGAGCCAACGCTTGGCTTCGGCAACGGCAGTCTTCTCTTCGTCCGTTTCCGGCTCATCGTCGGGCGGCGCGTCGCGTAACGCCGTGGCGACAGGATCGACGATAGTTTCCAGGAACCGCACCAAGCCGTTCAGCTGCGTTTCCGGCATGCGGTCAATCAACTGGTGGGCATGTTGACGGGTGTCCCTCACTTGGATAACCTCCTGCGCTCATCGATCTCGCGCCAATCGTCTCCACTAGGTGGCGGACGCTCTCTAACTCTCGTCTGGAATTATTACCTGCTTCAATCTTAGCCTCAGAACTTCCCATCCCGCACCGCAAACCCCGTCGGCTTCCCATACGTGCGGCCGCTCATTCCAACCCACCGTGCGATCCATTCGATCAGCTCTTCCGGCGTCACCGACGGATAGCCGAACAGGCGATGGCAGCGCGATGCGTTGTTGAGCAGCGCCGTCTCCGCTTCCACGCCTTTAAAGATTGGATCCACTCCCAGGATCTGCCCAAAGCGCTCGGCGATGGAGCGTACCGACAGCGTCTCCGGTCCGGTGAGATTCAGCGCCATCGGCGGCGACGAGCAAAGATCGAAAGACCTCAGCACCACCGAGTTGGCGTCGCCTTGCCAGATCACGTTGACGGCTCCCATGGTCAGGTCCACCGGCCGCCGCTCGAACACCGCGCTGCCGATATCGAGCAGCACGCCGTAACGCAACTCCACCGCGTAGTTCAGCCGGATCAGGGCGACCTTGGTTTCGTTGCGAACCGAGAAGAACTCAAACAGCCTCTCCCGCGCCAGTACCGATTGGCCGTACTCGCCAACCGGAGCGAGCGGAGTTCCCTCCACCGCCCCGCCCGAAGTCACCGGCATCATCGGATAGATGTTGCCGCTCGATAGCGAGACAATGCGCGCATCGGAATAACGTTCGGCCACCAGCGCCGGCAGCCAGGCGTTCATGCCCCAGGTGAGATACTCCCCGCCGGTGGAGCCGAACTTACGCGCCGCCAGGTAAATCACGTTGGCCACATCGGGCAGCGAAGCCAGTTGCCGCCGGTCGAGCAGATCGGCGCTGATGACTTCGAGGCCCCAGTTTTCCATCTGCTGTTTGACCGCATCGCTTGAATAACGCGACACGGCGATCACCCGCTTGCCGGTGCCGGCGTCCTGAGCCGCGCGTGCCGCCCGGCGCGCCAGGCTCGGCCCCATCTTTCCACCCGCGCCCAAAATAATGATGTCGCCGCTGAGCCTCTTCAGGAACTCCACGTCGGCCGCCGAAGGGCGCGACAACAATTCTTCCAGTTCTTGTTCCGAGGCAATGATCATCTCTTATACCCGATCTTTCGTAAGAATCCATGCCGCCATTCGCGGCCGGCGCCGTCTTCCACGCCCTTGGGCGCGGCGCCGTCGATGACGCCCAGAATGCCGCGGCCCTGTTCGGTAACGGCGACGATCGCCTCCACCGGATTGGCGGTCGCGCAATAAATCCCCACCACTTCTGGAACGTCCCTGATGCGGCTCAGCACGTTGATGGGGAAGCCTTCCTTCATCACGACCACGAAGCAGTGGCCCGCGCCGACGGCGGCGGCATTGGACACCGCGGCGGCCTTCATCGCCTCGTCGTTTCCTTCCACGCGAATCAGGCAGGCCCCCGAAGCTTCATTGAACGCCACGCCGAACTTCATCTGGGGGACCGTGTTCACAATGGCTTCGTAGATGTCTTCCACCGTCTTGACGAAGTGGGATTGGCCCAGAATGATGTTGGCGCCCTCGGGAATTTCGAGGCGCACCGGCTTCAGTTCCATCGCTCTAGGATACTAGGTAGAGTGACCGACGCCGATCTGCTGAAGCACATCACCCGCCTTCCCCACGCCCGCGCCACCTATAAGCAACTGGTGCGCGAACTGGGCTCGAAAGGCACGCCGAAAAACGAGGTCGAAGACTCGCTCGAAAGACTGGAAGCCAAGGGCGAGATTCTCGAAACGCGCGGCGGCCACTATGTCGTCACGCGCCTCAATCGCGAATACGCGGCCGGCCGTTTCGTGCAGCACCGCGACGGCTTCGGCTTCGTGATTCCCGACCCGCCCATCGAAGGATTAAAGGGCGATCTCTTCCTGCCGCCCGATGAAGCGGAGAAAGCGATGCATGGCGACCGCGTGCTCACCCGCATCTCACGCTTTGGCCGCGACGGGCGCGCCGAAGGGGAAATCGTGCGCATCGTCAAACGCGCCCATGCCGAAGTGGTGGGCGAGTTCAAGATCCATCGCAAGGGCAACTATGTCGTCCCCCACGACGACCGCATTAAGCAATGGATCCGCATTCCGGAAGGTTTCGAGAAGCCACCAGCCGGCGGCGATGAGCATCGCGTGGGCGCCGCACCCGCGGCGGTGCGCAGCGTCGAGGATCTGGACGGCATGATCGTCCATTGCGAGATTCTCGACTATCCCGAAGACGGCGGTCACGCCACCGGCCGCGTCATCGAGATTCTCGGCGAGCCTGGCGCCTTCGGCGTGGACGTCGAGATCATGATCCGCAAGCACCACATCCCGCATCGCTTCCCCGATGACGTGATCGAGCAGGCCCGCGCGATCTCGCCAACGCTCACCGAAGCCGATCTGCGCGGCCGGCGCGACTTTCGCCACATGGACATCGTCACCATCGACGGCGAGACGGCGCGCGACTTCGACGACGCGGTGTGGATCGACCGTCTGGCCAACGGCAACTGGGTGCTGCACGTTCACATCGCCGACGTCGGCCATTACGTCCGTCCCGGCACCCCCATCGACCGCGAAGCGCAGTTCCGCGGCACCAGCGTCTACTTCCCCGACCGTGCCGTCCCCATGCTGCCGGTCGAGCTTTCCACCGGCATCTGCTCTCTCAAGCCGGGCGAAGACCGCCTGGTGCTTTCCGCCCTGCTCGAACTCGATCCGCGAGGAGAACCGCTTTCGCGCGAGTTCACCCGCGGCGTCATTCGCAGCGCCGAGCGCATGACCTACACCAACGTCCACAAGCTGATTGAAGAGAACGACCCCGCCCTTGGCGAGCGGTACAGCCGCCTGCTCGGCAAGTTCGCCCTCATGCGCGATCTGGCGCAGATTCTGACGCGCAAGCGGCAGCGGCGCGGATCCATCGATTTCGATCTGCCCGAAGCGCTGATCGAGTTCGACGAGTTCGGCGAAATGGAAGGCGTCAGCCGCGCGCCGCGCAACATCGCCCACAGGCTGATCGAAGAGTTCATGCTGGCGGCCAACGAAGCGGTGGCCGAACACATCCAGTCGCTCGAATGGCCGCTGCTCTACCGGATTCATGAGCCGCCCGACGCCAAACGCGTCGCCGACTTCGAGCTGATCGCCGCCCAGTTCGGCTATTCGCTCGGCGTGGGAGCCATCCCGGCGCGCCGCTTTCCCATCGTCGACCGCCACCGCGACGGCCGCAAGTCGCGCAAGGACCTGACCATGATCGACGAGGCGAAGCTCCACGTGACCTCGCGCATGTATCAGAAGCTGGTGGCCAGGATCGAAGGCAAGCCCGAGGAGCGCATTCTCAGCTACCTCATGCTGCGCTCGCTGCGGCAGGCGCGGTATTCGGCGGAGAACTCCGGCCACTTCGCGCTGGCTGCCCCGGCTTATCTGCACTTCACCTCGCCCATCCGCCGCTACCCCGACCTGATCGTGCACCGCATTCTCGGCGCGTGGCTCGACCAGTCGCGGCCGCCTTACGAGCACGAGGCGCTGCGCTCTCTCGGCGACGATTGCTCGTTCACCGAGCGGCGCGCCGCCGAGGCCGAGCGCGAACTGGTCGAGTGGAAGAAGCTTCAGTTCATGGCCGATCGCGTAGGCGCCGACTTCCCCGCCCTCATCATTCAGACCGCCAAGTACGGCTTCTTCGTGGAGCTAGAAAATCTCTTCATCGAAGGATTGGTGCCCATCGATTCGCTGCCCGGCGACCGCTACGGCTACCGCGAGAATACGCGCCAGATCGTGGGCGAGCGGTCCAAGCGGATCTTCTCGATTGGCGAGAAAGTGCGGGTGGTGCTTGATCGCGTGGACGTGGTCGAAAAGCGGCTTCAGTTCTCGCTGCTCGAACCGGCGCGGCCTCGGCGGAAGAAGCGCTAAGGGCTACGAAAAGATGGATTCGATAGTGGAGTGCAGCCGCGCCGGATCGATCGGCTTCGGCACATAGGCATCCATGCCCCGCGCGATACACTCGGCCTCGTCGTCCTTCAGCGCGTTCGCCGTCACCGCGATCACCGGCAGGTGCTTTCCGGTTACCGATTCCATTTTGCGAATCCGCGACACGGCCTCAAATCCGTCCATGCGCGGCATTTGAACGTCCATCAGCACCAGGTCGAATTCGGCGCCCTCGATGGCCGTCAGCGCTTCCTCGCCGTTGTTGGCGATGGTGACCAGATGTCCGCGTTTGGCGAGCAGACGGCTGGCGAGCTTCTGATTCACCGGATTGTCTTCGGCCACCAGAATGCGCAGCGAACGTCCCTCGGCGGCCGGAGCGGGCAAAGGCAGAACGGGCTTGCGGGGCGCGGGGACCGCGGAGGGAGCGAGCCGCACCTTCGCCTCCGGCGTCGCCGTCACGATCTCCAGAAGCTCGGCGGCACTGACGGGCTTGGAGAGGCACTTGCGCACTCCCTGCGCCGCGGCTCGCTGGCGCAGACTCTGCGCCCGAACGGCGCGCGTCATCAGAATCACCCGATCGGCGGCCGAGTTCAGCAGCAGGTTGCGCGCGAGCGCCAGCGGATCGCCCTCGGGCAGGTGCCCATCGAGCAGCACCAGGTCGAAAGGACCGTCGGAAAGCACCAGTTCCAGCGCTTCGGCCTCGCTTGTGGCCGGAAACAGGATCGCGCCCCATCGTTCCAATTGTTCCCGCAGCGATTTCAGGCTCTCGGCATGCGCTTCGACCGCCAGGATCCGGCTGCCCGACGCCGGCCGGATCACCTGCTGCGTGGGGCATACCTCCAGCGAGAGACCGAACCGCGCCGTGAACTCGAACGTGCTTCCCTTGCCCACTGCGCTTTCCACCGTGATGCCGCCGTGCATCAGTTTGGCAAGTTGCTGCGAGATCGCCAATCCCAGCCCCGTGCCGCCATAGCGCCTGGTCACCGAACCGTCGGCCTGCGTGAACGCGTCGAAGATGCTCTTCAGACCTTCGGATGGAATGCCGATGCCCGTGTCGCGCACCGAGAACGCCACCGTTACGCCGACGCCCGATACTTCCACCAGCCGGGCCTTCAACACCACTTCGCCTTCATGGGTGAACTTGACGGCATTGCCGAGCAGATTGAGCAGCACCTGGCGCAGGCGTCCCGCGTCGCCGGTCAAGCGATTCGGAATCCCGGGATCGAGAAAGACGGCGACATCCAGGTTGCGGTCGTGGGCACGCAGCGCGATCATGCGCGCGGCCTCCTCCACGACTACCGAAAGCGTGAACGGCGCTTCCTCGATTTCGAGCTTCCCCGCCTCCACTTTCGAGAAGTCCAGAATGTCGTTGATGATGGTCAGCAAGGATTCGGCCGAACTGCGCACCATCACCAGGTTCGACCGCTGATCTTCGGTCAGCTCCGTGTCGAGCGTTAGATGAGTGAGCCCGATGATGCCGTTCATCGGCGTGCGGATCTCGTGGCTCATGTTGGCCAGAAACTCACTCTTGAGCCGCGCCGCCTTCTCCGCCTTTTCCTTGGCGCGCTGCAATTCCCGGTTCAGCCCCGCCTGGCCGATTGAACGCGTGCCCAGCCTCTTCTTGAGCGATTCGATCTCGGCCGAAAGCTCGCTTTGACGGCTTTCCATGCCGCTCACCAGCCGGTTGAATTCGAGCGTCAGCGTATCGAGTTCGCCCCCGGTCCACGACGAGGCGCGCTTGGAATAGTCGCCGCTATCGGCGCACGCGCGGATCGCCTGAAGCAGCCGGTCGATGGGCTGGCGGCTCAGCCTTTCGAAGCGAACCAACGCGAAGCCCGATACCATCACCGAACCGAGCGCCAGCATGGCGATGATAATCGTGTGCGCCATTAATTCGCCGCGAACGCGGGCCGCGTCGAATCTGACGTATGCCCATCCAATGTGCTCGCCATCGGCCAGCGCCGGCTGAAACCATTCCAGGTAGCCGTTGCTTTCCCGCATGCCTTCGGCGCCGGGCCGCGCCGGCAGCACCGCATTCTGCCCCGTGACCCGATAGTGAATCAGTTCCCCACGCTGGTCGTACAAAGCGTTGACGGTGATTTCCGCTTCCACCGGCAGGCTATCGATCAAACTCCGCGCGGCCGCCGCATCGAACCAGGCATTGCTCTGGCTGGCCAGCGACACCAGCATGACAAGGCGCGCTTCCATCGACCGGCCAATCTGCCGGTGTACGCCTTTCCAATACAGTTGCACCACATTCACGCAAACGAACGCCTGCGATACGGCCAGCAGGCCGAACATCAGGATCAGTAGTTTCGTTCGCGCCGGTGTCTGCCTCGAGGTCATCAAATGAGCCCTAAGGGAAAAGCTGGGCTTTTCCTAATAGCTCATCGACCCCAAGGGGGGTACCGTTAGCCGCTAGCCGGCCATGGCACCCTGTTGCCGCGGCTTCTCCATTCCCAGCCGCCGCAGCATCAGGAATTCCGCCAGATTTTCTTTCGTCAACAGACCGAGCAGACGCCCCTCGTCCATCACCAGCGCACAGCTTGCCGTCGCGGCCAGCAGCGGCACCGCCTCCGCCAAATCCATGCCGGGTGTCAGCACCGTATAGTCGCGATCCATCGCACCGGCGACGTAGCCGTCCGGCCCCTGTTGCGCCAAGGCGCGCAGCAGCGTCGACCGGCCGAGCAATCCCAGCACCTGATCGCCATGCACCACCGGAAAATCCTGCTGCGAGGTCGCCAGCAGCAGGTTGGCCGCGTCGCGAATGCTGTCGCCATGGCCGAGCGTGCGGAAATCCGTTACCATCGCCGCCTTGACGGGAACGCCTTGCGTCAGCGCCCGCCCCAGCACCGCCGCGCTTTCCTGCGCCGCCCCCAAGTAAACGAAGAACGCCACGAACACCAGCATGAAATTGCCGCTGATCAGACCGAACAGGCCCATCAGAATCGCAAACGCCCGTCCGGCACGCGCGGCGACGGCCGTCGCGCGCTCTTCCCCGATCCGAAGCGCCAGCGCCGCGCGCAGCACGCGGCCGCCATCCATCGGAAACGCCGGCAGCATGTTGAAGGCGGCCAACAGCAGGTTACCTGCCGCGATCTGCCCCAGCAGACTGCCGCTGCGGCGCGCAAAGACGCTCTCCCAATCGACCGACGCCGAAGCCGCGGCCGCCGCGCCCAGCAACCCGGCCGCGATTACCAGGTTCACCGCCGGACCCGCCAGCGCGATCCAAAGTTCTTCCCTCGGACGCGGATTCCGTTCCAGCCGCGCCACGCCGCCAATCGGAAACAACACGATTTCGTGCGTGCCGATCCCGTAGCGCCGCGCCACCAGCGCGTGACCCAATTCGTGCAGCAGGATACACCCGAATAGCGAGAGCACATAGATGGCGGCTTCGGCTCCCGACGGACCATCTAGGCCCATGAACACCAGAAACACCGCCAGCAAGACGAAGGTGAAATGGAATCGGACCGGCACTCCAAGAACGGAAATGCTGAACAGACTGCCGGGAATGGATGGCTCAGGGACGGGTCTGCGCGGCTCCATAGCTCACAAGATATCAGACAGAGCTCACAAGATATCAGACAGGCGGAGCCGCGCAAACGTTTCGATGCGAAGCTTCTAAGGACTCGCCCGCAAAACGCAGCGCGCGGGCAGAGTCCTGGAATGTCCTGAGGGCGCCCGCGCGCCCTTTGCGGGCTAATTGGTAATGTCGTGCGTCCGGCTTTCCCCGCGCATAGGAATGTAGACCTTCTCCCACTCCTTGTGCGCCGGATGATCGCCGTAAGCCTTGAAAGCGGCCTCGTCCTTGAACTCCATCACAAAGGCGCTGGTGAGCGTCTTGCCGCCCGCGTCGCCCTGCACCTTTACGCTCTTGAGCCAAAGGTTGGTGATACCCGGAATCGCCGCGGCCATCTTCTCGGTGGCCGCCCACACCTGCTGCTTCTGCGCGTCGGTGGTGCCATCCTTCCAGTAAAGCGTCACCACGTGAATGATCGACGCCGGCTTTTTGTACTTGTTGGCGGCGAGCGCGCTGCCGGTCGCCGTCATCGCGCCGGCCAGAACCGCGGTCAGATTTTGCCTTCTAGTCATGGTTTCAGTTTCTCTCCTATCCGTTGATAATCTTGGAACTTCTCAGCCCGCTCCAATCCTCCGCAATGAGAATCGACTCATATGGATTGCGGGCCGAATATTTGACGTAAGCCGGTCCGATAATCAGGCTGGGGTCGCCCGGAATGCGCTCCCGGAAGATTTCCACGTCCTGTGAGGAATCGTAGACGACGCCCGCGATCTCGTACTGGTAAGCGATCTTGTGATCCTCGATATCGGTGACGTAGGCTTCGGCCAGCCTGCCCTCGGTGCTCAGCACACGGCGCCGCGCCCGCGCGCGCTCTTCCGGCGACCGGCGCCTGCGCGCAAGGATCCAGGCAACCAGCACCACCAGTGCCGCCGCCAACGCCGACAACGACAATACGGCTACCTGATCGTCCCGCACGCGCCTACTTGACCGTGGCCGTTTCCTGGAACACCTTGGCGTAATCCTTGAGGAAGGTCTCAAGCCCCTTGTCCGTCAAAGGATGATTGAACAACTGGTCGAGCACTTTGAACGGCATGGTGCCGATGTGCGAGCCCGCCAGCGCCGAATCGAGCACGTGCAGCGGATGGCGCAGCGACGCCGCCAGCACCTGCGTCTTGAAGCCGTAATTCTTGTAAATGGTGCAGATCTGCCGGATCAGGTCCATGCCCACGGCGGAGATATCGTCCAGCCGCCCGACGAACGGGCTGATGATATAGGCGCCCGCCTTGGCCGCCAGCATCGCCTGGTTGGCCGAAAAGCACAGCGTTACGTTGGTGCGAATGCCGTCTTTCGAAAGCGCCGCGCAGGCCTTGATGCCGTCGCGCGTCAATGGCAGCTTCACCACGATGTTCTTGTGGATCTTGGCAAGTCCACGCCCCTCGCGGATCATCTCACCGCTTTCGATCGCCACCACTTCCGCGCTGATATCGCCATCGACGATGTCGCAGATCCGGCGCACCTGCTCCTCGATGGGCCGTCCCTCTTTGGCGATCAGCGAAGGGTTGGTCGTGACGCCGTCGACGATGCCCCAGTCGGCGCCCTTCTTGATTTCATCCAGGTTTGCCGTATCCAGAAATATCTTCATTTCATCCTCTAATAACTTTGTTTTCGAGCGCGCCTATGCCGCCGATTTCCACCCGGACCGTATCGCCCGGCTGAATGGGTCCGACTCCCGGCGGCGTGCCAGTGGCGATAAGATCGCCGGGCTCCAGTGTCTGAAACGCGGTGACAAAGGCGATGATGTCCCCTACTGAAAAGATCATATCGCGGACCGAGCCGTCCTGTTTCTTCTCGCCGTTGACCCAGGTTTGAATGCGCACGTCTTCAAACTTCACTTCGTTGCGCGGCACCACCCACGGCCCCACCGGACAGAACGTGTCGCAGCCTTTGGCGCGCGCCCACTGGCCGTCTTTTTTCTGCAGATCGCGTGCGGTAATGTCGTTGACGATCGTGAACCCGTACACATATTGCATGGCTTCTTCTTTTGACACGTTGCGCGCCTGCCGCCCGATCACCAACCCTAACTCACCTTCGAAACTCACCAGTTCGCTCATGGTGGGATAGACGATCGAATCGCCTGAGGCCACCAGCGACGACAGCGGCTTGTAGAACAGCAGCGGCTCCACCGGCACCGGATTTCCCAGTTCCTTGGCATGATCGACGTAGTTGCGTCCCACGCACACGATCTTCGATGGCCAGACCGGCGGCAGCAGCCTTACATCCGCCAGCCCATACTCTTCGCCGGCTTCCCGGCTCCAAAGCGAATCGGTCTCATAGACCGTATCGCCTTCCACCAGGCCATAGCGCACCAGCGGCGAGCCATCGGGCGTGGTCGGCCACGTCTTGCGATTCGGACTGAAGCGAACATGCTTGGTCATGCTTATTGCGGCGCCGCGATCGCGATCGGTTCGCTCCGGGCGCTTTCGTTTCCTTTCTGGTCCACGGCCGTTACGGCATACCGGTAGCTCAAGCCGGCCTGCACGGACTTGTCGCTGTACGCCGGAGCCTCGGTGGGCTCGCCGAGGCGCTCAAAGGAGCCCTCGCCTGCGGCCCGATAGATATGATAGCCCCGGAAGTCGGCTTCGGTGTTGCGCTCCCAGGCCAGTTCGATCGAGCTCAGACCGGCGATGGCGGTGAGAGCCTTGGGAACGGCCGGGGCAAACGTGTCCACCGCCGTGATCGCGACGGCATCGGAAAGTTCGCTCTCGGCCTCTCCGCCGCCGGCATCGATGGCAGCCTGCACTTGATAGCGATAGGGCACGCCGTATAGCGCCGTCCGGTCGATCCAGGGAGTGGCGGCCTTTGACTCGATCAGGGTGGGCCGCTCTTCCTTCTCCGCCTGGCGAAAGACGCGAAAGCGGCTACCTGACGGCGTGGGATGCTTCCAGCTGAGCCGGACTCCGGCCGCATCCGCCGCCACTTGAAAATCCGCCGGTTTGGCCAAGGGCGCCGCGATCGAAACCGCGACCACGTTCGACCAATCCGACCAACGGTCTCTGACGCCCCTGGTCCGCACCGCCGCGAAGATTTCCTTGCCCACAAAGGAGCCGATCTCCGCTTCGGCGGAAACACGCGTGGCCGTTGAGGCCCAGGCATTCACGTCGAAATTTCCTTGCGCGGCCGGACCCACCCGCAGGTCCACTTCCCCAGGCTGCGCGACCGGCAATTGCTCCGTGGTTTTGATGGGAGGCGTAAAGGTCAGGTAAAGCTTCGCCCCGCGCTGGACCGCCTTGAGATCGGTCACCGCCACCGGAATGTAGAGCGCCGGCGGCTGAACGTCGCCCACATAACCGCAGCCCAACAGCGGCACCATCGCGGCCGCCGGCCAGAATCCGCGCATTAGAGAATGTACCGGCTCAGGTCCTGATCCTTCACGATATCGGCCAACTGCAGCCGTATGTAGGCCGCGTCGATCTTGATGTTCTTCTTCTTCAGATCCGGTCCCTGAAACGAGATTTCCTCGAGCACTTTCTCCATGATGGTGTGCAGCCGCCGCGCCCCGATGTTCTCCATCGACTCGTTCAGCTTGGTGGCGTAACGCGCGATCTCTTCGAGCGCGTCGTCGACGAACGTCAGCTTCACGCCCTCGGTCTCAAGCAGCGCCACGTACTGCTTCACCAGCGCGTTCTTCGGCTCCTTCAAAATGCGGATGAAATCCTGTTCGGTGAGCGATTTCAACTCCACCCGGATCGGAAATCGGCCCTGCAGTTCCGGAATCAGATCGCTCGGCTTTGAGACATGAAACGCGCCGGCGGCGATGAACAGAATGTGATCGGTGCGCACGAACCCATAGCGCGTGTTGACCGTCGTCCCTTCGACGATAGGCAGGATGTCGCGCTGCACACCCTCGCGGCTGACGTCCGGCCCGTGGCCCCCTTCGCGTCCGGCGATCTTGTCCACTTCGTCGAGGAAGATGATGCCGTTGCGCTCCACGCGCTCAAGCGCGACGCGGGTCACCTGATCCATGTCGATGAGCTTTTGCTCCTCTTCCTGAATCAGGTAATCCATGGCTTCATGCACACGCATCTTGCGCTTTTTCGTGCGCCCGCCGAACAGATTGGGAATCATCTCCTTGAGATTGATATCCATCTCTTCCATGCCAGGCGCGGCGGTTACTTCAAAGCGCGGGCCGCTGTCCTTGACGTCCAGTTCCACGGTGCGGTCGTCCAGCTTGCCCGCGCGAAGCTTATCGCGCAACTTCTCCCGCGTGCGCTCGGTGGACTCGGTGCCCTCGCCCGCCGCAGGCATCAGCAGATCGAGCAGCCGCTCTTCGGCGTTGCGCTCCGCCCGGTCGGCCACTTCATCCAGCTTCTGCTCACGCACCATGTCGATGGCGATTTCCACCAGGTCGCGGATCATCGCTTCCACGTCGCGGCCCACATAGCCGACCTCGGTGAACTTGCTCGCTTCCACTTTGAGGAACGGCGAATTCGCCAGCCGCGCCAGGCGCCGCGCGATTTCCGTCTTGCCCACGCCCGTCGGCCCGATCATGAGTATGTTCTTCGGCATGACCTCTTCGGCCATCTCCGGATCGAGCCGCTGGCGCCGGATGCGGTTGCGCAGCGCGATCGCCACCGCGCGCTTGGCATCGGCCTGTCCCACGACGTGCTTGTCCAGTTCCCTGACGATTTCGGCCGGCGTCAATTCATCGAGCAGCGGGCCTTCATCGAGGGCCTGGGTCGGAAGATAAATAACCATCAGCCCAGTTCCTCGATGGTGAGGTTGAGGTTGGTATAGATACAGGTCTCGCCGGCGATCTTCATGGATTTCTCGACAATCTCCCGCGAGTTGAGGTTCGTATTCTCCATCAGCGCCACGGCCGCCGCCTTGGCGAACGGGCCGCCCGAACCGATGGCGGCGATATGATCGTCGGGTTCGATCACGTCGCCGTTTCCGCTGACGATATAAGTGTTCTGCGTATCGGCCACCAGCAGCAGCGCCTCCAGATGCCGCAACGCGCGGTCCGTGCGCCACTCCTTGGCCAGTTCCACCACCGACCGGCCGAGGTTCCCCCCATGCTGTTCCAGCTTGCTTTCAAAACGCGCGAACAACGCAAAAGCGTCGGCCGTGGAGCCGGCGAATCCGGCCAGAATCTTGTTCTGATAAAGGCGGCGTAATTTGCGGGCCGAGGATTTCAACACCTCCTGCCCCATCGTCACCTGGCCGTCGCCCGCCATCGTCACTTTGCTGTTGCGGCGCACGCACAGGATCGTCGTCGAACGGATGCGAGACTGCATGTAGTCAAAACTTCATTGTATCGCGGCCGTGTTACTCTACCCGTTTATGCCTGAATTCGACGTTGTGGGCATTGGCCTCAACGCTACGGACACCCTCATCCTGGTTCCGCACTTTCCTCCCTACGCCGGCAAGGTGGCCTTCGACGACGAGATGCTGAGTCCGGGAGGACAGGTGGCCTCGGCGATGGTCACCTGCGCGCGGCTCGGGCTGCGGGTGAAGTACATCGGAACCATCGGCGACGATGAGCGCGGGCGCGTTCAGGACGCGAGCCTTCGCGGCCTGGGCATCAATCTGGACGACGTGCGGGTGCGCGCGGGCTCGCCCAACCAGACCGCCTACATCATCATCGACCGCACCACCGGCGAGCGCACCGTTTTCTGGAGCCGCCCGGAAAGCCTGCGCCTCACGCCCGAGGAGATCGAGCCCTCCATGATCGCCTCGGCGCGTCTGCTGCACATCGACGGGCACGATACCGAAGCGGTGGAGAAGGCTGCCCGCATCGCGCGCGAGCACGGCATCCCCGTCACCGTCGACGTCGACACCATCTATCCGGGATTTGAGCGCGTGCTGCCGCATGTCACGCACCTGGTCGCCAGTTCCGAATTCCCCATCGCCTGGACGAAGGAAAAGGACCCGTTGAAGGCGCTCGGCATTCTGCAGAAGGAGTACAACATTCCGGTGGCGGCGATGACGCTGGGCTCCTATGGTGCGCTGGCGCGAGTCGGCAGCGAAGTCTACTATTCGCCCGCTTTCGTGGTGAATTGCGTGGATACCACGGGCGCCGGAGACGTCTTCCACGGGGCCTTCTGCTATGCTGTGCTCGAAGGTATGCCCATGGGCGACGCGCTCGATTTCTCCAATGCCATGGCCGCTTTGAACTGCCGCGCCCTGGGCGCGCGCGGCGGCATTGAGACCGCCAGAGACGCTTACGCACTCATGGAGCGCGCTGAGCGCCGGTCGGATGACGGCTTCCGCAAAAAGGCGTCCGTGACGACGCACGCCTGACGCCATGATTCCGCTTCGCGATACACAGCCGAGCTACGTCACACCAATCGTCACCATCGGATTGATTCTGGCCAATGTGGCGGCTTTCCTCTACGAGATCTCGCTCGACTCGTTTTCCCTCAACCATCTGCTGGCCGACCGCGGCATCGTCGCGGCCCGATTTCAAACCGTCGACCTGTTCACATCCATGTTCCTGCACGGCGGCTGGATGCACCTGATCGGCAACATGTGGTTCCTGTGGATCTACGGCGACAACGTCGAAGATATCCTCGGCCACGGCCGCTACATCGTGTTCTATCTGCTGTGCGGCGTGGCCGCCGGAATGGTGCATATCCTGTTCAACGCCGGCTCGAAGATTCCCACCATCGGAGCGAGCGGCGCCATCGCCGGCGTCATGGGCGCCTACATGGCCAAGTTCCCGCATTCGAAAATTCTCACCGTCATTCCGTTCATCGTCTTCTTCACCACCGCCGAGATTCCGGCCGTGTTCATCCTGGCCTATTGGTTTATCATTCAGATCTTCAGCGGCGTGGGTGAGGTGGGCCATTCCTCGGCCTCCCAAGGCGCTGGCGTGGCGTGGTTTGCCCACGTCGGCGGCTTCGTGGCCGGCTATATTCTCATCCGCCTCATGCCCACTCACGATCGCTACCGCCACCGGCCGGATCTTAACTGGTAACTCATGCTCGATCTTGCCGACGATTTCAAACCGCTCGATATTCTTGCCATTGCCGCCCATCCCGACGATGTGGAACAAACCTGCGGCGGCACGTTGATCCGCATGGCCGAACAGGGCTACCGCACCGGCGTACTCGATCTGACGGCGGGGGAAATGGGTACGCGCGGCACACCGGCGCTGCGCATCGAAGAATCGCAACACGCGGCAAAGCATATGCTGTGCGCCTGGCGCGGCAACCAGCGCTTCCCGGATGCGCGGCTGGATAATTCGCTGCCCGCCCGCATGACACTGGCCGGTGAAATCCGCCGCCTGCGGCCGCGCGTGGTCATTCTGCCTTATTGGGAAGGCCGGCATCCGGATCATTACGTCGCGTCGAAGCTCGGTTACGAAAGCTGCTTTCTCGCCGGACTGGCCAAACTCGACGAAGGCGAATCCGTTCCGCACCGCCCGTTCAAGGTGATTTACGCGTCGCTCTACGCCAACGTAACGCCGTCGTTTGTCGTGGACATCAGCGCGCAGTTCGAACGCCGCATGAAGGCGCTGCTCGCCTACCGCTCGCAGTACGGCGATCACGTGGAAGGCAGCGGTCTGTTCCCCAAAGAAGAAGAGATCCGCGAGCGCCTCGGCTCGGTCGCGCGATTCTATGGGAACCTCATCGGCGTCAAGTACGGCGAACCGTTTGTCGTCAAGGAAGCGATGCGCGTGGACGACATCGCGCAGATGGGCGTCCGGAGTTTCTAACTACGCGAGCAACCGCTTGGCGAAATCGAACTCGCCGCCCACGCCTGAAGCGAATCGGGAACGGCGATAGCGGCAATTGAGAGGTTACGAACGCGAGTTGCATCGTAGATTCTCCTTTCCGGTAAAGCGCGAATTTCTCCAAACCGCCATTAGCAGTTTTGCGATTCGATAGCGCCTTACTGGCTGAACGCGGACGTAACGAACCGCGGTACAGAAGGAGAAACAACCATGACTCGAATCCATCGATTTTCGCTGGCGGTGCTGGCCGCCGGCTTGCTGAACACGGCCGCGGTGCAAGGACAGAACACCATGATTGAACCGGGCGCGGGCAACTGGAAGACGTTCGCGATCCCCTCCGGCAAAGACTATCGGGTGCCGCCACCGCCGGGCGAAGCGGAAAGCCGTGCCGAAATCGCCTGGCTCAAGGGCGTGACCGCGGAAACCGATCCGCGGATCGCCGAGCAGGTTCAGTTCTGGGACGCCGGCGCGCCCGCCTACCGTTGGATTGACATGATGGTGAAACGCCAAACCGGCGGCCAGGCGATGACGCCCTTTCCGCATCGTGTGTTCACCTATGTGTCGATGGCGATGCATGACGCGACGGTGGCCGCCTGGGAATCGAAGTATTTCTATAACCGGCGCCGGCCGAGCGAAACCGATCCTTCGTTGAAGACGCGCGTGGCGGTGCCCGCCAGCCCGTCCTATCCTTCGGAGCATGCGGCTGCCGCGGGCGCCGCGGCGGCGGTGCTGGCAGCGATGCTGCCAGGCGAAGCGGCAGCCTTTGAAGGGCTGGCGGAAGAAGCGGCGCGCAGCCGGCTCTATGCGGGCGTGCAGTATCCCAGCGACTACTTTGCCGGTCTCGAACTCGGCCGGCACGTGGCGCAAAAGGTGATGGAACGCGCGCGGGCCGATGGTTCGGACGCAGTGTGGGCGGGCACCGTGCCATCGGGTCCGTGTATGTGGACGGGAACGAATCCGGGAAACGCGACCATGCCGAATTGGCGTCCGATCCTGCTGCGCTCGGGCAATGAGTTCCGTTCGGAGCCGCCACCCGATTGCCGCTCGGAAAGAATGCGTGCGGAATCGGACGCGGTGAAGAACTTTCCGCGCACGCTGCAAACGAACATGCGCGCCTTCTACTTCCATTCGCCTGAAGGAACGTTTACCGATTTCCACATGCTGTTGAGCCGGATGATGTTCGAGGACCATCTCGACCAGAATCCTCCGCGCTCGGCCAGGGCTTACGCGATGCTGGCGGGCGTGCTTTATGACACCTGGATCGCCAGTAACGATTCCAAGTACGCCTATTGGTATCTGCGCCCGCATCAGTTGGACTCGGGTATCAACCCTCTGTTTCCGGCGCCGAACTTTCCTTCGTACCCGTCGAATCATTCCGCACTTTCGACGGCCCGCGCGGAGCTGCTGGGGTTCCTGTTCCCGGCCCGGAAGGACGCGATGACGGCGCTCGGCAAAGAGGCGGGCGATTCCCGGATCTGGGCCGGCATCCATTATGAAATGGACAATCAGGCGGGCGCGACCATGGGCCGGGCGGTGGCACGGAGGTTCATGGAATGGATGGATTCGGATCGATAAAGGAAACCGTGCCCGTGGTGAGCCAACCGGCGCCTGTCTCTCGCTATTCAGGGTATGCAGGATACGACTCAACTGCTGGTCGCCTGGGGCAAAGGCGACCAGCAGGCTTTCGAATGCCTCACGCCGCGAGTGCAACAGGAACTACATCGGGTGGCGATGTACTATATGGCTGGAGAAAGGCGCGGACACATGCTGCAGGCGACCGCGCTGGTGAACGAAGCCTACATGAAGCTGATTGGCTGGAAGGGCGTCGAATGGACGGGCAAGCAGCATTTTTTCGGAGTGGCCGCTGGATTGATGCGGCGGGTGCTGGTGGATTACGCTCGATCGGGCGGACGGGCCAAGCGGGGTGCGAACACGGCGCGGGTGCCCCTTGCGGACGCTGGAGAGCTGGCTTTCCCGGCGGGCGCCGGCGTAGTGGCGGTGGATGACGCGATGAAAGACCTGGAGCGGCTGGCGCCGCGGCAAAGCAAGATCGTTGAGCTGCGTTACTTCGGCGGGTTGAGCCTGGAAGAGATCGCCGCCGCGATCGAAGTTTCGGTGGCCACCGTGCGGCGCGACTTCAGCATCGCCAAGGCCTGGTTGTTCCGTGAGCTCAGCCGGAAATCGATGGTATGACACCGGAGCGCTACCAGCAGGTTGCCGATATCTTTCACGCCGCCAGCGGGCTGGAGCAGGCCAGACGCAAGAGCTTTCTCGCCAGTGCGTGCGGCGCGGATGCGGAGCTGTTGCGGGAAGTAGAATCGCTGCTGGAAGCGGGCGGGCAGGCCGGGGATTTCATGGCATCGGGCTTGGAAACGAAGGTCTCCATGGATCTACGTCTGCCGGCCGGACGCCACATCGGACACTACCGGATTGAGTCGTTTCTCGGCGCCGGCGGAATGGGGCAGGTGTACCTGGCGACGGATGTGCGATTGGGGCGCAAGGTAGCTCTGAAGATTCTGCCGGCGTCGGGCGAAAACGAGCAACGCCTGGAACGGTTCGAGGCCGAAGCCAGGGCCGCATCGGCGCTGAACCATCCCAACATCGTGACCATTTACGACGTGGGCCGCGACGAGGACGGTAAATTCCTGGTGATGGAGCATGTGGCGGGCCGGACGCTGCGCGACCTGCTGGAGAACGCTCCGATGCCCGAAGCCATTCCGCAAGTAGGGCTGCAACTGGCGCGAGCCTTGCGCGCAGCGCATGCCGGAGGCATTACGCATCGCGACATCAAGCCGGAAAACATCATGGTCCGCGAGGATGGTTTCGTGAAGGTGCTCGATTTCGGGCTGGCAAGGTTGATGAGCGCGGGTAACGATGTGACCAACGAAAGCGCGAACGGGGGCCGCATGGGCACGGTGCGCTACATGTCGCCGGAGCAGGCCGGAGGTGGCCATGTGGATCCTCCATCGGATGTGTTTTCGCTAGGCATCGTGTTTTATGAGATGGCCACGGGACGGCACCCTTTTCCAGCCCACTCCACCCTTGGAAGCTTCCACGCGGTGATGGTTTCGGCGCCGCCCCGCCCGTCTGCCATCCAAGCTTCGCTGCGGCCGGGCGTGGAGAGACTGATTCTGGCGATGCTGAAAAAAGATCCCACCCGGCGGCCCACCAGCGCGCAGGTGGAAGCGGCGCTGGAAGCCGAAGCGGGACTGTCCCCGGCGGCCCACAACCTTCCCGTTCAACGAACGCCATTCGTGGGACGCGAGGAAGAACTGTTCCTGCTTGACTCGATGCTGCGGGACCCGGAGGGCCCGCGGCTGGTGACGTTGACGGGACCGGGCGGCACGGGTAAGACGCGGCTGGCGCTGCGGGCGGCCGAAAACGCGATGGACGCCTTCATGGGCGGGGTCTACTTCGCGGATCTGGCGCCTCTTACCGAGCCGCGCCAGGTGGCTTCGGCCATCGCGATGAGCGTGGGCGTGCGCGAGACGGCGGACTTGGAACTTTGCGCGGCCATCGCTCAACGGCTGGATTCTGCTGGCCCGGTGCTGTTGGTGCTGGACAATTTCGAACACCTGATGGAAGCCGCATCGGGAATCGCGCGGCTGTTCGAGCGGTGCGCGACGGTGAAGATTCTCGCCACCAGCCGCCTGCCCCTTCACCTGTATGGCGAGCAGGAATTTCCCGTGCCGCCGCTGCCTCTGCCCGCCGAAGACGGCTCCGGCCGGGCGATGGATTTCGCTTCCATCGAGCTGTTCGTGCAGCGCGCCGCGGCGGTGAGGCCAGGCTTTGCCTTGACGGCGGAAAACACCGCCGCCGTTGCCGAGATCTGCCGCCGCCTGGATGGGTTGCCTCTGGCCATCGAACTGGCGGCCGCGCGCACGAAAGTCTTGCCTCCACGGGCGCTGCTGGCGCGCATCGAAAACCGGCTGGAGTTGTTGACCGGAGGCAGCCGCGATCTGCCCGAGCGGCACCAGGCGTTGCGGCGCACCATCGGCTGGAGCTACGAACTGCTGACGCCCGCCGAGCGCAAGCTCTTCACGCGCCTCGCGGTTTTCGTTGGTGGCTGTACGCTCGAAGCGGCCGAGGCGGTGTGCAACACCCGCGAAGACCTGGAAGTCGATATTACCGAGGGCATTTCGTCGCTGGTGGACAAGAGCCTGATCCGGCAGGGCGCCGAGGAGCCGGGCGAGCCTCGTTTTTCGATGCTGGAGACAATCCGCGACTACGCCCGCGAACGCCTTGCCTCAAGCGGCGACATGCCCGAGACCGAACGCGCGCATGCGGCCTACTACCTGGTGCTTTCCGAGGAACTGGCCGGTTCGGGTCCGGCGCAGCAGGAAGCGCTGGCTTTTTACCAACGCGAGTATGGCAATGTGCGAATGGCGATCCGCCACCTGATCGCAAGCGGCAACGGCGAATGGGCTTTGCGTTTGGGTGGCGCACAGCTTTGGTTCTGGGAACAGGTGGAATACTTCGGCGAAGGGCGTGAGTTGCTGGAAGCCATTCTGCGCATGCCTTCGGCGCAGGCGCCCACCGCCTTGCGGGCTCGCGTCGCTTATTTGCAAGGGACGTTGTGTTACCGCCTGGGCGATTACAGCCAGGCGCTGCGGCTTCAGGAGGATGAGGCGCTCGCCATTTTCCGCCAGCTCGGCGACCGGCGCGGTATGGCGTCCGCCTTGATCGGAGTCGCTACGATCAAGCATGCGCTCAAGCGGAGCGGCGAGGCCATGTCCCTGCTTCGCCAAGCGGAGCGGATGTGGCGCGAGCAGGGCGACGACTCGGCGGCGGATTATTGTCTTCATAACCTGGCGCGCATCGCCGCCGCGCGGGGAGAATACGCCACGGCGCGCGGCTTGCTGGAAACCATCGCCGTCCAATTCGAACGGAGGGGCGACCGGCGCGGCGCCGCCTCAGCCTTTTGCAGCCTGGGCGACCTGGCGGAACAGGAGGGCGACATTGAGGGGGCGCGCGCGCATCAGCTGGATGGACTGCGCCAGTTCGAAGCATTGGGTGACGTGTCGGGCAGTGCGCGGGTTTTGGCCGATCTGGGAGACCTCGCCCGCCGCGCCCATAATTATGGCGAAGCGGAAGGCTTTTACCGCGATTCGCTGCGCGAGGCGAAGGAAGCGGCCCGCCGCACGCAGATCGCACGAGCCCTGGTGGAACTCGCCGGATGCTCACTGCTGCGGGACCGGCCGGAACGCGCCCTCACCCTGGCGACGGCGGCCGCGAGCATGTTGCGCGCCGTGGCTTCCTCAAGCGTGGATCCGCTCCGGCAGACGGCTTCTGAAACCAGGAGCGCGGCGCGATCGTCGCTCGATCAGGCGGCGGCAGGCAGCGCCGAGACCCTTGGGCGCAGCTTCACTCTGGAACAGGCGATCGAATACGCGCTGCGGCAGGACTAGGCGTAGCGTGCCGGATCGATCATGCGGCGGACGGCGGAAATTCGATTGGCGGGAACACCCAACTGGCGGGCATGTTCCCGGATGATGCCTTCATCCGGAGCCAGATAGACGCAAAACAGCTTGTTGTCGGTGACGTAGCTGTGCAGCCACTGAATCTCACCACCGAGCGAGCGGATGACTTCGAGCGACTTCAGCGATGCCGAGCGGACTTGATCTTCGGTCCAAGCGCCCGCGCCGGGGATCTCGCGCTCGATTACGTACTCCGGCATAGGCGCAGAATATCACAGGAGCGAGTGGCTGCTGTGCCTCTCGTTTCCTATCCGCTACGCGAGCAACCGCTTGGCGAAATCGAACTCACCGCCCACGTCGGTCAACCGGAAATCCCGCCCCTGGAAAAAATACGTGAGCTTCTTGTGCTCAAGCCCGATCAGGCTCAGCAGCGTGGCGTGCAGGTCGTGCATCGACACCCGGTCTTCGGCCGCCTTCAAACCGATCGCGTCCGTGGACCCGATCGCCTTGCCGCCCTTGATGCCGCCTCCGGCCATCCACACCGAAAAGCCGTAAGGGTTGTGATCCCGTCCGTTGTGATTGCCCGTGCCGCCTTCGGCGCCGTCGGTGAACGGAGTCCGTCCGAAATCGCCGCCCCAAACAACGACCGTGCTATCGAGCAGACCGTGCGCCTTCAGATCGGCGAGCAGCCCGGCGATCGGTTTGTCCACCTTGTTCGCCATGAACGTATGGTTACGGTCGCATTCGTTGTGCGCGTCCCAGCCGACCTCGGCGCCCTTCTTGCCGCCTGAGTAGAGCTGCACGAACCGCACGCCGCGCTCCACCAGCCGCCGCGCCATCAGACACATCGATCCGAATTCGGAGGTGTCCTTTTCATCCATGCCATAAAGCTTCCTGGTCGCCTCGGATTCCTTACTCAGATCCGCGACGTCCGGTACCGACATCTGCATCTTGAACGCCAGTTCATACGAAGCGATACGCGCCGCCAGTTCCGTATCCTCGGCGCGCGAAGCGCGATGCCCCTCGTTGTAGTCGCGCAACAGGTCGAGCATCCGCCGCTGCTCTTCCACCGTCGTGCCTTGCGGCGGATGGACGTTCAGAATCGGCGGCCCTTCGCTGCGCAGCACCGTGCCCTGATACATGGCCGGCAGAAATCCCGAACCATACGCCGGCGACCCGGCCTTGATGCCGCCATCGAGCATCACCACATAAGCCGGCAAATTCTCCGACTCGCTTCCCAATCCATACGTCACCCAACTGCCGATACTCGGACGGCCCACGCGCGCCCACCCGGTATTCATCCACGTCTGCCCCGTCACGTGCGTGAACCCGTCGTGATAGCAGGAGCGAACCACGGCCAGATCGTCGGCATGCCGCGCGACATTCTCAAACAGGTCCGATATCTCCAGCCCCGATTGACCGCGCCTCCGGAAGGTACGCCGAGACGCCATCAACGGCACCTTCTCCATCCGCGTGAATTGAAAATCCACTTTGCCGAAACTCTCAGGCACCGGCTGGCCGTCGAGCTTCGCCAACTCGGGCTTGGGATCGAAGCTGTCGATGTGGCTCGGACCGCCGTGCATGAACAGGAAGATCACCGCCTTGCCCTTGGCGGCAAAATGCGGTGGCCGCGCCGCCATCGCGTTGCGCGCCGCCTGTGCGTCGCGGCCCAGGAGAAAAGAGGCGGCCAGCGATCCAAACCCGAGCCCGGAACGTTCCAGGAACTGGCGGCGGGAAGCGGCTTCGAATGTTTTTCGGCAAAGCATAGATTCAGTCCACGTACAAAAATTCGTTCATGTTGAACAGCACCAGGCACAGCCGCTCGAGCGACTTCGCGGCGTCGCCTTCCTTCAGGTAGGCCACCGCCTTGCGGCGTTCCTCTTCACTCGCCGTGCGGCCAAGCGCGAGCCGCCACGCCGTATCGATCCACTGTTCCGGCGCCTGGTTCCGCACGCGTTCGGCGAACAGGCGCGCCTGCGTCACCGTAAACTCACCGTTCATCAGCGTCAGCGCCTGCGGAGCGACGGTGGTGGAATCGCGCCGCGGACAGCTTACCGACGTATCCGGCGAATCAAACGTGGTGAACATCGGCAACGGAAACGCACGCTTCACATAGAGGTAAACGCTGCGGCGATTGTGTTCCTTCGGGTCGAGCGACTCCGGCCATTGATTGCGCGCCCACATGCCGGTGTACTCCTCGGCGGTGAGCTTGGGAACCACCGGACGGCCGCCCATGGCCGTGTTCAACTGTCCGCTCACCGCGAGCGTCGCGTCGCGCAGCGTTTCCGCCTCCACACGCTGCCGGTTCATCCGCCACAGGTAGCGGTTGCCCGCGTCAATCCTGCCGTTGGGTTCGTTCCACAGGCCCGACCGCCGGTAAGTTTCCGACATCAGGATCACCTTGTGGAGTTTCTTCACGCTCCAGCCTTGGCCGGCGAATTCGGAGGCCAGCCAGTCGAGCAGCTCCGGATGCGTGGGTTCCTCGCCCTGGCGTCCGAAATCGCTGGGAGTCGCCACGATGCCGCGGCCGAAATGCCATTGCCACACGCGATTCGCCATCACGCGCGCGGTCAGCGGATGGCTGGGCCTGGTCAGCCATTCGGCCAACGGCTTGCGCCGTGTCTCTCCGGAGATCTCATTCTCCCCGGCCAGCACCTCGGGCAGACCCGGCGACACCTTGTCTCCGGCCGCGCGCCAATCGCCGCGGCTGGTCATGTGCACGTCGGGAATCAGATCGGCCCGGCCGAGCACCGTCGCCGTCTGCATCACGGGATTGGCCCGCAACGACGCCTCGCCCAGTTCCTTAATCAACCGCGCCCGCTCCGCCTGCTCCTGCTCCGTAAAGGGGATATCGGCCGTCTTGCCTTCCGCGTTTTCCCCCAAGCCCGCCTGATTGAACGCCGTCTCCACCTGCTCGGCCAGCGCGCGCTGCGCGGCGGTACGCTTGTCCGTCGGCAGGTCGTAAGCGGCGAGCGTTTCCGCCGCGAAGCGGGAACGGATCTTGTCCACCACCCGCTGCCGCGCCACGCGTTCCAGCCGCCCCACGGCGCCTTTCAAGTCCTCCACGCGCAGCCAGTTGGGATAGCCCGACTTGAACCCGAAAATATTGAACTTGCTGACGACCGGAATCTCGCGCTCTTCGCTCGCCGCGAAGACGGCCATCATGCGGTGATAGTCGCGGCTGGTCAACGGATCGAACTTGTGGTTGTGGCAGCGCGCGCAGCCAAGCGTGAGGCCGAGAAACGCCTCGCCCGTCGTATCCACCACGTCGGTCAACCACTCATAGCGGACCTGCCCGCCAAAGAAAGCCGCCTCGTGATAGACGGGTCCGATCGTGTAAAGGCCCGTGGCGATACGCGCCTCCAGGTGTTTCTGCTTTTCTTCGGGAACCTTGAAGCCTCCCGAAAGGTCGAGATTGTCCGGCCAGATCTCATCGCCCGCAATCTGTTCCTGCACGAAGCGGTCATACGGCTTGTCGTCGTTAAACGACTTGATCACGTAGTCGCGATAGCGCCAGGCGTTGGGAAAATAGATGTCGGTCTCAAAGCCGCCGGTGTCGGCATAGCGCACCACGTCCAGCCAGTGCCGTCCCCAGCGCTCACCATATCGCGGCGAGGCAAGCAGCCGGTCGATGAGCTTCTCATACCCACCATCGGCCACGAATGCGTCCACTTCCTCGGGCGTGGGAGGCAGCCCATGCAAGTCGTAAGTCAGGCGGCGGATGAGCGTGCGGCGATCTGCCGGGCCCACGCCCGTCAAGCCTTTCTCGCTCAGTTTGGCATTCACGAAGCGGTCGATGGGATTGCCTTCACCAGCCGGTACCGCGGGCCGTTTCAATGGCCGGAAAGACCACCAGGCAGGCTCGGCGCCAACGCCGGCTGTAGCCCAAGGCGCGCCCGCTTCGATCCAGGCACGAAGCGTATCCACTTCGGCCTGAGCCAGTCCCTTCTTGCCCGGCGGCATTTGCAGCGCACCGTCGCGCAGCACCGCCTGATACAACAAGCTCTGGGCCGCCTTGCCCGGCACCACCGCCGCCCCGCGTGCACCGCCTTTCAGCATCGTCTCGCGCTGGCGAAGGTCGAGCCCGCCCATCTTCGCCGCTCCGTGACAACTGGCGCAGTTGGCGTCCAGAATCCGGCGCGCCGAAGCCGCCGTGTCGTTCTGCGCCCACCCGCCGCACGCTGCCGCGAGCAACAACCAAGTCTTGCCCATTCAGCGACCATTTTAAGCCGAAATGTTACACTGCCCCACATGCAACTTGGATTCGTCAGCGCGATTCTGCCTGACCTGACCCTGGACGAAGTGGTAGCATTCGCCGGCGCCGAAGGTTTCTCCTGCGTGGAACTGATGTGCTGGCCCAAAGGTAAAGCGGAGCGCCGCTATGCCGGCGTCACTCATGTCGATGTGGCCTCCGTCTCGAAGACGGAAGCGGCGGAGATCGCCGCCCGCATGGCCGAAGCCGGTGTCGCCATCAGCGGATTGGGCTACTATCCAAACCCGCTCGCTCCCGATCCCGAGGAATCGAAGCGCTATGTCGAACATATCCGGAAGGTGATCAAGGCGGCGCGCCTGATGAATGTGGGCGTCGTGAATACGTTCATCGGACGCGACTGGACCAAATCCGTCGACGACAACTGGCCGCGCTTCCTTAAGATCTGGCGTCCGCTGATCGCTTTCGCCGAAGATCAGGGTATCCGCATTGGCATCGAGAATTGCCCCATGTCGTTTACCAAGGACGAATGGCCCGGCGGCAAGAATCTCGCTTCCACGCCCGCCATCTGGCGCCGCATGTTCGAGGACATCCCGAACCGGAACTTCGGCCTCAACTACGATCCGTCGCACATGATCTGGCAGCACATGGACTATCTCAAGCCGATGCGCGAGTTCGCTTCCCGCCTCATGCACATCCACGCCAAGGACGTGCGCATCGACCGGCATAAGCTCGACGAAGTGGGCGTCCTCGCCTTCCCGTCGCAGTACCACACGCCGAAGCTGCCCGGCATGGGCGATGTCGATTGGGGGAAATTTTTCAGCGTACTCACCGAGACCGGATACGACGGAGGCGTCTGCATCGAGGTGGAAGACCGCGCCTACGAAGGGACGCTCGAAAAGCGCAAGGAATCGCTGCGCCAAAGCGGCCGCTATCTGCGCCAGTACCTGGTGCAATGACCGGTTGGGCGGGCCTCGAAAATCTGGTTCTGGTAGCCGGTCATGCCATTCCGCGCGACCTCGACCGCCTGGATTCCGACGCCGGCTGGTACCTCAAACATTTTCAGGCGGGCGAGGGGCGCTTCTACGTGGATCACGTGTGCGCCGGTGTGCGGCTGGCATTGGAAGACCCGCAATCGCTGCTCATATTCGCGGGCTCGCAAACCGATACGGCCGCCGGTCCGCAAAGCGAGGCGCAGGGCTATTGGCGGATTGCGGAGCGCCTGCAGTGGCAGGGTTCCCCCGGCGTGCGTGACCGCGCGACCACCGAAGAGCACTCGCTCGACTCGATGTTAAACCTGTTCTACGGAATCTGCCGGTTTCGCGAAGCCACCGGCCGCTATCCGTACCGCATCGCCGTCGTGGGATGGGCGTTCAAGCAGCCCCGCTTCGATTTTCATCGCCAGACGTTGCGTTTCCCGGCCGCGCGTTACCGCTACGTCGGCGTCAACGATCCGGTGACGCTTGAGGAGAACCTGCCCTTCGAACGTCAGCGGCTCGCCGATTTTCAGGCCGACCCTTATGGCACCGGACCGTCGCTGACCGCCAGGCGTGCGCTGCGGAATCCATTCCGCCGCCATCATGGCTATCTCGAAAGCTGCCCGGAAATTCGCGCGCTGTTACTGCATCGGGGACCGGAGCTATACGCGGGACCCCTGCCCTGGTAACCCCATTCGCTACACTGAAGGCATCATGCCAATTTGGCTTTGGCTGGCCCTTGCCACGGCGCAAGGGGCCGGCATGGCGCAATACGAGAAACACCTTCTCCGCCTCGCCGAAGAAGCGGAAGCTTTCGGCTATCTGGCGCCCAAAGTCATCGGGCGCGAAAAGCTGGAGCAGGTGGCCATGGAGACTCCTTCACGGTTCCGCAGGCGCGCCGAGAAGGTCGAAACTCCCTATCGCCGCCGCGAGATCGTGTCCGAGTACGGCTACGCGATTTTTCAGGACGATCCCGCCAACCTACACGAATTGAGGCAGGTGGTTTCCGTCGATGGCAAGCAGATCAAATCCCGCTCTCAAGCGCGCCAGACGCTGACCATGGGCATGCGCGGCGACAACGACAAGCTCAAGAAGAAAATGTTGAAGGACTTCGAATCGGTGGGCCTGCGCGAGTCCGCCACCGACTTCGGACAGGTGATTCTACTGTTCGGCAAGCGCAGCCAGGCCGCTCTCAACTTCCAGTTTCTACGCAACGATTTCATCGGAGCCGAACGCGCCATCGTTCTCAACTACGAACAGAAAGACGGCGATCAGGCGATGACCGTTTTTGAAGGCCGTCGCGCCGTGCGGCACAAGTTGAAGGGCGAAATCTGGCTCAAGGAAACCGATGGCGTGCCCCTGCGCATCACGATCGGCGCCGATCGCGAGCCGGACAAAAACCGAACGCCGCAACAGATCCTGAAGTACGCCGCGTCGGTCGATTACGAGCCGAGCCCGCACGGCACCCTGCTGCCGGCGACGATCCTTTACAACGAAACCGAGCAAGGCGTGCTCGTGGTGGAGAATCGCTATCAGTATTCGGAGTTCAAAGTCTTCGGCGCTTCCTCCGAGATCAAGTTCACGGTCGAAGAGGCACCGCCGGCCAAGCCATGACCGGACGCCTGATCTATCTCCACGGCTTCGCTTCCGGCCCGGGTTCGAAGAAGGCCCAATACTTCCGCGCGAAGTTCGCCGGATCGGGCGTGAATCTGGAGATCCCGGACCTCGCCGAGGCGGGCTTTGAGAATCTCACCATCACCGGCCAATTGGCCGTCATTGAGCGCCTGGCCAGCGGCGATCCCGTCTCCCTCATGGGCTCGAGCCTTGGCGGATACCTCGCCGCTCTCTATGCCATGCGCCATCCGGAAACGCAAAAGCTGTTCCTGATGGCGCCTGCGTTCGGGTTTCCCAACCGCTGGCGTCAGAACCTGGGCGATGACAGGTTCGACGAATGGGAGCGTACCGGCTTTCTTCCTGTCTATCACTATGGCCAGAACGCCGAAAGCCGCATCGGCTTTGAATTGATTCGCGATGGCCGCGCCTATCCGGACTATCCGCACGTGACGCAGCCCTGCGTGATATACCACGGCACCCGCGACGATACGGTGCCGGTGGCGTACTCTCAAGCCTTCGCCGGCGGCCACCCCCACGTGGAACTACACGCCGTAGACTCCGATCATGAACTGATCGGGGTGCTCGACCCCATGTGGCGGCGCGCCCGCGATTTCTTCATTCAATCCGAAACGTAAAGCGTTCTTCGTGTTTTTGCTGGCCGGTCAGGTCCCGCACTTCAAGCACAATGGGATACTCGCCAGGCGGCATTTTTGAATCGAGCTTCAAGCTCAACACGCCCGGCATCCACTTGCGCGGATAGAAAGAGGTCTCATCGCCCACCGCGGCTTTGGGCTCCTGGTAAAGAACCTTGCCGGATGGACGGTAGACGGTGAGTCCATACTCCACGTGTACGCGATTCTTCTCTCCCACCCGGAACCCAACCATCTCAAACCGCGCCCACACTTCATCGCCCGGCCGGTAAGAGGGCGCATTGAGCGGCTTTCCATCCTCTTCGCTGCGCAGAAACCGGACGTTGCGCACCGCCAGCGTCTCGCTCGATTCCACGGCCTTCGACCGCAGCCCGAACAGTGCCTCCCGCTTGGCTTCGGTGCCGGCGATCAGGTCGCGCACCTGAACCACGATGCGGCACCCGGCGCAAGACGCCGTCTGCGGAGCTTCAAACTGCCACTGCAGCTTGGGCCGCCACTGCTTGTCTTCAGGCGAAAGCTGCTCTTCGACTTTTTTGGTTCCGCCGGGCGCGAGCAGAACGCCTTTCTCATCGCGTGCCTCGGCGCGCCATTCCAGCTTCACCTTCATGTCCTTGTCGGACTGAAACCCGGTGACGAAACAAGTGAGGTACACACGCTCGCCGTCATAGTAAGTATTGGGTTGAAGCGCCGGGCCGTCTTCGTACTGCTGAAAGACGGGCTGCGTCAGCTCGAGGGTTTGGGCCCCCAGCGAAACGAACCCAAGCGCGATGGCGGCAAACAAAGACACTCTTATCTTTTTACCGCGGGCGGCTCGGAATGAACAGGGTCGGCCTCCAGTTGCAGAGGAATATCGATGTAGCTGACCTGCTCTTCATCGGGTGGTCCGCCGTCGGTGACCTGAAGCTTGTAATTGGTCATCGGCACGTCGAACACCAGCCGTCCGTTCAGGCTCGTCGTCGGCCGCAGAATGCGCAGCAAGCCCATCCAGTTGTCGACGCCCTCGCCGTTTTCGAGTTCGCGAAACGTCTTGGAAGTGGCGTCGTAAAGAAGGAAAAGCGGCACCGAGATCTCTTCCAGACCGGCATTGGCGACCGATAGTTCCAGGATCAGAAAACGATGCTCGGGAATGCGCTGGCCGGTGCCTTCGCCTAAATGCGTCTTCCATTCCGCGTTCAGGATGCTATACATCAACTTGCCTATGGCGACCTTTTCCCCCATCCGATGCGTCACTGCGGGCTGCTTCTTATCCTGGCAGCCGGCCGCCACCGCCAACGCCGCCAGTGGCAGCGCGGTAAACACGGCGCGGCGCCCCGGCAGTTGAATACCTGAACGATTCTGTTTCATGCTGGAATCAATCGTGATTATCAAACGTTTCAGCCGGAAAATGCAACGCGCCATCGCGGCGCTGCTTCTGGCGGGCCTGGCGGCGGCGCAGGATAAACATCCCGTCACGCAGCGGAAATACGCCGATGTCATGGGTTTCGGCGGCGCGCCGTGGCTCGAAAGGCCCGAACGGATCGAGGAGGAAGATCCGGAAAAGGCCCTCGATGCGATCGGAATTCCCGCCGGCGCCATCATCGCCGATGTCGGCGCCGGTACCGGCTATTTCAGCCGCCGCATGGCCAAACGCGCCGGGCCCGCCGGCAAAGTGTACGCCGTCGACATCCAGCCACGAATGATCGAAGCGCTGAAACGCTACGCCGCTCAAGAGAACATCACCAATATCGAGCCTCTGCTCGCCAAGGAAGACGATCCGATGCTGCCCGCCGGCACGCTCGACCTCATCCTGATGGTCGATGTCTATCACGAATTCAGCCGGCCGCAGGCGATGTTGAAAAAAATGCGCGAAGCTCTCAAACCCACCGGCCGCATGGTTCTGCTCGAATACCGCAAGGAGGATCCCAACGTACCGATCCGCCTGGAACATAAGATGACCGTCGAGGAAGCCAAGGCGGAGATCGAAGCCGAAGGTTTTAAGCTGCAGAAGGTCGTCGGCTCGCTGCCCCGGCAGCATATTCTGATCTTCGTCCCCGGCCCGAAGCGAGTCCAGTAAGCGAATGTCCAAGGGATCGATCTTTCCGAGCGAGCACACCACGCGGCGCGATGCGGCCACGGGCGCCCTGATTCACCAGATGACCGGCGCCCCCTGCATCAATCACGCCACCTACTTTCTGCAAAGCTCCTTCACACCGGGCGGGGAAACTCTGCTGTTCTGTTCTTACCGTTCCGGGGCGGCCCAGTTCTTCGAAGCCGGGTTCCCCGATGGCGCCATCCGCCAGTTGACCGATGGGCCGGCGGTGCATCCCTTTTCCGCCGCGTTTCATCCTTCGGGGGAACGCGTGTTCTTCGTGCGCTCGGGCGCCATCGTCGAACTGGATCGGCGCACGCTGTCCGAGCGCACCATCGTAAGCTTCGAAGGCGCTCAGCTCGGCGAATGCTCGCCGGACCGGTCCGGTGAATGGCTAACCGCCGCCATCAAGCATGGAGCGCAGACCGGCATCGTGGCGGGACGCGCCGATGGCAGCCAGTGGACCTTGATTCCCTTCCCGCGAACAATCATTCATCCGCAGTTCCACCCCATCGAAAGCGAATGGATCGAGTTCTCGGGCGACCCGGCGCCGCGCATGCATCGCGTGCGGCGCGACGGCAGTGGGCTGGAGTGCCTCTACGATCACGGCAACGACGAGTTCGTGGTGCATGAGACGTTTCTCGGCTCCACCGGCGATATCGTGTTCACCGTATGGCCGAAAGCTTTGCGCCGCATGAACTGGCGGACGCGCCAGATCGCGACCATCGCCGATTTTAACGCCTGGCACATCACGCCCAATCGCGCGGGCACCGCGGTGCTCTGCGACACCAATCATCCCGATCTCGGCCTGTTTCTGATCGACGCCGCCACCGGTGCCCGCCGCCACCTCTGCCTTTCCGAGTCGAGCAATCAAGGCTCGCAGTGGAAAACCTCCCGCTATGCGCTCAAAGAGGATTTCGACCGCGCCCGCAGCGAGGCCAAGACCGGCACCCTGAGTTGGATGG
Source organism: uncultured Acidobacteriota bacterium (assembly GCA_902826685.1). Lineage (GTDB taxonomy): Bacteria > Acidobacteriota > Terriglobia > Bryobacterales > Bryobacteraceae > CADEFT01. The sequence goes on from CADEFT010000007.1 coordinate 132,878, forward strand.
AAGTGGCCACCGACACCGTGTACGGCCCGCAGTGGACTCATCCGCACCCCTCGTTCTCGGCCGATGAGAAGCGGGTCGTGTTCGCCAGCGATCGCACGGGCCACTCGCAGGTCTACGTGGTCGAGTTGGAGTAAGTCAGCCCTTGCCGTGGCCGAACCAATTCACCAACGCCTGATCCAAGGCGAACAGAACCGCCATCAAGCCAAGCGCGAGCAGCGCCGGCTTCCCCATCGCACGCCACGGCCGCCGGCCGGCCGCGTTCCCGGGCGCGAGGGCCTCGAACGCCTTCGCCACCCTTTCCCGGTTAAAGGCGAGAATCACGATCAGGAGGCACGTGTATATCGTGGCGCTGGCCAGCGCTCCGTACCGGTCGAGAAAGATCACGTCGAAAACCAAGATGTTCACCAGGATCGGCAACAGCACCGCGACTCCGAGCAGCTTCGTTCTCTCCCACAGCAACATCCACGCGCCAACGATTTCAGCCAGCCCGATAAACAGAATGTAGGCGAATGAGTAGCCCATGAAAGTCCATGCCAGTTCGAAAGGACCCGCGGCGCCGAGGGTCGTCTGAGCGACCTCCGCCGGAAGATGACCGCGCCGGTAGAACTGGCCGCCCAGTATTTTGCCGATGCCGTAGACGTTCAGAAAGACGAACACATACCATCGTGCCGCCAGCTCCACGATGCCGCCGATACTCATAGAGAGATTGACCTCAAAGGTAATACGTGGCGCCGGGCCGCATGTTCCAACCGTCTACGGGCGTTTCTTTTCGCCGTAAGCCGCCACCAGATAGTCGAGCAGCGCTTCCCGGTTGCGGATCTTCGCCCCAAGCGACGTCATCTTCCGCAGCACGCTATCCCAGTCTTCGCGATCGAACCGCCGCAGTTCGATCACGTTCAAGGGATGGCAGGACCGGCAGGCCGCCAGCATTTCCTTGCGCCCCTTGGCCAGCGGCGGCTTGGCAGCGCCATCGGCGGCGCACGCCGAGATCAGCAAGAACAAAACACCCCGCATCTGTTTTCAGTGTATCCGTTTCTTGTTATACTGACGGTCTGCGCAATGCTGGAGCATCGCCTTGGTGACGACATCGACGATTACTGCATAAAATGCAAGCGCCTGACCAATCACGCCATCGTTTCGCTGATGGGAGAAGAGCCCGCAAAGGTCCGCTGCCGCACCTGCTACAACGATCACGATTTCCGCCGGTGTGAAATTCCTCCGTCGAAAAAGGAATTGAAGCGGTTGCAGATGTTGAGCGAAGGCGCCGCGGCTCCCGAGGCTCTCTCCGAAGAACCCGAGGAGCCGACACAGGAAGAAGCGGCCGCGGGCGAAGCGCCCAAGAAAGCCGCTTCCAAACGCCGAAGCTGATTAATTTCCCCCTTCCACTAGACTCATCTGCCCCCTCCGCCGATCAGGAGGTATGGCCGTCGAACGCGTCCTGTCTCAGGAAGAAATCGATTCCGTATTCCGCAATCTAAGAGATCAGGGCGGCGACGACGATCCCGCAAAACGCGCACAACCGTACGACTTTCGCCGGCCCGATCGCATCGCGAAAGATCAGCTCCGCTCCATTCACCAGTTGCACGAATCGTTCGCGCGCAGCCTGAGCTCCAGCCTGTCGGCCTATCTTCGCAACTACGCGCTGGTCAATCTGGTGTCGGTAGAGCAATTGTCTTTCATGGAGTTCTCGCAGTGCCTGCCCTCGCCCACCTGCCTCATCACGCTCAGCATGCGTCCGTATGACGGCAACGCGGTGCTCGAGATCAATCCGACGCTGGTCTTTCCGATCCTAGAAATGCTGCTTGGGGGCACGGGCAAAGGCGTCATCCGCGCCGACCGAGAAGTGACCGAGATCGAGCAAAGCATCCTCGAAAACCTCTACCGGCTGGTGCTGCACGATTTGAAAGACGCCTGGTCGACGGTGGCCAACATCAACTTCACCATTGAGTCGTTCAAGACCGAATCGCAATTGCTGCAGGTGCTGGCGCCGAACGAAGCGGTGGTGGCGGTTACGCTCGAAGTGCGCATCGGAGAGAGCGCGGGAATGATGAACATCGGCATGCCGTCGATCATCATCAAAATGCTGCGCCAGAAGTTCGACCTGCAATGGTCGATGCGCAAGAGCGAATCGACTCTGGAGGAACAGGCGCGCATTCTGAACCTCATCAAGCCCGCGACCCTGCATATCGACGCCCGGCTGAACGGGCCGACGCTGCGCGTGGACGACCTGATGCGGCTCGAGGAAGGCGACGTACTCACCTTCGACTACATGGTCCAGAAGCCCCTCGATCTCACCGTGAACGGCAAGCTCAAGTTCAAAGGTTCTACGGCCGCGCTGGGCCGGAAGAAGGCTTTTCAGATCCAGGCCATGCACCGGCCTCACCTTGAGGAGTGAAGGAAGGGGAAATGATGCGCGCCCCGCGATTGAAGGTCAGATACTGAAAGCCCCACTGGATGAACACCAGCAGCCGGTTCTGAAAACCCACCAGATACATCAGGTGAATGAACAGCCAGCCGAGCCACGCCGGATAACCGCCGATCTTCATGCCCAGAATCGACGCCACCGCCGAAGCGCGCCCGATCACCGCGATGCTTCCCTTGTCGCGATAGCGGAACGGCGCCGCCGCGCTCTGCCCGTTCAATCGCCGTAGAATCAGCCGCGCCGCGTAGTCGCCCATCTGCATCGCCGCGGGCGCCACGCCCGGAACGGGCTGCCCATCCTGCATCACCGACGCGAGGTCTCCCGCCACCAGAATCTGTGGATAGCCGGCCACCGTGAGGTCCGGCTGCACCACCACACGGCCCGCGCGGTCGAGTTGGACGGCCGTGCTCGCCGCCAGAATCGCACCGAGCGGCGAGGCTTGTACACCCGCCGCCCACAGCACCGTGCGCGCCGGCATCCGTTCGGTTCCACCCACCGCCTGCAACACCACGCCGGTGCCGTCGATTGAAATCACGCGAACGCCGGTGCGCGTTCGCACACCAAGCTTCACCAGGCTCCGCTCGGCTTTCTCGGAAAGCTCGGGCGCATAGGTACTCAGCAGGCGCGACCCGGCATCGAGCAGGAGAATGCGCGATTCCTCGGGCCGGATGAGGCGAAAATCGTGCCGCATGGTTTCATTGGCGATCTCACCGAGCGCCCCGGCCAGTTCGACGCCCGTCGGCCCGCCGCCCACAATCAGAAACGTCAGCCACTGGCGCCGGATCTCAGGATCGGGCTCTTTCTCCGCCATTTCGAACGCATAAAGGATGCGCCGCCGGATGTCGGTGGCATCCTCCAGAGTCTTGAGCCCCGGCGCGTGAACCCGCCACTCGTCGTTGCCGAAATAACTGTGGTTCGCCCCCGTCGCCACCAGCAGCGAGTCGTACTCCATCCATCCGCCAGCCATTGCGACTCGCCGGGCATTGGCATCGATGCCGATCACCTCGTCCATCAGCACGCTGATGTTGGCGTAGCGCCGCAGCGTCGCGCGAAGGGGAGCGCTGACGTCACCCGGCGAGAGTCCACCCGTCGCCACCTGGTAAAGCAGCGGTTGAAACAGGTGGAAGTTGCGCTTATCCACCAGCGTGACGCGAACGGGAGCGCCGCCCAAAACCTTGGCGGCATAGAGACCCGCGAAGCCTCCGCCTACGATGACGGCGTGGTGTTGGGGCTCGGACAGCGGATGGTGCAAACGCCTGTGTGGATCCAACTCTAGACCCAGCTTATCAGGCGTGCTGGCGCGAGCGCGGAGCCTGATAGCGCACCGCCAGGTGCGGCGTCTCCAGCCGTTTGCCACCCTGGTGCCGCGACTGCAGGCAGCTTTCCAAGGCGCCGCTGACAATCAGCGTCCGCTCCACCGGGTAAGGAGCCTTCCCCGTCACGAACATCTCTTCGATCTTGCTCATCAGGCACGCCGAGTACGTTACGTTCGGCGTGGGCGTCAGCAGGAATTGCGTCGAGACGATGCCCTGGCCCCGCACGCGCGCCGCGAACGTATAGTCCCGCACGGCGCCATTCAGCATTAGCAGGACGCTCTTCAATCCGTCGTTGCGCTCGATGAAGTAAGCGGCGGGCGCTTTCACCAACTTGCGAATTTCACCCGAACCCACCAGGTCCTGCGGACGCCCATCGTCGTTCGACAGGCCTTGTGGCGAATCGCTCCGCGAAAGCGCCGCCGTCAACAACTGCTTCGACCAGCGCCCTTCCTCGCCCGCCTTCCACACCGCCTCGCCATCCATCAGCTCTACCGATTTCACGCCGCTCTCGCCGCCCTTGCGGCGCTCAATCATACATTGCATCGCTTCGAGCGCGTGGTAATCCATAGGGTCCGATCCACCCACGCCCACCATCAGCGCCTCCTCGATCTGGCAGCCAAGCGGAAGCTCCACATCCGGCAACCGCCAGGTGACCGGCAGCGACGATCCGGCGAGCATGGGAAACTTCAGGCGCTTCGATTGATCCACCATCCACTTCGCCTTCTCGAAGCTGTAGGAAAGGTGCTTGTCGTTATAAACCGGCACGGCGCGGCCATCTTTGTCGAATACTTCCACGCACTGCTTCATGAATTCATGGCGCGGATACAGTACCTGCCCCAACTCGTTCTTGGGATATTCGCCGTGCTCGCCGATGATCAGCACCGCGTCCACGGCCAGCTTATCGCCGCCGCAGCGCAGCGTCTCGGCGATGGTGGGGTAGACTTTGAATCCAAACTCCGAAGCGCGCTCCTGGCTTTGATCGCCCTTCGGCTTCTGATCCACGTAAAGCGAAACCACCTGGACGTCCGGCTTGTGCCAGCGCCCGTCGTGCGGATAGCCGATCAGAAACCGGTCGCCCATATGCTGGGCATGCGACAGGTAGCGATAAATGGTCGTGATAATGGCGACTCGTTTCGGCATCAGGTTCTCCAGAACGTCGATTCCTTCGGCGCGTCATAGGTCACCTTGCTCAGGTGCGGCGTCTCCAGCCGCTTCTCCCCGGCATGGAGCGAATCCACGCCCGCCGCGGTGAGGCCGGTCGTCAGCAGGGTGCGCTCCACCGGATAGGGAGTCTTCCCCGTCAGGAACGTCTTCTCGATGTTGGCCACCAGCGGCGTGAAAAAGTTGGCGAGCGTGGTGCGGGCGGGCGGCATCGGCAGATACATCTGGGTGGAAAACGGATCGCGCCGGCCGTCGATGTGGGCGGCGAAATTGAAATCCTCCACCAGCCCGCTCATCAGCAGCATGGACGATTTCAAGCCGTCGTTGTGCTCATACACATACGCCACCGGATTTTTCACCAGCCTGCGCATGGCGCCGGGCGTAGGGAAATCGTTGTTGAATCCTTCGCGCGAAGGCTTCAGCGTGTGGCTGCGGCACAGCGCCGATTCCATCAGCTCGCGCGACCATACGCCTTCCTGCATTGCCTTCCAGAAAGACTCGCCGCGATAGGCCTGCACCCACTTCACGCCGCTCTCGCCGCCCTTGCGCCGCTCCACCATGCACTGCGTGGTTTCGAGGCCATGGAAATCATAGCTGTCGACGCCGCCATAGCAGACGCAAAGCGCTTCGCGAATCTTCGAGCCGAGCGGCATTTCCACCGACGGAGTGCGCCATGTCACCGGCAGACTCGATCCCGCCAGGAACGGGAACCTCAAGCGCCGGCTGGTGTCGTACATCTCGCGCGCCCAGTCCCAATTCCAGGAAAGATGCTTGTCGTTGAACACCGGCACGCTGCGCGAGGAGCTTTCAAACACCTTCACGATCTCGCGGAAAAACTCATAGCGAGGATAGAGGTGCTGGCCCTTCTCGTTGCGCTTGTACCGGCCGTGCTCGCCGATCAGAAGCACCGCGTCCACCGCCAGTTTGCCCGTGCCGAGCGTCAGCGCCTCGGCGATGGAAGGATAGATCTTCATCCCCGGAAATTCCTTCTCGCGCGAACGGCTGAGATCGTTGTTGCCCACCTGATCGACCCACAGCGACACCAGGTCCATGGGCGGCTTGTGATGCTCGCCGTTCCAGCCATAACCGATCAGGAACCGGTCCACGATGTGCTGCGTGTGCGAGTACTTGAAATAGATGGTGGAGATGGCGGCTACCTTCGGCCGGCCCGCCGGCATCGCCGCGCCAATCGCCGGAATGCCGCCTAAGAAAGTTCGCCGTGAAATCATGCCAGAATCTCCCGCAGGCGGCTGGCTACGATCTTCGGCTCGTCGCCCCGCATCATCCAAACCGAGATCAGCAGCTTGCCCGGGCCCGGCCGCTGTACATGGATCGGTGGATCGCCCGCCAATAGTTTCTCGCTCACTTGCTGCGACGTAAGCGGACGTTTCGATTCATCCCACTCGACGGTCACATGCGGCAGTTCGTTGGCGATGGTGGGAATGTGGCGCTCAGTGGCCACGCCGTTGATCCCCTTGAGCGCGGTGCGAATCGTGGCCACGCGCGACTCCAGTTCCTTCCACTCGGCCTTGTGGTCCACTTTGAGGTACCGTTCCACCGCCGCCAGCAGCCCGCACAGTTCTTCCTTGCCGACCTTCATGCCGCGCCCAATCCCTCCATAGGGCGACATGGCCGGCAGCGCGGCGTCGATGAGATCCTTCCGTCCCAGCAGCAGCCCGCTCGCCTGCGGACCGCGCAGCGCCTTGCCGCCCGAAAAGATCACCAGGTCGAATCCCATTTGCGTGTACTGCCAGAGCCGCTCTTTCGGCGTGGCGTCGGAGGCGCAGTCGTTCATCGTGGGCACGCCGCGCGCCTTGCCGATCCCGACGAACTCCTCGGCCTTGATCTGCCCATCGGGTTCGGCCTTGTTGAGGAAGAACAGCATGCCGGTGCGGTCGTTGATCGCGTTTTCGAGTTCCTGGCGCGTCTCCACCGTCACCACCTTGGCGCCGGTCATTTCCATCTGATGCTCGTAACCGGAACGATGCGACTTCTGTTGAATCACCTCATACCGGATGCCGTCGCGCCCAGGCAGCCGCCGAAGCTTGGCGGCATCGCCCTGCGATAGGCAGGCCGCCGTGCCCACGCTGATGGCCGAAGCCGCTCCGCAGGTCACCATCGCCGCGGGAGCCTTCAACAACTCCGCCAGCCGCGCGCCCACTTTCTTTTCCAGTTCCGGCAGCGGGATGAAGAAGCGGGAAGCCTCTTCCATCGCACGCACCACTTCGGGCGGCATGATCGATCCGCCCAGCACGGTCACCACGCCCACGCCGTTGATCACGGGTTTGACGCCCAGGCTCGCATAGAGCGGCGAAGGGGAAGAAGCTGTAAGTCCCGCGTTCGTGGCGGCGGCAGCGGCCATGGGAGTCAGCGCGCTGGCTTTCAAGAGATTACGGCGAGTCGGTTTCATAAAACTCCTTACGTCCTGTTTAGCCAGCGGGTAAACCACCCGACGGCCTGATCGAGAGAATCGGGATTCACGCGGTGCCCCGTCCGGGGTTGAATGATCGCCTTGAACCGCTCCGCCGCGCCGGCTTTCCCGTAAGCCTGGCGGGCGGCGCCGAGGCATTCTTCAAGGCCTGGCATTGGCGTCCGGGCGTCGGCTTCCCCGTTGATGACCAGCAGCGGACGGGGTGCAATCAACGGCAGCATCTTCGGCCCGTCGAACTGCGAGTAAACGCCTGGAACCACGCGGTCGTAAAACTTCCGCACGAACGCCGCATCGACGCGGACGCCTTCGTCCCGCGCGGCGGCATCGATGGCGGGCTGGAAAGTACCCACGCGCGATTGCCACGATTCGTTGTCGAGCGCCCAGCGAAAGCTCTGCACTCCGATGCATGGAACCGCGGCTCGAATCCGGGAATCGGCCGCGGCGGCCAGATATAGTTCCATGCCGCCTTTCGAGAATCCGATCATGCCGATGCGCGCCGCGTCGGCATCGCCGCGCGTTTCGAGCCAATCCATGAGCCGTAGAATGTCCCACACGGTGTCGTAGAGAAATGGATACTCTTTGGCGCCGCGATAGACGCGCAACATGGCTTCGCTGTAATCGGCCGAGCCCTTGCCTGCCTTCGAACGTTCGCCGTGGTAGCGCCCGTCGATGGCAATGGCGACGAAGCCCTCGCTTGCCAGACGCCGCAGGAGTGGAAGCTGGCCTTCCTTGTTGCCTCCAGTGCCGTGCAGGGCCACCACCACCGGAAGCCTGCCCCGCTGGCGCCCGGGCTTCAGCAGCAGACCGGGCACCCGCTGTCCTTGTTCCGAAGCGAAAGTGAAATGGACTCGATCGAAGCCGCCCTCGGACAACTGCGGCCTTTCCTCCGCTGCCAACGGAACCTTGGGCCTGGCCAGCAGGCGAAGGAATGCGGCGCCGGGGCGTTCCTCTTCCGCAAGCAAAGGCCATAGCGTGGACGCCGATAGGAAGTGGCGGCGATTCATGGGTTCCACTATCCTATCGCGTCCGCGTGAACCGCTAGAACTCGAAACGAAGCCCCATCCGGAAGGCGCGCGCCCCCGGCTGGTCTCCCGTCGACGATCCATTCACGCCGCCCACGCCGCTGATCACGCCGACGTTGGCAAGCTGCGAGATGTTGGTCGCCGGATTCGAGAAATTCTGATGGTTGAAGAAATTGGTCGCCGTCGCTTCCCAGCGCAGCCGCATCGTTTCGGTGAAGGAGAACGTCTTGAACAACCCGACGTGCCACACGTTCACGCCCGGTCCGTTGATGACGCCCTTGGCCGACGTTCCGAAGCGGCCCAGCCCGGCCGCCAGGTTGCCGAAGGCCGACGCGTCAAACCAGCGGTTCACCGTACGCTGACCGTCCGGGAGATTCGCGTCCCGCAAATGATCGGGCCGCAAGGTAACGTTGGCCGGCGTGCGCGAGTTGGTGAACGCAATCCCCACCGGATCCGGCCCGGACCACAGCGGCGTCAGGAACTGGCCCGAGTAGTAGCTGTAGATGGCGCTGAAATCCCATCCGCCCACCACCAGGTTCGCCGCCCGGCTGGCGCTGTTGAGGAACGGGCGCCCCTTGCCAAACGGCAATTGGTAGTTGAGGTTCGTCGTGAACCGGTGCGTGGGAATATCGGCCGCCACGGCCCGCTCCCGCACCCGGTCATAAGGATTCTCGGGCGAAGCGCCCCGTTCCAGATCGCCGATGTCGCGCGCCCACACCCAGGAGCTTTGGAACGTGAGTCCGCGGATCATCTTCCGCTCGACCTCGGCCGTCAAGCCGTGATACTGGTGCCCTGCGCCGTTGGTGAAGTAACTGATGCCCGGATAATTCGGGAACCGGCGTGCTTTGTCGACATAGGGCCGTCCGTCGGGCACCGGCGCGTTGATGTCATAGGAGTAGTCGCCCTTACGCGTATTCGTTCCGATATAAGAGAGCCGGAAGCCCGTATCGAAACGGCTGTGTTCCAGCGTCACGCTGTACTGCATGCTGTAGGGAATCTGCAGATTCGGATTGATGGCCGCGGGCAGGCCGACGGTGCTCGGGCCCGCGCCGCCGGTGGATGGGAACACGCGCGGCAGAATCACGTCCGGATTCACCGCCGGATTGGTGTAGGCCGGTTCGTTGAGCACAAACGGAAGGCCGCCCTGCGTCAGGTTGCGCGGCACCACGTCGAAGAAGATGCCGTAGCCGGCGCGAAGCACCGTCCGGTCATTCCAGGGACGCCACGCCACGCCGATGCGAGGCGCGAAGTTATTCCGGTCATTGCGGATGATGGTGCTGCCCGGCAACCCGAGCGTTTTCGCTTCCACCACATCCACATAGCCGCGCGGAAACAGCGGGCTGACTTTGCTCATCGAGCCGTCCTGCACCACGATCTTGCCCGAGCCGATATCGAACATCGAACCAAGGCCGGCCTCTTCGGTCCATAGCGGATGGTACTCGTAGCGCAGCCCAAGGTTCAGCGTCAGCCGCGAGTTGATCTTAAAATCGTCCACCGCGAAGAAGTCGTATTGATACCGCAGCCGGTCCACACGAACCGGACCGAAGGCGCGCGACACCGTCGTCGGAATGCCCAGCAGGAAGTCGCCGTAAGCGTTGCCGGTGAAGCGCGTGGAAAAATTCAGGTTCCCGAACAGACTGGCGTTCGCCGCGCCGTCATCCCACGTCACGCGCCCGATGTTGGCGCCGAACTTGAAGTTGTGCCGGCCCTTGAACCAACTGACGTGATCCTGAAAATCCATCAGGTAATTCAGGAATCCAGGATTGCGGAAATCGACCGAAGTGAGGCCCGTCAATCCCAGACCCGTCCAACTCAGCTTGGTGACGCCGGTAAGGTCGGGCAGATCGGGCGCCAGGCCCTGCAGCCCGAGTTCCGACACCAGTTGACGGCCATTCAACGGAGCCTCGATGGTGTTGTTATTGAACACCAGCCCATAACGGAATTCGTTGAGCAGCGTCGGTTTGAACGTGTGCGTGTAGGCCAGCGTCATGGCGCGGTTGTAGCGATGCTGGTTGTGCATGCCGATGGTCGGCAGGTTTCCCTGCCACGCGCTCACGCGTAGATCCTGCAAAGTAAACCGCCCGTACACGGAGTCCTTATCCGAGAACCGGTGATCGCCGCGCGCCGTCCAGTAGTTCGATGGCGCAAACGGAGACGTCAGGTTCTGGCGGTAGTTCTGCGTCACCAGTTGGTCGGCCGCGCCGAAGTTCGGCAGTGGATAGAATCGCTCCTGGATCTTCAACGCGGTGGCGTTCAGACGCGACGTGGGGATGCGGTTGCCGGGAAAGGGACTGCCCGCCGCCATCGGATCGAGGACGTTGGCGAGACCCGCGAAGTCTCCCTGGCGCCAGGCCGCCAACGGCACCGTCGGATTGAGGACGGCGGTCGTCGGGCTGCCACGCGACGTTTCAAACGAGTAGAAGAAGAACGTCTTGTCCTTGCCGTTGTAGAGCTTCGGAATGAACACCGGTCCGCCCACGCTGCCGCCCGGCGTATGGCCCACACCGGTGCCGCGCGCCAGCGCAAACGGATTGCGCGCGCGGAACCATGGCGTGCTGTAGTAATCGAAAATGTTGCCGGTGAGCCGGTTGGTTCCCGACTTCGAGATCATCGTCACCTGGCCGATCGACCCGAACTCCGCCGTGTTGTTGGCGATGTCGAGCTTGATCTCCTGAAACGACTCGATGTAATTGCCAAGCGGGCCGATCTGCGTCTCATCCACGCCGTCGCTCATCGTGGTGCCGTCGATGGCCCAGTGCGACTGATTGCCGCGGCTGCCGGCAAACCGGATGGTCGACCCGGAACTGGACTGCAGCACGCCCGGCGAGAGCGAAAGAAACGCCCAGATGCCGCGCGTATTCAGCGGAATCGACTTCAGCAGCTCGGCGCTCTTGGTATCGGAGATACGCGCCGATTCCGTTTCAATCAGCGTGGCGCCGGCGGTCACTTCCACCGATGTCTCGACCGTGCCCACCTCAAGCCGGGCATCCAGACGGCGATAGTCGCGCGCCACCAGTTCGATGTTCTGCGCGACGAATTCCTTGAACCCGGCCCCACGCGCGCGAACGGTGTAGGAGCCCTCCTTCAATTGCGGCAACGTGTAAACACCGGCTTCGTTCGACTCGGTGGAAGTCTTGGTGTTTGTGGCCAGATGGGTGGCGGTTACATTGACGTTTGGCACGGCCGCTCCAGTGGAGTCGGTGATTGTGCCCGTAATAGTAGCGAAGGTCGTCTGCGCCAGGCCGGAAACGGCGGAAAGCGAAGACAGCAGTGCGATCACCAGCGATCGATTCATCATAAAGACCCTCAGCAAACCATATTAGGGGAATGGAGGTGTGTCAAGGGGTGCCGGGCGCTGGTGGCTCGCCCCGGCGGGTCTATGCTTGGGAAGAGTATGCCGATTATTCGTACAGCCGAGCCGAGGGACCAGGACGCGATCTGGTCGATTCTCGAGCCCGTCATTCGTGCCGGCGAAACCTACACGCTCCCTCGCGAGATGTCCCGCGAGGACGCCCTCGCGTACTGGTTCGCGCCCGGCAACGAGGTCTTTGCCGCCGATTCCGGGGGCCAGGTTGCCGGCTCTGACCGCTCTACGTAAAGTTGTTGAAGGAATGGTAGCGCTAACGGGATTCGAACCCGTATTTAAGCCTTGAGAGGGCTTCGTCCTAACCCTTAGACGATAGCGCCGAACACCCTTCAGTATACCCTCTTCCCAGCGCTAGAATGAAACCATCATGATTCGCCGCGATTTTCTGATGGCCGCCATGGCGCCCCGGGCCGACTCCGATCCGGTCTATCGAATCGTCTCCCCTTACAAACCCGCGCCGCGCTACAACCTGCCCGGCAAAGTCGTGCGCACCCATGCCGCCAACTGCATCCATGAGACCACCGAGGAAGTTAACGCCGAGGTCGTAGGCGAAATGATGGCGCGCGGCATGACGGCGCTCACCGGCGACAAGGATCCGCGCGATTCCTGGCGCCGCTTCTTCGATTCCTCCGACGTCGTCGGCATCAAGATCAACGCCTCGGGCGCGCCGCAGATCAAATCGCATCCCGTCGTCGTCGCCGAAGTCGTGCGGCGCCTCATGGAACTCGGCGTCAAGCCCTCCAACATCGCCCTCTACGAAAGGTTCCCCAGCCAGGTCGTCACCGTCGATTGGGACAAGTACATGCCCGCCAGGATCGAACAGATCGGCGTCGAGCCCATGCGCGGCGCCCTCAGCCAATACGACCCACACACCTACGTCGATGTCAATTTCTTCGGCGAGGAGGACACACGCTCCTTCCTCGTGCGCATGATTTCGCAGCGCTTCACCAAAATCGTCAACGTCCCGAACATGAAGGATCACGGCGCTTCCGGCGTCACCGGATGCCTCAAGAACATGGCCTACGGCAGCTTCAACAACGTGGCGCGATCGCATGCCTTTTCGAAGACCCACACCAAGACTTTCATCGGCACGCTCGCTTCGGTGGAACCGGTGCGGTCCCGTTTCGTCCTGCACGTCATGGATGGCCTCAAGGGAATCTGGCACGGCGGCCCGTTCCAGCGCGACCGGAAGTTCGCCTTCTATCCCAAGCAGATGATGTTCGGCACGGACCCGGTGGCGATGGATCGCATCCTGCTCGATGTCATCGAAGACAAGCGCAAGGCCGAAGGCGTGGTATCGGTTCAGGACCGCAACCCCGAAATCACGAAAGACGTGAAGCCGCTCGACCCCAACAAGAACGTCTACGTCCGCGAGCCCGGCCACATCCAATACGCGGGCTCGCTCGGCCTCGGTGTCGTCGACAAAGCCAGAATCGATCTCCAGGAGATTCGCCTGTGATGCTGTTGGCGGTCATTCCGCTTCTGTTTGAAGGCACCGACACATCGAAGTTCGTCACCGTCCGCGCGCCGGGTATCGAAATGCGGCGCAACATGGCGATGGCGACATCGGCACCCTGGGTCGATTCCAACATCTGGCAGTTCCGGCGCGCGCCATCGAAATCCTATTTCTCCGATGTCACCGGAAAATCGGTGGCGCTGGCCATGGCCGAAGCTCATTCGCAGGGCGTCGAACTGGCGCTACGCACCACGCCCGATCAGCGCAAGGAATACGAGGCCATGGCGGCGTTCCTGCGCACGGTGCCCGAAGGTCCCACGGCCGTTTGGGCCAACCTCGCCGTAACCGATGACGGCTCCGACGCCGCGGGCGAAGCGCTGAACCTGCTGTCGCGCCGCAACCTTCTTTTCACCACCAAGCCCGGCGCCAAGGCGGACCTGAAACTGAAGGCCGATAAGTCGATCACGAATCCGTATGACTTCGCGCAGGAAGCCAGGCAGAAACTCGGCGAAGACAAACGCCTGGTGCGCCTCTACGGATCGGAGATTACCATCGCCGACCTGAGGCGCGAAGGCAACAAAGTGCGGCTCAGCCTGATTCAGTACGGACGCCGTCCATCCGACGCGCCGCGCATCCGCGTCCGCGGGCACTACTCAAACGTGCGCGCCTTGGTCTACGGCACGGGAGAAATGCAGGTCACCGATCTCACCACCGACGGTGCCTACACCGAATTCACACTTCCCTCGCTGCCGCTTTACGCCGTCCTCGACCTCACCGCGCGCTGACGTACGAGGCGACGGCGAACGAACCTCGACTGCAGCCGCTTGATCGGCGTTCGCGTCAAAACCCGTCTGGTACACTGTTTGAGAACGTCAAAAAGCCAAGGATTCTCAAGAAAACATGCTCGCCGCCACGCAATTGCGACCTGGAATGGTCATCCTGTTCAATAAGGAATTGTTCTCCATCTTCGCCATGACTCATCGCACGCCCGGAAACCTGCGCGGCTTCGTGCAGGTGAGGATGCGCAACTTCCGCACCGGGTCGATGATCGAACACCGCTTCTCTTCGGAAGACAAAGTCGAGAAGGCCATGCTCGATGAGCAGGAGATGGAATATCTCTACGACGACGGCGAATATTACTACTTCATGAACATCGAAACCTTCGAGCAGACTCACTTCACGAAGGATTTTCTCGGCGACGGTGTCAACTACCTCATCCCGCAGTTGCACGTTCATGTCGAATTCTACGAAGGCAAACCGGTCAGCGTGGAGTTGCCGCCCTCGGTCGATATGACGGTGGTCGAAACCGAGCCCGGTCTCAAAGGCGCCACCGTGTCGAACGTCACCAAGCCGGCCAAGATGGAAACCGGCCTCGTCGTACAGGTGCCGCCTTTCATCAACCCCGGCGAGCGCATCCGTGTTTCCACCGCCGAGGGATCCTATCAGGAACGCGCCTGAGCTTGGGGTATACTGACTCTCCAGCAAAGGAGAGTCGTACATGTCCACCGTTTCCGTGAAACGGGCGCGCCTCCAGTCGATCATAGCCGCCCAGGCGGCCGTGACCGCCGGCCCGGAGCTTCAGATCGTTTCCCTTGAAGCCTGGAATCTTCGCGAACCCGATAACGGCCGAGCCTGGTCGCTCATCCGCCTGGCCACCCGCGAGGGTATCGAAGGCTGGGGCGAAGCGCGGCCCCTGACAAGCGATGCCGTCGGCCGCCTTCGAAGCCTGTCTCTCAAAACGCCCGCCAGCGCCTACGAGGACTTGCGCCGCAAACTCGCCGGCCAGGAAGGCGCCGCCGCGGTCAACATCGCCGCGCTCGATATTCTGGGCAAGGCGGCGAAGGCGCCCGTCTACCAGGTGCTGGGCGGCCCCACGCGCAACATGGTTCGCGCCTACACGGCATTGCACGGCGCAGACGATGCGGCCCTGGTCAAGGACATGGAACGCTGCCGGGCGGCCGGACACAAAGCCTTCGGCGTACCGGTCGCGCTGCCGCCCTTCCGCAATAGCGGCAAGGCTTTCGTCAATGCGTCCCGCGCGCGCATGGACGCGCTGCTGCAATCGGCTTCCGAAGATTGCGATTTCATCCTGCAAGGCCAGGCGCGGCTCACGCCCGGCGATGCCGCATCGCTCGCCTCGGCCTTCGAGCGCACGCATCTGCTCTGGTTCGATGAACCCTGTTCCACCTCGGCCATCGGAGCGCTGCGCAAACTGGCCGAGGAAAACGTGACCCCGCTCGGCTTCGGACTCGATGTCGCCGATGCCGCCCATTTCCAGAACCTGCTGCGCGACGATTCGATCGACGTTCTTCGCCCCGAACTCGCACTGCACGGCATCAGCGGCATTCGCAAGATCGCGGCGCTGGCCGAGACTTACTATGTGGCCGTCGCGCCGCGGCACAACCAGGGTCCGGTCAATACCGCCGCCACTTTACATCTCGCCGCCAGTCTGCCCAATTTCTTTATCCAGCACATTCCCTTCCCCGCCGAATCCGCGCGCGCCGAAATGCGGGCCGCCCTTACTGGAGGTTCGGTGGAACGGGTCAAAGACGGCTACGCCGCCCTGTCGAACACACCGGGACTCGGCGTCACCGTCAACCGCCAGGCAGTCAGCAAATACGGGGAGGCCATCGCATGAAGCGCCGTCAGTTCTTTCAAAGCGTAGCCGCCGGAGCCGCGGCGTCCCAATCGGCGCGCGCCACCGATTTATGCGCCTGCGCTCCCATGATGCAATCCGCGCAGCCCGCCGGAGCCAAGGCGTTCGAATCCACCGGTTCGAAATTCCGCATCACAGGCGTGAAAGCCTTTGGCGTTTCCCTCACACCCGACTCCGACCGGCCCTATGTTTTCGTCAAGCTCGAAACCAACCAGGGCGTGGTTGGTTGGGGTGAAGGCACGCTCGAAGGGAAAGCCGCCGCGGTGATGGCCTGCGTCGACGATTTCAAGGAACTGCTGCTCGGCGCCGATCCCATGCAGGTGGAACATATCTGGCAATCGATGTACGTCCATAGCTTTTATCGCGCGGGCCCGGTCATCGGCTCGGCGATATCGGGCATCGACCAGGCGCTGTGGGACCTGCGCGGCAAAGCGCTGGGGCTGCCGGTGTACAAACTGCTGGGCGGTCCCATGGATCCGCGCGGCGTGCGCGGCTACTATCACGTCTTTGCCCGCAATCTCGACGAACTGCGCAACGTGCGCGCCTCGGCCAAACAACTGGGCGTCACCTGCATGAAGAGCGGCATTCCCGGCTATTACGAATGGATCGAGACGCGCGCCTCCATCCGCCGCGCCATCGCCCAGATGGAGATGCTGCGCGAAGGACTCGGGCCCGACATCGACATCGGCGTCGATTTCCACGCCAAGACCAGCCCTTCGGTGGCCTCCATCATCATCAAGGAAGTGGAGCCGCTGAACCTGCTTTTCGTCGAAGAGCCCTGTCCGCCGGAAAACGTGAAGGCCATGGCGCGCATCACGCGCCGCTCCACCACGCCCATCGCCACCGGCGAACGCCTGATTGCGTCCTACTCCTGCCGTGAGTTGGTGGAGAACGGCGTAGTCGATATCATCCAGACCGACATCAACCACGTCGGCGGTATCACGGCTCTTTGGAAAGTGGGCGCGATGGCCGAACAGGCGGGTGTTTCCATCGCCCCGCATGCCTGCGAAGGCCCCATCGGCGGCCTGGCGACCGTGCACGTCGATGCCGCCACGCCCAACTTCCTGGTGCAGGAAATCTGCTCCGGCGTCCAGCCGCAGATGAAGGAGAAAGTCTGGGAAGAGTGGCTCGGGTTCCCGGCCATGCGCATGGTCGATGGCCGCTTCCCGCTGCCTCAGAAGCCAGGGCTCGGCTTCGATCTCACCGAAGACAAGCTGAAGAAGTATCCTTTTGGCGGCACCAAGCCGATGGCCCGCGTGTTTCATAAGGATGGGTCGGTGGCCGCCTGGTAGGGCAGACTGAGGGTAGGAATGTCGGAACAAGTTCAGTCTATCGTTGAGGCGGTTCGCGGCTTGGACTTACACCACGTCCCCACGTCCAGTGAGGAATTCATCGGCAGAAAGAAAGAAGACGCAACGCTGGAACCCAGGCCGTGATCTTTGTTCTGGACGCGAGCGCTATGGTCGCGTTCTTGCGAGACGAGCCGGGCGCGGACATTGTGGCGCAAGCTCCGGACTCGCAAAGCTACGCGCACACACTCAACCTTTGCGAGGTCTTCTACGATTTTTACCGCGCTGCCGGCCGCGAGGATGCTCTGCGAGCGGTCGCGGACTTGGCACGCGTCGGCGTTAAAGAGAATTCAAACCTTTCCGCTGAAACCTGGCAAGCCGCCGGGACGATAAAGGCTACCTTGCGCCGCATCTCATTGGCTGACTGCTTCGCTCTCGAGTTGGCAGGCCGTTTCCAGTCTCTGATTCTGACGGCGAATCATCACGAATTCGACGCTCCTGCCGGACAGGCGATGTATAAGATTCGGTTCATCCGCTGATCGCCCGCCTCAGCGCACTTCAATCCGATACAACTGATCGTCGCTCCGCGCAAACAACGCCTTTCCCGAAACCGCAAACGAAGCCAGGAACCGCCCATCCATCTGGCTCTTCGCCAACACCTTGACTTCCTTGCCGGGCGCGATCACCGTCGTCTCACCCTCCTCACTCAGGAAGTAAATGCGGTCTTCGGCATACAGCGGCGAGGCCGAGTGGTTGCCGCCGATGCGCTCCTTCCAGTGAACCTTGCCCGTCTTGGCATCGGCACTTACCGCCACCCCACGGTCGTTGACGAAATAAATTTCGTCCCCCACCAGAATCGGCGAAGGAGTCAGCGGAGCGCCGTTAATGCGCCAAGCCACATGCGTCTCGGTTACGTCGCCCTTGCCGCCCAGCTTCACCGCGATCAGCTCCGGTGTGTAGAAGCCGCTGCAAACGTACACCATGCCGTGGCCCGCCACCGGACGCGGCACGTTCGAAAACCCATCGCCGTAGCTCACCGACCACAACGGCTCCCCGCTCGCCGCGTCATAGGCGATCGTACGATGCGCGCCAGGACTGACCACGATCTCCCTGTCGCCGTCTTTCACGGCGAGCGGAGTGGCGAACGCCATATTGCTCGGCCGGTCCTTGCGCCATTTCACCTCGCCCGTCTCCTTGTCGAGCGCCATGGCGAACTGCTGATCGCTTCCATCGCAATTCAGAAACAGATAGCCGCCGGCGAGAATCGGCGAGTTTCCCGGCCCGTGCACATGCTGATAGGCAAACCGCCGCCGCCAGAGAATCTTGCCCTCGGTGCTCACCGCCGCCGTCCCATGCGAGCCGAAGTGGACGAACACGCGGTCGCCGTCGATCAGTGGAGTCGGCGAAGCGTGCGTGTTCTTGCCGTGGATCGAGCCCGGCTCCACCAGCTTGAACACCTCGACATTCTGCACGATTTTGCCGGAGGCGATCTCCAGTTTCAGCAGCCGCAGGCTCTTGCCCTCTTCCTCGGAGGTGGTGAGCCACAAGTGCTCTTGAGCGATGGCGGGCGACGACCAGCCGGCCCCTGGAATAGCCACTTTCCAGGTGATGTTTCTGGTCTCGCTCCACTCGAGAGCAAGACCCTTGGCGGCCGAGTGGCCCTGACCGGTAGGGCCGCGAAACTCCGGCCAGTCTTCGGCGAGCAGTAGAAGGGCGAGATGAAGTAACGGCATTAAGCTCCCGCCATCCAGGCTCGCACCTTCGGCCACTGCTGCGCAAAGGCGATACCCGAAACCGCGGCATAAAAGACGAAGCAGGCGATCAGCCCCACGGTTACGATCCAGTGCGGCCGCAGCGGCTTCGGCATCAGCGCCCGCGTCACATAGACGGTGTGCAGGGCACATAGCGCCAGCGCAAAGTTCCACGTCACACCAGTCGCAATCGCCAGCACCAGCGGATTCGGAGTCAGCCGCAGCGCGATCAAGCCCCACAGCCCGTAGACCGCCAGAATGCCGTAATAGACCAGCTTCACCTGGTGGCCTTCGAACCGCCGCAGCCGTCCTACGCCGATCCAGATCACATCCGTCCAGCGCCGGCACACCGCATCGAGCTGGCTGACCTGCGTCGGCGCCATGATCAAAAACCCGCACAGAAGCGTCAAAAACCAGAAAATCTGCCCGTGCTGATTGGCGATGGCCTGCGCCGAAAGCGCCGCGACGGAGTTTCCGTCGACGTTTTCCACGCCGCGCACGAACTCATAGGAAAACATCGCCGGCAGCGCCATGCCGAGCACGCAGCCCGGCCCCCACAACAGGATCTGATCGCGATGAATCACGCGCACCCACTGCTTCCACCGCTTGAGCGAAGTGGCGTCGATCTCGAACACCTTGCCGGTGTGCGAGAGCTTGATGGTGCGCCCACCCACCGCGCTCGGCAGCGCACCCACCTTCGATCCCATGCCCCAGCCCTTGTCGCGCGTGTAGTTGGAAAACATCGAATTCGTCAACCCGCCGGCGCCCGCCACCGCGGCGAATGCCGCGAGCGTGGCCCAGTTGAATTCCCCTTCCGGAAACCGGCCGAATTGGAAGAGCCCGGATCCGATCTCCCACCACGTCGCCGGACTCACAAAGAACACCACGACGAAGATCAGGTAAGTGAGAATGACGACCAGCTTGGTGACCATCACCTTCTCGAGCGCGTTATAGATCTTTCCGCCAAAAATCAATGGCACAAACGCCGAAAGGAAAATGAAATAGCTGATGGTCTTCACCAGCTCGCTGTCCGCCGCCCCCGGCAGCCGCCCCAGAATCACCGCCGCCAGCGGCACCGCCGCGTTCGACGAAAGATAGGGCCACAGACTGCCGAAATCGAACAGCAGGTAGACCACCAGCCAGAACACCGGCCCCGGCCACGTGCGGAAGAATCCCACGAAAATCGATTCCCCGCAGTAAAGCGCATACCGCATCACGGCGAGATTGAAGAACAACTGCAGCAGGATGGCAAGCGTGGCGATCCACATCACCGTGCCGCCATACTGCGCCGTCACCAGCGGACCGAACAGCCATTCCCCGCCACCGATATTGGCGCCCACCATCAACAATCCCGGCCCGATCAGCGATGCCAGCCGGACCTTGAATTCCGGCGGTGCTGGAAGCTCATCCTTCTCCCACGCGGCGAAGCCTTTGTCTTCCACTTTGGACATGAGTGGCTATGGTATCATCCGCCGATTCCAAGCAGCCGCGCCGCGTTGCCGCGATACACCTTGCGCAGAATCGCCTCCGGCAGCCCCAATCCGTAAATGCGCCAGCGTCCCTGCGGCGGCACCTTGGCGGGCGCATAGTCGAAGTATTCGTCCTCGGTTTCAAGGAACCGGTAGTAGATCTCATACAGCCGGTCGTTGAAGATCTGCTGCGGGAATTCATGGCCGTTGGGCACGGCATCGGTGCCGAACAGGATCCGGTCCTGGTAGCGGTCAAAGAACCGCCGCGACGCGCGCGGTTGCCGCCCCAGTTCGCCGATGCGCGCGCCGATCTCGACGTGCATGTTCGGAAACCGGTCCAGGCTCCCGGCAACGTGCTTCAGATTCTCGGCGAAATTGCCCACGTGCAAAGTGATGAAGTTCGTCTTCGGGTGGCGCGCAAACACACGATTCCGCGCCTCCAGCAGTTCGGCGTTAGACGGGAACCCGGGCCCATGGAACGACCAATCGGGGTGGTTGTTCAACTCCTCGAACCGTTCGTTGAACCGGTCGGTGGGCAGAAAGAACGCCACCGGATCGGAGACGTGAATCGCCACCGGAATGCCCGCCGCCCCGCAGGCCTCCCACATCGGATCGAAGCGCGCATCGTCGATCTTCACCAGCGCGCCGGTGGTGACGTTCTCGCGCAGGTACAGGCCGAGCGTCTTCAGGACCTTCATCCCACGTGCGCCATCTTTCTTCGCCTGCCCGATCGCGTCCGCCTGCGCCCTGGCATAGCCCGGTTCCTTGACGCGATGCCACATCGGCTCGGTGAATGTCAGGAACCGCCCGGGATGCTTGCGGTCATAGCGGGCGATGGCTTCCTTCAAACCGTCGCCGAAACCGCCGGTGAGATTCACCAGCGTCCCGATGTTCTTGCGGTCCATGACGGCGAGCAGATCCGCGGGCGGCACAATGAACTGAAGGGCGCCGGTAGCCGCCACGCCCTTTTCGTACTTCGCCGCCCACGACAGATGCGCGTGGATATCGATCACCGGAAACCGCGCCCGGGTGATCTTCGTCTCCGCCGCCTCCAACATACTTCGGGGTTCAAACTGCGTCAGATCGAGCGGCTGTTTCTGCGCCGCCGCCAACGGCGCCAAAGCGAGTGAAAACAAAGATCGTCGAGTCACCATGGAGCCGAATTGTAGCAGCGCGGAACTTTCCCGGCCCAGTTGTCGTATGCAGCGGGTATGGACCTCAGCCGCGTCTTTGCAGCATCTCTGTTTGCGGCCAGTTGCCTGCTGTCGGTCGTCTCCTGGTACACCACCCAGCAGGGCATGGCGCTTTACCTGTCACCCTGGTTCTCCCTGATGGCCTCGCTAGGCATTCAGGTGTCGCTGGTGCTGACGGCATGGCTCATCGGCATGTCGCGCACGCGCCGGTGGATGCTGATCGGCGTCTACGCCATCACGGCGACGGTTTCGGTGGCCTTCTCCTACGTCAGCCTGCATACCTGGTTTTCGGCGCGCGAGCGGCCCGCCGCCATCCAGCGCAAGCTCTACGATTCGCTCAGCACCACTGCCGCCAAAAGTGAGGAATTGCTGGCCGCCGCCATCACCGAACAGCAGAAACACGTGCTCGCCCTCGACGAGATGACGGTGGCGGAACGAACCCAAGGATTCATCTCCAAGGCCCAGGACGCCGACCCTTACCTGAGCGAGGTGCGCGACGCGGTGGCCAAGGAGGCGCGTAGTTACAACGCCGGTTACCGCGAAGGCGGCGGAGAAGGTCTGCGCTATACGGCCTTTGAACGCTACGCCAAGCTCGGCCGCCAATCGCTTGAGAAACTGCAGACCGCCGAACGCGCCCTGGCCGGGTGGCGGGCGCAGCGCAAGCCGCTCGATGAATCGGACAAGCAACTGAGGGAGTTCGAGCAGTTCCACGCCGCTTTCCCTTGGACCGACATCGAACACAGCCTCCATAAGGGCTCCATCGCCCGGCCCTCCGCGCCGGCTTATTCAAACTTTGTCGATCGCACCTCTTCCGGCCAGGAAGACCTGACGGTGGCCTTTGAGGAGCTGGCCTCCAACCCCGGGGGCCGCCCGTTGCTCGCCCTGTCGCTCGCGGCCTTTGTCGATATCGTGATCTTCCTGCTCGCTTTCAGCGCCGGCCCGCACCTGGCCGGATCGGGCGAAATGCAGTGGGTACGGGCCGCCTCCACCGTCGATTCCGCCGATCCGCAGTTGTTCCTGCGCCGCTTCCTGCGCAAAGTGGATGCCGACGAATCGGGCGCCGCGCGCATCGAATACGCCGGTCTTTCCGAAGGGGAGCGCCAATTGGTGATGGCGCTGGTGGGGCAGAATCAGGCCGCCATGGTGACCGAGGGCGACCGGCGAGTCGTGGCGCTGGACAGCGGTGCCTATCAGAACATGCTGCAGACTTTGACGCGACCGTCAGTGCGCTTACGGGCGCAAAGAGCGGCCGCCGCAAGCTCCTGAAATTTCCGCAAAATTCTGTGGATTTACCGGCGGGGTTTCGGGATAAACTGGATTTGCCGTGAGACTTGCCGCCATCCTATTGCTTGGCCTGATGGGGGCGTGCTGGGTTTACGCGGCGCCTCCCGCCGTTAAGCCAGGGGCGCGGCAGCCAGCCCGCAAGGGATACGTACGGCCGCAATCGAAAGCGGGCGCGGGCCGGTATCAACAGCGATATACCCGGCGGTGGACACCTCCACCGCGTCCGGTGGGGCCTCTGGTTCCGTCTGCCGAACGGTACAGGGAAATTCAGCAGGCGCTCACCGAGCGGGGCTATCTGGCGGGCGATCCCACCGGTGAATGGAAGCCCGATTCGGTCGAAGCGCTGAAGCGCTTCCAGCAGGATCAAAAGCTGGAAGCGAACGGGAAGCTCGATTCCCTCTCGCTCATCGCGCTCGGGCTGGGACCGAAACGGCCACCCGCCCCGGCGGCGCCCGCCGTCGCTGCCCAAACCCAACCATGATCATTGGCGTTCCGAAAGAAATCAAAGACCATGAGGCGCGCGTCGGGCTCGTCCCGAGCGGTGTCAGTGCGCTCAAAGAACACGGCCATCGCGTGCTCGTGGAAGCGGGCGCGGGCGAAGCCAGTTCCATCGCCGATCTGGAATACGAAGCGGCTGGCGCCGAGATCGTCCCCCTCGCCGCCAGCGTCTGGCAAAACGCCGACCTGGTGGCGAAAGTCAAAGAGCCGCAGACGGCCGAGTATTCCTATTTCCGCGACGGCCTCATTCTGTTTACGTATCTGCACCTGGCGCCGCTGCCGGAGCTGACGGCGAAACTCGTCGAAAGCCGCGTCAGCGCGGTGGCCTATGAGACCATCCGGGAGCTCGACGGCTCGCTGCCTTTGCTCACGCCGATGAGTGAAGTCGCCGGGCGCATGGCGGTACAGGTAGGCGCGTTCTACCTGGAAAAGCCCTTGGGTGGAAGAGGCATTCTGCTGGGCGGCATTCCCGGCGTCCGGCCGGCCGATGTCGTCATCATCGGAGGCGGCATTGTCGGCCACAACGCCGCGCGCATCGCCACCGGCATGGGCGCCGACGTTACCATCATCGATCGCAATTTGAACCGCCTCCGCCAGATCGACGATATCTATAACGGCCACGTGATGACGCTCGCCTCCAACGCGCTCACCATCGAAAAGGCGGTTCGCAATGCCGATCTGGTGGTCGGCGCGGTGCTGGTGCCAGGCGCTTCCGCCCCGCGGCTGGTGCGGCACGATATGATCCGCAAAATGAAGAAGGGCGCCGTGGTCGTCGACGTCGCCATCGACCAGGGCGGCTGCTTCGAAACTTCGCGGCCCACCACGCATTCCGATCCAGTCTATTTCGTCGACGGCGTGCTGCACTATTGCGTATCGAATATGCCGGCGGCGGTACCGAACACTTCCACTCTGGGGCTTACCAACGCCACGCTGCCCTATCTTCTGGCGCTGGCCAACAAGGGACTCGAACAGGCGTGCCGCGAAAGCGCCGCCATCCGCGAGGGTGTGAACACGTGGCGCGGACAGGTGGTCTACCGGGCGGTAGCCGAGTCGCAAGGCCGCGCCTGGGGCGAGCCTCCCGGTTAGGCCGATACGTCAATGCAGCACCTTCATCACCACCAGGGTGCGATCGTCGGAGGCGGGCGCGCCGCCGGTCCATTCCCGCACCTCGGCGCTGATTTCACGAATGATCTCGGCCGATTCGGCGTCCCGCACGCTGGCGAGCACTCGCAAAAGCTGCTCCTCGCCGAACTCTTCCCCGGTTTCATTTTCGGCTTCGGTGATGCCGTCGCTGTACATCACGACGGCGTCGCCGGGCTGGAGCCGGACGCGGCCTTCGCCATAACGAAAGCCAGGCAGCAGGCCGAGCACGGGTCCGCCTTCGGTGAGCCTCTCGACGGTACCGTCGCGGTGGACCACCAGGGGCGGATTATGGCCGGCGTTGCAATAGCGGAGCTCGCGCGTGGCCGGTTCGAGTTCGGCGAGGCAGAACGTAATGAAACGATTCCTGGGACAGGTGGCGGCGATGGACCGATTCAGACGCCCGACGAAATCGGCGGGCTCAAGCTTCAGCTCCGCCAGCGCCTGCACATGCGCCTGCAGCTTCATCATCAGCAATGAGGCCGGCAACCCCTTGCCCGCTACATCGCCTACCACCAGACCCAGGCGCGTACCGGTGAGGAACTCGTAATAGTCGCCGCCCACGGTGCGCGAGGGGGATTGGTGGCCGGCGACGTCCAGCCCCTCGATCACCGGCGCGCCCAGCGGCAGATGGCTGCGTTGAATCTCGGCCGCCTGTTCGAGTTCCATGGAGTGGAAGCGTTCTTTTTCGGCGATCACCGCCAGCCGCTCCTGGTCGAGGCGGATGGCGACCACGTTCGCCATCACCGTCAACAGGCTGAGCGATTCCTGCGTAAACGGCGTGATCAGGCGCACCGAATCGACATAGAGCAATCCGATCACTCGCTCTTCGGTCTGCAGCGGGACGGCCATCAGCGACTGCACGCCGCCGAAGACGATGCTGTCGCGCCGCTGCAGGGCGCGCTCGGAAAGCACGTTCTGAATCAGCAGCGATTCTCTTTTCTCAAGGACGCGGTCGCGCACCAGTGTGCTAATGCG
Source organism: uncultured Acidobacteriota bacterium (assembly GCA_902826685.1). GTDB lineage: Bacteria > Acidobacteriota > Terriglobia > Bryobacterales > Bryobacteraceae > CADEFT01. The sequence continues at coordinate 158,311 of CADEFT010000007.1, forward strand.
AAAGCTGTCGCCGCGCGAGGCCTGTTCGGCGAGGCTGCCGTTTTCAAGCGTCAAGAGCACGCCGCGATCGGCTCGCACCGCATCCATCGCCTGCGTCAGAATGACTTCAAATAGCTCTTTGAGCGGGCGCCGCAGGGCGAGTTCCTTGCCCGCCCGGATGAGCGCGCTGACCGCATCGGTGGCGTCTTCCGGCAGCGCCTCCTTGAGCGACATGCTGTACTGCGGCGTGGAGGCGATGCGCGGCGAGGGAGCCTCGAAGACCACCGTGCGCAGGGCGGGCTCGGTTTCCGAGCAGGCGATCGCCACACCGCTGGCGCTCACACGGTCGCCGGCGCGCACCTGCCGCGGATTGGTCAATCGCTCGCCATTGAGGAACGTGCCGTTCTTGCTCGCCAGATCCTGCACGATCCAGACGTCGCCCTGGCGTTCGATCGTGAGGTGCTGCCGGGAAAGGCCGATGTCGTCGGGGAAGCTGAAATCGTTCGAAGGATGGCGGCCGACGGTAATCGACTGGGCATCCTCCCGGACTTCGCGCACGAAGCCGTCCTGAGTGGTTACAACTAGCTTTTGCAAACCCGTATTGTACCGCCCGGCCCTCCACCGGGCCCTGAAAAACGAAAGAGCGTCAGACCCCGCTGGGACTGACGCTCCGTTCAAGCCTCACTAAAACGAACGTGCTTCCTATTTGAAGCCGTACTTGCCGTCCGGACCCTTGGTGCGATGCGCTTCGTGGCAGCCTTTGCAGGCCGCACCCATGGCGGACATCGAAGCCTTCACTTCATCGGCGTTGCTGTCATCGGCGGCCTTGGCCAGATCCTTCGAAGCTTTCGAGGCGTCCTTGGTGAACTTGACGCCGTCGTCGGCGCCCTTGTCCTTCCAGAACTTGCCAGTGCCCTTGAGGTTGTCCGTCACCCCTTTTGCGTGCATCGATACGGCGGCCATATCCTTGGCGGCGAGAGCCTTCTTGAGGCCGCCCATGTGATCGCCGATCGCCTTCATCTTGGTGGTGAACTCTTGTTCGTCCAGCGCCAGGCCGAGCGACAAACTGAGGATCGCGCCCAGCACGGCAAATAGAAACGGTCTCTTCATCCTTCGTAAGCTCCTTCGTTTTGGAGAGTGGGGACAAGCGTATTCTACACAAAAGCAAGTGCTTGACGGGGGGCGGGTACTATTAAAATCCCTACACGCCGCAGTCGTACACTAATCGATGATGCTGCTTACCGCATTGTTTCTGGCCACGATCGCCGCCGCCGAGGACCGCAACGACGTGGAGTTCGCCAAACCCGGCGGAGAATCGCTCACGCTCGACCTGCACGTACCCGAGGGAAAGGGTCCCTTCCCCGCCATAATCATCGTGCATGGCGGAGGCTGGGAGAACGGCAACAAACGCACCTATGTGACGCCGTGGTTCGACGTGCTGACCAAGGCCGGGTTTGCGTGGTTCACCATCAACTACCGGCTGGCGCCGCAACACCGGTTCCCGGCGCAGGCCGAGGACGTCTTTGCGGCGATCCGTTGGGTGAAGGCCCACGCCAGGGAATACAGGGTGGACGTCAGGCGCATCGCGCTGATGGGCGAATCGGCGGGCGGGCACCTGGTGGCCTACGCCGCGGTACGCGCGGAGAAGGACACGCGTGTGGCGGCGGTGGTGGATTTCTACGGGCCGCACGATCTGGAGAAGCGCGAGAAAGACCGGGGTGAGGCGTCGAAGAATCTGCGCCAACTGCTGGGCATCGCGGACCTGAGCGAGCCGTCGCTGCGCAAGCTGCGCGAGGCTTCGCCTATCACGTATGTGCGCAAAGGTCTTCCCCCGTTCTTGTTCCTGCACGGAACCAAGGACGCCGCGGTGCCTTACGATCAATCGCCGCTGATGTGCGAGAAGCTGAAGCAGTCCGGCAACCGGTGCGAGGTGTACACGGTGGAGGGCGCTCCGCACGGCGTCGGGCCGTGGGAAAAGAACCCCGCGTTCCAGGGATACAAGACGAAGATGGTGGAGTGGCTGCGGACAACGCTGCGTTAGCCGAGCGAGACCACCGATTTTTCGAGTTCCTCCAGCGCGCCGGCGAAGAAGTGATCCTGGCCTTGAATCCAGATCATTCGTTTCGGACCGTCGAGCGAATCGTAGAATTCACGCACCGGTTCGGGGGCGCAGATGGAATCGTTCACCGAGTGGATGAAGACGCGCGGAATCGGGCACTCAAAAAGCTTCTCGATGCCGGGGTAATGCGCGGGCAGACCGGCGGCGATGACACGCGCGGCATCGGGATGAAGCTGAGCCAGGCGCAGAGCCACTCGTGAGCCGAAGCTGAAACCAGCCAGTGTGTAGGGCAGCGTGGGATAGCGCTCGCGAAGAAAGCCGAGCGCCGCCGCCGCATCCTCGACTTCGCCACGCCCGCCATCGTGCGTTCCTTCGCTTAGATTGACGCCGCGGAAATTGAAGCGCAGCACGGCGTGTCCCGATTGCCGCAGGCCGCGGGCGACGCGATGAACCACCTTGTTGTGCATCGTGCCGCCGTGAAGCGGGTGAGGATGACAGACCAGCGCCGCACCGGCGGGCTCGCCTTGATCGGGCTCTTCGAGCAGCGCTTCCAGCTTGCCCGTAGGGCCAGGCAGCGATAGCGTTTCCATGCGCCGGCCCACGTCAGTTGGACCGGTAGTTGGTGAACTGCATGTCGATGCCGAAATCCTGGCCACGCAGGAAGGAGATGATCTCCTGCAGAGTGTCCCTGTCCTTGCTGCTGACGCGGACCAGATCGCCGTTGATCGACGCCTGCACCTTCTTCTTGCTGTCCTTGATGGCCTTAACGATTTCCTTGGCCTTTTCGGTGGAGATCCCCTGCTGCAAAGTGATGTCCTGCCGCACGGTGGAACCGGCCGAAGGAACCAGCGGCCCGAACGTCAGCGCCTTGAGCGGCACCTTGCGCTTGACGAGCTTTCCCTGCAGGATGTCCACCACCGCCTTCAGCTTAAACTCGTCCTGGCTGGCCAATTCAATCTTTTTATCTTTCTCGTTCAGCCGGATCTCGCTTTTCGAATCCTTCAGATCGTAGCGGGTAATGATTTCTTTTTCGGCCTGATTGATGGCGTTCAGCACTTCCGGCATCTCCACCACCGACACGATATCGAAGCTATTGTCTGGCATGTTTCCTAATTTTTGAGGCTCAGTTTTTTATTCTACTTCTTCAGCGCGGCCACAACGCGCTGGGTGATCTCGTCGACCATGGCGGGCAGGGCCGCATCAAGGGCGATGGTGACGGCGGCGCGGACGGCTTCTGGATCGAGGCTCGACAGATCCGGCAGGGCGGGACGAGGGGAGTTGCGGCGCTCACGGGCGGTCTTGGCTAGATCGGCCAGCGATTTGACGGTCTCAATCACAACCGACGCTTCGAAGGGCTTCATCAACAGCGCGTCGCTGCCGGCGAGCGCCGCTTCGGCCTCATCGAGGGGTTCGAGAACTCCCGCCGTGAGGATCACCTGCACATGGCGGAACCGGGGGTCGTTCTTCACCTGGCGGCAAAGCTCATAGCCGGAGCGACGGGGCAGAAAGGCGTCGGCGACGATGACATCGGGATCGATCTCCGCCAGCCGTTTCCAGGCGGCATCGCCGTCGCCCACGCAAACCACTTGCAAGCCTTCGTCGCGCAGAATCAATTCGCCCATGTTCTGCGCGTGACGGCTGTCGTCGGCCAGAAGAACCCGGCTCATTTCTTGGATTTCTTGGGCTGCTTCTTCTGTTTCTGATTCAGTTGGCGATTGGTGGGCAGCGGCTGCTGGCCGGTAGCCGTCGAACTGGCGGCGGCAGCGGGGGCGCTTTCGGCCGCATCGGCCTTTTTCTCTTCCGGCTTGGGCGGATTGGCGCGCGCGTCGGGCTGCGTCTCAAGAGCGGAATCGGCGCCCGGAGTGGAGATGGTCACGTCGGTGACGCCCGCTCCGGCGGCGGGCAGCGGCACGCTGGCGGGAATGGTGGGCTGAGAGCGCTGCATCGACGGATTGCCGGATTTGGCCGCCTGCGTAGTATCCGGGCTCTTGCGGAAGATGCCCATCGCACCGCTCATGGTTCCCTTCTTGGTGCGGTTCTCGGTCTCGTACTTCATGCGAGCCACCGCCACCGGATCCGGTTCCGGAACGTCGATTTCCATCTCCTTCAGCTTGGTTTTGGCTTCGTCCGATAGCGGGCTCAGCGGATAATCCTTCACGATGCGCGAATAGGCCTGGCCGGCTTTGTCGCGGAAGCGCGGGCCCATCTGGCCATAGGAATCACCGAGCATCCACAACGCCTCGTCTCCGCGGCTGTAGAGCGGGAACGAATCGACCATCGACTGCAGGCGGTTCGAGGCGGCCGGGTGGCTGCCCTTGTGGTGATAAAAGAAGCCCACGCGGAACTCGCCTTCGGCCAGCACTTCCTGAATGTTGCGCAGCAACTGCTGGGCCTGCGGGGCGTATTTGGAATTGGGGAATTGCACCAGCAACTGGCGGCACTCATCCTCGGCGCGCAAGGCGTGGGTCACGTCGCGGTCCGGCTTTTCCATCTGCTTGTAATGGATCATGCAGACCTTTTCCTGCGCCTCCGCCGATTCTTCGAGGGTGGGGTAGAACAGGATGAAGTCCTTGTACTCGGCCTCGGCCTGCGCCAGACCATGGGAGCCGCCTTCGCGGAACCAGCTGTCGGCGATGGCGAGCTTCGCCTTGGCCAGAAACTCGCTGGTGTCGTAGGTGTTGATGAGCGTTTGCAAGGTGAGACGCGCCACCTCGAACTTGTTCTTTTCCAGGTCGCGAACGGCTTTGTCGAAAAGAACCTTGTCGGGCTGCTGCGTGTCCTTGGAAATGGGGTTCTCGTACTTTTTGCGCCGGAAGCCGCACGAGGAAAGCACGGCCAGGCACAACACGGCGCTCAGCGATTTCACGACCAACCGGCGATTCCACAACGTCATCGAAACTGACCTCGTATTCAAAATCTTAAGCGCTCAGCGCGGTGGCTTCACGCGCCGCCTGTTGCAAATTCTTCACAGCCGACTCCGGATCGGCACTACGAAATACGCTGGAGCCGGCGACCACCCAATCCACTCCGGCGCGGGCGATCTCGCCGATATTGTCCAGCCCCACGCCGCCGTCGATCTCAATTGGCAGGTGCCGCCGCAGGCTGCGGCGACGCGCATCGAGCTCACGGACTTTCTTGAGCGAGTTCGGCAAAAACCGCTGCCCGCCGAATCCCGGATTCACACTCATGATTAGCACGTAGTCTGCCACGTCCAGCACTTCGTCGAGAGTGGACACCGGCGTTGACGGATTCAGCACCACACCCGCCAGGGCGCCCTCGCTTTGGATCATGCGCAGCGTGCGGTCGAGGTGAGGACAGACTTCCTGGTGAACGCTTACCATGCCCGCGCCGGCCTCGATAAAGATGGGCGCGTATCGATCCGGGTCGGTAATCATCAGATGTACGTCCAGGGTGAGCCTGGTGATTTTACGGATGGACTGCACGACCGGCGGGCCGAGGGTCAGGTTGGGGACAAAATGCCCGTCCATGACATCGACGTGCAGCATCGAGACACCGGCCTTTTCCACGCGGGCGATCTCTTCTCCCAGGCGCGCGAAATCGGCCGAAAGGATCGATGGAAGGACTTCCACCATGCACCCTTGATCGTAGCATGGGGCCAATCGGGCGGACGGCCCGACACTTCGATTTTCTCAATGGTTCAAGGCTTGAACTTTCTATTTGTTGCGAGACTCAAGCTGGCTTAATCTTGATTCAAGAAGACCAGGGCCCGCTGGTAACTCCCTTGGTCCTTAATTCCCTCCAGCGGGCCTTCCTCACACCGCGGCGGAGCGTTCACCAACTATTATGCGCATTCTCGAAGGCTTAGCGAAATTCCAGGAAGAAGTGTTTCCACAGCATCGCGAACTCTTTGAGGATCTTGCCGCTGGACAGAAACCCGAAACCCTGCTGGTAACCTGCGCCGATTCGAGAATCGACCCCAACATGCTGCTGCAAGCCAAGCCGGGGGAACTCTTCATTTGCCGCAATGCCGGCAACATGGTACCGGCCTATGGCGAGGCCATGGGTGGCGTTTCGGCCACCATCGAGTTCGCCGTGACCGCCCTCGGCGTCACGGATATCGTCGTCTGCGGACACTCCGATTGCGGCGCCATGAAGGGCTTACTGCATCCGGAGAAGGTCGCCACCATGCCCGCGGTCGCCGCCTGGCTCAAGCAAGGCGAGACGGCGCGCGTGACCGTGGAAGAGAATCACCCCGATCTGGACGAAGCGGCGAAGATAGTCGCCGTGACCGAGCTGAACGTCCTCACCCAGTTGGACAACCTTCGAACACATCCTTCCGTCTCGTCCCGGTTGCGCCGGAAAGCGATCCGGCTCCATGGCTGGGTCTACAACATCGGTACCGGCGACGTCAAAGCCTGGAACGACAAGAGCGAGGAGTGGGTGTCGCTGCTCTCCACCACCGGCGTGCTCACCCCCGCCTGACGACGACCGCCGCGAAGAACCCGTCACCTGAGTCCCGTCCTGGCAGGCGCTGGCTATTGGCCGCCCGCCATTCTCCATCCAGTTCTTCCACCACCCCTTCATTCTCTTCCCGTTCGAGCGAGCAAGTGGAATAGACAAGAAGCCCCTCCGGCTTGAGACACTCCAGGGCCTGACGCAGAATGCCGGCCTGCCGCGCGCGCAAGTCGTCCAGATCGCCCGGCTTCAATCTCCATTTGATTTCCGGGTTGCGCCCCAGCGTGCCGGTACCCGAGCACGGCGCATCGACCAGAATGCGATCGAACCGGGCGCGGAATGGCAGCGGTTGGGTCGCATCCAGCGCGACGCGGGGGCACCCGATATCGCCCATCGCGCGCAGACGGTGCAGGTGGCGGTCGCAGGCGATGGCGAGGACACCGGACTCCAGTGCCTGGACGGTCTTGTTGCCAGGAGCGGCGCACAGATCGAGGAAGCTCATTCCAGGGCGCAGGTCGAGTTGCGGCACGATCCATTGCGAGCCAATGTCCTGGATGCGCCCCTGCCGCACATGCGACTCCGCCGGCTTCAGGGCGCTTTGGGCAATGCCGGTTGCGGTCTCCACACCCCAGCGCGCCACCCAGCGATCCCACAACCATTCGGGGACTGAATATCGAATCGCCTCCGAAGGAAACGGCACTTGCTCCCGCGGCGCCTTGCGCAGAACGGCATTCACCAACCCGGTGGCAGAGCTCTTGCGGGCGCGCTTGACCAATTCCACCGATTCGGCGACGGCGGCATGGGCGGGAACGCGATCGAGATAACGCAATTGATAAAGTCCCAGGCGCAGGGCGGTGCGCACTTCCGGATCGAGCTTCGCCGAGGGACGCCCGGCCGTCCGGGCGATCAGAAAATCGAGCTCCATCTGGCGGCGCAGCGTTCCCAATACGATTTCCGACGCCAGGCCCGCGTCTCGCGAATCGAGCGAGGCCGAATGAGCGTGCAGCAAATCGCCCGCAAAAGCCGATTGCGTTTCCACCCGCAGAAGAATGTCGAACGCCAGCCGGCGCGCAGGTGAAATCATCCCGGTGTCACTTCCTATAATAGGACCTTGGATCTCGAAAAGACTCTGTTGCGAAAAGTGGGCGACGCGATCGGGCGGTTCCAGATGATCCGCGATGGCGATCGTGTGGCCGTGGCGCTTTCCGGCGGCAAGGATTCGCTGACGCTTCTCGAAGCGCTTCTGGCGCTGCGCAGGAAAGCGCCCATCGATTTCAGCGTCTGCGCCTTTACGGTGGAACAGGGCAAGTTTCTGCGGCCCATCGAACCGCTGGGAAGCTGGCTGATCGAGCGCGGCATCGACTGGAGCTATCATCGCGACGCGCCATCGCTTCAGTTGCTCGACGAACAACCCGATCATGGCTGCGATCTGTGCAGCCGGTTCCGGCGCCGGGCGGTGTATGAAATCGTGCGCGGCCTGGGCGCCAACGTGATCGCCTTCGGCCATACGGCGGACGATTTCTGCGAAGCGTTCCTGCGCAATTCGCTTTTCACGGGCCGCCTGAGCGCGCTGCCGCCGGTGACCTGGTCGCGCAAAAAGGAGTTCCGGCTGATTCGCCCGCTGGTTTTCGTCACCGAGGACCTGACCACGCGCTTTGCGGGCTCGCTGGGCGCCCCGGTCATTCCCTGCGGCTGCTCGCAGAAAACGGGCACCGTGCGGCGCAGCCTGCGCGATTTTTTCGCCGAACTCGAACAGGATCATCCGCATTTGAAGGAGACGCTGCTTTCGGCCATGGGCAACATCGAGCCGCAGCGGCTCTTGGATACGCGCTACCTCGATCCCAATCTTGAAGAGGGGGCGGCTCAAACATCTCTGTTTCCAATCGTCACGGAATCGTAATGACACTGCGGTTGACCTGTCATGATTCGAATGCGAAACTAAGTCTTCCGTCTCGTCGCGATATGTTCCTTACACTACAGAATCAGGCGGCCCGCTCCCTAGAGGTTCTATGAGGCTTCTGCCCCGCGAAGAGAAATTTTTCGATTATTTCCATACCCAGGCGCGTTTGATTTCGGAAGCCTCGCTGGTTTTAGGCGAGATCGCCCGCAGCGGCTCGGCCTCGGCGGCCGAGAGGATCACCAAGCTCGAGCGGGACGGCGACGAGATCATTCATGAAATCGTTCAGAAGCTGAACGCGACGTTCATCACTCCGCTCGACCCGGAAGACATCCACCAGATGGCTTCGCGGCTGGACGACGTTCTGGACGGCATCGAAGAAGTGGGCTACAAGATGTTCACCTATAAGGCGACGCCGTTGCCCGCCGAGGCGATCAAGATCTGCGATACGATCCAGGCCTCCGGGCAGGCCATCGAGAAAGCTTTCGCGGCCTTGAGCCAAAGCAAGGAACTGATGGAACACTGCATTGAGATCAACCGGCTGGAGGATCTGGCCGACCAGATCGGACGCAGCGCGGTCGCCCATCTGTTCGAGCACGAAAAGGACCCGATCCAAATCATCAAGCTGAAGGAAATTTACGATCTGCTCGAAACCGCCTGCGATGCCTGTGAAGACGTTGCCGACGTATTGCAGCACGTCGTCGTGAAGAACAGTTGATACCAACGATTCCGCATGAGTGAAACGCAGATCCTGGCAGCGATCATCATCTGTTTCGCGCTGATTTTCGATTTCATCAATGGATTTCACGATGCCGCCAACTCGGTGGCCACTATCGTCGCGACGCGCGTTCTGACGCCGTTCCGCGCGGTGATGTGGGCGGCGTTTTTCAACTTCATTTCGGCCATCAGCTTTGGAACCGGCGTCGCCAGCACGGTGGGCAAAGGGCTGGTGGATCCGGAAATGATCACGCCCGCCACGGTGCTGGCGGGCCTGCTTGGGGCCATCGTCTGGGATCTGCTCACGTGGTGGTGGGGACTGCCCACCAGTTCCTCCCATGCGCTGTTCGGGGGCCTGGGCGGGGCGGCGGTGGCGGCGGCGGGCTTCAAGGTCATCATCGTTTCCGGGTGGATCCGCATTTTCACGTTCATCGCCGTGGCGCCGGTGCTGGGCCTGCTGCTGGCCTATTCGCTGATGATCCTCATTCACTGGATTTTCCGCAGCTACACGCCCAGGCAGATGGACATCTATTTCCGCAGGCTGCAATTGGCTTCGGCGGCCATCTTCAGTTATTCGCACGGCACCAACGACGCTCAGAAGACCATGGGCATCATCACGCTGGTGTTGTTCACCGGCGGGTTCCAGAATTCGTTCCAGGTGCCGCTGTGGGTGATTCTGGCGGCGCACGCGGCGATCGCGCTGGGAACGATGTGCGGCGGCTGGCGGATTATCCGCACCATGGGGACGCGATTGACGCGCCTGAAGCCGCGCGGCGGATTCTGCGCGGAGACGGCGGCCGCGACATCGATTCTGTTTTCCACCTATCTGCACATGCCGGTTTCGACGACGCACGTGGTGGCGGGCGCTATCGCCGGCGTCGGTTCCATTCAACGGCCCAAAGCGGTGCGCTGGCGCATTGCCACCAGCATCCTGTGGGCCTGGGTGATGACCATTCCCGCCTCGGCGGCGGTAGGCTACCTGAGCTATCAGGCGATCCACCTGCTGTTCGGCAAGTGACCGCTTCTTGAAGTTTCGCGCGAACCCCTGCTATTCTCGGATGTCCATGGTTCGCCCTCACGGGCGATGAAAAGGGGAATCCGGTTAGAATCCGGAGCTGCCCCGCAGCGGTAAGGGAAACGAACGTTGCCCCTCGACACTGGCTTTCGGGCCGGGAAGTCGCAACCAGTAGGTGGTCCCTGAGTCCGAAGACCTGCCTGGAACGGCCGCGCAACGGCCGGACAGACTGCTTCGCTCTCGAAGGGGGACCGATGCCCGGAACGTTTTCCGTTGGTTTTGTTTTTCATTTCCTTTCCGCCTTTGCGCAGGACCCGGGCGTCATCGCCGGTATCGTGCGCGATCCGGCGGACCGCCCGATTCCCGGCGCCAAGGTTGCGCTCTATCAAACCGGGCGCCACACGCCCGAAGCTTCAACGGTCACCGCGGCCGATGGATCGTACCGGTTCGATGCCGGCTATCGCGGCAGCGTTCTGCTTACGGTTTCGGCGGATGGGTTCCGCGCCGCCACGGTGCCAAGCGCGCCCGGAACGGCGTCCCGCGTGGTTCTGAAGATTGCCGGTCTCGATCAGCAGGTTCTGGTCACCGCCGAGGGGTCGGCGCAAAGCGTCGATCAGGTCTCGAAATCCGCCTCTCTTGTCACCGCCGCCGAGATCGAGCAGCGCGGCGAATATAGCGTCACCGAAGCGTTGCGCGACACGCCCGGACTGCTGATCCGCAACCTGGGCGGGCCGGGGCAATCGACTACGATTCGCATGCGTGGACTTCGGGCGGACGCGACGGCGATCCTGATCGACGGCCTGCGATTTCGCGACGCCGCCACCACGCAGGGCGATGCCAGTTCTTTTATTTCCACGTTGAACGTCATTCGCCCGGACCGCATCGAAGTGCTGCGCGGATCGGGCTCCTCGCTGTATGGCACCAATGCCGTGGGCGGCACGATCAATGTGGTTTCGGACCCGGGCGGCGGCCCCATGCATGGCAACCTGCTGATGGAAGGAGGATCGCTCGGTTTCCTGCGCGGCCGCGGCGCGGTAAGCGGCGGCCTTGCCGGCAACCGGCTGACCTACAGCGCCGGTCTGCTGCATTTGAATGTGCTCAGCGGAGTGGATGGCGACGACCGCGCGCGCAGCAGCGGCCTGCAGTCGTTTGTGCGCTACACGCCGGGCTCCCGCACTTCGCTCTCAAGCCGGCTGATTGTTTCGGACGATTTCGTGCAGCCCAACCTCAGTCCCACGGCCACCGGCCTGCCGGCAGCGAACATACCGTCCACGACGATCGTGCGGGCGATCCCGCTGGCGCCGGAGGAAGTTCGAAAGTCGGCGTTGGGGCTGCCATTCTCACCGGGCAACTCGACCTTCATCCCGAACCGGAACGATGCCGATAACCGGCGTGCTTCGCGGTTCTGGAGCGGTGCCTGGATCGCGCGGCGGAACGTAAGCGCCGCCCTCGATCTACAGGCGAGCTATCAGCACGTCCACACCGATCGCGACTTTCAGAACGGACCGGCGGGCGTGGGCACGCAGCCGCGCCTTTCGAATCTGAGCCTTTTTCAAGGATCCATCGACACGGTGGACGGGAGGGTGAACGGGCGCCCCGGCCGGAACACCACCTTGCTCGGCGGATTCGAGTTTGAGCGGGAAGGCTATCTCAATGCCGACGACAACCGGCTCCCGGCGCCTTCCACGGTTACCACGCGCACTCGGGCCAATCAGCGATCCTACGCCGGCTATTTCGCGGCGCAGACGGCGCTGCTGAACCAGCGGCTGCAGCTTTCGCTCTCGGGCAGGGCGCAGAGCTTCGCCACCGGCCGCCCCACCTTCGCCTATGCCGGCGTGTCGAACAACTACGACGCGGCGGCCTCCACCTCGCCTCCGCGGGCCCTCACGGGCGACTTCGCCGCCTCGTATTTCGCGGCACGGACCGGAACAAAGCTGCGCGCGCACTTCGGCAATTCCTATCGCGCACCGGGGTTGTATGAGCGGTATGGCTCAGGCTTCTTCTACAACGCGGTGACCAACGCCGTGGTCTTCACACCCTACGGCGACCCGCGCCTGGCGCCCGACCGCTATAACTCCGCCGACGCCGGCATCGATCAATACCTGCTGCGCGACCGCATTCGAATCAGCGCCACCTGGTTCTATACACGCATCGCGCAGATCACGCAGTTCGATTCGGTCGCCGCCGTGATCGCCGCCTCCTCCGATCCTTTCGGGCGGACTTCGGGCTACTACAACGGAGCGGGAGGCATCTCGCGAGGAGCGGAGGCGGCGGCCGAATTCCGTCCCTGGCGTTCGACATTGTGGCGGGGCTCCTATACCTACGTCAACGCCGATACCGATCAGGACACCGCGGTGCGCGGCTTCTACAGGGCGCTCAGCGTACCGGCACATTCGTTCACCGCGTTCTGGAACCAACGTCTCAACCGGCGAGCCGAGCTTACTTTCGATCTCTACCGCTCGGGCGCCTATCACAACTCGCTTTCGGCCGCCGGGCGCGCACGTGCCTATCTTTATCCGGGCTATGTGAAGGCGGATGGTGTTCTGTCGATACGCCTGCGCGAGACGGACCGCTACGCGTTGAACTGGCGCTTCAAGGTGGACAACATTCTGAATCGCCGCTATTTCGAGAACGGCTTTCAATCGCCGCGCGCCACATTGGTGACGGGGCTCGATTTTCAATTTCACTAAGGAGGCTTCTCTCATGTCGATCGCAACCATGCGCGGAGATAACGGCACAACGGGACTTTCCGGAGGGATTCGCGTTTCCAAGGCGAGCCTGCGGGTGGAGGCTTACGGCACCATCGATGAAGCGATTTCGAGCATCGGCTTTGCACGATCCATCTGCGCGAACGTGGAGATCAAGACCGAGGCAAAGCGCATTCAACGCGAGTTGTTCAAAGTGGCTTCGGCGATCTCGACTCCGCCCGAAAGCAAGAAAGGAATCCCCCCCATCGACGATTCGCTGGTGGATGCGTTGACGGCGGCGGTTCACCGGATCGAAGCCATACCGGGAATCCTGAGCGACTGGTCGGTACCGGGGGAAGACGCGGCGGCGGCGGCGTTCGACGTGGCGCGTACGGTGTGCCGGCGCGCGGAGCGGCTGGCCGTCCGGGTGACCGAGGAAGGCATCGCCCTTCAGCCGAACGTGCTGCGCTATCTCAACCGGCTATCGGACTTGCTCTGGCTATACGGCCGGCAAATCGAATTGGAAGCGGGCGTGGATGCGAGACTGCGCGATGAAACCACCGCCGGGCCGCGCTGGTCGCGCGCCTGGTAGGCGGGCAGGTTTCAGGAGCGTCCGTGGAAGAAATAGACTTCCGGCATGATGTGCATGTCGGAGACGACGCAGGGTCCGCAATCGTATTTGTATTCCGGCCAGGCTTCACGGGCGGCGGCCGGAACGGCGATCTGATCGTCGGCGAGGTGATAGACGCAGACGGCCATGCGCGGTTTGAACCTGGCCAGCGTTTCCCTGGCGCCGCGCAGCGCGTTGCGCTCGGCGCCTTCGATATCGAATTTAATGAAATCGACGCGATCGAGACCTAGTTCGGCCACCAGCTTGTCGATGGTGGTCAACGGCAGATTGATGACGAACGAGCCATCGCGCTTCATCACGAAGCTGTCGCCGGCGGAGTTCGATGGGTCGACATTCATCGGCAGCACATCGTCCTTGTCCCAAACACCCTTGGCGTAGACGATCACCCTGCCTTCTTCGATTTCCTTGGCGAAGTTGCGGCGCAGGCTCTTCAGGTTCTCGGGCGCGGGCTCGATGGCCACCACTTTTTTCGCGCCGCGAGCGAGCGCCCGGCGCGTGTAGACGCCGATATTGGCGCCGCAGTCGAGCACGATGTCGCCCGGCTTGACGCCGTGTACACCCTGCTCATAGATGCCGTTCTCCTGCTCGGCCAGATCGTAAAGCACCGCCTCGGCATTTCCGGACGGAATCCAGAACGGGCCGCCCGGCGTCTCCCACAGTTCCAGCTTCTCGGCGTCGTCTTTTCGGAGCAGGCGGCTGTTGGCCTTGATCGACTGCTTCTTGTCATGGCGCCGCTTGGAGGCGTCCATGCTCTTCATCGCCTGGTCGAGCGGGCATTGTTTCGGATTGCGCCCCATGGCGAGCAGGGCCCCGATGAACAGTTGATCGTGCAGGAATCCAAAGATCAGGAAAAGGGCCAAGCCGACCGAAAGCTGGATGAGGGTCGCCTTCTTCATTCTCCCCGTCTATCGGCGCTCGAAGGCCCAGGCATTAGCGGCAGTAAAGGGTTCCCCCGGCCACCGTGGCGTTCGGCGCAAGCGACGTGTTGAGGTAGCGGACCAGCTCGATCGGCGCCAACTGGGCGCTCTCGATGGTCTCGACCCAGGCGCAGGCGATGTGGCCGGATTCGAAATCGCCAATCACCCGCCGCTGCCCATCGCGGCCGAAGGTGGTGACCAGCGGATAGTCGAAGGGCGTCCGGTTGCGCAAACCGGTCAGCAGATACAGAATGCCCGCGCGCGGCGATTGCAGATAGAGATCCCGGCCGGAGGCCATCTCGCGAAGCTGGCGGGACTGCTCGCGGATTTCGCCGATCTGCGGCGCGGCGGCGTAGACGAAACGATAGTGCGGCAGATCGACCGGATGCATGGCACCGCTAGCGATGGCGGCGAGCGGAGCGCCGTACTCATGGAGGCCGAACCCGATGCCAGGAATCGCAAGGCAGGCGGCGGCCATGCGTGGCGATCGTACATGGCGCACCATCAGACAAGCCAAGGCGCAAAGACAGGCCGGTACCGCGACGCGAACGTGGTCGAGATCGAGCCGCGGCGCGGTACCGGCCAGCGAAGCGATCCCAAGCGCCGCCGCGATCCGCAGCGGCTTCTCCCGCCAGCCGGCAAACGCCAGAACCAGCGGCGCCAACGCGAAGACGAAAGGCGCGAATTTCAGCAAGGCGGGCAGCAGCGTCACCCAATCGCGATCGGCGGCGAATTGCGTCATGCGAACGGCTCCCTCCACCGGCGGCAGAGTGCCCGCGCGCCCGAGATAAACCGTTTTGCCTAGGAATCCGAATTCGAGCAGGCCGGCCCCACCGCCGGTTGCAATCACGGGAGCCAACGGCAGCGCGCCCATCAACAGGAAGGCGCCGGCGGGCTTCCACCATTGCCGGCGATGAAACGAGAGGACAAACAGCAGCGCCAGCAGTCCCACGTTCTGTTTGGCGGCGAAAGCGAGTCCGGCGAAGGATCCGGCAAGCACGGGCCGCGACTCGAGGATAGCCGCGCCCGCCGCCATCAGGAACAACTGCGCCAGATAGCTGTAGTTGGCCGATGGCCAGGGCCGCATCCAGGCGGCGATGCTAATGGCGACGGCGCCGGCCATGGCCTGGGAGGCGCCGAGACGCCGTGCGATGCACACCGCCAGTGCCGCCATCGCCAGCATGCAAAGGGCGTTGAGAGCCCGCAACAGCCACGCCTCGGCGCCGGTAAAGGCTCCCACCGCCTGCAACAGGTAAACCGAGAGGGGAGTGACGCCGAAGGAAACGTCACGATAGAGAACTTCGCCGCCCAGAACGCGATCGAGCACCTGGAGCATCCAGGCTTCGTCATAGAACCAGCGGTCGCGCCGGTCGCCCGCCACGACCGAGCAAGCCGCCGCGGCGGTCATCGTCAGCACCAGCGCTATCCAGCGGCGGCGGCCATCCATTGCGGGGCTCCCTGTACCGGCTCGGCGGCTTCGAGGAACGCTTGCCGGTCGCGTTCGATCTCGGCGGCGGAACGGCTGCGTTTCTCTGCGATCCCGGCCAGGATGCGGGGAATCTCCACTTCCGGCTTCCGTCCGTGAATGTCGCGCAGGAACGACCGGCGCAGGAAAGTGAAGGAAGCGTTCAGCCGCGCCAGTTCCCCCGCCAGCAGCGAGCATGGAAGAGGATAGCCGCCTTCGGGCACCGTCAAGCCGCCAATGCCAAAGGGAACCGTCGAGTGCCGCAGATCGCGGCGGATGAGATCGACGGTGCCATCGGCCAGCGCCCGGAACAGCGAGCGATTGCCGAGTTCGATCGACAGGTCGTTCAAACCGACATAGATGCGTGCAAGAGGCAGTGAGCCGAACTCACCGGCACGCGCCGCTGCCTGACGCGTTTCGATCAGGATGCCAAGGCCGGCGCGCCCCGCGACCATGCGCCACACCTGCAGGGCTTCGCGCGGCTCGCGCACCATCGGCAGCAGAATTTCGCTGGCCCCGCCCGAGATCGCTTCTTCCACTTCGGCTTCGGTGCCGTCGTGCAGGCCGTTGATGCGGCAAACGATCCGGCGGCAGCCGGCCTGGCGCACGCGCATCAGATCGCGGGCCGTGTCGCCGTTGATCTGCGTATCGAAGCCCGCCTGCCGGTCGCGCTTGCCGCGATTCTCCCAGTCGATCACGACACCCGCCACGCCGGCGTCGCAGCAGGCCCGCGCGAATGGCGCATTCGTGCTGAATAGAAACAGGTCGATCATGCCGCGGCCTTTCTGCCGAGCGCCGCCAGCGTCGATCCCCAGGGCCATCGGATCGCGCGGCCCAGCCGTACCTCAAAATCGTTTACGGCGCGAAAGAGGCGGTTGACGGGTGCCGGCGGCATATCCTCCAGATCGCGCAGGCGCGCGTCCCGCCGGCCCGCCATTCGCGTAACGACGGCCAATGGGAACAGCAGGCACTGGTAGTAGCGCACTCGCTCCACCTCAAAGCCGGCCTGGCGCATGCGCTCGATCAGCAGACGCCCGGAGTAGCGGCGCCTGTGTCCGGCGGCATCGTCGCGATAGCTCCACAGCCAGGCGAAGGCCGGGACGGTGACAATCACCGCGCCGCCCGGACGGAGCAATCGCGCCGCCTCGCCAAGCACCCGCCGGTCGTCCAGATGCTCAATCACGTCCAGCAAGAGAACGATATCGAAGCTCGCTTCCTTCAGCCCGACGGCTTCGGCGCTTGACTGCACCACCGCCACACCCGGCGACCGCCGGCGAAGCGCTTCGAGCCCCGCCGGTAAAAAATCGACGGCCGTAACGTCGTAGCCGAGCCTGGCCATCCAATCGGCGTTGGTTCCCGCGCCCGAGCCCAGATCGAGCACACGCGTATCCCGCGACGGACGTTCGAGCAACTGCCGGACCAGCTTGCGGCGGCCGGAAAACCAGAAGTGATCCCGGTCGATTTCGAGCAGCTTGCGCAGCCGCTGGGGAGTGAAGCTTGGCACGTTCACCTGGCCGGCTTCCGTGCCGTGAAGATCTGGAAGGGCAGCACCGGGCCCAGTCCGGGCACCGACTCCAGGACACGTTCCACCGGCCCGCCCCACTTCGTATTGCGCAGAAAGGGAGGCAGAAAGCCATACCGGTCGAGCGTGGGCGACTGCAGCCCGGCGGATCGCATGTGGCCGAACACCTTGCCGCGGCGCAGATTCAGCATTCCCTTCTCCGCGGCCCATTTCATATCGGGCCGTGAAAGAACCTGGAGGTAGTAGAGCGGGTTGTAAGGATTCGGTTCGACGAACGCCGCCCGGCCCCCGGGCCGCAGCAATCTCTCGACGGCGGGAAACACCGGGTCGAGCTCCACAAAGTGATGCAGCATGAAGAAGCCCACCACGGCGTCAAACCGGCCGAGCAGTTCCGCGGGCGGATGGGCCAGGTCCGCGCACCAGGCGCGAATGCCGTACCGGCCGCCATCGAATTCTCGCAGCCGGTCGATCATGAAGGGCGAAACGTCGAGCGATTCGACGCGGAATCCCCGCTCGGCCAGCAGAAAGCTGAATCTCCCCATGCCGCAGCCGATATCGAGCACGCTCGATCCGGGGGCGATGCCGGCTTGCGCCAGCAGTTGGCCGACGTGGCGCAGGATGTAAGGTGTCGCCTCGGGCAGCATGCCGGGTCTCACCGCGGTGGCGAAATAGTCGCGCTGTCTTTGTGCGTGTTGCTCGTGTGCGAGCGTCGTCTGCATTTTCAGAACCTCATTGCTTTCAATTCGAACGCGGTGCGCAGTCCCTTCCAGGCCACGCCGGTGCGGCTGAAGGGGGAATACGCGGACCGGCCCTCCGGGCGGACTTCGCGTTTCACGGGAATCGACCGCAGGTGTTTGGTGGTATAGCCGATCATGGCGGGCAGATAGGGATAGCGCACGCGCAGGGTAGCCAGATCCGTGGCTACGGCTCGCGTGATCGCGTAGAAACCGCCGGCATCCACGGGCGTGTGGCACATCAGGTGGATCGCCAGCTTGAACAGCTTCGATGTCACCATTCGCGCGTAGCCCTGATACACGCCGCGACGGCCGGCGAAGACCGCATCCCAGCCGTTGCGGTCCATTTCCTGAAGCAGGAGCGGAATCGCCTCGGGGGGATCCTGCAGGTCGGCATCCATCACCACGATCCTCTGCCCGGTGGACTCCCTCATCCCTCGCAGCACGGCCCGCGATTGTCCGCCGTTTTCCGCCAAATGAATGGCACGCACGCGGGCGTATTTCCGGGCCAGATCGTCCATCACGCGCCCGGACCCATCGGGGCTCGCGTCGTTCACCAGTACGATCTCGCCTTCGGTGACCTGCCGGATGCGGTGAACCAGGGAGGCCAACGTCGACTCATTGCGGTAAACCGGGGCGATCACGCTTACGCTAAGCATGCTTCTTCTACCTCCTTCCGCCATTGGGCGGTCGCGGCAAGTCCGGTGTTTAGCGTGTGGCTTGGAGTCCAGCCCAGCACGCTCCGCGCCTTGCCGATGTCGGCACACCAGTGCGCGGTATCGGGAGGATGGCCGGAGTGCGGTTCGCGGGCGATCGTGATCCGCCTGCCGGTCACCGCCTCGGCCGCCGCTACTACTTCTTCATTGGCGTATTCCACCCCGCCGGCGATGTTGAAAACGTCGCCGGGATCGAGGGTGGCATGGATCGCCAGTTCACAGGCCCGGCAGACGTCGTCCACGTGAACGAAGTCATGACGCGGCCCGCGCTTCAAACGGATCGCTTCACCGGTTTCGGCGGCCCTGAGCAGCACGGGAATGAATCGCGTGCCGGGCTCGCCCGGACCATACACGCTGAACAGCCGCAGCTCCGCCCCTTTGAGCCCATGCTGCCGGAGGAAGCTACGAAACACGGCGGCCGCAGCCGCCTTGGCCGCGCCGCGATCGGTGGCCGGATCGATGGGGCTGGTTTCCCGCAGCGGCTCTTCACTCTGCCGGTATACGGTTGAGCTTCCGATGAAAATCACTTTCGCGTCGCGGACCAGAGCCGCTTCAAGGACGTTGTGCGTGGCCTCCACCGAATCGCGCAGGCACTGGCGGCGGCCGGCCGCGGTTTGAGGATGCCCGCTGTACATCGCGCTATGTACGATTACGTCCGGCCGGAAGGATTCCACCACGGCTAGCGCCTGCCGCGGATCCGACAGTTCGGCAACGTAACCGGGGCCCGGCCTCCGGGTAACCGCAGAAACACACATGCTTCGCGACGTAAACCAACGAAGCAATGCACCGCCGACAAATCCGGACGCACCGGTAACCAGAACACGAATCAAGGAAACTCCTCCGAACAGGAAAGGAAGGTTGGCACCGGATCAAACGTCCGGTTACTGGACTTGTATAGCGTTGAGTATAGAGGAAGGAAGCGGATTCGATCTACAAAAAAAGGGCGGAATGTTTCGCTTTACGGGGTTTTCGAATGGGAGGTTGGGACGCCGACGGCGCCAGCATTGGCGTGCTCACATTGTCACGTAAGGTTACCGCGGATTCTTTGACGGCCCGGGAGGGATGAACTCGAAACGCGCGAATTTCTGGATTCGCGAAAAGTCGCGATAGTTTTCGGTGATGAGCACACAACCGGCGTGGCCGCATGATAGAGCCAGCAAGATGTCATTGGAGAAAGACTTGGAAACCCTGGCCAACTCAAGCCCCTCGCTTGTCATCGCCGCCAGAACATCTCCGGACTGGTTCCACACGCCAGCGGGAGGAGTGATAATCCGACCCACCCGTTCATAGACGCTCAGCACGTGACGCTCCAGCGCGCGACGATCGGCAGCCCCCCGCGCACCAGACCGAAGCTCTTGCGCGACGATGGAACTTAGGTATTCGAATGGGCCCTCACGGTTCCATGTCCGGCGATGCGAGCGAGATTCCGAGCATTGCCCTGGTTCCCCGGACAAGCGCCTGCTGGAATACGACGAGATCCAGGGCCCGCTCGACGGTTTCGGTAGCGGTGGTAGCGCCCAGGGCTCGCTGGGCCGCGTGAAGCTTCGAAAGCGGCAAGCTGAGCGTGCGGGATACTCGCCGCTCACGCGTTGATCCCGTTCGCGACCGCGCTTTGGCCATAACATCAGTGTATGCAACTTCGGAGCCCAAAACTCGCAAAGCATTCAGGCCCGACTCTCTTATATACTCTCTCCTGATCCTGCGGAACCGCGTTGTTCGGTGGTTTTCGAACATCTGGGAGGTCGTATGGCTCTTCGCTTTCTCACTCTGCTGGCGGTGTTCACGGCACTCGCTTCAGCACAATTCACAACCGCCAGCCTGACTGGCACAGCGCTCGATTCCTCGGGCGCGACTCTGCCTCAAGTGCAGGTACGCGTCCGCAACGTCGATACCGGCTTCACGCAAGACATTACCACCGACGCCACGGGAGCGTTCCTGTTCCCGCGTCTGCCGGTGGGCACCTATGAGCTTCGGCTCGAGAAGTCGGGCTTCTCGACTTATCTGCAGTCGGGCATCCGGCTGACCGTCAATCAGGTCGCCAATCAAACCGTCACCATGCAGCTTGGGCAGGTGAGCGAGCAAGTCACGGTTCAAGGCGACACCGAACTGGTGGTGACCAAGACGGCGGCCAACGGCCAGTTGATCGGCCAGAAATCGGTGGTGGAGCTGCCATTGAACGGCCGCGGCGCGCAGACGCTGGTGTTCCTGGCGGCCGGCACCGTCAATTTGACCAGCCGTTATTGCGGAGAGAATTGCCACGGAGGCGTCTACCCCGGTGAGCAGACGGCGGGCGTCAACGGCGCCGGTTCGGCCCAGGTCAACTATCAACTGGACGCCACCGACCATAACGATTCCTACATCAACATGAACCTGCCGTTCCCGAATCCGGACTCGCTGCAGGAGTTCAACCTGCAATCGTCCAACTTCACCGCCGAATACGGCAACGCGGGCGGTGGCGTGGTGAACATCGTCACCAAATCGGGCACCAACGATTTCCACGGCAGCATGTTCAACTTCCTGCGCAACGGCGTGCTGAACGCGCGCAATTTCTTCGCTCCCACGCAGGATACGCTCAAGCGCAACCAGTTCGGCGCCACCTTCGGCGGGCCGGTTCTGCGCAACAAGCTGTTCTTCTTTGGCACCTACCAGGGAACCCGCACCCGCATCGCGCCATCGGGCCGCGTTGGGTTCGTTCCCACGGAAGCGGAACGGCGCGGCGACTTCTCCGCCCTGTCCACCCGCCTGGTCGATCCCGTTAATAATCAGCCCTTCGCCGGCAACATGATCCCCACGTCGCGCATCGTGAAACCGGCGTCGTTCTTCCTCGGCAAGGTGCCGGTTCCCAACGGGCCCGGGCGCCAGTTGACCTTCCCCGGCGCGCAACAGGTGGAAACCGAGAATCAGTTCATGCCGAAGGTCGATTGGATGACCGGGCGCCATCAGGTGAGCGGCCGCTACTTCTTCACCGATTTCGACCGGCCCGCCTTCATTCCCGAAGACAACGTGATTCGCTCCACCGGCGGCAACGCCGTGCGCGTGCAGAATATCTCCATCGTCCACACCTTCACCGTCTCGCCGACGTTTCTGGTGAACTCCACCTTCGGCTATAACCGGCAGCGCGGCGGATCGCTCTCGGGCGCGCCGTTCAGCTTCCGCGACGCGGGAGTCAACATCGCCGGGCCGCAGGATTCGGAACTGAAGGCGCCACCGGCGCTGAATCTTTCCATCACCGGCGGCTTCGGTGTCGGCACGGCGCACAAGGGCGATTTCGACCGTTCGAATTTCACGTTCCGCGAGGTGGTGACGAAGGTTCGCGGCGCACACGAGTTCCGGCTTGGCGGGGAAGCCATCCGCATCCGCAACGATATTCGCAACACGTTCCAGATGATGGGCAACTTCACCTTCTCCGGACAGATCACCGGCGAAGGTCTGGCCGATTTCCTGATCGGGCGCGCGGCGACGTTTGTGCAGGGCGGCGGCGAATTCAAGGATCTCAAAGGCACCAAGTGGGGGTTCTTCGCTCAGGACAACTGGCGCGTCTCACAGAACCTGACCTTGAACCTCGGTCTGCGCTGGGATCCCTATCTTCCCTACTACGACCGGCAGGGACGCGTGGTGTGCTTCCAGCCCGGGAAGAAGTCCGTGCGCTATCCCAACGCGCCCGTGGGCATGCTGTATGGCGGCGAGAATCACGACGAGGGTTGCCCAGTGGCGGGGTCTAACGCCGTATGGTCGAATCTCGCCCCGCGCGTGGGCTTCGCCTACCGTCTGACGCAGGACGGCAAGACCAGTATTCGCGGCGGCGCGGGTTACTACTACACCGCCCCGCAGGCGAGCGCCTACAATCCCTTCACCAACATCGCTCCATTCGCCCCGACCTTCCGCTTCGACGTGGTTTCTTTCGAGGATCCCTACGCAAGCGCGGGCGTGGCGAATCCGTTCCCGGAACAGTACGGCACCAAGGTGCGCGGGCCGGAGGCTGTGTTCACGACGCCCGCCGCCATCCGCGCGTTCTTCGATAAGGACTACCGGATTCCCCAACTGCTGACCTGGAACCTGATGGTGGAGCGGCAGGTTTCCGACTGGGTGTTCCGTGTGGGTTACTACGCCAACAAGGGCACCTGGCAGTCGTTCAATGGACCCTTCCGGGAGATCAATCCGGCCATCTACACGCCCGGCGTCTCCACCATCGCCAACACGCAGGCGCGGCGCATTCATCGCGACTATTCAAACGTAGGTTCCTGGGAATCGGGCAACAATGCGCACTTCCAGTCCATGCAGTGGAACGCCGAACGGCGCTTTTCCAAAGGTCTGTCCCTTCTCGGCAACTACACCTGGCAGAAGACCATCGACGATTTCGGATGGATTACTCCGAATAACCGCCGCTACGACTATGCGGTGTCAAACGACGACGTGACGCACGTGTTCAAGTTTTCCAACGTCTGGGAGATTCCGAAGTTCAACGTCACCGGCGCTCGGTCGCTGCTGCTCAACGGGTGGGCCGTCAATTCGATCGCGGTGTGGCAATCGGGGTTCCCGTTTTCGATCGCCGCGGGCCGGGACAATTCGCTCACCGGTATCGGACGCGACCGCGCCGATTTCCTCGGCGGGGAACCGCAGCTTTCCTACGGCCGCTCACGCGCGGACATGATCAACCAGTGGTTCGATACGTCGCTATTCGCCTTCAACCGCGAAGGCACGTTCGGTAACTCGGGCCGCAACAACCTGCGCGGGCCGCGCTTCTTCAATGCCGACTTTTCGGCCGTCAAGAATACGGTGATCGCCGAGAAATATACGGTGCAGTTCCGCGCCGAATTCTTCAACATCTTCAATACGGTGCGGTTGAATGCGCCGAATGCGAACCGGTCGGCGGCACAGTTCGGCAGGATCACTTCGGCCGCGGACCCGCGTATCCTACAGTTCGCTTTGAAGTTCGCCTTCTGATGAGCTGACCGCCTGCGGGCGCGGCTGATCTTCGGCTTGAAAGAAGACCCAGCGGCCCGCGACGGCGGCGCAGATAACGCCGATCACCGCCATCACGAAGGCGGACGAGTAGCCGTGGCGCTTGGCCAGCGCACCGGCGCCGAAGGAACTGATACCGACAAACAGGTCGTAGAAGGCGCTCAGGAAACTGACCGCCGATCCGCGCTCATTGGCTGGCGTTTTGCGCAGCACAACGGTGGCCACCGAAGCCCATGGAAAGGAGAATCCAAATCCCAGGATCGCGGCGGCGCCGATGGCCACCGCGGTTTCCGGCCCCGTGGCCAGAATGCTAAGGCCCACCGCCATGCAGACCAGCCCGCCGTAGAACGTCACGCCACTGGGGATGCGGTCGGGCAGGCCGCCAAGAAAGAAGCGCGAAAGCAGGATAACCGCTGCGTAAGTGGAGAACGCGGCGGGACCCGAGTTGCCGTGATTAGCCAGATGGAGGATGAGAAATCCCGTGATGACGGGATAGTGGACGTTCACGAATCCCATGGCGATGCCGGGCATGATCTGATGCCGGGGAATGGTGAAGCGGCGCGGGGCGTGCGAAGGAACGTAGGTTTCGGGAATGCGCGAAAGAAACGCCACCGCCGCCACGGCACAAACGGTCTGCATCAGGGCCGCCAGTTCGAACGTTCCCAGCCAGTGGCCCACCACCGGCCCGACGGAGATGCCGCCCCAGATGCCGGTGCTGACATAGCCGAGTGCCTGGCTGCTGCGCTCGATGCCCGCGATTTCGACGGCCCAGGCGGCCGCGCCCGTATAGAGGCACGCTTCCCCAAAGCCCTGCAGGATGCGCCCCAGGTAGGCGGCCGTGATGCCGATGGGAAGAAGATAGGCGAGGCCGGCCAGTCCACAGCTCGACAGACCAACGAAAAGCGCGGTCTTGCGGCCTCGATTGTCGGCCAGCGGGCCGGAGAAGAAGCGGCTGCCGAGAGCGACCAGCGAGAAGATGCCGATGACGAAACCCACCGTCTGGTCTGTGCCGCCAAGGTCGTGGCGAACATGCGGCGCCAGTCTCGGCAGCACGGTTCCGATTCCGAGGAAGCCGAGAAACGTAGCGGCTATCAATGACCAGAACCGCGCACCCAAAGTATGCGCGGATAAACCCATTTCCTCTATCTTAACGGTTAGCGGCGGGCGGCGAGGAACCGAGGATCAGCAGGGCGGCCACGGACATCCGCGGGCCTTTGCGCGGGATCGAAGATTCGATGCGTAGCCACTGTCCCGAACCCACGTAGGGCGCGCCGGCCGGGATAGGCTTCCACGGCGCCACGGAGATCCACGTACCTCGACGGTGTAGCGGCTCGCGGGCAGCGCCACGGTCCGGAACCCACGTGAGGCGCGCCGGCCGGGATAGGCTTCCGCGGCGCCACGGAGATCCACGTACCTCGACGGGCAGCGTCACGGTGCGAAACACTGCGTGCGCTACCCAAGTAAGGCGCTTAGCGGCGGGCGGCGAGGAAGCCGAGGATCAGCAGGGCCGCCAGGGAGATCCATGCGCCCTTTCGCAGGATCGACGGCTCGAAGCGCATCTCGACGGTGTGGCGGCCCGCAGGCAGCGCCACGGAGCGGAACGCTCCATGCGCCACCCCGAAGGCTGTTTCGCTGCCATCGACAAACACTCGCCAGCCTGGATAGGCGGCTTCCGACGTGATCAGCGTGGCCGGACCCGGCGCCGTGGTTTCGAGCACCACGCGGTTACCGCGATAGACGGACGCCGTCACCGTGCCGCCAGGCTCGACCGAAAAGCGCGGCCGCACTTCCAGGTTCTCGTAAACCAGGCGCCCAGGCAGCGTGGCGACGGCGCGAAAACGGGCCTGATCGAGCGTCGCGTCATCGATGGGGTTCCGTGAAAGCACGTAGCGCACGTTCATGAAATCGAGCATAGGGGAAGTCAAATCGCCGACTTCGTAGTAGCGGCCCCAGCGCTCACCTTTTACGAATTGCCGGCGGGCGGTCATGAAGGCATCGAGCGCGAAGGGGTCGTTGCCGGAAGCGGTGGGAACCGCCGTGATAGGGGCGCCCATGGCCCAATCCATCGACTCCTCCACGGTGTCGATGCGATAGGGCGGCGTCGCGCTGCCCGTCAGCTTTCGTATCGTCTGAAGCACTTCCGGCACACCATCGACGTGCGCCTCTCCGATGCCGGGATTCTCGAATTTCCACGCCGTGTTGATGGGGCGCGAGGAACTGACCAGGATCAAATCCATGGCGACGGCCGCGAGAACCGGCCATCGCCAGCGCGCTGGGATCGCCGCCAGACCGTAGCCGCACAGCACCGCCAGCGCCAGGCTGAAAGCAACCATGGCGAATTCGAGGTAGATGGCGGACTTCAGGAAATCCGGCAGCGAAACGAACCCAACGCGTCCGAGCGGGGTGGAATCGCCGAGCATCCACAGCAGTCCGGCCGCGGTGAGCAAGGCGTAGCGCCAAACGAAAGCCGGCCGCCTCCACAGCGCCAGCGCCGCCAGCGCCAGCACCGTCAGGCCGGAGTACAAGTAGAGGAACGTGGGATCGTGCGGCTGACGAAACGTCTTGAGATCGAAGACGCCGAAATGATTCGGCGAGAGCAGCGTCCAAAGGGAACCGGCCGGGATGCCGCCGCCGGTGCCCATCCAATCCATGCGGTAGCGCGCCACCGAAAGCCCTGTGAGCTCGAGCGTGGGCAGTAGCTGCACGGCGCTCAATACCAGCGAGGCGGCCAGCGCGGCGATGGCGGCGGCAAACGTGCGCCAGCCATGCAGCGCGCCGAAGATGGCGGCGAATCCGAATACGGCGCTGGTCACCGCCGGGAACCCGGCGAGGAACACCATCGACAACGCAATCGCGGTGACAGCCGCCCAGCGCACCGCGCCCGAGCGTTGAAAGCGCAACAGGCTCCACCAGACCAGGGGCAGGTAGCAGGCGGCGTTGATTGCGCCCAGGTGCTGCGTCTGCGAGGAAAAGAACGCGCCCAATTGGAAGGCCGTCGCCGCCGCCAGCGAACACACCGTATCGAGGCCGAGTTCTCGCGCCAGCCAGTAGGTGAAGCATCCGCCCGCGAATACATGCAGCACCAGTTGCCACTCCAGCACGTAGAGCAGCGCGTCCGAACTGCCGGGCGCGGTGAGGTTATGAATCAACAGTGCGGCGATGGTGGGCGGATAGAAAAGCTGCGTGGTGAGGTTGGCGTAGAGCGGACGGCCGCAGTAGACCGATGGGTCCCAGAGCGGCAGCTCCCAGGCGCGCAACGATTCGGCGGTAAACCAGGCGATGGGCAGGTGATAGCCGCGAATGTCCCAGGGGATGACGAACCCGGGCACGAACAGAACCTTGCGAAAGAAGAGCAGGATTTCGGCGAGCAGAAGAAGATAAGGACCTGAGCGCCCCGCCAGTAGCCGCACCTCTGGCGACTATACCATCAGCCATGCTGGTGGCTGGCGATGACGCGTTCACTGAATCCGCCCACCAGGCTGCCCTGGCGTACGAACATCCAGTCGCTGATCTCCGATGCGGTGGCCCAGACGCGATCGCCCTGCTTCAGCTCGAGCCGGTGCGGATGGCTGTCGATCAGTCCGGCGATCCGTTCGCCGTTGATGTTGCAGACGCGAATCCAGATGCGCTCCTTCAACTTGCCGTCGGAGACCACAACCTTGACGGAAAATAGCTGCCCGGGCTGGCGCGTGCGGAAAGCGTCGAGAAACTCCTGCCAGCGGCGCTGGGCTTCGAGCGCCACCGGCGGCGTTTCCCCCTCTTTCGGCTCAACGGCCGTTTCGCGGAACGCATCGAAGGGATTGGCGCCTTCCAGGCGGTCCTTGAGCGCCAGGCCGCAAAGCCGCATCTGATTGGTGTGCGGCGAGATCAGTACCAGGCAATCGTCTTCCACCAGTTGCGAGGTGAGCTTGCCCAGAAGCCCCATGCACTCGATGAAGTCCTTGCCTTCCGGGTTCTGCGGCCTCAACAGATCGACGCTCAGGAACGCTTTGTGTTTGGAAAACGCGCGGCGCACCGCGTCGGAGGCGACGTGGCGCGTGGCACGCTGCATGTCCTTCACATAAGGCATCGGCTGATTGGTGACAACCAGCGACCGGTTGCTCGACGAGACCACGTAGGTGGGCGGCTCACCGACCACCACGCCTCCCTCTTCGCCTGAGCCGTAGTGTCTGGCCCAGGCGGCGGACGACGCCACCCGCACCTGCTCGTTATCCAACTGGCGTGGACCGTCGAGCAGCATGACCAGCGAGATGAGCGGCTTGTCAGGCGCGGCCTGAAATCCGAGTACGCGGTTCATGAGGTTGATCAGCGACATATGATTCCTCATGCGTCTCATCGGCGGACTCATGGTGCCCCGATACCTGCTCAGGCTTTCCAGACAGGGTCGTACAACGAGGATCGGCGCGACCCTTAGGCGTCTCCGCTTACGCCCAGCGCATATGCTCACCGTCCTGGTGAGGCACAACGTTGCGCGCATTCGACGCCGGCTTCTTGTAGCGTTCCACTTTCGTGCCGATGGGCCCTTTCGCGGTACGTTCCAGCAGCGTGCTGATCTCGGCTGCCGGCATCTTCTCGAATGCCTTTACGATGGCGACATTCTGCTCCAATTGCTCCACCGTTTCGACGCCGGAAACCTGCGTATCCACGGGTTGGCTGAGCGAGAAGCGCAGGCATTCCTCGATGGTGGCGACCTTATGCTGCGTGATGCCGCCGATGGCGTTGCTCTTCATGCCGATCAAGCCGAGGCCCTTCTTCTTGATCTTCGGCATCACCGAATGGATGAAGCTCAGATAGTGCGGGTCGACGAGGTTGACGGGATGCTGCACGGTCTCCCATCCGTCATAACCGTCGAGCAGGCGCTGGTGCACCGTCGGGTCGTGATGCCCGGTGAAGCCGATATGACGGACCTTGCCCTGTTTCTTCGCTTCGACAAACGCTTCCAGCGAGCCGCCGGGGCCGAAGATCTTGTCGACTTCGGCGTGCGTGGACACTTCATGGCACTGCCACAGATCGAGGTAGTCGGTGTTCATGCGCTTCAGCGTTTCTTCAAGCTGCTGCATCGCCGACTTCCGGTCGCGCAACTGCGCTTTCGACATCAGGAGGATTTTCTTGCGCAACCCTCCGGTCAGCGCCTTGCCGTAGACTTCATCGCTACGGCCGTTGTGGTACTTGTGGGCGCTGTCAAAGAACGTCACGCCCAGGTCGATGGCGCGATGGATGATGCGGACGCCTTCCTCCTCGCCCTTGACGGCCATGTGAAAGCCGCCCAGGGTGAACTTCGATACTTCGAGTCCGCTCTTGCCGAGTGTGCCCATCGGCATGGGCGCGGCGGCAAGGGCTTTGCGATCCGCGGCCAGCGCGGCGGTGGCGAGCGATAGGAAGACGCGGCGTTTCATAGCGATTCCAATGTACCAGAGGGCTCAGCGGCCCATCCAGCCGCCATCGACCACCAGAATCTCACCGCTCACGTAATCGGAAGCGCGGGAGGCGAGAAAGACGGCGGCGCCTTTGAAATCCTCCGGTTCGCCCCAGCGGCCCGCGGGGATGCGCGACAGGATGGCGGGATTGCGCACCGGATCGGCTCGCAGGGCGGTGGTGTTGTCGGTGGCGATATAGCCGGGCGCGATGGCGTTCACCTGCACCCCCTTTCCGGCCCATTCATTGGCCAGCGCCTTGGTGAGCTGGCCGATGGCTCCTTTGCTCGCCGCGTAGCCGGGCACGGTGATGCCGCCTTGAAAAGTCAGCAGAGACGCGGTAAAGATGATCTTGCCGGAGCCGCGCTCCACCATCCGCTTGCCGATTTCGCGGCTTAGCGTCCATTGCGAATTCAGGTTGGTCTGGATGATTTCATCCCAGTACTCATCCGGGTGCTCGGCCGCCGGTTTGCGCAGGATGTGGCCGGCGTTGTTCACAAGAATGTCGATGACGGGAAAATCGCGCGTCACGTCGCGGGCGAATCGCGCCACCGCGTCGCGATCCTTGAAATCGGCCGCATAACCGTGAAAGCGGCGGCCGAGCGCGGTAACTTCCCTTTCAATGTCGCTATCGGATTCGAGCGAGCGGCTAACGCCAACGATGTCGGCCCCCGCTTCGGCCAGCCCCAGCGCCATTCCCTTCCCGATGCCGCGGCGGCAGCCGGTTACCAGCGCAATCCTGCCATCCAGCCTGAACAGATCGAGCACACCCATGTTCGTTCCTTAGCTGCACTGAATCAGAATCTTCATCACGTCGCCGCCGCCTTCGAGCTGGCGGAACCCATCGGCCAGACCTTCCAAAGGAAGGGTGGCGGAGATGAGCTTGTCGAAAGGCAGCGCTCCACCGGCGGCGAGAGCGATCGCTTTTTCGAAATCTTCCGGCTCATAGACGCGCGCGCCCACCATCTTGATCTCGCGCCAGAAGAAGCGGAACAGATCGACCGGAACCGGCTTGGCGTGAATCGCCACCATGACGATACGGCCGCGCACGCGGGGTAGAGCGGTCATGGCGGCGGCGGCGCCGGGGGCTCCGGTGACTTCGAAGACCACGTCGGCGCCGGCGGTGCCGGTCTCGCGATTCACCAGTTCCGCGACGTCGGTTTCCTTGGGATTGACGCCGCGAATACCGAGCGATTCGAGCATTCTCAGCCGGTGCGGATTGATCTCGCTCACCAGCACGTTGGCGCCTCCATTGCGTGCCACCAGGGCGATGAGCGCGCCGATGGGCCCGCCTCCCTGCACCACGACGTATTCGCCGCGCTGCAATTCGCCGAGCCGCACGTCATGGCAGGCCACCGCGATCGGTTCGATCATCGCGCCCTGCTCAAACGACAGATTCGCCGGAAGCCGGTGGAGCGTGTGAACCGGAACGTTCCAGATGCCCTGCATGGCGCCGGGGGAATCGATGCCGATGAACTTGAGCTTCTGGCAAATGTGGCTGTGGCCGGCGCGGCAGGCGGGACACTCGCCGCAATAGTCGAGCGGGCGCACCGTGATGCGGTCGCCCTCTTTCCAGCCTTCGACGCCCGGACCCGCTTTCGTCACCGTACCGGACATCTCATGCCCGATCACCTGCGGCATCTTCACGCGATGATCCATGTTGCCGTGGAAGATATGCAGATCGGTGCCGCAGATGCCGCAATGCGACACCTGAATCTGAACCTGACCGGCCGCGGGCGTGGCCGTCCCGCAGTCGCCGATGCGAATCTTCTTGTCGCCTTCGTAGTAAGCGGCTCTCATCGTTTGGTTCCTCAATGGCGCAGAAGCCAGCGCACGGCGTTCTTCTGCAACTTCTCGTATTCGGGGTTCCACAGGGCCGTGATCATGTGGCCCGGCGCCAGGTAAGAGACGCGGCCTTTGCCGTAGTCGTAAGCCCAGCCGGCGGCCGATTTGGGGCCCAATTCCTTCCAGCCGAGTCCGTCTTCGTTGACGCTTTCGAGCAGCAGGTGCTTGGGATCTTTGAGGTACTTCATGAAGTGCTGCTCGTCGGTGACGACAAAATCGCGCACGCCTTCGGTAATCGGATGGCTCGAGTTGGTCACCTTGACCTTGAACCTGCGGATTGGCGGATGGCCTTCGGTGACGGCGCCGAGGACGTCTTTGAAATCCTCATTGTGCGGGCTGATGTAGGTGACGTTGTGGAGCAGCAGCACGCCTCCGCCCGACTGCGCGAAATCCTTCACCGCCTTGCCCTGGGCGGGCGTGATCCAATAATGCGGCTTGCCTTCGGTCTTGAGTAAGGGCGGCTCGCTCACCAGCGGCGCGTTGGCGCGCACCCATCCGGCGTAGGTGCTGTTATCGGCATAGCCTTCGGGCCACGTCATGCCGTCGCGCAGCATGATGAGCAGCTTGTAGCGCGAAAGGTGCGCGGTGTTGAGCGATTGGAGATCGTCGGAGAAATCGATGGAGAGTCCGGCGCCGCGATTGAGCGTTTTGCCAAGCGCGATGCGGATGTAGTCGATGTTGTGATAGCGGTCGCCGGCCAGGCAGAACGCCGTGGCGGGTGCGCCTTTGAGAATAGCGGGAGCGGCGGCAAACGCGCCGAGAACGGAGCGGCGTGTCAGGCGATTCATCGAATCGGTTGTATCACGGATGCTGCCGCCAGGTCACGCCGGCTTCTTCAAAGAGCGTTTCGACCAGGCGGAAATGCTCATCGTAGTAGGTGGAGGAATATTGCGCCATGCGCGCCGAGGAAACCACGACGCTGGTGATGCCCGCCTGCACGATGGCACGTCCGCAATCCATGCAGGGCATGATTTCGACGTAGAGCGTGCAGCCTTCGAGCGGTGTGCCGCAGCGGGCGGCATTGAAGATGGCGTTACGCTCGGCATGCTCGATCCAGAGATATTTGGTGGGCCGCACCAGCCGCTCCGGCACATCGTCGCGAATGCCGCGCGGGAAGGAGTTGTAGCCGGTGGAGCGAATCTCCCGCGCCGGGCCCACGATAATGCAGCCGAGCTTGGTGTTGGGGTCCTTGCTGCGAGCGCCCACCATGCGGCAGATTTCGAGATAGTATTCGTCCCAGCCGGGCACGCTCATAAGGTGCTTATGGTAGCAGGAGCAAACGCTTTCATGAGCGATAATGAGGGAGCGTATGGCAAGCGGTCCCAACGTCTTCGTCTCTTATGCTTCAGACACCAAGCCTCTGGCGGTAGAGCTGGCCAACGCGCTCACCAGTCATGGAATGGAACCGTGGGTGGACTTCAAAGACCTGCATCCGGGCCAGCCATGGCCGGAAGAGTTGCAGCGGGCAATCGACGAGGCCCAATGGTTCGTCATTTTATTAGGCCCCGGCAGCCGCGCCAGCCGATGGCAGGAAGCCGAGTGGACGGCTGCGCTCGCAAGTACTTGGACGCATGAGGAAAAGCGTTTGCTTCCGGTCTTATTTGGAGAAAGCGCCCCCCCGCCGTTCCTCCGCAACTGGATTCCGCTGAAAGTAGATTCGAGCACGGCTCCATCGGTGTGGACCGGCCGCGTCGTCGAGATTCTACGGAACGAAGGGAAAAACCGGAGAGTCGCAAATAAAGACAAAGGCCGCTTGGATGAGGTGGAGGCGGCGGTGGAAGCACTTCGAAAAGTCGAAGGATAATGACCCGCCCGCGTTTCGGTGAGGGGGACCTGGCGCTCGATCCTTCGAAGTCGGTCTTCATCAATTGCCCTTTTGATGCAGACTACGCACCATTGTTCGACGCCATCGTGTTTTCAGCTGTATGCTGCGGGTTCATGCCTCGTAGCGCTCTTGAGAGCGGAACGGTTTCCGAGCCGCGGCTCCACAGAATTCTGCGCGCAATGTTTAACAGCAAGTACTCCATTCACGATCTGTCGCGCTGTGTGGGTGAGGGTTCGGGAAACACGGCTCGCTTCAATATGCCACTCGAGCTGGGTATGGCGATGGCGCGGCGATTCCTAGATGGCGGTGACGGACATGACTGGCTGGTGCTGGTTCCCAAAGGACATGCCTACACCCGATTCGTTTCCGATTTGGCCGGCTACGATCCCGTCTCACATAACGGTTCGATTCCAGGTGTGGTGATGGCGGTGATGTCGTGGCTGGCGATTCGGGTCGATGCCGAGCCTCTGGCCGAGCATCAGGAAGTTCTCCAGTTGCTGCCAGCCTTCCAGCAAAGCAAAGCCGCTTTAGATGAAAGCTGGAACGGATATGCGCCGTGGGCGGACATCGTCATGGCCGCCGTCAAGGTGGCAAGAAAACTGGCTTAGGCTGTCGCGTGGTCTACTTTGCGGTGAGTGATGCCGGGCGGGCGGCGGGCGTTGGTGTCGACCACCGCCCTCATCGGCCGGCGGCGATCCACGAGTCCACTTCAGCGGCGTCGGGACGGCGGGTTTGACGGCTCCACCCGGCCTCCATTTGTTCGAGCACCGGCCGCCGGGACGTTTCGAATAGTCATGAGTGGACATTGTCTTCCCAGATCCGGTGCTCGCAATCTGCAAGCATCAATAAGGCCGTGAGGGAGTCGAGACGCTGATCACGCGCTCTTCCTTCAACGCCTGCAACTCCGCTTCCAGATGTTCGATGCGTTCTTTCAGATCTTCGAGCGCCTGGCCTTGCGGATCCGGCAGCTTGCCGTGTTCGAGCACTTCGTTGGGTTCGTTTCGCGACCGGACGACGCGGCCTGGAATACCGAACACAGTTGTTTGAACGGAGCGCCATCCAAAGCACACTCATAAGTCCCGCTCCCAGATGGCGGATACTTGGGGTTGCTTAGCCGGGCGAACACGTGATATAACCGTTGGCACCTTTCAGGGCATTGATGCTCCTGTACGTTCACACGGAGAAAGAATGACACATCGCATCCTTCTTACCGCCAGCTTTTGCCTTTGCTGGCCTTTTTCGTCGTTCGCCGGAGTAGTTTCGTTCACCGGCAGCGTGGATCTATTGCCCCCCCCCGGCGTCGGTATCCAACAATGCTCTCGTCGATGATACTCTGACACGGGTATTTCTCGAACGACACTAACCTTAGCGTCCGGCCTGACCGTCGATAACAATGCTAGTGGAACCTACCCGCCTCTCGGCAACCCAGGAGTGATCATCAGCGCCGGCACCACGGTTTCCAGCTATCTGCTTCACTTCGACCCGGTGGGATCGCCGACCGTTGGCCTCATCTCAACGGGCTCAATCACCTTCGATACGGATATTCTCGGCTTGATATTCACTGGGACCGCTTTGGGCAACACGGACGGCGTGCTTGGGTCTGCAACCACGACCTACACCGGCACCTTCAATCGCGCTTTGGAACTGGTCAGCCCGCCGCCGGGCACCGCGGACATCGTGACGATTTCCGCCGACCGGCGCACCCTCACATTCTCACTACAGACCAGCACGGGACAGGACCACTTACGCGTGGTGACGGCGGCTGTTCCTGAACCGAACCCAGCGTTGTTACTTGGCATGGGCGTATGCTGCCTGCTTGTGCTCCGCAGGATGCGCATGGTCTCCCCGGCCCTCGATGATGCAGCCGAGCTTGGCGTTGAGGTCCTTGCCGCGGGCGCGCAGCCGATCAGGCTTTTAAGACGAGAACAAGTTCCACGCCCGCTTTGACTGCCCCAGCCTGCGTACGACCATCCAGTGACGCCGGTGTCAGTCTCTCGCGTGCGGCCAACTCAACATAGGCGGCGTCGTACGCGGTAAGACCGTATCGCCGCGCCGGCAGCGCCGTCACCAATGACCTTGAGGGCATTGCGCCGTTCAACCTTGATCGTGAGGCGGGAAATCGCGACGATAAACGCTTGCGAAGATATGCGATCGCGAGGCCATCGCTATTTCCACGCGGGCAAGAGGGGCGTCGGCATCCTAATCTCGTCAGGAAGCGCCCATGCCAGAGCGACCGACGCATCGACGACGAATGGCATCTCTCTTAGCGGCCGTAATTGATGTAATCGTTAACGGTCCAACCATCCGGGTCTGGTTTCACCCTGGAGCGAAGCTTGCGCATCTAGTCCACAAAATTGAGTGTGCCACTGCCCGGCTTCGGTTGTTTCTCCGTGCCAGCCGAGGTTGCGATGGAATGGGCCTTTTCAATGGCGATCTCTTCAATCCATACTTCAAGGCTCACACCCCGCGCGGCAGCCTGCGCCGCTAACAGCACGGCGCTTTTCTCCGAAATGTGAAGAGTCTGACTCATGTCTCTCTACTCAAGGAGAAACGACAAGCGTCAATAAGGCCGCGAGGGAATCGAAACACTGATCACACGCTCCTCCTTCAGCGCCTGCAACTCCGCTTCCAGATGTTCGATGCGCTCTTTCAGATCTTCGAGCGCCTGGCCTTGCGGATCGGGCAGCTTGCCGTGTTCGAGCACTTCGTTGGGTTCGTTCCGCGACCGGACGACGCGGCCGGGAATGCCGACCACGGTCGAGTTCTCAGGCACCGAATGCACAACAACAGAACCGGCTCCCACCTTGACGTGATCGCCGAGGCGGATGTTGCCCAGCACCTTGGCTCCCGTTCCGATGACGACATAATTGCCGAGGGTGGGGTGGCGCTTGCCCTTCTCCTTGCCGGTGCCGCCGAGCGTCACACCCTGATAGATCAGCACGTCGTCGCCGATCTCGGCGGTTTCGCCGATGACCACGCCCATGCCATGGTCGATGAAAAAGCGGTTACCGATGCGGGCGCCGGGATGGATCTCGATTCCGGTGAAGAAGCGGCTGACCTGCGAGATCACGCGCGGTATAAGCGGC
Source organism: uncultured Acidobacteriota bacterium (assembly GCA_902826685.1). Taxonomy (GTDB): domain Bacteria; phylum Acidobacteriota; class Terriglobia; order Bryobacterales; family Bryobacteraceae; genus CADEFT01. The sequence continues at coordinate 194,198 of CADEFT010000007.1, forward strand.
ACGCCCGCCCGGTAGAGCCGATGGGCCAAACGGTGCAGCAGGATGGCATGGAACCCGGGGTAACACAACACGATCTCGATGAAGCTTTTCGCCGCGGGATCTTCGCGGAAGATCGTATCGAACTGTTCCCTAATGGTCCGAAACATATCCTTAGCCCATTATGCGCTACCTGCTTCGATGAGCCGTGCCCGCATCGGGATTCGGCTATGATGGCCCTCGTGCGGATCCAGGGAAAAGTGGCGGCGATCACCGGCGGCGGCCATGGCATTGGCCGGGCGCTGAGCTTGCGGCTGGCGCACGAAGGCGCGCGGGCCGTGGTGGTGGCCGATATCGACCAGCGCGCGGCCGAGGACGTGATTACGCACCTGAACGCCAAAGGCGTGGAGGGCATGAGCGTCTGGTGTAACGTGGCCGTGGAGGAGGATCTGAAAGAACTGGTCCGTGCGGCCACAGCCGCCTACGGCCGCATCGACCTGTTCTGCTCGAATGCCGGTGTGTTTCTGGAAGGCGGCATCGAGCGGCCCAATGAAGAATGGGATCGCATCCTGGACATTAACTTTAAGGCCCATCTCTATGCCGCGCGGGCGGTTCTGCCGCAGATGCTCGAACGCGGGGAAGGCTATCTGCTGCAGGTGGTCTCGGCGGCGGGACTGCTGACTCAAATTGGTTCGGCGCTGTATGCGGTCAGTAAACACGCGGCGCTGGGCTTCGCCGAATGGCTGGCGGTGGAGTATGGCGACCGCGGCATCAAAGTTTCCTGCGTGTGTCCGCAAGGCGTGCAGACACGCATGCTGCTGGGCGACGATGGCGGCAAGGAGAGCTTCCTGAAGCAGGGGTCGATCACGGCCGAGGAAGCGGCGGACACGGTGATGGCGGGCCTTGAATCGGAACGCTTTTTGATCCTGCCCCATCCAGCCGTAGCGACCTATTTCCAGCGCAAGGCGACGGATTACGACCGCTGGCTGAACGGGATGAGACGATTGCGGCGCGAATTGGACCAGTCCAATGTGGTATGATTGGCTGGTCTCGCCATGCTGCCTCCGTTTCAACTTGATGCCGGGTCCGATATCCCGTTATACCGGCAGCTCTTTGAACAGTTGCGCGATTCCATCCATGCCGGTCAGGTAGGACGCGGTGAGCGTCTGCCGGCCACGCGGGAATTGGCTGGTTCGCTTGGACTGAACCGGGCCACGGTGGCGGCGGCGTATGAACTGCTGGAGAACGAAGGGCTGCTGAAGGGCCACGTGGGCCGTGGCACTTTCGTCGCGGGAACGGCGGCGTCTGAATCGGAACCGGCGGCGCCGGTGCTGGCGATGCGGGAGGACGGCATCAGCTTTGCGTCGTCGCGGCCGGCGGTGGACCTGTTCCCGATCGGGGATTTCCAGCGCACGGCGGAAGAGGTGGTGCGTGGCGCGGAGATCGGCACGATCCTGCAGCTTGGCTCTCCGGCCGGATATGCTCCGCTGCGGCGCTACCTCATGAAGGAACGGGAAGGCGCGCGCGCCGGCGACGACATTCTGATCACCAGCGGATGCCAGCAGGCGCTCGACCTGATTCAACGGGCGATGGTGCGGCCGGGCGAGGCGGTGGTGACCGAGGATCCGGTGTATCCGGGGCTGCGGCATGTATTCGCTTCGATGGGGGCGCGAGTGGTGGGCGTTCCCGTGTCGGCGGAAGGAATCGATTGCGACGCGCTCGAGGGCGCGCTGCGGCGCGAGAAGCCGCGGCTGGTGGTGGTGACGCCGAATTTCCAGAATCCGACGGGGGCGACGATGCCGCTTACGGCGCGGCTGACGCTTCTTCGGCTGGCCCGCGAGGCCGGAGCGGCGGTGGTGGAGAACGACATTTACGGAGCTCTGCGCTATCGCGGAGAGCGCCTGCCCACGTTGAAGCAACTGGATGAGACGGGCGAGACGATTCAGATCGGCAGTTTCTCGAAGGTCGCGTTTCCCGGTTTGCGCGTGGGCTGGGTGCTCGGTCCACGGACTCCGCTGGCTCGGCTGACCGAAGCCAAACAGTGGTGCGATCTGCATAGCGATCAGCTTTCGCAGGCCGTGCTGCTGAAGTTCGCCGAATCGGGCCGGCTGCGGGCGCATGTCGAGCGGGTGACGGCGGCGGGGCTCGAGAGGCTGACGGCGGCGCTTGAAGCGTGCGCGCGTCATCTGCCGGCGGGCAGCCGATGGACCGAGCCCGATGGCGGCATGAGTTTATGGATCCGGCTGCCGGAGCCTTTGGACGCGGGCGAGTTGCTGCCGCGGGCCGAGCGCGCCGGAGCCAATTACCTGCCGGGGCGTGTTTTCACCGCGGCCCGGGCGGGGGCGCACTCGCTGCGTTTGTGTTTTGCCGGATTGCCGCCCGAGCGCATCGACGCCGGCCTGGCGATCCTCGGCGGTGTGTATCAGGAAGAGCTGGACCGGATCAAGGCCGCGCGCCGCATGGAGCCGGCGCCGGCGATGGTGTAACGACACAAGGGAGGCAACGATGCTGTATTTGGATGAACAATTCCGCCTGAACGTGGGCCTGGCCGAGATGCTGAAGGGCGGCGTGATCATGGACGTGACCAACGCCGGGCAGGCGGTGATCGCCGAGAAAGCGGGCGCCACGGCGGTGATGGCGCTTGAGCGCGTGCCGGCCGATATCCGCAAGGAAGGCGGCGTGGCGCGCATGGCGCCGATTTCGAAAATCCGCGAGATTCAGAAAGCGGTGACCATTCCGGTGATGGCGAAGGCGCGCATCGGCCATTTCATGGAAGCGAGGGTGCTTGAAGCGCTGAAGGTGGACTACATCGACGAATCGGAAGTGCTGACGCCCGCCGATGAGGAGCATCACATCGACAAGCGCTCCTTCAAGATTCCATTTGTCTGCGGCGCGCGCAATCTGGGCGAGGCGCTGCGGCGGATTGCCGAAGGCGCGGCGATGATCCGCACCAAGGGCGAGGCGGGCTCGGGCAACATCGTCGAAGCGGTGCGGCACATCCGCACCATCGTGAAAGAGATGCGGCAGCTCACCGTGCTCGGCAAGGAAGAACTGGTGGCGGAATCGAAGAAGCACCAGGCTCCGCTTGAGCTGGTGCAATACGTGGCGGAGCATGGCAAACTGCCGGTGCCGAACTTTTCGGCGGGCGGCATCGCGACGCCGGCCGATGCGGCGCTGGTGATGCAGTTGGGCGCCGAGGCGGTGTTCGTGGGATCGGGCATCTTCAAGTCCGACGACCCGGAGGCGCGCGCCAAGGCGATCGTGAAGGCGGCCACCTTTTACAACGATCCCGAGAAGCTGCTCGAAGCTTCCGAGGAATTGGGGATCGGCATGTTCGGCCTGGACATTTCGAAGCTGCCGGAATCGGAGCTGCTTCAAACGCGGGGCTGGTAAGCGGAATGCCGCGAGTGGGCGTGCTGGCGCTGCAGGGCGATTTCGAGGCGCATCGAAAAGCCCTGGAGCGCGCCGGGGCCGAGGCGGTGGAAGTGCGTACGGCGGCGGAGTTGGCGGACGTGGACGGACTGGTGATTCCGGGCGGCGAAAGCACGACCATGTTGAAGCTGCTGCGCATGGACGGCCTGTTCGACGCGTTGCGCGAGTTTGGTGCGCGCAAGCCGGTTTTCGGCACCTGCGCGGGCGCGATTCTGCTGGCTTCGAAAGTGCTTTCCCCGGCGCAGGAATCGCTGGGGCTGGTGGATATGACGGTGGAGCGCAACGCCTATGGGCGGCAGATCGACAGCCGCATCGTGAAACTCGAGCCTGAACCGGGCGCCGGGATCGAGGGCGCGGTGGAATCGGTGTTCATTCGCGCCCCCGTCATTCGCGAGGCGGGGCCGCGGATGAAAGTGCTGCTTAAGTATGAAGGCGCGCCGGTGCTGGCCGAAGACGGGCGGCACATGGTGGCGACGTTTCATCCAGAGCTGACCGGCGATACAAGAATTCACCGGCGCTTCCTTGAGAAGCTCGCCGCCGGGTAGGATACAATCAGAGCGATGGGCCGGCTGAAGCCTCCCGACACCAAACCATTTCGAGTCCTGTTTGTTTGCATCGGCAACGCGATCCGCAGCCAGATGGCGGAAGCCTTTGCCCGGCAGTACGGGTCCGACGTGCTGGTGGCGTTCAGTTGCGGGATCGCCCCGGCGATGGCCGTGATGCCGCAAACCCGCCTGGTGATGGCACAGAAGGGCGTCGATTTAGGCGATGCGTACCCCAAGGGCCTGCACGTGATGGAAAGCGAAGTGTTCGACTACGTGATCAACATCAGCGGCACGCCGCTGCGGGTGAGGGGCGATACGATTCTGCGCGACTGGAGAGTGGCCGACCCGATGGGCACTACCGAAGAACGGTACATCGAGACGGCGCAGACGATCGAGAACCTGGTGATGAAGTTTATTCTCGAACTGCGGGCGAAGCGGCAGAATGGTCCCGCCGCGCAAACGATGCAGGCGGGGCTTGGAAGCGGGAAAGCTTCTCAGTAACCGTTCCCGTTAGCTCGGATTGACGCGCGTCGTCCAGCGGGCCACCAACTGCCAACCCGATCCCCGCTGCACCCAGGTTTGCAACATCGTGAGATGGTTATCGGCCTTCTTGCCGGCGTTGTCGACGGAATAGAGCGCCTTGCAGGTGAGCACCGCCGTCTTACCGTAAACGGTGATCTTGACGGCGCTGAACTCGATCTTCTCGTAATTGGAAACGTCGGCCGGACGCATGGTGGCGGCGATGTGCTGGGCCTTGGTCTCGGTCATACCGTTGGAATGGCTGTAAACGATTTCGTCGCCCAGCAGCTTTTCCAGAGCCGCTTTGTCCTTCTTCATCTGGGCCTGGGCCAGATCCTGCGCGGCCTTGAGCACGGCCTTGTCGGCGGCGCTATCGGCGGCCACGGCCATGGCGGCCGCGGCCATCAGAAATCCGAAGAGCTTCATGGGGGATAGCTTATCGCACCTCAGCCGCGCTTTTGTTCGAGCTCGGCCCAGCGCTCATAGAGCTGGTCGACTAACAGCTGCGCCTGTTGGAGTGCGCCGATCGCTTTCTGAAGGCTGTGCGGATCGCTCGATATGGCCGGATCCTCGAGCGCGCCGCGGCAGGCCCCGAGTGTCCGTTCGGCCTCGTCCACACGCTGTTCAATGGTTTCGTAGTCGCGCGCGTCGAGATAAGACAGCTTCTTTTTCGAAGCCGGCGCCGGCGCGGCCGAAGGAGCGGGCTGCTGCTGCCTGTCTCTTGCCTTGCGGCGCTCCTGCTGCCACATGTCCCATTGGGTGAAATCGGCGAAGTGTCCGGCGCCGCCCGAGCCATCGAGGCCGAGCACGGTGGTCGAAACCCGGTCGAGCAGGTAGCGGTCGTGGGTGATCAGCACCAGCGCGCCGGGAAACTCGATGAGGCTCTCTTCCAGGATTTCGAGCGTGGGAATGTCGAGATCGTTGGTGGGCTCATCGAGCAGCAGGACGTCGGCGGGTTCCAGCATCAGGCGGGCGATGAGCACACGGGCGCGCTCGCCGCCCGAAAGGCGGCCCACGGGTTGGACGAGTTGTTCGGAAGTGAACAGAAAGCGCGCCGCCCAGGAAGCCACGTGCAGCACACGGCCACGGTAGATCACCGAATCGCCATCGGGGGCGAGCGCACGGCGCAGGCTGAGTTCCGGATCGAGGACGCGCTTCTGATCGAAGTAGACCATGCGCAACTGGTCGGCGCGGCGAACGGTTCCCGCAGCCGGCTCCATTTCGTTCATCATCATGCGCATGAGGGTGGTCTTCCCGCTGCCGTTGGGGCCCACCAGTCCGGCACGCGTGCCGGGCGTCAGCACGAAGTCGAGATTCTCAAACAGCGTGCGGCCGCCAAGCTGGCAGGAAACGCCTTCGAGTTCAATCAGCCGTTTCGTCTTTCGTTCGGTGGCGTTGAAATCGATGCCGGCGGTGGCGGTGCGGGCGCGGGACTCCAGGTCGCTCAGCTCGCCGATAAGCTCATTGGCCTTGGCGATGCGCGCCTTCGATTTGGTGGTACGCGCCTTGGGGCCGCGGCGGAGCCAGTCCATCTCGATACGGACACGGTTTTCGAGCGCCTCCTGACGCTTGTTCTGCGCGTGCAGGTAGTCGCCTTTCTTTTCAAGAAACGTGCTGTAGTTGCCGGCGGCGCGAAACAGTCCGGCCGGATAAGCGCGATTGAGCTCCATCACCTGGGTGGCGACGTTTTCGAGAAAGTAGCGGTCGTGGCTGACGATTACGCTTGCAAACGGAGCCGATTCGAGCAGCTTTTCGAGCCAGTCGATGCCGGCGAGATCGAGGTGGTTGGTGGGCTCATCGAGAAGAAGCAGGTCGGGGTTCTGGACCAGCGCTTCAACGATCGCCAGACGCTTGAGCCAGCCGCCGGAGAAGGTATCGGCGCGGGCCTGGGGATCGAGAAAGCCTCCGCGTCCGAGCCATTCGAGAGTGCTGGCGGCGCCCGCGTTCTCTCCTGCAGGCTGGCCGACGATGGAAGCGACGGTAGCGCCCGGGGGAAACGAAGGATTCTGATGGACGGAGACGCGGCGCGCGCCCTTGCGCATGGCAACCTCACCGGAATCGGCCTCGCGGTGTCCGGTCAGAATGTCGATGAGCGTCGATTTTCCCGCACCGTTGGGACCGATCAGGCCAATGCGATCGCCATCTGAGACGGTAAAGGAAACGCCCGTAAACAAAGGCTGCAAACCATGCGATTTCGTCAGGTTTTGGGCGTTGAGAATGAGAGGCAATCTCCATTAAAGCATTAGCGGCGCGGGCTCAAGGCGGTGCCGGTGCGGCCGATGAGAGAAACAGCATGTCCACACTGATCAGGATCGAACGGGAAGCCAACTCCGGTGAGCTTGAAGCGCAGGACCGGCACAATTTGCGTGTGGCGGCGACGGCGATGGAAATCGCCCGCAAACTGCGGTGGAGCGATTACAAGCGGCTTGCACTGGCGCATGCCAGCGGCGAGCATCATTCGACTTCGTACTCGAGCGGGACGACGTACTGGGAGCGGGTGATCCGCGACGTCAACTCGCAGAGCAAGATTCCGGTGCGCGCGGCGAACCTGCATATGGAAACCGAGGCCCGTGAGCTGAGCCAGGTAATCGAAATGTCGTGCCTGATCGCCAAGCGGTGGGAAGCGGCGCCTGAAGACCTGATCATGTGGGCGGAGATTCAGAACGAGATCGATCAGCGGGTGAAGGATGGGCTTTTCGACGAGCGGCACGTACATGTTCTACGCCAGCGCGGACAAGCGGGCGCGGAACTGATTCAGCAGGTCGTCAATACCTTGCCGGTGTTCCCCACGATCGCTTTGCAGGCGATGCAGATCGCCTCCGATCCCATGGCGGCGGGCAGAAAGCTCGAAGAGACGGTGAATTCCGACGCCGTGCTGGCGGGCGAGATTCTACGCGCGGCGAATTCGCCCGCCTACGGAGTCAAGAGTCCGATCACCACCATCCGGCAGGCGGTGCTGCTGATCGGAATGGGGGAGGCATGCCGCGTCATTGCGGCGTCGTTGTTCCGTCCCATGTTTCAGGCGCCGGCGCTGCGGCCGTTGTGGAACCATTCGCTTGAAGTGGCGCGGCTGGCCGAAGCCTGCGCTCGTCTGGCCAACCAGGGCGATCCGGAGGAGGCGTTTCTGGCGGGCCTGATGCACGATATTGGCCGGCTGGCGATGCTGAAAACGCCGCCGGAAATGCAGTCCCGCATCAAGGCCCTGACGGATTTGGGTTGCGATCCGCTGTTTGCCGAGATGATGATGTTTGGCTTCGATCACTGCGCCGCGGGCACTCAGGTTCTGCGGTCCTGGCAGATTCCGCAGCCGATACTGGAAGCCGTGGCGGCGCATCACGCCCCGGAACGTTCCGATTCCGTTCTCGCCAGCCAACTTTACCTGGCCGAATGCTGGGCGCAGGGCATGGAAGACCTGCCGTCCACGCGCCGGCTGCAATCGGCCATGGATCGCGCCGGACTAAGGCCGGAGCATCAGAATCTGCTGCCGCAGGTGGAGACCATCTCGGCCTGGCACTAGCCCGGGCGGGGGACTATTCGGAATCGGTGAGGTTGTAGTAGAGATCGCGGTCGGGAACCTGCGGCAGCTCTTCGGCCAGCAGGCTTTCTTCAGTGATCTCTTCTTCCACCGGATCGGTCCGCCGCTGCCTTTCGATGGCCAGCATAATCACCGAGCCCACCACGGGCGTCACGAAAGGCGCGAAGGCTTCCACGCCGCCGCGCACGACGGCATAGAAATCCGGCGTGTCCAGCGCTTGAGGAGCCGCTTCGGGCTGGGTGAAGTACCAGGCGGCGAAATACGAGAGGGAAGTCGAGACGACCACCAGAAATCGTACCGCCTGCAATCCCTTGCTCAGGAAGGCCGCCACCACCCCCAACATGAGGAGGGCAAACGGCACCGGAAGAACGCCGAAGACGGCCAGCATGCGCATCATGGCGCCGGCGGCGAGCGAAACCAATAGACGAAGAGCGAGATCTGCCATGATCCTAGAACTCAGCCCCAGTATGCCATCGGGCAGCTTGAGCGAGCCTCAGGGATTAACCCTAGCCACGGTCCGAACTCGTCCTAGTATCCTGAGTTGTGCCCCTTCCACTGGCCCTGTTGCTGATGGCGGACGTCAGTTTCCACCGCCAGGTGCAGCCGATTCTGGCTGCGCGCTGCCAGGCGTGTCATGCGCAGCCTCGCGACCTTCTGCGAGCGGTTCAACCCGGCAATGCCCTGGCAAGCAAGCTGTTCCAGATGATTCGCGGCGATCCGCCGAAGATGCCGAAAGCGGGCGCGCCGCTCGAGCCCGGCCAGATTGAAACCATCCGCCAATGGATCGAGCAGGGTGCGAAAGACGATAGCCCGGCGCCGGCGAAGTGGTGGTCGCTGCGGCCGCTGCCGGCGGTGCCGGTGCCCGGCGGCGCGGCGCATCCTATTGATGCATTTATCCGCGCGAAGCTGGCGGAAAAACGGCTGACACCGTCGCCCGAAGCCGATCGCCGGACGCTGATCCGCCGTCTGACGTTCGATCTGCACGGGCTGCCGCCGTCGCCGGAAGAGGTGGATGCCTTCCTCGCCGACCGCGACCCGAACGCGTATGAAAAGCTGGCGGATCGCCTGCTCGCCTCGCCTCGCTACGGCGAGCGGTGGGCGCGCCACTGGCTCGATGTCGCGCACTATGGCGATACACATGGCTACGACAAGGACAAGCCGCGGCCGAACGCGTGGCCGTATCGCGACTATGTGATCGGAGCTTTTGAACGGCGATAAGCCGTACTCCCGTTTCGTCGAGGAGCAACTGGCTGGCGACGTGCTCTTTCCGGACGATCCGGCGGCGCTCCCGGCGACGGGATTTATTGCGGCCGGGCCGTGGGACTTCGTAGGTCACCAGGAATTGCGGGAAGGGACCACCGACAAGAACATCACGCGGCTGCTCGATCGCGACGATATGGTGGCGGCCACGGTCTCCACTTTCACCAGCATGACGGCACACTGCGCCCGCTGCCACGACCACAAATTCGACCCAATCTCGCAGGAGGATTACTACAGCCTGCAGGCGGTCTTTGCGGGCGTGGATCGCGCCGACCGCCCTTATGACGACGATCCGCTTACAAACCGGCGCCGCCAGGGGCTTTGGAAGCAGAAGCGCGAACTGTATGTAGAGCTGCAGCCGCTGCTCGACAAGGTGGAGTTCGCCTCAAGTGACGAAATCGTGGCGCTTGACGATCGGATTCAGGATGGAAAGCTGCTGCTGGCTCACCTGGGCCAGCCAAAGACGGAGACCGAGGCGGCCGAGAAGAAGCGGCTGACCGAACGCGTGGAGGGCGATCAGCGGCGGCGCAAGGAATTGGTGGACGCCATCGTGGGCGCCGAGACTTATGCGCGCATCGACGGCATGAAGCAAACGGCGGCTCGGATCGATGAGGCCGTGGCAGCGCTGCCCCCGCCGAAGATGGTTTACGCGGGCGCCAGCTATTTCCCGGTTGTGGGCAAGTTCCGTCCGCCGCTGAACGGCCGTCCCGTTCATTTGCTGGCGCGCGGGAACGTAACGAGTCCGCTGCGCCCGGCCGTGCCTGGCGCGTTGAGTTGCCTTCCGCTTCCGGCACGATTCCCCGGGGCGGAGGACGAAGGGGCGCGGCGCGCGGCGCTGGCCCGCTGGATCGTGAACCGGGACAACGTGTTGACGTGGCGCTCGGCGGCCAATCGCGTCTGGCATCATCATTTCGGCGCGGGCATCGTCGATACGCCGAGCGATTTCGGACGCATGGGCTCCCAGCCGACCCATCCGGAACTGCTCGACTGGCTGGCGCAGTGGTTTCGCGATGAGGCGGCGGGGTCGCTCAAGAAGTTGCACCGGCTGATCGTGACCAGCGCCACCTACCGGCAATCGTCGAAGCCGCGCGCGGCGGAGTCGGCGGCCGATGCCGAGAACCGCCTGTTGTGGCGCATGAACCGCACCAGGCTCGATGCCGAGACCGTGCGCGATTCGGTGCTGGCGGTGGCGGGCAAACTTGATCTCACGGCCGGCGGTCCACCGGTACGCCTGTTTTCCTTCAAGGACGACCACTCGCCGGTGTACGACTATTCGCGATTCGACGCCGATTCCCCGGGCGCTTACCGGCGCAGCATCTACCGCTTCATCGTCCGCAGCGCCCCCGATCCCTTCATGGACCGGCTGGATTGTCCGGACGCCTCGCTGCTGACGCCGAAACGCAATACGACGCTGACGGCGATACAGGCGCTCGCTTTGCGGAACAATCCGTTCATGGTGCGCATGGCCGAGCATACCGCCGCGCGTGTCCGCGCCTTGGCCGGCGGCCTGGATCGTCAGGCCGCCAGCCTCGGGCGGCTGCTTTTCGAGCGCCACTTTACGGATGAAGAAGCCCGCCAGTATGGAGACTATGCCCGCCGGCACGGCCTCGAAAATCTGGCCCGGCTTCTGTTCAACACCAACGAGTTTCTATTCGCCGATTAGGCCGCCGGCTTGCGGAATCGCAGGGCGGCGGCAAAGGCCAACGCGGTTCCGAGCAGGGTCAGTGTCCCTGGCTCCGGTGTGAGAAAGCCGCGGATTTCACCGCCACCGAACGTAGTGGTGTGGATGTTGAGATAGGCGCGCCCGGCGTTCATGCCCGCCAGGAAAACGGCAAAGGCGGAGGCCGTGGTGCCGCCGTTGGCGGTGATGAACGCGGGATTATAGGATGACGCCAGCGTCATGTCGAAGGTCTGGTCGTACGCTCCCGAAGTGACACCCGACGGGAATCCGGCGAAGGTGGGCGTGGTGGTGGTTACGCCGGCCGTTCCCGCCGTTGGATCGGCCGTACAGCAATGGATGTGCGCGACGGTGACGGTGCCGGTGAGCCCCGAGAAACTGGTGACCAGGCGCATGGTTTGCGCAATGTCATCCACGAAGACCAAGGCGGTTCCGGTTCCGGGCGAGGCGTTGGGCGGCGCTTCGGCCGGCCCCGACAGGGTAACGTTGAACACCGTGGCGCCGAAAGATGCGCCGGTGAAAAGGATTGTAGCGAGCAGAGTTTGAGCGAGCATGGAGCCTCCTGAAAGTGACCGTTGTGACGGCCGGAGGCAGTTTATCACACAGACAAAACGTGGCGAGGATCTTCGTTGATACGCTGGCTCCGCCTCCCCCTCCAGCGGAGCAGCCTCGAGAATTCGCTTCGAAGCGGCCAGTTTTTTTCGATTTGTCGTTTCTCACCGCGAAAGCCATAAATGGGGCCAGCACAAAGCGCTCATGGCAGGCCAGACGCCGGCCCGGGAAACCGGGCGACGATCGCGATCCGCGAGCCCAGCCGAACTGGCCGTGGTGTTCTCCATTCGATGGGGCACAGGGTCTGGACTCGACGGGTGGACGGCGAATGACGACACCGGCTCAAATGTCGATGCCCACGGCACGGCTTCCCGGCCTTAGCCTACATGGCCGCCGGCGGTCGCACATGCGAGTTGCGCGAGAACTACGCTGTGCCGCCAACCGTCATCCGGTCCACCTTAATGGTGGGGATACCCACGCCGACCGGTACGCTTTGTCCATCCTTGCCACAGATGCCCACGCCCTCGTCGAGCTTCAAATCGTTGCCGACCATGCTCACGTGTTTGAGCGACTCGGGGCCGTTGCCGATCAGCGACGCACCGCGCACGGGCCTGGTCAACTGTCCGTCTTCGATGAGATAGCTTTCGGTGGCGGAAAACACGAAATTGCCGCTGGTGATATCGACCTGGCCGCCGCCGAACGACACGCAGTAGATGCCTTTGGCGACGCTGCGAATGATTTCCTGGGGGTCGCTTTCCCCGGCCAGCATGTAAGTGTTGGTCATGCGCGGCATGGGGATGTGTTTGTAGCTTTCGCGCCTTCCATTACCGGTGGCCTGGCGGCCCATGATGCGGCTCGATAGCCGGTCCTGCAGGTAGCCGCGCAGCACTCCGTTTTCGATGAGCACGTTGTTCTGGGTGGGGGCACCTTCATCGTCGACGTTCAGGGAACCGCGTCTGTTGAGGAGGGTGCCGTCGTCGACCACGGTACACAAGGGGCTCGCCACCGGCTGTCCGATCCGTCCGCTAAAAGCCGAGACGCCCTTGCGGTTGAAGTCGGCTTCCAGGCCATGGCCGACGGCTTCATGCAGCAGAATGCCGGGCCAACCGGGGCCGAGCACGACCGTGGTTTCCCCGGCCGGAGTTTCCACGGCTCCCAGTTGCACGATGGCCTGGCGTACCGCCTCGCGCGCGAAGTATTCCGGCGTCTTCTGTTCGAGGAAGAATTCGAACGGCACGCGGCCGCCGCCTCCCTGATAGCCCTGTTCGGGGCGCTTGTTTTCGTCCTGGGCGAGGACGGACACGCTCAGCCGCGCCATGGGCTGCGTGTCGAAGCTGAGCACGCCTTCGCTGGTTGCCACCAGAACGTGCTTGACCGAATCGGTGTAGGTGGCCTGGACCTGAAAGACTCTCGGGTCGGCCGACCGGGCGGCCTCGTCGGCGCGCTTGACCAGTTTCACGCGCTCACTGAGACTGGCTTCGGCGGGCAGGCGGGCGAGGGTGTAGAGATCCCGTTTGCCGGCGAGCGAAAAGCCGTCGCTGGTTACAGTGGCCGGACCGGAGGCGATGCAGGCGGCGACACGGGCGGCCTGCAGCATACGTTCGGCGCTGAGGTCGTCGGTATAGGCGTAGCCGGTTTTCTCGCCGGACAGGACGCGCACGCCGGCGCCCAGGGAAACTCCCTGCGTCGCACTTTTCACGATCGACTCGTCGAGGCTGATCGAGGTCGTCTCTAGATATTCGAAGTAGACATCGGCGTAATCGCCGCCGGCCGACAAGGCTTCCGCCAGGTAGCGTTCCAGGTCGCGTTCGGCGAGCTGAAACCGGCGGGCGAAGAAAGAATCCTTCAGTCCCATAGCTTCAGGGTAGCGTAGTTGGGCGGAAGAGCCTTTCGCTCAGGCGTGGTAGAATACTAGAAACAAATGAAGAAGTTCTTGTTTTGGGAGTACCGGCGAGGATCGTTGCAGTACGACGTCATGGTGGCTCTCATTCTGGCCTTCATCTTCCTTTCGCCGCGCGCTCTCTTCCGCGATCAGCCGCGGGCAAGCAACATCGCCATGCTGCCGGGCGAGCACGGCAAGCTTCAGTTCTGGCTCGAGCCCGAACTGCTGACTTCCCTGCCCGCGGGACAGCGCCTTGAACGCGCCAACCAGTTGCTTCGGCACCGCACCGGCAAATCGAGCCAGGTTACGCGGCTCGAACCTATCTTCGACTCCGAGCAGGAGATCAAAGGCTTCATGGCCTACGCAACGGAGTAGGCCGGGGCGGCATCCACTGATTAGAATGAACCGCCGGATCCTTTTCGCTTTACCTTTCTTTACGTGTGGCATGCTAACCGCGGAAACGCTTGGCGACGTCCTTACGCGTATCGACGGCTCGGCGGGTTCGTTTCGCGCAGTAACGGCCAAGGTTCGCAAGGTGACCTATACGGCGGTGATCAAGGATTTAAGCGAAGAAAAGGGCAATATCGTCATCCGGCGCGGCAAGGCTAAGGAAACCCAGTTGCGCATGGATCTGATTACGCCCGACACCAAGACCTGGGTGTTTCGCGGCAAAAAGGCGGAGCTTTACCTTCCCAAGATCAACACGGTTCAGGAATATGACCTGGGCAAGTATTCCAAGCTGCTCGATCAGTTCCTTTTGTTGGGTTTCGGCACCACCAGCGCGGATCTTCAGAAGGCGTACCGCATCCAATTGGGTGGAGAAGAGACGATCGAAGGGCAGAAGGCGTCGCGCATCGAGTTGATCCCCACCTCAGATCAGGCGCGGCAACACTTGAAGCGGGTGGAAATCTGGTTTCCTTTGTCGGGTGGATTACCTATCCAGCAAAAGTTTTTCCAGAATTCTGGCGATTATGTAATGGTGGCCTATTCCGATGTGAAAGTGGAGCCCAATCTGCCCGAGTCCGCCGCTCAACTGAATCTACCCAAAACAGTGAAGCGGGAGTTTCCACAGAAGTAGTTGTATTTCATCAGACATGCAATTATCGCAACCAGATTCCGAAGGCATACGACGGCCAGCCGACAGGCTGGCGTTCATCGATTGGACCCGCGGCCTGGCGGCCATCATCATGCTGCAGGGCCATGTGTTCCATTCCTTCACTCGCGCCGATGCCCGGCAGGGTGATGCCTTCATCCTTTCCCAGTTCCTCGGCGGGATGCCTCCCGCCATCTTCCTTTTTCTGACGGGCGTGACGCTTGCCTTTTTAATGGACGGGCAGGAGCGGCGCGGCGTGCCGGCGGGCGGCCGCATACTGGCGGCGCTGCGGCGCGCGGGCTATCTCGGCCTCTTAGCGATTCTGTTCCGGCTGCAGTTGTGGTTGTTCGGGATGCCTTATAGCGACTGGGCGTCGTTGTTCCGCGTGGACATCCTGAACGCGATGGCGTTGGGCATCGCGGTGATGTCGGTAATGGCGGTTTTCACCACGCTCGAACGGGTGAGGCTATGCGCCATCCTGGGCGTTGGCATCGCGGCGGCGGCACCGGTGATCTCGTCGCTTGAGTTTCAAGCGCTGCATCCTTACCTGCGCAACTACTTCGTGCCGAGCTTTGAGTTCTTCAGCTTCTTCCCCTGGGCCGCGTTCCTGGCTTTTGGCATGAGCGCGGGCAGCATTGTCCGCCTGGTGAAGGCCGAGCACATGAACGCTCTGGCGCAGTGGGGCGGCTGGGTGGGCCTGGCGCTGGCGTTCGGCTCCCAATACTTTTCCAACCTGCCCTACTCCATCTATCCGCGTTCGGACTTCTGGCTGAATTCGCCTGGACTGGTGATGATCAAGGCGGGCGTGATCCTGATGCTGCTCTCGTTTGCCTTTCTGTGGACGGCCTATGCCACCACGGGCAAAAGCTGGGTGCGGCAGCTTGGCACGACGTCGCTGCTGATCTACTGGGTACACACGGAGCTCGTTTACGGACGGCTGCTCGGCGGGCTCAAGGAGAATCTCAGCGTCAACCAGACGGTGGTGGCCGCGGCCGGTGTGATCGCGCTGATGCTGGGTCTCTCTTACGTGCAATCGAATTGGGCGCGGATTCTCGAGTGGATCGGGGTGCCGCCACGCGGCCGCCAGCCGATTCCCGAAACCGAGTAAAGTTCCGGCGTTTCCGCCGATAAGGCTAGTGTCATGCCAGCCTCCACCGCGGAACGCAACATCCATGCCGTACTCGATGTGCATCGGGCGTGGCTCGAAAAGCGCCCTGGTGGCAATCGCGCCGACCTGAGCGGCATGGTCTTCAGCGAGCAGCGCCTGGGTCCGGTGATGTTGCGCGAAGCGATCCTGCGCGGCGCCACGTTCATCGAAACGGAGCTGAGCGGGGCCGATCTCTCCGCCTGCCAGTTGGAGCGAGCCGATTTGCGCAAGGCCGATCTGAGGCACGCCGACCTGACCGGCGGCGACCTAACCGGCGCCCTGATGGACCGGGCGTGGCTCGAGGACGCCAACCTGTCGGAGACGCGGTTGCTTCAGGTACAGGCGCGGCAGGCCAACTTCGATCAGGCGCGGCTGCTCGACGCCAATCTGCAGCAATGCGATTTTTCGGGCTCTTCGGCGCGCAAGGCGAGCTTCCACCAATCGAAGATGTTCGGGTCGCAGTTTGCCGACGTCGACATGGAAGGGGCGTTGTTCTATCATGCCCGGCTGCAGATGTGCCGTTTCGGCGGCGCCAAACTTCGCGAGGCGACGTTCTCAAGCGCGCACCTGATCGATTGCGATTTCAGGGCCGCCGACGCGGCGGGCGCCAAGTTCGTCAAAGCCGAACTGGCGCGATGCCAGTTTCCGGGAGCGACTCTGGCCGGCTGCGACCTTCGCGAAGCCAATCTCAAGTCTTCCATCTTCCGCGGCTGCGATCTTTCGGGCAGCCGTTTCGGGAGCGCGATCCTGTTCACCGCCGACCTGCGCGGGGCCGATCTGCGTGGAGCGCGGGAGTTGACCGCGGAGCAACTGGGCCAGGCCTTGACCGATAAGACGACGACTCTGCCCAACGGCTCGCACGGGCCCTTCGTGAAGCATTCCGGTGCCGAGCGGCCCCGCTAGACGCTGCTTGGTTGATCCGCGCCTTGGTTGGAACCGGGCCAAACTTCGCTGACGAGGAGGGACCGTAGTCCGTGCAGGAGGCGCCGCGACTCAGTTGATCGCCAGGCGCCAGTCGAGCCTTCGCGGATGAGGACGGGCCGAGAGACAATCGGTGCCGGGGAGACGACTCGGTTGATCGCCAGGCACCAGTCAAGCCTTCGCGGACAAGGACCGGCCGAAGACAATCGGTGCCGAGGAGACGACTCGGTTGATCGCTAAGCACCAGGCAAGCCTTCGCCGACGTGCATGAGCCGAGAGGCCGAGTCGGTGCCGAGGAGACGCGACTCGGTTGATCGCTAAGCACCAGTCAAGCCTTCGCCGACGAGCGTGAGCCGAGAGGCCGAGTCGGTGCCGGGGAGACGACTCGGTTGATCGCCAGGCACCAAGTCAAGCCTTCACGGACAAGGACCGGCCGAAGACAATCGGTGCCGGGGAGACGCGACTTGGCTGATCGCGGGGCCTTGTTAGCCGGCGCTCCTGAAGGAACGGGTCCGAAGAACACTGATCGAAACGCACGAAGGCCGCCTCACCTCGCGGCGGGCGGCCTTGCGTTGCGATTACCGGCGTCGATCAGAAAATGAACTTCACCCCAAAGCGTCCCTGGAAGCCGGTGTTGAACAAGTCCTCCTTGCCGAACAGCGGGTCGAGGGCGCCGCGGGTGCCCCGGGCATCGGGAGTCGCGGCGATCAGCGCATTGTAGTCGTATCCCTTAAACAGGTCGACGCCATGCAGATCGATCGCCGAACCGCCTTCGGCCTGGCGCGCGCCGCGGTTGACGGTGTTAAAGATGGCTCGTGCCGTCTTCTGATTGAACAGGTTCAG
>CADEFT010000008.1 GCA_902826685.1 uncultured Acidobacteriota bacterium
AAAACCGGCTACACGCCGGCCCGAGCGCCGTCGTTCCAAAGTAGCCACACCCAAACCATTTCAGAAGTGACGGAAGACCCGGACGACGACCGGATTCTGGAATGCGCCGTCGCATCGAATTCCGGCATCATCGTGACCCGCGATAAAGACCTCCTCCGGCGCGGCCAGTATCAAGAAATCAACATCAGGACGGTGGCGCAGTTCCTTGAGCGGGGGCGGGAGGCGGCAGATCTTTCGGACAAGTATTAAAACTCATTAAACTCTTGCATGGAGTAGGTGTACGTCTTGGGACCAGTTGCGTTTGGGTAGCGCAGCTCTAATCGAATGTCGCTTTGCATTATCACTCCATCATGGTGCAGCCTGTGATCCACGAAGTAATCAACTATCATCGGATCGCGTAGCGAGTCTCCAGGGTATGAGCCAGTTGGCTGGCGAGTCTGATCCACAATAAAGCACTGATGGGTTTCGGTACTTAGGCGGTCGTCCTCTATGGCTTGCTTACCGAAGACGAAGGCGCGAGGGCAGAAAAGGCGCAACTGAAATTCATCAAGTTTATGCGATCCAGTATTTTTGACATTAACGACAAGTTGGTATATGTGCTTGGCGCCAGAAATCTGAATATCTCTATAGGATGCACTGGCCGATAAGTCGTAGTCAGCATAAGGATTGGCGCGGAGCTTTTTCAGCTGAATAGCAAGATCGACTAGCAAGTCGGCGCTGTGGACGAGTTCACTAGGATTGCGCTGCAGTACGCTTCTTATCCCCTCAAGAGTAATTCGGCTATGCTTATAATCGCTATTTCCTGTTCCAGCTAAACGGAACCCCTCGTTATTTTATCTCCGGTAGGTGTCGTTAAGTACCCCGCTCGTGCATGACGTAGATGAAAGCCGCGGAGCGATAAAGCGCTTTCAAAACGCTTTCACTTAGCCATGTAGCGGAGGACTGGTACTCTGCGTAGTATGGTTCGAGGTCCGGCCTGACCTTGCTGACGAATATAACGTGCTTGTCCGATGCTGGCGGCATGCCGCCACTTTACCCGCTGCGCGTTGGGTGCAGCTTGGTGTTTGTAACGCTCAAATGTGGCGAGCCTGCGCCCGATATCGCAAATCTACCCGCAGCAATACCGCCTGAAGACAATGGTCGCTTGAGCTTTCCCAGCGAGTGGCCGGCTGCCTCGCGCGCGATAGCGCTTAATTCTTCGCCTGCGGAGGCTGATAGTCCGGCGGCAGCGCCGCGCCTTCGCCGAAGAAATACTGATCCATCTGCTTGATCAGAAACTCCTGCGCTTCGCTGGTCGCCAGATTCAGACGGTATTCATTCATGAGCATCTTCATATGCTCCACCCACATCTTCCAGGCTTCCTTTGAAACGCTGTCGAAAATCTTCTGGCCGATGGGGTGTCCTTCGAACGGCATTTCCGCCAAGCCCACCATCTCGCGCTGAAACTTCACGCAGAACACGCGGCGCGCATTCGGATCATCTTTTTCCGGCGGGCGAGGCGCCGCCGTTCCACTTCCGCAACCCATATTTTTTTCTCCTGACTTGATTCTAGTTGACGCGCTTGCGCTTCAATACCTTCCGCTTGCGAGCCACGGGCACGGCGGTAAAGGCGTCTTCCACCAGTTCGGTCTGTTCCTGGGTGTGGCGCTTGCTCGAACCGGTGGCCGGGCTGGCGCTTTCGGCGCGCCCGGCGTAGCGAATCGGACGCAGACCCTCGAACTTATCCTTGATGAACATCCACGCGCCCATGTTGCGCGGCTCTTCCTGAGCCCAGACCAGATCGGTGCCCGGCGCGTGGGACCGCAGCACCTCTTCAATCGCCGCCTTGGGAAAGGGGTAAAGCTGCTCGATGCGGACGATGGCAACGTTGCCGGCTTTTCGCTCTTCACGCGATGCCAGCAATTCCCAATAGAGCTTGCCGGTGCAGAAGACGATGCGGTCCGCGGCTTTGACGGCCGCATCGGGAATCACTTCGAGGAAAGAGCCCGAAGTGAGATCGGGCAGATGCGACACGGCGCGCGGGTGGCGCAGCATGCTCTTGGGCGTGAAGACGATCAACGGCTTGCGCACGCCTCGCAGATCGTCGCCGCCGCGCATCTGGCGGCGCAACAGGTGGAAGTATTGCGCGGGCGTGGTGCAATTGGCCACCTGCATGTTGTTTTCGGCGCACAGTTGAAGGAAGCGCTCCATGCGCGCGCTGGAATGTTCCGGACCCTGCCCCTCGTAGCCGTGCGGCAACAGCAGCACCAGGCCCGATGGCTGTCCCCATTTCGATTCGGCGGCCGAGATGAACTGATCGATCATGATCTGGGCGCCGTTGACGAAGTCGCCAAACTGGCCCTCCCACATCACCAGGCTGAGCGGATCGCCGATGGAGTAGCCGAACTCGAAGCCCATCACCGCGAACTCGCTCAGTGAGCTGTCCCAAACGTCGAACCGCGCCTGATCCTTATCCAGGTGCTGCAGCGGAATGATGCAGTTGCCGTCTTCGAAATCGTAGAGCTCCAGGTGGCGCTGGGTGAAGGTGCCGCGCGCGCTGTCCTGCCCGCTGAGGCGTACCGGCGTTCCTTCGAGCAACAGCGAGCCGAAGGCGATCGCCTCCGCCGTGGCCCAATCCATGGGGCCGCCGTTCAACAACTCGCGCCGCTTGTCGAGGAAGCCCTTCAGCTTCGAATGCAGGCGGAAACCTTCGGGCAGCGTGGTCATGCCGCGCACCACCTGTTCGGCGGTGGCGAGCGGAATCGCGGTGGTGGCGCCGGCGGCCGAATCCGCCTCCACCGGCGTGATCTCCTCATGTTCGAAATCGCTGCCGATCTTCTGGCCGCGCTCGAAGGCGTTCTGCAGGTGTTGCGAGTAGCTCTTCTGGAGAGCCGTCACTTCGTCGGGCGTCAGCACTTTTTCCCGCACCAGCTTTTCGGCGTACAGCTTCGCCACCGAGGTTTGCTGGCGGATCTTGCGGTACATGATGGGCTGGGTGTAGCTCGGATCGTCGCCTTCGTTGTGGCCGTGGCGGCGATAGCAGAACATGTCGATGACGACGTCTTTCTTGAACGCCTGGCGGTAGCGCCAGGCAAGCTGCGCCACGCGCAGACACGCTTCCGGATCGTCGCCGTTGACGTGGAAGATGGGCGCCTGCACGGTGCGCGCGACGTCGGTGCAGTAGTGCGTGGAACGCGATTCGCGCGGGTTGGTGGTGAACCCGATCTGGTTGTTGATGATCAGGTGGATGGTTCCACCGGTGGTGTAGCCTTCCAGCTGCGAGAGGTTCAGCGTCTCGGTGACTACGCCCTGCCCGGCGAAAGCGGCGTCGCCATGGATCAGGATCGGAATGACGCGCTCGCGTTTGGTGTCGCCCAGCCGGTCCTGCTTGGGACGCACGATGCCCTGCACCACCGGATCCACGGCTTCCAGATGGCTGGGGTTGGGCGAAAGCGACAGGCGAATCTCGTTGCCGCTGGGGGAACGGTAAGTGCCGGTGGCGCCCAGGTGATATTTCACGTCGCCCGAGCCCTGTGTGCTCTCCGGATCGAGCTCCCCTTCAAAGGCATGGAAGATCTTTTCCATCGGCTTGCCGATCAGGTTGCACAGCACGGTGAGCCGTCCGCGGTGGGCCATGCCCATGACGACTTCATGGCCGCCTGAGTCGGCGCACTGTTCGAGAATCGCATCGAGGATCGCCACCGCCGATTCCGAGCCTTCGAGGGCAAAACGCTTCTGGCCGACGAACCGCGAACCGAGGAAATGCTCGAACTGTTCGGCTTCGGCGACCAGCTTCAGCATGCGCTTGCGGGCTTCGGCTTCAAGCGGCCAGGAGTTGGATTGCGGCTCCATGTTCTCCTGCAGCCAGCGCTTCTGCTCGGGCTGGGCGATGTTCATGTACTCACAGCCGATGCGGCCGCAGTAGGTGGCGCGGAGGATTTGCAGAATCTGGCGCAGGGTGCCCACGCGCGGCCGGGCGTTGGCCTTGTCCTTGGCCGTGTTGGCCAGCGTTCCCATGAAGAAGCTGCGATCGAGGTCCCACATGGTGAGCCCATAGGTGGCCGGATCGAGCTCGGGATGGTACTGGGGTTCAGAGCCAAGCGGGTCGAGATCGGCCAGATGATGGCCGCGCACGCGATAGGCGTTGATCAACTGCCGCACCGAGGCGTTCTTCAGAACCTCTTCGGCGTTGCTGCCGCCGCTCTCCACCCCCGCCAGCGACTGGTTCTCATCCTGCGCCCACTTCACCGGCTGATGGGGCATCTTCATGTCGGCGAACACCGACTCGTAGAAATCGTGTTCCCCCTGCAGCAGATCCTGCAGCGCGGCGAGGAACATGCCAGATTCGGCCCCCTGAATCACGCGGTGATCGTAGGTGCAGGTCACGGTCATGACCTTGCCGATGCCGATGAGCGAGCGGATGTGCTGGGAGACGCCCTGGTATTCGGCCGGGTAATCGATGGCGCCGGTGGCGATGATGGCGCCCTGGCCGGACATCAGCCGCGGCATCGAACCGGCCGTGCCCACGGTTCCCGGGTTGGTGAGGGAGATGGTGGTGCCCTGAAAATCGGCGGGCGTCAGTTTGTTGGATCGCGCGCGCGCCACCAGATCGTCGAACGCCGTGAGGTACTGCTGAAAGTTCATTGCGCCGGCGTTCTTGATGCACGGCACCATCAGCGACCGCGCGCCTTCTTTGCCAGCCACGTCGATGGCGATGCCGAGGTTGATCTCCTTGCGGACGGCGCGGTGCGGCTCGCCATTCACTTCCACGAAAGCGTTGTTGAGGGCCGGGTTCTTGCCCACGGCCTTCACAATGGCCCAACCCACCAGGTGCGTATAACTGATCTTGGAACGTCCGTGCAGCGTGCGATGTTGATTCAGAATCTGGCGGTTTTCGTCGATGACCTTGACCGGCAGGATGCGCATGCTGGTGGCCACGGGCACCGCCAGCGACGCTTCCATGTTCTCGGCGATTTTCGCGGAAACGCCGCGCATCGCCACCAGCTCGCCTTGTGGCGCGGCGGCCGGCGCGGGCGCTTTGGCGGCGGCGCCGTTGGAAACGCTGCCGTTTGAACCGTTCGAAGGCTTCCGGTGCTGGAAAACATCGCTCCACGTCCGGTCAAGCGTAGTCCGGTCGTGGAGGTATTGCTGGTAAAGCTCATCCTCGAGCCAACTGTTTACGGTCACGGGGTCTTGAGACATTCGTATACGTCTAATAGTTTAGCTGAGCGCGGCGCTAAAATCGGGGATTGCTTCCCCTACTGCTGCTGGCGCAGATTCAGTTTGTCGACGTGGCGAAACAGGCCGGGCTTGCTTTCGTTCACCATCATTCGCCCACCGCCCGCAAGCATCTGATCGAGTCGGTGCCGGGCGGCGTGGCCGCGTTCGATTTCGATGGCGACGGCCTTACCGATCTCTTCTTTACGAACGGATCGGCGCTGCCCTCGATGGAAAAGACCGGACCGGAGTTTCACAACCGCCTCTATCGCAATCGCGGCGGCTGGCGTTTCGAGGACGTGACGGCGCGGGCCGGCCTTGCGGGCGAGGGATATTCGATCGGGGCGGCGGCGGGCGATTTCGATGGCGACGGGCATCTGGATCTGTTCGTCGCCGGGTATCGCCGCAACCGGTTGTATCGCAACAACGGCGACGGCACGTTCCGCGATGTGACGCGCTCAAGCGGCATCGGCTCCGATCGCTTTTCGGTGGCGGGGGGGTGGTTCGACTATGACGGCGACGGCCTTCTGGATCTGCTGGTGGTCAACTACCTGGACTGGACGCCCGGCGACGACCGGTTCTGTGGCGACCGTGCGGCGAACCTTCGTGTCTACTGCCATCCGCGCTACTACGGCGCGGTGCCGAATACGCTCTACCGCAATCGCGGCGGCGGTGTGTTCGAAGACGTTTCGGCGGCTTCCGGCATCGCCAGGTTTCCGGGTAAAGGGATGAGCGCCGCCATCGCCGATGTGGACGAAGACGGACGTCCCGATCTGTTCGTAACCAACGATGCGGTGCCCGATTTCCTGTTCCGCAACAACGGCGGCGGCACGTTCCAGGAAATAGGCACGGCGGCGGGCGTTTCGCTCAATCAGGATGGGCGGGCTACGTCCAGCATGGGCGCCGATTTCGCCGATTTCGATAACGACGGGCGGGTCGACCTGGCGGTGACGGCGTTATCGGGCGAGACGTTTCCCCTGTTTCGCAACCTCGGCAAGGCGCTTTTCGCCGACGTCACGCAAGCCGCGCCGACGCGCCGGCGTGCCGGCTGGGGCGTGTCGTTCGCCGATTTCGACAACGACGGCTGGAAGGATCTGCTGACGACGGGCGGACACGTCAACGATCGCATCGAACGCTTCGAAAGCACCACCTACAGGCAGCCCAACGGATTGTTCCGCAACCTGGGCAACGGCAAGTTCGAGGACGTTTCGGCGGCGGCCGGCTTCACCGTGGCGCGCGCCCATCGAGGCAGCGTGGTGGCCGATTTCGACAACGACGGCAGGCTGGATGCGGTGGTCGTTTGCCTGGGCGAACCGGCCGAGCTTTGGCGCAACGTTTCGACCGGGGCGGGGAACTGGGTGGCGTTCCGGCTGGAGGGCCGCGCGCTGGGTGCGGTGATTCGGCTTGGCGCGCAGGTGGGCGTCCTGTCGAGCGCGGCGAGCTACGCTTCCTCGTCGTACCGGCCGGTGCATTTCGGGCTCGGCCAGGAGACGAAGGCCGCGCGCGTCGAGATTCGCTGGCCGTCGGGGAAGACGCAGGTGCTGGAAAACGTCGGGATCAATCGCGTCCATCGGCTGCGGGAGCCGTGACTCGACGACTGGGCGGAAGGCCGCGGGCGTCGCGATGTTCGTGATACGCCGAGCCGCCTCCGGCTTCGGCGTAGCCCGGCCGGTGCGTTTCGGACTGGGCGAGTGGCGGAAGGCCGCGCGGGCGGCGAGAGCTTCGTGATGTGTCGAGCCGGCTTCGGCGTAGCCGAACCATGCATCTCGGACTCCGCGAGGGGCCGAAGGCCGCGCGGTCGAGATCAATCGCGTCCATCGGGTGCGGGAGCCGTGATCTCTTCAGCCGCCTTCCGCTTATCCGCCTCGGCCAGTTTGCGGTCGCGCTGGTCGAGAATCGCGGTGGCCTTCTCGGGCTGCCCCGCAGCCTGATAGGCGCGCGAAAGCTGGAAATGAAGCCGGCCGTCTTCATCGCCATTCAAAGCCGATTCCAGCAGCGGAATCGCATCGGCCGCTTTGCCTGACCGCAACAGCGCGGTGCCCAGCGCTCCGCGGATGCCGGGCGTGCGGGGATCCAATTCGAGCGCCTTGCGCAGCAGCGCGATCGCTTCTTCGGTGCGGTCGAGATTGAGCAGGCTGTCGCCCAATTGATAAGTCCATTCGGGGGAAGCACCGCCCCTGGAGATCAGTTGGCGAAGAACGGGCACCGCCGCCTCATAATCGCGTGCGAGCCAGAGCGTGCGGGCGTACTCGCGTTCCAGTTGCGGCAGCGTGGGTTTTCGCGCGATTGCCTTGCGAAATTCGGCGGCGGCATCCGGATAGCGGCCCTGATCGCGCAGGACCGCCGCCTGCCGCCAGTGATTTTCACCGCTCGGCGGCAGACTGGCGAGCCGCGCGTAGGCGTCCGCGGCCAACTCCAGATAAGCGAGCGCGCGCCAGTAGGTGGCTTCCGGCGTCTTGAGATCGGATTCAGCCGCGTTCCAGTAGCGGCCCGCGGTCACGTCGCAGGCCGCCGGGGGAAGCTTGCACGCGGGTTCGCGGCCCGCTTCGACAGCAGCCCAATCCAGCTTCGATTCCGCCCGGTAAATTCCTGCGATGGCTTTGTGAAGGCCGGGGAAGCCGGGCTTGGCGGCCAGAGCGCGGCGGTAGGCGTGATAAGCGGCGCGGTACTGATACGCTTCGGCGCGCAGCCGCGCGTACAAGGCATCGCGATAAGGCGTCGCCGGCGCGATTCGTTCCAGATCGGCCATGCCCTCCTTACCCGCCGCTTCCGCCGATAAGCCGAGGCCGAACCATCCGGAGGCGTCGGCCGGCGCCAGCGCGGTGAACTTATGGAAGTGGCGCGCCGCCTCGCGATGGCGTTCGAGCGTGAGGTACGTGTCGGCCAGTTCCAGCCGCGCGATGGAGTTGGAAGGCAGCGCCGCCACCGCTCTTTCAAGCGCGGGAGCCGCCTTGGCCGCATCGCCCAGCTTGCGCTCGGCGAGCCCCAGCATCATCCAGGCCGGACCTGCGTTCGCATCAAGCTTCACCGCCGATTCAAACGCGGTTCTGGCGGCCGGATAGTTGCCTTCGGAAAACCGCGCCAGGCCCAGATTCAGGCGGAACCCGGCCACGGCTGGCATGGCCGTAATGAGTTTTTCGTAAGCCTCGGCCGCGCGCGCATACTGCCTGCTCTCCATGGCGCGCTTGGCTTCGGCCGAAAGCGCCGCGGGATCGATCTGCAAGGCGAGCAGCGCCAGCAGCATCAGCTCTTGGCCGCGCCGGCCATATATTCGCGCAGCCGTCCGAGGTCGCGCTTCATCGCCGCCAACACTTCGGTTTTGGGCATCGTGATGTTGGTCTTGCCGCTATCGGCGCCGCCCAGCGGATACTCGTAATGCACCTGCACCGGACCGTTGAAATCCGAGGCGTGCAACATACGGAAGAATTCCGAAAACCGGACCATGCCTTCGCCCACCGGCGTCCACTCGACCGCCCAATTGCCCGGCGCCTTTTTCGTCCAAAGGAAATCCTTCAGAGCGACGCCGCGCATGTGTTTGCCGGTGATGCCGAAGCTGTTGATCCAGCCACCGAGGCCGCCTTCGATGGTCGCGTGCGCCACGTCGTAATTCACGCCAACCGCCGCCGGGTCGAAATCCTTGAGGATCACGTAGAGATCCCAGATCGAAGCGCCCACCTGTCCGATGCCCGAATGGGTGTGATACATCGCGCCCACGCCGTACTTGCGATTGAGCGCCTCAAGCTTGGCCACGCGCGGCTTCAGCGCTTCAAGCTGTTTGGCCACCGGTTCGGTCTTGCCGTAGCGGAACGTCCCCCAGCGGTAACGGGGGATGCCGAGAGCGGCCAGCGTTTTCACGATCGCCTCGGCGTGAGGCGTATCGGCGTCAACGATGCCGGCGGTGACCATGGGCGTTTCGAGTCCGCGCGCGCGAAGGATCTTGACCAGGCGCGGCAGATCTTCGGCCACGCGTTCGGGCTCGACGTGGCCTCCGGCGCGGACGGTGAGGTCGACGCCGTCGTAGCCCAATTCGGCCGCGGCATCGCCGAGCGCTTCGTCTTTCAAAAACTGCAGGTGCTTCGAAAAGACACACAGCTTGCGGGGCGCCGGGGCGGCCGCCATCGAGGCCGCCACGCTCGCGCCCAGAAAGGTACGCCGGTCGATCATAGCTTCAGGCTACCTCAGGCCTTGATCCGCAGGGTGTCGCGGATGTAGTCGAAGCTCATGCGCGCGCTTTCCTTGGGCGTGCGGAAGGGCGACGTATCGAGCTCCACGGTGACGAACCCGCGCCAGCCGATCTTATCGAGGTAGGCCTTGATCGCCGGGAAATCCACGCCGCCTTTCCCCAGCGGGAAGAACGGAGGATGCTTCATCATGTCCGGCCGGTCGAGCCTCGACTTGGCGCCGCCCTTATTCTCGGGCGCGGTGTCCTTCAGGTGAAATTCGACGATGCGATGGCCCAACGTGCGGGTCAACTCCACCGGGTCGATGCCTGCCATCGTGATGTGGCCGGTGTCGAGAACGAAGCCGACGTTTTCCGGCGTGCAGTGTTCCATCATGTAGTCGATCTCGCGGCGGTTCTCAAACTGGTTCCACATGTGGGCGTGGATGGCCAGGCGGATGCCGATGGCGCGAAGCTGCCTGCCGGTTTCCTCGCAGGCGCGCGCCATGTGGCTGAGGTCGGCGGCGCTGGTGCCTTCGGGCCGCCGCGGTCCCAGGTTGATTTTCAGATGACGGCATCCGAAATGCTTAATGAAGCGCCCCAGTTTGACGTGATCGGCGAACAGTTTCTCGTGCTTGGCCGGATCCTCGAAGTGTGTCTCCATGGGCGCGCCGTTGGAGATGGTCGTGAACTTCACGCCGATCGAGTCGATTTTCTTCCGTAGCTCTTCGGGCTTCTCCCAATAGTCGGTGAAGTAATGGATAAACGACTCGACGTAGCGGTAACCGACTTCCCGGGCTTCGCGGAACGAAAGCCAGACGTCGGATTCCCAGCCTCCGCGGGTGTTGGTTGTGATGCCCACCGTGTAGCGGCTGTCGGCCGCGAAGGCGGCGGCTGGCAACAGGGCGAGCAATTGGCGGCGTGTGAGTGGATGCACGGGCGAACACCTCCCGGCTGCTTATCCTATCAGGCGCCGGGATCGAACATCGATGAGCCGTTTTGCATGGCCCCACCGCGTTCGTTTGGTGAAGGAGACAAACTGAAATGAACACCCAATCGCTCATCCGCCTGGCAGCCGTCTTTGCCGGACTCTCAAGCATCGGCTTCGCGCAACTGGTGATCCCCAGCGGCACCAAGGTCACCTGCCGGCTGGACCAGGCGCTTTCCTCGGCCACGGCGCAGGAAGGTCAGGCCGTGAACCTGAGCGTGACCGAAGACGTGCGCATCGACGACGCGGTGGTGATCAAGCAGGGGGCCACGGTATTCGGCACCGTCGTGATGGCGCAGGAAAAGCGCCGCATGGGCCGCGCCGGCAAGCTCGATTTCTCGATCGAGAAAGTGCGCGCCGCCGATGGCGAGTTCATCCCGCTGCGCTACACGCCTTACAAAAAGAACGGAGAAGGCAAGGGTGTTACCACCGGCGTTCTGACGGCGGGCGCGGCCATCGTGTTCTGGCCGGCGGCTCCCGTGTTTCTTCTGATGAAGGGCAAGGATGTGACGGTGAACAAGGGCATCACCGTGGACGTGTTTACCGATGCCGATCACACGATGAAGAGCGCTTCGCGCCAGCAGCTTCCGGCCGTCACCTCAATGGCGCCCGCCGGCGACCCGGTGGCGATCACTATCGAATCCGACGTGGACGGCGCCGAAGTGGAGGTGGATGGCGCGTTCGTGGGCAGCGCCCCGGTGACGCGCCGGCTGATGCCGGGTTCGCACAAGGTGACGGTGCGCGACGGCTCGCAGGTTTGGGAGCGCACGGTGATGGTGCAGTCCGGCGAGACCATGCGTCTGAAGGCGCGGTTCCCGCGGCAGGCCGCCGCGGTCCGGCGCTAAGTCCAGAGTTCGTGGACCGGTCCGTAGAGGTCGCTGGCCGAGGAAGGCACGTATTCGAAGCCACGGCCGGTGGGATCGTCGCGGCGAATGGTGGTCCAATCGATGCCGAGGGCGGAATAGATGGTAGCTTCGATATCTTCGGCGCGTATATCACGGTCGCGCGACCAGCCTGGATCGCTGGTGGCGCGGCCGTCGTTGTCGGTGACGCCGAGCGCGCGGCCGCCCCGGATGCGCGCCCCGGCGATGAGCGCGGCCTGTTGCGGGAAGTGATCGCGGCCCGCCGAGGTATTGAGCGGCCCGATGGTACGGCCGAACTCCCCCATGGCGAGCAGCAGCGTGTCATTCAACAATCCGCCGCTTTCCAGATCGCCCAGCAGCGCCGCCAGCCCGTTGTCGAACTGGCGTGTCAGCGCCTGCAACCCGGCGTTTGGCTGGTAGATGTTGACGTGCTGATCCCAGCCGCCGATGGTGATCTGAATGAAACGCGTTCCCATGTTGGCCCGCAGCAGGTTGCGCGCCGTGATGCAGGCGTTGCCGAATCCGGTATTGCCGTAACGATTACGCTCGTTCTGATCGAAGGCGAAGATCTGGTTGACGGCGGGGTTGTACATCAGCTTGCGGGCGGAAGCCTGAAACGCCTGGATCTCGGCGGGCCCGGCGCCCAGATCGCCGGATTGGACAAACTCCGCTTCCATCGCCGAAAGCAGCGCCGCGCGGCGTTGAAAAGCGGGCTCGCCGTCGCGATGCGACGTGTTAGCCAATCCGCCGCCGTTGGGGCTGACGAAGAACGGGCCGAAGTCGGGATGCAGAAATCCGTTCTCCGGAATCGAGCCGGTGTTGAGCGCCACAAAGGGCGGCAGCGTGCGATCGGGCGATTTGGGTCCGAGCTCGATGGCGGCGATCGAACCGATGTGCGGTGCGATCCGCGCCAGGCCGGATACGGGGTTGCGGCCTATCATAAGCCACGAACTCGCCAGGCCGTGAGCGGTGGCCCACGGCTTGATGGAACGTAGCAACGCGAATTGCCGGAGCTGCTCGCCGAGCTTCGGCATCAATCCTTGCGGCCACCGTACATCGCCGTAGCTGGTGGGATTGAAGAACGCCGGCGTCCACGCGCCTTCCTTCAAATCGAACGTGTCGATGTGGCTGGGCGCGCCGGCCATATGAATGAAGATGCAATTCTTCGCCGTCGCCATAGGACTGACGGCGGCGCGGGCGACGGCTTCCCCCGGCCGGCCGGGCAGTACGAAATATCCGCCGATGGCGCTGGCGGCGTGGCGGAAGAACAGCCGCCGGTTGAGATGAGGCCGCTTCCAGAACAGCGAGCCGGTGAGCCTGGAGTCGAATCCGAAACGGTCTTTCATTTCTCGATCTCCTTGCTAATAGCTGAACAGGAATTCGGTCTTATTGATGAGGACCCAGGCCAGATCCTCGATGGCGGCGTTGCGCGCGGCCTGCGTGGTGGCGGCGCGCAGGGGCTTCATCGCCTCGCCCAGTTCGGCCGGCGTGGGCTTGCGGCTGAGGAAGCGCAGAAACAGCTCTTCGATGGTGGCGTTGAAATCGGCGCCGGCGGCCAGGGTGCGCAGGATGGGTGAGGCTGCCGTCTTGTTGCGCGTGACCACGAAGGTGTCGTTCATGAGGCTGAGCTGCTGCAGGATGGAACCGGCCTGGCTGCGCTGCTGCGTGTCGCGATTGCCGCGCAGAAAGGCGTCCATGAACACCCGCGCGTTACCGTTGTTGGCCGCGGGCTCGCGCGGCTCGGGAAGCTGCATCGCCCATTGCAGCGGCGAATAGGGGAAGTCGGCGATCGGATAGCTCGGCATCACGCCGGTCGCCTTCACGATCGCGTCGTGTATTTCCTCGCCTTCGAGCCGCCGCGCGTAGTGGCGCGCGAATAGCGGCACGTATTCGTATTTCCAATCCGGGCCATAGCGCGAGCTCAGTTGATAGGCGCTTGAGGAAACCAGCGTCTTGAGGAACGGCCGGATGGCAAAGCCGCCGGCAGCGAGCTCCTGCGCCAGCTTTTCAAGCAGCTCCGGATGCGTCGCCTGCAGCGTCCAGGGCGCGGGCGGCGGGTTGGCGGGATCGAGCCGCGCCGGGTCGAGCGTATCCACCGGGTCCACCAGCCCCAGGTTGAACAGCTCTTTCCACAGCCGGTTGGCGAGATTGCGCGCAAACATCGGATCCATCACCATGTTGTCGGCGAACGCCTCGCGCCAGGAGCGGCCGGGCGCCGGCGTGGCGCGATTGTACTGATACTCGGGCGTCAGGTTGCCGGTGGCCGAGCAGCGATTGTTGGCCACCGTTGCGTTCAGAGCGCAGCGCGCCGGGCGGTTGCCGTTCGTTGTGTTGAGATCGTATTGCCCGGCGGCGCGGTCGAGCACGACACGCGAGCCCGCATGGAACGTGCCGCGCGTATTCGAATCGGGATGCAAAGTGAACTGCATCCGCGAAAAGAACGCCGCCATTCGCTGCGCGTCGGTCCGCGTGGCCCCGCGCCCCCAAAGGCTCAATTCATCCAGGTGCCGCCGCCCGCTGTGGCACAGCAGGCAATCGTAGTAGCCGACGCCCAGGAAAGTCGACGCGGTTTTGACCAGCATCGTGTCGTAGGTATCCTGCACCGGGCCGTTCGGCGTGACGGCATTCAACGGGAAGTTCGCCGCGCCGGTCTCCATCAGGTAATTCAGCCCCGACCCGGTCACCGATTCGTAGGCGATATCTTTGAGCGAGGAGCCTTCGCCAATCTTCGCCTTCAGCCACAGGAAGAACGCGTTCCGGCCGTTCGGCTGGCGGCTGAAGGTGGTGCTGACCGAATTCACCTGCAGCCAGTCGGCGGCCCACCAGGTCCATTTGTCGTTGAATTCCGGCGAGGCCAGCAGTCTGTCGATCATGGCATCGCGCTTGCTCGCGTTGGGGGACGCGAGGAAGTCGCGCACCTCTTCCGGTGAAGGCAGGCGCCCGGTGAGATCGAGCGAGACGCGGCGCAGGAACTCCTCGCCGGTCGAAAGCGGCGCCGCCGCCACATTCAGATTCTGCAACTTCGAAAAAATCTCGTCGTCGATGAAGTTGCGGCGCGGGATTTCGCCGGCGCTCACCCCGCGTTCGCGGTTGAATTTCACCGCGCGCGTGTGCACCTGCTGCATCGCCCGGGCCTGGGCCGTCAGGAATTCTTCGGGCCGGGTCTGGAAGCTGCAGTTGGGTTCCGGCACCGGCTGGGCATAGCCGGCATTAATAAGGACGAGCAAGCGAAAGATCATGGAAAATCCCCGGTCGAACTGGTAGCTGTGAAAACACTAGCGCAGAACGGAAGTTGCTCGCAATGGAGGAAACCGGAACAATCCGGCCCGCGTCGTAGGGAGCACGAGGGCACGCCAAATGCGGATCTTGTTTCTTATTAGCGGCTTAACGCTGTTCACGATGTCCGCCCGCGGGCAGGGCTACTATCCTTCCTACGGCCGCCATACCTTCCAGTTCGGCCTGGGCGCGGGCATCCCGCGGGCCGATCTCGGCAGCTTCTTCGATCCGCGCGCCGGCTTGAACGTCGCCTACGGCTATCGGTTCCATCGCCATTTCCAGGCTGATTTCGGGTTCGAGACCATCTTCGGCGCGGCGGGTGTCAAAGAGTTCGTCGACACCGATTTCGGCGCCAGGCGCATACGCGACTATCAGTACATGCTGCCGGCCGGCGGCCGTACGATCATTCCCGTGGCCTCCGGACGGCTGCTGCTTTTCGGCGGAGGCGGCGGAGCTTACCTGCGCTATCAGGAACAGATCAGCCAGCCGGGCGACTACGTTCGCCTGAACTGCCCGTTCTGCACCGCGCGCAGTGGATGGGGCTACTACGCGACGGCGGGTTTCACGGCGTTCTTCGATCGCAACCAGCGGTTCTCTTTCACGCTCGCGCCCAAGGTGATTCGCGGCTATACCAAGGGCGAGCCGCTGGGAGCCGCGCCCGCCGCCCGCACCCGCGACCATTGGGTAAACGTGATGGGCCAGTTCGGCATCAGTTTCTAGCAATGGGTTGAAACGGGGCATCGTTTCGGTCACGATCTATCAATGCCCACCCGACAAAGCGGTTTCCTGCTTCAGAGCTCCGTGCGCGGTAATTTTGAGCTCGTCATTCCCAGCATGCTCGGCGGATTCGTTCACCGCGCCAGGCGTAACGATCTGCCGGAGCTGCCCTGGGATCCGCCCGTGTTCTTTGGAAGCGGAGCGGTCAGCAGCGCGGCGCTGATGGAAAGCACAGGCGAAGGGGAAGAGCCGGGCTATCTCGAAATGCTGGCCCGGCACGCCGGCAACCTGGTTTACTACTGCCGCGAGGATGAAGCACCTTTCCGGTGGTTTGGCCCATTCATCGTGCGCCGCGGCGTGTTCGGCAATCCGGCCCTGATTGTGGCCGATAGCGGCAACTTCGAAGCCATCGCGCCGCTCGCCGCCGGAGGAATGGCGCATCTCACCCGCGACAATGCCGATCTGAACAAGCCCTGGCGGACGGTGTCGGAATTCGGCGGCATGGTGGGCCTGGTGGATGGCGTGGCGCTGATTCAGAGCAGCTTCGGCGCGGGCAATCTGGAACTGGTGGCCAACGTGGTGCGCCCGGAAGGGAACGCGCTCGCGTTTTTCTGGTGCGGCAGCGAGCCGGGCGCCCAGTGGAGCGAACCGTCGTTCCTGTTCGCCGGCGAGATCGATCCCGCGCCCGGCTGCTCGCCCACCATGATTCAGAGCCGGTTCGGCGACCCCGGTAATTTCGAATTGCTGGTGCCGCTGCGGGGCGGAGGGCTGGCGCACCTGACCCGCAACAATAGCGAAGAAGCGCTTTCCTGGAGCGCGCCTGCGATCTTCGGCGAAGGCGAGGCCAGCGCGGTGGCGCTGTTTCAGAGCAACATCGGCGGCGGTGGCGGGAACCTGGAAGCGGCGGCGCAGGTGGGCTCCGACGTGCATTTCTACTTTCGCGGGGAGCAGGACGCGAGTTGGTTCGGTCCAAGCGTCGTCACATCGTCGGATATCATCTTCGACTCGCCTACCCAGGGGCAATGGACCGTTCCCTATTCAAGCCCCGTCGTGGGCATTCATTCCGCGGTGACACACACCGGCAAGGTCGTGCTGTTCTGCTATCACGCCGACTCGCACGGCCACGGCGCGGGCGCGGCGCACACCACCGAGATGGCTCGCGAAGAGGGCATTTCCACCACCCTCGATCCGGTCAGCGGCGAATCCACCGAACCGGTGGTGATGAACAACATCTTCTGCGCCGGGCAGGCGATCATGCCGGACGGGCGGTTGCTGGCGGCCGGCGGCGGCGCCGGAAACGCCATCGATTCCTATCACGCTTTCACGCCCGAAGGCGAGGGCGGCACATGGCGCCACGCGGGCTTTATGACCGATCAGCGCTGGTATCCCACCGTCACCGCGATGCTCGATGGCCGCATGCTGATCATTTCGGGTACACGCGCGGGCGGCGGGCCGGAGAGCGGCCAGAACCTGAACGCCACTTACGAAATCTTCGACCCGGCGACGAATACGCGCACGGGGTTGACGCCGGCTCCCTTTTTGAATGAGGCGACGCCGTTCGCTCTTTATCCTTTCTGCTATCACCTGCCCGACGGCCGGATGCTGGTGCACGCGGGGCGAAAGACCAGCTTCCTCGATGTCGCCACGGGCGCGGTGGACGCCGTCACCGCGCTATGCGTGCGCGAAACACCGCGTACGTACCGCCTGCAGGGGACGAGCGTCATGCTCGCCCTGGTGCCCGATTCCGATCCGCCCTATCGTGTGCGGGTCATGGCGATCGGCGGCGGCGATGGGGCCGAAGAGCACGACGCGCCGGCCACCAATACCTGCGAAATGCTGGACCTTGGCGCCGATCCGCTCGAATGGAGAGCGGTGGCTCCGATGCAGGCGCCGCGCGTGATGTGCGATTCGGTGCTGCTGCCCGATGGCACGGTATTGGTCACCAATGGCAGTGCCGCCGGTCTGGCCGACGATGGCGCGCAGCCTGTATTTCAAACCGAAATCTACGATCCGGCAACCGATCGGTGGAGCCTGATGGCCGGCTCGCGCGTCCCGCGTCTGTATCATTCGACGGCTTTCCTGCTGCCCGATGCGCGCGTGATGACGGCCGGTACCGATGAGGATTTCAATCCCGAACCGTTCAAGACGCCGGAATTGAGGCTGGAGGTGTTCTCGCCGCCCTATTTGTTTCGCGGGCCCAGGCCTGTGATTTCAAGCGGTCCCTCGGCCGTCGCCTACGGGGCGGAGTTTAGCGTCAACTCGCCCAACGCCGCCTCGATCGCCTCGGCTTGCTTGATCCGCCCCGGAGCGGTCTCGCATTCCTTCAACATGTCGCAGCGGATGATCGGGCTCAGAATCGTAGGCCGCGCCGGTGGAAGGGTGAGGCTGCAAGCTCCACCGCGCGAAGCCGCGCCGCCGGGTTTTCATATGCTGTTCGTGCTGAACGAGCAGGGAGTGCCGTCAATCGCTTTGTGGGTGAAGCTCGGCTAAGCGAACAAAGGGTCGCGCGGACGCTTCACCGAGAGCGGCTTGCTGAGGAATTCGACCAGCGGCGCCATGGCCTCAAACCGTTTCACGATTTCGTCCACGATTTTCGGCGTCGCCACCACCGACGGGTCCAGGCGCGTGTCGTAAAGGAACCAGCCTTTATATCGAATCAGGTCGTCGGCGGGATGGCCCACCGGCATACCCTTCGGAGTCCGGCTGAGCGGATCGCCGGAAAGGCCGCCCATCAGCGGCTGGAGAGACCGCCTGGCGAGGATGGCGCGAAACTCCTCATGGTGTTCGAGCAGATATTCGCGGATCTGGCGCGTCTGATCGGGGTCCGGCATGTAGCATCCCGCGGCCGCTTCGATCTGCTTCGGCGATACGCTGCAGTAATAACCGGGAAACGAATGTTTCTCGAATCCGGCGCGGAAGAAATTCGCCGCGATGTGCGTCTTGTAGGGTGTTTTGTCCTTGCTGAAGCGCGTATCGCGGTAAATGCGATAGATCGACTTTTTGGGTTCGGTCACGTGCATGGGCGCGAACTTCACCAGCCGCGCGTTGATGGCCTCCACCAGTTCTTCCATGGGCGCCTTGACCGCCGTCTCAAACGTCTTCTTGCGCGACTGGAACCATTCGCGGTTGTTGTTCTTTTCCAGGCTCTTCAGGAACGCGAGGCCTTCCTTCGGAAACCCGGCGAATGCAGAGGCCATTTCACGACCCTCCCCTATAATCGGTAAAGATGATTTCCAGTCAGAACGTGGCGGAGTCGCTCGCGGCCGTAAAGAATTTGCGGCTTGAACGGAACGCGCCTTTGAGCCAGTATACGAGGTTCGGCATCGGCGGTCCGGCGGCGCTGCTGGCCGATGCGTATGACCTCGGCGCCTTCCTTGAAGCGTCTGAAATCGCCCGCGAAAGCGGCGTCCCGTGGCTGGTGATTGGCGGCGGAACGAATCTTGTTGTGTCGGACTCGGGGTTTGCCGGACTGATTCTGCGCTACCGTGCGGCGGACATTCGCGTCTCGGCGGAAACCATTTTCGTCGAGGCCGGTGCCGTTCTGCAGGATCTGGTGAACGCTTCGATCGAACACGCCCTCGACGGCTTGCATACGATGACCGGCATTCCGGGATGGGTGGGCGCGGCGATCTATGGCAACGCCGGTGCCTATGGCCATTCGATCTCGGAATTCCTCACCGCCGTGCGCTACTTCGATGGCGAATCCGTCCGCCAGCTTGGCAACGCCGAGTGCCGGTTCGAATACCGCGAAAGCGTCTTCAAACGCCGCAAGAAATGGGTGATTCTTTCCGGCGAGCTGACCTTGCCGCGCGGCGACCGCGACGCGCTGGCCAAGCGGGCCGCCGAGATTCTCGACGTTCGGAACGCGAAATATCCACCGTCGATGAAATGCGCGGGCAGCATTTTCAAGAATCTCCTGCTGCGCGATCTGCGCGCCAAGGTGAGCGAGCGCGTGCCGGACGCCGTGATTCGCGAAGGCAAGGTGCCCTCGGCCTGGTTCCTCGAACAGGTGGGCGTGAAAGGGATGCGCCGCGGCGGCATCGAAGTAGCTCCCTATCACGCGAACCTGATTTATAACATCGGCTATGGGACGGCAGCCGATCTGCGATTCGTCATCCGCGAACTGAAGCGGCGCGTGTACGAGGAGTTCGGCCTGATGCTCGAAGAGGAAGTGCAGTACGTCGGGTTCTAGAATCCGATGCGGATGCCGAACCGGAAATAGCGCTCGTCGGTAATGCGGCTGGGCGCGCTGACTCCGGTGATCTGTGTGAACCCGCCAAGCGACCGCACCGAGCCGTCGGCGTTCAATTGCAGGTTGGAAACGTTCGCGCCCGGATTGGCGAAATGCGGCGTGTTGGTCAGGTTGAGCGCTTCGGCCCGCACCTGAACGGTGAACCGCTCGGTGACCGCGATGGTGCGGAACAGGCTGGCGTCGAGATTGGTGGCCCCTGGCCCGCGTAGACTGTTGAACCCCGCCGTACCAAAGCGAACGGCCGTCACTGGCGCGAACGCCAGCGGGTCGAAAAAGGAGCCGGGCCGGTTGTAGATTTCGACGTTCGATTTCACCTGATCGGCGCGCTGCGTGCTGCCGGGCGCGTTCAACGAGGCTCCCGCGGCGCTCACGGAAAACGGCGCGCCGGAGTAACGGCTGAACACGCCGTTCAACTGCCAGCCGCCGAAGATTCTCGACGCCGCGCCTGTATTCGCCAGCCACTTGCCCTTGCCGAACGGAAGCTCCGCGAGCGAAGAGATGCGCAGATTGTTGGGCCGGTCGGCGGGCATCAGCGCGCGGGTCAGATGGCGGTATTCAGGGATGGGAATGGCCGGCTCTCCGTCGCCCGACTCGCTGCAGCAAAGCCCCATCCATTTGGATCGTGTGTAGGCGATCTGGAACGTGACGCCACTCGAAAACCGCCGTTCGAGCGTCGTTTGAAACGAGTGGTAGCTCATGTCGACGTAAGGCTTGATGATGCGAAGCGCGGCCGAGGTGCCAAGCGTCCGGAAATAGGGCTGGCTCGCCGCACCTCCGCCCACCTGTCCGTAGTTGATGTTGTAGCGTGTGTGCTGCTTGGTGGTCTTCGTTCCCACGTATCCGCCCGACACGACGAAGTTTCCGGGCAGTGTCTTTTGCAGCGTCAGATTGGCCGACTGCACATAGCCGCGGACGTGGCGCGCATCGTTGGTGCTGAAGGTGACACCGGCGGGCAGGGCGAGGCGGCCCTGGCTGATGTCGGGATTGGGAATCTGCGGCAGTCCTTGCGAAAGCGGCAGGACGGGGGCGAAGGAATTCGGCCCGGTGGCGCTGGTATCCACGCGCACCGGATAGTTGCCGATGCCGTCCCGCGCCATGTTGATCTGTTCCGGGCTCAGTGCGTATCCGGCGCGGATGACGAACGTTTCCGTGGGCCGGTAGGCGATGCCCACGCGCGGCGCGAAGAGTTTCTTCGAAACGTGGATGCCGCAGTCGCGCGGCGTGGGCCCGGCGCCGCAGATCAGGTAGGTTCCCGTCGCCTCGTCGAAACGCTCAATGCCGCGATCGGCGCGCGTGGGCACGGGATAGTATTCCCAGCGCAGACCGAGCGACAGCGTGAGCTTCCGCGTGGCCTGCCATTGATCGCGCACGTAGAGGCTTTGCTGCCAGCTTCGCAAGGTGATCAGCGGACCCGTCTGGCGGCTGTTTACATAGCTCGACGGCTGGCCCAGCAGGAAGTCGCCATAGCTGTTGAACTGGTTCGGGCCCGGGCCTCCGTTCAGGCTGGTGACGTTGCCGGTGAAGGTGAAGTTGGTGGGCGCGATCTCGAAATGATTCATTTGCTGGCGGTTCAAATCCACGCCCAGGCGCAGATTGTGAGCGCCCTTGATCCAGCTCAGGTTGGCCGTGTATTGGAAGGTGCGCTGCTGGTATTCGAGCGGGGTGTAGTTGTAGCCGTAGAGGCTGTAAGTGGCCACGCTGAATTGCGGCATCCCGCCGTAATAGGGCAAAGGACCCGAGTTGGTGCCGGGAATGCCGAGAAAGTCGCTGCCAAGCTTCTGATCGGTGCCTGGCGGAAACAGCGTCTGCTGCACGTTCTGGAATCCGAACGTTCCGTCGATGACGACGCTCGGCGACGCCAGATAGGTCACGGTGGCCGAAGGCACCGTGGTGGCGCCATACTGCTGGTGATTGGGCGAGCCACCGAGCACCGGCCCGAACACCGTGTCCTGCACGTTGTTGTAAGGCTGGCGGGCGAAGCGGCCCACGGCGCGCAGCTTCGAGCTCACGTTCCAATCCGTCTTGAAATCGAACCGCTGCAGGTCATAAAGGATTGGTGTGTTGACGTAGTAATTCGCCACCAGCGCATTGGCTACGTTCGGCTGCGGCACCAGATCCACGATCTTGCGCGCGATGGGCGAGATGCGGCTGGCGGGAATGACGCGGTTCGCAAACGCCTCGCGCCCGGTGCCGTTCCCCGCGCCGGTAGCCGGATCGTACACCGGATTGGGCGAGGCCGACATGTCGCCCGAGCGGATGGCGGCCGTCGGCACCGTAGTAAGCTGCGCCGACCCCTGGCGGATCAGATCCGCCTCATAGCTGGCGAAGTAGAACAGCTTGTTCTTGCGAATGGGGCCGCCGAGCGTGGCGCCCGGATTGTTGTTCACCAGCTTGGGGATGCCCTGGTTCAACGGCAGAAAGTAGGGCCGCGCCTTTACGCCGCTGTTGATGTGATACCAGTACAGCGATCCATGCAGATCGTTGGTGCCGCTTTTGAGCTGGACGTTGACCGAGGCTCCGCCGGCCAGTCCCTGTTCGGCGTCGGGACTGGTGGTAACCACGTTCACCGTTTCGATCGCTTCCATCGAAGGTACGTAGCTCGAGAAAAACTGCACCCAGGGATTGGTGGCGCTGACGCCTTCGACGCGGAAGTTCGTCCCATTGCGGCTGGTGCCGTTGGCGGTGATCTGCATCGATTTCGAAGGATTGTTGGTCCCGCCGCCGCTTGCGGTGGGCGGAGCCACGCCCGGCACCAGCGCGAGCAATCCCTGATAGGTTCGCGTGGGCTGCGGAATGTTTTGCAGCGCGCGGGCGCTGACTTCGGCATGGACGTCGGCTTTGTCGGTCTGCAGGATCGCGCTTTGCGCCGAGACCTGGACGCTTTCGGCGATGGCTCCAATCTCGAGCGCGGCGTTCACGCGGGCCACGGTGTTGAGCTTGACTTCCACCGCCTTGGCGACGAACTCCCGGAAGCCTTGTTTGGAAACCGAAATGTCATAAGCGCCGGCGGGAACCGTGGAAAACGTATAGCCGCCCGATTCGTTCGTCAACAGATCGCGGACCTGCCCCGTGTTCACTTCCTGGATGCGCACCGTCGCGCCTGGAACGCCGCCACCCGAGCCATCGGTGACGCTGCCGACGATGGAACCGAAGAGCACCTGCGCCTGGCCGCGTGGCGCACAGAGTATGGCGAGAGTCAGAGCGGCAAGGAAACGACGGAGTTGCCGTAACATGGCCGCAAGTATACTACTCGCCGTGTCCGGCGGACTTCAGAGCCTGCGCGACGGTCGCGAGCGGAAGGAGCAGTGTGAGCGGGGCGTCGTTCAAGGGCACGGCTCCGTGGCTTCGGTACCACTTCGCGGCGCGTTCATTCTTGGCGTCAATGACGAGTACGACGCCGCCCACTTCCGCGGCGGCCTTGAGACACCGCCATCCCGCCGCCAATAGCAATTGACCGCCGAGCCCTTGCCCATGAAATAGCCTGGCCACGGCAAGCCGGGCCAGCCGAAAGCCAGGAACGTCATAACGGCCGAGCCCCCGCCTCGTACCGGAGAAACTCAAAACGGTGTTGCCGTCGTTGCTGTCAATCGCCAGGAAGGTCTTGGCGCCACCCGCTTCGTGGCCTTTCTGGCATGATGTTTAAGTCGTACTTCCTGCTGACCGGCTCCTCATGCCAGGGCGGAAGTATCATTTGCGCTTGGGGAGCGCTCTTGCAGCCGAGAGCAGCCTGGCGTTGGGCTTGCGGGGGTGCTCCAGCAGTTCGAGCACGCGCTGGCTGTCTCGCCGCGAAAGGGCGATATGCTCCTCCTCGCCAATGGCCGCTTTCGGCGCATCCACACTATGCTGACGCACGAATTCCGAGAGATCCTTATGCTTGAGTGCGGCGGCGCGCAGCAGGATCCACTTTTCATCGGCGGGAATGCGCAAGGACATTCGGGTGGGGACTCCTACTTCCGTCCGGCCTTGATCAGCCAGTTGCGGAACATCGCCGAAAAGTCCTGTGCGATCGGCAGCGTGCGCAGTTGCTCCACGGTGTACTTCATCTTGCGCCGCCAGTTGGGATATTCATGCGTGCTGGCGGGCAGATTCTGCTGCTCGGTCTCTTTGGTGAGATCCTCCTGGTTGATCACCAGCAGCATGGTGGGCGTGTTCACCAGGAATCCGATGACGGCGTTGTGGAGCTCTCCGGTCAGTTCCGGTACCTGCTGGTGGTCGCGCGGGAATCCTTCCGGCAGCAGGTTCTGCGCGTGCATCACATCGAGCAAGCGTTGTTTGTCGGCGGCCCGTTCATTCAATTGGCGGAAGTAGCTCGCTTCGTCCGGCAGCAGGCCCGCCTGGCGCCGCGCCTCGATGTCGCGGTTAGTCCAGTAGCCGGCGAGCGTCGGCAGATCGTGCGTCGTCGACGACACCAGCGCCTGGCGCGGGTAGCGGTCCGGCGGAAGGAAGCTGCCGTCCTGATCCTTCTCAAAGAATAGAACCTTGTAGCTCAACACGGCGTATTGTTCGAGCAGCGCGCGCACATGGCCACCCACGGTTCCAAGATCCTCGCCCACCACCAGAAACTGGCCGCGCACGCTTTCAAGCGCGAGGATGCGCAGCAGATTCTCGTGGAAATCGGTTACATAGGCGCCCTTTTTGGCGGGCATCCCCTCGGGAATCCAGTAGAGCCGGAACAGGCGCATCACGTGATCCATGCGCAGGGCGCCGCCGTGGCGGGCGCTGGCGCGGATGGAATCGATGAACAGGCGGTAGCCGTCGTCGCGATGGCGCAGCGTATCGGGGGGAGGGAACGCCCAATCCTGCCCCTCGGGCGCGAATCCGTCGGGCGGCGAGCCGACCCGGCAGCCGGGCACGTAAAAGTCGCGATACGCCCATAGATCCGCCCCGCAGCGATCGGTGGCCAGCGCCAGATCGTGATAGAGCCCGATGGTGATTCCCATGCCGCGGGCCTTGGCCTGCGCGGCCTCTAGCTGTTCGTCGATGAGCCATTGCAGCCAGGCGTGAAACAGAACACGCCGTTCGTGTTTCCGGCGGAAGGCCGCCACTTCCGGGTGGTTGGGATCCTGGTAGTGGGCGGGCCAATCCTGCCAGATCCAAATCTCCCTGTTGCTCCGGTGGATGCGATCCCATAGAGCGCAATAGGTGGCAAAGCGGTCGAGGCGTTCACCGCGCGCTTCGACAAACCGCAGAAACCGCCGTGCCCGATCCGTGCTCCGTGCCAGGTGCGTGCGCCGGAACTCGCGGTAGGCGATGGTGAGAAACAGCCGCTTCAGCCGCCAGATGCGCTCATACTGGACGAACTCGGACTGGCGTAATTCTTCGATCCGCGGCTCCACACGCCGCCTCAGACGTTGCGCGGCGGCTGAACCGATCGCCTCCGGCACACGGTCCACATCGATATAGATCGGATTGCGGAAGAAGATCGAGTTGGGCAGGTAAGGGCTGATGTTGTAGGGCTGGCGGTTGTCGATGGCGTGCAGAGGGTTTAGCGCCAGGAAGCTGCAGCCGAGATCCTCGTGCAGCCAGTTGAGCATCGCTTCGAGGTCGGTTGCGTCGCCGCAGCCCCAATTGCGTCCCGAGCGCACGCCGAACAGACTCACCGCCAGCCCCGCCGTGCGTCCTCCGTTTTCAAGGGCCGGCGGCAGCCACGACCGGTCCGGTGTCACGGCCAGGCGAGTCGTGGCGCGATGACCGGGAATGGAAACCGTCAGGTCATAGTAGCCGAGCGCCAGCGGCCGCGGCAGTGCGATGGCCGCCTCGGCAAAGCGCTGGCCTTGCACTTCCACCGGCTCGCCCGGGGGCAGCCGCGGGCACGTCCAGGTCTCGCCGCCACCCGTTTCGCCTTTGATCTCGACCGTGGCCGATTGCCAGTCGATCCCGGCCGGGTAGCGCACCGCGATGGTGAACGGCTGCCGGTTGGCCGCCAGGATCAGCGACGGCGGGATGAGCCGCGTCCATTGTTCGAGCTCGCGCGCCGCCAGATAGTGCCGGAGCCCGGCTGTCTCCGTGCAATCGCCGGCCAGCGATTCGACGATGGCCAGCTTGATTTCCTTGGCTGGGGTGTGCCGCTGGCCCCATGTGTCCCAGTATTCCGGTTCGATTCCGCAGAGTTCGGCGGCCCGGTCGAGCAGGCTTTCCCGATCGGGGGAGTCCGTATGATTGGCAGGCAACAATCTTCGATTCTACCTGTTTGGCGGCCATTTCGTGGGATAATGGCGGTCATGCAGGGCACTATCGGCGAGACCAGGCTGAATTTG
Source organism: uncultured Acidobacteriota bacterium (assembly GCA_902826685.1). Lineage (GTDB taxonomy): Bacteria > Acidobacteriota > Terriglobia > Bryobacterales > Bryobacteraceae > CADEFT01. The sequence goes on from CADEFT010000008.1 coordinate 25,709, forward strand.
ACCGGACCGGACGACCTCTATGCGCGGCTCGACAACGAAGATTCCGAGGCGTTGTCGCAGACCGTGCTGACCACCACCGTCGATTCGGTCATCAACTGGGGCCGCAAGAATTCCATCTGGCCGATGGCGTTCGGTCTTGCCTGCTGCGCCATTGAAATGATGGCCATCGTCGCCCCGCGGTTCGACATTTCCCGCTTCGGCGCCGAAGTGTTCCGCGGCTCGCCGCGCCAGAGCGACCTGATGATCATCGCCGGACGCGTCTCCAACAAGATGGCGCCGGTGATCCGCCAGTTGTATCAACAGATGCCCGAACCCAAATGGGTGATTTCGATGGGCGCCTGCGCGACCTCGATGGGCGTGTTCAGCAACTACGCACTGGTTCCGGTCAACCAGGTGATTCCCGTCGATGTGTACGTTCCGGGCTGCCCTCCGCGGCCCGAACAATTGATTTACGCCCTGATGCTTCTGCAGAAGAAAGTGGAAGCGGACAAAGGCTCGACGATGCGCGTTTTGAACCTCGCCTAGAAAATCCGCCTAGGATTTCTCTCATACCCTTTCAAGGCCCGCCGATGAGCTTAGAGGGAGGGCAGAGGCATGGACGCCGGAGCAATCAACCCTTTAGGTCCCGCGCTGGCCGCATTGAATTTGCGGCAGCCGAACGAACAACAAGCATCGCGTACCGAGGTTGTACAAGCGGTGGAAGCGGTCAACAACGCCCAGCTTTTCGGGCAAAACCAGGAGCTGACCTTCAGTTTCGACCAGGACTCGCGCCGTACGGTGTTGCGCCTCGTGGATCGTAAGACGGGCGAAGTGGTTGCTCAGTTGCCGCCGCAGCGTGTATTGCGGATGGCGAAGTCTCTGGCCGAGCAGAAGGGCTAGCCGCCTAAGGGAGGATGCCAACATTGAGCATGTCCGGAAATCCTTACGAGAGTTATGTCGAAAGCCAGGTGCTGGGCGCGAGTCCAGTGGAACTGGTGGAGCTGATTTACCGCGGCGCCATCGACGCGATCGCGTCGGCGCGGACGCACCTGGCTTCGGGCTCCATCGGACCCCGCGCCTCCGCGATCACCCGCGCCATGAACCTGGTGGGAGAACTGGTGCAGTCTCTCGACCTGGAGCAAGGCGGCACGCTGGCCGCGGATCTGCGGGATCTCTATGACTACATCCTGCGCCGGCTCCAGGCCGCCAACTTCGAACAGTCGGACGCACCGCTGGCCGAAGCCGAACGGCTGTTGACGACGCTTGCCGAAGGATGGCGTGAGATCGCGGCCGGCCAGCGGCCCGCGGGACCAGCCGGTCGATATGGAGAGGACACGGCTGGTGAAGGTGTCACGGTCTCGCTGAGCTTCTGAAAGCCATCGCCGCACGTGCTTGCCGCTCCACGCTCCCGCGCGATCGGCATCGCACGGACCAGGCGTGCGGCTCTACGTGTCCGCACAATGCCGAAGGCTACCGGCGATTCGCGATCTTGATTTCGAGACCGCTGGGCGTGCGGCTCCACGCGCCCGCGCGATCGGCAACACAAGGACCTGAGCCCGCGAAACACCAGAGACGGAAGCCGCCAAGCGTGCGGCTCTACGTGTCCGCACAACGCCGAGGGCGACCGGCGATCCGCGAGCTGGATTTCGAGGCCGCCGGCCCGCGCGACCGCCAACACACGGACATCCTGATTTACTGGAGACCACCGCCGGTGCGACCGGCAATACACGAACGAGCTTGACTTCGCTCGATGCCGCCTGTCCTCCGCAACTTGACGGGCGCCGTTCTCTAACCCAGGTCTACGCCCGCCAGCCGCCCGGTCGAATCGCCGAAGTGCTCGACATTGACGCCCATGCGATCCATCATCGTCAGGAACAGATTGCACATCGGCGTCTCCTTGCGGTACACCACGCGCCTGCCGCCTTTGATGAAGTTGTTCCCGCCGCGGCCCACGATCATGGCCGGCAGATCTTCGTGCGTATGGCGGTTGCCGTCGGCCAGGCCCGCGCCGTAGACGATCATCGAGTTGTCGAGCAGCGAAGCGTCGCCTTCCTTGATCGACTTCATCTTTTCCATCCAGGCCGCGAACTGCGTCATGTGATAGGCGTTGATCCGCGCCACCTTTTCCATCATTTCCGGATCGTTGCGGTGGTGGGTCAGCGGATGATGCCCGTCGGAAATCCCGATCTCGCGGTAGGCGCGCGAAGTGCCTTCGCGGGTGACCAGGAACGTCACCACGCGGGTCAGATCGGCGCGGAACGCCACCGTGATCATGTCGCTCATGAGCTTGAAATGCTCGGCGAAATCGGCCGGCACGCCGTAGGGCTTTTCCATGCCCGGATCGACGCGCGCGTTGTCCTTTTCGGCGCGCTCGATCTGGCGCTCGATCTCGCGGATCGAAGACAGATATTCGTCGAGCTTGCGCTTATCGGTCGGCCCCAGCGAGGTCTGCAGCTTGCGTGTGTCGCTCGATACGAAGTCGAGAATGCTGCGGCGGTACTTGGCCTGCCGCGCGCGCTCGGCCGGGGTGAGCGAGGCATCGCGCCCGAACAATCGCTCGAACATCGCCCGCGGATCGAGAATCGGAGGAAGCGGCTGCGTCTCGCTCTTCCACGCCAGGTTATTCGTATAGGCGCAGGAATAACCGGAATCGCAATCGCCCGCCTGGCGCGCGTCTTCCAGGCCCACCTCAAGCGACGGGAACCGGGTCTGATGCCCGATCGAGTTGGCGACAATCTGATCGCAGGAGATGCCGGCCTTGATATCCACCGCCGTCTTACGCGGCTGCACGCCGGTGAGGTAGGCGCCGCAGCACCGCCCATGGTCGCCCGCGCCGTCAAGCAACGCACGCCCGTTGTTGTGCGTGAGGTTGCTCATGATGAGCATCTCGTTCTTGAACTGCTCCATCGGCTTGAGGATCCGCGGCAACTCGCCGAGCTTGCCTTCGGCCGGAACCCAGTGCCGCATGTCGATCCCGTTGGGCACATAGACGAAAGCCATGCGCACCGGCGCCTTGGTCTGGCTCGAGGCCATGGCCGGAGTCATCGCATCGAGGAAGGGCAGGGCCACGGCCGTGCCAACGCCGCGCAGGAAGGTGCGGCGGGGAAGCGCTTTCCGCGTGATCATCATCGCTGTGCAATCTCCTTCGGTTTCGGAGCGGTCTTCTCGGACTTCACAAACTCACCTCGGCGCGACTGGAACGGCAGGCTGCGCACCACCTCGAACACCAGGCCCTGGAACGGATACCCGGACTCCGCCAGCCGCCGCGTCATCGCGTTTACCGTTCTCCTATCATATCGTTCCAAACCGCGTCCGAGTGCATAGGTCAGCATCTTCTCGGTCACGCAGCGGGCGAAATCGGCGGCATCGTCTTTGAGCAGAGTGCGCAGCTCGGCCGGTGTCGAAAACGACTTGCCATTGGGCAGGGTGCCGCCGGCGTCCACCTTGAACTTGCCATCCTCGGCGCGCCACTTCCCGATGGCATCGTAATTCTCCAGCCCGAAGCCGAGCGTATCCATGCGGTTGTGGCAGGAAGCGCAGACCGCGTTCGAGCGGTGCTTTTCCATCTGCTGGCGCAGCGAGCCGGCATTGCCGACCGAGCTCTCATCGAGCGCCGGCACGTCGGGCGGCGGCGCCGGCGGCGGCGCTCCCAGAATGTTCTGCAGTACGTATTTGCCGCGGATCACCGGCGAAGTGCGTGTCGGATAGCTGGAAACCGTCAAGACGCTGGCGTGGCTCAGAATGCCGCCCCGTTCCGCCGTCCCGAGCTCCACGCGCCGGAAATCGGCGCCCGTCACCCCTTCGATCCCGTAGTGCTTCGCCAGCCGCTCGTTCAAAAACGTATACCGGGCGTCGAGGAACTCGGGCATCGGCTTGTTGTCCCGCAGCATCGATTCGAAGAACATCCGCGTCTCGGTTTTCATCGCATCGCGCAGCTCCGGACCCCAATCGGGGAACTTCACCGGATCGGGCTTCATCTGATCGAGGTTGCGCGTCTCAAGCCACTGCCCGGCGAAATTGTCGGCCAGCGCCGCCGAGCGTGGATCGTTCAGCAGGCGCTTCACCTGCGCGTCGAGCACGGCCGGCGTCCGCAGCTTACCCGCTTCGGCCAAGGCCAGCAGTTCGTCGTCTGGCGTCGAGCTCCACAGGAAGTAGCTCAATCTGGTGGCCAGTTCAAGATCGGAAACCGGGTGTTGCCGGCTGGGATTGGTGGGCTCCGGGTCGCGTTCGATGCGGAACAGGAAATGCGGGGAAACGAGCATCGCCTGAATTGCGAGTTGGATACCTTGCTCCAACGACTGCCCTTCCGCCTTCGCCATGTTGACGAACTTGATCAGGTTCGCTACCTCCGCCCGCGTCACCGGGCGGCGCCAGGCGCGCCGGGCCACCGTCAAAAGAATGCGGTCCACGCACGCCGGGCCCGATTTGGGATCGCAGATCAGCAGTTTCTTGCGGCTCAAACGTTCCACCTTGGCCGGAAACGGACCTACGAACGTAATCGAATCCAGGTACTTGTTGCTCTTGCTCGAATAGGCTTCCTTGGCCGTCTTGATGGTTTTGACGAAGTCGTCGTTGGTGAATCCGGCGCGGAAGCTGTGATCGCCGGCCGGCAGCGTCAGGCGGAACTCTTCCACCGAGTAAGGATTGAAGTACACCAGGCCCGAGGGCTTGGTTTCGGTGGACATCGAGTGCAGCAGCTTGCCATCCATCCAGAAGTTGAGCGTCACCGCCTTGGCGTCGGCCGCGCGCTCGCCCGGCAACCCTATGCGCACGATATACTCGCCGTCCCATTCGATTTCGTGCGTCGCTTCGATGGTGCTGAAGTCGGGGCGGCGGATGGTTTTGTTCTTGGCGTGATACTCGAATTCGAGCGGCTTTTTCGGCAGCGGATCGGCGCCGATGGCGCGCGCCGCGATGCGCTCGGCCGCATCCACATACTTTTCCATCAGCACCGGCGAGATGGTCAGCACGTCGCCGATATTGTCGAAGCCGTAGCCGGAGTCGTCGGCGGGAAAATCCTTGTCCGCCCGGAAATCCACCCCCAGCAGGTCGCGCACCGTGTTGGTGTATTCCACCCGGTTTAGGCGCCGCGCCGTGACACGGCCGGGATCGGCCTTCACGTTGCGGTCGGCTTTTTCAAACTCCCCTTCGACGAAACCAATCGCGGCCTGAATATCCTTGAGCGGCGGCCGCGGCAGGCCCTTGGGCGGCATCTCGCCGGTGCGCAACTTGTGCACGATGCGCTCCCAGCCGTCGCGCTGTTCGGAAACCGAACTGGCCGCCGTGAACGGACCCAGATTCAGACTTCCGGCGGGGTTGCGGTCATTGTGACAGGCGACGCAGGTCTTGACCAGAATCGGCTGCACGGTCTTTTCGAAGGAGGGCGGAGCCGTATCGGCGGCATATGCCGTCCACACGGCGGCAGATACAACAAGGGCGCGGTGCATGAGGCTCTCATTCCATTAGACGACAAAAAGGGCGCCGGATGTTACCCCGGCGCCCTTCATTGGTACTGCCCGAACTGGTGGTTTCTAGAACACGTACTTCAGGCCGAACTGGATGTTCCGCGGCGAATTGATCTGCGACGTGATCACGCCGAAGTTCGCCGGAGCCGTAATATCCTGGCCCGGGTTGCCGAGGCTCACGTGGTTGAGCAGGTTGAACATCTCCGCGCGGAACTCGATCCGATGCTTTTCCGTGATGGCGAAGCGCTTGCCGATCGAGGTATCCAGGTTGAAGAAGCCCGGCGCCCGTTCGGTGCCGACTCCGGCGCTGCCCAGTTCCCCGAGGGCCGGAATGCCGTAGGCGCAGGTGCCGTTATCGACGCCGGCGGCGCAGAAGGAACTGGCCGTGACGTTGCCGAACCAGCGGTCCACGTTCTGCACGTCGAAGGCGGCCGTCGGACGGTAGCGATTGGGGCGCACGTTGCCGCGGGGCGCGCGGCCGGAGTTGGTGTTCTGCGTTCCGGCCCGCAGCGATACCGGGAATCCGCCTCGCACGCCCATGTTGTAGTTGAGGTTCCAACCGCCCAGGATCAGATCCACCACCTTGGGCATGCCGGCGCCGAACGTCTGGCCCTTGCCGAAGGGAATATTAAATACTCCGGCGCTGGTGAAGTTGTGGCGCACGTCGAAACAGGCCGGGCCGTAGTTGCCACGCCGATTGTAGGCATCCTGCCAGTACGCGCCTTCCGCGCTCACCCCGCCGCAGCCGTAGTAGCCCAGGCCGTCGGTATTGGTTTTCGAGAAGGTGTACTGGAACAGCATTTCAAACCCGTAGGTCATGCGGCGCCGGCCGCTGAACTGCAGCGCGTTATACCAGCTTGTGCCGCTCGATTCGGTGAGCGCGATGTTGCCCACGTTCGGCAGCACGCGCGCCAGCGGACGGCGATCGTCAATCGGCGCCCAGGTCGAAAACGGACCGGTGCCAGGCAGCGGATTGTTGCCTTCGTGCGGAATCACCAGGTGTGTGCCGCGCTGGCCCACGTAGGCGATATTCACGCTGGTGGCTTTGTCCAACTCGCGTTCGATGGCGAAGTTGAACTGATTGGTCATCTGCGGCCGCAGGTCCAGATCCCAGGCGCGGCCCTGGTAGAAGGGCGCCGCCCCCGTGCGTGGACTGGTCAGGTCGCCGCGCGCGACGACGTCGGTGAAACCGGTGGCGATGCGCCCCGGCGAGGCGGCGTCATAAGCGATGTTGGACTCGGTGAAGAACGGCGGGTTCAACGTCAGGCGCAGGTTGGCGCCCGTGCCTTCAAGGAAGTTCGAAAGCCGGTACGCCGCGCGCACCACGGTCTTGGGCGTGACGGTCCAGGCGATGCCGAGGTTCGGATTGAACTGCTTCTTGTATGGGCGGTACAGCGCCCGTCCGAACTCCCCGCTGCCGGGGTAGATCAACTGGCCGGTGAAGGTGTTGATGTTCACCTGGCGATCCGCCACCTCATAGATGGGCGACGAATATTCCCAGCTCATGCCGTAGTTGAAGGTCACGTTGCGGCGCACCTTCCAGCTATCCTGCACGAAGAAGATGTTGCGCCACTGGCGATGGCCCCAGGGACCGCTCACCGCGCCGCGCCCCTTGCTGGCAAGCGTATCGAGCAGGAAGTCGCCGAAGTCGATACCGGAGTAGGCTCCGTTGTAGCCGAACGAACCCAGCGCGCCGTTGTTGCCTGCGTAATAACGGTTCTGGCGCATGCGCAGCAGGTTCACACCCGCCTTCAGCAGGTGCGCGCCGGTCTGGTAGGTGTTGTTCGACTGGAACTGGAACTTGTTGTCGCGCGTGTTGGCGATGGTCGCCGCCGATCCGGCGCCCGTTAGGCTGCCGCCGAGAGTGACGGAAGAAAGTCCGGCAATCGGCTGCCCGCCAGGGATACCGGCCTTCGAGTTGCCGTCGGCGCCCAACAATCCGGACCAGTCGATCACCCGGTCGTCGATGCCGATCATGCTGTAAGAGAAGCGATTGTCGGAGACCAGGCTGGCGCTCCAGGTGCGTGTCCAACTGGTGACCGCCGACCAGGTAGGCCCTTCGTTTCCGCCGACCATTGTGACGGGCAGCGCTGCTGTGAGGGATCCGGACCTCTCATACATGCCCTTGGAGAACCGGAACATCAGGCTGTCTTTGTCGCCCAGGCGATGATCGAGCTTCGCATCGCCCTGTTTATTGCTCAGGAAGACACGGCCCGAACCCACATAATTCCCACCCACTCCGAGCGGTCCGGCGCCCGCCGCATTATTTGCCAGCGGATAAAGCGCCGCATTGCCGAACAGGTATCGCGCAACGGGGCTGAACCGTGACACCGGAATCTGGTTGTTGGGGAAAGGAGTGCGTGCGGCCAGCGTGTTGCCGGTGGCCGGATCGCGCACGATCTGGTTCTGCACGGTCAGGAATTGGCTCAAATCGCCGTTGCGCCAAGCCGCCGGAGCCACCGCGGCGGTCGCGGGACCCGAGTTGCGGCGTTCGGTCTGCTCGTAATCGACGAAAAAAAACGTCTTGTCGCGGCGGATTGGTCCGCCCAGGGTGCCGCCGAAAATGTTCTGGCGCAGCGCTGCCTTCTTTACATTATTTCGGTTGCTGAAGAAACTGTTGGCGTCAAGCTTTTCGTTTCGCAAAAACTCGAACACGCTTCCATGCAATTCATTAGTGCCGCTCTTGAGCGACATCACCACGCTTGCGCCACCCACGTTGCCGAACTCGGCGCCGGCATTGCCCGTGACCACTTTCACTTCTTCGAGCGCATCCACGTTAGGCTGATAGCCGATCTGATTATCCACGCTCTGGTTGATATCCACGCCATCGAGCAGGAAGTTGTTGGTCTGCTCGCGGTTGCCATTCACCTGCGGCCGCGATCCCGAACCCTGGAATCGCTCGACGGTGTTCATCGCGTTTGGCGCCGTCGAAACCGCGCCTGGAATCAGCAGCGTCAACGACGCGAAGTTGCGGCCGTTGAGCGGAATGCTGGTCAGCTTGGTGGACGAAATGGTGTCGCCGGTGGCCTGCGTTTCCGTTTGTAGCAGCGGACCGACGTCCGCCACCTCCACCACCTGCGTGGTGTCGCCTAATTCCAGCTTCAGGTCGATGCGGGCAATCTGGTTGGCTTCAACCTTGAAAGGTCCCACCACCGACTTCTTGAAGCCGGACGCTTCGATGCTCACCGTGTAATTGCCCACGCGCAGGAACGGGAAGGTGTAAATTCCTTCCGCGTTGGTGGCCGTGTTTAACCGGACGTTGGTATCTGTGTTGGTTGCCGTTACGGTTCCGCCGGAGATGACCGCGCCCGACGGGTCGGTCGCCGCGCCCGTGATGGAAGCGGTGATGGTTTGCGCGAAACCGGAATTTGCCGATAGCGCCAGAAGCGCTGCTGTCAACAATCTAATCTTCATAAAATTGGATACTCCCCAAACCTTTGCGAGACATGGGTATTGATGTGCTCCTATTGTACCGCTCCACCGGGCCTGGTCGGTTTGATACGATGACCGGTGGTCAAAATGGGGAAGTTCTGTCTTTTCGCCGTCTGCTGCGTTGGCCTTCGTGCCCAGGAAATCTCCTTCTCCGGCTCGCATAGCCGGCCGGTGACGCTTGCCGCCGGGCAAACCGTCGAAGTCTACGCGGGCCTGCCCGCGCCCTCCCAATTGCCGCCGAACGGCCGCCTGGCCGTCGAATGGGCCGGATACCGCAAGGTGCTGCATGCCTTCGACCCGGATTTCTTCCTGGTCTTCCGCGCTCCGAAAGCCGGCGTGTACACGTTGAAGCTTTCCAAACTCGAACAGGGCGCATCGCTGTTTAACAAGCCGCGCTGGCGTGAGACCGGTTCGGTGGAAAAGCGCAATGTCTTTCCCGAAAGTACGCCGTGGCCGGCCGGCAAGAGCGTCAAGCTCCGTACCTGGATTAAACCGATCGCCGCCGGCGCGTCCACGCGCCGGATGGTGATCGAGGCTGAGCCGAACGACTCCATCGCCACGGCCCAGCCGGTGCGGCTCGGCGGCGACGACACGAACCTCCACATCACCGGCGGCGCCGACGACGCCGAATATTTCGACAACGGCGACATCGGCACTTCCGGCATCGACTGGTTCCGCATCGAGTTCACCGGCGGCGAGCCGCGCCTGTTCACCGCCAATCTTGGCCTGCCGGATCCGCTGGTAGTGGCGCAACTGCTGTTTTACACCGCCGACGGAAAAGAGTATCGCGAAGGCGCCAATCCGAACGAGCGCGTGCATCAGCAGACCGAAGGCCACCGCACGGCCATGAGCCGCCTGCTCAAACCGGGCGGCGTGTATTTCCTTAAGGTCGAATCCAACTCGCCGGGCTATGAAGTGGAACTGCGCATCCGCAAGCCCGCGCCCTATAGCGACCCGCGCGACGCCATCCGCCAGGCCATGTACGATCACCTGGGCCAGGTGGACGCCTGGCTGCTCAACCGTCCACGCGGCGCCGCCGTCGACCGGCGCATTCGCGACACCGGCAGCCTGCTGGGCACGCATTGCATGAGCTGTCACACCCAGTCCGGCGTGTGGGGCACCGTGGGCGCCATGCGCTATGGCTACCGGCCGGAAAATATCGTCAACCTGCGCCACCTCGCCAACCTCGCCTACGAGTCGATGCGGCCTACCAATACGCTGGTGGAGGCGGCCAACAACACCAGCCTCGCGCCGCTCGACCTCGGCGACGGTCCGGCCGGCACGCGCGTGGCCGGATACAACGTCACCACGCTTGAGAAAATGCTGCCGCCGCGGCGCCTGCATTCGGCCCAGCAGATTCGCGCCGCCAATTTCGTGCTGCAATCGGCCGATCCGGGCGGCATCAACGCGGCCGGTCCCGGCTCCAACATCGGCCAGGCCCTGGTGTACCGCTTCGCGTCGGAGATTCTGCTCACCGCCTGGCGCGCCACGCGCAATCCGAAATACTTCGACGAGATCGAACAGAAGGCGCACAAGATGCTGGCCGTGAATCCGAAGTTTTCCGACGATCTTTCGAATCGCATTCTATTTTTCAAGGAAGTTTTTCCGCCCGATTACCTGGCCGTGCGCGGGGAATCGGACGAGACCAAAGCGTTTCTGGCCAGGATCGGCGCGCAGGTGAAAGAGGATGCCGCGCGTCTGCGCGCCACGCAGCGGCCCGACGGCATGTGGCAGTTCTCGCCGGGTGAGCGGGTCGGCGGCGCCTGGCGTCTGGAGCCGGACGACAAGGACGTGGACCCGGCGCCCACCGCTCTTGCCATCACCGCCCTGCACGCACTCGGCGCCACCGGCGGCGATCCACAGGTGCGCCGTGCCGTCGAGGCGATGCTCGCCCGGCAGGATCCCTTCGGCCGCTGGAACCAGCACGCGCTGACGGGCTTCGTCACCACCGCCTACACGCTCAATGCCATGGCACGGCTCTATCCGGTGATCGAACGCCGCCCCGTGCGCGGCGATTTCGAACCGCGCTCCAATGAGACGCTCGCCGATACCGTCGGACGGTTCCGCGCCCTGGCGCAGTTGGGTTCGTTCCCCGAGGATCGGCAATTTCTCGATCTGGCGCTCCCGGGCGTGAAGCATGCAAGTCCATTGGTGCGTTACTGGGCCCAGATCGCCCTTGGCGGTCTTCACGATGAACGCGGCGTGACCGCTCAGATCGATGGTCTGGGCGATCCGGTGAAGATGGTGCGCGAAGCCGCGCGCTGGGGTCTGCGGCAGACGCTGCTCGACGACAAAGGCTGGGACCACCTGTTTCCGGCGCTCGAAACCGGCGGCGATCTGACGCGCGAAGGGGCGGCCGGAGCGCTGCTCATGCGCGCCGATGGCGTCATGACGCACTCAAGCGCCGGCTGGCCCCGCCTCACCGCCGCGCTTTCGAAGATGATGAACGATGACCGGCATCCGGCGGTTCGCGCCTGGGCCACGCGCGCCGCCTGGAACTGGTGGGTGTGGAATCCTCCCGTGCGGTCTGCGCTCAATCAGGCTTTCGTCGAAGCGCTGAATCGCGAAGAGACGTCGGTTCTCGCCGAAAACGCGCGACGCTACCAGATTGAGGCGCTCTTCATCGCCAACGGTCAGCGCGCGAATGGCAGCAAGGAACATCAGTATCCCGAACTGACCCACCTGTTCGAGATGATCGACCTGCAACTGGCGCGGCGGCCCGCTGCGAATCCGGTTCTGGTGGACCGGCTCACCGATATCGCGGCCACATTCTACAACCAGGCCGGCGGCGATGGCGGACCCGGACAGATGGGCTACGTGACGCCCAAAAGCGGCGATGTCATGGGCAAAGCCGTGCTGACCTATTGGAACGGGCTCTCGGCCGGCGGCCCCAAGGACGCCCTGCGGCTGGCGCTCGAAGCCGCGGCCAACATCACCTACGAACCGCTGCAGAAGAAACTGCTCGACTATTCCACCAACGGTCCCCAGGAGTTTCGCACGCTCGCCGCCACATCGCTGGCCGATCCGCGCGTCATCACGCTCAACGCCGCGCAGGAGTTCATCGAGCCCCTGATGGAGCAGGTGCGCCGCGGCGCTACCGAGCCCGAGCGCCGGGCCGAACTGGTGAACCCCATCCTCAAGCTGTTCACCCGCGCCCGCTGGAACATGCCCAAATCCGCCGAGCAGCAGGATATCTTCTTCAACCTGCTGGTGGCCGAATTCGGATCGAAACGGGCCGCGCTCGAAGAGAACACGCGCCCGCTGCTTCAGATGGACAAAGACAGCAGCGATTGGTTTCTGGCGCGGTCGCTTGGCCGCGTGATCCATTCCAACCCGGACCTGCAGATTCCGGCGCTGGCGCGGCGGCTGCCTGAGAAGTTCGACAGCCCCATGGATGAAATGCAGTGGCTCGAATCGGCGCGCTGGCTGCTTACCTGGGACACGCCGGTGCCCGAGGTCCGCGCCGCGCCACCGGCCGATGCGCACCCCGATGTCCGCCTTCGCTCGGCTCAACTCGTCGCCCGCCAGATCGCGAATAAAGTGGACGGCCGGCTCCGTTCGACCGCCATCGCCATGGCCGCCTCCAATGCCATCGTGCGGAATCATCCGGCCGTGAAGGCGGCGCTTCAGCCGGTCGAGCCACGGCTTTATGAGGACGATCCCGCCGAAGCCAAGGCGCTCAATCCCGAGTGGCGGAAAAACTACGAATATTTCCGCGATTGGGTAACGCCCGAACTGCTGCGTCCCAACCGTGACGATGAGGTCGCCTGCATGGGCTGCCACGGCGTCGCCGGCCGCGTGCCGTCGATGGAGTTCAAGCCCGCCGACAATCGCGGCTACCTTGCCGCCAAGGATGTTTGGAACAACTACCGTGTGCTGCTCGAACGGGTGGCCGAAACCGACGTCGAAAATTCGAAGCTGCTGCGTAAGCCGCTCAACGTGCAGTCCGGGAAAGAAGATGGCCACCAGGGCGGACGCCGCTACAATCCCGAGGATCGCGGCTACCAGATCCTGCGCCGCTGGGTGCTCGATGCCGCCGCGTTGAAAGCGAAATCGAAATCATGATCCTTGCCCTGATTGCCGCTCTGTCGGCCGCCGCCGATTACTTTCCGCCGCCGATTCGCAGGGCGGCTGGCGCACCGGCGCCGCCGGCATGGACATCGCCCGCCTCGATCTGGCCTTCCGCTATGCGCAACAGACCAACGCGCACGGCGGTCTGCTGGTGGTGCGCCACGGACACCTGGTCTATGAGAAATACTTCGGCCGGGGCCATCGCGAGGCGCACCCGGACATGGCGTCCATCGGCAAAGCCTACACGAGTATCGCCGTCGGCATCATGCTTGAGGACAAGAAGGCGGAGATTCCAGAAGGCCTCGATACGAAAGTGTTCGACGGGAAGTATCTGCCGAACACCGACCCGGCCAAGCGCGAGATCCGGCTGGGCCATTTGCTTTCGATGAGTTCCGGCATGCGCCCGGAAGGCAACAACCCGGGCCTGGTACGCGGCGAAGTGGTAAGGCTCGACAGTCCGCCGCGCGCCATGACGCCCGCGCTCATCGACGAGAATGCGCTTGAGGCTCCGCTGTGGACCACGCCTGGCGGCGGCTACGCCTACTCGTCGCAATCCACTCACCTGGCGTCGCTGGTGCTGCGCCGCCTCACCGGCATGGAGCTTCAGCAGTACCTGGACGAAAAACTGGCCAAGCCGATGGGGTGGGGCCCGTGGGGTTACGCGCTCTATCGCAATGGCTATACCCTTCCGCATACGCCCGGCGGCGGCAGCATCGCCGTGCGCGCCACCGATGCGCTGCGTTTCGCGTACCTGCTGCTCCACAAGGGCCGATGGGGCAGCCGCCAGCTTGTGCCGGAAGGCTATGTGGCAATGTGCGCCAAGCCTTCGCCCTACAATCCTCACTCGCCGTTCGGACTGCAACTGGAATCGAACCAGGACGGACACGTGATCGCCGCGCCGCGCGACGCATACTTCAAATCGGGCGCCGGTGGATCGGCCATCTACGTCGTGCCGTCGCTCGACATGGTGATCTACAAGATGGCCGGCAGCACAGCGCAATTTGAGGAATCGCTCACCGGAATTCCGGCCACTTACACGGTGGACCACTCGCGCGACAACTGGAAGCCGCGCCCGCACACCCAATTCGAGGATGGACCCATCGGCGGCGACGACGGCGTCCGGCGGTTGCTCGAGATGGTGGTGGCGGCGGTGGTGAAGTAAGTCACACGCCCAGCAGATTCGGGAGCCGCCGCGCGTAGCCCTGTTCCTGCGCCCACACGTTCAGCGAAACCGCCGCCAGTTCGTCCACGACCGGAACGGCCAGGCCATCCTTGGTCATATCCACCGAGATCAGGTAAGACTGGCAGGAATCGCATGCCTCCACGCGCAGGCGCGAATCCTCCTCGGAAGTAAACACCGGCAGCGAATCGAAATCCTGGTTCTGGCAGTGCCAGCATTGCACGCGAGGATAGTTCCACTCGCGCGTGCACAGGCCGCAAACCAGCGTGCGGCGCGAACCCTGCGCCGCGTCGCGCAGCACGCTCACCTGCGGACGCTTGTGGCACCACGGACAATCGCGGCCCAGCGATTCGGCATAGGGCTGCAGAAAAGCGCGTGCGAAAAAATCGGCGTGCTCACCCTCCCAACACGCGTCAAGCCACTCCCCGAGCGGCTCCTGTTTCAGCAGGGCCTTGGCGTTCGCCGCCACCTGCGCGTTGCCAAGCGCGCGGGTGCGTTCGAGAAACTCGCGGAACTGTTCTTCGTCGCGTCCGGTGAGTTTCGACTGTTCGGCGGTCAGCTTGCGATAGAAACGAAGCATTTCGGCCGCCGCCGGGTATCGCTCGATCAGAACTTCCGCCCGCGCCGCTCTTACTTCCAGAGCGGATGATGGTGATGCGCCCATTCCTTGGTGACCTTGCCGCTCGTCATCGCCGTCAAGCCGCCCTTTACAACCACCGTGCCCATATAGACGTGAACGATGAAGCCGGCCACGGTTACCAGGAACGCCGCCACGTGCAGCAGGACGGCCGCGAAACGAACCCATCGCAGGCTCCAGGGAATCGCCTCGGTCCACCAGAGAATCATCCCGGAGGCGAGCAGCGCCAGCGCGCCGTAAAACATCACCCAGAAGAATTGTTTCTGGCCTCCGTTGTATTTGCCCACGGGTGGCAGCTTGTGATCCTGATGGCTCACGTAATCCACTATGCCCTTGGCCCACTTCCGGTCGAGATCGCTTAGGCGCATGTCGCGGCGCCAGGCCTTGTACATCCACAGCACCGTGGCCACGAACGCCAGACCCGCCACCGGGTGCCAGTAACGAATCACCGGCCCGCCGCCCAGCATGCCGGCGATCCACCACATCGTGGGCGAGTAGAACGCCAGCCCCGTCAGAAGTAAGTAAATGTAGGTAAGCCCGGCGGTCCAGTGAATGACGCGTTCCTGGAACGAATACCGTTCGATCGTCATTTTTCAGGCTCCTTGGCTTCAGGCTCCGGTTTACTGCCGAACTTGAGATAGTGCAGACCGGCCACCACTACGCCCGCGATCATGCCGAGGTTCCCCAGCCATTTCAGTGGCTTCTTCCATAACGTAACGGCCAACGGGATGGAGGGGTCCCGCGGCAATCCATAGGATGCCAGCCGGTCGCCGTGCGCCACCACGGTTACTACGCCCGTGCCACCCACGCCCGGCGGATCGTACACCATGGCATTGGCGAATCCGTTCTCTTTCAGTCGCGCCACGCGCTGTTCGGCCAAATGAAGCATCTGCGGCTTCGATCCGAATTGCAGGCAACCGGTGGGGCACGCCTTGATGCAGGCGGGCTCCAGGCCCACCGAAACGCGATCCACGCACAAGGTGCACTTATACACCTTCGACGTCGTTTTGTTCAGCTTCGGGACATTGAACGGACATCCAGTCATGCAGTAACCGCAGCCGATGCAGTGTTCCTGATTGAAATCGACGATGCCATTCACATACTGCACGATCGCGCTGGGGGCGGGGCAGGCGGCCAGGCAGCCCGGATCGGCGCAATGCATACACTGATCCTTGCGCATCAGCCATGCCTGCGCGCCATCCACTTCCGTTTCCTCGAAGCGGATGAGGTTCCAGAAACTGGGAGTCATATCCGGCAGCGTCTGATAAGTGCCGAACTGCACGGTTACTTCCGGCGGCAGATCGTTCCACTGCTGGCACGCCACTTCGCACGCCTTACAGCCGATGCAGGACGTGGTGTCGATATACTTGCTGACCACCGTGGTTTCCCGCACTCCCGGCGGCGCGGTGGAAACCGCCGAGATCCGCTTCAATTCGAGCGTTGAGCCAGCCATCCTTAGACTTTCTCCAACCTGACCAGGAATCCCTTATACTCCGGTGCGAACGAATTCGGATCGAGAATCGTGGGTGTCACCAGGTTGGCGAGCGATCCCTTCTGGCTGCCCCTGCCAAGGAACCCCCAGTGAATCGGGAAGCCGATCTGGTACACGCGCTGTCCGTTAATGTCGAGCGGTTTGATGCGTTTGGTCACCATGGCCTTGCCTTCAATCGATCCACGGGCCGAAGTGATCCGCACCATTTGCGCGTTGGCGATACCTTTATCCTTGGCCAGTTCTTCCGGAATCTCGATGAAGAATTCCGGTTGGATCTCCATGTTATAAGGATTGTTCTTGGTCCAGTAATGAAAATGTTCCGTGAGCCTGTAAGTGGTGCAGACGATGGGATAGTCCTTCGCCTCGCCGAGTTTGTCATGCGGCGTGCTGAAGCGGCGTACCAGCGGATTGGAACTCGTCTTCGGATGCAGCGGATTCACCACCGCCGATTCAGCCGGCTCGTAGTGTTCGGAGAACGGGCCCTCCACGAACTGGCCGGGCACGAAGAATCGCGCCACGCCTTCGGGCAGCATGATAAACGGACCCATACCCTGTTCGGGCGCCGAATCGGGTTTGTAGTCGGGGACGTCGCCGGTCCACTTCTCGCCGTTCCAGGCGATCGTGGGACGCTTGGCATCCCAGGGTTTGCCTTTCGAATCCGCCGAGCACCGATTATACATGATGCGCCGGTTAGCGGGCCAGTTGAAGGACCAGTTCGGATAACGGCCGAGTCCGGTGGGATCCGTGTTGACGCGGCGCTGGGTTAGGTTACCCGCGCCCGTGTACATGCCGATGTAGAGCCAGTTGCCGGAAAGCGTGGTGCCGTCCGCTTTGCAGTCGAGAAACTTCTCGAGTTGATTGCCCGTGGTGAGATCCCAGCCGTTGATCTCCTTGCACACCTCGTCGAGCGAAGGCTCCACCGGATTCGAATACCACCAGTTCAGATTGACGATCGGGTCCGGGAACTTGCCGCCGTCCTTTTGATACAACTCGCGGATGCGCAGAAACAGGCGCGCGATGATCTCGTGATCGGGCTTGGCCAGGCCAGGCGGATCGACGGCTTTCCACTTCCACTGAATCCAGCGGCTGGAGTTGGTGAAGGTCCCGTCTTTCTCGGCGAAATTGGCGGCCGGCAGCAGAAAGACTTCGGTCTGCACGTCGGCCGGTTTCTTGTCGATGGTGGCCAGAATCTCGGGCTTGAAGAACGACGACGTTTCCTGATCGAAATTCTCCGCCACCACCATCCATTTGAGCTGCGACAGGGCCGCAATCGCTTTCTTCGAATTCGGCCCATTGGAAACCGGGTTCATCCCGAAATTGAGAAAGCCTTCCATCTTGCCCGCATACATCGCATCGAACAGGAAACCCCAACTCCAATTCTCATACCCCGTTCCGGCCTGGGGAATCTTGGGGTGCCACTGGTAGCCGAACTCATTGGCCGCCGTCGCCGTCTTGCCGTAGTAAGCCTTCAATTGGCTGACGAAGAAGCGATCGGTGTTACTCCAGAAATTCATCGAGTTCGGCCGCAGCGGCTTCGGCGTCACGGCCGTGAGGAACTGCTTGAGCGAGGTCTGGTCGGATTTCGGCATGGCGATGTAGCCCGCCACATTGTGATAGGCCACGCCGCAATCGGTACCGCCCTGAATGTTGGCGTGCCCGCGCAGCGCATTCAGCCCGCCGCCGGCGATGCCGATGTTGCCAAGCAGCAATTGCAGCATCGCCGCCGCGTGAATCAACTGAACGGAAAAGCTGTGATGCGTCCAGCCGAGCGCGTACATAATGGTGCCTGCCCGGTCCGGCGTGTAAGTGGATGTAATTAACTCCGCGGCCTTCTCGAATTCCGCCACGCTGCAGCCGCAGATCTTCGAAACCATCTCCGGCGTGTAGCGCGAATAATGATGCTTCATCAACTGGAAGACCGAGCGTGGATGCTCCATCTTCTCGTCGATTTTGGCGTAGCCCTGCCCGTCGAGCTCGTAGTTCCAGGAAGACTTGTCGTAGCTTTTCGTTTCCGCGTTCCAGCCGGAAAAGACGCCATCGGCTTCGTTGAAGCTGTAGCCTTCGCGGATCAGCAGCGGCGCGTTGGTGTAGTGACGGACGTACTCCTCGTTGTAGCGCTTCTTTGACAGCGAGTAGTGGATCAGCCCTCCCAGAAAAGCGATATCGGAACCCACGCGCAGCGGCACATAGACGTCGGAGACCGCGGCGGTCCGATGAAATCGCGGATCGACGGAAATCAGTTTCGCGTTGCGGTTCCGCTTGGCTTCCATCACCCAGCGGAAACCCACCGGATGGTTCTCGGCCGGATTGCCGCCCATGGCCAGAATCACATCGGCGTTGGCGATGTCGTTCCAGCCGTTTGTCATTGCTCCTCTACCGAATGTTGGGGCCAAACTGGCCACCGTGGGGCCGTGTCAAATACGGCTTTGCTGCTCGATCGGCACCACGCCAAGGCCCGCGCGGAAGGTCTTCGACATCAGGTAATTGATCTCGTTGGCGTCGGTGCATCCGCCGATCACGCCGATCGAGGTCAGGGCGTTGATCGTCCGCCCCTGGCTGTCTTTTTCGCGGAACGTCCGGTCGCGCGTTTCCTTGAACAGGTGCGCGATGCGGTCGATGGCCCAGTCCCAGGTCCGCTCCTCGAACTTATCGGTTCCGGGGGCGCGATAGAGCACCTTGGTCAGGCGCCTGTCGTTGACGATGTTGTTCTTGAGCGCGATGCCTTTCGAGCACAGCGAACCCTGGTTGATGGGATGATCGGGATCGCCCTCCACATGAACCACGAACGGCTTGGCGTTGCGCGCCTTGTCGCCCGCCGTGTGGACGATCACGCCGCAGCTCACCGAACAATAAGGACAGGTGGAGCGCGTCTCGGTCGTCCGGGCGATTTTCAGGGCGCGCGCTTCGGCTCGGGCGGGGGCAAGGTCGAATCCAAGCGCGGCCGCGCCGGCGGCGCCGATGCGAAGGAAATCTCTGCGCGTGGCGTTCATGTTGGCAGCACCAAGAATATCACGCGAAGCTTTTCGAACACTGCGACAATGTTGGGGATGGCACGTGAGTATACGCGGGAAGAACTCGTCGCCAGGCGCGCCGAATGGAAGCGCCAGGGCAAGCGTGTGGTGTTCACCAACGGCTGTTACGACATCCTGCATCCCGGCCATATCCGCCTGCTTGAAAGCGCTCGCAATCTGGGCGACGTGCTGATTCTGGCGCTCAACACGGACGCGAGTGTGCAGCGGCTGAAAGGCCCGAAGCGGCCGTTCCTTGGCGAGCGCGACCGCGTGTCGGTGGCCCTGTCTATCGAAGCCGTCGACGCCGTGACCTTGTTCGATGAGGATACGCCGCGCGAGCTCATCGCAGCCGTTCTGCCCGATGTGCTGGTGAAGGGGGCCGACTGGTCGCACTTCATCGCGGGCAGGGAAGAGGTGGAGGCGGCGGGCGGGGCCGTGCTGGCGCTGCCGCTTGAGCCGGGCTACTCCACCACCAATATCGTGGAAGAGATCGTGCGGCGGCAGTGACTCACCCCGCCATTCGCGACCTGCTGCACTCGCTCGGCCGGACGCCCGAGTTCACGGAACTGCTGCACTCGCTGCGGGTTCCTCAAACGGCGGCGGCCCTTTCGGGCCTTACGCGCACGGCCAAGGCTATTTACACGGTGCTGCTTTGGGAGGCCACCGGGCGCCCGTTGGTGGTTGTGTGCGAGTCGAGCAAGCAGGCCGAAGCGCTTGAGGAATCGATCGCCACGTTCTTCGAACTGCTGGCGGGCAAAAGCGCCGGCCACGGTACGCAATTGCTGCCCGCCTTCGATGCGCTTCCCGGGCAGAAGCTTTCCCCGCACGATGAAATCGCCGAGCGCAGGGCGGTGGCGCTCTGGCGCCTGGCGACGCGCAAGGTTTCCATTACGGTGATGCCCGCGGCGGCGGCCATGTGGCGCTGTGAATCGCCGGATTTTTACCGCCAGCTTACTTTGAAGCTGCGCACCAGCGAGGAAATGCCGCTCGACGATCTGGTGGAGTATCTCGCTTCCATCGGATATGAACGGCGGGAACCGGTAGAGATGGTGGGTGAATTTTCGCTGCGCGGCGGCATTCTGGATATTTTCCCGCCCGAAGCCTCGCAGCCGGTGCGCGTCGAGTTCTTCGGCGACACCATCGAATCGCTGCGCCGGTTCGATCCGGAGACGCAGCGCTCCGTGCTCAAAGTCCCGGAGACCGTGATTCTGCCCCTGACCGAGCTTCCGCGCAGCAAGGAGTTGACGGAGTTGCTGGGCGACCGCGCGCTTGAAGCCGGCTGGGAGTTTCATGCCGCCGAGGTGCGTCCCCGTGAGCACATGGTCACGGCGCTGCTCGAGAATCCGCTGGTGGTGTTGGACGAGCCGGAGCAAATCCGCCAGGGCGCGGAACGCTTTTGGAAGCGGCTGGAGCAGCATTCGGGCGATTCGCTTCCACCGGAGCGCAATTACTTCACGGTGGAGCAACTGGAGGCGGAACTCACCAAGCCGTCGCGGATGTTGCTGCGTGAGCTCGATCTGCCGGTGATTGAGCCCGAAGCGCGCCGCCTGCATATTCCCACACGCCCATCCATGGCCTTTCATGGCAACTATAAGGTCGCCATCGCCGAAGCCAGAACGCTGGTGGAGCAGGGCAACAAAGTGATCTTCTTCGTTGCCAGCAACGGAGAACTGGAGCGGCTGGCCGACGTACTGCGCGAATACACGGTGCCGTTTCAACTGGGGCTTCCGCCGGGCGAGGGCACGCCGGAGTATCTCGCCGAGCGAGCCTATATCGCCGGTCCCGGCGTCTCGACCTACATCGTCAGGGGCAACGTGCCGCGTGGCGTGATGCTGCCCCAGGAATCGATCGCCATCGTCGGCTCGGAGGATCTGTTCGACGCTTCCGACCTGGTGGCGCGTCCGGGAGCGCCGCAGAAATCGGCCGTCGCGGCGTTTAAGTTCGATATCGCCGATTTGAAGCCCGGCGATTTTGTTGTTCATACCGTGCATGGCGTCGGCAAATTCGTGGGCGTGCGGGAACTGGGCGCCGGCGAGCTGCGCGGCGACTTCATGCTGATCGAGTACGCCGGCGAATCGAAGCTGTATGTACCGCTGACCAGGCTTGATCTGGTGGACAAATACCGCGGCGCCGGCGACACGCATTCGCCCCCGCTGGACCGCATGGGCGGCGCCACCTGGGCCAAGACCAAGACTCGCGTCAAAGCGAAGATGCGCGACATGGCCGATGAGCTGCTGAAGCTTTATGCCGAGCGCAAGATGGCCGATGGGTTCGCGTTCTCGGGCGATTCCAACTGGCAGCGCGAGTTCGAAGACGCCTTCGAATTCACCGAGACGCGCGATCAGCTTCAAGCCTCGGGGGAGATCAAGCGCGACATGGAATCGCCGCATCCCATGGACCGGCTGCTTTGCGGCGACGTAGGCTTCGGCAAGACGGAAGTGGCCATGCGCGCGGCGTTCAAGGCGCTGGGCGATGGGAAACAGGTGGCGATCCTCGCTCCCACCACCGTGCTCGCCTATCAACATTTCGAAACGTTAAAGCGCCGCTTCGCCGCCTTCCCCGTGCGCATCGAACTGGCCTCGCGGTTCCGCAGTCCCAAGGAAGTCAAGGCGGTCATGGCCGACGTCGCCGACGGCAAGGTGGATCTGCTGGTGGGCACGCACCGCATCCTTTCAAAAGACGTGGAGTTTCGCGATCTCGGCCTGCTGGTCATCGACGAGGAACAGCGCTTCGGGGTGCGTCACAAAGAGCGGCTGAAGCAGATGCGCATGAACGTGGATGTGCTCACCATGTCCGCCACGCCGATTCCACGCACCCTGCACATGTCGCTGGTGGGACTGCGCGATATGTCGGTGATTGAAACGCCGCCCAAGGACCGCCTGTCGATTCACACCGTGGTCGCCCACTTCAATTCCGACCTGATTCGCACCGCCATCGATCAGGAAGTACATCGCGGCGGGCAGGTTTACTTCATCCACAACCGCGTGGACACCATCTATTCCCGGGCCGCGTTTCTGAAGGAACTGATTCCCGGCCTGAAGATCGGCGTGGGCCACGGCCAGATGGCCGAAGACGAGTTGGAGAAGGCGCTGATGGGCTTCATGCAGCATGAATTCGACGTCTTCGTCTGCACCACCATCGCCGAGAACGGGCTCGATATTCCGCTGGCCAACACCATCCTCATCGAGAACGCCGAACGTTACGGCTTGAGCGAGTTGTACCAGCTTCGCGGGCGCGTGGGCCGGTCGAACCGGCGCGCCTACGCCTACCTGCTGATTCCTTCCGACAAGACGCTGAGCGAGATCGCGCGTAAACGCCTGGCCGCGCTGCGCGAGTTCTCCGACCTCGGCGCCGGGTTCAAGATCGCCGCGCTCGATCTGGAGCTGCGCGGCGCGGGCAACCTGCTTGGCGGCGAGCAGCATGGCCATATCGAAGCTGTTGGCTACGACACCTACGTCCGGCTGCTCGATGAAACCGTGCGCGAACTGAAGGGAGAAAAGGTGCCCATCGAGATCAAGTCCAATATCTCGCTGGGGCTCGATATCCGCATCCCGCCGGACTATATCGCCGATGAGCACCAGCGTCTGCGCACCTATAAGAGGATCGCCGACTGCGGCACGCGGGAACGGGCCGGCGAGATTCTGGCCGAACTCACCGATCGTTACGGGCCCGCGCCGCCCGCCCTTTCTAACCTCGTAGCCTTCTCCATGTTGAAGACCTTGGCGGAAACGCTGGGAGTCGAAACCGTCGAGCGCCGCCACGGCATGTTGAACCTCAAGTTCCATGCCGAAGCCGTCATTCAGCCGGAACGGCTGATGGAGCTGGTGGCGGGCACTCCGGGAGCGCAGTTCACCCCGGCCGGTATCCTCAGGCTGCCGGTTCCCGCGGGCGAAGAGGCGAGCGTGCTGATCGATTTTCTCGAAGATGTACTGGGCCGGCTTGGCAGTGGCCCTGAAGTTGCTTCTTTGCAGCGTTGATGCCGCAAGTCCGTGACAATCGGACCCAGGCGGTGTTGCGCCGTTTCACAGGCGTGAAATAATGATGGGAGTTCCTCTTATGCTTCGCAGCTCAATATTCGTCGTCGCCGCATGCGGCTGGATGCTTCGGGCAGCCGATCCGCTGCTGGTGGAAGAGATCATCGCCAAAGTGAACGGTGACATCATCACCAAAACCGAGATCGACCGCGGACGCCGCCAGATCGAAGCCGACCTGCGCCAGCAGAAGCTGAGCGGCGGGC
Organism: uncultured Acidobacteriota bacterium; assembly: GCA_902826685.1. Taxonomy (GTDB): domain Bacteria; phylum Acidobacteriota; class Terriglobia; order Bryobacterales; family Bryobacteraceae; genus CADEFT01. The sequence continues at coordinate 49,213 of CADEFT010000008.1, forward strand.
AGTTCGATCAGGCGTTCAAAGACCGGGAAGGCAACGTGTTGCGGGACCGCATCGACGAGCTGCTGCTGGTGCAGAAAGGCAAAGAGCTCAACATCACCGTCGAGTCCGACGTCACCAAGCAACTGGCCGAAATCCAGAAACAGGTGAAGATCGCCGATCCCGACAAGTTCCAGCAGTTCGTGCGCGAGCAGATCGGCATGCCCTATGAGGATTACAAGAACGAGATGCGTAACGGCCTGATGCGCGAGCGTGTGATCCGCCAGGAAGTTGGCGGCCAGATCAACGTGCCCCGCGGAGAGATCACCAAATACTACGAAGAGCACAAGGCGGAGTTCCTGCGCGAGGAGCGCATCTTCCTCGCCGAGATTTTCGTATCCACGCAAGGCAAGGACGAGGCGGGCGTCGCGGCGGCCGAAAAGAAAGCCAAGGATCTCGCCAATCGGGCGCGGCGCGGGGAAAAATTCGACGAACTGGCTCGCGACAACTCCGAATCGCCTACCGCGCAGAACGGCGGCGATCTCGGCGGTTGGAAACGCGGCGAACTCAGCAAGGAAGTGGAAACGATGGTATTCGACCAGGAGCGGAACTTCGTTACCGATCCCGTCAAGCGCCCCGAAGGCTTCCTCATTCTGAAGGTCGTGCAGAAGCACCAGAGCGGGCAGGCCAGTTTCGAAGAGGTGGAAGGCGAGATTCAGAACCGCCTGTTCATGCCCCGCTTTCAGCCGAAAATCCGCGAGTTTCTCACCGGGCTTCGCCAGTCCGCCTTCCTTGAAATCAAGCCGGGCTGGAACGATGCCGGCGCGGCGGACGGCAAGGACACGACCTGGAAAGATCCGGCCCAGTTGAAGCCGGAAACGGTGACCAAGGAAGAAGTCGCCTCGCGGCCGCGCCGCAAGCGCCTGCTTTGGATGGTGCCGGTGCCTGGCACCAAATCCGCGCCCGTTTCCACCTCCCAAACAGTCAAGAAATGAAATCTCCCTATGTCGCGGATTTGCAACCGAACCAGGTTGTCACGGGCATTTTTCTTGTCCAGAACAAAGACATCCGCCAGAAGAAGACCGGAGAGCCGTATCTCTCGCTGATTCTGAGCGATCGCACCGGCGAGCTGGACGCCAAGATGTGGGACAACGCCGAAGAAGTCATGGAGACTTTCGGCCGCGACGATTTTGTCCGCACCCGCGGCCTGGTGCAGCTTCACCAGAACCGCGTGCAGTTCGCCATCCAGAAACTGCAGAAGGTCGACGAGAAGACGGTCGAGTTTTCCGATTTCTTTCCGGCTTCCAAACGCGATCCGGAGGACATGTTCGTCGAACTGCGCCAGACCGTCGAGGCTTTTTCCAACGCCGATCTGAAAGCGCTCGGCCGCGCGTTCCTTGACGATGCCGCCATCGTCAAGCTGTTGAAAGCCGCCCCGGCCGCCAAGTCGATGCATCACGCCTATCTCGGCGGGCTGCTGGAACACATGCTTTCGATGTGCGCGCTGGCCAAGTTCGCCGCTCCTCATTACGATGTAGACCTCGATCTGCTGCTGACGGGCGTTCTCCTGCACGACATCGGAAAAATTCACGAGCTGTCTTACGATCGTGGATTCAGCTACACCGTTCCCGGCCATCTGCTGGGCCACATGTTCATCGGGCTGCGCATGCTCGATGAGAAACTGGCGGCGCTGCCAGGCTTCCCGCCGAAGCTGCGCACGCTGCTCGAACACATGATTCTGAGCCACCACGGAGAGCTCGAATTCGGCTCGCCCAAACAGCCTTTGTTTCCCGAAGCGTTGCTGCTACACTTCATCGACAACATGGACTCGAAGATGGCGGCAATGCGGTACGCGCAAGAAAAAGACCGCTCCGTGGACGGGCTGTTCACCGGCTTCAGCCCGGCGCTCGACCGCCAGGTGTTTCGCAAGGATCGCTATCTGCAGCAGGCCGCCGCCCCGCCGGCCGCCGAACCGGCCGCGGACACCGCGCCGGTTCAAACGCAGCCCAGGCCATCCAATTATCAGCAGCCTCGTTCCTCCCGCCCCGCAGCCGCGCCGTCGCCCTTTGCCCAGCAGTTGCAGAAGGCGCTTACGCCCGAGCCGGCCAAGGATCTGGGCTAAGAGGGCGACATCGATGCGCCAGGCCCGCCCGCCCAAGGATGTTCCTCCGCCTTTAGAGCTGGAGTGTCTCAAGGCGCTGTGGAGCCTCGGCGAGGGCAACGTGCGTTCGGTCAAGGATCACCTGGAAGCCCGCAAGCCGCTGGCCTATACGACGGTGATGACGCTGCTCGATCGACTGACACGGAAAGGTGTCGTCGACCGGCGCAAACAAGGCCGCTTCTTCATCTACGTTCCCAAGATCGATCGCGAGACCATGCGCCAGCGCGCCGTCGCCGACCTTGCCGACGCGTTGTTTGACGGTTCGGCGAAACTGATGGGCGACTACCTGCGCAACGGAAAAGCGGCGGCGGCCTCCGCCGGCGGCGGAGACGCCAGTGGCGGCGAAGGCTCCCTCGACGCCTCGCTACTGTAGCCGCTCTAAGGCATTCCCCTTATTGCCACCGGTGCCGGCCCTCCGTAGGCTGGAAATATGATGGCCTCGTGCGTGTTCCTCCTCCTGCTTCCGCTCACCGGGCAGCAATCGACCACAACGTATACCCGGGACGTGAACGGGCGAAACGTTCCGCTCGCGGAGCAGTCGAGCACCAAGGAGAACGGCCAGTCGGTGACCACCGAATACACGACGTCGGTAAATGGGCGCAAGGTGCCTCTGGAATCGACCGAGGAGCGTGTCCTGCGCGAGGACTCAACCGGCCGCACGGTGGAGCGCGTCATCAAACGTTACGACCCCAATGGGAACCCGGGCCCCGTGGAGCGCCAGAAAATCGAGGTGCGGCTCAATCCCGACGGCTCCTCCACGTCGGTCACCAGCGTCTACCGCGGCGACCTGAACGGACGGATGGAACTGGCCGAACGGGTCACCGCCGAGGGCACCAAGTCCGGCAATACGGTCACAACCAACACCCAGGTGGAACGGCCCGCGCTGAACGGATCGGTTGAAATCGCCGAGCGGCAGGTGAGGCGGGTGACCAGCGGTGAGAACTCGAGCCAATCGGAGGCGACCACTTACCGCAAGGATCCCACCGGCGCCTTCGTCGAGTCTCTGCGCGTGGTCACCGATTCCAGCCAGCAGAACGGACAGACCGTCGAGAACCGGGCGCAGTATGAGCGCCTGCAGGGCGAACGGCTCCAGCTTCAATCGCAAACCGTGACACGAGCCCGCAAGAACTCCGACGGCACCGAAGTCCGGGAAGTGGACATCTTCCGCCATGTGCCCGGCCGGGCCGAATCCACCGCCACCCCACGTCTGACCGAACGCCAGATCGTCGAACAGCGCCGCGAAGACGGCCGCGTGGTGGAGCGCAAGACCGCGCAGCGCCCCACCATCAACGACCCCGATCGTCTGGGCGCCGCCGAGCTGATCGGCGAGCGTGTGTGCACCGGCAAGTGCATCTGAAGATCCTTACCGGTCGCCATTGATCGTCACCGAAAGAGCTTCGGCGGTGTTGGACCCGCTGGTGAACGGCGAACTGGTGCCCCAAATCACGTTGAACCCGCCGGTGGTGCTGGTGCCCCAGATCACGTTGGTTCCCCAGATCACGTTGGTCCCCCAGATGACGTTGGTTCCCCAAATCACGTTGGTGGCGAAGTTTCCGGTGGTGCCCCAGATCACGTTGGTTCCCGTCGCCGCGAAGTTCATCGTCACGGTTTTCGCCGTCGCGTTATAGACGGCTTTCGGCGAAGCGGCAGAGCCGCTCGGTTTATCGGTGGCGAAGAAGGAAGCGTTGATGTCGAGAATTCCGGCGCCCATCGTGAACGCGTCGTGAGTGATGCTGTAGGTCTTGGCCGTCGACGCCTCGTACACCGAAACCGTCTTGGCGAAATCGCGCCGGGCGTATTTCATCAGCCGCGCCTTCACCTGATCCGGAGTCAGGGTCCGGTCTTTGTCGATCAAAAGAACGGCCGCGCCGGAAACGATTGGCGTCGCCATGCTGGTTCCGCTCAGTTGGTAATAGTAGGGCGACGCGCCGCTCGACCAGGGCCAGTACAGGGAAACCTGCGGCCTGTTGGCCGGATAGAGCTGCGGCAGCCTGGAACCGGACGACTGCAGAGAGATGATTGCGTTGCCTGGGGCCACGATGTCGGGCTTGACGATCTGGTCGATCGGCGTCGGTCCCTTCGAGCTGTAGGTGGCGGCGCGATCGTCGGCGTCGTACCAGTTGTTCAAGGTGTTGATGGCGCCAACCGTGATCACCAGCGGGTGATTGCCGGGCGACATGATGGTGCCGTAGCCCGCGGTGCCGTAAGTATTGTTGCGTCCTTCGTTGCCGGCCGCCACAACTACCACGATGCCCGCTTTCCAGGCCCGTTCCACCGCAAGGCACAGCGGATCCACCTTGTAGGATTCCCGCACCGGCCGGCCGAGGGAAAGATTCATGACGCGGATGTTGTAGGTCGATTTCAACTGAATGGCGCGATCGATGGCGGCGATCACGGCGCTGTCGGCGCCCTTGCCATTGGCGTCCAGTACCTTCAGGCTGACGATGTTGACGCCGGACGCAACGCCAAAGTAGCTTTGCGCGGCCTTGCAGTCGCCGGTCGAGGTCAGCCCGCCCTGAATGCAGGAAATGTTGCCTTCGGCGCCCAGGATCCCCGCCACGTGCGTGCCATGTCCGTAGGCGTCGTTGAGGTCGGAGTCGATGAAGCTCTGGCGGTAGACGACGCGCGATTCGTTGGGCTTGCTCCACCAGCCCAGATCCTGATGGTTGCCCTGTACGCCACTGTCGATCACGGCCACGCCGATCGGTGAGTTATTGGTGCATCCCCGGCATCCGCTATTGGCCTGATACCAGCCCTCCACCTGCCACAGCCGCACGGCGCCTTCCGCTTCCGATAGTGTGGTGCCCAAGACCTGCCGGTCCGGCACCACGGCAAGCACTTCGTTGTCGGCTTCGAGATCGTCCAGTGCTTCGGGCGTGGCGTCGTATACGACGCTATCCATGTTCTGGAACCGCCGCAGGAGCTTACCGTTCTTGCCGGTAACGCGCTTCTCGTGGCGCTGCTCCGGCTTGCTGGCATACACCACAATGACCGGGGTCGATTTGCCTCGCTCCGGACGCTTCACGTCGTCCGATTTCCCGGCCTCCAGCGATTGCGAGGCAACCATCGCGGCGAGTATGTACACGGCCTTCATGCCCTTTGTCTCTGCAGCCGCCGTTCCAGTCGGGATCTCCTTTTTTTCAATACCTTACGGAGGTACTGCCGGGGATTACGGACATTCTGTCCGGACATCGTGTCCACCGCCGGACATGCTAGAATTGCCTGACCATGGGCAAAGGGCCGCTGCTCGGCGAACTGATTTCGGAGTTTCTGGGAACCCTGGTGCTGATCCTTTTGGGGGCCGGCGTGGTGGCCATGGTGGTGCTATTTGGAACCGGCGTTCCCGGTGAAATCGTCAAGGGCGGTTACACCAACATCACCCTCGGCTGGGGGCTGGCGGTGACCATGGGCATCTACGTCTCCGGCCGGATTTCCGGGGCCCACCTGAACCCCGCCGTGACCGTGGCGCTGGCCGTCTTCCGGGGATTTCCGTGGAGCCGCGTGGGACCCTATTGCGCGTCGCAAGTCGCGGGTGCGTTCTGCGCCGCCGCCATCGTCTTCTTGAACTACCGGCCCGCTTTTCTGAAGACCGATCCGAATCTGGAATCGACGGCGGGCATCTTCACCACCTTCCCCGCGTTTCCCGACGCGCCCTTCAGCGGATTCCTCGATCAGGTGATCGGCACCGCCCTGCTGCTGTTTCTGATCTTCGCCATCACCGACGATCGAAACCAGCCGATCGGTCCGCTGGGACCCATGCTGGTGGGGATGGTGGTGGTCGCCATCGGCATCAGTTTCGGCGGCATGCATGGCTATGCCATCAACCCCGCCCGCGATTTCGGGCCGCGCCTGTTCACGGTGGCGGCGGGCTTCAAAAACAACGGACTCACCGACGGCAGCGGGGTATTTTGGGTCCCCATCGTCGCGCCCCTGATCGGCGGATTGCTGGGAGCGGCGCTCTACGATTTCGCCCTTCGTCCGAATTTGCCCCGTTCGTGAATACGGTACACTTCTAAAGAGCCGATGGCGATCAGCAAAGAATTGCTCGAAATCTTAGTCTGCCCTTTTTGCAAGGGCGAAGTGCAGGTCAAGCCGGATAATCTGGGGATCAAGTGCCTGCAATGCCGCCGCGTTTATCCGATTCGCGACGGCATTCCGGTGATGCTCATCGACGAGGCCAAAATCGAGGGGTAGCCGTCAACGGCCGGCGTCGAGGAAACAGGGTAGGAATTGGCCACGGTCGTTGAACAACTTGCCAAGGGCGCCCACGTCGCCTTCATCCGGCTGCGCTCACTGGGCGATTGCGTTCTCTCGACACCGGCCATTTCACTGCTCAAGAATCACCGGCCCGACCTGTGCATCGGCGTCGTGGTGGAGCCTAGGTTCGCCGCCGTCTACCGGGACAACCCGGATATCGACGCGATTCTCAAGCCGGAGATTGGCGCGATTCGCAAGTTCGCGCCGCGCCTGGCCATCAACTTCCACGGCGGCACCCGCAGTCTACTGCTGACGCTCGCCTCCGGGGCCCGCTTTCGCGCCGGATTCGAGCACTACCGCTATGCGGCGCTTTACAACGCCGCCATGCCCACGGCGCAGCGGATTCTGGGAGTCGAGCGCAAGGTGCACACCGCCGAACATTTGGCATCGGCGGTGTTTTATCTCGGCGTGCCGGCGGCCGAGGTGCCGCGCGCCAAGGTGGTGGCCGCTCGCGGGGACCGCCGGGCGCCCTATGCGATCCTGCATGCCCTTGCCTCGGCGCCAGACAAGACCTGGCCCGCCGGCCGCTTTCTCGAAATCGCCCGCTACCTGCGCGAGCATTGCGGTCTCGATCCGGTCTTCATCGGCGCGCCTTCCGACGACCTGTCGCCGTTCCGCCCTTTCCGCACCTTCACCGGTCCGCTCGAGGAAAGCAAGACGCTGATCGCCGGGGCTTCGCTGTTTCTCGGTAACGATTCGGGGCCCGCTCATCTGGCGGCCGCGCTTCAAGTTCCGGTCATCGTGATGTACGCCGCTTCCGACCCCGTGGTCTGGGCTCCGTGGCGCGCCAACGCCGAATCGATCGTCGCCCGCGACGGCATCGGCTCGGTGGAAGTGGCCCAACTGATTCAGGCACTCGACAGGATTCTGCTAAAGGCATGAGCGATTTCGGCCGCCTGTTCCGCTACGCGCGTCCCTATTGGGCGGCGCTGCTCGGCTCCGTGCTGCTGATGGCGATCGCCGGCGCGGCCAACGCCGGGCTGGCCCTTCTGATCCGTCCCATCTTCGACCGCGTTCTCGATCCGAACACCACCGACGCGCCGATCCTGCTCACCACCATCCCGGTGTTCAACGTGCCGGTCTATCTGCACCAGCTCATTCCGTTCTCGCCGAAGGAAGCCTGGGCTCTGGTAGCCATCGGCATCCTGCTGGTCATCGTCTTCCGCGGCCTGGCCGATTACGCCGGAAACTACCTGGCTAACTACGCCGGCTTTTCCGCCATCACCGACCTGCGGCAGCAGGTATTTGAGAAGGTCATGCGGCAGGACGCGGCGTTCTTTGAGCTGCATAGCACGGGCCGGCTGATGTCGTCGATCATGAACGACGTCGACAAGATTCAGCAGGCCACTTCGCACCTGTTGGCCGATTGGCTGCGGCAGACGTTCTTTGCACTCGGCCTGCTGTGGGTGGTGGTGCAGATGGATTGGAAGCTGGCGCTGGTGTCGCTCACCGTGCTGCCTTTCGTGCTTATTCCAACGGCCCGGCTTGGCAGGAAGCTTCGCCGTGCCACGCGGCGCGCTCAGGACGACGCCGGCGAAGTGAGCCAGATCCTGCAGGAAACGCTTTCCGGCCACATGGTGGTAAAAGCCTTCGGGGCTGAATCGCTGGAAGCGGACCGGTTCCGCAAGTCCGCCCGGCGCCTGCTCCGCTCCAACCTGAAGTATGTTTCCCAGCAGGCGCTCGCTTCCCCCCTCATCGAATTTTTCGGAGCGCTCACCATCGTCGGCCTGCTCACCTATGCCAGCCGCCAGATCAAGCTCGGACAGATGACGGCGGGCGAATTCACCAGTTTCGTGGCCGCGTTGCTGATGCTTTACGATCCGGTCAAGCGGCTCACCGGGATTCACAACATTTTTCAACAGGCGCTCGGCGCGGCGCAGAAAGTCTTCGAGTATCTCGATCGCGAAGAGCTTGTGAAAGACCGGCCCGGCGCCCAGGCGTTGACAGGATTTGCGAAAGGCATCGAGTTCCAACAGGTGGGCTTCCACTATCCCAACACCAGCGCAACGCCGGTGCTTCGCGACGTCACCTTCGAAGTGAAAGCGGGTGAAGTGGTAGCGCTGGTGGGCCCCAGCGGAGCCGGCAAATCGACCCTGGCCAGTCTGCTGCTTCGTTTCTACGACGTAACCGAGGGCTCCATCCGCATCGACGGGCTGGACCTGCGCGCGGTCACTCTCGTGACGCTGCGGCGGCAGATCGGCATCGTCGCTCAGGACACCTTCCTGTTCAACGACACCGTGGCCAATAACATCCGCTATGGGCGGCCCTCGGCCACCGACGCCGAAGTGAAGCAGGCGGCGGTCAACGCGCTGGCCGGCGATTTCATTTCGCGTCTGCCCGAGGGGTTCGAGACGCCGATCGGGGAGCGCGGCACCAAGCTTTCGGGCGGCCAGCGGCAGCGCATCGCCATTGCCCGCGCGCTTCTCGAAGACGCGCCGATTCTGGTGCTGGATGAGGCGACATCGCACCTGGACACCGAATCGGAGATGCTGGTGCAGCGCGCGCTTTCCAATCTCATGGTGGGCCGTACCGTGATCGTCATCGCGCATCGCCTGTCCACCGTGCGGCGGGCCGACAAGATCGTTGTGCTCGAAGACGGCCGGATCGCCGAGACCGGCGCGCACGAACAACTGGTGGCGGCCGGTGGAGTTTACCAGCGACTTCACGACCTGCAATACTTGGAGGCTGACATTTAACGCCATGGGAGTTTTGCGGTCGATGACGGGCTTTGCCCGCGTACGCCGGGTAACGGTGCGCGGGGAGATGGTTTTTACTCTGAAGAGCGTCAACCATCGCGCGCTCGATGTGCATCTGCACTTGCCCGCCGATCTCGATGGCTATGGCCACGGCCTGCGCCACCTGATCAAAACGCGAGTGGCGCGCGGCCACGTGGATGTGCGCCTTTTCTGGGACCGCAGCGGCGCCAAGCAACTGTTGACGCTGAACCGCCCGCTGCTCGATTCGTTCATGGCCGCCTTTGCCGAAGCCAAGGCCGGGTACAACCTGGATTGCCAGCCCGATCTCAATGCCGCCTTCCGCGTACCGGGGATGCTGGCCGAGGCCGATTCGGAGCTCGACCCGGAAGTGGAAAGCCTCATGACCGGCCTCGCTCTCGAAGCGGTGGACGCCTTCAACGCCTCGCGTGAAAACGAAGGCAAGTCGCTCGGCCTGGTGATAGGAGAGGCCAATACGCGCATCCTTGAACATACGGCCGAGTTGGCCGCCCTGCGCGGCCGCATCCTTCCCGTGCTGCAGCAGCGGCTGCAGGAACGGTTGCAAAGCCTGCTCAGCGGGGCCGGCATCGAACCGCAGCGGCTGGTGCAGGAGGCGGCGCTGCTGGCCGACCGCTCCGATGTGACCGAAGAAATCCATCGCCTTTCCATTCACGCCAAACAGTTGGCCGAGGTGATCGGAAAGGGCGGGGAAGCCGGCAAGCGCCTGGACTTCCTGCTGCAGGAAATGGGACGCGAAACGAACACGATTCTCTCCAAGACCAACGGCGCCGGCGAGCTTGGACTGCAATTGACCGGTCTCGGAATCGCCATCAAATCGGAGATCGAAAGAATTCGCGAGCAGGCGCTTAACCTCGAATGAGCGCGGTTTTCATTATTTCCGCGCCTTCGGGATCGGGAAAATCGACACTCGTGAAGCGCGTGCTCTCAAACGATCCGGCCCTGCTGTTTTCGGTCTCCTATACCACGCGCCGGCCCAGAGGCCTTGAAAAGGACGGCGAGAGCTATTGCTACATCAGCCGCGAGGAGTTCCAAGCGCGCATGGCGCGGGACGAATTTCTCGAATGCGCTGAAGTATTTGGCAACTATTACGGCACCCACAATTCGGTTTGGAAGAGGGCCCTCGAGGAGGGAAAGGACCTGCTCCTCGACATCGATGTCCAAGGTGCGCAACAATTAAAAGAGAGGATACCGGAAGCGGTCAGCATTTTTGTGCTGGCGCCTTCCCGGGCCGTACTCGAACAACGGTTGCGGGCCCGGGGCGAAGATTCCGAGCCGGTCGTGCAGAAGCGGCTGGCCGGCGCAGCCAGAGAGATCCGCAACTACGCCCGATACGATTACGTAGTGGTCAACGACCGGGTGGAGCAGGCGGTGGCGAATCTGGAGGCTATCATCCGGGCCGAGCGCCTGCGGCGGGAGCGGATGGAAGAGCGGATGCGTCCCATCCTCGAGACTTTCGGCGAGATTTTGTAAGGAACGGCGAACATGGCTGAAAAACAATTCCGTACGACCATCTTTATGATTCCGGACGATCCGGAATCGAGCATGTACCGTTACATCATCGTGGCGGCCAAGCGTGCGCGCCAACTGCAGAGCGGCGCGCGTTCGTTCCTGCCTACCACTTCCCGTAAGCCTACGGTGACTTCGATGGAAGAAGTACGCCGCGGCCTGGTGAAGTATACCGATGCGGCCCAGGCCGAAGCGCTCGCGGCCGCCGAACCAACCGTCTAACCTTCTCACCCGCGCATGAAGATCGTCCTCGGTGTCGGCGGAGGCATTGCCGCCTACAAGGCGGCGGAACTTTCCCGCGCCCTGATGGAACGGGACTTCGAAGTCCAGGTGGTAATGACGCACGCGGCGGAGGAATTTATCCGCCCGCTCACGTTCGCTGCGCTCACCAATCGTAAAGTCATCACGGATCTGTTCGCTTCGCGCTCCGGCGAAGAAGTGCTGGCCAGTTCGGTGGAACACATCCGCGTCGCGCGCGAGAATCAAATGCTGGTGGTGGCGCCCGCTACCGCCGATCTGCTGGCCAGGTTCGCCCACGGCCTGGCCAACGACTTTCTCAGCACCCTTTACCTGGCCTTCACCGGCAAGGTGATTCTGGCTCCGGCCATGAACACCGAAATGTGGAATCACGCCGCCACCCGGGCCAACGTGGAAACGCTGGTGGGCCGTGGCAACATCGTGCTGCCGCCGGCCGAAGGATCGCTCGCCTGCGGTGAGGTGGGAGCGGGCCGCCTGCCCGACCCGGTCTGGATCGCCGATGCCGTGCAATCGCTGGCGGCGGCGCGCCACGACATGGACGGCGAAACCGTGCTGGTTACAGCCGGCCCCACGCAGGAACCGATCGACCCGGTCCGCTACCTCACCAACCGTTCGAGCGGCAAAATGGGCTACGCCATCGCCGCGGCCGCCGCCGAGCGGGGCGCGCGCGTGGTGCTGGTTTCAGGCCCCGTCAACCTGCCGGAGCCTTTCGGCGTGCAGGTGGTGCGCGTGCGCTCGGCCGTGGAGATGCGGAACGCCGTGATGGCCAAGCTGCCCGAATCGACCATCATCGTCAAGGCCGCCGCCGTGGCGGACTACCATGTCGCCAATCCGCCCAAGCAGAAAATCAAGAAGACCCCGGCGCGCCTCTCGCTCGAACTCGATCCCACGCCCGATATCCTCGCCGAGGTTGGCCGCAACAAGGGCGACCGGCTGTTGATCGGCTTCGCCGCCGAGACAACCGCCCTGGTGGAGGAAGCCCGGCGCAAGATGGCCTCCAAGAACGCCGACATGGTGGTGGCGAATCTGGTCAACCAGGAAGGCACCGGGTTTGAGTCCGACGAGAACGAAGTGACTTTGGTGATGCGCACCGGCGAAGCGGTGCAAGTCCCGCGCGCCTCCAAAAAGATCGTGGCCGGCCGCATCTTCGACCAGGCCCTCAAACTGCGCCTGGCGCTTCACGCCCTTCATGACGCCTGAGTCCATCGCCGAGTGGCTGGCATTTTACCGCGACCTCGGCATCACGGAGGTTTATGTGCGTCCATCCCATGCGGCGAATCCGAAACCCGCACCACAGCCGGTAGCGGATCCGCGGCCGGAGGTCCTGTTGCCCAGCCTGGCGCCGGAAGGCGACACGCTCGAAAGCATCCGCGCCGATATCGGCGACTGTAGGCGCTGCCGCCTCTGCCAGCAGCGCACTAACATCGTCTTTGGCTCCGGCGAGCCCAACGCGAAGATCGTATTCGTCGGCGAAGGACCGGGACAGGATGAGGACCTGCAAGGCTTGCCCTTCATCGGCCGCGCCGGGCAACTGCTCACCGCGATGATCGACAATACGGCGCGCAAGGAAGGCATTCCGGTCACGCGCGAAAGCGTCTACATTTGCAACGTCGTGAAATGCCGCCCGCCCGAAAACCGCACGCCTCAGCCCGATGAAATGGAAGTCTGCGGCCAGTTCCTGTTCCGGCAGTTGGCGGTGTTGAAGCCGAAGGCGATCTGCGCGCTTGGTTCCACCGCGACCAAGGCGTTGCTTGGCACCAAGGAAGGCGTCACCAAGCTGCGCGGCCAGTGGCACAGGTGGCGCGACATCCCGGTGATGGTCACCTATCACCCTTCGTTCCTGTTGCGCGCCTATAACGAATCCGCCAAGCGCGAGGCCTGGGAAGATCTCAAGAAGCTGTTTCACTCGGTCTATGACTGAGCGGGGATTGTTCGTCACGCTCGAAGGCGGCGAAGGATGCGGCAAGAGCACGCAGATGCGCCTGTTGATGGAACGTCTCCGCCGGGAAGGCTACACGGTGACCGGAAATGTGGAGCCTGGCGGCACGCGCATCGGCAAGCAGATTCGAGCCATCCTGCTGGGGGCGGAGAACCTGGAGCTAAGCTCTCCAGCCGAACTGCTGCTGTTTTTCGCCAGCCGCGCGCAGGCCGTCGAACAATTGATCCATCCGGCCTTGGAGGCGGGTCACGTGGTCGTATCGGACCGCTTCACCGATTCGAGCTTCGCCTATCAGGGTGTGGCTCGCGGACTCGGCGAGCCTTGGATCCGGGATCTCGAAGCCATCGCCTGCGGCGGCCTGAAGCCCGCCCTTACCTTGTGTCTCGATATCGATGTGGAAGCCGGACTGGCGCGGGCCCGCGCCCGTAACCTGGAGTCGACGGGCAAGGAGACGCGGCTGGACGACGAATCGCTGGCATTCCACCGCAAGGTACGCGAGGCATATCACCTGCTGATGGCGAGGGAACCGGAGCGAGTTCGAAGAATCGACGCGGCGCCGGGAATAGAAACGGTGGCTCAAGAGATATGGAATCAACTCATGCCATTTCTGGATGCCGGTAGTGTGCTTCGATGATACTCTCGATTTTCCTTGCGCTTAGCTTCGCCTATGCCGCCGGCGACCCTGGCGTCAAAATCGGCCAGACGGTTCCTGGCTTCCGATTGACCGATCAGAACGGGCAGCCTCGGACTCTCCAAGACCTGCGCGGTCCCAAGGGGCTGATGCTGGTATTCTTCCGGTCTGCCGACTGGTGACCCTACTGCAAGACTCAGCTCGTGGAGCTGAATGAGAACCTGGATCAACTGCGCAAGCAGGGACTCGGCCTCGCCGCCGTGAGCTATGACTCGCCGGCGATCCTGAAGCATTTCGCGGACCGGCAGAAGATCCGGTTTCCGCTGCTTTCCGACGCCGGTTCGAAAACAATTCGCGCCTTCGGCGTTTTGAACGAGACCGTACCGGCGGCGAACCCGTTCTTCGGCGTGCCCCATCCGGTTACGTTCGTGGTTGGTTCCGGCGGCAAGGTTCAATCGAAATATTTCGAAGACGATTTCCGCGAGCGCCAGACGCTGGCCGGACTGATGGCGCGCGATTATGGCGTGGCGCCCGCCGCGGCGCCGGGTTCGGTCGAAGCCAAACACATCACCATCAAAACCGCCGCCAGCACCTCGAAGGTGCGCAGCGGCCAGCGCATCCTGCTCAGCCTCGATATCGGGATCCCTGAGCGCATGCATCTTTACGCACCCGGCGTTACCGGCTACATCGCCGTCGATTGGAAGATCGAACCGACGCCCAAGTACGAAGTCTTCAACGTGGCCTATCCGGCATCGAAAAAACTGCATCTGCCAGCCATCGGCGAAACCGTGCCGGTCTACATGGGCCGTCTTCGACTGATGCGCGACATCAAGGCCGGTCCCGACAAAGTATTGCAGTCGCCGCTGGTCGTCGAAGGCACCTTCCGCTATCAGGCTTGCGACGACAAGCAGTGCTTTCTGCCCGAATCGGTGCCGGTGCGGTGGACGCTCGAAGTGGAGCCGCACGACCGCCAGCGCGTACCCAAAGAGATCCAGACGCTGAAGTAGGAGGCGTGCGGGATGATATCCTCGCCATCATGCGCCTCGCGTTTCTGCTCGTGCTGCTCGCGCCCGCTTTCGCCCTGGAACGGCCCGGCGTCGAATTCAAGATCTTTCAATTCCCGGCCGACCGTATGCCGCGCATCGACGGCGACCCGTCCGATTGGAACCTGGTACCCGATTCCTACTCCATCGGAATCGACCAGTTGAAAGACACCGTCAACAACACGCCGCTCGATCGCAACGACCTTGATGTGAAGGTGAAAGCCGGCTGGGTGAAGGGCGAGAACCGGCTCTACTTTCTCTACGAAGCCTCCGACAACTACTGGGACTTCGAGCGTCCCGATCTGCACAACGATATCTTCGAGCTGGTGGTGGACGGCGACCTTTCCGGCGGACCCTTCATTAAGCAGATGCACCCGGCGAAACTCGACGTGAACCAGGCGCATTTCAGTTTTCACGGTGTCCACGCGCAGAACTACCATATCTTCACGCCGGCCCGCGGCAAGGATTGGACGATGGTGTGGGGCTGCCAGCCGTGGATCAAGAGCATGCCGTGGGCCAACGCCGCTTACCGCTACGATTTCAAACCCGGCGAACGCGGCAAGCTCACGCTCGAATTCTGGATCACGCCGTTCGACTACGCGCCCTATGACGGCCCGGAGAAGGCCGTCGTTTCAAAGCTCGCCGAGAACAAGGTGATCGGTATGAGTTGGTCCGTGCTCGATTATGATGACGTCAACGCCAAGACCTATCGCGGCTTCTGGAACCTTTCGCATAAGACGACGATGTATGGCAACGCTTCCGATCTGGTGGCCTTCCGTCTCATGCCGCTGGAGCCGCCGCTGCGCCCCAATCTTGACGCGGACTGGAGCTTCCGTATCCTCGATCTGGACCGCCGTCTGGTCGCGTTTCACGACGAATCTTCGGGCGAAGTGACCGCGCGTAAGTGGGATTTCGGGGACGGCAAGAGTTCCACCGAATTGCATCCTGTGCATCAATATGAGAAACCCGGAGAGTACATCGTGATACTCAACGTTGAAGGGCCCAAGGGCAAATCCCGCCGCTCGAAAGTCTGGGATGTGGTGATGCGATGATTGCATGGCTCATGTTGGCGACGATGGCGCAGGCGCAGACGGCGATGAACGCAGCCCGGCTCGAGGAAGCGTCGAAGATTCTGGCGGCGGAGACGGCGAGCGGCCGTGTGCTGGCGGCCTCGCTGATCGTATCGCGGCACGGCAAAGTGGCACTGCATCGCGGCTACGGCCGCCTGTCGCCCGCGCCCGATGCCAAGGCGGTTACTCCCGATACCATCTTCCTGCTCGCCTCCATCACCAAGCCGGTGACGGTGGCGGCGCTGATGCTGTTGGCCCAACGGGGCAAGCTTTCCATCGACGATCCGGTGTCGATGTACATTCCGGAATTCACCGGCGGCAGCCGCGCTCAGGTGAAAATCCGGCATTTGCTTTCCCATACCTCCGGTCTGCCCGACATGCTGCCGCGCAATACCGAGTTGCGCCGCGCGCACGCTCCGCTGAGCGATTTCGTCAACGGCGCCGTCACCACGCCGCTGCTCTATGAACCCGGCCACGATTTCCGATATCAAAGCATGGGTACGCTGCTTGCCGGCGAGATCGTCGAGCGAGTCAGCGGTATGCGGTTGCGCGATTTCGAGCAAAAGGAGATCTTCACGCCCCTTGGCATGAAGTCGAGTTTCCTCGGCATGGGCGGCCGCCGGATCGAGGACACCGCCTGGTGCCAGGGCGGGGGAGAGAAGGCCGACCTCGAACGTTTCGGCGCCAATAGCGCCTACTGGCGCGATATGGGCCACCCGTGGGGCGGCATGCATTCCACCACCGCCGATCTCGCCATCCTGCTGCAGACGTTTCTCGACGGCGGCCGGAGCGTCTGGAGCAAAGGCACCACCGCGCAGATGGTTCGCGATCAGAACACCGCCATCGGCAAACCCTGGGGTCTCGGTTGGGGGTTGAAGACGTCCTTGGTCTGGTGCTATTTCGGCGATCTCGTTTCGTCGCGCACCTTCGGCCACTCCGGCGCGACAGGCACCGTGGCGTGGGCCGATCCGGAATCGGGCGTGGTCTGCGTGATCCTCACCACCCGGCCCTCCGGCGAAGATGGAGGCAGTCTGCTGCGCCGTGTTTCGAACGCCGTGGCCGCCGCGGTGGAATGACGCGCCGCGTTCGCTTATCATGAGCGGAGCGAGAACCACGTATGACTCACCTCCGCCTTTCCGCCCTGTTCGCCGCGATGGCTTTGCTTCCGGCCTCCGCGCAGATGTACAACCTGTCGCGCGACCAATTGCTCCAATACACGTCGAAGAATCCGTTTGACCGGTTCCCCGACGGCAGGCCCAAGGTGCCCGATGAAGTGCTCGAGAAGCTGCGCTCCATGTCGGCCGAGGAGATCCTGCCGATTGTCCGCCGTGGCTACGCCAATCAATACGCGGATGGGTTTCGTATCCTGAATCCCGCCAAGAACCTGATCGGCCGGGCCTTCACACTGCACCTGATGCCGCTGCGCCCGGACGTTGGCGACGTGGACCAGGCCGCGTGGAAGTCGAAAGGCAATACGCTACGGCTGTCCCACCAGACCGCGCTCGATATGCTGCAAAAAGGCGACGTATTTGTCGTCGATGCGGGCGGCAACCTCAACGCCGGCGGCATCGTGGGCGACAACCTCGCCTACTACGTCTGGAAAGCTACCCAGGCGGGCTTCGTCATCGATGGCGCCATTCGCGATTTGAACGGCATTCAGACGTTCGGCATGGGCGGCTACTTCCGCGGCGCGGTGCCCGAGGCGATCAACAACGTCATGGTCGCCGGCATCAACGTTCCCGTGCGGATCGGAAAGGTAACCGTACTGCCTGGCGACATCGTCTTCGGCGACAGTGAAGGCGTCTACTTCATCCCGCCTCACATGGTGCGCGATCTGATTCAGGATGCCGAGATCACCCACATCCACGACGAATGGACCAAGAAGAAATTCGACACGGGCAAGTATAAGTCCACCGATATCTACGGCCGCCCGCACGATCCGGCCCTGATTCAGGAGTATGAAGACTATCTCAAACAGCGTCTGGGCGCCGAAGCTTATGGCGAATACAAGAAGCGCCAGAGCCGGTAGTTAACCCGGCCACAGATCCATTACCCGATCGACGTTCACCACCGCGCGCCACCGTGCGTTGAACCGCTCGGCGACATCGGGGCGGCACTCAAGCAGCGGCCCCAGCCCCAGCCTGACATGCGGCTCCGCCGACTGGTCTTTCTCCGTCAGGTGGCGCTCCACATCGGCCCAGCGATTGGTGAGGCCGCCCGGATCGATCAGCACCACGCGCTCGCCGATGATGCCGAAATTCTTCAGATGCGCATCGGTGGAAAACAGGCCGCGCCGCCACCCGATCTGCCGGGTTTCAAGCAGGCGTGTCATCCACATTTCCACCTGTTCATATCGCCCTTCGCGCGAGAGTTCGCCCAACCGGTGAAAGAGGGTATCCTCGACCCGTTCGGTCGCTTCGGTCACGGTGAGCCAGCCGGGCCACCCGCCGACCTTGACGCGGACCGGCGGAAAAATCACCTGTTCCGGAATCAGGTCGGTGCCGGCCAGCCGTTCCCGCGCCAGCTTGCTGCCGCGGATATCGTTCACATAGTATTGGCGCCAGAGTTGCTTGACGTGACTGGAAAACCACAGCGCTTTCGGAACCACCACCATCGCGGCCTGAGTGAGAACACGCAGGAACCGGATTTGCCGCGACGGCTTATCGAGCAGGCGCTTGCCAAGTCCGAACGGCAGCCTTTGCTCCCACTTGCGGACTACTTTCCAAAGTACGATCAGCGCGGCGACTTCCGAAGGCGAACGTTCCCGCTTCACCACCCAATGCTCGGAGGCATAGACGACGTTGCCGATTCCCTCACCCAGCCGCTCCAGCTTCGCCGCGGTCAGCTCGGCGGGGGCACGCGGGAGCGTACGCAACTGCTCCATCTGGGTACATATTAAACCCACATTAGGCCGTTTGCTACCATTTTTTCGTGAATGCCTCTGAATCCGATGAATTGAAGCGCCGCCTCAAGGAAGGCGAGTATCTGGAAGTTCGCACCACCGGCGGCACTTATGAGGTGTGGGCCGAGATCTACGGCAATCCGCCCGCCGTGTTCTATGAAGGGGAGATGCTGCCAATCGCCGAACTTGATGCCGTGGTGGGCAAACTGCTCGCGGCGCGTTCGGCTGGCGAGGCGTCGTTGCGCTGGGTGGAAATGGATTGACCATCCTTGGCCCATCATTACGACGTTTCCGTCAAGCTGCTCTTGCAGAACTCAAAAGGAGTGGTCGCGCGGGCGCTGTTCGGCGGCCGTGTGAAGACGTGGATCAACGTCGAACTGCCGAAGGTGCAGAACCCGCGTGTCGATCTTCTCGCGAAGGCAGCCGGCGGTGAACTGCGGCATCTGGAACTCGAGACCAAGCTATCCAAGGACACGCCGCGGCGAATCGCCGAGTATTATCTTGGCCTGCATCGTCTCTTGAACCGGCACGTCGAGATGGTGGTTCTCTATCTTGGCGACCGGCCCATGCGGGTGGCACCGGCCTTCGTCACGCCTTCGATGAATTTCCAGTACCGGCTGATCGACATCCGGTCCTTCGAGGGGGAGCCGCTGCTATCGAGCGCCGACCTCGGCGACAACATGCTGGCGCTGCTGACCCGGTGCGACCGGCAAAAAGTGCTTCAACGCGTGGAAGAGAGATTGAGCCGCCTGCCTCCGGGTGAAAAGGAGGATGCGGCCAGGATCTTCATGATAATCTCGGGATTGAGAGGGCTCGAAAAGGAGGTCTCGCAAAGGCTCACTATGATCGACATCATGGAGAACAAGGTTCTTGGACCGGCGATCCGTCGTGGCCTGCGGCAGGGCATGCAGCGGGGGCTGGAAAAGGGCATGCAAAAAGGCGAACAACTGGGCCTTCAACGAGGCCGCGTGCAGATCGTCTCCGCCATCCTCGAAGACCGGTTCGGCCCGCTTCCCGCTTCCATCGCGGCCAAACTCGAAACCGCCTCCGAGCGCCAGCTTCTCACCTGGACCAAGCGCGCCGCCACCGCCAAAACGCTGCCAAGCGTTTTCAAGAGCTAACGCCCACGCTCTCTGGCGAGCCGTTCCAAATACAACTTTTCGAACCGCGCCACCGCCTGCCCGAATCCTTCCGGATCCACGAACGAGCCCGCCTTAAATTTCGCCGCCATGCCGTACTGCGCCGCATGCCCAGCCGCCCAGATCTCCGGCCTCAGCTTTTTCAGAATCTCGAAAGTACGCGCGAAATCTTCCACGATCGATGGATACTTCGTGTTGCCTACCAGCGGCATCACCACCGAGGGCATGTTGGCGATGAGCAGATCCCGCTGGCGTCCGCCCTCTGAAACTTTCATTGAATAGCTGACACTGCCGGGCGTGTGGCCCGGCATCAGGATCACCGTCAGTTCCGTTCCGCCCAGCCGGATCTTGTCGCCGTCCTTCAGCCGCCTGGCGATCTTTACCGGTGCGTAGCGGTACTGCTCACCCGACAGCACGGGATCGGCGCTGCCGCCGCTCTCGATGATCGGAGCGTCGGCCACCGTGGCGAACATCCGTGCCTTCGAAATTTTCTGAATCTCCGCCAGCGCCGCCGTATGGTCGAAGTGCGCCTGCATCGTCAGCAGGATCTTCACGTCTTCGAGCTTGAAGCCGAGCTTCTCCACGCCCGCTCGAATCAGCGGCGTCGAATCCACCAGTCCCGTATTGATCAGAATGTGCCCTTTGGGCGTCGTGATCAGATAGCACGCCAGATCGGCGGTGCCCACGTAGTGCACGTTGCCGGCGATCTTATGCGCGGGGAAGGGAGCGCGCCAATTCGGGTCCTGGGCGAAAGCGGCGGAAACAATCAGCAGCAGCGGAAGCATCGTCTCATTATCCGGCAACGGCGTGGATGATACGATCGGCTGCAGTGCCTTGGACCGGCTATCTGCTCTCACTTCCGGAACGTGTTGTAAGATCCACCGCCGCGCTGGCCGCCGGTCTGATCCGCGAAATCGGCGATGTCGCCCTGCCCGCCGCCCTGCGCCGCACACGCCTGTACCGCTCCCTGGTCGACACCACGCTGCGGTTCCTCATTGAGCGTGTCGGCCAGGTCGAGAACGCCTACCCCGGCGAATCTCAATTGGCCGAAGACTTCCTCAAACGCCGCGCCGCCGGCAACGGCATCGAACTGATTGGAATCGCCGCCTTCCATGCCTCGCCGGTATGGGTGCTGGCGGCGCTCGCCGACGTATCCGGAGCGGGCAAAACGCTCACCCGCCAGATCGCATCGAGTCTGCAGCAGCAGGGGCTGCTCGAACGGGAATCCAGCTTCAGTACGATCGACCAGATCCTCGACGGTCTCGAGCGCACGGCCGCCCACCTCACCGATACCATTAACATGCCGCCGCTCGACGTGAAGACGCTGCGCGCCGAACTGGCCACAGTCCGAAATCACGCCGCCACCATTGCCCGGCGCGATCTGCCCGCGCCCGGCGATCTGGAATCGAGTTGGAAGAACCTGGAAGCCGGCGCGCGGCGCGAGAACCGGACGGTGTTTGAGATGTCCGCCGTGCTTGCCCTGGCCGCGGTACGCCAACTGCCCGGCAACGTGGTCTGGCTCTCGCGCTGCGCCCAATCGGCGGCCAGGACCACCGGCGGTTTGATGGCCTCAACATTGCTCGGCCACTACGCCCATTCGCTCGATCAGATTCGCGGCGAGGGCTTCCTCGCCTATTGGCGCCGCGAATTCCGGCCCTACCTGGCCGCCGCCGCGCGTCAGTTCGCGCCCGGCCGCCGCTCGCTTACCGAAAAACTACTGGGGCGGTGACCTGCTCCATCAACCGGTGCATTTCCATATCTTCCGCCGCGCCGAAGCGCGTACCGGAAAGCCGCGCCGCCAGAATCTTTTCCGTACCGGCGACGCGAGCCACCACCAGCGATGTCTGCGTCGCGCGCAGCAGCACCGAATGCGTGCCACCCATCGCCTGCGCCTGGGAGTAGCGTTCCATGCCGTGAAACAGGTGATAAACCGCCGCCGCATCGAAGCTCGAACTGCTCGACGCGGGCTCACACGATTCGAGCACACCGTCTTCAATCACCGCCACGCTCAGGAAGATAGTGGACCGCAACCCGAAATCGCCGCCCGGCGCCGCTTGTGCCTCCAGTTCCGGCGATCTCTCCGGCTCCGCGGCGCTCGCTTCGATCTCCGGCTCGTCCGCACCGGAAAACTCGGGGAAAGGCGGGGCATCCAGATCGTCGGACGCCGCGGCCGCTGTGGCCGCGGCGTCCGCTTCCATCGCTTCGCTTTCGGCCGACAACTCGGGAAACTCCGTCGGCTCTTCGATGTCGAGATCCGCCGGCACCGCTCCCGCTTCCACTGTGTCTTCAAAGGCGAAGGCGGGAAACTCGGTCGGCTCCTCGAGATCGGAACTCGTCTCCACCACCGGTGCCGCCGTGTGATTCTTGCCGCAGGTCGCCTCCGTCAGAGACTGATTGGCATTGGTGGGCATGACGGCCGGGAAATCGCGGTATTCGAAGGTGCACGGGCCCCATGAGAGAATCTGGTCGATCGCCGCTCGCCCCGATTTCCGCCCCGCTTCCGCATAGACCGCGTTGCCGCCGCGAAAACACAAGTCGCCCGTTCCCGCCTCTCCCGTCACCCGCACCCACGCCGCTTCCTGAAAGCAGCAGACACCGCGAAAGAAATCGAGCGGAGTCACGGCCCCTTTGTCCGGCGGACGCTGCGCTTCGGCCACGCAGGCCGACACCAGGCTACGGAACGCGGCCGGGTCGTTCACCGCAGGATGCAGCCGCACCCAGCCTTGCCCGTGAGTCAGCGGCGCGCGCTTCGGCATCACGACAAAGCGCGGCGCTTTTTGCCGCGCGAGACCATTCACGATGAGTTGCGTCCAGCCTTCGCCCGCCTGAGCCTCCACCAGCAGCACTGCCGCCAGCCGCCCGCGCTCCACCAGCGCCAGCGCATCGAGTGGATTGGTGACATGCACCATCTCCATCGCCGCGTCCGCCGGACACACCGACGGTAAAAACGGAGTGATCGCGGCTTTTTCCGAGGCAACGACGATGATATTGGGCAGGCTGAACGACGGCTGCCAGAACGTAACGGGATCAGACTGGGGGCCTGTGAACATGCAAAGTGAGCCTGCCATCACTATACGGGTAAGGCCGCAGGCTTGCCAGCGAGCGAAACCCCTAGAACTACTTAATACGGACCGCGCCCGCCACGCCCTAAGGTTTTTGCCCTATGGAAGCCTTCCTAGGTTTGGCCGTTTATAGAGATGTAAATGCAAAGACCGTGCATTGCCGTGCCGGTCCGAGCCTAGACGAAAACTTATGCCACAGACTCAGGATACGGTTCTGCTACGCGAAGCGGTTGCGGCCGCGAAGGTAGGAAACAAGACACAGGCGAGGCAATTGCTCCGCCAGGCGAGCGTTCACAATCCCAACAACGAACTGGTGTGGCTGTGGCGGGCGTCGCTTTCCGAATCGCCCAAGGAAGCCACGTTCTATCTGGGCGAAGTACTGCGCGTCAATCCCACCAACCAGAAGGCCGCCGCATGGCTCGAACGCTGCAAGGGCGGCGCGGTGCCGGGCGACGCCTCGCGCCCCGCCACGGGCACGGCCCCGGCGCCGGCCACGCCTCCCGCGCAGCCTTCGCTTTCCACTTCCGAAGTCGGTCTGCGGCAAAGCATTTTGAAGGCGGCCGAAAACCTTGGGTCCACGGTGCGTCCTTCGGAACCCGTGGCGGCCGCGGTGCGCCCGCAGGCTCCGGCCGCCGACGCGCGCGGGGCCGACCCGGCGTCGTCGCGTACCGCCGTCGAGACCGCGCCGCCTCCCCAGGCGCCCGAAACCCGCACTCCTTTTCCAGCGCCGGGCGCCGATACGATGCGTGCCCCGGCGGCGCCCGCGCCTCCGCGGCCTTCCGAGAACCCGTTCGCTCCCCGCCCCTCGGTTCAGGCTCCGCCCTCGATCCCGGCGCCGGTGCAGCCGGTGGCGGCCAAGTGGGCCTGTCCGTTCTGCGGCTATGGTTCCGACACCGCGCATCGCCGCTGCCCCACCTGCAAGGCGATCACGGTGCTGGAAGAACTGCGCGAAGTGGAAAAGAACGATGGCGTGGTCGAGAAATCGGTGCGCGACTCGATTGCCCGGTTGGAGACCATTCCAGCCGACCAGCGCCAGTTCGACAACAATTTGCATCTGGCTCTCGGCCATCTCAACCTGCGCGAAGCGACCAAGGCGCTGCCCTATCTCAAGCAGGCCACCGCGCAGCGCCGCAACGACTGGGCGCTGCTCGGCGTCCTCGACCAGATCCAGTGGCGCAAGGTGATCCTGGTTGTCGACGACAGTCTCACCATCCGCAAGGCCCTGGCCAATTTCCTCGAAAAGAACGAATTCCGCGTCGTCATGGCCGAAGACGGCCGCAAGGCTCTCGAAAGGCTCAACGAAGTGGTGCCCGACCTGGTGCTGCTCGACATCACCATGCCCAACCTCGATGGCTACCAGGTCTGCAAAACCATGAAGGACAACGCGCTCACCAAGGGCGTTCCCGTCATCATGCTTTCCGGCAAAGACGGCATCTTCGACAGAGTGCGCGGCAAACTCGCCGGCTGCAGCGACTACGTCACCAAGCCGTTCGATCCGCAGGCGCTCCTCAAAACCATCCGGAAGTACGTCAAAGCATGAACGGCCTCGTCATGGATGCAACCGACCAAGGAGCCACCAATTCGATGAGTGCCAAGTCGATTCTTGTAGTGGAAGACAGCGCCACCGAACTGCTGGCGCTGACCAAAGCGCTCGAAAGCCGCGGCTATCAATATACGGTCGCCACCGATGGCGATGAAGCGATTCAAAAGGCGACCAAGCAGAAACCCTCGCTCATTCTGCTCGACGTCGTGCTTCCCAAAAAGAACGGTTTTCAGGTGTGCCGCCAGTTGAAAAGTTCACCCGAAACCAGCCAGATCAAGATTATCGTCATCAGCGGCAAGAACCAGGAATCGGACCGCTATTGGGGATTG
This sequence comes from uncultured Acidobacteriota bacterium, assembly GCA_902826685.1. Lineage (GTDB taxonomy): Bacteria > Acidobacteriota > Terriglobia > Bryobacterales > Bryobacteraceae > CADEFT01. The sequence goes on from CADEFT010000008.1 coordinate 73,764, forward strand.
AAGCAGGGTGCCGATGAGTATCTGACCAAGCCCGTCAAAACGGACGATCTGTTGGGCGCGATCGCGCGCCACCTGTAGAGAGCCGGACAAGGGAGCAACGCGCGGTGAACGAAGAGAATCAGTACAACGAAGCCATCGATCCCGGCTCTATCGAGCCGGCCGGAGTACACCCGGAGAGCCCGGAGGACGCGTTGGAACTGGCCGGTCCCGATCTGGATGAGTTGTTCGCCGAAATGCTTTCGGCCGAGCAGGCTTCGGATCTGGAGGCCGGGGAGACGGTCGACGTTTCCGCGCAAACCGTCGAGGCTGCGGACTTGCCGGAGCCCGTCGCAATCGAATCGCTCGCCGTAGAGCCGGAAGCGCCGGAGGAGTGGGCGGCTGAACCCCTGCCCGAGCCTGTTGCCATCGAAGCGCTCGCCGTAGAGCCGGAAACGCCGGCGGAGTGGGCGGCTGAAACCCTGCCGGAGCCTGTAGCCATCGAATCGCTCGCCGTAGAGCCGGAAACGCCGGCGGAGTGGGCCGCCGAACCCCTGCCCGAGCCCGTTGCCATCGAAGCGCTCGCCCCAGAGCCGGAAGCTCCGGCGGAATGGGCGGCCGAACCCCTGCCCGAGCCGGTCGAAATCGAAGCGCTCATCGAGGCCGCCTCCGTCGAGCCGGCCGAAATGGATCTCGAATCTGTGCCCGAGCCCGAGTTCCCGTCTCTCGACATGGCCTCGGCCGAGGCTCCGCTCGATGAGCCCTCCGCACTCGACTTTGAAACCGTCCTCGCCGCGGCCGCCGCTCCGGTCGAATTCGAACCCATCGGCGAGCCCGCCGGTTTCGATTTCCTCGAAGCCGGCGTCGCTGCGCCCGAACCGCCCGCCGCCGCCGGGTTTGACGCCTCCGAAGCCATGCTGCGCGAACTGCTGGCCGAGGAAAGCAGCCAGTTGCTGGAAGCCGTGCAGGCGCCGGAACGGCTCACCGAAAGCGAGACCGGGCGTTCTTCCCCGCCGCTGGAAGACCTCATTCGCGGCATCGATTCGCAACTGGAAACGGTGGCCACCGCCGCCGCTCCGGTCGAACAGCCCGCCCCGGCTCACAAACAATTCAGCCAGCTCGACGACTACGTGGTGTTCACTCTTTCGGGCGGCGACTATGCCCTTCCCGTACGCGACGTGGCCGAAATCGGCCGCGTGCCGTCGGTCACCAAGGTGCCCAATGTCCCCGAGTTCGTCCGCGGCATCACCAATCTGCGCGGCGAAATCGTACCGGTGCTGAACCTGCCGCAGTTGCTCGGGCTGCAGGAGACCGCGCTTACCGCCCGCGGCCGGGTTCTGTTTCTCCAGGCCCGCGACCAGGTGGCCGCTTCGGGGCTGCTGGTGGATGAAGTCAAGGGAATTCAGCGCATCCCGTCGCAGCAACTGGAACACGTGACGGGACTGGTGGATGACAAAGTTACTTCGGTGCTGCGCGGCGTACACGGCCGCGGCGACCGGTTGTTGAACGTCCTCGACCTGGAGCAGGTCTTCCGGCTCGAGGAATTCCAGAGGTTTGACCGCAGATAGGCCGGGTGGAACCCCGGATCGATTTGCAGGGTGATTTTTTCGGAGGGAACTCAAGCGATGCCTTCAGCCAAGGGATCTAACGGCGCTTTCGCCAATTTGACCATCAAACAGAAACTGGGCCTGGTGCTGGCCGTCATGGTGATTCCATTCGCCACGGTCGCGTCCTTGTATCTTCAGGCTCGCAACGTGCAAATCGAGGCGACGCAGAATGAAATCGCCGGCGCCGAGTATGTCAACTCGCTGCGCAGTCTTGTGGAAGCCATCCCGCAGCACCGCCTGGCGACCGGCGCCGTATTGATCGGCGAGGCGGGCGAACGCAGCCGCGCCGAACAGCAGCAGGCCGCCATCGACCGCGCCTTTTCGGTGGTGGAAGCGGCTGCCGCCAAGCATCCGGAGCTCGAAGCCACCGAGCGCCTGGGCCAGTTGAAGCGCGAGTGGCAGGAAGTGAAAATCAACGCGCTCAAAGGCGGCGTGCGCGAAAATCTCGATGCGCACAGCCGGTTGATGAGCGCCCTCATCGACCATGTCCGCGCGGTCGGCGAGAAGTCGAACCTCATCTCGGACTCCGAACTCGACACCTATTACCTGATGGACGCCGTCGTCACGCAACTGCCGGTCATCACCGATCGCGTGAGTAAGCTCGGTGTGCTGGCCGCCGGTTCGCTCGCCGCCGGCAAGAATGGCAACGACTATCGCGTCCCGGCGCAAAGCCTCGCCGAGCAGATCAACGCCATGGTGCAGAACCTGCAGCGCAACTATTCGGCCGCCTACGGAGCCCGCCCAGGTCTTGAACAAAAGCTCAACCAGCCGGTCTCGGCCGCGGTGCGCGCGCTCGACTCGGTGGTCCGTCCGCTGATGGACGGCCAGCCGGAACGCCTCGGCTCGCCCGAACGCGCCATCGAAACGACATCCACCGCCCTCACCGGCCTGCTCGCCCTGAACGACGCCACCCAGCCCAATCTGCAGACGCTGCTCGAAGCGCGCGCCGCCCGGCTGAGCCGCGACAAGTACGCCCAACTCGGTCTCGCCGCGCTCATCCTGCTGCTCACGGTCGGCCTGGTGACCATGGTGCACCGCTCCATCACCAGCCAGATCAACCAGATCAACGATTCGTTCATCCAGATCGGCAACGGCAACTACGACGTCCGCGTGCCCGTGCTGGCGCGCGACGAACTCGGCACCATGGCCGAATCGATGAACTCGGTTCTCGACAACACCATGAACCTCATCCAGAGCCGCGATGAGCGCAACCGCATCCAGCAGAGCATTCAGAAACTGCTCGACGATATCAGCGGCGTGGCCTCGGGCGACCTTACCCAGGAAGCCGAAGTGACGGCCGAAGTCACCGGCGCCATCGCCGACTCGTTCAACTACATGATCAGCGAACTGCGGCAACTGGTTTCGAGCGTCAACAGCACCACCGGACACGTCGGCCAGTCCGCCGGCCAGGTGTTGAGCACCGCCGAAATGCTGGCCCAGGGCTCCATCGGCCAGGCCAAGCAGATCGCCGAAGCCAACAACTCGATTCAGCAGATGGCCCGCTCCATCCGCGAGGTGTCTTCCACCGCCTCCACCGCCTCAAGCGTCGCCGAACAGACCTTCCAGAAAGCCAAGCAGGGTTCGGAAGCCGTGCAGAAGACCATCGAAGGCATGGGCGGCATTCGCAACCAGGTGCAGGAAACGTCCAAGCGTCTCAAGGGACTGGGCGAACGGTCGCAGGAAATCGGCTCGATCGTGCAACTGATCGGCGACATCGCCGACCGCACCTCCATCCTCGCCTTGAACGCCTCCATTCAGGCCGCCATGGCCGGGGAGGCCGGCCGCGGCTTCGCCGTCGTCGCCGAGGAAGTCGAGCGCCTGGCCGAACGCGCCGCCGAAGCGACTAAGAAAGTCAACACGCTCATCAAATCCATCCAGGCCGATACCGCCGAGGCCATCACCGCCATGGAAGAGACCACGCGCGAGGTGGTCGAAGGGTCGAACCTGTCCAACGCCGCCGGCCGCACCCTCAGCGAGATCGAAGCCGTTTCGTCCCAGCTTTCCGGCCTCATCCGCACCATCTCCTCGGCCTCCGACGAACAGGCCCGCGGCTCCGAGCATGTCTCCCGTTCGATGAACGAGATCTCGGTCCACACGCAGGAAACCGCCGAAGGCGCCCGCAAGGCCGCCATCTCGGTGCAGGAACTTGCCAAGCTCACCGAAGAACTGCGCCGCAGCATGCAGCGCTTCCGTCTGCCGGCGGAGGACCCGTCTTACTCGGCCCTTCGCTAAATCGCCACATCCGTTGGCCTGAAACAAGGCACCGCAGGGAGACTCAATGAACGTGAATGTGGACCCGGTACAGGTCGCCGGCCTGCTGCGTGAGGTGGAAGGCCACCTCACCATGCTCGCCGAGCGGTTGAGAGCCTGCCGCGACAATCCGGACGAAAAGACGCCGTTTGAAGAAGCCTGGCACCAGTTGCAGCTCATCAAGGAGGCGGGCGTGGCGCTTGGTCTGCCGGCCATGTGCCAGGTGGCCGAGTACCCCTCCGGCATCATCGAGCAGCTGCTGTCGGGCGATGCGGTGTGGAGCGACGATGTAGCCGACACGCTCTCCGCCGCGCCCCGCCGTGTCGCCGATGCGCTGCGGCAGGCCGTTCAGCGCGGTTTGCTCGATCCGCCGCCCGCTCCGCCCGCGGCGCCCGAGCCCGCCCCGCGCATGGCCTCCCCTTCGCCGGAACCGCTTCTCGAAGCGTCGGAGGCGCTCAACGCGATCGCCGCCGCGCAACCCAGCACCGAGTGGCAGACGCTCGATACGCCCATGGCCGACGACGACCTGTGGGCCGCCTTCAGCGAAGAGGCCGCCGAGCATTTCGTTGCGCTCGACGCCGCCTTCGATGTACTGGAAAACGGGATCGAGGAATCGGCCCTCAAAACCGTCCGCCGCAGCGTTCACCAATTGAAAGGGGCCGCCGGCGTGCTCGGCATGCGCGGCACCAGTAATCTCAACGCCGCCATGCAGCGCGCCCTCGATGCGATCTTCGAGGAACGGGGCACGTTCTCGCCCGGCCTGCTGCCGCTGCTCAAAGCCACCGTCGGACTGGTGCGCGAATCGGTGGAGAACAAAGGTTCCGGTCCCGGCCTGAAGGATCACGCCGAACGGATGCTGGCGGTTTTCCGCGACCTCGAAAGGACCGCTCCCCCGCCGCCGGCTCCGGCCGAAAACTCAAAGCACGGCGAAGAGACCCTCTACGATATTCCCGACTCCGATACCGAGCTCTGGGAAGCCTTCTCGCAGGAAGCCGAGGAGCATCTGGTCAACATCAGCGAACTGCTGCGCAAGGTCGAAGCCGGCACTCCGGAACCGGAAGTCGTGCAGTCCATGCGCCGCAGCGTGCACACGCTGAAGGGCGCCTGCGGAGTGGTGGGCCTGCGCCTGACCTCGAGCGTGGCGCACCGCATGGAAGATCTGCTCGATGCGCTCTATGACAAGCGCCGCGCCTATACGCCCGAGATCGCGCCGCTGCTGTTTACCACCTTCGACCTGTTGACCGACGGCATCGGCGCCCGCGGACTTACCGACGAGGCGCGTCCCCGCGTGGCCGAAGTCTACGTGCGCTACGAAGACGCGCTGGCCACGGCTCTGCCGCAAACCGATCCTTCGGTGCCCGAGGAAGCCGAACCGGAACCCATCGAGGCCGTGTCCGCCTCGGCGCCGAAAGCCGCCGCCGCCGCCCCCGCCGAGATCAGCTTCGGCAGCGGCAAGAGCAATCAATACGTCCGCGCCCCGCTTGAAAAAGTCGATGAACTGGTGCGGCTGGTCAGTGAACTGGTCATTCACCGGTCGCGGTTTGAGCAGCATCTTTCCGCCTACGTCCATGAAATCGGCGAACTGCAGTTGAGTACCGAACGCCTGTCGCGCATCTCCCGGCGTTTGCAGTCGGACTACGAAGCGGCCGCGCTGCTCGAAGCCAATCGCCAGGTCGCGTTTGCCGGAGCCGGAACGGCCCGCAGTTGGACCGTCGGCGGCTCCTCGCACGACTTCGACGCGCTGGAATTCGACCGCTACACCGAATTCCATCTGCTATCGCGCGAACTGGCCGAAACCACCGGCGACGTCGGCAACGCCGGATCGCGTCTCAACGATCTGGTGGCCGATTTCGACGCCTACCTCAATCGCCTGGGGACGCTTACCGGCGATGTCGAAGACCGCCTCATGCGGCTGCGCATGTTGCCGCTCAAGACCATCTCCACCCGCCTGCACCGCACCGTGCGCGTCACCGCCGAAAGGCGCAACCGCAATGTGAACTTCGTCATCGACGGCGAATCGGTGGAACTCGATAAGACGGTGCTTGAGGAGATGGCCGGGCCGCTCGATCACATTCTGCGCAACGGCGTCGACCACGGTATCGAAACGCCCAATGAGCGCAGGGCCGCCGGCAAGGCGCCTTCGGGCACCATCACGCTCAAAGCCGGTTACGAAGGCACCCAGATCGCTCTTTACATTCGCGACGACGGCCGCGGGCTCGACCAGGCGCGGCTGCGCGAAAAGGCCGTTCGCATGGGGCTCGCTCCCGAACAGGAAGCCGCCAACTGGAGCGACGCCGAGCTTTACAACCTGATCTTCCTCCCCGGCTTTTCCACCGCCAAGGAAATCAGCGAAGTCTCCGGCCGCGGCGTCGGTCTCGACGTCGTGCGCGACACTGTCGGCAAAATGAAGGGTACGCTCTCGGTGTCGAGCGAGCGCGGACGCGGCACCACCTTCACCATCCGCCTGCCTATGACCATGGCGCTCACCCGCGTCGTGCTGGTCAAAGCCGGCCAGGATACCTTCGCCATTCCGCTGACCTCGATCGGGCAGATTCTCCGCGTCGAACCGGAACAGCTCGAACGAGTGGGCCGCAAACCGGTGCTGAGGCTCGCGGGCAAGATCGTCCCCACCATGCACCTGACCGAATTCGTCGGCCAGCCCCTGCCTTCCGACGTCGGCCTGACTCGCCTCAAGGCGGTCATCCTCAACGTGGGCGATCAGCGGTTGGCGCTCATGGTCGATCAGGTGCTCGAAGCCCGCGAAGTGGTCGTCAAATCGCTTGGCACCATGCTCGGAAGAGTACACGGCGTGACCGGCGCCACCCTCATGGGCGATGGCAGCGTCGTGCTCATTCTCAACCCCAACGACATGCTGCATCAGCAGCTCACCATGGCGCCGCAAATCCGCCTGCGGTCGATCTCGCAAGCCGAGCAGCAGAATCGCGACGTGCTCGAAGTGCTGATCGTCGACGATTCGCCCAGCGTGCGCCGCGTGCTCACCAATCTGATCCGCGCCACCGGCTGGACGCCGCACGCCGCCAAGGACGGGCTCGATGCGCTCGAAATGATTCACGCCGCCTCGATCCGTCCCGACGTGGTCATCCTCGACGTGGAAATGCCGCGCATGGATGGATACGAATTCACCCAGGCGCTGCGCAACATGCAACAGCATCGCCATACGCCGGTGGTTATGCTCACCTCGCGCGCCGGCGAGAAGCATCGCAAAAAAGCGTTCGAAGTCGGCGCCACCGATTATATGGTCAAGCCCTATCAGGACGATGAGCTGTTAGGGACCCTGCGGCGCGTGGTGGAGAAAGCGCGGCAGGCTGAGGTAGTGCAATGAAACAGCAATCGCCGGTGCGGGCAGCCGGATCGCCCGCCGCGCCGGCCTCGTCGCGCAAACTCGTGCGCTGCTCAGCCGGCGCGGCGACCTACTGCATCGACAACGAATGGCTCGACAGCATTCACGTCATCGAAAATCTCTACCCGCGCAAGGGCGGCGACGGTTCCATCGGCTGGATCCGCCGGTTCGACGAAAAGGTGCCCGTCTACCGCCTCACCGACCAACTGGATAAGCCGGCACGCCCGGTCCCCGGCCCCGGCGTCATCATGGTCATCGAAAAGAATCAGCGGGCCTGGGCGCTGCTGGTGGACAAGGTGTCGGCGGCTTCGGAAGTGCCGGCCGAGCGTGTCTTCAACATGCCCGCCGTCATGGGAGATTCCATCGCCGCCCGGTTTCCATGGGTGGTGGTCGATAGCGGCGAGTTGATGCTCTACCTCGCGCCGGATCACGTCGTTCCCGCCGAAGTCTCGGGCTTCATGCCAGAGCGGCGCCGGGCTCACGTGCCCGCCACCATCGCCAGGCCGCACGCCGTACCGGCGGCTCCGGCGCCAAAGACATCCGCGCCCGCGGCGCAGGCGGCGCGCAGTTCCGCCCGCCAGATCGTCACCTTCTCCCTCGCCCATGAGTCGCGTCTCGCTTACCCGATTCGCTTCGCCGTCAGCGCCGGCCAGGCGCTGGAAATCATCGGCGAACTCCCCATGATCCAGGTCCCCGATTCACCGCCCTTCGTGCAATCGCTCGCCAGTTGGCGCTCGCTTCCCGTCCCGGTGATGGATCTCGGCCTGTGGCTCGGTCTGCCGCCCGCCCCCTACCGGCCCGGATCCCGTATCCTGGTCTGCCGGTCGACGCAGGCGGTGGCGAAGGGCGAGAACGGGCTGATTGCGATCGCCGGCGTCGAAGACATCCGCAAGCTCGACCTGCCCATTCCCTGCACGCCCTGGCCGGACGGCGTTACCTGGAATGCCTCGCTCGCCCTCGGCGTCTATCTGGCCGAGCGCGGCATGCTCGTCGTGCCCGATATCGACGCCGTGTTCCGCTTCCAGCAAACCTCCGGCTCCTACACGATGTGATCTACTTCTTCGGAGCGAAGTAGGCCACGAATCCCAGCGTTACCGTCGACATCGCCTTGGCGTTGGCCAGTTCGTTGCCGCGATCGAAGAACGCACGGTCCGACCAATCCCGCCGGTACTCCAGCCGCGAAAGGAAGTTGTCGTTGAATTTGTATTCAAACGTCATCGTGACTTCCTTCAACGCCTGCGCCGTTCCCGTGATAAACCCCTTGTTGTCTTTGTAGTACTCCACGCGCGGGCTGAACGCCACCTTCTTCGACAGCCAATAGCGCTGCGCAAACGAAACACCCCAGAAGCTGTTGCCCGAGCCACCCGGCACCTTGTCCACGCCATAGTCGAAGTTCAGGTACATGTTGGCGCGTTCGGACGGGTTCAGGTTCAGCACCGTGTCCCAGAAGTGCCGGTATCCCTTGTTCGTTCCCGTCTTCTCCGGTCCCACGTAGTAGGTGTTCGACCAGGCCACTTTCTTGCCCGTCATGACCGACGTCAACCCGAACGTCTTGCCCGAGTTGTTGTCTTCCACGTTGTTCCAACCGTTGATCACCTGGAAACCGCCCGTCCACCACTTGGTGATCGGCTTCGCCGTGCGGATGCCGAAGTGGTAGTAAGGGCCGTTGGCGTAGAGGAACGCCCGCGAGTAACTCCAGGTCAGGTTGTTTTCGGTGAGCTCGGCGCCCGCCGAGGTGTAGAACTTTCCAATATCCACCGTCAGGCCGCCGGTATTGGGCGGAGCCAGGCTAATATAAGCCTGCGGAATATTGCGCATGATGGCCGGTGCATCCTTCGGTTCGCTGACGTGAAAGATATCCCAGGCGCGGCCGAAGCCGAGGTCCAGCCGGAATCCGATCGGATCGGCGGCATGCTGCATCTCGAGTTTGGCCATGTTCAGGCTGAACATGTTGGCCCGGGCGTCGAAGTTGCGCAGGTTATTCACCCGCGAGGCCGGATGATTGAATGCCAGCGAGTAGTAGACGTCCACAAGTCCACTGAACTCCACCGGACCGAGCGCGTACTGCGGCGCCGGCTTCGGATCGGGAGCCGGTGTTTGCGCGAAAGCGAGACAGGTGCCCAAAGCGACGCTCTTCAAAATTTTGGTGATTAGCATTGTTGACAAGAATACGAGCACTTCTATCCGCGCGGCCAATAAAAAATTTCAATCCACTCAATCACAAACAGCCCCACAAGGCGGCAAGAGGCCGCCATTGCCAGCCCGCCGGACGACGATAAAAAAATGTAATCAACTCCATAGAAACGTTTGAGTTGTTCTTGCGCTCGGCAGCGCGGGAAGATAAGCATGGTTGCTGCCACGCACCCGAGGTCTCTTGAAATGAAAACTCTCCTCAAAGCCCTTTCGACCGCGAGCCCACTGCTGCTTGCACCCTGCGTTCTGGCGCAGGCACAGACGGCCGCCCCCGTTACACCGGAAAAGATCGCCGCCCTTGAAGCCGCCGTCCAGGCGGCGCAATCGGCGGGCGACAACGCCTGGATGCTAACCTCTTCGGCGCTGGTGCTGATGATGACCGCTCCCGGTCTGGCGCTGTTCTACGGCGGCCTGGTGCGGAAGAAAAACATCCTCGGCACCATGATGCAAAGCTTCATGATGATGGCGCTGGTCACCGTGCTTTGGGCGATCTTCGGCTATAGCCTGGCGTTTGGAGAAGGCAGCGCGTTCATGGGCGACCTGCGTTATCTGTTTCTGGCCGGCGTCGGCGCCGCGCCGAATTCCGACTATGCGGCCACCATTCCCCACCAGACTTTCATGGTCTTTCAGTTGATGTTCGCCATCATCACGCCGGCCCTGATCACCGGCGCTTTCGCCGAACGCATGAAGTTCTCCGCCATGCTGGCCTTTATGACCTTGTGGCTGATTCTAGTCTATCTTCCGATGGCGCACATGGTGTGGGGCAAGGGCGGCATGCTGAACGCGTTCCTCGGCGGCTCCGTCCCCTGTTTCGATTTCGCCGGCGGTACGGTGGTCCACATCACCTCGGGCGTCTCCGCCCTTGTATGTGCCCTCTATATGGGCAAGCGCAAGGGATACGGTTCGGAGCCCATGAAGCCCCACAGCCTGGTGCTCAGTTTCATCGGCGCCGCTCTGCTGTGGGTCGGCTGGTTCGGCTTCAACGCCGGCAGCGCCCTTGGCGCTTCGAGTCTCGCCACTTCGGCGTTCGTCGCCACGCACTTCGGTGCGGCCGCGGCGGCCATCGGCTGGCTCGTCGCGGAATGGATGCACAACGGCAAGCCCAGCGTGCTCGGTGGCATTTCCGGCGCCGTGGCCGGTCTGGTGGCCATCACCCCCGGCTCCGGTTTCGTGAAACCGATGCCGGCCCTCCTTATCGGACTCGCGGCGGGTCTGGTGTGCTACTTCATGGTGGCGATTCTCAAGGGCAAGCTCGGCTACGACGATTCCCTCGATGCTTTCGGTGTGCACGGCGCGGGCGGTACCCTCGGTGCGATTCTCACCGGCGTCTTTGCGACCAACGAAGTCAACAACGCCCTCAAGGATTCCGCCGGCAACGCCCAGGCCCTCGGCCTGGTGGATGGCAACGGCGGCCAGGTGATCAATCAGATCATCGGTTCGGCCATCGCCTGGGGACTGGCTATCGTCGGTACGCTGATTATCCTCAAGATATGCGACATGGCCTTTGGGCTGCGAGTCACGAGCGAGGAAGAGATCACCGGCCTCGACCTCAGCATGCACGGCGAAGAAGCGTATAACCTGGAATCGTAGGCCCGAAGGGAACCCCATATGAAAAAAATTGAAGCGATCATTCAGCCTTTCAAACTGGAAGAAGTCAAGGAAGCCCTGAAGGCAATCGGCGTCGATGGCATGACCATCACCGAAGTCCGCGGGCACGGCCGGCAGAAAGGTCACAAGGAGATCTACCGCGGTCAGGAGTATACCGTCGACCTGCTTCCGAAAGTCAAGGTGGAGATGGTTGTGCCGGCCGCCCGTCTCGACGAGACGTTAAAGGCCGTCAGCACCGCCGCCAGAACCGGCAAAATAGGAGATGGAAAGATCTTCGTTTATGAAGTCGCCCAAGCCATCCGGATCAGGAACGACGACCGCGGTGAATCCGCCCTATAGAGCGGAGACCGGGCCCAAGGAGTATTCGGAGCGGACCAAGGCCAGGTTTCTTGAAACCGGCGACGCCACGACGGTGCTGGAGGCACGATCCAGCACCGTCATTCGTCTTTTAGAGGAAGCATTCGAACGCCACCTGAAACAGGCGTTTCCCAGCGGCTTGGCCGTGCTCGCCGTCGGCGGATTCGGGCGCGGCGAACTTTTCCCTTTTTCCGACATCGATATCTGTCTGCTGGTGGAAGACGAAAAGACCGCCGCCGACCACAAGTCTTCCATCTCCTCGTTCCTGCAGGATCTGTGGGACCGCGGACTGCGCATGAGCCACTCCATCCGCACAATTCCGGAGTGCTGCCAGATGCATCCCACCAATGCGGAATTGAACGTCAGCCTGCTCGATCAGCGGTTCCTCGCCGGCGATCTGGCGCTCTATCAGAAATTGCAGCCGCGCCTGCAGCGCTTCTTCGAAGCCGAACGCAGCCACCTGATCCGCCACCTCTGCCGCCTGGCGCGCGCCCGCCACCAGCAGTTCAACGGAACCATCTATCACCTGGAGCCCAACATCAAGGAAGGTCCCGGCGGATTGCGCGATCTGCATCTGCTAGGCTGGCTCCGCAAGCTGGAAGCCCCGGGTCTGAGCGAACTCGACTGGTACGCCGGCCTCGAAGAAGCCCGCTCGTTTCTGTTCCGGCTGCGATGCTTTCTTCACTGGCGATCGGGCCGCGACAACAACGTTCTGTCCTTCGAAGCTCAGGAGGAAATCGCCGATCATCGCTTCGAAGACTCCCAGCCCCTGCCCGTCGAAGAGTGGATGCGCCACTACTTCCGCCACGCCCGCGCCATTTTCGGAGCGGCCTCTCGCCTTCTCGATTCAAGCGAGGCCAAGATCAGCTCGCTGCTGGCCGGGTTCCGCGAATGGCGCTCGCGGCTTTCCAATTCCGACTTCACCGTCGCCCGCGACCGCGTCTTCTTCAAAGCGCCGCGCGGCATGGAGAAGGATCCGGAACTGGCGCTGCGCCTGTTTCAGTTCGTCGCCCGGCACGGCATCCGCCTTTCGCTCGAAGCCGAACGCCGCATCGCCGAGGCCCGCCCGCAACTGGAAGCGTACTTCAGCGTCTCGCGGCCCATATGGCCCGCCCTGCGCGAGATTCTCAGCCTGCCCCATGCCGCCCTGGGACTGCGAGGCATGCATGAAACCGGCCTGCTGAAGATCGTCTTTCCGGAATGGGCCACCGTCGAATGCTGCGTCATCCGCGATTTCTATCACCGCTACACGGTCGATGAACACACCCTCGTCACCATCGAGAACCTGCATGCGCTCGGCGGTTCCACCGAGCCGGGCCACCGCCGCTTCGCCAATCTGTTGAGCGAAGTCGAAGAACCGGCCGTCCTCAAACTCGCGCTGCTGTTTCATGACGTGGGCAAAGGGGAAGACACCGGCTCCCACTCCATCGAATCGGCGCGGTTGGCCGCCACCGCCATGCAGCGCATTCAGGTGCCCGAAAAGCACCAGCAGATGATCCGCTTCCTCATCGAGCAGCATCTGATCCTGTCGGCCGCCATGACGCAGCGCGATCTCGAAGATCCGGCCACTTCGCGCATGCTGGCCGATAAAGTCGGCACCATCGAAGGCTTGCGCTATCTCACGCTGCTCACCTATGCCGATATCAGCGCCGTCAATCCCACCGCGCTTTCGCCCTGGCGGCTCGAACAGCTTTCGCGCGTCTACGTCACCACGCATCATGAGCTGACGCGCGAGCTGCAGACTGATCGCATCGCCGCCGCCTCCGATGTCGAGGGCGACAAGGAAGGTTTCCTCAAAGGACTGCCCGTGCGCTACCTCCGCACCCACTCGCCCGAGGAAATCGCCCTGCACCTCGATCTGGAACGGCGCCGCAAGGAAGCCGAAATCGCCCTCGAAATCCGCCGCACCGAAGGCGGCTACAGTCTCACCGTGCTGGCCAAGGACCGCCTGCAACTGTTTGCCTCCGTTGCCGGCGCGCTTTCGAGCTTCGGCATGAACATCCTCAAGGCCGAAGCCTTCGCCAATCAGCAGGGCACCATTCTCGACACGTTCGTCTTTGCCGATCCCACGCGCACCCTTGAACTCAATCCTTCGGAAATGGACCGTCTGATCTCCACCATTGAGCGCGTGTTGCTCGGCCGCGTCCTGGTCAAGGATCTGCTGCGTTACCGCGTCAAACCCGCGCCGCCCACCAAGCGCGCCGGCATCCATCCTCGTGTTTCCTTCGACAACCAAGTGTCTGAAACCGCCACGCTGGTGGAGATCGTCGCCGAGGATCGTCCCGGCCTGCTCTATGACGTGGCCGCCGCGCTCTCTTCCTCCGGTTGCAGCATCGACCTGGTGCTGGTGGACACCGAAGCGCACAAAGCCATGGACGTTTTCTACGTCAGCGTGCAGAATCACAAGCTCAAGGACGACATGATGTCGCTGCTCGAATCCCGCCTGGTGGCCGCCTGCCTAGGCTAAAAGCGCGATACACTCGTCCCCAAGGGAGACTGACCGATGAATAGACGCTCTTTTCTCGCCACCGCGCCGGCGATGCTCGCCGCCGCCGAAACCCAGCCCCAACCACCCGCCGTCACGCGTCCGCGAGCCACCGCCGGTGATCCCATCGAACCCGTCTGGGAACAGGGCCTCTCCATCACCGTCGGTCCCACGAAGGCCGATATCGTGGGCGCCGATCATCGCGCCATTCAGGCCGCGGTGGATTACGTCGCCGGACTCGGCGGCGGAACCGTGCGCGTGCTTCCCGGCCAATTCCGCTTCCGCAACGCCGTCAACCTTCGCTCCGGTGTGCGCGTCCTGGGAAGCGGCGAAGATTCCGTCTGCATCAAGGAACCGTCGGTCAAAACCCTGCTGGCCGAAAACTCCGATTGGTACGACCAGGAGATCACTCTCGCCAACGCCCAGGGATTCGAAGTCGGCGACGGCATCGTCCTCACCAGCCGCAATCCGCACAACAACGGCGTCGATATCTTTAAGCGCACTCTGATCGCCCGCAGCGGAAAGCGATTCAAGCTGAACCAGATGCTATCGGAGAATTTCTGGACCAACGGTTCGGCCGACGCCAGCACTTTGTTCGCCCTGTTTGACGGCTACCGCATTCAGGGCGCCGCCATCGAGAACATCTGCCTCGACGGCAACCGCGCCAATAACGCCATGCTCAACGGCAACTACGTCGGCTGCATCTTCCTGCGCGAGAGCAATCGTATTCACATGCGCGGCGTCACCGCCCGCAACTTCAATGGCGATGGCATCAGTTGGCAGGTCTGCCACGATGTGCGCGTCGAAGACTGCCGCAGCTATGACAACGCCGGCTACGGACTGCATCCCGGCTCCGGCTCACAGCGTTCCGTTGTCACCGGCTCGAAGCTGGAGCGCAACGACATCGGTTTCTTCTTCTGCTGGGGCGTGAAGTGGGCGCTGGTGGAAAACAACACCATGGCCGACAATCGCCGCTTCGGCGTCTCCATCGGCCACAACGATACCGACAACATGGTGCGCTCCAATGAAGTTCTGCGCAGTGGAAAAACCGGCATCTACCTGCGCCAGGAACACGGCCCCACCTTCTCGCCCAGCCGCAACCAGATTGAAGCCAACCGCGTGGTGGATAGCGGCTCGGGCGACGGTGTGGCCGTGGATATCGAAGGGGTCACCGAAGCCGTCACGCTCGCCCGCAACACGCTGATCGAATCGCGGCAGCCCGCCAGCCGCATTGGCGTGCGCATCGCCAAGGATGCGAAACAGATCCGCCTGAACGAAAACAAGATCGACGGATTTTCGACGCCCGTGCTCGACCTGGCGCGTTGATTACGCCGGCTTGGCGTGGCTCAACCGCGTACGATTGACGGCCACCGTCGCCAGCACGATCGCATGGACCGCCAGACAGAGAACAACCGCAAGGGCATGCTGCCCCAAGCTGGCGTTTGAAACCGTGTCTACGTAGTAGACCGTGAATCCCGATAGCGGCAGGAACAGCAGCACGCTGGTCCAGAATCCGGGGTTATAACGCCGGAGCCGCACGGTGGTTGCCACGTGGCTCACTCCATTCAACAGGGGCAGATAGGCGCCCAGCAGTCCCCATGCCGGCCCGAAAGCGGCGGCCACCGCCAGACACGCCGTTTGCACCACCCAGACCAGAATGACGTTCACCAGCACGATGGCTTTCAGCCCCAGCACCTCGGCGCCGAACATTTCGGTGACGAAGGCGTGGAACCGGCCATCGGCATGCTCCTCATACTGGTGGATCATGTAAGCGGGAATCTGCAGATAAATCAGCAACAGCGCTGCCTCGTCCGCCCGGAACAGGATCGGCGCGAGGGCGAGCAGCATGGCCGACATCGGCAGCGCCGCGCGCGACCAGTTGAGCACGAACCAACTGCCGAAGGCGTAAGGGCGCTCGTCCATGCCAGTCTCATCGGCGGGTTGGGGCGAACGTCTTAGGAGCGTCCCTCTAATCCAGCAGCCCTTCGTAGAGCGCCGAAGTCAAATACCGCTCGCCCGAATCCGGCAGAATCGTCACGATCGTCTTGCCGTGAAACTCGGGACTCTTGGCCAACCGCACCGCCGCCGCCGCCGCCGCGCCGCAAGAAATACCGGCCAGAATTCCTTCCTCGCGCGCCAGCCGCCGCGCCATTTCGATCGACTCCTCATTGGTCACCTGCTCCACCCGGTCGACCACGCTCAAATCGAGCGTCCCGGGGATGAAGCCCGCCCCAATGCCCTGAATCTTGTGCGGACCCGGCTTCAGCGCCTCGCCCGCCAGCGTCTGCGTAATGACGGGGCTCGCCACCGGCTCTACACCCACCGAAACGATCTTCTTGCCCTTGCTCTGCTTGATGTAGCGCGAAACGCCGGTGATCGTGCCGCCGGTGCCGATCCCGGAAACGAACACGTCGATCGCGCCTTCGGTATCCTCCCAGATCTCGGGTCCGGTGGTCTTGAAATGAATCTCCGGATTGGCCGGATTCTTGAACTGCTGCAGCAGCACGAAACGGTTGGGGTCGCTCGCGTGGATCTGCTCGGCGCGCGAAATGGCGCCTTTCATTCCTTCGGCCGCCGGCGTCAGCACCAGCGTCGCTCCGAACGCCTTCAGCACCTTGCGCCGCTCAATCGACATCGTTTCGGGCATCGTCAGCGTGATCGGATAGCCGCGCGCCGCCGCCACGAAAGCCAGCGCGATACCGGTGTTGCCGCTGGTCGGCTCCACAATTTCCTTGCCGGCTTTGAGAATGCCCTTTTGCTCGGCATCCCAGATCATGGCCGCGCCAATGCGGCACTTGACCGAATAGGCGGGATTGCGCCCTTCGATCTTGGCCAGCACCGTCGCCGGCGCTCCATCGGTTACGCGGTTCAGCCGCACCAGCGGCGTCCGGCCGATGCTCAATGAATTGTCGGCAAAAAACATGGATTGTACTCCTTGGTTAAATCTCCCAGTTCGGAACGTAGCGGGCCTGTTTCTCCTGCCACCGGCGCAGCAGATCGCCGAACGTCGTCCCATCCACCACCGACGAAACCGAGGCGTCCACGCGCGCCCACACATCGCTGAAGGGAGTCTCGCTGCCCTTCTTGCGGCCCCTGCCGCCATCGATGAAGCGCATCACTTCGCCCACCGTAATCGACGAGGCCGGCCGCGCCAGCAGGTAGCCGCCCTCGGCGCCGCGGCGCGATTCCACGAACCCGCCCTGCTTGAGCGTCGCCAGAATCAGTTCCAGGAATTTCTGCGGTATCTTCTGCCGCCGCGCGATGTCGGCGATGCGCACCGGAGTGCCCTCCGGTTGAGCCGTCAGATCGAAGACCGCCTGTAGCGCGTAGTCCGCTTTAACCGAAATAGTCATCGGCGCAAGAACAACTATGATAACCCGGCGCTACGGCGCGGGCTGTTCCGCCAATTCGGAAACGGCGCCATCCACGTCTTCGATGTGAATGCGCAATCGCTTGCGCGTCCGCACCTGCGCTTCGGGCAGCTCGAACCGCGCCGCCACCATGCGGTCCACCGTTTGCCCGGCGCCGATGCGCTCGCGCGTCTTGAGCGTGTCGTTGTACTTCGGACCGAGCGCGACGTAGTAGTCGAGAAACCGCTTCGCATCGGCTTCCGCGACAACCTGTCCCTCCAACTCCCGCCCCTTTTCATCGGTGAGAATCATGCGAACCGCCCGCACCACCAGCGGCACCTTTGCCTCGTTGATGATGCGCATGTCCACGATGATCGCCGCCGCGTCGTCCAGACCCTGCACGCGTACCTTCTGAATGCCGCCCTGGAGATCGATGTGCGAGCCCTTGTTCACCCAAAGCGCACCGCCCCCGATCGCCAGGGCGATCGCCAGCCCGGCCCCCGCGGCGGCCATCATCTCTTTGCGCATCAGTCGTCGCTTCCGAACATCCCGCTAATGGAGCCCAAAGCGCTGCGTTCGTCGCCTCCACCGCGCATCGGTGCCAGCTCACGGCGCATTTTCTCCAGCGTCATGCTTTGCACCACTACTTTGCCGGGACCGGTCAACGTTGCCAGGAACAATCCTTCTCCGCCGAAGATCGCCGTCTTGATGCCACCCACCATCTGGATGTCGTAATTCACGGTTTCATCGAAGCCCACCACGCAGCCGGTGTCCACCTGAATCGTCTCGCCCGGCGCCAGATCGAATTCCACGAAGTCGCCGCCGCCGTGGATGAACACGGTTCCGGGTCCGGTCAACCTTTCGAGGATGAAGCCCTCTCCGCCGAGGAAGCCCGCCCCCAGTTTCTTCACCAGCGCGATGTTCAACTGCACGCTCGTCTGCGCGCAAAGAAAGCTGTCGCGCTGTACCAGCACGCTTTTCCCGGCCGGCAGATCGTACACCTGAATGCGCCCCGGATAGCTGCCCGCGAAACCGACTTCTCCTGGCACCGGAGTCCGGAAATAGGTCATGAACAGCGATTCGCCCATCACCTTGCGCTTCAGCGCGCCCCAAAGTTTCTGGCCAATCCCATCGCCGCTCATGCGCGTCTCCCACTGCACGCTGGCCGTCTTGTAGAGCATCTTGCCGGCTTCGGCATAGAGTTCCTGGCCGGGCTTCAACCGGATCCGCACCACCTGCAGATTGTCGCCTTGAATCGTATAGTCGAGTGCCGTCATCACCGGAGGATACGGATCGGGCATGGGGTTTGTTCCCGCCGCAGGCGCGCTGCTGGAAGCGCCAATCGTCCCGCCGCAAGTGGGGCAGAACCGCGCCTGATCGCCAACCTGGTTTCCACAAGAGGTACAAAAGGGCATATCCTCGTCCATCTTACAATGGAGGTTGGGACTGCGATTGAATCCAGTAATTCTGTTTTTTCTGCTTGCCATCGCAGCGCCGGCCCGGCAGCTCGATCTCGTTTGCGGAACCGAGCGGCACGGCTGGCAGGAAGCCGCCGCCCTTCACCGGCGCCACGCCGCCAGGCGCATCGAGCGCCAGATCGCGGCACCCGTGGGACGCGACGCCGGTAACATCGCCATTCTTTACACCTCCGGCGGCGTGCTCGCGCCGCCCAATCCATTCAACCTGCATGGCAAGGGCATCGCCTTCCAACCGTCGCCCACCGGATTTCGCTTCACCACCGCCGAAGCCGTCTACGATTTGGCCGCGGCGGAGAACGGCGTCAAAATCGAAGACTTGGACGACGACGACACGCGGCGCGCCACCCTGCCCTTCGACTTCCCGTTCTTCGGCAAGTCTCACCGCGAAGTGTGGATCAACTCCGACGGCAATGTGTCTTTCGAAGAAGGCGATCCCGCTTCTTCGGCGCGCAGCATCGGCAGGCTCACCGGCGGTCCGCCGCGCATCGCGCCGCTGATGACCGATCTCGATCCCTCGCTTTCTTCCACCGGCGTGCGCATTCTCGCCGAACCGGAGCGCTTCGTCGTCACCTGGCTCGACGTGCCGGAATTCCGGGCCGCCGGCACCGGACCGCTGCAGACCTTTCAGCTGCGGCTGTTCCCCGACGGCTCGATCGAGTTCGCCTACGTAGTGGTCACCACCAACGATGGCGTAGCCGGCGTCGCGCCCGGCCGCGCCGCGGGCGCTCCCCAAGTCGTCTCCTTGCTCGAAGGAAGCGGCGAAGCGTTTCCCGCCGCCATCGCCGAGCGGTTCTCTTCGGTCGAATCGCTCGACCCCGTCCTGCTGGCGCAACGCTTCTACGAAACGCACGACGACTCCTACGATTTCCTGGCCGTCTTCAACGTAATCGGCCTGCCGGCGCGTTCCGGCGCGCTGGCTACCGAACTCACGGTGCGCAGCCGCTATCGTTCCGGCTTTGGCGATGACGAAGTCGACATCGGCTCGCTCTACGGCTCCACGCGCCGCCTGCAGGCTTTCCTCAATATGGGCCCGCTGTCGCAATACCCGGCCGATCCCGTTGCGCTGGTTCCCTCGCGCGCCTCGGCCGGCGACACACCGCTGTCCATCCTCGCTCACGAAACCGGCCATCTGTTTCTCGCGCTCGCCTCCATTCGCGACCCGGCCGACCCGGCCGCCCGCCCCATGCTCGGCGGCGCGCTGGCCCACTGGGCCTTCCCATTCAACTCCGAAGCTTCGTTCGTCGAAGGAAACCGCATCGAAGACCAGGGCGAGAACGCCTCTCCGCGCTTTCGCACCGTCGCCACGGCCGAACAGTATTCGCCTCTCGATCAATATCTGATGGGCTTTCGCGCGCCCGAGGAAGTGCCGCCCACCTTCCTGGTTCGCGATTCCGGCCGCACCAACACCCAACTGCCATTGACGGGAGTGACCTTCAACGGAACCCGGCGGAACATCACCGTCGACGACATCGTCGCCGCCGAAGGGCGACGGTCGCCCGACCACACGCTCGCCCAGCGTGAGTTTCGCACGGCATTCATCCTTCTGACCCGCCCCGGCGCCGAACCATCCGCGCAGGATCTGGAAAAACTCGATCGTTTTCGCCGCGAGTTTGAACCCTATTTCGCCAAAGGCACCTCCGCCAGGGCCGCCGTCGTCACCACTTTGAAGCGCAACGCCCGCTTGTCTTTCGCGCCCGCCGCCGGGATTGTGCAAGGCGCCGGAGTGGAAGGCTTCGTGCAACTCGACCGTCCGTCCACCGTGCCGGTGACGGTGCTGCTCAAATCGCGCAACGGCATCGTAGCGCTCCCGCCGTCGGTCACCGTCGCCGCCGGCCAGACGCAGGCGCCCGTTGCGATAGCAGGTCTGCGCGCCGGTGTCGAGGAAATCGCCGTCGAGCCAACCGATGCCGCGTATGCCGCCGAGACCGTTCGCCTCCAGGTCGCCCCGTCGCGCGACTCCCTCACTCTCACCCAGGTAACGTCAAGCCAGGGTCCGGGCGGCACCCGCCTCGTGGAAATGCGTGTCAGCGACATCAACCTGATCCCCTATCCCGGCGTCAACCTCACGGCCGTGGTACCCGGCGCCGAGGAGCCCCTCAAAGCCGTGACCGGCTCGGATGGCATCGCCCGCTTCCGATGGGCCGCCACCGCGGGCGACCTCGTCGCCACAATCGATGGCTCTTCCGTTGCCGCAACGGCAAAGTAAACGCGCCGCGATTCCTGGTATATTCCGTTTGTGCACCGCAGAACGTTTCTCACCGGCCTCGCCGCCGCGGCGCTGGCTCACGCGGCCGCCATCCCGGACCGCATGAAGACTTATGTCGACCGGGGCGAAATCTCCGGTGTCGTCACGCTTGTCAGTAAGGACGGCTCGGTTCGTCATCTCGAAGCCGTGGGCTGGCAGGACAAGGAAAAACAGGTCCCGATGAAGCCCGGCACGATCTTCCAGATCATGTCGATGACCAAGCCCGTGACCACACTCGGCATCCAAATGCTCGGCGAAGAAGGCCTGCTCGCCTTGACCGATCCCGTCGAAATGCATCTGCCCGAATTCCGCGGCCAAAGGATGGCCTCCGGCACGGCGCCGCCGCGCCCCATCACGGTTCGCGATCTGATGACGCATACCTCCGGCATGCCGGAGATGCCGCCCGCGGGAGCCGGCGGCGCGCAGCTCTATCGCCGCATGAACCTCACTCTTGCCGAGGCCGTCTCCCTGTTCTCCCAAATGCCGCTGCAATTCGAGCCGGGTTCGAAGTGGGCCTACTCGAACACGGGCATCGCCACGCTCGGCCGCATCATCGAGGTGCTGAGCGGACAGCCCTATGAGAAATTCCTCGACCAGCGCGTGTTCCAGCCGCTCGGCATGAAGGATACCTTCTTCTTCCCTCCGCCTGAAAAATACGATCGCATCGCCGCCGCCTACAATTACGAAACCGGTAAGCTGGTAAACCTGGGCTCGGCCGTCTATCGCAAGGACGCCAGGTACCCGATGCCCGAAGGCGGCCTGTATTCCACCGCCCACGATCTGGCGGCGTTTTATCAGATGATGCTAAATGGCGGCGTTTACCAGGGGAAGCGGCTGCTTTCGAAAGCTTCGGTTGAAGTAGCGACCAAGGTCCACACCGCCAACACCGCCATGAACTGGGGCCTCGGCTGGAGCGTCTCCGCCAGCCCCGCGCAGAGTCTGAACCTCACCTCCAAGGGCACCTTCGGCCACGGAGGCGCCTTCGGGACCTACGGTTGGGTGGACCCGGCCCGCAACCTGATCGGCGTATTCCTCATTCAGCGGTTCGGTGGCGCCAGTGTCGATCCCATCCGTAACGTATTCGTTGAAATGGCAAACTCCACGGAATAGAAAATATGAGACTTGTTGTTCTGTTCGCCGTCGCGCTGGCCATCTTCGCCGCGCCTCCCATCGACCGGCAGAAAGCCGGTATGGATAGCGAAAAGCTGGCCCGCATTCCGGCCCGCATGAAAGCCTACACCGATCGTGGCGAAGTGGCCGGCATCGTCACCCTCGTCGCGCGCCACGGCGCCGTCGCCTCGCTCGATGCCGTCGGCTGGGCGGATGTCGAAAAGAAGAAGCCCATGCGTACCGACTCCATCTTTCAGATCATGTCGATGACCAAGCCGGTCTGCGGCACCGCCATCATGATGCTGGTGGAGGAAGGCAAGCTCGCCCTCACCGATCCGGTGGAGAAACACCTGCCCGAGTTCCGCGGTCAGATGATGATCGCCGCGCGCGGGGAAGGCGGCCAGCTTACCCTGAAGAAGCCCTCGCGTCCCATCACCGTACGCGACCTGATGACGCACACCTCCGGCATGCCCGGCATGCCGCCAGCCGGACTCGCCGAGCTTTACCAGAAGATGGATCGCCCCCTCGCCGATGCGGCCCTGGTCTATTCGCAGTTGCCGCTGGAATTCGAACCGGGCACCGAATGGCGCTATAGCAATCCCGGCATCGCCACGCTCGGCCGCCTGGTGGAAGTTGCCTCCGGCATGCCGTTCGAAAAATTTCTCGAGGCTCGCATCTTCCAGCCGCTCGGCATGAAGGACAGCTTCATCTTCCCGCCCGCCGACAAAGTGGATCGCATCGCCATCGTCCACACCGCCAGGGAAGGGAAACTCGCCGCCGCGCCCGGCTCGATCCTCGGCGGCGATCCGCGTCACTACCGCAAGGGAGCCGTCTATTCGGCGCCCGAGTTCGGCCTCTATTCCACCGCCGAAGATCTGTTCGCTTTCTACGACTGCCTGCGCGCCGGAGGAACCTCCAACGGCAAGCGCCTGCTTTCGCCCGCATCGGTGAAAGTGATGACGGCGTTACACACCGGCGACATCCGCGCGGGTCATCTGCCAGGCACCGGCTTCGGCCTCTCGTGGGAAGTAACGCGCAATGCGATGGGCACGCTCGCGCTGATGTCGGAAGGCTCGTTCGGCCACGGCGGCGCGTTCGGCACCCACGGCTGGATCGATCCGGCCAAAGACCTCGTCGGCGTCTTTTTGATTCAGCATTCCGGCGCCACCAATGCCAAACCGGTGTTCATGGGCATGGCCGCATCCTCTATCGCCGAATAAGTCCGTTGTCACGAGGATGATAGAATCTCTCTGATGTACAACGGACTGGAACACACCGCGATCGCTTCGCCCGATCCCAAAAAACTCGCGCAGTGGTACGTCGACAATCTCGGCTTCCACATCAACCACACCTACGACGTCTTCTTTTTCGTCAAGGCGCCCAACGGCTCCATGCTCGAGATCATTCCGAGCGAGGGCGGCTGGACCACGCCCAAGATGAAGGACCGCGGGATCCGCCATTTGGCCATCGCCGTCGACGATTTCGACGCCGGCTACGCGGACCTCAAAAGCAAGGGCATCAAGATCCTGGTCGAGCCCTATGAGACCCAGGGCAATCGCCTCGTGTTTTTCGAAGACGGCGACGGCAACATCGTTCATCTGATTCATCGCCAGAAGCCGCTGCCGTAGGCGCCGCCACCGGTCTCGGGAAAGCACCAGTCTTGCTGCAACGGGTCTTCAAAGCATTTCAGTATCGCGATTTCAGGCTGATGTGGCTGGGTGCCTGCACCTCCAGCATCGGCACCTGGATGCAGAAACTCGCACAGAGCTGGCTGGTGCTGCAGCTTTCCAACGACCCGCGCATGCTCGGTCTCGATTCCTTCCTCGGTCAGATTCCCATCTTCCTGTTCTCTCTGTTCGGTGGTGTCGTCGCCGACCGCCGCGACCGCCGCATGCTGCTCATCGGATCGCAGATCGTGCAGATGAGCTGTGCCTTCATCCTCGCCGCCCTGATCGTCGCCGGACTCACCGAAGTGTGGCCCATTCTGGTGCTCTCCTTCGTGACCGGCCTTGCCCAGGCCTTTGGCGGACCCGCCTACCAGGCCCTCATTCCACGCCTGGTCAAACCCGAAGATCTGCCCAACGCCATCGCCATGAACTCCATCCAGTTCAACCTGGCGCGCGTCATCGGACCCGCCATCGGCGGATTGGCGATGGTGAAGCTGGGCGCCGTCTGGTGCTTCACGCTCAATGGGCTTTCCTTCATCGCCGTCATCATCTCGCTGCTCATGCTGCGCGAACGTTTCGTGCCCGCCGAAACCCGCCAGTCCATCATGGAGAGCATGAACGAGGGATTCGCGTTCATCAAATCCCAGGCGGGTATGCGTCCGCTCATCGCCCTGGCGTTCCTGATGACGTTCCTCGGCTTGCCTCTGCTCGACTTTCTGCCCGTGTTTGCGCGCGAAGTTTTCCATCGCGATGAGAACACCTTCGCCACCATGCTTTCGATCTCGGGCGCGGGCGCCGTGGCCGGAGCTCTGCTGGTCGCCGCCGTCGGCCACATCAAGCAGAAAGGCAAACTCACCTTGATCGTGCTGGTCACTTTGGGACTGCTGATGATCGGCTTCGGATTGTCCACGTCGCTGTCGTTGAGCTACGTCATCCTGTTTCTCAGCGGCGCCGCGCTCATCTCCTGCTTCGCCATGATCTCCTCGCTGGTGCAGTTGATCACCAGCGATTCCATGCGCGGCCGCGTCATGAGCGTCTACAACGTCGCCTTTCGCGGAGGCATGCCCATTGGCAGCCTGGTGGCCGGCGCACTCATCAAGGAATTCTCCGCGCCCGTCGTCATCGCCGCCAACGGCGTCCTGCTCGCCATCCTCGGCTTTTACTTCCTTTTCATTTATCGCCGCGTCAGCAACTTGCAGTAAATACTCGGTTTCGAGTGGGCCTGTTATCTTAAAAGGAGTATGCGGCTCGCAACTGCTTTGCTCCTGGTAGAAAGCCTGGCTGCGATCTCTCCCGCCGACCTGCGGGTGGCGCGCGACCGGCAAGACCGGCCGGCGCTTGAAAAGATGATCGCCGGTCTGAGTGCCGATGTTCAAAAAAATCCCAACGATGCCGCGGCGCAGTACCGGCTCGCGCTCGGCAGTTCGTTCCTGGCCGAGATCAGCCTCGAAATGCGGCAGAAGAATGAGGCTCGCGCCGCCGCCGAAACCGGCATTCGAGCCGCCGAAAAGGCGGTCGCCCTTCAACCCGGCTCCGCCGAGTTTCACCGCATTCTCGGCACTCTTTGCGGACAGGTGATTCCCGCCAACGTTCTGGCCGGCCTTAGATACGGCCGCTGCGCGCTCGACGAGGTCAACAAGGCCGTCGAACTCGATCCCAAATCCTCCGACGCCTACTTGAGCCGCGGGGTAGGGAACTACTACCTGCCCGCCCAGTTCGGGGGCGGCATCGACAAAGCCATCGCCGATATTCGCAAGGCCATCGAACTCGACGGCAAATCGGCCGACGCCCATCTTTGGCTCGCCGTCGCCCTGCGCAAAAACAACCTGCCCGCCGACGCGCGCAAGGCTCTCGAAAAAACGCTCGCGCTCAATCCCAACCGGGCGTGGGCCAAACAGTTGCTCGAGAAAATCCCCCAATAATGAGGCCGCACATCTGGGCTCTGGCCGCCCTGGCGGCCTGGACGCTCCTCGGGTTCTTCACCATTCCGGGCCATACCTATCTTCAATCGGATACGCAGATCTACCTTCCTCTGCTTGAGCGTCTACGCGACCCGTCGCTGTTTTCCAACGAACTGCTCATCGAGGGCCAGCACGTCTCCTTCACCATTTACGACGAGGTGAGTCTCGCCCTGCGCCGCTTCACCGGCGCTTCGTTTGAGACCGTGCTCCATGGGCAGCAACTGCTGTTCCGCTTCCTCGGCCTGGTGGGCGCCTACATGATCGCCCTCGCCTTCCGCCTCGACCGCGCCTCGTCACTCTTCATCGCCGCCTGTTTCGGACTGGGCGCGTGGATCTCCGGCCCTTCCATCCTGACGTTCGAATATGAGCCGGTGCCGCGCGGCAATGCCGTGGGCCTCACTCTGCTCGCCATCGGCTTTGCCACCCACTATCGCCACTTCCGCGCCGGCGCGGCCTCGGCGCTTGGCTTCCTCTACCAGGTCCCCGCCGTGTATCCGTTCTGGGGCGCCTATCTCGCGCTCGGAGTCGTATCCGGCCAGCGCCGCCTTGTCCGCGGCCTCGTCGCGATGGCGATCGGAGTCGTGCTGCTGATGGGCGCGGCGTATATGCAGACCGGCGGCCGTGAATCGCAGGACTTCTTCGGCCGCATCGACGCCGAACAGGAAGCCGCCATGCGCGAGCGCGCCTCCTACAACTGGGTCTCCATGTGGCAGCCCGCCATCCACGTCCATCACGCCATCGTGCTGGCCGTTGCCGCCGCCGCGCTTTGGCGCCTCCGCCGCCGCGTCGCGGGCGATCTCCAGTTCCTGCTCGGCGCGCTGCTTGTCATCGCCGTTTTGAGCGTCCCGCTTTCTCTCCTTCTGCTCGAAGGTCTGAAATGGAATCTGATTCCTCAGATTCAGCCCGCCCGCGCCCTGCTCTATGGAACCGCGCTCGCCGCCATCCTTTGCGGTTGCGCCGGCGTCTTTGCCGCGCGCAGCGGCAGTTGGATCGAAGCCGCCGCCTGGTTCCTCGCCGTCTTCGCCCTGCCGTCGCGAACCGCACCCGTGCAGCATCTCGTTTTCTCCACGGCTCCGCTGCTGGTCGTCGTGGGCATGGCTCTGCTGTCGGCGCTGGTCTTCCGGTACACCACCTCCTTCGTGCCGGTCCTGGCGGTGGCGGCCATGCCCTATTTCGCCATCCCGAAACTCGGTGGCATTTCCAACTACCCCCAACTGAATACACCGGAGATTCAGCAAGTGGCGGACTGGGCCCGCCAGTCCACTCCCAAAAACGCCGTCTTCTTTTTCCCCGATGCCGGCCGCGGCCTGCAGCCCGGCATCTTCCGCGCTCGATCCCTGCGCCCGGTCTACGTCGATTGGAAAGGCGGCGGCCAGATCAACTACCTGCGCAAGTTCCTCGACCTGTGGCTGCCGCGCTGGAAGCAAGTCAACGAGCCAGGCTTTCGCGCCACCAAGTCCTCTGGCATCGACTACACCGTCTGGTCCGCCGAGCCTAAGCCAGCCCCCGGCCTGGAAGTATTTCGCAATAGCCGGTACCTCGTGTACCGGACCCCTGACTAGAACTGTTACGCTGGTCGTATGCGTAGACTGCTTCCCGCGCTACTCGCGCTCCTATGTTCCTTCTCCGCCACGGCAGCAGACAAGAACGGCGCCATCAAGGCGCGTGGCCGTCCAGGCCGCGCCGGCGTGTTCATCGACGGGAAATATGTGGGCCCGGCTGTGCGTTTCACCGTTCCTGAAAAGTATGAGGTTGAGCCTGGAGAGCACGAAGTCACCCTTCGCGATCCCCGCTATGAGGACTACACCACCAAGGTGACCGTCCAGCCCGGCAAGACCGCCAAAGTCAGTTTCAAGCTCAAGGAACTGCCCCTTGTGCCGCCCCCCTACGGCCGCTTGCGCTTCGGCGGCGGCGAGGCTGAATCGTTCATCTCCGTCACCTCCGGCGACGTCAGTCCCGTTTATATCAACGATAAGTTCTATGGCTATCTGGACGAAATGAACAACCGTGGCTCGGGCTGGCTGATGCCGCCAGGCACCTACACCGTTCGGGTCAGTTCGCCGGTCTTCGGGGAGATCAACCAATCGGTGACTCTCGAAGCCAACAAGGTCACCGTCATTCCGCTCAAGGCGAAATAGCGTCCTGCTACTGCGCCACCAGATCGACGCGGCGGTTCCTGGCCTTGCCTTCTTCCGTCGCGTTAGTGGCCACCGGCGCCAGCGGCCCGACTCCGTGCGCTTCGAGCCTCGAAGCCGCAACTCCATGCGAACCGGATAGGGACGCCACCACGCTCGCGGCGCGGCCCGCCGAAAGCTTCATGTTCATGGCCAGACCGCCCGTATTGTCGGTGTGGCCGACCACGTGCAACCTCAGCCCCTGCTTCGACGCCATCAGCTTTCCGATCTCCGCCAGCGCCGGGGCCGACTCCGGCTTCAACGCCGTCGATCCGGTGTCGAAATAGATCGCATAGACGCTGATATGGCCGTCGCGCTCAATTCCCGACGCCAGTTCCGCCGCCGAGGCCGCCACCAGGCCCGTCTCCATCGCCTTGTGCTCCACGATGTGCAGGATGCTGAACCCGGTGTTGACGCTCATCGCCACCGTGACCTCGCCGCCGCCCGTCTTTCCGCGCACCGCCAGGCCGCGAACGTCCTTCAGTCCTCCGCTCGCGTACAACCCATTCAGTTGCTGCCAATGCATCGCCAGCCCGCAATCGGGTCCCTCGCAGGAAAACAGCGGCTGATAGCCCGCCTTCGACAACGCGTCGCGGTAGTTGCTGAAAATCTCATGCGCCGACCGCCCGGCCGGATTCTGATAGGTGATCTTGGTCACCCGGCCCTCGATCTGTTTCACCCCGCCCGGCCGCCGGTTCTCCACCGCCAGCGCCAGCGGATACCGGTCGAAGTCCACCTGGTTGTAGAAGCGGATAAACGACCCCGGATAGCGTGTGATGACGGGGTGATCCTTGCTGCCGGTGGCATCCCGTTGCCCCAGCAGTGGACAGAGACACAGCGCAAACAGCGAGACCGCGCGTTTCATGGAAGAAGAATACTGCACCGCGCCCGCGGGCGCAAACCGGCCGTAGTAGACACTCTACATAAAATTAAGTAGAATTTCTACACAATGTTCCGTAAACTGCTGCGGCTGTGGCGGAGTTCCAACCGGGAAGACCAATTGCGCGAGGAACTTCAGTTTCATCTGGACGAGGATGCCACCGATCGTCAAAGCCAGGGCGCGACCCAAGAGCAGGCTCAATGGGCCGCCCGCCGCGAACTCGGCAACCTTGCGCTGGTGGCGGAGAACACACGCGCCGCCTGGCGCTGGGCGTGGCTGGAGCAGTTGATGCGCGATGCCTCCCACGCGCTGCGCCAGGTCCGCCGCAATCCACAATTCTCCGGCCTCGCCATCGCCACGCTGGCCCTCGGCATCGGCGGCGTTACGGCGATGTTCAGCGCCTTCGACGCGGTGTTGATCCGCCCCCTCCCATACGCCGATGCCGGCCGGCTCGTCATGATCTGGGATCGCATGCGGAACCAGGACGCAACGGCCAGGAACCAGCCCGCGCCCGCCGAGTATCTCGAATGGCGCCGCCTCAATACCGTCTTCGCCGATCTCGCCGCCAGCCAAGGGGCCGATGCCACGCTCTCGGGCGATGGCGAGCCCGAGCACATTCCCGCCCGCAAGGTGAGCTGGACTCTATGGAAAGTACTCGGCGTGCCGCCCGCGCTCGGACGCACGTTCACCGAAGACGAAGACGACAAAGGCGCGCGCGTGGCCGTCATCAGCCACGGGCTGTGGCAGCGCCGCTTCGGCGGTTCGCCCGGCGTCCTCGGACGCAGGATCTCCCTCAACGACGAGCCGCACGAGGTGATTGGAGTCATGCCGCAGGGCTTCTATTTCATGCCCTCGCGCGAAATCGACATGTGGTTGCCGGCTTCCTTCCCTCCCTGGATGCGAACGAACTTCGGCTGGCACAACTCGCAAATCGTCGCCCGGCTCAAGCCCGGTGTCACGGTCAAACAGGCGGAGGAATCTCTGGCGGCGCTGAGCTTGCGGCTGACCGCCGGCGATTTCGAGGGCGCGCACTCGGTGAACGTAGTCCCTCTGCGCGAAGAGATCGCCGGCCGGACACAAGCCGCTCTGGTTGTGCTGTTGGCGGCGGCGGCGGCGCTGCTGCTGATCGCCTGCGTCAATCTGGCGAATCTGCTGCTGTCGCGCGCCGCTTCGCGCGGACGGGAAGTGGCCATACGAACCGCCATCGGCGCCGGACGCGGAAGACTCATCGCCCAGTTCCTCACCGAAAGTCTGGTGCTCGCCGCACTCGGCGCCGCCGCCGGATGCGCGCTGGCCCTGCCCGCCATGCGGTTCCTCGAGACGGTGGTTCCCGATAGCATGGGTCCGGTGCGCCTCAAGCTTGATTGGGGTGTGCTGGCGTTCTCCGCCGCGGTTGCGATCATGGCGGCGCTGGTCTTCGGGCTCGCTCCAGCGCTGCGCGGGTCGCGCGCCGCTCCACTCGAAGGGTTGCGCGATGGAGGCCGCGGCGCCGCCGGTTCCCGCAGTCACTGGTTCCAGGATTCGCTCATCGTGGCCGAGACGGCGCTCGCCGTGGCGCTTCTAAGCTGCGGCGGCCTGCTCCTTGACACCTTCCTTCATCTGCGCAACACCGATCTCGGCATTCGGCCCGAGAAGCTGCTGACCTTCGAAGCGCCCCTATTCCGTTACAAAGACTTCGACAGGCGCACGGCTCTGATCAACGCGCAGTTGGACAAGCTGCGGGAGATTCCGGGCGTGGTCAACGCCGGTGCCATCAACCGGATTCCTTTCACCAACGCCGCCCACGCCACCTTTTACCGCCTCGAGGGCCAGGCCGGCAACGGCGCGCGCGGCCAGGTCGCGCTCATCCGCAACGTCAGCCGCGATTACTTCGCCACCGTCGGCGCGCAACTCCGCGAAGGCCGGTTCTTCGACGCTTCGGATCGAAAATCGAATTCTCCCGCGATCCTCATCAACGAGCCGCTGGCCAACCGCGAGTTCCCCGGAGTGTCGCCGCTCGGCCGCCGTCTCAAGTTCGGCGAACTTGGCGAAAAGGGCTATTGGTATACCGTCGCCGGCGTCGTGAAACCGATCCGCGAAAGCGGCGTGCTCGACGCCGCAAGGCCGGCCATCTACCGCGTGTTTGAGCAGTGCGATCAGGTGAACGAACGCCTCAGCGCCGGCATCGTGGTCCGCACCGCCGCCGAACCGGCATCGATGATTCCCGCCATCCGCCAGGCGATCTGGTCCATTGATCCCAACCAGCCCCTGGCGCGAGTGCAGACCATGGAACAGATCGTCGGCCGCCAGCTTTCCACGTCCTCGCAAAGCACGGCTTTGCTGAACGCCTTCGCTCTGCTCGCGCTGCTGCTGGCCTCGCTCGGGATCTACGGGGTGCTCTCTTACGCCGTGGCCCGGCGCACCACCGAAATCGGCGTGCGCATGGCGTTAGGCGCGAAATCGAGCGAGATCCTGCTCTCGTTCGGCAAGCGTGGCATGGTCTTGACGCTGGCTGGACTCGCCATCGGTCTGGCTCTGGCGGCGGCCGCGGCGAAATCGATGACCAGCCTGCTTTACGGCTTCGAGCCCGGCTATCGCCAGACGGCCGCCGTGGTATCTTTCCTGCTCATCGTCGTGGCGGCACTGGCGACGTTCATTCCCGCCCGCCGCGCTTCGCGAGTGGATCCGGTGATCGCCCTGCGAAGTGAATGACGCGGCCCCGGCTTAGCGCCCCAGGTCGATCCCCAGGCGCTTCAGCTCTTCGGCGTAGTAGCGGCGGTGCAGAAGGTCGAATTCTTCCGAACCTTCCGGAATGTCGCGCTTGATCGACCGCACCTTCTGGCGGGCCGCACGGTCCACTTTGTCCTCGGTGGTGAGGACTTCCGTGAAGTAGCGGACAATCTCCAGCCGTATGTCGTTGGTCGGCTTCTTCAGGCGGAAGAAGCGCGCCTTCTGCGCGGCGCTGACGATCTTGTGCGAGATGTCGTTGATCTTGTCCCGCGACAGCTTCATGCTGTCGCCGGTGTCGCGCCCGGAAGCGCGGATCACTTTCCGCTGCTGGACCATCGTATTCTTGATCCGGCGGAACATCTCCTGGTAGCTGACGCCTTCTCTCCGCATATACTCGGAGTACTGGCTTAGCAATTCCCGCACTTCTTCGTTCAGGCGATCTTCCACCGCCAGTTCTTCCTCGATGATACCCGCCACTAGCTGGGTGCTAGCCGCGATATCGGAAGTCTCGAGGATCAGCGGGTGAAGCCTTTTGACAATCTCGTTGCCCAGGTATTGAATGAATTCTTTGGCGAGTAGCATCCTTGGGGAGCGGTCGCTGCTGTTTACAGCAAACGATAGTGTATCGGTCCGGCGATGGGGGTGTCAAACGGGCGGACCGGCGGTGGCGAAGTATCCTTTGCGGCTTTGCACTTTCAAATCCTTGTTCCGGGTCTTAATTTCAAGCTTGCGGAACGCGCCGTCGCGCTTCGGATTCGAAGACGAATAGCCCAGCGAGTACTGGCTTCGCAACTCCCGCTGCAGATCGTCGAAGATCATATCGAGCGTGTACCGGCGCTCCACCCGGTACAGACGCCCGCCGGTCTCTTCCGACATCTTGCGCAGGTCGCCATCGCCTGAGTAGAACATGCCGCCGGCAAAGGCAGGGTCGATGTACTGGACGCTGTAAACGATCGCGTCCGATTTGTGAGCCGTCTCGATCGCCTCGCGCAGTTTCACGCGGCTGCCCTGATCCACGCCGTCGGTGATCAGCACGATCGCCTTGCGCCCCACTTCGCCCTTCAGCTTGTCGTGGGCCGCCAGGTACACCGTGTCGTACAGGATGGTTCCGCGCGGCTGGCTCGCCGTCGGTACAGGACCCGGGTGCAATCCGCCCACCTGCGAATTTTCGCGCAGGCCGCGCAGCCCTTCGGTCAGCAGCGTCGTCGAATTGGTGTAATCCTGCAGCAGTTCGGCTTCGGTACCGAAACTGATCAGGAACGCCATGTCTTTCTTGCGCAGCACCTGGCGGAAGAACTGCTCCGCCGCCCGCCGCTCGACCTCGATCAGGTTGCGCTGCGACCCGCTCACGTCCACCAGCAATCCGATCGTCAGCGGCAGGTCCGATTCCTTGCTGAAGACGCGGACATCCTGTTCCTTGCCGTCCTCGAAGACCTTGATATCGTCCTTGGTCAGATCCGGAATCAACGCCCCTCGCTTGTCGCGTACCGAGAACAGCACGTTTACCAGATCGACGTCGACTTTGATGACGCCCAGGCCGCTGTCATCGGCCGCCGGCGGCTTGGGCTGCTGTTGCGCCCACAGGCCGATTCCTAAAAGAGCCGCGCTGCCGGCCGCCAGCACGCCCTGTATGCGCCTCATGCCAGAATATTCCCTGTCAGTCATTGTAGACGCGGGAGGTCTGCGCCGGTTCCATGCAAAAGGCCGTTCGTCATCTGAAGAAAGCCGATCCCGTGCTGGCCGCCATCATTCACAAGATCGGACCCTGCGGCCTGCAGTTCCGCCCGCCCACCTTCGAATCCCTGGTCCGCTCCATCGTTTTTCAGCAGTTGAGCGGGCGCGTGGCCACCGTCATTTACGATCGTCTGGCCGCCGCGGCCTGCGAAATCACGCCGCCCCGCCTGCTTGCGCTCGAGCCCGCCGCCATGCGTAAGTTCGGGCTATCCGGCCAGAAGTCGGCCTATATTCTCGATCTGGCGCGCCTCACCGCCGACGGCACTGTCGACTTTACCGTGCTGCCAGCCATCGGCGATGAGGAAGTCATCGCCTCCCTCACGCGCGTCAAAGGCGTCGGCGTCTGGACGGCGCAGATGTTCCTGATGTTCGCCCTCGCCCGGCCCGACGTGCTTCCCACCGGCGACCTCGGCATCCGCAAGGCCATGCAACTCGCCTACGGCTTGAAGGAACTTCCCAAGCCCGATGTCATGGAAAAAATCGCCAAACCCTGGCGCCCCCACGCCTCGGTGGCATGCTGGTATCTATGGCGCAGCCTCGATGGTCCCGCCGCGGGTTAGCCCCGCTGCTGCTTTCTCTCTGGTTTCCGCTGGCCGCGACGGCCGCCGAAACCGCGCTCGACCGGTATGTGAAGACTCCCGACCCCGCCTACAAATTCGAGGTCGTGAGCACGATTTCCGGCAATGGATATACGGCGCAGGTGATCGATCTCACCTCGCAATCCTGGCTCACGCCCGGCGAAGTCAACCGTACGGTGTGGAAGCACTGGCTCACCGTAATCAAGCCCGATCGCCTGGCCCACGCCACCGGATTTCTTTCCATCGGCGGGGGCAGCAACCGCGATGCCGCGCCTGCCCGCGTCGACCCGTTCCTCGCCCAACTGGCCGTCCTCACCCAATCGGTCACCGCCGACCTGCGCATGGTGCCCAACCAGCCCCTCTCCTTCGATGGGGAAACGAACCCAAGGTTTGAAGATTCCCTCATCGCCTACGCCTGGGCACGCTACCTCAAGGGAGCGGGCGACCAGTGGCTGCCGCGGCTGCCCATGACCAAAGCCGCCGTGCGCGCCATGGATACCGTCACCGCCGTCGTGCCCTCCGTGACCCGATTCGCCGTCATGGGCGGATCGAAACGCGGCTGGACCACCTGGACCACCGCCGCCACCGATTCCCGTGTCGTCGCTCTCATCCCCGCCGTCATCGACATGCTGAACGTCGTGCCGTCTTTCAATCACCATTGGCGCGTCTACGGCGCCTGGGCCCCCGCCATCAAGGACTACCTCGACAACGACATCATGCGCTGGTCCGGCACGCCGCGCTACCGCGAACTGATGAAAATCGTCGAGCCCTACGAATATCGCGACCGGCTCACGCAGCCCAAATACATCGTCAACGCCGCGGGCGACGAATTCTTCCTGCCCGATTCCTCGCAGTTCTATTGGAACGATCTCAAGGGCGAAAAGCTGCTGCGCTACGTGCCCAACGCCAAACACTCGCTCGCCGGATCGGACGGCCGCGATACCGTCTCCGCGTTCTATTCGATGCTGCTCAACGGCAAACCCCGGCCGCGCTATAGCTTCCGCTTTGAAAAGGACGGCGCCATCCGCCTTGAAACCAAAGACAGGCCCGAGACCGCGACCCTGTGGCAGGCCACCAATCCGGAGACGCGCGATTTCCGCCTCGATACCATCGGCAAGGCCTACCAGCCATCGCCCCTCACCGAATCCAAGCCCGGAGTCTACAGCGCCAAAGTTCCCAAACCCGCCAAAGGCTGGACGGCCTTCTTCATCGAACTCAGTTACCCGAGCGGCACCAAATATCCGCTGAAGGTCACCAGCGGCGTCCGTGTCTGGCCCGATGTCTATCCCTTCGAAGCGCCAAATCTCGGCACTGCCGCCGGTCCGGGCGCCACTTCCACGCCGCCCGCCGTGAGAACTTCGGATAAACTCAAACCGTGAAGCTCACCGTTGCAATTGCCGCCGCGCTCGGAGCGGGATGGCTGGCCTGGTCATTCGGCCGGGTCGCCGACGTTCCCTTCAAAAAGCATGAACTGGACCTGGGGGCCAACGAGCCCGCCACTTTCGCCGACATGAACGGCGACGGCAGGCTCGACATCGTCTCGGGTGAAAACTGGTACGAAGCGCCCTCCTGGCGCAAGCACAAATTCCGCGATATTTTCTTCGCCAATAACTACATCGACGTCTTCTCCGATCACGCCATCGACGTCAATGGCGACGGCAAACTCGACGTGGTGAGCTGTTCCTGGTTCAGCAAGCAGATCGCCTGGTGGGAGAATCCGGGCCGTGCCTCGGGCGATTGGAAATCGCATGAGATCGAGAAAGGCTTCAACGTCGAGTTCTGCTGGATGGTCGATCTCGACAACGACGGAAAGGCGCGCGAGCTGCTGCCGCAGTTCGGCAACGCCGACGCGCCGCTGGCCTGGTATGAGCTGAAGGATCATGCCTGGGTCAAGCACGTCGCCGCGCCCAAGAGCCAGGGTCACGGCATCGGCGCCGGCGATGTCAATGGCGACGGCCGCGCCGACATCCTCACTCCCAAGGGCTGGTTCGAAGCGCCCGCCGATCCCAAAGCGCCCAATTGGGTCCACCACGCCGATTGGGAGTCGCCGCAGGCTCTCGGCTTTATCTATACGCACGACGTCAACGGCGACGGCAAGCCCGACATCGTCACTTCCGCCGCGCACGACTATGGCATCTTCTGGCTCGAACGCACCGGCGATGGCAAATTCGCCAAGCGCATGATCGACGATTCGTGGTCGCAGGCCCATGCCGTGGCGTTCGCCGATCTCAACGGCGACGGCCGCAAGGACCTGGTCACCGGCAAGCGCTTCATGGCTCACAACGGCCGCGATCCCGGCGAGAAGGAACCGCTTGGCATTTACTGGTATGAGTATCAGAACGCGCCCGACGGCAAAGGCATCATGTGGAGCCGCCACGTGGTCGACTATTCCACGCGCACCGGCGGCGGCATGCAGATTCCCGTTGGCGATCTCGACGGCGACGGAGACATGGATTTCGCCGTGGCCGGCAAAAGCGGCCTGTATTTGTTTGAGAATCTGACCAAAAACAGAAAGTGAGAGGTACCGATATGATCGAAAGGTGGACCCGCGGGCAATGGCTAGCCGCCTTTGCCGCCTCGCTGGGCTTCGCTCAAACCAAGAGTGGACCCAAGCAGATGACCGAAGAAGAAGTAGCCAAGGCCCTCGAAGACGAGAAGAACCTCTTCTTTCTCGACGTCCGTGAGCCCAAGGAACTCGAAGAATTGGGAACGTTGAAAGGCTACGTCAACATCCCCGTCAGCCAACTGGAAAAGCGTCTTTCGGAGATTCCCAAAGACAAGGTGATCATCACCGCTTGAAACCGGGGCGGAAGAGCCGCGCGTGCCGCGGACCTGCTAGTCGCCAACGGTTTCAAGGTGCTCGGATCCTGCGGTCTTTCCGGCTGGAAGGAGAAGAAAAATCCTCTCATCTTCCCCAAAGCCAAGGAGGAAAAACCGAAAAAATAATCAGCGTCCCAGCGCTTGGGCGGTTCGCGATTGAGCAACCTGCTCCGCGCGATAGCCGCCCTTGCTCTTGAAGTAAAAGAACAACCCCGCGAAGATCACCGAGAAGATCACCGGCAGCACGCCCACGTACCGGAACGCCGACGCCGCCCCGCTCGTTTCATACCACCCGCCCATGATCGGCAGCACGAATGCCACCGCCAGGTTTCCCGTCCCACCCATGATCGCCAGCAGCAGCGCGCCGCCGCGCGGGAACAGCTCCGACGTTACGCCCAGCATCGTCGGCCAGAAGTACGTCTTCCCCACGCCGAAAATCGTCGCCGCCACGAACGCCTCCACCGGCGTCTTCACCGCGCCCAGCATGAACAGCCCGACCGCCACCAGCACCGAGGAGATCGTCAACAACCCGAACGGCGAGAACTTGTGCGCCAGCGGCCCGCCGAAAAATCGCAGCACGAACATGATGCCCGCCGTGTACACCAGAATCAGAATGCCCTGCATGCCGGTGAGATTGGTAATCAGCGATCCCACCCATTGATCGGGCCCCAACTCGGTCGCCGCCGTCATCCACATGCAGACCCACAGCAGCAGGAACAGCGGCCGGAACGCCTCGCTCATCATCTGGCTGTTGGAAACGCCGGCCGTCACGCGTTCGGTCGCCGGGAACTGCTGCCCGCGGATCAGAAACAGATAATACAGCGCCGGGATCAGAATCGTGGCCAGCTTGATCTGCCACCCCAGCGTCATTGCCGCCGCCGGCACGCCCGGCTGATCGAGTCCCATCATCTTGGTGATGAAGAACGCCGCCAGCCCGCCGATAATCAATCCGCCCGGCCACCACGCATGCAGGATGTTCATCTTGTGCGTCTTCTCGTTCGGATACATGGTCGAACAGAGTGGATTGATGACGCCTTCCACGAGCCCTTGGGAAAGGCCCAGCACCAGCATGCAGCCATAGAGGATCAGGAAACCGGGTTCGCTCCAGTGATCGGTCACCGCCGCCGTGGCGCGCGGCGCCAACAGGATTCCGCCCACCGCCGCGATATAGCCCCAACTCGACATCGCCAGCAGCCGCCGCATGCCGAAGAAATCCACCAGCGATCCGCCAATCAGAATCGACAAAGTGAAGCCCCAGAACGCCGGGCTCAACACCAGTCCGATCTGTTCCTTGTTCAAATGAAAATCCGCGCCCAAGGCGTCGAGAATATCCCCGCGGATCGAGAACACCATCGACGTGGTGACCAGCGCGACACAACTGGCGAGGAACAACCGGCTCGGATTCATCAGGGACAGTGTACATCAGGGCCGCGCGGCCGCCGCCGTCGTTGGTACTGGGATAATAGGATCTGGAAAGCGCTTGTGCCCATTACGTTTCCAGATCAATTGATTTCTTCGCTTTCGGCCGCCATCGGCGTACTGACGGCCATGATCACACCCGCCCTGCTTATCTCAGCCTCGGGTATGTACATTCTTTCCACTTCCAATCGCCTCGGCCGCGTTGTCGATCGCGTGCGCGCCATCTCCGACCGGATGGATTCGCTTATGCACGAGCAGGAAGGGTTGGAGCTCATCGAGGAGCGCAAGGCCGCTTTAATGGACCAGATGCGCCGCCAAAGCGCGCGGGCCGGTCTGCTGCAGCGCGCCCTCACCGTCTTCTATCTCGCCTCGGCCGTCTTCGTGCTCACTTCGCTCGCCATCGGCCTCGACGCGCTTTCCGGCGTTTCCGGGCTGCACTGGCTGCCGGTCAGCTTCGGTATGGGCGGCGCCTGCTGCCTGCTTTACGGCTCGGTGCTGCTGATCACCGAAGCGCGCATTGCCGTCAACAGCCTCAATGAGGAAATGGTATTCCTGAACAGGTTGGTCGAGACCAATTCCGCCAGAGGCAAAATGAACCATGGCATCCCTGTCAATCGATGAAATCGACCGCATCTCGGCCATGCCCAACGGGCCCGAGCGCAACTTCGAGATCACCCGGACCTACCACCTGCTCTCGGCCGCGATTGCCGGACGCATCCCCGGCGGCTGCAATTGGTGTACCTATGCCGCCTGGGCTTCCCGCCAGGCCGGCCAGACCATCCGCCGCCAGGATCTGACGGCCGCGCTGATGCGCCACCCCCTGCTTGGCGCCGCGCTGAAGGATTTCCACGCCACCACCGGGATTAGCCAGGCGCAACTGGCTCCCGTCGTCGATGCCGTGCTTCGCGAGATTGAGCCTTTTCGCCAGGCGAGCGAGGCCGTCGGCCGCGGTAACCGGAAAGTCTTTGCCGAAATCGCCCGCGAGTTCGCCCGCTTCCTGCGCGATTTTCCGGAGGGCGCCCCGCGCGATGAGATGGCCATTGACGACTTCACTGCCGTCCTTGTGAGCGGGCCGCCGCCCGACGGGCAGGATCTGCTCAAGACCGCTTTCCGGCACTTATACGAAGCCTTGTACGCCACCGGCAAGGCACGTATCGAGCTGCTGTTGATGTCCAACCTCTACGTCGGCCTGCATGAGCAGGAGCGTCTGCAGCCGGAAATTCTCGAATCCCTCGATGCGGCCGCCTCGGCCTCCGAACCCATCAAGGCCGCTCTCTTCAACGTCACGCCGCATGCCGCCATGGTGCGCGAGATTCGCACCATCGCCCGCATCGTCGTCACTCAGAAGCTCATGACGCTTGAGCTGCCCGGCGAGACGCTGCGCCTCGGCCAGGATCTGGCCAAGTCCTACCCGCCAAGCCTCCTCGATCTCGAAAACGACGAGCTTCGGGCGCTGGTCGCCCAGGTCGATCCCAATGCCGCCGGAACCGCCGGCTCGGGCGCGCTTGAGTGGGCCAATTTCAATGAACGCATGAACTTCATCGCCGAGCTCTTCCGCACCCATCACGAAACGGCGGCGTTATTCCTGGAACCGTCCTGAACCGGAACGGTTTCGGTTTTCTGATACGCTAGCTCCAATGCCGACATCCACGTCCAAGCCGGCGCCCGTCGCTCCCGTTCTGAAAAATCCCTATGCCTACGACGCGCGCGATGTCGAGCAGCCTCCTCAAACCTTCCGCGGTTCCCTCAAGCGCATCGGCCCGGGCATGATCCTGTCGGCGTCCATCGTCGGCTCGGGCGAACTGATCGCCACCACCACCCTCGGCGCCGAAGTCGGCTACATCGCCCTCTGGGTCATTCTCATCAGTTGCATCATCAAGCCGTCGGTGCAATCGGAACTGGGCCGCTACACCATCGCCACCGGCGAGACCGGGCTGCAGGGATTCAATCACGTGCCGGGTCCGCGCCTGTTGGGGGTCAACTGGATCGTCTGGATGTGGTCGTTCATGGTGCTGATGACCATGTTCCAGATCGGAGCCATGTTTGGCGGCGTCGCCCAGGTGCTGAGCCAACTGGTGCCTTCGGTCGATGTCCGCATGTGGGTGCCGGGCCTGGCCGCCATTACGCTGGCGCTACTGCTGAGCGGCGGCTATGAACGCGTGGAGAAACTGGCCACCATCAAGGTCGGTCTTTTCACCATGCTCACCTTTATGTGCGCCGTTCTCCTGATGTGGCAGCCGGAAAATTTCAGTTGGGCGCAACTCGCCGACGGTTTGAAATTCAAACTTCCGCCGGAAGGATTAACCACCGCCGTCGCCGTATTCGGCATTACTGGTGTCGGCGCGGCGGAGTTGTTCATGTATCCCTACTGGTGCGTGGAAAAAGGCTACGCGCGTTTCACCGGACCGCGCGACGGAACCCCACAATGGCGCCACCGCGCGATCGGCTGGACCGGCGTCATGAACCTCGACATTCTGGCGTCGATGGTCATTTACATGGTGGCGACGGTGGCGTTCTACCTATTGGGTGCGGGCGTTTTGCACTCCCGAGGGCTGGTACCGGCCGCGAAGGATATGATTCCGGTTTTATCCAATATGTACACGCAAACTCTGGGATCGTGGTCGGTGTGGCTGTTCTATCTGGGCGCCATCGCTACTCTTTATGGTACGATCTTCGCCGCAACTGCCGCCAACGCAAGGGTTTACGCCGACATGGCACGGCTGCTCGGATTCTTTTCAGGCGAGGATTATGCCGCCCGCTGCCGTTGGCGCAATGGCTTTATCTGGGTGCTTGTGGCCATTCCCGTGGCCCTTTTCTATTGGTCTCAATCCCCGGTGTGGATGGTGAAATTGGGCGGATTGGCCCAGGCCTGCATGTTGCCCATTATCGCCATTGGCGCGCTATATCTTAGATTCAAAAGGCTGCCAGGAGAGGTAGCGCCAAGCCTCGGCGTGACCGTCGCCTTCTGCGCCGCTTCGCTGCTGATCATCGCGGCCATGGTCTATTCGGCAATATTGGCCACACGCTAACCGTATTTTTTTTCCAATTTCGCTATCGTAAGCTCGCCCGGATTGTTGTATGATAATTTCAACTCCACAACCTGAAAGCACTGCTTCAGGTCACTGAACGCATGCCGGAAGGTTTGGCCGTTGTGCGAGAGCGCAGCGCGCCAGCCGGTGAGCATCTTCCTCCGAGTGCTCACCGGCTTTTTATTGCAAACCCCGTTTAATTAAGACCGCTAATGAAACTAATTCCGAGTACCAGTGGTCCCTATATTCCGGGTCTCGTGATATGAAAGAGTATCTGCGGCGGTACATACCGAGCGACCGTTTGGCCCCATCGGCTTGTGAGCGCCGCCCTCAAAAAAGCCGCCGTGCGCAGCGACGGCCGTAATCGATTCCTGCAGTTCCGCAGATGCTCCCGCGGGTCCGATTCCATCGCCGCCGCCTGCCCCGCGAGCGACCCCGTCACCAGCGCGCCCAGAATCCCCGACCCCGTGAACGGATCAATGAACGACAACTGATCCCCGGCCAGATAACGATTCCCGGCATCCGATGTCAACCGGTTTCCGAAAACGAGTGGTCCGGTCTTCATCCACGCCATCGACTGGCGCAGTCCCATCAGCCGGCGGGCGAGCGGGGCGTGCCCATTGACGTACGCATCGATGTCGAAGTTCAGCCCCGCCAGTGCCGGTTCCGGCGCCAGTCCACACACGTTGGTATAGCCGTTCTCGATCGCGCTGACACCCACATAGGAATAGCCGGGCAGAAAGTAGAGCTCCATTGCGTCGTTTGCGGGTCCGGAAAAATGCGCTTTGAATCCGAAAAGGCGCCGCCCTTTCGGAGCCGCGTCCTTGCGTCCGGTGGCGATCACGTGGCCGTGCTGGGCGTGCTCGCGGCAGAGTTGCGCCCCGCGGCTGAGCGCTTGATCGAGAAGCAGGCGATCGAACGCATGGCGGCTCAATCCATGCGCGGGCTCCGGGAACCGGGCCGTGCGCGCGCGATCGCCGAAGAACAGGCTCATCCGTTCGAGCCGCGCCGGCCGCAGGCTTGCGAAAGGCGACGTGAGCCCGTACCGGTCGAGCATCTCCACCACCTCGGGCGAGAGGAATTCGCCGCAGACTTTATGACGGGGAAACGGCGATTTCTCGAAGATCTCCACCGCCGCGCCGGCCTCGAGCGCCGCCATCGCCGCGAAACTTCCCGCCGGACCCGCTCCCACAACGCGCACCACCGCCATACAATGAAAGTTTATGCCCATCGAGTCCGCGGAGTTTTACCGCATTCAGAAACTGCCACCTTACGTGTTTGCCGTCACCAATGAGATGAAGGCGAAACTGCGGGCGGCGCAATATGACGTTGTCGATTTCGGAATGGGGAACCCGGATGGCGCCACGCCCCGGGTGATCGTGCAAAAGATGGCCGAGGCGGCGCGCAACTCCCGCAATCACCGTTACTCCATGTCGCGCGGGCTGCCCAACCTGCGTCTGGAAATCTGCAAGCGCTATGAGCGCAATTACGGCGTCAAGCTCGATCATGAGACCGAAGCCATTTCCACCATCGGCGCCAAGGATGCCCTGGCGCACCTGCTGTTCGCCGTCATCGGACCCGGCGACGCGGTGGTCTCGCCGAATCCCGCCTACCCTATTCACCAGTACGGCGTCATCATGGCCGAAGGCCATGCCTGCATGCTGCCCATGCCGAATCCGGCCGAGTTCCTCAACCGGCTGGAGGATCTCTACAAGACTTCCAATCGCAAGCCGAAGATGATTCTGATCTCGTTTCCGCACAATCCGACGACGCATTGCGTGGATCTCGATTACTTCAAGAACATCATCGCCCTGGCCGCCAAGCACGGCACCATGGTGGTTCACGATTTCGCTTATGCCGATCTCGGCTTCGACGGCTACAAGCCGCCCAGCATCCTGCAGGTCGATGGCGCCAAGGAATACGCGGTCGAGATCTTTTCCATGTCCAAGAGTTACAACATGGCCGGATGGCGTGTGGGTTTCTGCCTGGGCAATCCGAAAATGATCAAGGCTCTGGCGCGCATCAAAAGCTATCTCGATTACGGCATCTTTCAGCCCCTTCAGATCGCGTCCATCATCGCCCTGCGCGAGTGCGAGGAAGAAACGCGCAAGATCTGCAACGTATATCAGAAGCGGCGCGACGTATTGGTGGAAGGCTTGAACCGCGCCGGCTGGCCGGTCGAGCCGCCCAAGGGATCCATGTTCCTCTGGGCCCCGATTCCGGAGCGGTTCCGCGATCTCGGTTCGCTCGAGTTTTCCAAGCTCATCCTCGAAAGGGCGCTGGTCGGCGTGGCGCCCGGCATCGGCTTCGGGCCGCTTGGCGAAGGGCATGTAAGGTTCGCGCTGATTGAAAACCATCAGCGCACGCGGCAGGCCATGCGCAACGTGAAGAAGTTTCTGGCGTCATGAAACGCCGCCAGTTTCTTGCCGGACTCGGAGCCGCGGCCGCGCCCCTGCGCGCCGCCGGGCCCCGTCCCAATGTGCTGGTGATCCTCACCGACGATCAGGGCTATGGCGATTTCTCCTGCCACGGCAATCCCGTGCTGCGCACTCCAAATATGGACAAGCTGCATTCGGAGAGCGTGCGCTTCACCGATTTCCATGCCGCCCCCATGTGTACACCCACGCGCGGCCAACTGCTTTCGG
Source organism: uncultured Acidobacteriota bacterium (assembly GCA_902826685.1). Lineage (GTDB taxonomy): Bacteria > Acidobacteriota > Terriglobia > Bryobacterales > Bryobacteraceae > CADEFT01. Next base: position 117,400 of record CADEFT010000008.1, read on the forward strand.
GTGTCGACGCGCTGCGCAACAAAGCGACGTCGGTCACCGCCGGCCGCGCCGTTCTGCGCCGCGATCTGCCCACCATGGCCGATATCTTCCGCCGCGGCGGCTATCGCACCGGTATGTTCGGCAAATGGCACCTCGGCGACATGTACCCTTACCGGCCCATGGAACGCGGCTTTGAGACGGCGCAATATCATCTCGGTTGGGGCTTCTCTTCGGCGCCGGAATTCGACAACGATTATTTCAACGGCCGCTATCGCGACAACGGCGCGGTGAAAAGCTTCTCCGGCTACTGCACCGATTTCTGGTTCGGCCAGGCCACGGACTGGATGCGCCGCCAGCAGGCCGCCCGCCAGCCGTTTTTCTGCTATCTGCCCACCAACACGCCGCACGCGCCCAATTGGGTCGATGCCAGGTACTCCGATCCCTATGCCAAGCCCGGCCTGCCCAAAGAGTTCTTCGGCATGATCGCCAACCTGGATGAGAACCTCGGCCGCCTGGAGCAGTTTCTCAAAGACAGCGGCCTGCGCGAGAACACCGTCGTCGTGTTCATGACCGACAACGGCGGCACCCAGGGTACGCGCGTGTTTAACGCCAACATGCGCGCGCAGAAAACGCAAATCTACGATGGCGGCCATCGCGTGCCTTGCTTTGTCCGCTGGCCAAACGGGAAACTGCGCGCCCCCGGCGATGTCGATACGCCCGCGCAGATGCAGGACATACTGCCAACCCTGGCCGATCTCTGCTCGCTTGAAACCAAAACCCGCCTGGACGGCGTTTCCCTTGCGCCGTTGCTGCGCGGCACCGGTCCCATCGCCGATCGCCTGATGGTGGTGCAGTACGGGCAGGTGCCGAAGAAGTGGGATTCCGATGTGATCTGGGGCAAGTGGCGGCTGATCAAAGGCGAGGAGCTTTACGATTTCCGCGCCGACGTGAGCGAGAAGAATAACCTGGCCGCGGCCAACCCCGGCGTGGTCGCTCGGATGCGCGCCCATTATGAGCAATGGTGGGCGGCCCTCGAGCCCGGCCTGGCCGAGGCGTGTCCCTTGTCGATCGGCGCGCCGCAGGAAAATCCCGTCGTTCTTTCTTCGTCGGACTGGTGGGAGATTTACGCCGACAACGTCGGCCATGTCTCGACCGCCGCCGGTGGTCCGCGCGGCGCTCACTGGACCGTGGCCGTCGAACGTTCCGGCAGCTATGAAATCGAGTTGGCGCGCTGGCCGTTCCATTTGAACCTGCCGCTCACCGCCGCCCGCGACGCGCAGAAGATGACCGCCGGTTCGTTACCCGCCGGAAAGGCGCTGCCCATTGCCGGAGCGAAACTCGAAGTGGCGGGACAGAGTCTGTCGGCCAAGGCGCAGCCCGCCGACACCGCCGTCAAATTCCGGGTCAAATTGAAACGCGCCGCCTCGGCCACGCTGCACGGCTGGTTCATCGACGCCAACGGATCCGATGTCAGTGGAGCTTTCTACGCCCGCGTGAAGCGGGTCTGAAATTGGAACGGGGCCAGCGGACTTGACGGTATTCCGCTGACCCCGGAGGAACAGGTAAGTTGTTCTTTATTGAATAGTGCAGATTGCTCTCGAATATTCTCCCCAGAATATCCTGAGTAGAATCGCTGTCCGCTTCCCACACTCTATTCATAGAATGCCCACTGCCACTCCCGCCCCTTCGATCGGCCGCGAAGAGGAGCTCTATTGGCTGGCGCTCCATCTGGTTCCCGGATTGGGCACCAAGAAAGCCAGCCAACTCCTGCAACACTACAAATCGCCGGCCGCCATTTTTCGCAGTTCGCTTTCCGAACTGGCGTCGCTCGGCGTTTCCGGCGCGGTGGCGCAAAGCATCACGAGCGGGTGCACGTTCGACGATGCCGCGTCGCAGCACCAGGCGGCTCTGGCGGGCGGGGTGACGCTGGTTCCCATGCTCGACCCGCGCTATCCCGAACGGCTCCGCCAGATCTACGATCCGCCGCCGCTGCTGTTCGCCCGCGGCCGTGTTGAATTGCTCGAAACCGTCATGATCGGCATCGTGGGCACCCGCCGCCCCACCGCCTACGGCACCGCCGCGGCGAACAAGCTGGCGCGGGAGCTCGCCCAGGCCGGGCTGACCGTTGCCAGTGGGATGGCTCGCGGCGTCGATACGGCCGCTCACAAAGGAGTCCTCGACGCCGGCGGCCACACCGTAGCCGTGCTCGGCTGCGGCGTCGACCAGGTCTATCCGGCCGAGAACCGCAAACTCGCCGCGCAGATTGCCAGTGAGGGCCTGCTGCTCTCGGAATTTCCGATGGGCACGCCCGCCTTTCCGCAGAATTTTCCGATCCGCAATCGCGTGGTCAGCGGCCTGAGCGCCGGTATCGTTGTCGTGGAAGGAGCGCAATATTCAGGCTCGGCCATTACCGCCCGCCTCGCCATCGAGCAGGGCAGGGAACTGTTCGCCGTTCCCGGCAACATCACCTCCAAGATGAGCTTTGTGCCCAATCTGCTCATTAAACAAGGTGCTAAACTGGTGCAGGGACCGGAAGACGTACTGGCAGAACTGCCCCCGGCCGACCGGCGCCAAGTTGCGGAGCGAAGGTTGGTTCCGCTCCCGCCGCCTTCCCAAACTTCTCTAATAGAAGGGTTTACCTCTGAGATGCAGCGCTCTCTGGTGGCTCGCCTAAGCGTCGATGGGCCCACCCACATTGACACACTGTTGGCAGATTTGCCACAGTATTCCTCGTCAGAGATCATTGCCGCCCTCTTTGAGCTGGAGATGGCCGGCACCATCCGGCAGCTCGCTGGAAAGCAATTTATTAAGGTCTGGTAGGACTCATTTCAACGCAGTATGGCAAAATCTCTCGTCATCGTTGAGTCGCCCACGAAGGCCAAGACGATCGGCAAATATCTCGGAAAAAACTTCGTCGTCAAGGCGTCTCTCGGCCACATCAAAGATCTGCCCAAGAACGATTTGGCCGTGGCGGTGGACCGCGACTTCTCGCCCAACTACGTCGTCATCGAGGGCAAGAAAAAGCTGATCTCGGAGCTGAAATCGGCTGCCAAGGATGCCGACACCATCTACCTGGCGGCTGACCCGGATCGCGAGGGCGAGGCCATCTGCCAGCACTTGCGTGAGGAACTGGAAGGCAAGGCCAAGGGCGCCGCGGCGGTTTACCGCGTCCGCTTCAACGAAATCACCAAGGCCGCCATCGAAAAGGCGTTCGAGAAACCCATGCAGGTGGATGAGCACCTGGTGGAGGCGCAGCAGGCGCGCCGCATTCTCGACCGCCTGGTGGGCTACAAGATTTCTCCCCTGCTGTGGGATAAGGTGCGGCGCGGGCTTTCCGCCGGCCGCGTGCAAACCGTCGCCCTGCGCCTGATCGTCGAACGCGAGCGCGAAATCCGCGCCTTCCAGAAAGAGGAATACTGGACCATCGAGGTTCAGCTTTCCGCCAAGAAGCCGCCCGTCCTGCGCGCCAAGCTGGCCAAGAAGGACGGCGTAACCGTCGAGATCGGCAACCAGCAGTCGGCCGATGCCATCGTGGCCGCCGTCGCCGGCGTGCCTTACCTGGTCGAATCGGTGGTTACGCGCGAAAAGAAGCGCAACCCGGTACCGCCCTTTATCACCTCCACTCTGCAGCAGGAAGCCGCCCGCAAACTGCGTTTCTCGGTCAAACGCACCATGATGCTGGCGCAGCGCCTCTACGAAGGTGTCGAGCTTGGTTCGGAAGGTCTGGTCGGTTTGATCACCTATATGCGTACCGATTCCACGCGCGTTTCAGACGACGCGTTGGCCGAAGTGCGCGAGTTCGTCGGCAATCGCTACGGCGTCAATTACCTGCCCGCGGCGCCCAACGTCTACAAGACCAAGAAGGACGCACAGGACGCGCACGAAGCCATCCGTCCCACTTCGGCCATGCGCATGCCCGACGAGGTGCAGGGTCTGCTCGCCGAGGATGAGCTGAAGCTTTACCGCCTCATCTGGATGCGCTTCGTCGCCAGCCAGATGAACCCCGCCGTCTTCGACCAGACCACCATCGAAGTCAACGCCAAAGGTACCGACGGCGCCCTCTATCTGTTCCGCGCCACCGGCAGCGTACCCAAGTTCGACGGCTTCCTTGCCGTCTACGAGGAAGGCAAGGATCAAAAGGACGACGACGACGACGAATTGAAGAATCGCCTGCCGGCCACAACCAAGGGCGAGGAACTCAAGTTCAAGGCCATCGAGCCCGAACAGCATTTCACCGAGCCGCCGCCGCGCTTCAACGAAGCGACGCTGGTCAAGGAGCTCGAATCGGATGGCGTCGGCCGGCCGTCCACTTACGCCTCGATTCTTTCCACCATCCAGGAACGCGAGTATGTGAAGAAGGAAGGCGGCCGGTTCACGCCCACCGAACTCGGCATGGTGGTGACCGATCTGCTGGTGGAAAGCTTCAACGATATCTTCGATGTGCGCTACACCGCGCGCATGGAAGGCGAACTCGACGACATCGAAGAAGGCAAGATCGACTGGCGCGACTCCATGACCGAGTTCTACGGCAAGTTCCAGAAAGACCTGGAATTCGCCGAGCGCAACATGACCGACGTCAAACGCATGGAAAAGCCCACCGACCTGGTGTGCGATAAGTGCGGCAAGCCGATGGTCATTAAGTGGGGCCGCCATGGCAGCTTCATCGCCTGCACCGGCTATCCCGATTGCACCAACACGCGCGAGCTGACCGTCGATCTGCCCGATCTCGACAAAGCCAATCTCGGCGAGCAGGATGCCGAGGAATACTGCGAAAACTGCGGCCGCTCGATGGTGCTGAAGAAGGGGCGCTTCGGCACCTTCTATGCCTGCTCGGGCTATCCCGATTGCAAAACCACCAAGAAGATCGGCGAAACCGAACAGCGCAAGGCCGACGTTCCGCTCGATGAGAAGTGCCCCAACTGCGCCAATCATCTGGTGATGAAGTACGGCCGCTTCGGCGAGTTCACCGCCTGCAGCAATTACCCCAAGTGCAAATACGTCAAGCAGAAGACGCTGGGCATCAAGTGTCCCAAGTGCGGCGAGGGCGAAATTCTCGAACGGCGGTCCAAGCGCGGCAAGACCTTCTATGGATGCAACCGCTATCCGGAATGCGACTTTGTGGCATGGGGCAAGCCCATCGACGAGAAGTGTCCGGAATGCTCGAATCCTTACCTGATCGAGAAATGGCTCAAGGCGGGCCCCGTCGCGCAGTGCCCGAACAAGGAGTGCAAGTACAAGCGCGAGATTGAGGTGGCGGCTCCGGACGAAGCGGTAACCGTCCCTTAGAGCTTCGCCAAGCGCGGAACGCGCTCCGATGACGGCAGCCTTCGCCATCACGGTCCTTTTCCGCTTCCTGGGAGCGGGCCTCTACGTATTTCTAACCGGCGTTCTCTGGGGACAGCGGCGCAAGACTCCGGCCGGATGGACGGCCGTGGCGCTGATGGCCTCTCTCGGCGTTTGGGACGTCGCGTTTTTCCCGCTGCCTTCGTGGCTCGCCGCCGCCGTGGCCTTGGGCGCCCTCGGACACCTGGCGCGTCTGGCCTGGCGCCTGGCCGATCGCCAACTGGCCGCCGGTCTCGCTATCAACGCGGCGCTGTGGGTGGCCGCGCTCGCCGTGGGATTCGAGCGGCCGGCGGCGGCCCTCGTTTCCCTTTTCCCCGGGCTCTATCTCGGATGGCTGTTCTATTGGAAACAGCCGTTCGGGCTGACGCTCTCCAGCCGGTCGCTCTTCGCGGTCGCCCTCGGCATCTTCGCCGCCCTCTATCTGCTTGGCGTACGCCTGGCCGCCGAACAGGTGGAACGGCGCACGGGCGGAGGCTTCCGCTGGGCGCTCGAACTCTCGCTGCTGTTCGGCGCGGGTCTGTTATGGATACCCGTTTATGCCTGGATCAGCCGCTTTCTCTCAAGCCGCGCCCGGGTTTACGCGGAGTTCTCTCGCGCGCTCGAACAGGCGTCGCTCATCCTGGAAATGCCGAAACGCCTTCGCTTCCTCGAACGGAAGCTGGTTGAGCAGTTCGGATTGCGCCGCGCCGCCGTGCTTCCCGATGGCCGCGCCGAAGCGGCGGAAGGCTACAACCACACCATCCCGCTTGGAACCGGACCCGGCGTGATGCTGCTCGATTCGCCGCCCGGCCGGCGCCTTGAGGAAGACGAAGCCATCCTCCGCGCTGTCGCGCCGCAGATCGCCCAGTCGGTCGAAGCCTGCCGTTTGATCGAAGAGAAAATCGGTCTGGAACGGCAACTGGCGCGGCAGGAAAATCTCGCGCAACTGGGCGAGGCGGCGGCCACGCTCGCTCACGAGATCAAGAATCCGCTCAGCTCCATCAAGACGCTGGCGCGGCTGATGCGGGAAGACGAAGCCGTTCAGGCGTCGCATGGCGAGAGCCTTCAGTTCATCGAAAGCGAGGCCGGCCGGCTCGACCGTTCCGTGCGCCAGTTGCTTGGCTTCGCCCGTGCCAGCGAGGAACGGAACGAAGACGTCGATCTCACCGGGTTGCTGCGGGAACTGAGCGGGCTCGTAGCCCGCCAGTCGCACGCCGATGGCATTGAGGTGCGCTGCGGCATCGAGGACGGTCTCATTCTCCGACAGTCGAACCGGGAACTGCTCAGCCAGGCCATCCTGAACCTGCTGCTCAATGCCGCGCAGGCGTCGCCCAATGGCGGCGCGGTGACGCTCGAAGCCAGGCGGGAAGGCGCCCACATCGCGATCGCCATCGCCGACAGTGGGCCCGGCATTCCCGAGTCCCTGCGCGACAGGATCTTCGATCCTTTCTTCACGACCCGCCAACGCGGCACCGGTCTCGGGCTGGCCATCGTGCGGCGGAACCTGCGGCTGCTCGGCGGCGACGTGCGATTCGAATTTCCTGAGTCTGGCGGCACGCGGGTCCGGCTCGTGCTCGGCTGACTTACGCCCGCAACCCGCGCGGCTCGGCGGCGACGTGCGGTTCAAATTCCCGGAGGCTCCGGTCCATCGAGCGGCGCGGTTTGAGTTTCCCGAGTCTGGCGGCACGCGGGGCTTGTGCTCGGCCGATTCACGTGACCGCGGACCGGAGCAAACCTGCGCCTGCTCGGGCGATGTGCGGGTTCAAATTTCCGGAGTCCAGCGGCACCGGTCCATCGAGCGGCGCGGTTTGAGTTTCCCGAGTCTGGCGGCACGTGGGGCTTGTGCTCGGCCGATTCACGCGACCCCGGACCGGAGCAAACCTGCGCCTGCTCGGGCGACGTGCGGGTTCAAATTTCCCGAGTCTGGCGGCACGCTGGTCTTGTGCTCGGCTGATTCACGCAACCGCGGACCGGAGCAAATCTGCCTGCTCGGGCGATGTGCGGGTTCAAACTCCCGGAGTCCGGCGGCACGCTGGTCCGGCTCGCGCTCGGCTGACTTACCCACGCGCCAACGCCGGCTTGGCGGAGTTGTGCGATTGAAAGCGCGGCACTGGCCTCGGACTTGCCATCGCACAGCGCTACTACCCGCGCCAGTTCGTGCTCAACCGATTTACTTCAAGCTCACCAGATATTCCAGCAAATCGGCCAACTGCTGCTCGGTCACGCGCGAAGGCAGATCCTCGGGCATCATCGAAAGCCTGCTCTGGCGGCGCGACGTGATCTCCGACGGCTTCAGCCGAAGCTCCTCGCCCGTATCGGTGCGCAGGGTGACGCGTTGTGCCGTGTCCTCGCCGATCGTGCCGCTGACGGTGCCCTGCGTCTTGGTTTCAAGAATCCAATACGTATACTCCGGCGCAATGGCCGCCGACGGATTCAGCACCGCGTCGAGCAGGCCATCCTTGCCGAACTTGGTTCCGATATGAGTCAGGTGCGGCCCGGCCAGTTGGCGTGTGCCATCCACGCTATGACAGTTATGGCACTCCGGCCCGCCTGCGGCGCTGAAAATTTTCCTGCCGCGTTCGGCGTTTCCTTCGATACCAAGCAGCATGCGCAGCGAAGGCAGCAGCCGCGAACCGCGCATCGCGGGCAGCGGCAGCACGCGGCGCGCCCGCACCAGCAGTTGAGGATTCCGGTTCTGATGCGCCAGCGTCGTGGCCAGCGACTTCATCTCCGCCGGCAATTGGCCGCGCTCGGCCATGGCCAGCAGCAGCGTCAGTCCACGATCGCCGCGCGCCAGCGCCCGCACGGCTTCGCTGCGGACTTCATTCGGAGCGTTGCCGGTGATGATCCGCTGCATCTTCACGGCGAACTGCGGCGGCTGCGCATAGCCGATGGCGCGCACCGCCGCGGCCTGGATCTTCACCGGTCCCCCGGCGGCGAACCGGTCCAGATCGGCGAAGTAGCGTTCATCCTTCATCCGGCCGAGCGCCTGAATCGCGATCGCGCGCGAAGCTTCGGGCGCCTTGGTATCCTTGGCCAGCGCCTGCAGATCGGGACCGTACTCGGAATCTTCCAGATCGTCGGCCAGCGCCAGCGCGGACGCCTGCAGCTTTTCATCGGCGAGCGACCGCCGCACCGCCGTTCGTACCGCCGCGTCCGCGCGATAGGGAATCCACTCGCTGAACAGGCGCTTGCTCATGTGCCCGATCGCCGCCTGCCGCAGTTCCATCGGCGCCTCGGAACGGGACGCCAACTCGGCCACCGTGCGCGCCGCTTCCACCTGCCGGTAAGCCGCCAACGTCTCAAGCGCCTGCAAGCGCTGGTCGAGCGGCAGATTATTCTCGTTCACCGCCTCGGTGACAGTGGCCAACGCATCGGCGGGCCGTGTCTCCCAGATCAGCTTGCCGAGCTTTGCATTCCACTTGTCCGGATAGGTATCGCGCAGCCGCGCATAGAGTGCATCCTCGCGCCCTCTGGCTCCGATGCCGAGCCCGGCCAGATACCAGCGATCGGCGCCATCCCAGGCCGCCGCCAATTCCGCGATCGCCGCCGTACCTTCGGGCTTGCCCTGCAGCAGCACCGCCAGTTCCCGCCGCACTAGCGGCGAGGGATCCTTGACCAGCCCGGAAGCCGTCACGTCGCCGCCCGCCATGTCGAGCACGCGCAACCCTAGAATGCGGATGCGGGCGTCGGCATCCTTCAGCGCTTCGGCGATCTCCGGCGCCGCCGCGCCTTCCATGAGCCCGATCAGCCACAGCGCCCGCGCCTGCAGGATCACGTCTTCCCGCTGGGCCCACATGCCGCGCACCCAGGGCAGCGCTTTCTTGCCCATCTCGCGCAGCCTGGTGAACGCCAGGTGGCGCACCGACTGCGCGGGCGAAGCGAGCAGCGCCCCCAGTCCGATCGGCGACTCGAAGTCGAGCGGCGCCGTCACCGGCTTGTGGCCCGGCGGAGCCAGCCGGTAAATGCGTCCCCGCGCCGTATCGGCGAGGTTGTGTCCGCCCACTCCCGAGTCATACCAGTCGCTGAAGAACACCGAACCGTCGGGCGCCACCGCCACGTCGCTCGGCCGGAACCAGGAATCGGCGGTGCTGACCGTATGTTCGACATCCAGCTTGTATCCGGCGCCTTCGGCGGTCATCGTGTAGGTGTTGATCTCGCGCTTGCCCGCTTCGGCGTGCAGCAACTGCCCGTGATATTTCGCCGGCAGCAGCCGCCCTTCGTATACCACCAGGCCGCAGGGCGACCCCGCCCCCAGCCGTGCGATCAGCGGCGCCACGCCGGGCAGTTCGTGATGAAAGTGCGTGCCCTTGTCGGCGCGCCAGCTTCGGCCGCCAGGTCCCCAATAGCCGTAGTTGCCGCCTTCCATGACGTTCAACATCCGCGTCCAGGCGTTGCCGTCGTCGTCGTTGTCCGATTGCCAGACACCACCGAACGAATCGAGCGCCAGCTCATAGGGATTGCGGAAATTGTGGGCGAAAACTTTCATGCCCGTGCCATCGGGCGACAGGCGCAGAATCGCGCCCGCGTAGTAAGGACCTTCGCGGCTCGATACCAGCCGCGTCCCCGATCGATCGGTGACGTCGAACCCCTGATCGCCCGCGTTGAACCAATAGCGCCCGTCGTGGCCGAACACGGTGGCGTGAACGCCATGGTCGTGATCGAACCCGCCGAAGCCACCAAGGAACACTTTCTTTCCGACCACCCTGTCGGTCAGATCCTTGGTGTACACGATCACGTTCGGCGACTGCGAAACGATTACCTTGTCGCCCAGCACGGCGATGCCGAGCGGCGACCTCAGTTCCGGGCTCTGATCGAACACCGTGCGTTTATCGGCCCGCCCGTCGCCATCGGTATCCTCGAGAATCAGGATGCGGTCGCCGAGGTTGGTGACATCGGGCTGGTTCTTCAGCTTGCGCCTGTAATTCACCCCTTCGAGAACCCAGAGGCGGCCGCGAGCGTCGATGTCGATGTTGGTGGGGTTGGCCAGCATCGGCTCCGATGCCCAGAGCGTTACTTCCAGACCTTCAGCCGCCTTCAGTCCCTTCGCCGCCCTCGATGGAGAAGTTTGCGCGAACGACACACCGCAGGCCAACAACGCCAGCAGTGCCCAGCTTTGAGGCATTTATCCTATTCTACCCGCAGGGCCTAGAGGTAGTCGTAGAACCGTTTCTTCAACCGCTGGAAGACCACAATCCCTATCGCCAGCGACAGGCACGAGACCAGCGTCATGCTCATCATCAAAGAATTCGCCGGCGCGCGCCCGTCGAGCAGGACATTGCGGAACGCCATCACCACCGCCGCCACCGGGTTGTACCAATACAACGGATAGTACTCGCGAGGAATGGAGTCGAAGGAATAGAAGATCGGCACCAGGTAGAAAAACACCAGGTTGAACGATTGCACGACATATTGGGTGTCCCGCACATACACATCCAGCGCGGAGAACAGCAGCGCCAGTCCCACGACAAAGACGATTTCGAGCGCCACCAGCACCGGCAGATACAACCAGTACACGTTCACGCCCTTGCCCCAGTAAAGCACCATCGCCAGCAGCAGGCCCATCTGGATCAGCAGGTGCAGCACGTTCCCGAAGACGGTGGTGATGGGCACGATCTCGCGCGGAAACCGTGTGCGTTTCACCAGGCCCGCGTTGTCCACCAGCGAAGTGGTGCCGGTGGCCCAAGCCAGGGTGAAGAAGTTGAACGGAATCAGCCCGCACAGCACGAAGATCGGATAGTTCGGTTCCACGCTGCGAAACACCTTGGTGAACACGAACGTCAGCACGGCCATCATGACCAGGGGGTTGGCCAGCGACCAGCCCACGCCCAGCGACATGGCCCGGTAGCGCACGCGGAAATCCTTGAGCAGCAGCGACCGCAAAGCGAACCCGAACTCCCCTTCCCAGCGATTGGCGGCGCCGTTCATACCAGGCCCCGCGCCCGTAAGTCCTGGCGCAGTTGGGACGGCGCGGTGAACCGGATAGCGTCGAATCCCAGCCGCCCCGCCGCCTCGACATTTTCGGGGTTGTCGTCGATGAACACGCACTCGGCCGCCGGACGTCCCACGCGCTTGACCAGCCGGTGAAAGATCTCCGGATCGGGCTTCATCACACGCTCTTCTCCCGACACCACGATTTGGCGGAACGAACCCAGGAAAGCGTATCGCGCGCGCGCAATGTGGAACGTCTCGGCGGACCAATTGGTAAGCGCATGCAGATCGTGGCGAGCCGCGTCGAGGTCTTTGAGAATCTCCACGGTGCCATGAATCGGCCCGCCCAGCATTTCTTCCCAGCGCAGATGATAGGCCTGGATCAACTCGCTTTGGTGCGGATGGCGCGCCGACAGCATCTCGACGGCCTCCGCCCAGGAGCGTCCGCGATCCTGCTGGTTATTCCACTCCGAGTTGCACACTTCGCTCAGGAAGCGTTCCATCGCGGCGTGGTCGGTGAAGAGCTTGCGGTAAAGGTAGCGTGGATTCCAATCGATGAGCACGCCGCCGAGGTCGAATACGATAGCCGGAACTGACACTACTCACGATAGTATCCTACGGGCGCTTTGAGGCTTTGCGCGGCATGGTTCGCTCTCTGGGCACTGCCCCTGGCGGCGCAGACCGCGGGCCGGCCGAAGCGGTGCTTCCCATGGTGCGAGAAACTCCAAAGTCGCGTCCAGCGCGACACCGGGCGCGCCCGCCAGATCCACGCCTTGCTATTACAACCTCAGCGTTCGCCACCGGAGGGCATCGGCACCCGTTGAGTATGGACTGGCCTCAACCCATCCGAACGCGCGTTGGAGGGCACGTGCCAGCGATTGCGGCCACCCCTCGTCCGTTCGAGCGCCCGTGGATAGCGATCGAGTCGAACCTGCGGATACAGAGCGCGGAGGCCCGAGTCGCCGCCTCGCCATCGATGACGACGGCCCAGGTGGCTCAGGCGCTCGCCCCGGCCGGATTCCGGATGACGGCGCCGGCGGCGGAATTCACCGGCCTGATCGCGCGTCTGGCGCCACCGCGGCCGCTCTGGACGCGGCCCGCCAGCAGGGGCTGCCCGCGGCTTTCGCCGAACTGTGCGCGGGATTGGCCCCAGCCTGTTCTTCGGTGTGAGCTTTTCCCGGCACGCGGGCTACGTCCTGACCGGGCGTTTTGCCAAGCAGTAGCGCCGTCCTGTAGCATCGCTTAATGGATACCGAGTGGAAGTTCGTCGACGTGGAGCCGGAGGAACGACTTGCCCGCGTCGAGTATTACGCCGTCATCAAACACCAGGAGGGGAGAGAGATCGAGTTCCTGATCTCCGTCCGCGAATACTTGCATCCCAAAGATCCGATGGTTCGCTTTCTGGCGACGGCGGATAAACAGACCAACCAGAAAACCATGCCGTTCACTCCGGTCGGGTGGGGCAACACCATGCTGCGCGCGCTGTCGGAATGTATTCAGGCGATCCGGCGGTTTCCTTACGAAGCCGACTGAGCGTTCTCCGCCGCCGGCGCTTCCTTGCGCGCGTTCTCAAACAGGAAATTGAGGGTCTTCTCGGTCCGGATCGCGTGGGCGATGCGCTGCAAAGTGCCGTCTTCCTGCCATTTCTTACGCACGGCCGCCGCCGGTTCGCGGTGCTCCTTGGCGTAGCGCTGCACCTCGCGATCCACTTCGTCCTGGGTGGTGGCGACGGCTTCCCGCTCGGCGATGCGCTCGACAAGCAGGGAGCTCTTGATCTCCTTGACGGCGCGGTCGCGCATGGCTTCCTTGGCGCGGTCGAAGTCGATGTTGAGCTTCTTGGGATCGCGTCCCATCTGCGCCTGCTCGCTGGCGAAACGGTTCAGGTACATCTCCACCTGGCGGTCGATGAACGCCTCGGGCACGGGGAAGTCGTGCAGATCGGCAAGCTTGCCGGTGAGCACTTCCTTGGCCGCCCGCTGCTCCATGATCTCGCGCTCGCGCAGCATATTGGTGCGCACGGTGTTGCGCAGCTCCTCAAACGAGGTGAAGTCGCCCAGGTCCTTGGCGAACTCGTCGTCGAGGTCCGGCAGCTCTTTCTTCTGCAGCGCCTTCATGTTGACGCGGAACTCCACCGTCTTGCCGGCCAGCCGCTCCTGCGCGTACTCGGCCGGGTAGGTGACGGAGATGGTTTTGATGTCGCCTGGCGCCATGCCGGGGATATTTTCATTCAGCTCGGGCATCGTGTCGGCGCCGCCCAGTTCGACCTTCAGGTCGTGCCCATGAATCGGCTCGCCTTCAAGGCCCGCCGTGCTGTGCAGGTCGATCACGGCGACATCGCCCGGTTCGGCCGGCCGCGGGTCCAGATTCACATAGTCGGCTTTCTCATTGCGAAGCCCCTGCAGGCGGAGCTCGACCTCTTCATCGCTGAGCGAGGGCTGCTCATAGGGCACGGTGATGCCGCGGTATTCCTTGAGCTCGATCTCCGGCGCCACTTCAAAATGCGCCTTGAAGGTGATGGGCTTGTCATCCTCATACACCAGGTCGGTGACGCTCGGCTGGCCCACCGGCTCCAGATGTTCGGCTTCCATGCGCAGCCGGAAGAAGCGGCTGAGCAGTTTGTCGAGCACTTCCTGGCGGATCGAACTGGCGTAGTATTTCCGGATCATCGAAAGCGGGGCCTTGCCCGGCCGGAAGCCTTGCAGGTGAGCCTTGGCGCGAATCGCTTCGGCGGCGCGCTCAGCCTCCTTGCCGACTTCTTCGACGGGAATCTCGATGTCCACTGCGTGCTTGCAACCTTCGACTAGGGCCAATGAAATGCCTCCCAAACAAGAATCGAGGCGGCGAGGGACCGAGCCCATCGCCGCCGCTGGCGTACGTTACCGAAACCTTAGCCGCGGGCTCCGACGGCGGCGCCGGCGTCCTCGCGGACCGCGGCGGCCTTGTCGGTGGCTTCCCAGCTAAAGCTGCTTTCCTGACGGCCGAAGTGGCCGAACGCGGCGGTGGCGCGATAGATCGGGCGCCGCAGCTTGAGATGGTCGATGATGCCGCGCGGGGTGAGCGGGAAGTGCGCGCGCACCAGCTCGGTGAGACGCGCCTCGGGAACCGTGGAGGTTCCGAACGTGTTCACCATGACCGAAACCGGATCCGCCACGCCGATGGCATAGGCAAGCTGCACTTCGACTCGACGGGCCAGCTTCGCCGCCACCAGGTTCTTGGCGATATAGCGGGCCATGTAGCAGGCCGAGCGATCGACCTTCGTCGGATCCTTGCCAGAGAACGCGCCACCGCCGTGACGGCCCATGCCGCCGTAGGTATCGACGATGATCTTGCGCCCGGTGAGGCCGGTGTCGCCGTGCGGACCGCCGATGACGAAACGTCCGGTCGGATTGATGTGGTACTTGGTGTTGGAATCCACCATGTTGGCGGGCAGAACGGGGTCGATGACGAGCTTTTTGACCTGCTTGCGGAGCTCCTCGGTGGACACGCTGTCGTGATGCTGGGTGGAAATGACCACGGCATCGATGCGCAGGGGCCGGTTGTCGGCGCCGTATTCCACGCTCACCTGGCTCTTGCCGTCGGGACGGAGGAAGTTCACTTCACCCGACTTGCGCGCGTCGCTCAGCCGCCGCACCAGCTTGTGGGCGAGCTCAATCGGCATGGGCATCAACTCTTCGGTCTCGTCGCAGGCGTAGCCGAACATCAGGCCCTGGTCGCCGGCGCCGCCGGTGTCCACGCCCATTGCGATGTCGGGGGACTGCGTTTGGATGGTGTTGAGAATGCCGCAGGTTTTGGCGTCGAAGCCGAACGCCGCATCGTTGAAGCCGATATCGTCGATGACCTGGCGCGCCAGCTTTGGCACATCCAGGATCGCCTTGGTGGTGATTTCCCCGGCTACCACGCAAATGCCCGTCGTTACCAGCGTTTCGCAGGCCACTCGACCGGTGGGATCGTCCTTTAGAACGGCGTCCAGAACTGCGTCCGAAATCTGGTCCGCCATCTTATCGGGGTGACCTTCGGTCACCGATTCGGAAGTAAATATGTATTTTCCGTCTGCCACGGATGCTCCTCCTCGTTTCAGAAAATTACCCCCGGATCGATCCTGCTGGTTCAGACTCCACTGATAACTGGGGAAACTGCCAGATCTACGGGTAGGTGGCACCGGCCGTGCGGCCATGCCCAAAGTATCAGTTTATCGAACTGGAAAGCATAGCGTCAATGACGTGGGTGGAAGGTAGGGAAGGGAACCGGGAGGACCAAGGTACTAAAGCGAAAGGGCGGCTCCCGAAGGAACCGCCCTGGTGAAGTCGAACTGAAATCTACTTACGCTTTGCTACGCCTGCGGGCGACGGCGGCGGCGATGAGGCCGATAGCCGTCAAACCGATGGAAGCAGGTTCCGGCACATCGTCGGCGAAGCCGATACCGGCATTGCCTTGCGAGAGCAGATTGAGCAGGAACTGCCGGTTCGCGCCTTCGGCGATGAGCGCATTGGAAGCGATGTTGCCGCCGATCACATAAACCTTACCGGAGCCGATCTGCTCGTAGCGGACGAGGTAGGGAAGCAGGGCACCGGAGACGGCGATCGAGTTTCCGCCGAGGACCGGCAGGACGCTACCGGAAGCCAAGCCACCACCCTGAATGCCAGCCACCGACTGATCGGAACCACCGAGGGTTCCCAGCAGTTGAGCGCCGCCAAACCCATAGGCTTGGGACATCACGCTCATCGAACTGCCGATACCGCTCAACAGGGCGTTCATGAAGTACGACGTGTACATGCTGAAGCCCGCATCGGGGTTGGCGAACATCACCAGCGTACCGCCGGCATTGACCCAGCTCTTGAGAGTGCCCACTTCTCCCGGCTGCCCGAGCGAAGTCGGGTTCGAGATGATGAAGTGTGAATTTCCGGCCAGCGAAGCGCCCGAAATTCCCTCAGCGGTGGGGTCGAACTTATTTCCGGCGACCGTCGATGCCGCGTAAATCGTGCTGTAGTTGCTGGCAGCCGACCACACATCCGAGCTGGATGTCCACTGCCCAACTGTCGCGGCGAACGACGCCGTCTGAAAAACTGCCAAACTGAATCCCAGTAGCCACATCTGGGAACTCCGATTTGCGGTTAACCGCATAATTCACTATCCTCCGAAGTTTGCGCGAACACTCCGTGTTGTGATGACAGCGGGAGTAGGACCCGCTGGTATTTTAAGACCAGACCCAGTATAGCACCTTAGCGCTAAATCGCAAGGGGTACTGTGAAACATTTTGGCCCATGCTTTCTCTGTTTCTTTTCATCAATTTAACCTGCTTTCTAGTACCCTATGCCCCAGGCCCTTGAGGCGCATACCCGCACCCTGCGAGGCGTATCTCCCGCGTGGAAATTAGTACTGTCCGCAAATGGGGCATAGCGCGTCGGTCGTATGCCTTCTTCTCACCCGGCTTATCGCTTTGGAATCAGACGGCTTCCGCCAGCAGCGCGCCCCAATGGAACCCGGCGCCGAAGGCGGCAAAACAGAACGGCATCCCCTCGCTTTGCGCCGGACTCTCCCGCCACCACTCCGCCGCGGCGATCAGCATCGAGGCCGAGGAGGTATTGCCGTAGCGGGCGATATTGGAGAAAAACCGGGTCCGCTCGACGTGCAGCGCGTCGGCCACCCGGTCCATGAGGTTCTGGTTGGCCTGGTGCATCAGGAAAGTCTTGATATCGGACGCGCGCAGGGAGTGCTTGTCGAGCAATTGCGCGATCACCCGTGGAATTTTCCGCGAAGCCTGCAGGATTACGCTCCGCCCGTTCATCTGGAACGTCGAATCTTCGAGCCGCAGGTCCTCGGAAAAATTGCCGTCGGAGGCGATCAGCGAGCCCAAAATCCGCGCGCGCCCTTTGTCCGGATGGATCAGGCAAGCTCCGGCGCCATCGCCAAACAGAATGCAAACGCTCGGATCGAGCGGTTCCGTCAATACGATGCGCGACATGATTTCGGTGCCGACGACCAGAATGGGCCCGCGGACGTCGGCCAGGTCGGCCGCCAGCGACATCGCCACCAGCGACCCGGCGCTGGCCACCGTGATGTCGATGGCCGGTATCTCGGTCAAGCCCAAACGATGGGCCAGGGCCGAAGCGGGACCCGGAAACCGCCGGGGTGAAGTGCTGCAGGAGACCAGGATCATGGCCAGGCTGGACGCCTCGATTCCGGCGTTTTCCAGGCAAACCTGGGCCGCCGCGTAAGCCAGATCGGTGACCGACTCCTCGGCGACATGACGTCTCTCTTCGATCCCGGAGACATTTTTGATCCACTCCGCCGGCCGGCCAAGCCGCGCCGAGAGTTCGTCATTGGTAACGACGCGTTCAGGCACCGACGCGCCGAAGGCTGCTATGTAGGCCATTTTGCTATTGACGGGATTCCAAATATTGCTCGATGCGTTCGATGGTATCAAACTTGCGCGGGTTCAGATCGGAGTCGGGAATCTTGATGCCGAACGACTCTTCGAGTGCGCTTAGCATGTCCGGCAAGGCAAAGGAATCTAGAAGACCGGAATCGAAAAGGCTTTCGTCCGCCGCAGGCGCCAGTTTCTTCTTCGAAACGGCCTGGATAATCTCAAGGATTGTCGCTCGTCTGTCCATTCGGTGACTCGGGACTCAGGCTGATCAGCTTCTCCCTTACTCCCGAAAAGGTGATGTAGTGCTGGGCCAGTTCCTCATACATCGACTGGCCTAACATCCGGTAGCCGGGCGAAGTGAAGTGTACCCGGTCATACTGCGCCAGTCCGGCCACCACCCAATGGGCCATCGACCCTTTCCCACCCATCTTAGCCCTAAGATCGAGGAAAGCGCATCCGGTTCCGAGCGCCGCCTCCCGCTGCGCCTCCACAATGCGGTCCAGATTTTCGTGCGGCATCCAGGATTGGCCGCTGCGCACCATGCGGTCCGGCGGACCGAGGACGAGAATCGTCGCCGCCGGCGCGGCCTTGCGAAAGCGGTGCAGCAGGGCGGCGAACATATCGCGGTAGGAATCGAGCGTCCAGTTGCGGCTGTCGGCCTCGTTGGTGCCATAGGCGAGCACGATCAGCGCCGGATTGCGTTTGTTGACGTGTTCGGCCAGCATCGACTCGTTCCAGCGGAAGGCGATGGTCGCCTGCGCGCCGTTGATGCCCATCGCTTCGTAGGTAATGCCGCGGCTATTTTCGGCCACCCAGCCGTGCAGCCGCACCGGCGCCGCATCGGCGGTGGTCAACTCCAGGCGATGAACGCCGGGCGCCACTTTGAAAGAAAAATAGCCCGGACCAAGCGGCCCGGCGGTCGATACTTTCTCCACGAAGCGGCCGTCTTCGAGAACTTGAAACGACCCGCCGCCGGGCTGTTTGAGGAAAAAGATCTCCACCGAGGAGCAATTGGCTTCGAGCGCGATCGATTGGTTCGGCCGCGAGGTGGAAAGGCTTACGCCGCCCAGTCCGTAGTAGCCGTTTCCGTTGCCGCCGGCCAATCCGTCGGCGCGCCAGCCGTTGGAATTCCAGCTTCGCAGGATGTCCATGCGGCGGTAGTTGCTCCACGGTTTGCCGGGATAGGAGAATCCGCTGCCGCCATTACCGAAGCGCGATTGGAACTCGCTGCGCAGCCTGCCCGGCCATTCGTCGGCGGCGGTATGGGAATCGCCATAGTGCAGGATGTGCACGCTGGTGGTCTGGCGCTTCTCATAGCGGTAAAGATGCTCGTAAAAGGGCACTAAAGCGCCGGCATTTTCGATATAAACCGAGGATCCGTCGCGCAGAAATTCCTCCACGCGCTCCTGGGCGCGCATGCGCGCCTCGGGGTCGGCGGGCGGGCGAACGGAGCGTTTGGAGACGGCCCGGCGCAGCACCGCCGGTTCGGCCTGGATGTTGGAAAGCGGCTCGATGGCGGCGATCGACAGCAGGAAGGCGGCCAGCAGCCAGCCGGGCGAAATGCGCGCACCGCGGCCGGTGACGCGCGAGCTAGCTTTCGCGGCGATTTCCTTTCCCATCGAGATTGCTTTTCCGGCCGGTCCCCTCACTGTCATTTGGTGCTGGCCACCAATCCACGATTTTCCAATATGCGCAGTTTATAGCGATTATAGCCGTCGAACAGGCCCTTGTAGAGGAGGCTTCCGACGATGCGCGCGCCGGCGGGCATGGGGTGTATGAAATCGGCGCCCACCAAGCGCGGCTCGGCTTCATACCAGCGGCCCATGGTGCCGATGCCGCCCATGGCGGCGAAGGTATTGAAGAAGGCGCAGCCGGTTTCAAGCGCCACGCGCTCCTGTATGGCCACCAGGCGCGGAATGGTGGGCATGGTTCCGATGCCGCCGGAGGCCATGCGCTGGCCGCGGTCCATGGGGCTCATGATCAGAACGGGAGTTTCGGGCAGCGCGGCGCGCACACGGCGGATCACCTCGCGCAACTCGCGCTCCGAAGCCCGGTCGACCCAGTCGGCGTAGGTGCTCTCATTGGTCCCGTAGTTGACGATGACCAGATCCGGCTGATAGTGCAGCAACTGCTGGCGCCAATGCTTTTCGTCGAAGGCGCGCGAGAGCGTAATCGACGACGCGCCGTTGATGCCCAGGCTGTGATAGACCACGCCCGGGTCCTTTCGTTCGAGCACCACTCCGAAGATGCGCACCTGGCCCGACATGCCGCGCAGGGTAATGCTGCCCGCTTCGGGCGGAACCGGAAACGACGCAAAGCCCGAGCCTTCTTCGGCCGAAGTCGTCGTCACCTTGCCGATGACTTTGCCCGCCGCCTCGACCTGCAGCACGCCTCCGTAGGCTTGCTTCAAATAGGCGATTTCGATGCGCGAATGCTTCGCCTTGGTCATGCGGATGGTGGAGACCGCGCCGGTGGCGCCGCGGAAACTCACGCCTCCGATGCCGAACATGCCGTCGCGCAACGCGCTTTGGTGCGCCGGGTCGATGGTCCAGCCATCGCCCTTGATCACCAGGCCGTTGTGCTGATACCACGCCCAGGGCTTGGCCACCAGGCAGAAGCCGTGTCCGGCGTCGCCGAACTGTTTCTGCAGCAGCTCGCGCGCATCGGCGGTGATCAGATCGGCGGTGGTGGGCGAGTCGCCGTAGTGAAAAATGCGAACCTTTACGTCCTTGCGTCCGGCGGCGTCATGCAGGGCCCTGTAGAAAGGCTCCAGGCTCTTTTTGGGGTCGACCACCGGATGCACCAGTTGATGGGCGGGTTCGGTGTCGGGCCGCAAGCGGGCTTCGACGTCGGCTTCGGGCGACGCCGACGACCGGCCTTCGGAAAAGTCCAGCAGCTTTGGAATCGAGGCCCAGTCCATGACCTTGTATTCCTTGAGTACCGGAAGGAAATCCATGCCGTACAGCAGCCCTACGAAGCAGGCGATGGTGAGCGCGGTTTTGAAGGGTAGCCAGTACATGGTTCAAAACTTGGTGTAGATGAACGGGACGGCTCCGGTGGCGTTGACGTAATGAATGGCGAGCAGCAGCAGAGCGAGCGTCGTCGCCTGGACAAAGAAGGGCGAGGCGGAAAAAGAGGCGCTGCTCCAACTCGTCACGCGCTCCGGCATGTAGTGGGCGATCACGGCCACCGTGAGCACCACCAGCAGCGCGCCCGAGACGTTGGCGAAAGCCACCGTGCCCGACCCCATACGCTCCAGGATAGCGAACGCATTCTCCAGGCTCGAGGCGCGGAAGAAAATCCAGGCCAGACAAACGAATTGGAACGTCAGCGCCATGCGCAGCGCGCGCGCCCACGGGGCCGGGTTCGGCGGCGGATTGCCGTTATAGGATTGCCAGGCGCGTGTCACCGCCAGCGCCACGCCATGCAGCAGCCCCCATACGACGAAGGTCCAGCTTGGACCGTGCCACAGGCCGCCGATCACCATCGTGACGACGAGGTTCAGGTAGGTAAAGATTTTGGTGGAGGAGCGCAAGCCCGGCAGGGAAAAATAGAGATAATCGCGCAACCAGTTGGAGAGCGTGATGTGCCAGCGCCGCCAGAAATCCGGAATGCTTTCGGCCAGATAGGGGCTTCTAAAATTGGCCGGCAGCTTAATGCCGACCAGCATGGCGGACCCGATGGCCACGTCCGTGTATCCGGAAAAATCGAAGTAAAGCTGGAAGGCGTAGGCGTATACCGCCACCAGGATTTCCGTCGCCGTGTAGAGGTTGGGGAAGTCGAATACACGGTTCACCAGGTTGATGCCGAGATAATCGGCGACCATCAGCTTCTTGGTCAGGCCGATTCCGATCAGATACATCGCCCGCCCGCCATCGATTCCCGACAGCGCCCGGTCGGTCTTTTCGAGTTGCGGGATGAGAGTGGTTACCCGCGTGATCGGCCCGGCGAGAATGGTGGGAAAGAAGCTGACGGCCGACAGGTAGGCCAGATAGCTATGGGTGGGTTTGCCATCGTGGCGGTAAAGATCGATGGTGTAGGTCAGCGATTGGAAACAGTAGAAGGAGATGCCGAGCGGAAACGTCCAGTGCCACTCCGGACGCGGCTGGCCGCTCATCGAGGACCAGCTTTCGAGCAGAAACGGCATGTACTTCAGCGAGATCAGCAGGCCGAGGTTTAACAGAATGCTCGCTGCCAGCAGCAGGCGCCGCACGGCCGGATTCTTCTGGCTCCCCAGGCCGAGCCCGATGGCGAAATCGCAGCTTGAAGCGAATGGAATGAGAAACAGATAGAAGAGGTCCCATTTCGCGTAAAAGAAGTAGTTTGCGAATAGGATAACCGTCAGGCCGGCTGCCCTTGATCGGGAAACCGGCCAGTAGAGAACGAAAACCGCTATCAGGAAGATGAAGTAGGCTGAGGATGATAGCAACATCCGGCGGTTCCGATTATAGCCGACCCAACCCAACCTCCGCTTTCTTCATGGTTTCCGGGACAACAGTTCTTCCACTTTCTGAGCGATGGTTTCCTCGACGGGCCAGGCGTAGGGAGCGGGCAAACCGTATTCAGGAATGCCTTCGGTTCCTTCGTAGCCGCCTTCCTTCAGTACGCGCAGCGACGGAATATAGCTCAACAATTCATTGTTGTAGCCGGCCACCCATGTCGTATCGCTGCCGTATTGGCGCTTGAAGCGAAGGCAGTAGTCGACCACCGGCTCGCCTGTGAGCCCGATCAGAGTTAGAGAGTCGCCGAATCGCCACACCTGCACCGGATAGGGGTAGGAGGCGGGCAGCTTGCCGTCGCGGTCCAGCACTTCGATCAGGTAGTTGTTGTAGCGCAGGCGCGCTCCGGTGAACTTCTTCTGGTTGGCGATCAGTTCCTCGCGAGTGGGTGCTTTCTGGAATGGAATCTCGGCGGTCCCATGGGAGGTGACCAGCGGCCCGGCGATCGTCTTCGCCTTTCCGTCCAGCGCATGCTGGGCCGCCGTGGCCAGGATCTTGCCATACATCCGCGCCAGATCGACCGCTTCCGGTCCGTCGTTCTGCATGATCCGGGGCAGGGGATTGGCGTCGCCGCCGCATCCCATCAGGAACAGCGCGACGCTGCCCGGATGGCGGCGCTCGAGTTCCTCTTGAGCAAAGCCCGGATAGTCGCCGTTGATGGTGGATCCGCTGAGGGCCGTCGCATGACAGGAGTAGCCGAACAGCACCGCCTTCAGCCCGCCTTCGGGGGAACGTGCGGCGAGGACAGGAACGTCGTGATCGACCGGTCCCGGCAGGCTGCGTCCGCCGGGACGCGCGCGGCGGCGGTTGACGGCGATTCCGGCCAGCCCCTGATCGAAAGTCAGTTGCGCCGGGGCCAGGTTGGCGATGGCCTGCCCGATCGCCTGTTCATAGTGATCGTAGAGACGCGTGGTGTAGCGAGCGACGGCGGCGGATTGATCGGGCGTGAGCGTGTAATAGAGCTTCAGCACGTCGCCGGTCACCGGGCAGGAATGATTGTGGGAATAGTTGAACAACAGGCGCTCGCGGGGAATCCCGTGCCGGGCCTGGACGCGGCGCGAGACCTCGGCCACGGTCCTGGTATCGAGGCCCACCAGGTCGGCCGTCGTGATCACCGCCACCTGGCCCGATGAATCCTGTAACGCCAGCGCCTTCACCCAGATATCCTGCAGGATTCGTTCCGAAGGCCTGGTGCGGTTGCCGTAGCCGGCGAGCCAGATGGACTCGGTGGGATTGATGTTGAATTTGGCGACGCCCGCCTTCCACTCCGCCATTGCCAGGACCGGCAGGAGGGTAAGCGCAGCCAGACGCATCAGTGCGCCGCCATCTCTTGAGTGAGCGGTTTCACCGGATCGATAAACGGCCACACTAGTGTGCCAAGCAGGTAGGCGCCCGCCATGATGTAGAGAAAGGGAGCGTAATCGGTGACGCCGGTGGCGCGCTTGCTCGCTTCGAACATAATGCCGGCGATCCAAGGAGCGGTGAAGCCCGCCACGTTACCCATCATGTTCATGGAGCCCGCCAGCGTGCCCGCGTACTTGCCGCCGATATCCATGCAGGCGGCCCAGGCGCCCGGCATCACCAGATCGTTGCAGAAGCTGGCGAGCGACATAAACAGCACCGCCAGCATGGGCGTGGTCTGTTGAATGGAAATGGTGAGCATGATGGCGGCGCCAAAGAATCCGGCGCAGGCCATGATGCGCCGGGTGGCCTTCACGCTGCCGGTCATATTGGCCACGATGGGCGAGATGAGGCCGCTTGTCATCGAGCCGAGGCCGCCCAGCAGCAGCGGACCGACGGCGTACCAGGCGGCGTCGCCGGGCGACAGCTTATAGTGTTCCTGCAGCCAGGTGGGCAGCCACGTGATGTAGAAATACCAGGGGAACGAAAGCAGGAAATATTGCAGCCAAAGCAGCCAGACGCTACGGTTTGAGACCAGCAGTCCCCAGGGCACGTTGCCATGGCTGCCGGCGTTCTCGGAGGCGTGCTTGAGCAGTTCGAGCTCGCCCTGGTTCACCGAGGGGTGGTCCTTGGGATTATCGCGGAACCACCAGTAGAAGATGGCGGCCCAGACGCCGCCCAGGCAGCCAAACAGGAGAAACGCGGTGCGCCAGTCGACGAACTGGAGCACGGCGATTACCAGCGGCGGCGTGAACGCGCCGCCCCAGCGGGCGAACGTCCACATGATGCCTTGCGCGCGGACCCGTTCCTCGCTCGGCAGCCACACGCTGAAGGCTTTGGTCAGATTCGGGAAGCAGCCCGCTTCGCCGGCGCCGAACAGAAACCGCGCCATCCAGAGGGAGGAGAAGTTTCGCATCATGCCCGTGATGGCGGTGAAGAACGACCACCACAGCACGATGCGCATCAGTACCTTGCGCGGGCCCATCCAGTCGCCCATCCAGCCGCCCGGAATCTCGAACAGGGCGTAGGCAAGGCCGAACGCTCCGAAGATGGCGCCCATCTGGCTTTTGTCAAAACCGAGGTCGCGGGAGATCAACGGAGCCGCCTGCGAGATGCATACACGGTCGATGTAGGCCAGAATGGCCAGGGTGATCGCGAAAACGATCACCCAGTAGCGCGCCTTCGTGGGCCGCTCGGCGACAGGGCTCATGCGAACCGTTGGGGAAACCATGTGAAGGGATATCTCACCATGGGAACGCTCTCCGGTGCAAGGGGCGACGAAGGCGATTGGTAATGGTCAAGCGGTTTCCCGGTCAATCCAGTCCAGGTACGCGGCGCTTCCGGCGGCGACGGGCAGGGCGAGAATCTCGGGCACTGCGTAGGAATGGATCCGCTTCAGTTCCCGTTCGAGCTTTTCAAACAATTCGGCGCGGGTCTTGATGACGAGAAGAAACTCCGCGTCCTGGTTGATCTTTCCTTCCCAGCGGTAGACCGATTGGACGCCCGGCAGGACGTTCACGCAAGCGGCCAGGCGGGTTTCGACCAGACGGCTGGCGATGGAGTGCGCTTCCTGTTGCGAGCCCGCCGTGGAGAGAATCACGATATGACCGGTCATAGTTGAAACATTCTTGCAGAAATATGTAGCAGAACTGCAACCAACTGGATTATAAACAGAAGTAGGTATTTTTCGAGAATGCCCTTCATACGCACAATGGGAGTCCTCGGCGCCATCGTCTGCGGCGTGTATCTGCTGCTGTCGCTGCGCGGTCCGATGGGCATTCCCGCCCTTCAGGGAAAATTGCAGGAGATTCGCGAGATGCAGGAGCACAACGCCAATCTCAAGCGCGACGTCGACATCCGCCGCGACCGTATCCGGCGGCTGGAGGAGAACGCGGCCGAGCAGGAGCTGGAAATTCGCAAGCAGCTCAAGATGCTGCGGCAAGGCGAAACCAGCTTCATCCTGCCCGAAGCCAAGTAGGCGGACGTTCGTCCGGCCTAAAAGAGCAGGCCGATCACGAAATCTCCCTGATTGCGGTTGGTGCGGAGAAACGAATTCACCGGATCGCGGAAGTTTTCCGATCCCCAGCGCGTGTACCGCAAGCCAGGACTGATGCGCAGCCTGCCGGCGCGGAATTCGACTCCGCCGCCAAAGACGAAGCCGATGTCGCTGCGCTTGTTAAACTCCGGCGCGCTGTTCAATTCCGTGTTGATGCGGTTTCCCGCCGTGGCCACGCTGCGGATCTGCTTGACGCCGGAGATGTGACGAAACGACGCTCCCAGCTCAAGGAAGGGAGTAATCGGCCCTGGCAGGATCGCGAACTGGCCGAGGACTGGGAACTCCCATGAATTGGCAACGGTTTTCGTCGTGGCGTCGAGCGTGGGTGCGAACTGGTCGTATTGGTACCCCAGGCGCTTATAAAGAGCATCGATTTCGAGGGAGAAGCGCGCCGGCAAATTGAAGCGAACGGCCGGGCCGACCAGATACCTCTTTGTGTTAGTGGCGTAGGCGGCGGTATTGCCGCGCGCGGTTTCGAAGGCATCGGTGATGGGCACCCCGCCTCTCACTCCGACGGAAACAGATTGAGCGTTCAGGCAAAGAGCGGCGCATCCCGTCAATGAGAGCGTTCTGATAAGGTTCATGAAATGCGGGAAGCAATCTAACGGCCAATCGTTTGCTCGGAGAAAGACATGTCTGCTCGCAGAAAGAAGTGGATTTTTATCATTGGTGGCGGCTCGGTGGCCGCGCTCGCCGCGATGTTTGTCGCGGGTTCGATCCTGGCCAAGAAGTTCGAGCCGTATATCCGGCAACAGGCCATCGATTATCTGAGCAAGCGATTTGAAAGCCAGGTGGAGGTGGGCCGGTTGAGTGTCGACATTCCACGCGTGCCGCCGCTAAAGCTTCTCTTTACCAAGGGCCGGGGCGTGCTGGCGCAGGTGACCGGCGAGGACATCGTGATGAGGCATCGCGGCCGGCGCGACGTCCCTCCGATGTTCGCGATCAAGCATTTTCACTTCGACGTCGATCTTGGCCGCGTGTTCGATCCGGCCAAGAGCGTGGCGCTGATTCACCTGGATCACATGGAGATCCACATACCGCCGAAGGGAGAGCGGCCGGATTTGGGTGGCGGCGGCGACGCCGGGCCTGAACCGGAGGGAGAGTCGATGACCTCCGAGGTTCTGATCGAGCGCGTCGCCATTGCCGACAGCAAGCTGGTCATTCTGCCGCGCAACAAGGACCGCAAGCCGCTCGAGTTCGAGCTGCACAAAGTGATTCTGGACTCCGTGCAAACGCAGGAGTCAATGAATTACGACGCTACTCTCACCAATGCCAAGCCGCCTGGGCTGATTCTGGCCAAGGGCCAGTTCGGCCCCTGGAACGCCGGCTCTCCCAGCGATACGCGGCTGGCGGGCAAATACGATTTCAAGGATGCCGATCTCGGAGTGTTCAAGCAGATCGCCGGCAAGCTGCAATCGAAGGGGACGTTTCAGGGGACGCTTGGGGCGGTGAACGCCAGGGGCGTGGCCGACGTTCCCGATTTCCGGCTGCGCATGGCCGGCAATCCGCTGTTTCTGCACACCGAGTTCGAGACGCTGGTGGACGGCACCAACGGAAACACCGTGCTAAAGCCGGTGCGCGCCACATTGAATACGACGGCTTTCACAACTTCCGGAGCGGTGTTGAAGCATGAAGGGGACCACCGGCGCACCATCGAGTTGCGCGTCCGGATGCCCGATGGCGAACTCATGGACCTGCTGCGGCTGGCCATGAAGGCGAAGCCAATGATGGCGGGGCGGATCGATATGACGGCGAAGGTTCTGATTCCGCCGCTTGAAGGCAGGGTGAAGGAAAAGCTGGTGCTCGACGGCCGGTTCAAGATCCGCAAAGGCCAGTTTTTAAGGGACGCCGTGCAGGACAAGATCGATTCGCTCAGCCGGCGCGGCCAGGGGCAGCCGAAAAACGAAGCGATCGACAGTGTCTTTTCCGGCATGAGCGGAACCTTTCATCTCGAAGACCAGAACATCCGGTTCAACAGCCTTACGTTCGAGGTACCCGGCGCGAACGTGGACATCGCGGGTTCATACGATCTGGAAGCGGACGCTCTCGACTTCGCCGGATCGCTGCGCTTGAAGGCGCGCGTGTCTCAAACGATGACCGGATGGAAGCGGTGGCTGCTCAAGCCGGTGGATCCGCTCTTTGCGAAAAACGGAGCGGGCACGTTTCTCAAAATCAAAGTGAACGGCAGTTCGAAGGAACCGAAGTTTTCCGGCGGGCGCTGACCTCAAGGCCGCATCAAGGCGCCAAGCGTGCGGGCCAGGGTGACGTATTCGTCCAGATCCATCGGCTTGACGAAGATGCCATGCGCGCCTAGTGCTTCGAAGACGCGGCGCTGTTCCGGCGACACAAGGGAGCTGAGCAGGACGATGGGAGCGCGGGGGGCGATCCCTTCCTCCCGCAGTCTGGTGAGTACCTCTTCGGCGGACAGCTTTGGGAGATGAACGTCCAGTACGATCAGATCCAGGTCCCGTGCCTCCGGCGCTTTTTCGAGGAAGCGGGCCAACAGCCGCTCGCCATCGCCCACGCATTCGAGCCACGCGCCGATTCCGGCCAGCGCGAGTGAGTTTTCAAGCAGAAAGATTTCCTGAGGATTGTCTTCCGCCACCAAAATTCGAAGGGGATTTTGCCGATTATCCAGACGAACCGCCGTATTTTCCAATCTGTTTCCATCGTAGGAGAACGTTGCCGGGAGCCACAAGTAACAAAATGTCTGTATCGTTACACCGGGCGCCGTGCTGTTATCCTGAACCGACAGGAAGAAAGCGCTTTGTCTCCAAATCCAATCGGAAAAGGGCCGCGGGCCGTGCCTGGCATTCTCACCGCGGAACAGATTGAAAAATCTTTGGCGAAGATCGTGGAATCGGCATCGTTTGAGAAGGCGGGCCGTCCGGTGAAGTTTCTGGAGTTCGTGGTGAGACGCGCGATTCGCAAGCCTGGGGAATCGCCGCCGGAAGCCGAGATTGCGCAGGCCGTGTTCGGACGAGCCGATTTCGATCCGCGGCTCGACCCTATCGTGCGCGTGGAAGCGGCGCGTCTGCGCAAGCGGCTGGAGGACTACTACGCCGCCGAAGGCAAGGGGGATGCCGTGCAGATCCGCCTGCCGCCGCGCGGCTACCTGCCGCAAATTTCGACCGCCAGCGATCGTCCGATGGAGCCTGAATGCGACGAAAAGCGTCCGGGCGCGATGATGCTCGCGGTTTTTCCCTTTGCCAATCTCAGCGGCGATCCGCAACTCGATCCGTTTTGTCCAGGGCTTACCGAGGAACTGATTTCGGCGGTGACGGCGCTGTCGAATGTTTCCGTCGTTTCCCGCACCACCGTTTCGCAGTACCAGGGAGAGCCCGCCGATCTGCGCGAGGTGGGAAGAGACCTCTGCGTTTCACACGTGCTCGAAGGCAGCGTTCGTCAGGGCGAGAAGGTGATCCGCTGCACGGTTAACCTGATCGGGACGGCGAACGGATTCACCACCTGGTCCAAGACCTTCGAT
Organism: uncultured Acidobacteriota bacterium; assembly: GCA_902826685.1. Taxonomy (GTDB): domain Bacteria; phylum Acidobacteriota; class Terriglobia; order Bryobacterales; family Bryobacteraceae; genus CADEFT01. The sequence continues at coordinate 146,442 of CADEFT010000008.1, forward strand.
ATCTCGGCCGAAGGCGATCCGCTGCTGCTGCAGGCGTCGCTTGCGGCGCTGATCGCCGAGGCCCTGGAAGGCGAAGTCCAACCCGCCGCCACTACAAATTGACACGCCCCGCGTAGTTTCGACCTGCATCCTGCCGCGCGCGCACCGCAACGCGTTTGTTCTCAACTTTGGCCGCGTGCGTGCAACTCTTCTTCGGACGGAGAGGAGAACAACGTGAACAAATTCGTACGAACGATGATCGCCGCCCTTCCGGCCCTGGCTCTGCTCGGCGCCGATCACAAGGCCGGGGAACCGGTCAAGCGGGTGGAGGAAGCCAACCATGTCTTTCAGGAAATCATGAGTATGAAGGATTCCTCCATCCCGAAAGATCTGCTCGATCGAGCCCATTGCGCCGTGATCGTGCCGGGTCTCAAACAGGGCGGATTCATTGTCGGCGCCAAATATGGTAAAGGCGTCCTGCTGTGCCGCAAGGCAAGCGGCGGATGGCGCGGCCCGGCAACGGTACGCATTGAGGGTGGCAGCGTCGGATTACAGGCGGGCGCGGGCGAAACCGACTTGGTCCTGTTGGTCATGAACGAACGCGGAGCGCAGAAATTGCTGCGCAGCGAATTCAAGATCGGTGGACAGGCGGCGGCCATGGCGGGTCCGGTTGGCCGCACGGTACAGGCTGAGACGGACGCTTACCTACAGGCCGAAATGCTCGGATACTCGCGATCGCGCGGGGTTTTCGCCGGCATCGCCTTGCAGGGTTCGACGCTGCGTGAAGACCTGGATGACAACGAGGTCCTGTACGGCCGCCGAGTCACCAACGAACAGATTCTGGAAGGCACGGCGGACCTTCCTAACCAGCCGGCGGCGGTGCGGGATTTGACCGCCAGTCTGACTCGATACTCGACTTGGGAAAAGAAGTAAGCGGTTGGCAATACACTTGCAACGGCAGGTAGCGGTTGCAAAGCAGGAAAGGAGAAATGGAAGTGCTTCACTACTCGGTTGTTTTTCTGGTGATCGCTCTGATCGCGGCGGTGTTCGGCTTTGGGTTCATCGCCTCGACCGCGGCTGGCATCGCCAAGATCTTGTTCTTTGTGTTTCTGATTCTTTTCATCGCCAGTTTCCTGATGGGGCGGCGGGCTCCACTCTAAACGGGCATTTGGCGGGCGCGGCCTATGGTTGCCGCGCCCTTTGATCGCGGGAAGGTTGATTGCGCGGGAGGTTGATTGATGGTATCGCTCGACAGCATCACAAAAGGCTTTCTCAACAAACTCGAGAGCAGCGGTGCGCCCCCGATTTATACGCTACCGGTGGAGCAAGCGCGGCAGGTACTCGAAGGGGCGCAAAGCGACGCGCCGCCGATGCCCGAGGCCGAGGTTGAGGAACTGGCTGGGCTCGCCGGCGCCATGATCGTAAGGCCCAGCGGGTTGAGCCAGGATGGAAAAAGCCCGGCGATCCTTTATTTCCACGGCGGCGGTTGGATTCTCGGAAGTTTTCAAACGCATGAACGGCTGGTGCGGCGGCTGGCGGAAGAAAGCAACGCTTGCGTCGTTTTCCTGGATTATCAGCGCTCACCGGAAGCCCGGTATCCGGCGCCGCTGGAGCAGGCGTTTGACGCCTACCGGCATCTGACCGAGCGGGGCGCTTCCTATGGAATCGACCCACGCCGGATCGCGGTGGCGGGCGATAGCGCGGGCGGGAACATGGCGGCGGCTACCACATTGACGGCTCTTGCCCGCGGCGCGATGAAACCACGGGCGCAAGTGTTGTTCTATCCCGTCGCCAGCGCGGCGCTCGACACGCCTTCCTACCGCGAATTCGCCGAGGGACCGTGGCTGACCCGCAAGGCGATGGAATGGTTCTGGAACGCCTATGCGCCTTTCGAGGACGATCGGCGAAAGCCGGATGTCAGCCTAGTGCTGGCTTCGAAAGAGACGCTGGCGCCGATGCCGGAAACGCTGGTGATGATGGCCGAAGCCGATGTTCTGCGCGATGAGGGAGAACAGTTCGCCCGCCACTTGACCGAAGCGGGAGTCGCGGTGACGGCCATGCGCTACCTCGGCGCGATTCATGACTTCGCCATGTTGAACGCGTTGGCGGAAACACCCGCCGCCCGCCATGCGACACGGGCGGCCGGTGAATTTCTGCGGCGCTGCCTGCGCTAAGCCTGCGCCAGCGCTTCGGAGGCGATGGCCAATCCCTGCACTTCCGGGGGCACAATCGCCTCACCGCCGCAATCGGGGTGAGCGCACTTGCAGCCCGACAAGGGCTCTTCCCCGGCTTCTTCCTTCTCTACAGCCTCGCGGCAGCCGGCGCCGCAAAAGTCTTCGCCAGGCAAGGCGGGACATGAGCAGGTGGCGTGATGGCATTTGTGAACTTCTTCCATCGAGTGCTCTCCTTTCCCGGGTTTACGTGCACGCCGGGTGCCAAGGCTTACGGCTCGATGGCCGGAAGGGTGAACCAGAAAAGCGATCCTTCTCCGGGTTTGCCTTCGGCTCCGATCGCGCCGCCGTTGCGCTGCACGATGGTCTTGCAGATCGCCAGGCCAATGCCCGAGCCGGGCACATCTCTTCCATGCAGACGCTTCAAAAAGTCGAAGATGCGTGCGGCGTACTCCGGCTCGAATCCCTGCCCGTTGTCGCGCACGCTGATGCGCCAATACGCGCCTTCTTTCACCGCGTTGATGTGAATCTCCGGTGGAACGCCCTGGCGCCGGTACTTGATGGAGTTCGAAAGCAGGTTTTGCAGGACCTGATTGATCTGCGCTTCGATGCCCCACACCTCCGGCAGACCGGCGATGTGAAGGACGGCGCCAGCTTCCTCGGCTTGCGCGCGCAAGTCTTCGACCACGATGGGAACCAGGGTGGCGAGGTTGACGACTCCGGCTTTCCGGTCGCCGTCGGAAGATGCCTGTGCGTAGACCAGCAGATCCTGAATGAGCCGGTGCATGCGCGCGGCGGCGGCGATGATGGACTCCATGTAACCGGCGGGCTTGGCGGCCAGCGCGCCTTCTGTGGACCGTACCACCAATTGCGCGAAGGTTGAGATCAGCCGTAGCGGCTCCTGCAGATCGTGGCTGGCGATGAAGGCGAAGCGGCTCAGGTCTTCATTCGATCGCTGCAACGCCAGATTCTGGTGATGGAGCGCCGCTTCCAGGTGACGCTGCTCGGTAATGTCGGTGTTGGTGCCAAACCACCGCGTTACGCGTCCGGAAGCGTCGCGAATGGGCAGGGCGCGCGAAAGAAACCAGCGATAGCCGCCGTTGCTGCCGCGCAGCGGAAACGTGTCTTCCCAAACTTCTCCGGTGGCGCAACTGCGAGCGAATCCTTCCGCCACACGCTCCACATGATCGGGATGATGAACGCGGCGCCAGCCCCAGCCGCGCACCTGTTCGAAGGTGGTGCCGGTGTATTCGTACCAGCGGTCGTTGTACCAGAACAAAGATCCCTCGGCATCGGCCATCCAGCAGAACTGGCTGATGTTGTTAGCGAGGGTCTGAAAACGGTCCGCGACTTCGGATAGCTCCGCCGCGGATTGTTTCAGACGGGTGACGTCGGTAATGGTTCCAAGCCGCCCGCCTTCGCCACCCGCAATAGATTCATAGGCCGAGACCCACAGCGGGTCGGCGCCCCCGGCGGCCGCCAGCCGGTATTCATATTGGAAGCCGGTCCCGGTGGACACGGCGGAGCGCCAGGCATCCCGCACGGCCTCGCGGTCGTCCGGATGCACCGATTCGAGCCATCCTTCGCCGTGGCAGCGGTCCAGCGGCAGACCCGTCATCTGAAACAGCCGCTCATTGGCGAAAATCCAGACGCCTTCGGAATCCACCTGATAGAGACCCACTGGCGCGGCGCGGCTGATGGCCGCCAGCCGTTCCTGCTTGTTGCGAAGACGGCGCAGGTGCGACCGCCGCGTCAGCGCGATCGCCGCCAGACTGACGCTGGTTTCGAGGGCCTCGGGAGCCGGTGTGGAACTCATCGCCACCGCCAGCATGCCGAGTACCTGCCCCTCCTGACCGCAGACGGGAAAGGCATGCAGCCCGGGGCCAACCTGTGGATCGGCGAACCTCTGGCCCACCAGTTCAGGACTGGCGGGCGCGCTAACCAGCCGGAACGCGTCCTGGCGGCTGTCGAGCGCTTCGAAAATCATCGCCTGAGAGCCGCCGCCGGCGCTGAAGACGGCCAGCCGGCTGATGGAGTCCAGAACGTCCTGCGTGGGTGCGTTCGACGATGCCAGCGCTTCGAGCACCGCCCGCTCCGCCGAGTCAAGCTGCTGGCGTCTGGTCTCCACGGCCTGGAAGACGCGCGCGCCTGTTTCGGCCACCGGCCAGCTCACCACACGTGCCAGCGAATCGGCGGCGGCCACGCGCAGGGCAAACTCGGATTCATTGCCCGCGCCAAACAGCGCCAGCGCCGCCTCGTTGACGGCGAGAATCCGGCCTTCTGTGACAATCCACATCGCCAGCGGCGACGTCTGAAGGACTTGTGCCCAGTCGATTTCGGTGGTCATGGCTGGGTCCGCAGATGCCAGTCTAGCTCAACGTGTGAGGCGCGATACGTTATGGCACCAATTTTTTGAGATGTAGGACGAATCTACCCTGACTGGAAGAATGTTCCTACCGCGGGGACCAGGGTGCGGGCACACGGGATTGAAACCATTGGTTCGATGCTGCTGTGGTATCCTTCGTGCAATCGATTTTGGTATGAGCCGAATGAAAAGTGCGATTTACGGGATTACCACGGGCGTCGCGTTATCGATTGCCGCACCCCTTTGGTCTCAAGCCACGGCCGACAGGGAGCCTGTCGTGTTTCGCGTGGACGTGGTTTCGAGGACGACCAAAGCGATCAACTATCATCACCGGCAAGGGTCGACCACCGTCGGTCTCGAAGCCTCGTCCTTGGTGCCAAAGGCGAAGGGAGAGGCGAAAGTGGACAGCAAGACCGGCGCCACCAAAGTGGAGGCTACGGTGGAAAAGCTTCCGGCGGCGTCCACGCTTGGGGAAGGCTACCTGACCTACGTTCTCTGGGCGATCACGCCGGAGGGACGGGCGGAGAATCTCGGCGAGCTGATGCTTGACGATGGGCGCGCACGCCTGCAGGCCGGGACCGAATTGCAGAGCTTCGGCATGATCGTCACGGCGGAGCCTTACTATGCCGTTACGCAGCCAAGCGATTTCGTCGTGATGGAAGGCGTGGTGAAACGCGGATCGACCACGGGCACCATCATGCCGATCGAGGCCAAGTATGAGCTGGTGAGCCGCGGAGGATACCTGCAGCAGTTGCCTCCCGGCGATCGTGTCCGGCTGCGGGAAGCGAAGAATATTCCTCTCGATCTGATGGAAGCGCGCCAGGCGATGGCGGTGGCCAAGGCGGCTGGGGGCATGCGCTACGCGGGCGACACACTGCAAAAGGCGGAAGTGGATCTGCGCAACGCGGAAATGATGCTGGAGGCGCGCAAGGACACCAAGAAAATTCAGTCGCTGTCCCGCCACGTGACGCAGTTGGCCGAAGACGCCCGGTTAATCGCCGTGCGGAAGACGCGTGAAGATGCGCTGGCCGCCGAGCGTGCCGAAGCCGAACGCCGCGCTAACGAATTGCGCGAGAACGCCCAGATGGAAGAGAAGCGCCGCCGCGAGGCCGAAGCCGCCGCGGCGCAGCGGGCGCAGGAAGCGGCCCTGGCGCAGAAACAGGCGCTCGAAGCGCAGCAGCGGTCGGTCGAAGTGCAACGACAGGCGGATGCGGCGCGCGAGTTGGCGCGGCTGGAGCGCGAAAAGCAGGAGGCGCTGGCCGCCGAGCGTGCCCGAACGGCCGCCGCCGAGGCCGAAGCCGAACGGGCGAAACAACTGGCGCTGCAGGCCGAGATCGCCCGGGCCAAGGAAGCCGCCGAAGCGCAGCGCTTAAAGCAAGTGGAACTGGAACAGCAGGTCACCACCGCGCGGGAGTCGGCCGCGCGCGCCGAAGCGGAACGGGTCAAGATGCGTACCGAACTGGCGCGCCAATTAAATATGGTGCTGGCAACGCGCGAGAGCGCGCGAGGCCTGATCGTCAACATGTCGGACGTTCTGTTCGATACAGCCCGCTATACGCTGAAGCCGCTCGCGCGGGAAAAGCTGGCGCGAATCGCCGGAATTATTCAGACCAGTCCTGGTCTCAAAATCGAAGTGGAAGGACACACCGACAGCACCGGTTCAGAGGCGTTCAATCAGAAGCTGTCGGAGCAGCGTGCCGACGCCGTGCGATCCTACCTGGTTTCGCAGGGCATCGAGGCCGGCTCGGTGACCGCGCGCGGATTCGGGCAGGCGCAACCGGCAGCGGACAATTCGAGTGCGGCCGGGCGTCAGGCCAACCGGCGCGTGGAACTGGTGGTGAATGGCGCGGCGGTGACGCCGGATTCCGCGGTTGTTTCTCAGTAACCCAAGCTCCTTCGTTGAGGACTTTGAAATTGATAGTGAGCGGCGTAAGATAGACATTACGAATGTGGCATCAGTCCCTGGACATCCTGCTTGTGGAGGACAACCGGATTGACGTGGAGTTAGTTCGAGAGGCCCTGGCTGGATGGTCCACTCCCGTACGGTTGATGGTGGCCGAGGATGGCGAGCAGGCGATCAGCATTCTTCGCCGGTATGAGCCGTATTCTTCGGCGCGCACGCCCCATCTGATCCTGTTGGACCTGAACCTTCCCAAAAAAGATGGGATCGAGGTACTGCGGGAGATCAAAGGCGATGCCAGGCTTGGCGAGATTCCGGTGATTATACTCACCACTTCCGGCCGGGACAAGGATGTGCGTACCGCTTACGGCCTGCATGCCAACTGCTATCTCACCAAGCCTCTCGATATCGATTCGTTCATCGCCAAGTTGAAGGCGATTGAGCAGTTTTGGCTGACGCATGCGGTACTACCGCAGCACTAGATTTCCGTAGGGAACCGGATTACGACGATGGTTCCGGCGCCTGGACTCCGGCCTTCCACTCCCATGGTTCCGCCGATGGATTCCATCATCCGCAAGCTGATCGAAAGTCCCAAGCCGCTGCCTGCATAGTCGCTGGCCGGATTTAGCTTGGCAAAAGGCCGGAAGACCGCTTCTCTATACTTCGGTTCGATGCCGATGCCGTTGTCGAGTACGCGCACTTCCACCCAGGAGCCGTCCGGGCCGCCGACTTCGATGTTCACCTCCGGCGAGGCATCCTTCATCTGAAACTTGAGCCCGTTGTGAACGACTTTTCCGAACACCTTGGAAAGGCCCATGGGCACGGTCACGGCCGAGTTTTCCCGGGGTATTCGAATCTTCGCGGCCCGCTGCTGACGATAAGGCTCCAGTTTCAAACAAGCCGTTTGGAGGGCGATATGGAGCGGAACGAGCGCATCCCCCTTCAATCCGCTGTGAATGGCGTGGTCGTACTCGACAACGCTCGAGATCAGATCCGCCTGGGTCTGCGCCGCCACCAGCACCTCCTCGACCCACGCCGCGCACTCCCCTTGCAACTCGCCCTGCCGCTGCAGCCTTTGGGCGCCCAGCATGATGGAGCGCAAAGGCTGCCGTAAGTCGTGCGCGAAGGTCGACAACAACTCTCGTTCAATTCTCATCCGCTGTCTCGTCTCCAGAGCCTTCCGACAGCCGGTACTGACGAAGTTTGACGTGCAAGGTCTTGGTCGAAATGCCGAGAATCGACGCCGCGCGGGTTTTGTTGTTGCCCGTGTGCTGCAGGGTTGCTTCGATCAGCAGCCGTTCCGCTTCGTCAATGGTCATTCCGATATCGACGCCAACGCCTCCGCCATCCGCCTCCGGGTCGGCCTTTACGGGAACCGCAGCACGTTTCAGTCCGAACGCCGCGTGCCTGGGTTCCAGAACGCCTTCACCGGCTACGATCACGGCCCTTTCCACCACGTTTCGGAGCTCTCTCACGTTTCCTTCCCAGGCAAGCGCCATCAGGGCATCGCTCAGGGCCGACGAGGCGCTTTGCACCCTGGTCCCATGCTTTTGGTTCATGGTGCCGATCATCGCCTCCACGATGTGAGGGATGTCGTCCTTGCGCTCGCGCAGCGGCGGCAGGTGGATTTGAAACACGTTCAGCCGGTAGTACAGGTCTTCGCGCAGCTTACCTTCCTTGATCGATTTGGCAGGATCGCGATTGGTGGCGGCGACGATGCGAACATCGGCCTGCATCTCCTGTTTGCCACCCAGCCGCCGGAATCGCAGATCTTCGAGGACGCGGAGCAGCTTGGCCTGCATGGGCAGTGGCATCTCGCCCAGTTCGTCGAGAAACAGAGTGCCGTGCTGCGCCGCCTCCATCGCTCCCACCCGGCGTTCGAAGGCTCCGGTAAACGATCCTTTCTCGTGACCGAAGATCTCGCTTTCAATCAGCGTTTCCGGTAGCGCGGCGCAATTGATGGCGACGAAAGGTCCGGCGCTGCGCCTGCTGTTGGCGTGCAGCGCGCGCGCCACCAGTTCCTTGCCGGTACCGCTTTCGCCCGTAATCAGCACGGCGGCCGAGGTCGGCGCCACCTGGCGGATCAGCGCAAAAATCTCCTGCATGGCCGTCGACTGGCCTATCAGGTTGCCTAACACGCCGCGGAAGGAAAGCTGCCGCCGCAGTTCTTCGTTCTCCACAGCTAACCGCCGCTGTGCGCCCGCACGCTTGATCAGCAGCTCGAGCGCGGTCAGATCGATAGGCTTTTCCAGATACCAGAATCCATCGAGTTCATGAATCGTGTGGAGAGCCTTTTCGAGACTTCCGAAGGCGGTCATCAGGATGGTGGGAGGCAGGTTGCCCTGCGCCTTCAACTGCCGCAGCAGTTCAAAGCCGTCCATCTTCGGCATCATCAGATCCGATAAAACGATATCGATGGATTTCTCGTTCAACAGCCGGAGCGCATCTTCTCCGTTGTCGGCTCTTTCGACGTCATAATTCCAACTGGTCACTACTTTGGCGAGGTAGTCCTGGTGGTCAATCTCGTCTTCGGCGATCAATACCCGCATACTCTGATCCATGATATCCTCCCACTCCCTTAGGATCCGCGAGGATTTCGTTTTTTCCCGCCGTTACGAGAAGTGCCGGGTGCCGTCGCGTTTAAACGCTTCATTTTGTTGGTTCTGGGAATGGCACGGCACATGCTTCTACATCCTTGCCGGACGATCACCCGTATCGCCCCGGAATTCTTTCGATAAAGAGGAATCGCAAACAATGCTTGGCTGGATCATTCTCTTCACCTTCTTCTCGTTCCTTTCGGCGGCATTTGCGGCGGGCACGCAGCTACCCGCGTTCGGATTCTTCTCTTGTGTTCTATTCGGCGTGCTTTCCGTCGTGAGCCTCGCCAGCGTAGCGTTCAGAAGGAAAGTGTGACCGCAGTCAGGAACGCGGTTGTCGCCATTGGCGGCGGCCTGGAGGAGGTTTTCGAACTTCTTCGTAAGCGGCGGACCGGGACTGTCACGCTGTTTCGCGACGGACAGCCAGCCGTGGGTACGTCGCCGGGCGCCGACGCCTATGGCAAGCTTCGCCTGGACGGTGAGACGCTGCTGGTTGTTCAGGTGGGCGACGACAAACTGGAGGAGGTTGTCAGCACCCTCCGCAAGGATACGCAGCCGGCCGTCTTCGTGATCGCCGGCGAGCTTCGGGAGCCGGCGCCGGAGCGGCCCGAACCCAGCCTGAAAAACCGGATCCGCACGGCCGAAGGGCAGATCGCCGCCACCTATCACGAACTGCGCGAGGCCGCCGTGCTGGGCCACCTGGTATCGCCGGCCGCTCAGTGGCTGCTTGAAAATGCGCACTCCTTGCGGTCGCATCTTTCCGGCATTCGTGAGTCTCTGCGCGGCGGCCTTCTGAAAAACGTTCCCTCCGATCCGGCGGGTGCGCCGCGAGTACTCGGCCTCGCCGAGTCGATTCTCGCGGACGCCGAATGCACGGTTTCCGAAGAGCGCATTCTGGGGGAGATCCGGCGCTATCAGCGGGAGACGATTCTACAGATCAGCGAGATTTGGCTGCTTCCCACCATGCTGCGGCTGGCGCTTGTGGAATCGCTGGCGCGGCACGGCGTGACCGTAACGGCCGCCCAGCACTTGCGCGAGGCGGCCTACTTCTGGGCCAATCGTCTGGCGGCGGCGAACCGCGTGGGCGGGGAAGCGTTTCAGCGCGTGCTCGAACGGCTGGTGGAAGACAGCCTTTCGGCTCATCCCTATTTTCTGGTTGCGGTGGCCGAACAGCTTCAGGAAGAGGATCGCGCGCTGGCGCCGTTGCGGCAGTGGATCGAGTCCCGCGCCGGAGAGTCGCTCGATGGGCTGGCGCGCAAGGAACACCAGACCGAAGCGGCGCAGGGAGTGGCGATCGCCAACGCCTTCGGCAGCCTGCGGGTGCTTTCGAGCGTGGACTTCCTGCGGGTCTTCGACGAGGCCAGCCTCGCCGAACAAGAACTGAACCGGGACGCCGTCTACGCCGGAAGCGACCTGGAAACGCGGAACCAGGCGCGCCGCGCTCTGCAGACCATCGCGCTCGAAAGCGGCAAAGCCGAGGTCGATGTCGCGCGGGAGGCGATGGCTCTCGCTTCCAAAAGCGAGGCTGGACGGGATCACGTTCTGTACTTTCTCATCGACGAAGGCAGGCCATCGCTCGAACGGGCCACGGGCGCGCGCCCTTCCTGGAAGATGCGCGCCACACGCGCGGTACGCAGCCGCTCCAGCGCCATCTATTTAGGCAGCGTCGCTTGTCTCACGCTTGCTTTCTCGTTCCTCGCTCTGGGTGTGACGATGGAACTGAGGGTCAATCAGGGTCCCATCCTGCCGCTGTTGTGGATCCTCACGCTATTTCCACTGAGCGAGCTCGCCGCCCAGATCGTCAACGTTCTGGTGATTTCGTTCTTCCCGCCCAGTTCGCTGCCCAAGCGCGATTTCCGGCGCGGCATTCCCGCCGCGCACGCGACGCTGGTGGTGGTGCCGATGATGCTCACCAGCCGGGAGGTGGCGGCGCAGGAGGTGGAGAAGCTCGAAGTCCGCTATCTGGCCAACCCGGGCGAGAACGTCTCCTTCAGCCTGTTTTCCGATTTCCTCGATGCGCCGCGGCGCGAGATGCCGGAGGACGCCGGACTGCTTGCTGAAGTGCGCGGCGGCATCGAACGATTGAACGCGAAGTATCCGGGTGAGCGCTTCCTTTTGTTCCACCGCGCGCGGGAATGGTCGCCCACTGAAAATTGCTGGATCGGCCGCGAGCGCAAGCGCGGCAAGCTGGGGGATCTCAACGCCTATCTGCTGGGCAAGGGCGACCCCTCGATTCGAGTGGCGGGACGGCTGCCGCTGCCGGTCCGGTATGTGATCGCGCTCGACGCCGATACGCAACTTCCTCCGGATTCCGCGCGCCGCCTGATCGAGACCATCGCGCATCCGCTCAATCAACCCGTGCTCGATCCGGTGACCAAGGTGCGACGACGCGGGTTTGCCATCGTTCAGCCACGCGTCAGCATCACGCTGCCGGGCGCTACCGCCACGCGTTTTACACGCATCACCGGCGACCCTCACGGCACCGATCCTTACAGCCGCCTGGTTTCCGACGCGCAGCAGGATCTGTTCGGCCACGCGATATTCCATGGCAAGGCGATTTACGACCTGCACGCGTTCGCCGAAAGTCTGGAGGGGCGGTTCCCCGGCGAATCCATCCTCAGCCACGACCTGATTGAAGGGGCGCACTGCGGCGTGGGGCTTGCCACCGACATCGAGCTGTTTGAAACGATGCCGCTCGACTACGCCAGCTACAGCAAGCGCCAGCATCGCTGGATCCGTGGCGACTGGCAGATCGCGCCCTGGATTCTTCCCACGGTGCCCACCGGCTCGAGCCACCGCGTGCCGAATCCGCTTTCGTCCATCAACCGCTGGCGCGTGTTCGACAATCTGCGCCGCAGCCTGGTGCCCGCCGTTTCGGTGGCGATGCTGCTGCTTGGATGGTTTGTATCGGCGACGCCGGCGGTATGGACGCTGGTGCTGGCTCTGGCCATCGTCATCCCGGCGCTGGCGCTGGTATTCGACAGGCTGGCGCTGCGCCTGCAAGGCTCGGTTTCGGGCGCCCGCGATTCCTACGACGAGCTGGCGCGGGCCATGGTCTCGGTATTTTTTCTGCCGCACCAGGCATGGCTGGCGGTGGATGCCGTTATCCGTGCCGTCTACCGGATGACGGTGAGCCGCCGCAATCTGCTTGAGTGGCAGACGGCCGAGACCGCGGGGCTTTCGGCGTCGCTGCACATGTCGGCGGCGGCGCGGCAACTGGCGGTCATCAGCGCGCTGTCGTGCGGCGTGGCGATCTGGCAGGCGTGGATGGGCCACTATTCGGCGCTGCCGTTCCTTGGGCTTTGGATCGCTTCGCCATTCGTGATGCGGTGGCTCGCGGTGCGGGCCGACAACCGGGGAAGCGATGCGCTCGATCGCGCCGGGCGAACTGTGCTGCGGACTCTGGCCCGCCAGACGTGGCGCTACTTCGACGACCTGGTAGGAGAGGATACCAATTGGCTGCCGCCCGATAACACTCAGCTTGCCCTGCGCGTGGAAATCGCCGGACGCACCTCGCCCACCAACATCGGACTCTGGTTGAACTCGGCGCTGGCCGCGTGGGATTTCGGGTATATCGGCTCGGACGATCTGCGGCGGCGCTGCCTGGGCACGATGAACACGCTCGACCGGATGGAGCGCTACGAAGGCCATCTGCTCAACTGGTACGACATCGCTTCGCTGCAGCCCTTGACGCCGCGCTATGTTTCCACGGTCGATAGCGGCAATCTCATCGCCTGTCTTTGGATCCTCGAACGCGGCTGCCATGAAATGCTGCGAGAGCAGCCGGTGAGTCCACGATTGTGGCGCGGGTTGGCGGATACTTTCGAGAATCTGCGGCAGACGGCGATGCGCGAGTCGTCTCTGACGTTTGAACTGCGCGCCTTGCGCCGCCTGCTGCGCCGTGAGCCGGAGCCCGCCGAATTCACCAACAAAGCGCGGCTGGCCGCGACGCTTGCGGGTAAGATCCGCAATGGACTGGCCGGGGCGGATGAGGAGACGCGCTATTGGGCGGATAAACTACACGCCGAGGCGAACGCGTGCGTGGCGGCCGCAGGCCGGTATTGGCCGTGGATGGAAACGCTCGCCCGCCAGTCCGATTCGAACCTGCGGCAGTTGGGTTCCCGATGGTTGGAACTGCGGTCGGAAGCTCTTGAGTGGCAGCCTTCGCTTGAGGAACTGGCCGGCGCCGGGTCGCCCGTGGCGGCGCTGCTTGACATGCGCGATCAGGCCAACATCGACCCGCATGCCGCCCGCTGGCTGGACGATCTGAACGCTGAATTTACGCGCTCGCGCCGGCACGCCGCGCAGGCCGCCGGTGAGTGGCGCGAACTGGCGGCACGGCTCAACCGGTTCGCCGCCGCAATCGACATGGGCTTCCTTTATGACCGCAAGCGCAAGCTGTTCGGCATCGGCTACGCCGTGGGAGGCCCGGTGGAGTTTTCCAGCCACTACGACCTGCTGGCGAGCGAGTGCCGCATCGCGAGTCTGGCCGCCATCGCCAAGGGCGATGTGCCGCTCGAACACTGGTTCATGCTGGGCCGTCCGCGGACGCCATCGCCCAGCGGCCAGACACTGCTTTCCTGGAGCGGCACCATGTTTGAATACCTCATGCCGGTGCTGTTCGCGCGCAGCTATCCCAACTCGCTGCTGGCGCACGCCTGCAAGGATGCCGTCGCGCGCCAGATCGACTTCGGACGCGCGGCTCAGCTGCCGTGGGGCGTTTCCGAATCGGCCTACAGCGCGCTCGATTCGCGAGGCACCTATCAATACCATGCGTTCGGCGTGCCGGATCTGTCGCTACGCGGCATTCCGGAAGGGGAATGCGTTGTCGCACCCTACGCGACGGCGCTCGCTCTTCAGGTGGACCCGGCGGCCGCGCTTGAGAATTTCGAAAAGCTCCGCGGGATGGGCCTGGCCGGGCCGATGGGTTTTTACGAGGCCATCGACTTCAGCCGCCAGCAGAGTCCGGCCGGCGAGCGCGGCGTGGTGATCTACGCCTACATGTCGCATCACCAGGGCATGACACTGCTTGCCCTCGACAACGTGCTGAATGGGGAGCCGATGCAGAACCGCTTTCACAGCGACCTGCGCGTGCGCGCCATCGAGTCGCTCTTGTTTGAGCGCATTCCCGATGTACCGGTGACCGAGGCCGAGAAGCCGCCCGAACCCGTCGCGCAGCCCGCGCCGTCCGTCGAGTCCGCTTCCGATCGGGCGTGGACGCACAACACCGCCGTGCCGCGCGTGCAACTGCTCGGAAACGGCCGCTATTCGGTGATGGTGACCAACGGCGGCGCGGGCTACAGCCGTTGGAAGGAGTTCGATATCAGCCGCTGGCGTTCCGACCCTACTTGCGACCAATGGGGTTCGTATCTGTTCCTGCGCGACGTCAAGGAAGGTACGGTGTGGCCGGCCAGCCACCGGCCGCTGGCTGGCGAACCTGAGGTTTACTCGGCGCACTTCAGCGCCGATCATGCCGATTTCCACCGTCTGACGATGGACGTGGAATCGAACCTGCAGGTGGCCGTGGCGGCCGAGGACGACGTGGAATTACGGCGTCTGGTGCTGACGAACTGGTCGCCCCGGCGGCGGTTTCTGGATGTCACCAGCTATTTCGAGATCGCCCTTGCGCCGCACGGCGCCGACAAAGCGCATCCGGCGTTCTCGAAAATGTTCGTACAGACCGAGTACCTGGGTAATGGACTGCTGATTGCCACGCGGCGCAAGCGCTCCCCAGAGGAACCGTCCGTTTGGGTGGCGCACATGCTGGTGGGTGCGGAAGGCGCCATCGGCTACGAAACGGATCGGGAAGTGTTTCTCGGGCGCGGCAACACAATCGAGACGGCGGACGCGCTTGGCCGCCAGCTAACCGATTCCGTGGGAACCGTCGTCGATCCGGTGTTCAGCCTGCGCTGCCGCATCGATCTCGAACCGCGCCATCGGCAGGAGATTTCCTTCGTCACGGCGGCGGCGGCCACGCGCGAGCAACTGCTGGCTCTAGTGGAGCAATACCGGCGGCCGGAAGCCATTCCACGGCTGCTCGAAATGGTGTGGAACCGCGCGCAGCTCGACTTTCGCTATCTGCGAATCGGGCCGGAAGACGCCCATCGTTTCCAGCACCTGGCGAGCGCGCTGCTCTATCCCGACCCAGTGCATCGGGCACCGGCCGACCGGTTGACACGGAGCAGGGCGGGGCAGAGCGGGTTGTGGGCCGCCGGCATTTCGGGAGACTTGCCCATTCTCGCCACCGCCGCCGGCGATGCGCGCGCGCTGGGGCTGATTCGAGAGCTGCTGCTGGCGCATCGCTATCTGAGGATGCGCGGTCTGCAGTTCGATCTTGTGATCCTGAACCAGGAAGGTGCCAGCTATGACCGTCCGGTGCACCAGCAGATCCGCTACCTTGTGCAGGCACACGCGGCCGAAGCGGGAACCGACCGGCCCGGCGGCGTGTTCGTGCGCGACTGGAACACGCTGGCCGAAGACACCGTCAATCAGATTCTGGCGGCGGCGAGCGTTTCGATGCGCGGCAGCCGGGGCTCGCTGCGGCAGCAATTGGGAGCTTCCTCGGAAAGCGTGCCCGTGCCTCGCGCGGCGTTCGCCGGAGGCGGCGCCGAAGAGCCGTCGCGGCCGCTGCCGTTCCTCGAGCTTCCGTACTTCAATGGACTCGGCGGATTCACCAAGGACGGCCGTGAGTATGCAATCTATTTGAGGCCGGGCAGTCAGACTCCGGCGCCGTGGGCGAACGTGATGGCGCATGCGGCGTTCGGGACGCTGGTGACGGAAAGCGGGCTCGGCTTCACGTGGGCCGGCAACAGCCAGGCCAATCGCCTGACGCCCTGGCACAACGATCCGGTGAGCGATCCGCAATCGGAAGCGCTCTTTCTAAGAGATGAAGAGAGCGGGGCGGTGTGGACGCCCACGCCGCTGCCCGTTCGCGAACAGGATGCCTATCGCGCGCGGCACGGGCAGGGCTACACCGTTTTTGAGCACAACAGCCACGCCATCGGACAGCTTCTGACGGTGTTTGTGCCGGTGGGTGCGGACGGCACCGGAGACAACGTCAAGGTGTGCCGCCTGGAACTCCGCAACGATTCTTCGCGGACGCGGCGCCTGAGCGCCACGTATTTCGCCGAACTGGTTTTGGGCTCCCAACGCGAAGACCAGCAGTTGCACATCGCGACGGCGTATGACGCGGCTTCGAAGGCGGTCTTCGCCCGGCAGTGGTGGAATCGCGCGCGGGCCGGGCACGTGGCGTTTCTCACTTCCACTCCGGGCCCCTCTTCGTTCACCGGCGATCGCGCGCAGTTTCTGGGCCGCAACCATACGATTCTGCGTCCCGATGCGCTGGGCCGCGCCCGGCTCGACAATCGCACCGGGGCGGGGCTCGATCCGGCGGCGGCCGTTCAGGTGCACGTGTCGATTCCAGCCGGAGCCACGGTGGAAGTCACCTTTCTGCTTGGCCAATGCGAAACGGAAGAGGAAAGCCGCGCGCTGATTTCGAAGCTCCGCCAGCCAGGCGCGGTGGAGCGGTCGCTGGCAGGGACGCGCGCGTGGTGGGACTCGGTGCTTGGTGTCATCGAAGTGCGCACGCCGGTGCTCTCGGTGAATCTGCTGCTGAATCGCTGGCTGCTTTACCAATCGCTGAGCTGCCGGTATTGGGGCCGCTCGGCGCTCTATCAATCGGGCGGCGCCATCGGCTTTCGCGATCAATTGCAGGACTCGCTGGCGTTCCTCTACACGCGGCCCGATTTCACGCGGCGCCACCTTCTGCTCGCCGCTTCCCGCCAGTTTGAAGAGGGCGACGTGCAGCACTGGTGGCATCGGGATACGGGGCTTGGTGTTCGCACGCGCTGTTCCGACGATCTGCTATGGCTGCCCTTCGCCGCCGCGCACTACGTTCAGGTCACCGGCGATTTGAGTGTGCTGAACGAACCCGTGTCCTATCTCACGGCGCCGGAACTGACGGCGGGCGAGCACGAAAAAATGTTCATTCCGCAAGAGGCGGTTCCATCGGGCTCTTTGCTGGAACATTGCTTGCGGGCGATCGAGCGTGCGTCCACCTCCGGCCCGCATCGGCTTCCTTTGATCGGCAACGGCGATTGGAACGACGGAATGAATCACGTTGGCGTCGAAGGCAAAGGCGAGAGCGTATGGGTGGCGTGGTTCCTGTGCGCCGTCCGCACCCGTTTCGCGGACGTGCTGGACCTCACCGGCGATGGAGCCGGCGCTTCGCGTCTGCGGGCGCAAGCCGCCTCCACCGCGGCGGCCGTGGAACAAACCTGCTGGGATGGCGACTGGTACCTGCGCGCGTTCTTCGACAACGGCGAGGCGATGGGATCGCATCGCAACAAGGAAGCGATCATCGACTCATTGCCGCAAAGCTGGAGCGTGATCTCGGGCGCCGGCGACCCGGACCGCGCCCGTCACGCCGTGGAAACCGCCACCGCCATGCTGGCCGATCCGGAACGGAAACTGGTGCGTCTGTTCACCCCGCCGTTCGATACCTCGACACCGCATCCGGGCTACATCATGGGCTATCCGCCGGGTTTGCGGGAAAACGGAGGCCAATATACCCATGGATCGCTTTGGCTGGCGATGGCGTGGGCCCGGCTTGGCGATGGCGATCAGGCCGCGCGTCTGCTGAACCTCATGAATCCCGTCGAGCAGTCCCGGACCGCCGCCGATGTCGACCGGTATTGCGGCGAGCCTTATGTGGTGGCCGCCGACGTTTCCGCCGCGCCGCAACGCTCCGGACGCAGCGGATGGACCTGGTACACCGGCTCGGCCGCGTGGATGTATCGCATCTGGATCGAGGAGGTGCTCGGCATCCGGGTACGGGCGGGAGTGCTCACGGTTCACCCGGTGTGCCCCGCCGGCTGGGCCGGATTCGACGTCACTTACCGGTTTGGACGCTCGTCATACGAGATCTCCGTGCAGTTCGAGGATGCCACAACGGAGCCGCGAGTGGAAGGCGACTTCACGCCCGCACGCGACGGAATCCTGCTGGTGGACGACGGGGCGGTCCATCACATCCGCATCGCCGTGCCCGTGACGCGCAAAACCACTGCCGCTGAGCAATTCGCTTGAGTTGTATACTGCCCTTGTCCGTGACTTATGCGCATGCTGGGCGTTTTGGGGCTCTGTTTCGCCGGTTGGCTGCCTGCCGCGCCGCTTGAGGCGCGCGCGGCGATCGCGCAATACTGCGTGGGCTGCCACAACCAAAAAGCAAAGGTTGCCGGATTGGCGCTCGATGGGCTCGATCCCGAAAGACCGGCGGCTGATGCCGAGGTTTGGGAGAAGGTGATCGAGAAGCTCCGCTCCGGGTCGATGCCTCCGCCGGGCAGCCCGCGGCCGCGGCCGGATGTTTACCGCTTGCTGGCGGAGCGGCTCGAATCGGCGATCGACTCCCAAGCGCCCGCGCGCGATTGGAAAGCGAATGCGGTTCACCGGCTCAACCGCATCGAGTACCGCAACGCCATCCGCGATCTGTTCGCCCTCGATATCGATGTGGAATCGCAACTGCCAGGCGATGAAACCGCCGATGGCAGCTTCGACAATTTCGCCGATGTCCTCACCATTTCTACGTCGCACCTGGAACGATATCTTTCCGTCGCGCGGCAGGTGACGCGACTGGCTACGGGACTGCCACCCGGGCGGCCGCGAGCGGAAACGTTTGCCATCCCGCTGCATGTCCTGCAGAGCGATCGCCAGAGCGAGGATTTGCCGCTCGGGTCCCGCGGCGGCGTCGCCGTTCGCTATCAGTTCCCAGTGGCGGGCGAGTATACGTTCAAGGTCCGCCTGCAGCGCCAGTATCAGGATTACCTCAAAGGCATGGGCTGGCCGCAGCAACTCGACGTCCGGCTGGATGGCAAGCTCGTGCGGCGATTCACCGTGGGCGGCGGCGCCAGGGGACGGCCCGCGGCGGCGAGCTATGCCGGCGACGGCGAGCCCGGCTTCGCGGGCGATCCCGAGTGGGAAGAATACATGCAAGTGGGCGGGGACCGGGGGCTGGAAGTGCGTGTCCCCGTCGCGGCGGGTCCGCACACCGTGGGTGTTTCCTTCGTGCGCCAGTTATTCGAACCCGAAGGCTTGCCGCAGCCGCAGCAGCGCGGCCGCGTCATCGCCGACGACCAGGTCTATATGGAGCACGCAAACGTCGCCTCCATACAGATCGCGGGACCCCACGGCCCGTCCGAAGCGGCGCGCGACACGCCGGGCCGGCGCGCGATTTTCATCTGCCGTCCGGTGAATGCGGCCGATGAGCGCGATTGTGCCGCCAACATTCTTACGCGCATGGCGCGCCGTGCGTACCGGCGGCCGGCGGCCGATGGCGATCGAAAGACCCTGCTTGAATTTTTCGAAGCCGGCCGCAAAGACGGCGGCTCGTTCGATCATGGAATTCAGTTCGCGCTCGAACGGATGCTGGTGGATCCGGACTTTCTGTTGCGCGTGCGGCGGGCCGGCCGGCCCAGCGATTTCGATCTCGCGTCCCGCCTTTCGTTCTTCCTGTGGAGCAGTGCGCCCGATGAAGCGCTGCTCAACGCCGCCGAACGCGGCGAGCTTGGCGACCCACGCCTGCTCGAACAACACGCGCGCCGTCTGCTGGCCGATCCACGCGCGGCGCAGGCTCTGGTCGACGGGTTCGCGGCGCAGTGGCTGAACCTGCGCCGGGTCGCCGAAGTCGTGGTCGATCCGATTCGCTATCCCAACTACGACGAGAGCCTGCTGCTCGCTTTCAAGCGGGAGACGGAGCTCTTTCTGGAAGACAGCTTTCGCAACGGCCGCTCGGTGAACGAGCTGTTGAGCGCCGATTTTACCTTCGTCAACGAACGCCTGGCGCGGCACTACGGCATCGCCGGTGTGCAGGGCAGCCGCTTCCGCCACGTCCGTTTCGCGAACTCCGCCGAGCGCGGCGGCCTGCTCGCTCACGGAGCGCTGCTCACCACCACGTCGTATCCCGATCGCACTTCGCCGGTGCTGCGAGGCAAATGGCTCTTGAACAATATCCTGGGGCTGCAGGTGCCGCCACCGCCGCCTGGAACCGATACCAATCTGGAGTCCAAGCCCGGCGCGAAACCGGCTTCGATTCGCGAACGTCTCGCCGAACACCGTAAGAATCCGGCGTGCCATGGCTGCCACACCGCCATCGATCCGCTCGGCTTCGCCCTTGAAAATTTCGACGTCATCGGCGGATGGCGCACCGCCGATGAAACGGGGCGGCCCGTGGATGCGAGCGGGGAAACGGCGTCCGGCGCCAAGATTGAGGGATTGGAGGGCTTGCGCGCCCTGCTGCTCGACGATCCCGAACAGTTTCCCCGCACGGTCACGGCGAAGCTGATGTCCTATGCGCTTGGGCGGCGCCTGGAATATTACGACCGGCCTCAGGTGCGCGCGATTGTGCGCGCCTCCGCGGCGGACCAATATCGCTGGCAGGCCCTGATCGCGGGCATTGTGCGCAGTCCGGCGTTTCTGGCCGGAGTAACGAGGTGACATGAACTTTCTGACGCGAAGATCGCTTCCAAGAAGGACCGTGCTGCGCGGCCTTGGCGGTTCTCTGGCGCTGCCGCTGCTCGACGCGATGCAGGCGCCTAAGCCCGCGGTGCGCCGCTTCCAGGCCGTTTACGTGCCTAACGGCATGGCCATGGAATATTGGACGCCGAAGGCCGAAGGCGCCGCCTACGAGCTCACGCCGATTCTGGAGCCGCTCGCGGCGTTTCGCGATCGCATGCTGCCGGTTTCCGGCCTGAAGGCGAACTGGAACTACATTCACGCCGGAGCTTCCGGATCGTTTCTGACCGGTACCACGCGCGGCGGCCGGAATGAAGTGGAGATCGTCGCCGATGTATCGATGGACCAGTTGCTGGCGCGGCGGCTGGCACGGGAAACCCAAGTGGCGTCGCTCGAACTTTCCATGGACGCACCCGCCAACGCCGGCGCCTGCACCGGCAACCTGAGCTGCGTGTATACGCATACGCTTTCCTGGCGCAGCGCGACCCAGCCGTTGCCCATGGAGTGGAATCCGCGCGTGGTCTTCGAGAAGCTCTTCGGCGATACCGGCACCACCGGCGCCGCGGCGCGGCGGCAGAGAATGCTCGAGCACAAGAGTATTCTCGACTCGGTGCGGGAAAAACTCGAAGGCCTGCGCCACGAGCTCGGCCCCGCCGATCGCACCAAGGTGGACGAATACTCCGAAGCGGTCCGCGACGTGGAGCGCCGTATCGAACGCGCCGAACGGCAGGATTCCCGTGAGATCGCCGCCATCGATCAACCGCAAGGCGCGCCGCCGGTTTTCGAGGATCACCTGGCGCTGATGTTCGATCTGCAGGTGCTGGCGTTTCAATCGGACCTGACGCGCGTGATCTCCTTCATGATGGGCAAGGAGCAGAGCGCGCGGCCGTATCCGCAGATCGGCGTGCCGGAGGCGCACCACCCGCTCTCGCATCACAACGACGTGCCCGAGCTGATCGCGAAGATGTCGAAGATCAACCGGTACCACGCCACGCTGTTCGCCAAGTATCTGGCCAGGCTTGACGCCACTCCCGATGGGGATGGCTCGCTGCTCGACCACAGCATCATTCTTTATGGCTCGGGAATTTCCAACAGCACGCGCCACTCCGGCGACAATCTTCCGCTATTGATCGCCGGCGGTGGAGCGGGACGCATCAAGGGCGGGCGGCACCTGGTTTTCCCGAAGAATCCGACGATGGCGAACCTGCTGGTGACCCTGATGGACAAACTCGATGTTCCCGTGGAGAAGCTGGGCGGCAGCACGGGAAGGCTCCCGCTCGATCCGCTGGCCGGAGTTTGACACGATGTTCCTTCTGACCGCACTCCTGCTTCTGGCCGGTGAAACCGGCGGCGACGGGACAACTGCGCTGATCGCGGCGAGCGAGCGCGACGATTTGGCCGCCGTCGAACGGCTGCTCAAAGACGGCGCCGATGTGAATGCCGCCAATGACCTGGGAGTGACGGCGCTGTGGGCCGCCAGCCAGAGTGGCAATGCCGCCGTGGTGCGCCGTCTGCTCGATGCGGGCGCTCAGGTCAACGCGGCGCTGCTATCCGGTGAAACGCCGCTCATGATCGCGGCCCGCGGCGGATACTTCGAAGTCGTGCGTCAGCTTCTGGCCAAGGGTGCGAGCGTGGACGCGCGCGGCACACGGCGGCAGACGGCGCTGATGTGGGCGGCCGCGCGGAAGCATCCGCAAGTGGTGCGGTTGCTGCTCGAGCAAAAGCCCGACGTTCATGCCCGTTCGGAATCCTGGAGCATGGTGATGGCGGTTCCGCCGCACGGCTATCGCCCATACAATCGTGCGATCCCGCATGGAAACGATACGGCGCTGTTGTTTGCGGCGCGCTCCGGCGATCTCGAGTCGGCGCGGTTGCTGGTAAGCGCAGGAGCCGATGTCAACGACGCCGATGCCTGGGGCGTGACGGCCACGATGTTCGCGGCCCACTCCGGCTATGGCGATCTGGTGGAGTTCTTCCTTGAGAAGGGCGCCGATGCCAACAAGAGTGGCCCAGGCTTTACCGCGCTGCACCAGGCCATCATGCGGCGCGACGAAAAGATGGTGGCGGCGCTGCTGGCTCACGGCGCCGATGCCAATGCGGCATTGAAGACCTGGACGCCCACGCGCCGCTCCTCGAAGGATTTTCATTTCATGCCCGCATTGGTGGGCGCCAGTCCGTTTTGGCTGGCGGCGCGATTTACGGAGCCTGGCGTGATGCGCCTGCTCGCACGGCATGGCGCCGATCCGAAATTCGTTCATCGTTCCGAGACCGTGACGGAAGCCGGATTCCAACTCCGCGTTACGGTTGTGCCTTCTGTCATGGCGGCACTTGGCACCGGTGGGGGCACGGCTTGGGTGCAGCCAGCCGCCGCGGAACGTGAGGCGCTTACGCTTGAAACCGTGAAAGTCTTGATGGAGCTTGGTGTGGAAGTTCGCACCGCCGAGGCGATTCAGGCCGCCACGGCGTTGAAATTCGCATCGGTGGCGAAACTATTGGCCGCCAAGTGAGATCAAAGTATTAAGGACTGGTGCCCGGGGCGGGACTTGAACCCGCACTCCCGTTGCCGGAAAAAGGATTTTAAGTCCTTTGCGTCTGCCGATTTCGCCACCCGGGCTCAGGGGCCGATTTTCAGTGTACCGAATTGCTTCCCAAACATACTCGCGATGCGCTAATCTGAAGAAGCAATCCCCGTCCAACGGGCTCGTTTTCCAGAGCCTGGTAAATCCCCAGATCACCTAGAGGAACCACATGAATTATCGTGAGTCAGAAACCCCGGCGTTCTCCCCATGCCCAGCAACCCATCCCCGGATTTCCAGGGCGGCCGCCTTGTTGTGCCTGTTTGCCGCCGCGCTGCCGGCGCAGACCAATCTGGTCACCAACGGCGGATTTGAAGCGCCCGTCATTTCCACATCTTTCGCCCAGGTGAGCGTGCCGAACTGGACCGGAACGGTGGTTGGCACCGGCACCTCGATCAACCCCGAGATCATTCGCAACATCGCGGGCGCCTGGCCGGGCGTGACCGGCTTTGGCGGCGACCAATGGATCGAATTGGATGTGCTCGGCAACGCCGCCATCTCGCAGGATATTCCCACCACCGCCGGTCAGGCTTACCGCATCACTTTCAAGTACGCCAATCGCCCCGGCGTTTCCACCAGCTCCATCGTGGCGCGCTGGAATAACCTGCAGGTGGGATCCACCTTCACCACCACTTCCACTACATTTCAAACTGCCACCATCGGCAACCTGATCGCCACCGGCCCGACCTCCCGCATCACGCTCGAAGCGGCGGGTCCAGTCGATGCGCAAGGCGACTGGATTGACGACGTGGCGGTGATCGCCGAAGCGGCGGTCGTCACTCCGACGCTCTCGACCATCACCACCACTCCTACCGCGGTGCTGGCGGGCCAGCCGTTTATCTTCAACCTCGGCGGCTCGAACTTCGACCCCAATGTCGTGCAGGTGCTGTTCACCGGGCCGGGCTGCACGCCCTGCACGGTGACCAACGCGCAACTGGTGACCAAATCGGCCAACGCCATTCAGGCGAGCACCTCCATCACCACCGCCGGCAACTTCACGGTCACCGTGCAGAACGGAGCCTCCGGTACGCAAAGCTCCGGACTGGCGCTGATCGTCTCCACGCCGGGACCCGTGGTGCCGAGCAGCCTCGCCTTCAACTACGCCGGTGGGGCCAATCCCACACCGCAGATTCTGTCGTTGCAAAGCCCGGGCGGCACCGGCGCGCAGACCAGCTATAGCATCGATTTCCCGACCGTCAATTGGCTGAGCGTGTCGCCCACCGGCGGCCTGACTCCGGCCAACGTCACCGTGACCGCGACACCGGCTTCGCTCACTCCGGGAACCTACAATACGCAACTGACCATCCGCTTTGCCGGCGGCACCAACGTAAACGTTCCCGTAACGTTGACGATTCCCGTGGGCGGCGGCGGTGGTGGAACGACCAACACCAACCAGGTGCTGTCGCACGTGGCGGATTCCGCCGGCTGGCAGACCACCATCATTCTGGTGAACCACGACGCCGAACCCGCTCCTTACAGCCTGAACTTCTACCGCACCCAGGACAGCAACCTTCAGGCCGCGCGCATGGATCTGGCGTTCGCCGGTCTGGCCGGACGCACCTCGCTGGTGGAGGGCATTATCCCCGCCAACGGATCGCGCACCATCACCACGGCCGGGCTCGATGCGGCGCTCAACGTGGGCTGGGTGGAGCTCATCACCACCAGAAACATTCAGGGCTCCAGCATTTTCCGCGACACCAATGGCCGTCAGGAAGCAGCCGTGGCGCTGACCAGCGGTGTGCGGGCGTTCCTGCTCCCCGTCGATAACACGGTGGGCCGGGTCACTTCCTTCGCGCTTGTCAATACGAACTCCGGGCAGCCCGCCACGGTGAACGTGACGGCACGCGACGAAAACGGCATCGTTCTCGGCGCGTCGGTGATTCCGCTCGGTCTGCGCGGCCATCGGGCCACCGAGTCGACGGTTCTGTTCCCGGTGTTGAACGGCCAGCGAGGCTCCATCGAGTTCTCCACCGTGAACGCCGATATCACGGGCCTTGGTCTGCGCTTCGACGCGCCGCCCACCACCGCCGGTGCGCCGCGTCCGTTCACGTCGATACCGGTGCAACCGCGCCGCTAAAGACTCGAATCTCCGTCAAACGATGACGGATCCCAGGCCGCCGGATCGGCGATGGCTTCCACGAAGGCATCGCTGCCGGCGGCTTGATAGTAATAACACCAGGCCGCCAGATCGCGGCGGTAGGGTGCGTATTCGTCCACCAGCGCGGTCTTGGCCAGCTTGCATCCCACCTGTTCGAGCACGTGTACTCCTTCGCGCTCGCATTCCCGCATCGCCCCGTTCAACAGCGCCAGCACCACGTCCGGATTCTCGCCGTCCACCTGCAGGTCGACCAGGCGCAGGCGCGTCAATCCGATTTCCGGATGGTCCTTGCGCTGAAGGATGGCGTAGCCGGCGAAAGCATCGGCCGAGGGAACCGCGAGGATTCGCAGGCGGCTTTGCTTCAATGCCGCACCGAAGTGCCATTCGAGCGTCTGGCGATCGCGCTGGGCTAAAAGCTTGGATGATCCGGCGCGCAGCTTCCACCAGAACGAATCGAACCGCTGGTCGAACCGGTCCAGCCTTTCGATCCGAAACGAAGGCGCCGCCTTTGGAAGTCTCCGCCGTGTGAGCGCGTCTTTCACATAGAGTGCGAATGCCGCGGGAGCGGCGCAGGCGCCCGGCGCTGGAAAGCTCTTGAGCCTCAGCGCCGATTTCGCGAAGCCGCGATAGTGCGTAATCCAGTAGGCGGCCGAGTCCCATTGGCCTGCCGGAACGGGAGCCGATCCGAAGGCGGTGAACGGTTCACGCGCCAATCCGTTGACGGTGGTGTTCAGGAACAGCCGGCAATCGCTTTGGCCGAAGAACTCCGCCATCAATGCGAGCGCGAAACCGCGATATTCCGGCTGTACGGCCCAGGCTCTGCCCGCGGCCGCCAACACTGTCTCCCCGCGGAAGTGATACCGCAGCGGAACGTTGCCGACGCTGCCCACCACCTTGCCGCCGGGCGCTTCGAGCACCCATCCGATGGGCCACTGGCGGCCCAGTTCCCGGTAGCAAGGATTGGCGATCCACAGGCGGCTCCACTCGTCGTAGGTGCGGCCGCGAAGGTTCTGCGATTCTTCGAGCGCGATGATTTGCGGGTAGTCGTCGAAGGTGGCGCGGCGAAGCGTGGGGGGCTGAGCTGCCAAGGGTACCGTCTCCTCAGTCGAATGCCAGGTGCAGCGCCTTCAAGCCGCGCAGGCCCATGTGCTCGCGCCATTCGATGGTCTGGTCTTCCAGGCGCAGACCGGGCATGCGCCGCAGAATGCTGGAGAATGCGATCTCGGCCTCGATGCGGGCCAAAGGCGCGCCGAAGCAGAAGTGACGCGCCCATCCGAAGGCCAGATGGCGATTGTCGGGACGCTCGATGTCCAGCCGGTCCGGTTCGGGAAACCGCAGCGGATCGCGATTGGCCGCCGCCATGATGGCGATCACGTTCTCGCCGGGCCGGATGCGCTTGCCTCCCACCTCCACTTCCTGAAACGCCTTGCGCGAGGTTTTCTGGCTTGGGCTTTCGTAACGCAGCAATTCTTCCACGGCCGGTTTCATGAGCTCCGGATGCGCGCGCAGTTTCTCCAGTTGCTCCGGATTGCGCAGCAGGGAAAGCAGACCGCAGGCGATGAGATTGGTGGTCGTCTCCTGAGCGCCCACCATCGTGATGATGAGATTGGCGATGACTTCCTCACCCGACAGGCGATCGCCGTTGACCTCGGCGTTCTTCAGCCATTCCACCAATCCCGGACGCGATTCGCTTTTCGGCCGGCTCACGGCTCTTTCGAAGTAGGCCACCATCTCGTTCACGCTAGGGACTCTGGCCGCGGCGCTCTCCGGGTCGAGTTGCAGATTGCTGAGGATCTGTGCGAAGTCCACCGACCAATCCTTCAACCGGTGGTAGTCTTCGATGGGCACGCCAAGCACGATTGCCGTCACGATACACGGTAGCGGCTCGGCGAACTCCGCAAGCATTTCGATTCGCTTGCGCGGGATCGCGGCGTCGAGCAGTTCGTCGGTGATGGATTGAATCTGGTCCCGCATCGCTTCCACGCGGCCGGTGGTGAAGGCCGAAGACGCCAGGGCGCGCAGTCTGGTGTGATCGGGCGGATCGAGAAACAACATCTGCTTGACCAGCAGTTCCGCCGCTGGAGCCAATTCACCGAGACCCATCCGCTCGAGTTCGCCGGGCGAGGGAGCGCAACGCGCCGAGAACTCGTGAAGGACCTTCAGAACCTCGCCATAGCCGGTGACGATCCACGAATGCAGCATCGGATCCCAATGCACTGGGGAATGGTCCCGAAGTTCCTTGTACAGGGGATACGGGTCGGCTAGCACGGCCGGATCGAGCATCGCCGCGAGGCTGGGCGCCTCCCTGGTTTCGGTCGCGCCGGTACTCATCCCCGCTGTCCTCTGAGCCGCTCTACCTCGGCGGCGAGCTTGGCCACCGTGGGGGCTTGAAACAGTTGCCGCATGGGGAGCGAAACTCCGAAAGTTTCGCGCAGCTTCGCCGTCAGGCGTGCGGCGAACATCGAATGTCCACCCATCAGGAAGAAATTGTCGGCGCGCCCCACCGACGGCACGCCGAGCTGATTGGCGATGAGAGCGGCCAGCTCGCACTCGAAAGAATCCGCCGCCGGCGCCGTCTCCGTCACCTGGTTCGGCAGGACGTTGGTGGCACCTGGTTCAGGAAGGGCGGGCCGGTCCACCTTGCCGTTGGCGTTGACGGGTAGCGAATCCATCTTCACGAAAGACAGCGGAACCATATACTCGGGCAGGCGCGCGAGGAGAAAATCTCTTAAATCGGCGGCGGACGGCGAAGTCTCTCCAGCCAGCACCAAATAGGCCGTAAGGACAGGTTCGGAGGCGCCGGCCCGCGCGACGACCGCGCTCGATGTCACGCCGGGATGCTGGTTCAACGCCCAGGCGATCTCATCGAGCTCAATACGAAAGCCGCGAATCTTGACCTGATCGTCGGTGCGGCCCAGAAACTCGATTTCGCCATCGGGCAACAGACGCGCCCGGTCTCCGCTGCGATAGAGCTTTCCGTTTGGATCGAACGGATCGGCTACGAACTTCTCGCGAGTCGCCTGTGGCAGGTTGCGATAGCCGCGACCGACACCGGGGCCCGCGATGCAAAGCTCACCCGCTTCGCCCGGCAGGACTTCCCGCATTTGATCGTCGAGTATATGGACCCGGCCATTTCGTATGGGCGTTCCGATGCTGGGGCGAAGCGCCGCGCCGCCCGTCGAAGCGGCGACCACGCCCGATGTGGAAACCACGGTGCATTCGGTCGGCCCGTAATTGTTCACCAGAAGGAACGGCGTGCGCGGGCCCGGCCGCCGATGAAGCGTATCAGCCCCGGTGAGCGCGATGCGCAGGGCGGAAGCCGGCGGCCATTCGAGGTCGAGCAAATATTCCGCCACGGCCGTGGGCACGAAGCCTATCGTGACGCGCTCGCTAACGATCCAATCGCGCAGCTCGGGTGGCGATTTCCGCGCGTTTTCCGGCGCTATGTGAAGGCTCGCTCCGGCCGCGAGGCAGGGCCAGATCTCCCAGACCGCCGCATCGAATCCCAACCCGGAAAGCTGACTGGCGCGGTCTTCGGAAGTGACATGGAACGCTTCCAGGTGCCATTCGACCAGGTTGAGCAGATTGCCGTGCGCGATCTCCACGCCTTTCGGTTTTCCGGTGGACCCCGACGTGTAGATGACGTAGGCAAGCTGATCCGCCGAAGCGACGGCGGGAGCGGGCGGCGAAGGGCGCGACTCGATGGCGCCCGAATCCGCGTCGAGATCGACGATGCGCCACGCTCCCTTTGGCATCGCATCCGCCTTGCCGCGATGGCTGATCAGCAGCCGCGCGGCGGAGTCTTCCAGAATCGCCGCGGCGCGAAGGGGAGCCGTGTGTGAGTCGAGGGGAAGGTAAGCGCCGCCGGCCTTCCACACCGCCAGCGCCGCGACCACGAAGTCGATCGACCGGTCGAACAACAGCGCCGCCACAACCTCGCGGCCTATTCCCAGCGCCGTCAACAGCCGTGCGAGCCGGTTGCTGCGTAGATCCAGTTCGCCGTAAGTTAGGTGTGCCTCGCCGTCGCATACCGCCGTGGCATGCGGCATGTTCCGGCATCGCGCCAATACGCATTCCAAAGCCGTCCGGTGGATCCTATTCAACTCCGTTGAGCTCGAATCTAATGTCGTCATCGGGCGATGATCTCCTTGAATTGATCACACTCGTCGAGCTTGCGGGATTGGCGAGCAGCCGCTCATAGATGCACTCCCAGCGGCTGGCGATGTGGCGGATGGAGAAAGAACGCTCCACGTACTCGCGGCCCGCCGCACCCAACTGTTGACGCTCCGCCTCCGGCATGGCGGCGATACTGACCATCGCCGCCGCCAATTCCGAGGGGCGTCCCGGGCGCACCAGCGATCCCGTATGGCCGTGCAGCACGGCCTCGCTCACCCCGCCTACATGCGTCGCCACCACGGGCAATCCGCACGCCGACGCCTGCAGCAGCACCATCGGCAGGCCTTCGGTTTCCGAAGAAAGCACGAACGCATCGGCGGCGGCCATGACGTCGGGGATGTCGTGGCGCAGTCCCAGGAAGCTCACCCGGCCGCTGATTCGCAGATCCTGCGCCAGCGCGCGCAACTGCTCTTCCATGGAGCCCACGCCGCAGATGAGAAGGACGGTCTGCGCCTGGGTCCGGCCTTGTGCCTGCGCGAAGGCGCGAAGCATCGTGGGGTAGTCCTTGGCCCGCTCGAAGCGCCCCGCGGCGAGCCATACAAACTCCCCGTCGCCGACGCCCAAAGACTCGCGCAAACGAGTTCGCGCCGCCGGATTCGGGGCATAACAGGACGTGTCCAAGCCGTTGTACACGACGGCCAACTTATGTTTTGGAACCGATCGTGTCTGCACGCAGACGGCCGCCGCCGCGCGGCAAACCGTGGTGGTGAGATTCGACCATCGATCCGTCAGCCGGTGGCCCAGCTCTCGGAACCAGGTGAAGCGGCCCTTCACGCTGTACATCCGCATGCCATGCAGCGTGCACACCAGAACCGGGACCGGCTGGAAGGCGCGCGCCACGCGGCCAAGCAGATTGGCGTGCGTCATGTGGCAATGGACGACGTGCGGCCGGTACTGTTTCAGGATCGCGATCAGCCGCCGCAGCCCACCGGGCCAGGGCCGTCCCCGCTTCATCGCGAGCGAAGTGACTTCGATTCCCGCCGCGCCTATCTCCGGCGGCAGGGCCGAGGGCGGCACCATCGACACCATGCGTACCTGCCAGCCCCGGCCGTGAAACGAGAGTGCGAGATCGAGCACCTGCTGTTCCGCGCCGCCGCCAATGCCCAGGTCGGTCGATACCAGCAACAGACGTCTTTCTCTTGAGTCCATCGTCACGCTCCCCTTGCCATCTCAAGCGACGGCGCTTGTTGGTTCAGCCAGGCCGCGATGCCGCCCATCGGGAGAATCGCCAGAGCGTCCCTGGCGCGAAGCTCCGCCGCCGTTTCGAGAATCTCGCGCAATCCGGAAAGCATCGCCTCGGGCCGCGAGGCAAGATCGGTCGGATGAAACCAGAGGTGGAAGATACGCTTTTCGCGGGCGGCGGCGCGCAGGCCCTTGTTTGCTCTTGAAACGCGCAGCCACTTGGGAATCAACCGCCTTACGCCATGCGACGGTGTGTAGAGCATCGAGCCCGGAACTTCCCAGAGCCCTTCGCCATGGACCACCGGCAACACCACCGGTGGCCTGGCGGCCGCGACGATATCGAACACATGCCCCAACTTATGCCGCAGCGTTCGCTTGGGAGCCCGTTCATGCCAACACGCGTCCGGTCCGCGGAAGACATGAAACCCATGGCGGACGAGCAGGTCCGTATGCGCGATACGATTCCGCGGATAGACGAACGACCGCAGTTCGATCCCCATTTGACGCGCGGCGCGTTGACAGGCGGCCAGTTCGCTTGAAGCCGTTTCGCGCGAGCACTCCGTAAAGACGGCGTGAGTGAAGGAATGCGAGCCGATCTCCTGGCTGGTGGCACAGCGCTGGATACGGGCGATCAGATCCCGTCCATAGAAAAGCGGCGCCGCCCGTTCGCCCGATCCGGGATCGCGATCGAAACGCGCCGCCTGGCCCGCCGAGCCCTGTGTCCGGACGATCTCAGGATGCGAGCCCGTGCAGTTTTCCAGAAAGAGGTGGCCCACCGTGCACCACGAAGCGCTCACGTCGTAGCGGGCGAACAGACCGAGGAGCGCGTCCACCACCTGCTCCCTCTCGCGCAGGCAAAGCCTCTGGAACCGCTTCCATTTCGGTTTGTCGAGCGTGCCCCAGATCAGCTCGAAGTCGATGCTGATGGTGAACACGCCCTTCGGCAATGAGACAGTCGCGCTCATCTTTATCTCGGGTTGCGGCTGTTGACGTCGAAGCCGGCCTGCTGCCACTGCTGAAAGGTCAACACGGATTCATCGGCGCGCTTCCAGCGCCGGGGGCCGGCGGAGAAGAAAAAGTTGAAGTCGGATTTCATCACTTTCTCCTGCTCGGGATTGTTCAGGCCGATGAAGGCGCGAAACCGGTCGTCGGTGTCGGTGAGGTATAGAAAGGTGTTCTGCCTCAGTTCCCATCCACCCATTCCGCCCACTTCGACGCCCATCGCCGTAATCTCCGGATCGTCGACGATGAGCAGATTCATCTCGGCGCGGGCTCGCGTGTCCGTGAATCCGCCGAACTGGCGCAGAGCGTTGTTGTAGAAGGTATTTCGTGAAATGACGATCTCGACCTCAAGACCCACGTCGCCCACGTAGATGCCGGCCGAGGCGTTGTGGTGCACGTAGTTGCCCGCGATCGTCACATCGCCGCGGAACGTTCCCGATATGCCGCGCCCGGCCTGATTCTGATCGGGATTGCCGTTCTTCCAGAGCTCGTTGTCGGCGATGACCACGTTGCGTATCGTGGGAGCGGTGCGGCCGGTATGCCCGATAAAGATGCCGTTGGCGGAGCGCCAGTCGGCGCCGCCCAGGTTGTGATGAACGTTCGAGGCCGAGATGCGGAATCCCGCCACCTCGCGGTTGGAGTCGATGCGGATGCCATCGTAGCTGTCCGATAGATCGAGGCTGTTGCCGAACACCTCCACGCGCTCGATGGCCACACCGCCGCAGTTGTAAATCAGGATGCCGTTTTCGCGACTGGCCGAAACCATCAGATCGCGCAGGGTCAGCGCCGAACTTTCCGAGGCGATCAGGGCGCTGCGCGGCGAGTTCCGGATTTCAAGGCCGGAGACCACCAGATTCTCGCGGCCCGTAATGTCGAGCAGCGCCCCGCTGCGCGGCAGTCCCACCTGCGTACCGTCGATCACTGGCCGGTCGCCGTCGCCGTAGGCGCCGATGGTGACGGGCGCTTCCGCCGTGCCGGAGAATGAAACCACGAACGCTTCATTCCAGACCTGGCCGCGCTTGAGAAGGATGTAGTCGCCGGGAACGATGCCCGCGCGAGCCAGCCGGCCAAGCGTGGTCCAGGCGGTGGCCGCGGTGCGCCCGTCGCGCGAATCGTTGCCACCGGCGCGATCGACGTAGTAGACGGCCCCCTCGGCCGCGCTCCACGTCGCCATCAGCAAAACCAGAATTCGAATCATTTTCCCTCCCATTGCGGCGAAGCGATCCTGACCGGGGCCTTGCTCAAGACCGCCTCGTACAAGGAGAGGGTCTTGTCGAACATGTGTTGAAACGTGAAAGAAGTTTCGTAGCGCCTTCTCGCCGCGGCGCCCATACGGCCGCGCAGATCCGGGCCGCCGATCAGCGTTCCCAGCGCCGAGCAAAGCGCCGCTGGATCTTCGCGCGGCACGACGATTCCCGTGGTGCCGTTGATCACGGCCTCCGATACGCCGCCAACGCCCGAAGCGACCACAGGCAGACCGGCCCGCATCGCCTCCAGAATGCTGCGTGGAAATCCTTCGGAGCGCGACGTTAACACAAAGATCTGCGCCTGCGACAGCAAAGAGGAGATCGATCCGGTGGAGCCGGTGAACTCGATGCGCGCGTCAAGGTCCAGCGACTGCGCCAACCGCCGCGTCTCCCGTTCGAGCGGACCGCCGCCGGCCAGTTGCAGAGTCCAGGGCGCCGCCTTCAGCCGGGACAGCGCCCGCAGAAGCACCACATGATTCTTGGGTGGCTCGAAGCGGGCCACCATGATGAGCCGCGGTGGCTGCCGGCAAGGAGCGGCGCGCAGAGTTGGATCGACGTCTACCACGCCGTTGTGGATCACTTCGAGCTTCCCCGCAGGGGCGATGCAATGAGCCAGAGCCAGGCTCTTTTCGGCTTCGCAAACGTTCACGATGGTGTGGGCGAGCGGGGCCGCCACGCGTTCGGCGAACCGGAACAGCTTCCCGCCGGCCGGTGAAATTCGATCCGCGATCGACCATCCATGCGGCGTGAACAGCGCCGGCAGGCCCACCACGCGCGCCGCCAGGCGCCCGAGCCAACCCGCCTTGGCTGTGTGGGTGGACACG
This sequence comes from uncultured Acidobacteriota bacterium, assembly GCA_902826685.1. GTDB lineage: Bacteria > Acidobacteriota > Terriglobia > Bryobacterales > Bryobacteraceae > CADEFT01. The sequence goes on from CADEFT010000008.1 coordinate 180,064, forward strand.
ATATCGGGCTCGACCTGCCGCAGCGCCGAGGCGATCTGCGCCACGGCCAGGAAATCCTTGGCCGGATGGATGGACCGGCCGAGCATGGACATGGAGCGAACCGCGATCCCGAGCCGCGCGAACTCGCTCACGATCGGGCCGGGACCCATGAGCACGGTGGCCTGGCAGCCATGCCGGACCAGCGCCAGCGCCATGTCTCTTACGTGGATGGTGGCGCCTCCCACGGCGTCGCCGCGCGTTATGACGAATGCGATGTGCATGTTTCCACCGGTGACGGCTGAGGGCGAAGGGCGCGAAGCAGCCGGAAGGAGCTCTCAAACATCCGGTCCGAGAAATGTTTGTTCCTGCCACCGTACCGCCGGCGCACTTCGGCGAGAGAGACGATCCGGCTCCGGTAGGCCGCCACGTTGCCGCGAAACGCGGCGACATCGCGGCCGGTCCATTGGTTGATGTGAAGACAGACGGTCCAGACGCCGAAGGGCAAGGGCCGGAAGCGGCCGATCTGTTGCGGCACCCAGAAAAGGCCGCGCCGGCAGACGAAAGGATGGAGCGCGTAGCCGTCGCTGATGCATTCGACGCCCAGATCCTTGAGAACGCCCGTGGTCGTTTCGTCGAAGGAGTGCGCCGGGGCCACGAAAGCGTCGGCGGTCACGCGTTCCTGGCGGAAGATGCCGATGGCGGCCTCAAGCTTGCGCCGCTGTTCGGCCTCGCTCAGGCCGGCGAACTCGCTATAGGGATTGCGGCCGACGATCCCGGAAGATCGAGTGGTGTAGCGATGCTCGAAGCCATGCAGGCCGATACTCCATCCACGAAGCTGCCAGGACCGAACCTGTTCCCAGAAGCGGGAGTGAGGCTCCGCCACATTCAGTTCGGGATCGGCGTTTGCAGGCACCACGGCCAACAGCGGACTGACGCCAGAGTCTTCGAGGATGCGCTCCACCTGGCTCCAGACGTTCCAGTTCATGCCGGGCGCGATGTCGTCGAAGCGAAGCAGGAAGCGTGCCATGAGCTTAGACCTCCCCCTTCATGCGGCCGAGCGCACGGCGCGCCCTGAGCGCGAACGAGCCAAGCAGAGTGCGGCCCTCGTCGGCGTTGAACAACTTGGTAACCGCGCCGCCGAAGCCCTGCTTGAAGAGGTTCACGCCGAGTTTTTCCTTGTCGTCCTGGCCGTCGTACCAGCCGCCAAGGTCGTAGGTGGCGCATCCACGTTCGCGAAACTGCAGGATGTCGCGCCAGTGCAGATAGCAGTTGGCGCGCGAAAGCAGCGCCAGCCGTTCCTTGTCCGTGGCCTCGCGAAAGTGAGAGGCGGAATAGTGCAGCCGGACCCAGTTTGAAGCGCGGATGTAGCAGTGCCAAACCAGCGCGCCGCCGGCGCCGTCGCGCACACAGGAGAGCGTGAGCGAGTTGCCGTCGCGGACTCCGTTCATGCGCTCGCGATTGGCGGCCGGCAAGCGCTTGCCGGCCGCGAAGACATCGTAGAAAGTGTAAAACTCGCGCAGCGTCGCGTCGCTCGGATGTGAATCGATTTCCACCGCCAAGCCGTCTTTGGAAGCGCGCTGGATCAAATTGCGTTTGGTGGAGTTCATCTGGCGCAGAATCCGCTCCGGTTCCGGAAGCAGGTCGAGCAGGATCGTGTAGACGGGGGCGCTCACGGCGCCTTCGACCTCGCTGGTGCGGGACCGGTGGCGTACGATGTCGGCCTCGACCGGCCGCGCCGTCTCGTCGAAGTAAAGCTCGGCGATGCGCAGGTTCGATTTGCGGTATTCGATCATGCTCCGCCTCCTCGCGCCGCTCCCGTTTCCCAGCCGTCTTCGACGCCTGGCTTGGGTTCGTTCCGCAACAGCCGCGTGTAGAGCGATTCGTAGGCCGCCACCATCTGCCGATGGTCGAAATGCGCGCTGGCGTGCGCTCCCGCCGCCGCTCCCATCCGTTGGCGCAACTGGGGACTTTCGGCGAGCATCGTCATGGCCGACGCGAAATCGGCCGTGTTTCCAGGGGGTACGACGAAACCGTGGCGGCCCGATTTAAGCAACTCCGGCACGCCGCCCACCGCGGTCACCACGGCGGGGAGACCGGCGGCCATCGCCTCCATCACCGAAAGCGGATTGCCCTCCCATAACGACGCCAGCACGAACACATCGCTGGCGGCGAGGATGGCCGGCACATCTTCCCGGCGGCCCAGAAAGTGGACGCGGCCCGCCAGTCCAAGGCCGTCCACGCGCCGCTCGAGATGCGATCGAAGTTCGCCGTCGCCGGCCAGCAGCAGGTGCGTGCGGCCGTTCTGCGACGCAAAGGCGTCGAGCAGCATGGCATGGTTCTTCTGTTCGGAAAATCGCGCCACGCAGGTGAAGAGCAAGTCGCCGGCGGCGAAGCCCTCTCGACTCCGCCAAGCCTCGCGCGTCTCGAAGCCGGAGCGATAGTCCTCCACCGCGATGCCGTTCGGAATCAACGTAGGCTCGGGCAGCGAGTAGACCTGGCGGAAGGTGGCGGCGACTTCGGCGGCGATCGCCACCGGGTGCACGCCGTGGCGAAAGGCCCACCATTGCAGCCATCGTCCAAGCCGGTCCACTTCGCGGCCGGCAACGTTGTGGATCGTGTGAACCACGGCTTCGATGCCGCGGCCGAGGCCGGCGGGCAGCGCATATCGCAGCACGTAGTTGTGCGTGTGCAGTACGCGAGGCCGCACTTCGGCGATCACGCAGGCCAGGCGCGGCACCATGCGCGGATCGAGTCCCCGTTTCTTGCCGAGATAGAAAACCCGCGCCCCCTGGCGTTCGAGGCTTGCGCCGATGTTGCCTTCCAACTCGCCGTACAGGCTGGCGACCGAAACGTCGAAGCGGCTGCCGTCGCGATGACCGATCAGGCTGGCCACGATGCGTTCGAGCCCGTAGGGCACCAGGTCCGGGACGACATGTAATACGCGGGTCTTCAAAGCGATTCCTCTCGAGCCGGGGCAGGTGTTCCGGCCGCGTGCGCGGCGATCAGGCCGAAGATGAGCCACGTCGGCTTGCGATACTCCCAGGTGAGCGAACTGACGCCGATCGACCAACAGGCCAGGATGGTCATCCAGAGGCGCCGGTTGAGAAAAGGCATTGCGAAGGTAGAGGCGGCGAGGCTCGTCAACACGACGGCGAAGAGCGCAAAGCCGATGAGCCCCGTTTCTACCAGCACCGACAGGAACGTGTTGTGCGCAACGGGATCGAAGCCCCATTGCAAGCCGACAACCCAGCTCATAATCTCCGGGTAGGCACCGCCGCCGATGCCCAGGATGGGCGCGTCCTGGAATGCGGCCCAGCCGCCTTTCCACAGAATGGTCCGGCTGTTGAGATTGCCTTCGGTGACCTCGGATCCCAGCGTCGCGATGCGCCGCCACGAGGCGGCGGGTACCATCGCCACCAGCACCACCAATACGACGGCGCCGGCAGCGGCCAGCAGAAGCCTTCGGTGGCGCGGCACCAGACGCCAGGTGGAGAGCACGAACGTGAGCGAGACCAGCATGGCTACCGTTCCGCCGCGGGAAGCGGTCAGAAAAATCGTTCCCATGGCGGCGGGCATCTGCGCGCGGTAGAGCCAGGGCCAGATGCCTTCGGACGTCAGGCTGAGGTAGTACGCCATGGGCAGGCTGAGGGCCAGAGTCAGCGCGAGATCGTTCGGATCGAAACCGGCGCTTGCGTAGCGCAGATAGTAGGTCTGTTTGCCGGCGAGGAATCGATGCAGCGTGTCGAGGGCGGGAACCGCGGTACCGGCGACGTAGGCCTGCAGCAGGAATCTCACCTGCCTCTCCTCGCCGCAGATTTCCCACGTGATCCAGACCATGGCGAGCAGCAGGACATAGCTGTTGATGAGCTCGGCGGTGCGCTCCTGCGAAACGGTCCAGCAGTAGGTGACGGCGGTCCAGAGAACGAAGACGGCGAGGTTGAGGTGGGTGGCGCCCGGAATTCGCGTCCGGCCGCGCGCAAGAATCGCCAACAGGCCGGCCGCGCCCGCCAGGCCGGCGAACACTTTATTCGCGCCTCCAAGGCCCGGTATCATCAGGGTCTTTTCGCTTGGGATGGAGAAGACGTAGAGCCAGAGGCAGAGCAACGCCAGCCGGGAAAGGATCGGCGTGTTCATGACCACCTCCCGGCCGGCATGGCTTTGGCGAGAATGATCGCTTCTCCGGCCACTTGTACGAGGGATCCGGCGGCGAGGGCCGCGGCGGCTCCCTTCAAACCCCAAGCGGGCAACAGCAGCCAGGCGGCGAATGCCGAAGCGGCGAGCACGGCCACCTGAAGCGGGATCTGCTCCCGGAACTGGCGAGCGGCGGTAATCGCGTAGCCGAGCAGGGAGGCCAGAAATCCGGCTCCACAGGCGGCCATGATCCACACCAGCAGACCGGCTTCCCGGGCATAGCCGGGCCCATACACGAGCGTCAGGATGGGCTCGCCGGCCAAGGCCGCCACGGCGACGGCGGCGAGACCGAGCGTCGCGCCCGCGGCCAGCAGCATCGCTGTGAGCTTGCGGAATCCGGCCGTGTTGCCGGCGGCGAACAGGCGCGCCATGCGCGGTGTGACGGCCTGGCCGAAGGCATTGACGAAAAGGCTTCCCGCCGTGCCGAGGGAAGCGAGCGCGGAGAAAATGCCGAGCTCGTAGTGGCCCAGATGATTGGCGATGAAATAGCGCGGCACGTTGGCGGTGAAGGAGCCGAGCACCATCACGACGCCAAGGGGCAGGGCCGTGCGCAGCAGAACGGCCTGCGATCGCAGGGAAGCATCGAAGTCGCGCGGCGCACTGGAAATGAGACCCGGTACGGCGAAAGTGGCGTCGTAGGCGATGAGCACCGCGAGGCGAACGGCCAGCACGGCGGTGAGGCCCAGGGTGAGACTGCCGGTGAGCAGCACAGCGCCGGTCAGCGCGGCAAGGGAAAGCACGCCGCGCAGAATGAGCGACCCGGCGGCGAGGCGATGGCGCTCTTCCCGCTGCAGAAGGCCCTGGTAGGTGTCGGAGATCCATTCCACCGCCTGCGCCAGGCCCACCAGCAGAATGACGGCGGCGTCGCCGGTGAAAACGGCCAAGCCCGCGATCGCCAGCACGGCGAGAGATAGAGCCGCCAGCCGCAGATCGCGATAGTCGCGGAAGTCGTGGGCGCCGGTTGTATCGGTGGTGAGGACGGCGCGCAGATTCAATTGCGCCAGCATCAGGATGGGAGTGCTGGTGGCCACCCCGAGCGCGTAGGAACCGACCATTTCCACGGTGCCGTAGCGAGCCAGCACGGCAACCATGCCCCATTGGCACGCGGAATAGACGGCCATGCCGGCCGACATCCACGCCGCGCTTGCCCGCAGCGACGCGCCCGTAGCGGCACGTGAGAGTGCGACGGAGCCGGAGCTGGAGGCGAGTGCGGGCATATCAGACGTGATCCACCGTTCCGATGAGGCGAACGCGCCGGGCGGCCAGTTGGCTTGCGGCGGCCTTGCGCAGATAAGGCGCGGTCCAGGCGCCTCGCGTCACCATCACTACGCCATCGCTCAAGCCGGCGAGGATGTGGACTTCGGTGGCGGAGAGCACGGGCGCTGCGTCGGCCACCACCAGATCGAAGGACTGGCGCAGCCGGTCGATCAACTCCGCCGCACGCGGCGTCTTCATCAACTCCGGAAGCCGGTGCAGCAGTCCGCCGGAAGGCAATGCATAGAGACCGGGAACGCCGGTAGCCGCGATATGCGGCAGAGGATCGGCCAGCGCGCCATCGGCGGTAGGATCGAGCAGATCGGAAAACCCGAACTGGCTGGCGACGCCGAGAATGGAGTGAACGCTCGAGGCGAAACGGTCGACGTCGAGCAGCAGCACGCGTTTTCCGCTTCGAGCCACCGAAGCGGCCAGATTGCTCGCGACCGCGGCATGATCCTCATCTCCGCAAACGCTGGTGAGCACCACCATGGTCATGGGCTCGGCGGCGTCCATGCCGTCGAGCACGGTTCGCAGCACGGCGTCGAAGGTTTCCACCGGCCCCGTGGCGGCGTTCTGCCATTTGGGACGTGGCAGGCCGGCCGAGTGCGGTTCCGCCGCCGCGATGGGCCGCGGGATTACGGGCGCCAATTCCGGCTGGGTCGCGATTCCGGCGGGCCCGGCCTGCCGCTCTTTGGCGAAGGCCACCACCAGGCCCGCGAACAGGCCGACGGCCGAACCCAGAACGAGATAGAAGGGCTTGTTCGGCTTGAACGGCCTTTCCGGCACCGCGGCGTGATCGATCACCAGCACGTTGCTCGACTGCATGGTGGAAGCCACCTGCGCTTCCTGCACGCGCCGCAGCGTGGAATCGTAAAGCTGGCGCTGCGTTTCGACTTTGTTCTTCAGGGTGGTGTAGCGGACCGACAGAGCGGATTGGCGGGCGGCGATGGCGACCTGGGCTTCGTAATCCTTGCGCAAGGCGCGCTCCCGCTGCTCGGCGGCGGCGAAAGACTGGCGCTGGCGGATCAGAACGCCTTCCTTCTCGCTGGCAAGGGCCCGCTCGACTTCCAGCACTTCCGCTTGCAGTTGCCGTACGCGGAAGTGCGCCGGTTTGTAGATCTCGAGCGCCTCGGCCAGCTTCTGACGCAGATCGGTGAGACGAGCGCGGTAGGTCCGCAGCGATTCGCTTTCGAGTGCGTCGGCGGGCGTGCCGGCTTCGGTAGCCGCCGACTGTTCAAAGCGCGATTGCTCGGCGATCCGCCCGTCGGTGGCCGCCGTGAGCATGGTCTGCAGTTGCCGCAGGCGGGCTTCTTCCACGCTGTCGCGCTCGGGCCCGGCGAGCAGTCCGCTGGTGGTGACGAAATTCTGCAGTTCCCGTTCGGCCGAACGGAGCGAAGATTCGAGTCCCTCGATCTGCTGGGCCAGCAGCACGCCGGTCTGTGTGGTGGCGCGAATGCGGCGCTGGAGCGATTGAATCTGGTAAGCCTCGGCCATCTCGTTGGCGAAGCCGGCCGCCAGCGCCGGGTCGTGCGATTCGAACAGAACCTCCACCACCTGGGTTTGCGAGGCAAGCCGAATGCCGAGCCGTTTTCGAATCGCCGCCACCAGCATCTCCCGGGCCGGGCCCTTGGTCGCACTTCCGGTGGAAGGCAGTAGCGATCTCCAGAAGGCAGGCTTGCCCCGGAACTCCTCAAGCTGGGCCAGCCCGAGCTTTCCGGCGACCTGCATCAACAGGGTGTCGCTTTGCAGCAATTTGATCTGCGTTTGCAGAAAGGGCTCCATCAAAACCGTTCCCGGCTCGACGTTGGGATCGAGCTGGCGGCGGTTGAGGTAATCCTCGTTGGGCATGCGGATCTCGAACGAGGTTCGCGCCTGGTAGGTGCGCCGCTGGGAGAAGGCAGCCGTCAGCCCGGCGATCGCCCCCAGCACGACGGCCGCCGCGACGATGGCCTTGCGGCGCCAGAACAGCGAGGCCAGATCGGCGATGGTGGCGTAACCGCGGTCTTCGGCGGCGGCCGCGGCGGGCGGCTTGTACTCGATGACTTTTGGAGACGCGGGCGGCGCCGGCCGCTCACGGCGGGCGGGATGGTGGCTCATGGCTGCCTCCTTACCGGCGCCATATGACCAGGCCCGTTCCCATGCTGATGGCGGCTTCGGCCGCGCGCAGCGACGCGCTGCGGCCCGCGCTTCTCGGCACGAACAGCACATCGTGGGGCAGCATCGACACGTCGGGAAGTTTTCCTTCGAGGATGCGCTTGACGTCCACCGGGAGTTCGATGCGCGCTCCGTCTTCTCCCGGCCGGATGATGCGCGCCTTGCCGGCCGCGGCCACCGGTGTCAATCCTTCGGCCATCGATAGCGCCTGCAGGACCGACATCGCCTCTCGCTCGCGCAGAGTGAAGCCGCCCGACCGGCGCACTTCGCCAATGACGTAAACGAGTTTGGCCCGCTGCACGACGATGACATCCCGCGGGCGTATGGGGACATTGAATTCGGGACGGCGGGCGCCCAGCAGACGCTCCAGGCTGATCTCCGCCATGCGGGAATCGCCGGAGCCATGGAACAGCGGATCTTCCGGACCGCCGGTCTGGTAGCGGGTGATGCGCAGATGCGCGCCCGCGTCGGCATCGATGCCGCCTGCCATCGAAAGCACTTCCAGTACGCGCCGCGTCCCTTGCACCTGGTAAACGCCCGGCGTCTTTACCGCGCCGAGGACCGATACCGGATGGCTTTTCCACTCGGTCACTTCCACCGTCACCTGCGGATCGCGCACGACCTGCCCGAGTTTCGATTGGATGACGGCGGCGATCTGATCGGGGCGAAGACCCTTGGCCTCCACCGAACCGATCAGCGGCAGCTGGATAGACCCCGATTCATCGACGCGGACGGGCTTCTCGGAAATTTCGGGGGCGTGCAGGGCGCGGACGAAGATTAGATCGCCCGGTCCCAGAAACTGGGAATCCAATAAATTGATTTGCGGGGAAGTTTCATTCGAATTAGAGTTGGATTCCTGAGCCCGCAAGCGGTCTGTGCTTGCTAGTATCGCGATGGCGATCAGGCAGCAGATTTTGGCTCGGAATAGGGCGGAGTACGGCATCCACGAGTTCCCGCAAAACGGCACGGGAAGACAAACCGAACTATAATTTGAATTACTATAAAATAGCAAGATCCAGAACGATTTTTCGTGGAAAATATGCTTACCAGTTCACGGAAGTATTAGAACTATCAAAGCGGAATCCAGGCGGTCGATTGCCTGCGCCAAAACAGTAAGTCAGGGAACGGTCGATGGTAGAATCGGGGAGTGACAGCGCCGCGCGGATTCACGGCATGGACGTGCCTCGCCGTTGGCCTTGCCGGGCTTTGGCCGGCGAGGGGGCAGAGCGGTGAACCCGCCGCCGTTCCCGTTGCCGGAATTGAGCGCGTGTATCCGGCGCCCGGCACGGCCGGGATCGATGCCAGCGACCGTCTTCTGATCCGCTTCAACGGTCCCACCTACTTCGAGTACGTGCGCGACGCGAAGCTGCGCGTGATCGATGCCGAGACCGGCGACCGGATGGGACCGGAGGTCGAGTTCCGCAAGGGCGATCCGCAGGAGGGCAAGCGGGAAATCGAACTGCCGATGACGCAGTTCGGATTGCTGGCCGGATCGGAGTACTATGTCGAAGCGGATCGAGGCTGGGCGCGGTTGAACGCCGAGCCCTGGATCGTCGAGGCGATCCCGGCCAGGATCTGGGCGTTTCGCACGGCGGGCGAGCGGCCGGTGCTGACGCGGCCCGATGCGATGTCGTTTGAAGAGCGGCGCGACGTGCAGCCGGGAGTGGTGGTGCAATCGGGCCGGGCGGCGGTGCTGGGCATCAACGTCGCGGTACCGGTGACTGTGGAAAACGGCGAGTACTCGGTGGATGGCGGTGCGTTCACGTCGGCGCCGGGCGTGGTGGCGCGGAAGGGGACGTTGCGTCTGCGCGGACGTTCCGCCGAATCGCCGGATGGCGAGACCAACGTGACGGCGCGGGTGGGCGACGGCGTGGCGGCATTCCGCATACGCACGGCGCCCTCGGATGGGTTGCCGCGCGGCTTCACGTTTCTCGGACGGGTGAATGCGACGCCCGGCGAAGTCTATGAATCCGAGGAAGTGACAATCGCCGGGTTGGACGCGCCAGTGGCGCTATCGATCACGGGCGGTGAGTATTCGCTCGACGGCGGCGACTACATTGACACGGGCGGCACGATCGGCAATGGCCAGCGGTTGCGGCTACGGGTGAAGGCGCCGGTCGAGTATAACCGCGACGGGTCGGCGGTGGTGCGGGTCGGCGGCGCGTCGGCCGATTTCACGGTGCGTACGATGCTGATGGATCCGCGAGCCTGCCGGGTGAAGAATATCGGCGTGGACCCCACCAGTCCCAACGGACGGCGGCTCACCTTCAACTTCCCGACCGTGGATGCTGTGGAGCCAGGCGAGATCGCGGTCTCGGCTTGCGTCAAAGTGGTGGGCGTCGGTTCCACACCGGTCACTCTGTCGGGAGAGCGCGCCGGGATTTCGATCAACGACGGGCCGTATTCCGTCAATCCGGGGGCGCTTCGCGAAGGCGACACAATACGGCTGCGGCTCACCGCATCGCGTACGGCCGGTGAGAAGGTGGAGGACTCCATCTCCATCGGAAGGCTGACCGAAGCCGGGTTCGCGGTGCGGACCAGGAACAACGATCGTGAGCCGGTGGTGTTTCAGGTGGGGCCGGGGCGCGATATCCACCAGATCGCCGATATCGCCGCAGAACTGCGCGAGGGCGACATCGTGGAAGTGGATGGCGACGCTACCTATTCCGATGTGAAGCTGCAGCGGCCGGGCTCGGCGGCGCATCCCATCGTGATTCGCGGGATGCCGGTCAACGGGCGGCGGCCGGTGATCTCCGGCGGAACGCACACGCTGCACTTTCAGGAAGCCAATCATTACCGCGTGGAGAATTTCGAGGTCACCGGCGGAGAGCAGACCTGCGTGCGCGTCATGGCCGATGGCATCGTGCTGCGCGACGTTTGGATTCATGGATGTCCCCGCCACGGCTTGCTCGGCGCCGATTACTATACCGGCAACGTGACTCTCGACCGTGTGGAGATTTCCGACGCGGGCGGGCAGATTGCGGGCGAGAACCTGAAGCACGGGCTCTATGTCGCGACCGATCGCGACCGCTACCCCGGCAGCCGCCTGCGCCTTCAGTTCAGCCACATTCACGATATCCGCGGCGACGCCGTCAAGACGCGTTCCGAGCGCAATGAGATCTACTACAACTGGATCGACACGGGGACGGACAGGCAGGCCATCTACACGCTGGAATTGCTGGGCTACCAGGAATACGATACCGACGTGCCCATCGACAGCGACGTCGCGGGCAACGTTCTGGTGCACCGTTTGGCCTATGGGGTACGGTTCGGCGGCGACGGCACTGGTGTTTCGCGAGGCCGTGTGCGGCTGGCGAACAACACCATTGTCGCGGGCGCCAGGTTCGACCAATATACTCCGGTAGTGCGGCTGTTTCAGGGGATCGACGGTATCCTGTTCCAGAACAGCATGGTGGTGAAACTCGAAGAAGGCGGGCAGCCGGGCTTGCGGCTGATGCGCGCCGACGAAGTGGTCTGGACCAGCGGGAAGATCAAAGTGGCCGGGCGGAACAATTGGCTTCCCACCGGTACGGTGATCGAAGTGGATGGCGGCAAGGATTGGCTCGACACACAGGATGGGGCCGCCAATCCGGGGCTGAACAGCATCACGTCGGCCGACGATCTGGACGTGTCGCTGCGGCCGAATGTGCCGTTGCGGGCGGCCGGCGCTCCGCTGACGCTTTCGGTCGACGGCTATCAGATCGGCAACAGCCTGACGGAGATTCGCTATTGGCCGCCCGCGATTCAGCCGGCCGCCGGGCAGCCGCTTACGCCGCGTTTCTCAACGGGCGGCACGGCCATAGGCGCGCACTGATCAGCGAATGCGGAAGTGGGCGGGCTTGGCCGCCAGGAGCAGACCGGCGCTGTAGCCTTCCGGAAAATCGCCGCCCTGATGATGCGCCTGCTGGCCGACGACGTGGCGCAGTTCATGCGCGGTCACGCGTGCCATGGCGCGTCCCAGGGGACCGGCGAGGCGCGTGCCGATCAACTCGGCCAGCGGGTCGAGGTAAATCTCCACGACGGGTTCGATCCTGGACTGCGACGTGCGGGCCGCGCCCAGCGCCTGCGGCTGCCGGGGATTGGACCGTAGAACGCGCAATTCGATCGACTCCGGCGTGCAGGCGGCCAATTTCAGCTCATAACCCGAATGATGCAGGATGAGGCGAAGTTCCTGCTGCCATTGACTTCGAACGTCGGGCGCGACGGCGTGCGGAGGGGCGAAGCAGAGCGCGAGCGGCTCAGCGGCGTGAGACACTCCGGTCAGCACTGCCATAAGAAGGAACAGCCGATTCACGCCCCGTAGTGTAACAGGATTGAAACCGTTTCAAAACCGGATGTTCATTTTCTATTCGACCATCCTGACGGTGGGCGGCATCGTGGGCCGCATCGGTTCGAACAGGCCGAAGGAAAAAACGGCGGTGGCGCTGGCGATCGACACGTACTGCCTGCCGTTCACCATATAAGTGATGGGCGACGTGGCGATCGTTTCGCCCATGTTGAAGTGCCATAGCGCCTGGCCCGTACGGGCATCGATCGAGATCAGGTGACCGTCGTCGTCGGCCGAAAAGATCAGGCCCCCGGCCGTCGAGACCGTCCCCGGCCAGGCCTCCATCGGCCCGGTCATGGGATATTCCCAGACGCGATTGCCGGTCTTTGGATCGAAGGCGCGGAGAACGAAGTTGCCGGGCGTTTTGGGATTCTTGCCGGCGCCGCCGCCGGAGAACCCTTTCATTGGCTCGGGTTCCTTGGCTGAACTGGTGTAGATGTCGCATTGCTCCACCGTCATGATGTAGAACAGACCGGTGGCGGGGTTGTAGGAGGGCGACATCCAGTTGGTGGCGCCGCGGACGCCGGGGCAGACGACGTTGCCGGCCGGTGTCGGCTCTTTGCCTTTGACCACCAGGGGTCGGCCCTTGGCATCGACTCCGGTGGCCCAGTCGAGATTATCCACCAGCTTGGTGGCCCTCAGGAACTGGCCGGTCACGCGGTCGAGGACATACCAGAAGCCGTTGCGGTTGGCATGGAAGACGAGCTTGCGGGGCTTTCCTTCCCAGGGCATGTCGATGAGGACAGGCCACGACTGAGCATCCCAATCGTGAACATCATGCGGCGTGAATTGAAAGTACCACTTCATCTTGCCGGTTTCGAGATCGAGGGCCAGAAGCGAGGAGGTATAGAGGTTGTCCCCTTCGCGATTGCCGCCGTAGAAATCGGGCCAGGCGTTGCCGGTGGTCCAGTAGGCGAGATTCAACTCAGGGTCGTAGGTGCCGCTCAGCCAGGTGCCCGCGCCGCCCCAGTCGAGCAATTCCTTGCTCCAGGTTTCCGCGCCCGGTTCGCCGCGGCCGGGAATCGTGTAAGTGCGCCACAGCTCTTCACCGGTGGTGGCGGAAAAGGCGGCGATGTAGCCGCGCATGCCGGTGTCGGAGCCGGCCACGCCCACCAGCAGCTTGTCTTTCACGGCCAGCGGCGCGGCGGAGGCGAACAGGCCCTTGTCGACATCGCCATACTTTTTCTGCCAGATCAGGTTGCCGTTGCGGCGGTCGAGTGCGACGACGTAGACGTCGGAGGTGCAGAAGAACACCCGATCGCCCATCAGCGCGACGCCGCGGTTGGTGGTTTCCTTCTTGGCGCGGGTATCCTTCCAGGTCCAGATCTGGCGGCCTGTGGCGGCGTCGATGGCGTAGACGGTGTTGGCGTTGGTCAGGTACATCACGCCGTCGTGCACCAGCGGATGGGTGCGCATGCCGTTGGCTTTGGGCACGTGGAAGACCCATTTGGGCACGATGGAGCCGGCATTGGTCGAGTCGATCTGCTTCAGCGGGCTGTGGCGCTGGCCGTCGAACCCGCCGGCGTAAGTAAGCCAGTCGTTCCCAGGCCCCTTGAGGATGTCTTCGTAGCGGACCTGAGCGGCCCCTGGCCAGGCGGCGAGCAAGAGAAGCAAAGCGGTGGTGCGCATCAGTCCTTCCCCTTTTCGGTTTCGCTTTCGGGCGGGCGCATGCTCTGGCGGCTGAGGAAGGCCACCAGATCCGACATTTCGCGCCCGTCGAGGCGGGTCTTGTAATCTTTGGGCATCGGGGAAGGACGCTTCAAGGTGTACTCCTTGACGTCGTTGATGGGCAGAAGGTGGAGCTTGCCGGTTGCGTCCTGCACCTGTAGCGAGTAGTTATCGCGGTTGCGCAGGATGCCTTCGAGAGTGCGGCCGTCGTGGCGGACGATGCTTACCTTGCGATAGTTCTCCGCCCAGTCGGCATCGGGATCGAGGATGGCGTCGCGAATGTCGCCGGCGGTGGATGTCGCGCCGATGTTGCTCAGGTCGGGGCCCGATAGCCCGCCGCGTCCGCGAATCTGATGGCAGTTGTGGCAGCCGGCTTTGCCCCAGAAGATGGACGATCCCGCATCGGTGTTGCCCGGGACGTTCTGTTCGACCGCTGGCGCGTTGATGGAGCGGACGAAGGCCACCAGTTGCCAAAGCTCGCCGTCGGCGAGGTTCGAAGGTGGCATATCGGCGCCGGGAACACCTTTTTTGATGGTGTTGAACAGACCGTCGTCATCGAGCGAGTGCCACATGCCGCGGCCTTTCAGGTTGGGCCCACGGCCGCCCTGTCCGGCCTGGCCGTGACATCCGGCGCATCCGGTGGAAAACAGCTTGCGGCCCGATTCGATGGCTTCGGGATTTCCGATGGCCTGGTTTTTCTTTTTATCCGGCTGCGCGGCGAGGGGCAGGGCGATGGCGAAAGCGAGGAGGAGGGGGCGAATGCGAAGCATGGAAGCCTGACTCTGGTTTACTGTAGCACCGCCGCGGAAGCCTGAACGGCTATCCGTGGCCGAGATACATAAGCCAGGCCAGGCCGAACAGCACGCCCACGAAATAGCCGAACGAGCGAAGCCCGTAGGACAGCCGCTCCTTATCGGTCTTTTTGGTGACCACGCCGAGCACCACCGAAGTCAGTAGCGCGAACAGCAGCGCGGCTTCGAAGTGGCTGAGGCTGAGCTTTGGCATTTAGCTCTTCCTCCCGGAGACGATCTCAAACGCATCCACCATGGCCAGCACGTTCATCAGACCCGCCGCCACCAGGAACTTGGTGCCGTAGTCGTGCACGTGGCCGGCGATTTCAGGCTGCGAGTAGCCAAGCCAGACCGTGAGCATGTAGAGGACTCCGCTGGCCATGTCGGCGACGAAACCGCCGTAATAAATGATGGTGGTCAGCAGGTCGCCGCGCATAGGCTCAAACATCGCCCCGCGCATCATGACGCCGAACAGGAACGTGATGGTGATGGCGGCGGCGAGCATCATGCCGCGTCCGGTGCGCTTCAGGTAGAAGTGTCCGCCGCCTGGGATCAGCCACGCCACCAGCACGACGGGCGCCCAGGTGGCAACCGGGACGGAGGGCAGCTTGCGCGCTGCCGGTTTGGTCTCTGCCATACCCTTCAGTCTAGCGCAGGGTCCGGCAACGATATAATTCGGATGGAATCCCATGATGCGGCTTTGCTGTTGCTTGCGTTGGCGATGAGGTGCAGCCGTGGCAAGCCATCTCAGGAGGCGGAAGTTTTCAGCAGGCGCAGCGAGCTGGCTGATTAGTAGTGTCCTGGACGCTCAACCCATCACAATTCCTCCGCCACTTTATTGTTTATCCGGGCAATTGCGTTGGCAGAACAGCTACCCAGACATCGTAGAATTTATCCGGGTCGACGCCGAAAGAAGTCGAATTTCGAAGCTCCGGACATTTGGCGCACCGCCAGACGGCGGCGTGGATTTCGTCACTGTCAACTATGCTAAGCGTGTTATCGCGATCATTACGCCCAAAGGTGTTCTGGCAACACCTGTTGTAACGCTGCTCGATATGAACAACGTAAACGCCCAGCGAACCGTGCGCGTAGACGCAAACGCCTTGCCTGATTCCGCCTGGACTCCGTCTCGGCCCGAACTACGAGCCCAGGCGCTTGAGATGCGCGGCGGAAGGCCATGGCCGCCTTCGGTCGTTCACAGCGCCTTTGTGGAGCATCCTGGTCTGGGCCTAGTGCTGGCGCTCACTTTTGGAGGTGGGAAGGGCGCTGCTCTTTATGCCGTACCCATTCGTGGGAATCCGCCGGGTGTGGAACGAGCCATGGTGGTCGGTCACATGACAGCAGCGATGACCGACGGTATGCATGGAATCGGCGAGTCAGGCGGCAGGGATCACACTCTTACATATCAAGGTGAATCGGGGGTGCTGAAGAGATTCGAAGTTGACACTAATTTGGACATCGGCATTCGAGTGCCCACAGGCTTCGATGCGGCAGGGCAAACCCAGCGATGGGTTGTTAAGGCGAACAGCGAAAGGGTACTGGTGGCAAGCCTGTATCAGGATCCGGCAACCAAGCGGGAAGGCGATGGGCTCAGCATTCTTTACGTCTATGACAAGCTTTCCAAGAAGTGGTCGAACTTCACCGTTCCGGGAACATCTTCGATTGTCCGGACGGTTGGACAGTACATCTTAGGTGTCTGCTCGTTCCCACTGCCCATCGTGCCGGGGGCGAAGGTGCAGCCGGTGAGGTACAGTCCCGGACGCGAAGAACGGCAAAAGATTCATGCGCGGCAGATCGCAGCGTATGGCGAGACCCGAAGTTCCGGAATCGACCAAATCCGCATTTACTACCCGGGAATCCTGTTCGCCATCGACACTTCGACCAACACAATGTTCCAGATCCGCACCAATCAGGGTGACAGCGAGATCCTGTACGCCGCTGACCGGTGGATCTACTATCGCGTTCTGGACGAATTGTTCCGGGTGCCGATCGTGGAAGGGAAATACCTGGGGCCACCGTACTCCATGGTGAAGGACGAGGCCATTCTGGGCGTTCATTGGGCTTTTGTTGGCTCTTAAGCTCAGCCGAACGCGCGCAGCACGTTCATCAGAGCCGCCACCAACGATATAATTCGGGTGGAATCCCATGATGCGTCTTTTCCTGTTGCTTCTGTTGGCGATACCCGGCTGGGCGGAACGCGTGGTGGAGTTCAACCGCGACGTTCGCCCCATTCTTTCCGATAACTGTTTTGGCTGCCATGGACCGGATGCGACGGCGAAAAAGATTCCCCTGCGGCTCGATAGCGAGGCCGCGGCCAAGTCCGACCTGGGTGGGCGGCGCGCGATTGTGGAAGGCGATGCGGCTTCGAGCGTTTTGATCAAGCGCATCACCACCGAACAAAAAGGGCTGCGCATGCCGCCGCTCGCTTCCGGTCATACCTTGACGGCGGAGCAGATCGGCACACTGAAGCTTTGGATCGGACAGGGAGCCAAGTGGCAGAAGCATTGGGCGTTCCTGGCTCCGGTCAAGCCCGCGCTGCCGAAGGTGAAGGACGCCAAGTGGCCGGTCAACGCGCTTGACTATTTCATCCTGGACCGGCTCGAGCGGGAAGGCTTGCGTCCCTCGCCCGAGGCATCGAAGGAAACGTTGATTCGCCGGGTGTCAATCGATCTGACCGGCTTGCCGGCCACCCCCGCAGAAGTCGATGCGTTCCTCAACGACAACTCGGCCGAAGCCTATGAACGCGTGGTGGACCGGCTGTTGGCTTCGTCGCGCTACGGCGAGCGCATGGCCATCCGGTGGCTCGATGGCGCGCGCTATGCCGATACGAACGGCTATCAGTTCGACGGGGAGCGCACCATGTGGCGCTGGCGCGATTGGGTAATTCAGGCGTTCAACTCCAACATGCGGTTCGACCGCTTCACGCTCGAACAGATCGCCGGCGATATGCTGCCGGGGGCGACGATGTATCAGAAGATCGCCACGGGATTCAACCGCAACCATCGCGGCAACACCGAAGACGGCATCATTCCGGAAGAGTATGCGGTGGAGTATGTGGTGGACCGGCTGGAGACGACATCGGCCATGTTCATGGGCATGACGCTCGGCTGCGCGCGCTGCCATAACCATAAATACGATCCCATCACGCAGAAGGAGTTCTACCAGGTCTTTGCGTATTTCAACAATGTGCCCGAGTCGGGCAGGGCGATGAAGTATGGAAATTCGCCTCCGCTGGTGGCCGCACCGACTCCCGATCAGCAGGCGGCGCTGGCGGCGCTCGATGCGAAGATCGCCGCCGAAGACGCGGTCATCGCGCGGCATTCGAAAGAGGCGCACAAGGCGCGAGTGGCCTGGGAGGCAAAGCTGCGATCGGGGGAGACGGTGAATTGGGCTCCCGAAGTCATGCTGGACGCTTCGTTCCCCGGAGATGTTCCTGTGGGGACGGAGAAGGCGGACGCCGCGCAATTCGATATCGAAGACCGGTTCAGCTTCAGCGGCTGGTTCCTGGCGGACTGTTCCGATTGCAGCCTGCTTTCGCGCATGAGCGAGAGCGCGAAGGCCAAGGGCTTCGGCCTGCATCTGGTGGGCGGGAAGCTGGCTCCGCAAGTGATCAATGTGTGGGAGACCGATGCGACGAAGACGGAAGCCGAAACCCCGCTTGAACTCAACCGCTGGCATCATATCGCCTGGACCTACGACGGATCGAAAATGGCCGTCGGCCACACGCTATACGTGGACGGGAAGCCGGTGGCGCTCAAGACCGGGCAGGACAATCTTTATCGTCCGTTCCGCAACGCTGGCGCGGTTTATAAGCAGCCGTTTCGAGTGGGCGCCGGGGCGGGGAAAGACATGCGGTTTCGCGGCCAGATCAAGGACGTACGCTCTTACTCGCGGGTGCTCACGGCCGAGGAAGTGGAGTCGCTCGCCGTTGGTTTGCCGTTGAACCGCATCGCGGCCAAGCCGGAGGCGCAGCGCACGCCGGCCGAACGGCGGCAGATGGATTGGTATTTCCTCGACCATGCGGCGCCGGAGGCCACACGGAAGGCGTGGGCGCGGCAAGTGGTTCTGCGCCAGGATCGCGAGCGGCTGGAGCGGACGTTCCCTTCGTCGATGGTGATGGCCGAAAGCGCGGCGCCGAAATCGACCTTCCTTCTGGCTCGCGGCCAGTACGATAAGCCGGGCGAGAAAGTGGAGCCGGGTGTGCCCGCGTCGCTGCCGCCGCTGCCCTCCGGTGCGCCGAACAACCGGCTGGGCTTCGGGCAGTGGCTGGTGGACGCTTCGAATCCTCTCACGGCGCGCGTGACAATGAACCGCTACTGGCAGGGCGTGTTCGGCGTGGGACTGGTGAAGACGGTGGAGGATTTCGGTCTGCAGGGGGAATGGCCCTCGCATCCGGAACTGCTCGATTGGCTGGCAATCGAATTCCGCGAAGGCGGCTGGGATCTGAAGGCGATGCTCAAACAGATGGTGATGAGCGCCGCCTACCGGCAGTCGTCGAAAGCTTCGCCGGAACTGCTGGGGCGCGACCCGGAGAACCGGCTGTTGGCGCGCGGTCCGCGCTTCCGCATGCCGGCCGAGATGGTGCGCGATTCGGCGCTGCATGCGGCCGGATTGCTGACGGCGCGCATCGGTGGGCCTTCGGTGAAGCCTTACCAGCCCGAAGGTCTGTGGAAAGAACTGATCATGCAGGACATGGAGTATGTGCAGAGCAAGGGCGACGATCTTTACCGCCGCAGCCTATATACGTTCTGGAAGCGCACGGTGGCGCCGCCGATGATGGCGAATTTCGATTCGGCTCTTCGCGAAGCTTGCACGGTGCGGGAGAATCGCACCAATACTCCGCTGCAGGCGCTGAACCTGATGAACGATGTCACCTTCGTCGAGGCGGCGCGATTCGTGGGGCAGCGCATGATGAAGGAAGGCGGCGTCGAACCGGAGGCTCGGCTGCGGTACGGCTTCCGGCTGGCGACCGGGCGGGCGCCGTCGGCGAAGGAAGCCGAAGTTCTGCGCGCCAATCTGCAGTTCCATCTGGATTACTTCGCCGGTAAGCCGGACCGAGTGACGGCGTATCTGAAGCAGGGCGAGACGCCGTCCGATGGATCTCTGAACCCGCGCGAACTCGCGTCGTATGCTTCGGTGGCGAGTCTTCTGTTGAATCTGGACGAAGCGATTACGAAGGAGTAAGCGGCCATGAATCCATTGGAAATGACGCGCAGGCACTTCTTCTCGCGCACCAGCAAGGGAATCGGCGTGGCGGCGCTATCGTCGCTGCTCAATCGCGATGCACAGGCGAGCGGCGGTTTGCCGGGATTGCCGCATTTCGCTCCCAAGGCCAAGCGCGTGATTTATTTGTTCCAGCATGGTGCGCCTTCGCAACTGGACTTGTTCGATTACAAGCCGGGGTTGACCAAAGCGCGTGGGAAGGATTTGCCGGAATCGGTGCGGATGGGCCAGCGGTTGACGGGCATGACGGCCTATCAGGCAACGTTCCCCACGGCGCCTTCGGTGTTCAAGTTTGAGCCGCGCGGGCAGTCGGGCATGGTGCTGAGCGAATTGCTGCCGCACCTTTCCAAGGTGGCCGACGAGATTACGCTGATGCGATCGCTGCACACCGACGCGATCAATCACGATCCGGCGGTGACGTTCTTTCAGACCGGATTTCAACTCGCCGGGCGGCCGAGCATCGGGTCCTGGATCGCATACGGATTGGGCACCTTGAGCGAGGACCTGCCGGCGTTCGTGGTCATGGTGTCGCAGGGCAAGGGCAACGCGCAGGCGCTGGCCGACCGCCAATGGTCGAGCGGATTTCTACCATCGAAGTACGCCGGTGTGAAGTTCCGCGCCGGCGGGGACCCGGTGTTGTATCTTTCCGATCCCGACGGTTACGAGCGCGCGGCGCGGCGGCGGTTCCTGGACGACCTGGGCAAGTTGAACGACCTCAAGCTGGCCGATCAGCAGGACCCTGAAATCTCCACACGCATCGCGCAGTATGAGATGGCGTTCCGGATGCAGGCTTCGGTGCCCGAGTTGACCGACCTTTCGAAAGAACCCGAACGCGTGTTCGAGATGTACGGGCCGGATTCGCGCAAGCCCGGATCGTACGCGGCCAACTGCATTCTGGCGCGGCGGCTGGCCGAACGCGGCGTGCGGTTCATTCAGTTGTTCCACCGCGGTTGGGATCAGCACAACAATCTGCCTCGCGATATCCGGCTGCAGTGCGAACAGACCGATCAGCCATCGGCGGCGCTGATTCAGGATCTGAAACAGCGCGGCATGCTGGAAGATACGGTGATCGTCTGGGGCGGGGAATTTGGCCGCACGGTGTACTCGCAGGGTACGCTCACCGAAGACAACTACGGGCGCGATCATCATCCGCGCTGCTTTGCCATGTGGGCGGCGGGCGGCGGCTTCAAGCCGGGAACGACTTACGGGGAGACGGACGATTTCAGCTACAACATCGCGCGCGATCCGATGGACGTGCACGATCTGCACGCCACGGTTCTGCACTGCCTAGGCGTGGATCATCTGCGGCTGACCTACAAGTTCCAGGGGCGGCACTACCGGTTGACGGATATTCAGGGCCGGGTGATCCGGGATTTGTTGAGCTGAGTTAGCGGGTGCGGGCGGCGATCTGGCGGAGCGTCCGCTGCGCCTGATTTTCGACGACGGCCTTGTTCTCACCCGAAGCCAGCTTCGCGCAGGCGGTGATCGCGTCGGCGTCGGCGGCGGTGCCGACGTGAGCGAGCGCGCGCAAGCCATCGATCAACTCGTCGTCCGGGGCGGTCATTTCGATCAACGCCTGGCCCTTGGAGACGAGTTCGCCATCTTTCACCAACACACGTTTCACCGTGCCAGCCGTGCCGGCTTCGACGAACTGCTCGCCCACACGGGCGACGGCTGTGTCCGCGGTGGCTGTGTCGGCCGGTTGAATGCGAGGATTGACGGAACCGGCGAACGGAGACAGCACCACCTGAAGTCCGATCGCTTCGAGCAGCACGGGCCGCGCGGCGGCATCGCCGGCGAGGGCAAGGCTGATCGCGGCGGCGCGGCGTACACGCGGCTCGGGATCGCCTAGCATCGCATGCAGGCTTGAACGGAACTCCGCATGGCGCAGATCCTTGCCCATCGTCCAGGCGACGTTCTTGCGCAACTGGGCCGACTCGTGCCG
The DNA here is from genome assembly GCA_902826685.1 of uncultured Acidobacteriota bacterium. Classification (GTDB taxonomy): domain Bacteria; phylum Acidobacteriota; class Terriglobia; order Bryobacterales; family Bryobacteraceae; genus CADEFT01. The sequence continues at coordinate 201,599 of CADEFT010000008.1, forward strand.
CGAAAGCTCGGCGATTCGCGGATACCACCGGACCACCGATTCATCGCCGCGGCCCATTTTCTCACCCAGCCGCAGCAGAACCGCGCCCGCCTGGCCGGGCTTCACAGG